>CAVXGW010000007.1:0-352918 GCA_963761505.1 uncultured Thermoleophilaceae bacterium
GATGATCGTGAACAGCTCCCAAGACGGCGGGGCAAGGACACGTGGGTGCTCGCGTGAGGCCGCTCATCGGGGTCACCACGTCCGAGGTGCGGCTGGCCGACCAGGTCGAGCAGACGCCGCAGGGCGAGCCGCCGCGCCGCGAGATGGCGCTCGGCCTCACCTACCTCCGCGCGATCGAGGCCGCGGGCGGGCTGCCGTGGTGATGCCGCCGCTGGAGCTCGATGCGGTCGATCCGTTCCTGGACCGGTTCGCGGGCATCTGCCTGTCGGGCGGGCCCGACCTGGACCCCGCCGCCTACGACGAGCGCCGCCATCCGCGAGCTCGGGCCCGACCGAGCCCGAGCTCGACTCGTTCGAGCTCGAGCTTGCGGGCCGCGCCGACGCCCGCGGCCTGCCGATCCTGGCCATCTGCCGCGGGCTTCAGGCGCTCAACGTCGCCCGCGGCGGGTCGCTCCACCAGCACCTGCCCGACCGGCCGGGCACGATCCTCGAGCACCGCCAGGCGGCGCCGGGCGCCGGCGTAACCCACTCGGTCGACATCGCCCCGGGCAGCCTGCGCGCACCGCGTGATGCGCCGCCGCCGCACGCGGGTGAACTCCTTCCACCATCAGGCCGTCTGCAGGCTCGGCACCGGCCTGCGGGCCACCGCGTGGGCGCCCGACGGGGTGATCGAGGCGATCGAGGCGCCCGGGGCGGCCGTTCCTGCTCGGCGTGCAATGGCACGCCGAGACGCTCACGGCGCGGCGCGAGCACGCCGCGCTCTTCTCCGCGCTGGTCGAGGCCTCCGCGCGTACGCGGCGGCGGCTGGGTGCGCGCGGCATGAGCGGCCTGCGAGTGGGCCGTCTGGCACGCGGGCACGAGTACACGCTGGGCGCGGAGGAGGAGGTGATGCTGCTCAACCCCCACGACTGGTCGCTCGCCCAGCAGGTCGACCGCGTGCTGCCGGCCCTGTCGGAGGAGCTGTCTGAGCACGTGACCCCGGAGACCCACCGCTCGGCGATCGAGCTGGGCACGGGCGTGCACGCCACGCCGGCGGGGATCGCCGGCGAGCTGCTGCGCCTGCGGCAGATGCTCGAGCCGAGCTGCGCCGCTGGGCTTGCGTGCCGCGAGCGCCGGTACCCACCCGTTCACCGTCTGGCACGAGACCGTCATCTCCACCGGCGAGCGCTACGAGCTGGTGTACGGCTCGATGCGCGAGCTGGCCCGCCGCGAGCCCACGTTCGCCCTGCACGTGCACGTGGGGGTCGACGACGCCGACGAGGGCATACGGCTGTACAACCGGATGCGCGCGCACCTGCCGCTGCTGCTGGCGCTGTCGGTCAACTCGCCGTTCTGGCAGGGGCGCGACACCGGGCTGGGCTCCGCTCGCACGCCGCTGTTCCAGGCCTTCCCGCGCGTCGGCATCCCGCGCGCGTTCGAGGACTACGCCGACTGGGTGGAGGCCGTGGACCTGCTCATCCGCTGCGACGCCTTCCCCGAGCCCACCTTCCTGTGGTGGGACGTGCGCCCCAGCCGCGCTTCGGCACGGTCGAGGTGCGCATCCTCGACGCCCAGACCACGGTGGCCGAGACCGCCGCCCTGGCGGCCCTGGTGCAGTCCATCGCCAAGCTGGAGGTGGAAGAGGGCTACGTGTCGGAGCGGTCGTGCGCACCCAGGAGACGCTCGACGAGAACCGCTTCATCGCGGCCCGCGACGGCATGGAGGGAAAGCTGATCGACCCGGACAGCGAGTGTCGCGTGCCGGCCCGCGACGTGCTCCGCTGCTCGAAGCGTGCGCCCCTCACGCGCCGGCTCTCGGCTGCGAGGCGGAGCTCGAGCCGATCCGGCGATGGCGGAGCACACCGGCGCCCGGCGCCAGCTGGACTTCACGCGGCGGGGCAAGGGCCTGCCGGGATGGTCGAGCAGCTGGCCGATGCCTTCACCACCGAGGGGTATGCTCACCCCGATGTTTCGCCCGGTTCCCTCGCGCCCGCCGGGCCCGGTCGATCCGGCTGAGGCGGTCCGTACGTAGCCGCGGAGCTGCCCGCGCTCGACGAGGCCGCGCTGTCGGCGTTCTCGCTGGTCGTCCTCGGCGGGCGGCCGCGTCGGCGGTGCCGGAGCGCTCTCCCGAGGAGCTCGCCAAGGCGCTTGCCCGGGCCCGCAAGGAGGTGCGCCGGGCGGCGGCCGCTGCCGGGTAGGGCTGGTGCGAGCGGGCCGAGCGGATGGTCTCCGACCGGCTCGACGACTGCCTGGATGACTCCCGGCTGCTCGCCGCGCATCTGGCGAACTGCGAGCGCTGCGTGGAGCACGAGCGGCGGCTGGTGCAGGCCCAGGACGCGCTGGTGGCCGGGTTCGTGTCGGCGCAACCCGCCTTCCTCCAGCCAGCCCGCTTCGCCCGAGCCGCCCCGGCGTTGAAGGTGGCGCGGAGCCGGTGGCGGCGCCGACCGCGTCGGCTGCGCCGGTGCCCGCTCAGCGCGGCGAGCGCCGCGGTCCGTCGCCGGCGTCGCCTGGGGCGCCCTCGCCTGCTGGCCGTGCGCTCACGCTGGCGGCGATCGCGGTCGCGACGCCGGCTCGCGCCCGGCGCCTCCTCGAGCTCGGCCAGCACCGAGTCGACCGCTCCGTCGAGCCCCTCGGAGGCCGCCACCGCCACCGGCATCCGCCAGCGCTCGCCGGCGCTCGCGGACCAGGTCCGCGCCCGGGCCGTCCTCGTAGACGAAGCCGCGCACGCCGGAGTCCACGAGCTTCTCCAGCAGCGATTCCAGCCGCGGCCCGTGGAGGTCGGGTCTCGACTCGGCCGAGCAGCCACACGACCACGGTCACGCCCTGCCAGCTGCGGGCAGCAGCGTCCCAGCAGCCCGGGTCCGCCACCACCCCCTCCGCGCCAGCACCCTCGAAGGCGGCGCCCCCGTCGGTCGCGAGGTGCCGCGCACAGCATGGCCCTGAGCCAGCGCCGCCCCCAGCTCCCTCCCCCGGCACCCGCAGCCGACGATCAGGACCCGCGCCACCTGCTCGGCCTGCTCGCGCGCCAGCGCTCGTCCTCGCGCGACCTGCTCCTCGCACGTCCTCCTCGGTGATCTCCGGCGCGCCCGCGCGCGGCGGCGCTCGTTCTGCGCCTCGATCATCTGATCGACGTCCTCCAGCTCCAGCTCGGCCTCGTGCTCGGGCGAGCGCGTGGGCTTCCAGTCCACCTGCTCGGCGCCGGAGCCGGGGTACCACTTGCCGATCGCGAGGAAGATCAGAACGATCACCACGAGCATGCCGAACACGAAGACGGCGAACTCGTCCATCGACCGAGTCTAGACCCGGTACGATCCGCGGCCGTGCCCGAGGCATGATCATCGACGCGGTGCGCACGCCGATCGGCCGCTACGCCGGCGCGCTGTCCTCCGTGCGGCCCGACGACCTGGCCGCACGCGCCATCGAGGCCGCCGTGCAGCGCACGGGCATCGACCCGCGCCGAGGTCGGCGACGTGTTCTTCGGCGCCACCAACCAGGCGGGCGAGGACAACCGCAACGTGGCGCGGATGGGCCTGCTGCTCGCCGGGCCTGCCGGTGAGGTCCCCGGCGTGACCGTGAACCGGCTCTGCGCCTCCGGGCTCGAGGCGGTGAGCCAGGCCGCGCGCGCGATCCGGGTCGGGCGAGGGCGACCTGCTGCTGGCGGGCGGCGTGGAGTCGATGAGCCGCGCGCCGCTGGTGGGCCTCAAGCCCGAGCGCGGCTTCCCGCGCGGCGGCATGCAGCTCGAGGACACCACGATCGGCTGGCGCTTGGTGAACCCGCTGATGCGCGAGCTGCACGGCACCGACGCGATGGGCGAGACGGCCGAGAACGTGGCGGAGCGCCACGACGTCTCGCGCGAGGACCAGGACGCGTTCGCGCTGGAGTCGCACCGCCGCGCGATCGCCGCCGCAGGAGGCCGGGCGCTTCGACGACGAGCTGGTCACCGTCGACGCGCCCCAGCCCAAGGGCGACCCGGTGACCGTGCACGCCGACGAGGGCCCCCGCCCCGACACCAGCGCCGAGCGCCTCGCGGCGCTGCGGCCGGTGTTCCGCGAGGGCGGCACCGTGACCGCCGGCAACTCGTCCCAGATCAACGACGGCGCGGCCTGCCTCGCGGTCGCCTCGGACGAGAGGGCCGAAGCAGCTCGGCGCCGAGCCGCTGGCGCGGGTGGTCGCCACCGGCGCCGCGGGCGTGGAGCCCTCCTACATGGGCGTCGGCCCGGTGCCCGCCTCACGGCTGGCGCTGGAGCGGGCCGGCCTGAAGGTCGAGGACATCGACCTGTGGGAGCTGAACGAGGCGTTCGCCGCCCAGGTGCTGGCGTGCATCCGCGAGCTCGGCATCCCGCACGAGAAGCTGAACGTGAACGGCGGCGCGATCGCGCATCGGCCACCCGCTGGGCGCCTCGGGCGCGCGCCTGATCGGCACGCTGGCACACGAGCTACGCCGCAGCGGCGAGCGCTACGGCGTGGCCACGATGTGCATCGGGGTCGGTCAGGGGCTCGCGACCGTGATCGAGAACCCCGCGGCCTGACGGCCTCAGCGGCCGCTCCGTCTTCCCGGTCTTCGTCGCCGGCGGTCGGTCTCGCCGCGGGTCGACTTGCCGGTGTTCTTGTTGCCGCCGTCGGTCTTGCCGCGGGTCTCCTTGCCGGTGCCCGTGTTGGTGCCGGTGTTCGGGTGCCGGTGTCGTCACGGCCGGTGCGCCGTGTTGGTGTTGGTGTCGCGTGCCGGTGTCGGTGTTCGCGGTGTTGCTGTCGCTGCTGGTGTCACTGCTGGCCGAGTTGCCGTGTGCGTGCCGTGTCGGCGTCCGGTGTCCGGTGTCGTCGTCATCGTCGCCACCGCTGCCGGGGCCCGAGTTGTCGTCGTCGTCGTCGCCGCTGCCCTTGCCGGACTTCGACAGCACGGCCTGCGGGCGCGTCGCTGCCGGCCTGGGCGGCGTTCGCCCAGAGCATCGGCATGAACGCCAGCAGCGCGCAGCGCAGCCGCCACCATGCCGATCCGCCGCGGACGTGAGACGCTGGCTCTCCTCCTCGCGCGCGCCGTCGGCGGCGAGGCGCATGTAGATCTTGCTGCGGGTGCTTCACGTCGAGTCCTCCTCGATTAGCGGGTTCACTGCCTGCAACACAGCGAACCGCGCGAGAAGTCACGCTCAGCGGCTGCTGGGTGCCCCGCTCGGCGAACGCCAGCTTGCGCGGAAGCGCGTCCACGAGCGGCTCGAGCGCCATCACCACCTCGGCGGCGGTGGGCCGCTCGGCCGGCTCGAACGCCAGCATCGCCTCGATCAGCTCGCGCAGGCCGTCCGGGCACGTCGTCGCCGAGGGGCACGCGGGCGCCTCCGTGAGCTGGGGGAAGCGCGTCCGCGTCCCGGCCGGGAACGGCCTCGTGCCCGAGACCGCGTGGTAGAGGCGTGGCGCCCAGCCCCCACACGTCGGTCGGCGCGATCTCACCCGTCGCCCGGCTCGCACTGCTCGGGCGCCATGTAGGCGTCGGTCCCGATCGGGCCGCTGATCTGCGGCGCGCTCGAGCCGTGCGCGCGATGCTCAGGTCGATCAGCCGCGGCGGCACGCCCATCACGATGTTGTCGGGCTTCACGTCGAGGTGCACCCAGCCCTCCGCGGCCATGTAGTGCAGCGCCGCGGCCACATGCGCGGCGAGCGGCAGCAGCTGCTCGAGCGGCAGCGCCCCGCCGCGGCGCATCAGCCGCCGCAGCGTCGGGCCCTCGAGGTGCTCGATCAGCAGGTGCGGGTGCGCGCCCTCCAGCACGGCGTCGAAGCCGCGCACCAGCACCGGGTGCGCCAGCGCGCTCCAGCGCCTCGGCCTCCTCGCCCAGCTCGCGCAGCGCGCGCTCGTCCTCCGACGTAGTCCGGCGCGCAGCACCTTGGCGACCGCGAGCGAGAACAGCTTGTCGTCCCAGACGAGGAAGACCTCGTAGCGGGTGCCGCCGCCCAGTGGCTTCAGCACGGAGCGCCAGGAGCGATCTCGCGCCTTCTCCAGCTCCCAGCCTCTCGCGTCACGCACGTCAATCATGGAGAATCCCGCTCCTCCAACACCATGATCGACTTCGAACTCACGGACGAGCAGCGCCTGATCCAGGAGACCGCGCGCGATTTCGCCGACAACGAGATCGCCCCGCGCGCCCGCGAGAACGACCGCGACGAGCCGCTTCGACACCGAGCTGGTGGCGAAGATGGCCGAGATGGGCTTCATCGGGCCGATCCTGCCCGAGGAGTACGGCGGCCGCGGGATCGACTACCGCACCTACGGCCTGATCGTGGAGGAGATCGGCCGCGCCGACTCCTCGGCGCGCACCGTGGTGTCGGTGAACACCTCGCTCGTGGGCTCGGTGATCGCGCAAGTTGGGCACCGAGGAGCAGAAGAAGGAGCTGATCGCCGGCATCTGCTCGGGCGAGGCGCTGGGCTGCTTCGGGCTGACCGAGCCCGACACCGGCTCCGACGCCGCCAACCTCAAGACCCGCGCCGAGAAGATCGACGGCGGCTGGCGCATCACCGGCCAGAAGCAGTGGATCTCGCTGGGCAACGTGGCCAAGTTCGCGCTGATCTTCGCCCAGACCGACCCCGAGCAGGGCCACCGCGGGCTGGCGGCGTTCATCGTGCCCACCGACTCCGAGGGCTTCTCCTCGCAGGAGATCCACGGCAAGCTCGGCCTGCACGCCTCCGACACCGCCGAGCTGGCCCTCGACGGCGTGGAGGTGGGCGACGACGCGCTGCTCGGCGAGGTCGGCCAGGGCTTCAAGGTGGCGATGACCGCGCTCGACTCCGGCCGCTTCAGCGTGGCGTCGGGCTGCGTGGGCATCTGCCAGGGCTGCGTGGACGCGTCGGTCTCCTACGCCAAGGAGCGCGAGCAGTTCGGCCGCCCGATCGCCGCCTTCCAGCTGGTGCAGGCGATGATCGCCGACATGGTGGTGGACACCCAGGCGGCCCGGTCGCTGGTGTGGAAGGCCGGCTGGCTGAAGGACACCGAGCAGCCGAACACGCTGGAGACCTCCGTGGCCAAGCTGTTCGCCACCGAGGCCGCCATCCGCTCCGCCAACACCGCGATCCAGGTGCACGGCGGCTCGGGCTACGTGGACGACCACCCGGTGGAGCGCTACCTGCGCGACGCGCGCGTGACCACCCTGTACGAGGGCACCTCCCAGATCCAGAAGCTGATCATCGGTCGCTCGGTGACCGGTGTGAACGCGATGACGTAGGCGATGCCGGGCGTCACCTCGGACCGCGACGGGGCCGTGGGCATCGCCCGCCTCGACCACCCCGAGTCGAACAACACCCTCGCCCCGGCGGTGATGGAGGACCTGGCGCGGGCGCTGGAGCGCTTCGACTCCGACGACGACGTGCGCTGCATCCTGCTCGCCGGCTCGCCCGAGGTGTTCGGCGTGGGCGGCGACCTGATCGAGCTCGAGAATCTGGGCGGCCGTGTGGCGGCGGCTGGCGCAGGTGACCACACCGATGGTGGCCGCCGTGTCCGGCTACGCGATCGGCGCGCGGCTTCGAGCTGGCGCTGGTGTGCGACCTCGTCGTGGCCTCCGAGACCGCCGAGTTCGGCCAGCCGGAGATCATGGTCGGCCTCATCCCCGGCGGCGGCGCCACCCAGCGGCTGGCGCGGGAGATCGGCAAGCACCGGGCGATGGAGCTGGTGCTCACCGGCCGGCGCATCGACGCGCGCGAGGCGCACCGCCTCGGGCTGGTGAACCAGGTGACCGGCAAGAAGACTGGATGGAGCGGGCGCTGGAGCTGGCGCGGCTGGTGTCGAGCCGCGCCCCGATCGCCGCGCGGCTGGCCAAGCGCGCGTGCTCGCCGCGGAGGACACCGGCCTCGAGGCGGGTCTGGCCGAGGAGCGGCGCCTGCACGTCGCCGCGATGGCCACCGAGGACCGCGTCGAGGGCATGCGCGCGATGTCCGAGCACCGCCGGCCGGAGTTCAAGGGCCGATGAAGCTCGGCGTCGTGGGCGCCGGCACGATGGGCGCCGGGATCGCGCAGCTGGGCTGCGCCGCCGGCATGGAGACCCGGCTGCACGACCCGGTGCCCGAGGCGCTGGAGAAGGGCGCGGCAGTACGTGCGCGACGGGCTGGCGAAGATGGCGGAGAAGGGCCGGCTGGACGACCTCGAGGCGGCCGCCGCGCTGCCTCACGCCGCGCCGAAGCTCGACGACCTCGCCGGCTGCGACCTGGTCATCGAGGCGGCGCCCGAGCAGCCCGACCTCAAGCGCGACCTGTTCGCCGCGCTGTCGGTGATCGCCCCCGACGCCGTGCTGGCCACGAACACCTCGTCGATCCCCGTCACCTCGCTCGCGGGCGCCGCGGCGCGCCCGAGAACGTGGTGGGCATGCACTTCTTCAACCCGCCACCGCTGATGAAGCTGCTGGAGGTGATCGCGGCGGACCAGACCGGCGAGCGCGCGGTGGCGCTCGCGCGCGAGGCGGGCGAGGCGATGGGCAAGCACGTGATCCTGGCCGCCGACGGCCCGGGCTTCCTCGTGAACCGCTGCGGGCGCCCGTTCGGCGCGGAGGCGCTGCGGCTGGTGCAGGAGCGGGTGGCCACGCCCGAGCAGGTGGACCGCATCTGCCGCCTGGGCGGCGGCTTTCGGATGGGCCCGTTCGAGCTGATGGACCTGGTGGGGATCGACGTGGGGTACGCGGTGGCGCAGTCGTTCACCGAGCTCTCCTTCGGCGAGCCGCGCTGGAAGCCAAGCCCGCTGCAGGCGCGGATGGTGGCGGCCGGGCGGCTGGGCCGCAAGGCCGGCCGCGGCTGGTACGAGTACGAGGGCGACGGGCCCGTACCGGCCCGAGGACCCGCCCGCCCCTGAGGGGTCCGGCGAGTTCGAGCCGGCGGCCGAGGCTCGCCTTCCACCTGCTTCCCGGCGCGGGACTCGTCGAGCTCGCCCGCCGCCCCTCGACGACCGACGAGCAGGCGCGTGCAGCCGAGCAGCGCGCCGCCGCCGCCGGCCTGCACCACGAGTGGGTCGGCGAGGCGCCGGGGATGGTGCTCGGCCGCATCGTCTGCTGCCTGGTGAACGAGGCGGCGTTCGCAATCGGCGAGGGCGTGGGCTCGGCCGACGACGTGGACGCCGGCCTGGAGCTGGGCCTCAACCACCCGCGCGGGCCCGTCGCCTGGGGCGAGTCGATCGGCCTCGACCGAGTGCTCGCGACGATCGACGGCCTGTGGTCGGACCGCCACGAGGAGCGCTACCGCGCCGCGCCGTTGCTGCGTCGCGCCGTGGCGCTCGGCGTGCCACTGCGGGAGCCGCCGCCTGATGGCCACCGCCGACCTCACGGTGCTCGCGCTCGGTCGCCCGCAGCCCGGCGCCTCCGAGTACATCGCGGAGATCCAGCGCCGGCTGGCGGCCCAGGACCGGGTGGGCTACCGGATGCACGCGATGGGCACGTCGCTGGAGGGGTCCGTCGAGGACATCCTCGCCGTGGTCGGCGAGCTGCACGCGGTGCCGTTCGAGGCCGGCATCCCCCGCGTCTACACCGTGCTCAAGCTGGACGAGCGCCGGGACAAGCCCGGAGCAGACCCTGGACGACAAGGTGCGGTCGGTGGAGGAGAAGCTCGGCTAGTTCGCGCCGACGTCGGCCCCGGTGGCCTTCGCCAGCTTGTTCTGCGCCGTGTTCACCCGCTGGGCATCGGTGGCCAGCTGGACGGTCGCGGCCGCCGCGCCCTGGGCGTTGTTCGTTCCCGGCCGCCTCCGAGATGTCCTCGAGGTCTTCGACCGTCGCGTCCAGGTTCTTGTCCAGCGCCGCGGCCTCGTCCTTCAGGTCGGCGGGCGTGTCGAGCGCCGCGATCTCCTTCTTGACGCCCTCCAGCCGTGTGGCCAGGCCGGCGAATTGCTTGGCCAGCGCGGCGTCGCTCTGATCGTCGGCGCCCTGGACCGCCACCCCGAGGTCGCGGCCCACGTCGAGCAGCTTGTCGTTGAGCGGCTTGAAGTCGTCGATGTACTGGTCCTTCTCGTCCTCGCCGCAGCCGGCGACGGGCACGGCGAGGGCCAGCAGGGCGAGTGGTGTGGCAAGCCTCAGGCGCATGAGGCGCGGCACCCTATCTGACGGGTCGGAGGCTCCCTTTCGCCCCGGCTAGCCGCGGTCGCGCAGCTGGCGCAGCACGAAGTGCAGGATCCCGCCGTGGCGGTAGTACAGCCACTCGTTCGGGGTGTCGATGCGCACGCGCGCCTCGAACTCGATCGGGTCGCCGCCACCCTCTGGCGTGGCCTTCACGCCGAGCGTCCGCGCGCCATCCTCGAGCGGCTCCAGGTCGAACGTCTCGGTCCCATCGAGCCCCAGCGACTCCACCGACTCCCCGTCGGGGAACTGCAGCGGGAGCACGCCCATGCCCACGAGGTTGGAGCGGTGGATGCGCTCGTAGCTCTCGGCGATCACGAACCGGATGCCGAGCAGCCGCGGCCCCTTCGCGGCCCAGTCGCGCGATGAGCCGGAGCCGTACTCCTTGCCGGCCAGCACGCACAGCGGCACGTCCTCGTCGGCGTACTCCATCGCGGCGTCGAAGATGAACCGCTCCTCGCCGTCCTTCTTGGTGTAGCCGCCCTCGGTGCCGGGCGCGAGCTGGTTGCGCAGGCGCACGTTGGCGAACGTGCCGCGCATCATCACCTCGTGGTTGCCACGGCGCGAGCCGTAGGAGTTGAACTCGCGCTGCTCCACCCCGTTCTCGATCAGATACTGGCCGCCCGGGGTGTCCTTCTTGATCGCGCCCGCCGGTGAGATGTGGTCGGTGGTCACGCTGTCGCCCAGCAGGGCGATCGCCTTGGCGCCCTTGATCTCGTCGAAGCCCTCGGGCGCGTCGGCGGGCATGCCCTCGAAGTAGGGCGGGCGCTTCACGTAGGTGGACTCCTCGCCCCACTCGTAACGGTCGCCCTCGGGGATCTCCAGCGACTCCCAGTTCTCGTCGCCCTCGAACACCTCGCCGTAGCTCTTGCGGAACATGTCGGACTCGATCGCGGACTCGATCTCGGCGTTCACCTCCTCCTGCGTCGGCCACAGGTCGCGCAGGTAGACCGGCTCGCCGTCGGAGTCCTCACCGAGCGGGTCCTCCACGATGTCCAGGTCCATCCGCCCGGCCAGCGCGTAGGCCACGCACAGCGGCGGGCGAGGCGAGGTAGTTCATCTTCACCTCGGGGTGGATGCGGCCCTCGAAGTTGCGGTTGCCCGACAGCACCGAGCAGACCGTGAGGTCCTCGGCCTCGATCGCCTGCGGAGATCTCGTCCTGCAGCGGGCCGGAGTTGCCGATGCAGGTGGTGCAGCCGTAGCCCACGAGGTTGAAGCCGAGCGCCTCCAGCGGCTCGGTGAGGCCCGACGCGGTCGAGGTAGTCGGTCACGACCTTGGAGCCGGGCGCGAGCGAGGTCTTCACCCACGGCTTGCGCTTCAGCCCGCGCTCGACCGCGTTGCGGGCGAGGATGCCCGCGCCGAGCATGACCGAGGGGTTGGAGGTGTTCGTGCAGCTGGTGATGGCGGCGATCACCACGGCGCCGTCCTCGAGGTCGAAATCCTCGCCGTCCAGGCTCACGGCCGCTGAAGACTTCGGCGCCTCCTCCACAGCCACGTTGCCGTGCTGGTGGGCGGGCTCGCCATCGTCCTCCTCGGCCGATGTGGCCGGCGGGTCGCTCGCCGGGAAGGACCCGCGAGAGCCGTTGCCCCCATGGTCGCCATTGTCCCCAGCAAGCTCGCTCAGGAAGTCCGTGGCGGCGTTCGACAGCGCCACGCGGTCCTGCGGGCGCTTGGGGCCGGCCAGCGAGGGCTCGACGGTCGAGAGGTCGAGCTCGAGCGTGTCGGAGTAGGTGGCGTCCTCGTAGCTCTCGTCGTGGAAGAGGCCCTGCTCCTTCGTGTAGGCCTCCACCAGCTCGATCTGCTCGGACGGCCGGCCGGAGAACTCGAGGTAGCGCAGCGTCTCGGCGTCGACCGGGAAGATCGCGCAGGTCGACCCGAACTCCGGGGACATGTTGCCGATCGTGGCGCGGTCGGCCAGCGGCAGGTTCGCCAGCCCCGGGCCGAAGAACTCCACGAACTTGCCCACCACCCCGCGCTGGCGCAGCATCTCGGTGACGGTGAGCACGAGGTCGGTGGCGGTGGAGCCCTCGGGCAGCTCGCCCTCGAGCCGGAAGCCCACCACCTGCGGCAGCAGCATCGACACCGGCTGGCCGAGCATGGCGGCCTCGGCCTCGATCCCGCCCACGCCCCAGCCGAGCACGCCCAGGCCGTTGACCATCGTGGTGTGGGAGTCGGTGCCCACGAGCGTGTCGGGGAACGCCTGGCCGTCGCGCGTGCCCACCACGCGCGAGAGGTACTCCAGGTTCACCTGGTGGCAGATGCCCGTGTTCGGCGGCACCACGGCGAAGTTCTCGAACGCGGTCTGGCCCCAGCGCAGGAACGCGTAGCGCTCGCGGTTGCGCTCGTACTCCCGCTCCGCGTTCTTCTGGAACGCCAGCTTCTCCGCGAACGAGTCCACCTGGATCGAGTGGTCGATCACCAGCTCCACCGGCACGAGCGGGTTGATCGCGGTGGGGTCGCCGTCGAGGTCCTCCATCGCGTCGCGCATGGCGGCGAGGTCCACGATGGCCGGGACGCCGGTGAAGTCCTGCATCAGCACGCGGCTGGGCGAGTAGGCGATCTCCTTCGACGGCTCGTCGTTGGCGGACCACGTGGCCACGGCCTCCGCACCCTCGTCCGCGCCGTTGCGCAGGAGGTTCTCCAGCAGCACCTTCAGCGAGTAGGGCAGGCGCGCCACGTCGTATTTCTCCTGCAGCGCGTCGAGGCGGAAGATCTCGTAGGACTCGCCGCCGGATTCGAGCGTGGCGCGGGCGCCGAAGCTGTCTGTGTCGCTCACCCCTTCAACGCTACTAGCCCGCTTGCGGTTGAATCCGTATGCCACCTACGAGAAGGGGGACGCATGCAGCTTTACGCGATCCTGCGAAGGAGCGGATGGCGGTCAGGCGCGGACCTGGAGGAGGCCGCGGCACGCTCGACCAAGGTGGGCAACGAGGACATGCCCGACGACGTGCGGTGGATCCGCAGCTATGTGCTGGAGGAGGACGGCGGCTCGGTCGGCACCGTGTGCATCTACCAGGCCACCAGCCCGGACGCGATCCGCAAGCACGGCGAGCTCGCCGACCTGCCGGTGGACGAGGTAGTGCCCGTGGCCGACACCGTCATCGTGCGCGAGGATCCGAGCTAGGGCCGGGCTGGATAAGCGCGCGGCCGGGCAGACCCTCGGGGTCCGCGCCAAGGCGGGCACACGCCGTGGCCACCACATCCTCGAGCTGCGCAGGCCCCTCGGCCGCCGTGTTGCCCGCCGCCGGCACGGCGACCACCCATGCGTCGCGGGTGTGACCGCCCGAGCGGCCGGTCGGCCCGCCCGGGCCCCCGGCGCGGTGGATCGTGCCGTGCAGCGGCGAGGTGACGCCGCTCACGGCGGTCGCCGGGCGGCGCTCCCATTCCACCAGCACGTCGGGCAGCGAGTCCACCTCGGGGTTGCCCTTCTTCACCTCGGAGAGGAGGTCGTGCACCCCAGCCACGGCGGGGCCACCCTCGATGTCCTCGAACGTCATCAGACCCTCGCGGAGCTCCTCGACGAACGACGCCGTGTCGCCCGGGTCCAGCACCCCGGCGGCCTCGCGGCCGCGCAGGTTCAGCCGCAGGTAGCCGTTGGGGTCGCTGGGCAGCGTCGCGACCCGCGTCTGAGACCAGTCGCGGCTCGGTGTGGCCATGCGCAGCATCAGGTCCACGGCGACCTCGTCCGGGAGCAGGTCGGCGGCGCGCTCGCGCACCCAGCCGGGCACCTTCCCGCGAAGCCGCCACACGCCGCTGGGGCGCCCGTTGCCCTTTCCCGTCACCGCGTTCACCATCGCCTCCAGCAGGTCGATGCGGCTGTTGTTCTCGGTCATCCCGACCGGCGAGCACACGATCAGGTCGCAGCCGGCGGGCAGCGCGGCCACGATCCTCCCGAGGCCGGCGTCGGCCTGGGTGTACACCTCGTCGAGGGTGTCCTCCAGGCCCTCGGTGTCGCCGCTTGCCTGGGACAGGTTCCAGAAGCGGTGGCCCGCCACGTGCGATGAGAGCATCGTGACCCACAGCAGGTCCGGCTCGACCTGCGGTAGGAGCAGCTCCACCGCCTCGGCCGGCTTGACCGCCCCGCGTAGGAGGCCCGCGCGCTCACGCCACAGCCGGGATGCGCTAGGGCGGGAGTAGATCTCGTTCAGAACGGGCGGCCTCCCCAGGGCGCGGCGCGCTCTCCGGCCGAGCTCGCGCGGGCGGTCGGCACGCGGGACCGATATTCGGTTGCGGTGCTGCAGCCCCCGAACGAAGACGCCGTCGACCGAGGTGGGCTCGGGGATCTCGTAGGCGTCGATCACCAGGCTGCGCAGCCCCGCCGCGGCCATCCGGTCCCACACGGCGGGAAGCGCCGGAGGCGCGCCCGGCCGCACCCGCATCGCGGCCGGGTCCCACACGTACGGCAGGCAGCGGCCGTGGCGCTCGGCCGGCACCCCCATGGCGAGGGTGTAGAAGGTTGCCGGCTCCATCAGGTCGAGCAGGCGCGGCACCTGCACGCGGTGCTCGCGCCCGCGCTCGCGCAGGCCGGCGAGGCTGGGCATCCGGCCCTCGGCGACCAGGCGATCCAGGCGCGCCGGGTCGGTGGCGTCCAGCGATACGACGGCGAACATCGGGGCGCTAGACGGTCGTCTGGATCGTGCCGTAGTTGATCCCGCCGTAGGTGAAGCTCGGGACTATCGGCCACTGCCGCCTCCACGGCGGCAGCTCGCTGGAGGGGAACACGTTCATCCAGCGCGGGTCGGAGCGGTTGGGGTCGGCCAGGGCCTTCTCCTTCACCATCGAGTCGTACTGGTCGATCGAGTCCTCCAGGGTGTTGGAGTTCAGGATCACCTCGCGGCCCATGAACTCGGCCTCCTTGCGCAGGCCGGGGATCTTCGACAGGTGGGGGTGCCAGTTGTCGGCCGCGACGCCGTTCTCGGACGAGACCCAGACGCCGTCGGGGGTGTTGATCGCCAGCGACTGGTTGCCGTCGGTGTGGCCGGGGGTGGCGACGAGCGCGACACCGACGCCCAGTTCCACGTCTCCGTCCACCAGCACGAGGTTGTCGTCGATCACGTGGTCCATGCCGCCGGGCACGTACCAGGCCCACTGCATCGGGTGCGGCGAGCGGAACGTGTCCACCTCCTTGCGCTGGCAGATGAACTTGGCGTCGGGGAAGAACGGGGGGCGCGGCTCGGGCTCGCCCTCGACGGCCTGGGTGGTGCCCATCAGGATCCGCATGTCCTGCACGTGCAGGTGATCGAAGGACACGTAGTCGACCTGCGCCGGAGCGAGGCCGCAGCTGGCCAGCGCCGAGGCCACGGTGTTGTACTCGTTCGACAGCAGCGTCCGCGACAGGCGCTCGCCGTAGCGCTCGATCAGCTGCGCGTAGAACGGCGCCTCGCTCGAGCCCTCCGGCACGGTGGGCTCCCACACCAGCGTCTTCAGGTCGCCCTCGAAGTCCTCGAACTGCACCACCACGAGCCGGTTGAGGATGTTGATGTAGGGGTTCACCGACCCGCGCGCCGCGCCGCCGAAGGCGTACCGGGTCGGGTAGCCCGCGCTCACCAGGTCGATCGTGCGCACGCCGGTCACCTCGCCCTGCGCCTTGAAGCGCTCGCGGAAGGCCTCGGCCCCAGACCGGATCGCCTCCAGGCGGGCGCCGCGCGGCCAGGTGGCGGCGGCCTCGTCGAACTCGTGGAACGGCCTCAGGCCGACTGTCTCAGGGCTCTCGATGGCGGCCATTTCTGGAGCCTACCCCGGGTACGCTCGCATCTGTGCCCGGGCCCTTTGACCTCTCCTGCGTCGTGCACCTCCACTCGACGCACTCCGACGGCACCGGCACGGTGGCGGAGATCGCCCGCGACGGCGAGCGCGCCGGCGTGGATGTGGTCCTGCTCACCGACCACGACAACCTCGACGCGATCCGCCTGGGCGAGGAGGGCTGGTACGGGCGCACGCTGCTGCTGGCCGGGCACGAGATCTCACCGCCGGTGCGCAACCACCTGCTGGCGTTCGGGGTGGACGAGGAGGTCGACTGGGAGGGCCTGACCCCGCGCCAGATCGCGGACGCGGTGCGTGACGCCGGCGGGTTCGGGATCGCCGCGCATCCGTTCTCCTCGGCGTCGGAGCGCTTCAACCGGGTGCGCTCGCTGGGCGAGTCGATGTGCTGGGAGGACCTGGACTGCATCGACGGGATCGAGGTGTGGAGCTTCGTGTCCGACAACGGCCAGAACGTGTCCGGCGTCGGCGACGCCGTGCGCTTCGTCACGCGGCCGGAGCGGTACGTGACCCACCCGCCCCGGGGCAACCTCGACGAGTGGGACCGCCTGGCGGCGGCACGCCGCGTGGTGGGCATCGGCGGGCTGGACGCGCACCAGTTCGGCGTGCGGGTGGCCGGCCGCGCGCTGCGGCTGATGAGCTACCACCGCTCGTTTCGCCAGCTGCGCACGCACGTGCTCGTGCGCGAGCAGCTCGACGGAGACCTCGCCCACGACCGCGCCCAGGTGTTCGAGGCGCTGCGCGAGGGGCGCGCCTACATCTGCTCGCACGCGGTGGCGCCGGGGCACGGCTTCCGGTTCTGGGGCGACGGCGTGGAGATGGGCGCCGAGGCCCCGTTCGACGGGCAGGAGCTGCACGCCGAGCTGCCGCGCCCGGCCGAGGTGGTGCTGATGCGCGACGGCACCGAGGTCGCCCGCGCCGATGGCGCTTCGCTCACGCACACGGCGGACGGGCCCGGCGTGTACCGCGTCGAGGCCTACCTGGAGACGTTCGGCGAGCGCAGGACGTGGCTGCTGTCGAACCCGGTGTACCTGCGATGACCGAGGTCCGGCTCGACCCGTCGGCCTCGCTGCGCGACCAGCCCTCGCTGGGCCACAACCGCTGGAGCCCGGAGCTGGAGCCGATCGCCTCGGTGGCGCCGGGCGGGCTGCTCGCGATGGACCTGCGCGACTCGCTGGACGGCGAGGTCACCCGCGGTTCGACCGACGAGGACCTTTTGTCGCTGCCGCCGATCTCGCATGTGCTGACCGGGCCGGTGGCCGTGGAGGGCGCCGCCCCCGGCGACGTGCTCGAGCTGGAGATCATTGGCTACGAGACCGCCGACTTCGGCTGGACGGCCGTGCTGCCCGGGTACGGGCCGATCGGCGACCTGATCGAGCGGCCCTTCCTCGTGCGCTGGGACCTGGCCGACGGGGTCGCGCGATCGGACGACCTGCCGGGCGTCGTGGTGGCCGCGTCCACCCACGCGGGCGTGATCGGCGTGGCGCCGTCGGCGGAGCTGTTCGACGCGTCGCTGCACCGCGAACGACGGCTTGCCGACGGGGGCGACCCGGTGCGCCTACCGGACCCCGCTCACGCATTCCCCCCGGCCGCAGCGGAAGGCCTTCGCACCATGCCGCCGCGCGAGAACGGCGGCAACATGGACGTGCGCGACCTCGGCCCCGGCGCCACGCTGCTGCTCCCGGTGCACGTGGAGGGCGCCCTGCTCTCCGCGGGCGACCTCCACTTCGCCCAGGGCGACGGCGAGATCTCGGTGTACGCGATCGAGACCAGCGGCTCGGTCACCTTCCAGGTGGGCCTGCGCCCGGCGCCCGACTGGGCGCCGCGGTTCCCCGCGTACTCGGCGCCGCCGCGGGCGCCGCGCGAATGCTTCGCCACCACCGGCGTGCCCGCCGGCGACGACGGCTACATGGACCTGGGCGCCGCGACGCGCCGGGCACTGGTGGAGATGCTCGGCTGGCTGGAGAGCGAGCACGGCCTGCACCGCGGCCAGGCGGTGGCGCTGATGTCGGTGGCCCTGGAGCTGCGGATATCCCAGGTGGTCGACATGCCGAACCCGCTGGTGTCGGCGGCGCTGCCGCTCGACGTGTTCGGCTAGTCGCGCACCGGCGGCGTCATCGCCCCGGCCCCCCGCGCGGCCCCGGCGCTGGCGGTGATCACGAACGCGATCGCCACCAGCTCGCGTGCTGACAGCCGTTCGCCGAGCACCACGAAGCCCGCGAGCGCCGCCATCGCCGGCTCCAGGCTCATCAGCACGCCGAACACCCCGGCGGGCAGCCGGCGCAGCGCCTCCAGCTCCAGCGAATAGGGAATCACCGAGGACAGGACCGCCAGGCCGAAGCCGGCCACCAGCACCGTGGGATCGAGCAGCTCACCCCCACCCTGGCCGAGGCCCACCGGCAACACCAGCACGCTGGCCCCCACCATCGCCAGCGCCAGGCCCGAGCCGCCGGGCACGGCGGCGCCGAGGCGGGCGGCCACCAGGATGTAGGCGGCCCAGAAGCCGCCGGCCAGCAGCGCCAGCGCGACGCCGGTGGAGTCGAGGTCGCCGCCCGGGTCGGCCAGCAGCAGGATCCCCACGGCGGCGAGCACCACCCACAGCAGGTCGAGCGCCCGCCGCGACGCGAACACGGCCACGCCGAGCGGGCCGACGAACTCGAACGTCACGCCCACGCCGACGGGCACCCGCTCGATCGCCTCGTAGAACGAGTAGTTCATCCCGGCCAGGCACACCGCGAACGCACCGACCAGCGTCCATTCCCGGCGCGAGCGCCCGCGCACGGAGGGTCGCCAGAGCGCCACCAGCAGGATCGCGGCGAGCAGGACCCGCAGCAGCACGGCGCCCCCGGGGCCGACGTCGTCGAACAGCGTCTTGGCCAGCGCGCTCCCGATCTGCACCGAGGCGACCGCCCCGAGAACGAGGGTGACGGGCGGGACGCGATCGGCCATTGGCGTCAAGCTATCCGTGCGATGGACGACCACGCGCGCCTGGAGCGCATCTTCGAGGGCCACGACGCGCCGTTCGCGCTGGTCGACCTGGACGCCATGTGGTCGAACGCCGCGGAGATGCTGTCCCGCTCGTCCGGCAAGCCGGTACGGGTGGCCAGCAAGTCCGTGCGCAGCCGCCCGGTGCTCGAGCGCATCTTCGACCACGACGAGCGCTTCCGGGGGCTGATGACGTTCACGCTCGACGAGACGCTGTGGCTGCACGGCCACGGCTTCCGCGACCTGCTGCTGGCCTACCCCACCGCCGACCGGGCGGCGCTCGCCGAGCTGGGGCGGCTGGAGGGCGACGGCCGGCCGATCGTGATGGTGGACTCCGCCGAGCAGCTCGACCTGATCGCCGCCGCCGCGGCGGCGCCGGCCGCGCCGATCCGCCTCTGCATCGAGTTCGACACCGGCTTCCACATGGCGGGCGGCCTGGTGAAGATCGGCCCCAAGCGCTCACCCATCCGCACGCCCGAGCAGGCCGCGGCGCTGGCCACGGAGATCGCGGCTCGTGACGGCCTGGAGCTGGCCGGGCTGATGGGCTATGAGGGGCACATCGCCGGGGTGGGCGACCGGCCGCTCGGCAAGCCGCTTCAGGGCTCCGCGATCCGCCGGATGCAGCGCTCCTCGGCCAAGGAGATCGCCGAGCGCCGCGCGGACATCGTGACCGCCGTGCAGGCCGTGAGCCCCGTGGAGCTGGTGAACGGCGGCGGCACCGGGAGCCTTCACACCACCTCCGCCGAACACGCCGTGACCGAGTTGACGGCCGGCTCGGGCTTCTTCGCCCCCACGCTGTTCGACCGCTACTCGTCGTTCACGCTGCGGCCCGCGGCCATGTTCGCGCTGCCGGTGGTGCGACGGCCGGGCCCCGGCACGGTGACCCTGCTGGGCGGCGGCTACCACGCGTCCGGCGCGGCCGGCAAGGACCGCCTGCCCGAGCCGTACCTCCCCGCCGGGCTGAAGCTCGACTCGATGGAGGGCGCGGGCGAGGTGCAGACCCCGGTGAGCGGCGAGGCCGCCGCCCCGCTGAGGGTGGGCGACAACGTGTACATGCGCCACGCGAAGGCCGGCGAGCTGTGCGAGCGCTTCGACAGCCTGTACCTCGTTCAGGGTGACGAGGTGGTGGACGAGGTAGCGACCTACCGCGGCGAGGCCAAGACCTTCCTCTAGGCCCGGACCAGACGCAACCGTTCACATTTCGGCGTGTTGCCTGCCAACATGACCGGTTTGATGCGCCGCCTCCTCCCCGCTCTGGCCGTGCTCGCCTGCCTGGCGCCGACCGCCCATGCGCAGACGCCGGACACCCGGCCGAACGTGCTGCTGGTGATGACCGACGACCAGACGGCCGAGTCGCTGCGGGTGATGAGCAAGCTGCGCGGCGCCGTCACGGACCACGGCACGCGGTTCACCCGGGCGATCGCCACCTACCCGCTGTGCTGCCCGTCGCGGGCCACCTATCTCACCGGCCAGTACTCGCACAACCACGGCGTGATCCACAACGCCGGGCCGTTCGGCGGCTATACTGCGGCTGAACAACGCGAACACGCTGCCGGTGTGGATGCAGCGCGCGGGCTACCGGACGGTTCACGTGGGGCGCTACCTGAACGGATACGGCACCCAGAACCCGGACGACAGCGAGATCCCCCCGGGTGGGAGGACTGGAACTCGACCGTCGACCCGACCACGTTCAACTTCAACAAGTGGACGATGAACGAGAACGGGCGGGTGTTCGAGGCGGGCGCCGACGGGGAATTCCAGACCGACTTCCTCGGCCGGCGCGCGTCCGAGGAGATCGCCCAGGCGGCCGCGGACCCGCGCCCGTTCTTCCTCTCGCTCACCTTCCCGGCGCCCCACAGCGGCACCCCGGTCGAGTCGGACGACCCGCCGTCGCTGCGCACGCCGGTGCCCGCCCCCCGTCACCGCAACACGTTCGCGAACGTGCCGGTGCCACGGCCGCCGAACTTCGGCCGGGCCGACCGCTACCGAAAGCCCCAGATCGTGGCGGATCGCCGCCGCTTCAGCGCCGAGGACGTGGGGGCCATCCAGGAGAACTACCAGCAGGAGCTCGAGTCGCTGCTGTCCGTGGACGACGCCGTGGGACGGCTGGTGGACACGCTGACGGCCACCGGCGAGCTCGACAACACGCTGATCATCTACACCTCGGACAACGGCTTCTTCCACGGCGAGCACCTGGTGCGCTCGGAGAAGGTGCTGCCCTACGAGCCGGGCATCCGCGTCCCGCTGATCATGCGCGGGCCCGGGGTTCCCGCGGGCCGCCGCCAGGGCCAACTGGTGGGCAACGTGGACCTGGCCCCCACGATCCTGTCCGCCGCGGGGGCCATCCCCGGCCGGGTGCAGGACGGCCGCTCGCTGTTCCGCCTGCTGCACGACCGCAGCCTCGAGCTGGGCCGCGAGTTCGTACTGGAGAACGGCCGCGGCGTGAACAGCGTCCCCCAGTACCGGGCGCTGCGAAACAACCGCTTCCTCTACGTGCGCCACGACACCACGGGCGAGTTCGAGCTGTATGACCTGCGCAAGGATCCGTACGAGCTCCACAACCTCGAGGACAGCGACCGCTACGCCGGGATCCGCCGCGCCCTGGCGCGCCGCCTGCGCGCGCTGCAGCGCTGCCGCGGCCGCGGCTGCTTCAAGAGCAAGCCGTCGGTCCGCGTGGCCGCCCGCCAGGTCAGGCCCAAGCCCAAGAAGCGCCGGCGCCGTGCCCGCGGGAACCAGTCATGCGTCGCGCGCGACCTGCGGCTGTCCCTGTTCGGCAAGGACGGCCGGCGCGTGGAGTCGGTGCGCTACTCGGTCGGCTCGCGCCGGCTGGGCTCGTCGCGCCAGCGCCCGTTCACCGTGCGCGTGAAGCGCACGAGGCTGCGTCCCGGCCGCCGGCTGACCATCAGGGCGCGGGTCGCCACCGTCGACGGCCGCGTGGTGACGGCCGACCGCAGGATCACCACCTGCCCGCGCTGAAAGAGAACCTCAAAGGGGGGCAAACATGCCCCCCTTTGCAACCCCCCTAACGCGGCTTCGCCGGCTACACACCCTGGGAGGTTTGGCGATCTTCTCGCCCTCGGCCTCGATCTTGTCGGGGTCGGAGGCCCAGTGGGCCTCGGGGTCGGGCGGCGTGTCGCGCAGGTAGGCCTCGGCGTCCAGCGCCGCGGCACAGCCTGAGCCCGCGGCCGTGACGGCCTGGCGGTAGGTGTGGTCCACCAGGTCGCCGGCGGCGAACACGCCGGCGAGGTTGGTGCGCGTGGAGCGGCCCTCCACCTCCACGTAGCCCTCCGGATCGGTGTCCACCTGGCCCAGCACGATGTGCGAGTTGGGCTCGTGGCCGATCGCTATGAACGCGCCGTCGATCTCGAGCGTGCGGTCCTCGGCGCCGTCCACGCCCGCGAGCACCACCTTGTCGAGCGATCCGTCGTCGCCCGCCTCGAAGCTGCCGACGGTGTACGGCGTGACCAGCTCGATGTTCTCCGCGTCCTTGGCGCGGTTGAGCATCACCGCGGAGGCCCGGAACTCGGGCCGGCGGTGGATCACCTTCACGTCCTTGGCGAACTTCGCCAGGAAGGTGGCGTCCTCCATCGCGGTGTCGCCGCCGCCGACCACGATCGTGGGCTTGTCGCGGAAGAACGCGGCGTCGCAGGTGGCGCAGTAGGACACGCCGCGCGAGGCCAGCTCGTCCTCACCGGGCACGCCGAGCTTCTTGGGCTCGGCGCCCATCGCCAGGATCACGGCCTTGGCCAGGTGCTCCTCGTCGCCCACGTAGACCTTGTGCACGCCGCCGTCCTTCGACAGCTCCACGCGCGTCACGTCGTCGGTCACGTACCGGGTGCCGAACCGCTCCGCCTGGTCGCGGAACTCCTGCATCATCTCCGGGCCCATCACGCCGTCGCGGTAGCCGGGGTAGTTCTCCACGTCGGTCGTCTGCTGGAGCAGGCCGCCCCACGCGAAGCCCTCGAACATCAGCGGCTCGAGGTCGGCGCGCGAGGTGTAGAGCGCGGCCGTGTAGCCGGCGGGGCCGCTGCCGATGATGATCACGTTCTCGATCTTCTGATTCACGAAGCCTCCGCAGTCACTTTACTTTCTGAAGTATAGCCCTCTCGCTCGTTTTCCCAGCGCGTAACGGTGCGGCGAAGCTGGAAGTAGGCCACGATGCCCGGCGGGATCGGGAGCCAGAAGGCGATCACACGGTAGGTGAGCACGGCGGGGAACACGATCCCGCTGGGGACGCCGAAGAGCACGAACGCGCCGATCATGCCGGCGTCGACCGAGCCGACACCCCCCGCGGGCGAGGGGATCAGGTTGGCGGCCATCCCCACGAAGAACCCCTGCACGAGCACGGCGAACGGCACGTCGCCGCCGAACGCCTCGAAACTGGCCCAGAGCACGCCGATGTTGGCCGCCCAGAAGCCCACCGCCCCGGCCACGGCCAGCGCGCCCCGGCGCGGGTGGGCCATGTAGTCCAGCGCGGTGCGCACCCCCGTGGCGACGGTCGCGGGCACGGTGGCCAGGCGCTGGGCCCACCGGGTCCGCCGGTATCCGCGGGAGTACTCGTGAAGGCGGCGCTCGAAATCGCCCGGGATCAGGGCGATCAGCCCGAGGATCACGATCGCCGCGAAGGCGATGCCCGCGGGCACGATCGTGCCGCCCACGGGGTTGTCCCCCGGAAGGACGCCGGTCCGGAGCAGCACGCCGAAGATCACGAGCGAGACGAGGTACACCGAGTAGGTGAGCGCCAGGAAGGCGACCATCCGGCAGGCCGAGCGCCGCCGCCCCATCCCGGCCTTGCGCAACGCCCAGTAGGTGAGCACGATCCCCCCGGCTCCCGCCGCCGAAAAGATCCGCGTGGCGGCGAGCCCGGCCATGGTGATCTGGTACGAGGCCGCGGGGCCCAGGCGGCGCTTGATCTCGCTCTCCCCGGCCCCCCCGAGGATCCCGCGGAAGAGGGCGACGTACGACGCGAACGCGGCGACGTTGAATGCCACCGCCACCACCAGCCAGTACCACTTCGCGTCGTCGATCCGGGCGATCTCGTCGTCGAGGCCCACCACCTTCGGGAACAGGAAGTAGATCGCCACGATCCCGAGGATGAAGACGAGCGCCACCGAGACGAGCTGGCGGCGGTCGGACAGCATCCCCGAGACGCGCAGGTCCTCCTCGGCCTCGAGGGCGCGCTCCTCCAGCGCCGCGAGCTCGGGAGCGTCGGTCACGCCGACCCCGGCTCCAGCCGCTGGATCCTCCGCCCAGCCGCCGCCACCAGCGGGCCGGCGACGGGCTCGAGGCGCCGGACCGTCTCCGCCAGCGCAAGCCCTGCCGCCAGATCGACGACGTAATGCTCGCCCAGGTAGACGAGGCCGAAGCCCAGCGTGAGCGCGTACACCCAACCGAGCATGCCAGGACCCCTGCCCACGTCCGAGAGGACCCGGGCGGCCATCACGGATGTACCGAAATGAAGGGACGGCATGGCGGCGAACGGGTTGCCTTCGAGTGAATCGTAAAGCGGGCGCCAGAGGCGACCCCAGAACCGCTCGCCGGCCTCGACCATGATCCGCCGCACGGGCTCCATCCGGCCGCTCTCGGCCGCGTACCAGGGCGGCGCGGTCGGGACCGCCCAGTAGGCCAGCAGCCCGAGGTCGAACGTGGCCGCCATGAATGTGGCCGAGCGGGCGTACTGCCCGGGATGGCGGACGAGCACGTACACCAGCGAGCCATGCGGCACGAAGAACCAGCTCCAGTGCACCCAGGACAGCGCGAGGTCGTGCGGGCGGATCCGCCCGGGCCGGCCCAGCGCGCGCTGCAGCCGGGTGGTGGGAGTCTCGCCGCCGCCGAGCGCGCGGTCCACGCTGATCGGATAGTCCACGCGGGTCCGCCGCAGCAGCCGGTCGGGATCGTCGTCGGGCATGTCGTAGTGGGCGTAGTAGGCCCACATCTGCAGCGCGTAGATGCCGGCGTCGCGGACTCGGCTGCGAGGGGTGGCGAGCGCGAGCGCCACCGGCGCCTGGTAGCTGAGCGCGGTGACCACCGGCGCCCGCAACCGCAGCCTGTGGCGCAGCAACGGCGCAGCGACTCCGACCGCCACCGCACCCCAGGCCAGCGTGCGTAGGGCGCGAGTACTCCGCAAGACCGCGCGAGTATAGGCCGAGGGTAGGCTGGCGCCGGTATGAGGCACCGCGTGACGATGGGCCTGCTCTTCTATCCGCGCGGAGGCTCGGCCCAGGTGATCAAGTACCTGGCGGCGGCGCTGCCGGGCGCGGGCTGGGAGGCGGAGCTGGTGTGCGGCTCGCTCGGCGCCCCCGGCGAGCGCTCGCACGCGCTCACGTTCTTCGAGGGGATGGACGTGCGCGCGATGGACTACACGCCCGCCGTGGCGGCGTTCGAGCAGGGCGAGGACCCGATCGCGTTCGACCCGCCGATGCACCCCTCCTTCGAGCCCCGCCCGGGCGTCCCCGACCGCGTCTTCACCGAGGTCTCACCGGAGCTCGCCGATCACCTGGTGGACGCCTGGGCCCGCTTCCTCGCCGGTATGAGCCCGGAAGTCCTGCACCTGCACCACCTCTCACCGCTGCAGGAGGCGTTCGGGCGAGTGGCTCCCGGGGCTCCGCTGGTGACCCACCTCCACGGCACCGAGATGAAGATGCTCGACCGCATCGACACCGGCGAGGACCCCGGCCCTCACGGCCGCTACTGGGCGGACCGGCTGCGCGCCGCCGCGCGGGCGAGCGACCGCTTCATCGTGATCTCCCCCCACGACCGCGACGAGGCGCGGCGGCTGCTCGGGGTGGACGCCGAGTGGATCCCCAACGGCGTGGACACGGACCTGTTCGACCGTGAGCCGCTGGGCCACGACGAGCGCTTCGCCCGCTGGCGGCGGTGGCTGGTGGAGGATCCGCGCGGCTGGGACGAGAGCGGCGAGCCCGGGAGCATCCGCTACTCCGACGAGGACATCGAGGTGCTGGCCGACCCCGACACCCCGGTGCTGCTGTTCGTGGGGCGGTTCCTCGACTTCAAGCGGGTGCCGCTGCTGGTGCGCGCCTACGCGGCCGCGCGCGAGCGGTTCGAGCGGCCCGCGCCGCTGGTGATCTGGGGCGGCTTCCCGGGCGAGTGGGAGGGCGAGCACCCGCACAGCGTCGCCGCCTGGCTGCGCGTGCCCGACGTGTTCTTCGCCGGCTGGCGCGGCCATTCGGACCTGGCGCGCGGGTTGCCCTGTTGCGACGTGATGGTGGCGCCGTCGGAGAACGAGCCGTTCGGGCAGGTGTTCCTCGAGGCGATGGCCTGCGGCGTGCCGGTGATCGGAACCCGCAGCGGCGGGCCGCTGTCGTTTGTGAACACCGAACCCGCGGCCCCGAACGGGTGGATGGTGGGCGTGGACGACGAGCGCGAGCTGGCCGACGCGATCGTGGAGGCCGTGAACGACCCGGCGACACGGCGCGAGCGGGCGGACAACGCCTACGAGCAGATCCGCGCGAACTACTCGTGGAGCGGGCTGGCCGCGCGCTTCACGGCGGTCTACGAGGGCGCTATCCGGGCGCGGGATCCATGATCCGCACCTCCACCGGTGCGCGCTCGGCGAACACGTCCGCGTCCTCGCGGGTGCCGATGTGCTGGCCCCAGTGCATCGGCACCGCCACCGCCGGCTGGATCCGGCGCGCCGCCTCGGCCGCCTCGCCGGCCGTCATCACGTAGGTCCCGCTCACCGGCAGCAACGCCACGTCGACCCCCACCACGGAGTCCATCTCGGGGATCACGTCGGTGTCGCCGGCGTGGTAGAGGCGCTCGCCCCGCACGTTCAGGTCGAAGCCCACGCAGCCCGCCTCGCGCGGGTGGAAGAGCTGGCCCTCGTCGTCGCGCTTGGAGGTGTTGTAGGCGGCCAGCGCCGCCACCTCCACGCCCGCCAGCGGCTCGAGCTCGAGCGCCTCGCCCGGGACGATCGAGACGACGCGGCCGTCCGCGCGCTCGGCCACCGCCGGCGGCGCCACCAGCCAGGTGTGCTCGGCGCGGATGCGCTCGATGTCCTGCGGCGAGAAGTGGTCGTAGTGCCCGTGGGTCACCAGGATCAGGTCCGCCGGCGGTCCTTCGTCGATGCGGTAGGGGTCGATGTAGATCGTCGTCCCGCTCGCGTCGATCCGGAATCCCGAGTGCCCTAGCCACTCGATCGAGTCGAGGAGCATGCAGGCAGGATAGGTTTCCGGCGTGAGCTACGAAACCGTGAAGTGGGAGCAGGACGGCGGCGTCGGCCGGATCACCCTCGACCGGCCCGAGACCCTCAACGCCTGGAACACCCAGTTCGGGCACGACATGAAGGCGGTGGTCCAGCAGGCCGCGCAGGAGGAGTCGGTCCGGGCGGTGCTGGTGACCGGCGCCGGGCGGGGCTTCTCATCGGGGGCCGACCTCAAGGAGGGCTTCACCGACCTGGCCGACGACGGCAAGCCCGACATCCGCGCCCGTCTCCACGACCTCTACCACCCGATCATCGTCGGGCTGAGGACGATGGAGAAGCCGGTGGTGGCGGCTGTGAACGGGCCCGCGGCAGGGATCGGCCTGTCGCTGGCGCTGTCGTGCGACCTGGTGCTGGCCGCCGAGTCCTCGTTCTTCCAGCTCGCCTTCGTGAACATCGGGCTGATGCCCGACGGCGGCTCCACCCTGTTCGTGCCGGTGCGCGTGGGCAAGGCCAGGGCGTTCGAGATGGCGATGCTCGGCGAGCGGCTGTCGTCCCAGCAGGCCCTCGAGTGGGGGCTGATCAACCGCGTGTACCCCGACTCCGAGCTGATGGGCGAGGCAAACGCCCTGGTGGAGCGGATGGCGACGGGCCCCACGCGCTCCTACGCCTCGTCCAAAAAGGCACTGAACGCGATGATCTACCCGGACATGGAAGGTCAGCTGGAGCTGGAGGCCGAGCTGCAGCACGCGCTCGGGCGCACCGAGGACTTCGTCGAGGGCGGCGTGGCGTTCGTGGAGAAGCGCCCACCCGCCTTCAAGGGGGCGTAGCCGGGGGGGCCACGGATATGATGCCGCGGCCTTGTCCCCCCGGAGCGCCGGCACCCGCACCCGCCTGACCCTGCTCGCCCTCGCGGCGGGGCTGCTCGCGCTCCTCGCGCTCGCTCCCGGCGCGGGCGCGGACGTGTTCACGCCCGAGTCGGGCGGCTCGCCCAACGCCGACGACATCGACACGCTCTACAAGATCGTGCTGTACGTGGCGATCCCGATCTTCCTGCTGGTGGAGGGCACGCTGATCTGGACGCTGGTGAAGTACCGCGAGCGCCGCGGCGGCCCCGAGCCCGCCCAGGTGCGCGGCAACACGCCGCTCGAGGTGGGCTGGACCGTGGGCGCGGCGCTGATCCTCGTGGTGCTCGCCGTGGTCACCTTCATCTACCTCGGCGACATCAAGAACCCGCCGCGCCAGCGGCCCCGACGGGCTGGCGCGCGGGGTGCAGGTGGCGTCGATCGACCAGCCCGCGCCGCCGAGGAGCGGCGGCCGGACGCTCACCATCGGGGTGAACGGCCAGCAGTACCTGTGGCGCTACGACCATCCCGGCGCCGAGGTCTACGACTACTTCCGGCTCGTGGTGCCCACCAACACGACGGTGGTGCTGAGGATCACGTCATCGGACGTGATCCACTCGTGGTGGATCCCCAAGCTCGGCGGCAAGGCCGACGCCACCCCCGGATACACCAACAAGACCTGGTTCAAGATCTCCAAGGAGGGCGTCTACACGGGCCAGTGCGCGGAGCTGTGCGGCTCCGGCCACGCCGACATGCGCGGGGAGGTCCAGGCGGTCTCGCCCGCCGAGTACCAGGCCTACCTCCGCCGGCGCCGGGTCGACATCAGGGCCGCCCAGCTCGCGCTGGCGGCACAGCGCCGAGCCAGGGAAGGGGGCGGTGAGTGATGGAAGCGGGCACGATCGGAAACCCGGAGGTCGTGATGCGCGGGGTGCCCGAGCCCAAGCGCGGCTGGCTCGAATGGCTGACCACCACCGATCACAAGAAGATCGGGATCATGTACTTCTTCCTCACCTTCATGTTCTTCATCATCGGTGGGGTCGAGGCGCTGGTGATGCGCCTGCAGCTGGCCACATCGGACTCCACGCTCGTCAACGCGGAGACCTACAACGGGCTGGTCTCGATGCACGGCACCACGATGGTCTTCCTGTTCGTGGTGCCCGTGATGGCGGCATTCGGCAACTACTTCGTGCCGTTGATGATCGGCGCCCGCGACATGGCGTTCCCGCGGCTGAACGCGCTGTCGTTCTGGCTGCTCGCGTTCGGCGGCATCGCGTTCTACACGAGCCTCTTCTTCGACCCGCCCCAGGCGGGCTGGACGTCCTATGCACCGCTCTCCGACGACGCCTACCTCCCCGGCGGCGGCATCGACGCCTGGATCTTCCTGATCCACCTCAGCGGCCTGTCCTCGCTGCTGGGCGCGATCAACTTCGTGGCGACGATCCACAACATGCGCGCGAAGGGCATGGGCTGGGGCCGGATGCCGCTGTTCGTGTGGTCGATCCTCGTCTACAGCTACCTGCTGATCGCCGCCCTCCCGGCGGTGGCGGCCGCGGTCACGATGCTGCTCACCGACCGCCACTTCGGCACCGACTTCTTCGACCCGACCGGCGGCGGCGACCCGATGCTGTGGCAGCACCTGTTCTGGTTCTTCGGCCACCCCGAGGTCTACATCATGGTGCTGCCCGCGTTCGGGATGATCTCGGAGATCCTGCCGGTGTTCGCCCGCAAGCCGATCTTCGGCTACAAGGCGATCGCCGCCTCCACCGTGGCGATCGCGTTCCTGGGCATGCTGGTGTGGGCGCACCACATGTTCACCACGCCGACCTCCACGGTCGTGCTGGTGTTCTTCATGCTCAGCTCGTTCCTGATCGCCGTGCCCACGGGCATCAAGATCTTCAACTGGATCGCGACCCTGTGGAAGGGCTCGATCATGATGAAGACGCCGCTCTACTTCGCGGCCGCGCTGCCGGCCCTGTTCGTGATCGGCGGCATCTCCGGCGTGATGCTCGCCGTGTTCCCGGTCGACTGGCAGCTGCACGACAGCTACTTCGTGGTGGCGCACCTGCACTACGTGCTGTTCGGCGGCGCCGTGTTCGGGATCTTCGCGGGGCTCTACTACTGGTTCCCGAAGATGTCCGGGCGCATGCTTTCCGAGGGCCTGGGCAAGCTCAGCTTCTGGGTCATGTTCGTGGGCTTCAACCTCACCTTCCTGGTGCAGCACTCGGCGGGCCTGTCGGGCATGCCGCGGCGGATCTACGACTACCCGGACAGCGCGGGCTGGGAGGGCTACAACCTGGCCTCCACGATCGGCTCGTTCCTGCTCGGCATCGGCGTGCTGATCACGGTGATCAACGTGCTGCGCTCGATCAAGCACGGCAAGAAGGCGGGCAACGACCCGTGGAAGGGCAACACGCTCGAGTGGTTCACCACGTCGCCCCCGCCGGAGAACAACTTCGACGTGGTCCCGCGGGTGCGCTCCGTGGAGCCGATGAAGGACATCCGGCGTGAGGTCAAGCAGGCCGGCGAGGTCGCCGGGTCCGTCGCGCAGCCGGTGGCGTGATGGCCACCTCCCCGGGCTACCGGCGACTGGCGCTGTCCACGCTCGCCGCCACCTTCCTCCTCGTGATCGTCGGGGGGGTCGTGCGCGTGTCCGACTCGGGCCTCGGCTGCGGGCCCGCCGGCTCGGGCCTGAACGGCTGGCCGTTCTGCAACGGCGACGTGGTGCCGGGCGTGAACCTCAACTCGATCATCGAGTACACCCACCGCACGCTCGCCGGCGCCGTGGGGATCATGATGATCGCGCTGGCCGTGCTGGCGTGGCGGCGCTATCGCTCGAACACCGTCCTGGTGCGGGCCACGATCGCCTCCGCCGTGCTCGTGATCGCCCAGGGGCTGCTGGGCGCGGCGACGGTCGAGAAGGACCTCGACGAGGGGCTGGTGGCGGCGCATCTGGGGCTCGCGATGGCGCTGCTGGCGCTGCTGCTGATCGTGGTGCGCGCTCTCGCGCCACCCACAGACCTCCGACCTCCGACCATCCGACCTCAGGGCTTCGCCCCCTCGCGCTGGTCACATCCTTCTTCGTGCTCTGCACGATCGTCGCCGGTGGGTACATGGCCGGGACGCAGAACTACGGGCGTGCCGATTATCAGGTCGGTGACGGCGCCCATCACGCGTGCGGCAAGCAGTTCCCCTCCTGCAACGGCGACTTCATGCCGTTCGGCGATGCGCGGTTGGTGGACATCCACCTCACCCACCGGGCGTTCATGTACATCGCCACCCTGCTCGTGATCTCGCTCGTGGTGCTCACGCTGCGCCGGCGGCCGTCGGCCGGCGCGGTGCGATTCGCGTGGCTCTCGCTGGCCGTGCTCGGGACGCAGGTGCTCGTGGGCGCGCTCAACGTCTGGCTGGACGAATACGAGGCGCTGATCGTGCTGCACCTCGCGCTCGGCACGCTGCTGTGGATGGGCGTGGTCTCGCTCGCGCTCCAGCTCTACCCCCTGCGTGAGCCATCGGCGGAGCGCTCCCGCGGCGGCGCCGAGGCGGTGCCGGCCTGATGGCCTCGGCACGCGTAGTCGGCGGCGCCGCGCTCCGGCGCGCTGCGCCAGGTGGTCTCGGACTACTTCGAGATGACCAAGCCGAAGGTGCAGTCGCTGCTGCTCTTCACCACCGTGGCCACGATGCTGGTGGCCGGCGACCCGTCGCTCGAGCTGGTGTTCCTCACGTGCCTCGGCGGCTATTTGTCCGCGGGCGGCGCGGGCGCGGTGAACCACTGGTACGACCGGGACCTCGACCGCGCGATGGCGCGCACCGCCGACCGCCCGGTGGCCTCGGGGCGCGTGGCGCCCGAAGCCGCGCTGACGTACGGCCTGGTGCTGGCGGCGCTGTCGGTGGTGGTGCTCGCCGTGGGCGTGAACCCGCTCGCCGCGGCACTGTCCTTCTCCGGCTTCCTCGGCTACACGCTGGTCTACACCGTGTGGCTGAAGCGCTCGACGCCGCAGAACATCGTGATCGGCGGAGCGGCCGGCGCCGTGCCGCCGCTCGTCGGCTGGGCGGCGGTCACCGGCGGCCTGGACTGGACCGCCGTCTACCTGTTCGCGATCGTCTTCTACTGGACCCCGCCCCACTTCTGGGCGCTGTCGCTGCTGATGAAGGACGACTACGCGAAGGCGGGCGTGCCGATGATGCCGGTGGTCCGCGGCGAGCGCGAGACGCGCAAGCAGATCCTGCTCTACTCCGGCCTGCTGTACGCGATCACGCAGCTGCCGTTCTGCGCCGGCGGGTTCGACGGCATCTACGCCGGCGCGTCGATCGTGCTCGGCGCCGCCTTCATCGGCGGCGCGGTGCGCCTGTACCGCCGTGCGGACCGGCGCTCGGCCCTCTGGCTGTACCTGTACTCGCTCGCCTACCTGGCGCTGCTGTTCGCGGCGATGGTGGCGGACGCGCGGATCTAGTGACCGCTAAACCGGGCCGCCTGGCCTTCGGCAGCCCGTCGACCACCAGGTCGTAGGAGTCCTCGAGCATGTCGAACACCATCCGGTCCTCCAGCGACCCGTCGATCGTGACGGTGTTCCAGTGGCGCTTGTTGAGGTGGTAGCCGGGCTGGACGGCGTCGTAGGTCAGCCGCAGCGACTCCGCCAGCTCGGGCTCGCACTTCAGGCTCACCTGTAGCGGCTCCGCGTCGAGGCGGCTGAGGGCGAACATCTTGCCCGCCACCTTGAACACCGACACGCCCTCGCTGAAGGGGAACTCCTCGACCGCTCCGGGGAACGCCAGGCAGCGGCGGCGAAGGTCGTCCGGGGTCAGCGGTTGATGGTGTTGTAGACCTCCAGCAACTCCGGCTCGCCGGGATCGATCCCCACGTCCGCGAGGAGGGGCATGAGGCGCTCGCCGAAGGCATCGAACTGCTCGCGCGAGTCCCACACCTCGCTCACCCGGATATTGCCGTCGACGACGAAGCAGCAGTGGAACTCGAGCCCGTCCGGCGGGAAGTCGCCGCCCTCCTCGAGCCGGCGAATGGTCTCGTCGTACTGGTCGGTGGTGGTGACGGACTCGGGGGCGAAGCGGACAAGCACGCTCATGGCGCGATCCTCCTCGGGGTCGGGTGGCTCCGACCCTACCTAGCGCAGACCGGCCCGGCGCAAATATGCCCGCAGCCGCTTGCCGCTCTTGGTGACCGACCGGGTGGCCACCGCGACGTACCGGATCCTGCCCCTGCGCACGCGGTAGATCATCCGGCTGCGCCCGGCGCGGCGGATCCGGAAGGACTTGCCGAAGCGCCTGGTCTTCGCCGCGGAGCGCCTCGACGACTGTCGCCCGGGCCGACCTTGCCCGAGGTCGTGTGGCCGATCGCGTTGCTGGCGATCAGGCCGACCTTGCCGGATGGGGTGAAGACCACGTTCACGCGCGTCCTGCGGCCCCTCACGCAGTAGCGGTACAGGCGGCCCTTGCGCAGCGAGGGCTGGCCCGCGCGGCGCAGGAACGCCTCCGGGCGGAGGCCGAGCCTGGCGAGGCCGAGCCCGCGGCGCGAGAAGCGCCCGCGGCGCGAGCGGCAGGCCTGGTTGCGCACGCCGAGCGCGCGCTCCCACATCATCAGGTAGGCCTCGGAGCCGCGGGCCATCTCCTCCACGATCTGGTTGCCGGCGATCTTGCGCAGGTCCTCGACCCAGTCGGGGTAGAGGCCGTAGTGCGCCACGCCGTCCTTGTTGATGTCGAACTCGCGCGAGCCGCTGCGCTGGCGGTAGAGGGTGACCTTGCCGTCGAAGGACTTGAACGGGTAGGTGACGGGGTTCTTGCCGTTGCGCGGCCCGCCCTGCGACCCGAAGCCGTTCATGTCGGCGCCGTAGCCGAAGCCGAAGTAGTGCTTCTTCGACCGCTGCTTGCGGTTGGCGCGCCACTCGTCCACGAAGCTGGTCGAGTCGCCCGCGTACGGGGTCACGAACCCGCCCAGCTTGTAGATCCGCGGGATCACGTCCGGGGTGCTCCACGAGTGGCTCGACACCACGCCCGAGTACTTCGCCGCCTCGATCAGCGCCATCGTCTGCTTGCGCGCGATCACGCTCATGTGATCGGGGTCGATGATCATCTTCTTCTCGATCATGCGGCGGACCGTGTACTCGCCGAGGTCGGTCAGGCCCTTGGTGTTGCAGTGCGGCGCCGCCGGGTAGACCGGCAGCGTGCCGGCGGGCGCGAACGCGTTGAAGCCGTTGCCGACCAGGGCGTCGCGGTCCTCACCGTCGGCGGTCAGCTGGTTCTTGTCGTGCACGTGCGCGTGGCCGTCGGAGCATGTCTCCATGTGCCAGAACTTGCCCGTCTCGTTGCGGTTGGCGCTGTTCACGACGGCGCCGGTGGAGCCCGAGTCGCCGGCCACGCCCGCCAGCGCGTTGTCGAACTTGTTCACCAGCTCCATGTCGCGCACGCCCAGCTTGTAGACCTCGTCGAGCTGGCGGTCGATCGACCTGCGGTCGCAGCCCGGGTCGGGGCGGTCGTTGTAGACGCCGCAGTTGAAGAGCTTGGAGTTCTCGATCCCGATCACCACCGCGAGCTTGCCGTCGTTGACCACCTCGCGCGCCTGGAACGGGTTGGTGACGATGCGGAAGAAGCCCTTGCCCGGCCCGCCCGCCTGGGCGTCGATGTAGTCCTCGAGCTCGCGGATGCGCCGCGCCTGAAGGCGGATCGCTGTCCATCTCGTCGCAGCTGTTCTGCTTGTAGGGGTAGATCTCGCAGAGCTGGGCGTTCTCCACGAGCAGGTTCACGTAGACGCGCAGGCCGCCCAGCCATGCGCGCTCCAGCCAGCGGTAGTAGGTCTGCTCGTGGGTGAGCGACTGGTGGTGGGGCCAGTCCTTGAACGTCGGCCAGCCGACGGGGTCGTGCTGGCGCACGGGGGCACCCCCGAACAGCACGTTCTCCAGCACCGCCGCGCCGCCGTTCGCCGGGTAGTGGTCGGGGCAGTCGACCAGCGCCTGCTCCACCCCGAACTCGTGCCACGGCCGGCCGCAGTGCGCGCGGCCGCCGAGGAACTCGAAGGCCATCATGTGGATGTGGGCGTCCACCAGCCCGCGCGTCGCGGTGTACGACGTGGTGCCCCTCCGCGGCAGGCCGGACGCGCTGATGGCCACCTCGGGGAACTCCGCGCAACCGGAGGTCGCCACCAGCGTGAAGACGTCGGCGGCGCCGAGGCGCAGGGCGCCACCCGATGCCGACAGCCCGCGGTTCCCGGCCGCCGGCAGCCTCAGGCGGAAGGTGCCGGCGCCCGCCTGCTCGACGCTCCAGTTGGCCAGCCGGCTCACCGCGGAGGCCGACTCGACGCCGTTCTGGGCGGTCCCCGCCAGGTAATCGCGCTGGCGGCCGTACAGCATGTACCTGCCCAGCGCGGTCGCCTTGAGGTAGAAGCGCTCGGCGGCGGCGGTGCTGGGCGCCGAGGCGCTGTAGCCGTCGCCCGACTTCGCGACGAAGCCGGCGCCGCGCTTCAGCGCGAAGCAGCCGTTGGCCAGGGTGTAGCGGTTCTTGGTGGAGGCGGCGTCGGCCGTGGGCGCGAACACCAGCGCGCCCAGAAGGGCCAACACCGCGAATGTCCTCGGCCCTCGCACGCCGGCGCGAGCGTACTAGGGTGCGCGCGGTGTCCGCGCCGTTTGTCCACTCCGAACGGGTGCGCTTCGGCGACCTCGACGCGATGCGCCACCTCAACAACGTCGTCTTCCTGCGCTACTTCGAGTCGGCGCGGATCGCGTTCATCCGCTCGATGGTCGACCACGACCCGGCGCACCCCGAGAACGGCGACTTCGGCGTGATCTTCGCCGAGTGCCACATCGCCTACCGCTCGCCGGTGCACTTCGACGAGGTCGTGGACGTGGCGTGCACCGTCGGCGAGATCCGCCGCTCCGCGTTTCAGGTGAAGTTCGAGATGAAGGTGGGCGAGCGCCTGGCGGCCGAGGGATACGGCTGGCTGGTCGGATTCAGCTACGCCGAGCAGGCCGCGATGCCGCTGCCAGACGGGCTGCGCGCCGCGCTGCAGGCGTCTCAGTGAGCCCTACCGGCGCGGTTTGCGCGGCAGCAGGATGAACGTCTTCGTACGTGGGCGCGAGCGCTGGTTCGCCCCGTCGGTGGACGCGATCGTGAGCCGGTAGCGGCCCGCACGCAGATAACGCCTGCGGCTCAGCCGGCCCTGGAAGCGGAGACGGTTCAAGCCGGCGCGGCCAGGGAGCGTCAGTCGACCCGCCGCCACGAAGCGCGTGCATCGTCCACGCCGGCGCCGTGCCCGGGTGGGAGCCAGGCAGCGGCGGCCAACACGGCGGCCGGGGCGCGCCCGGCGGAAGCTGTAGATCACCGAGCCCGCCTCGGTGAGCCGGAAGCGAATGGTGGTGCCGGTCCGCACGGCGGACGCGCGTGGGAGCAGGCGGCCGAGGCGGAACCGGCGTGAAACGCTCAGACCGCTGACCACCGGAGGCTGATCCCGTCCCGTCGGAGTTGTCGCCGGCGTTGCCGACCCCGAGCCCGAGCCTCCTCGCGGCTTGGGAGAGTTCAGCTGGACGACGGATGTCTCGCGGGAGAACACCTGCAGCTCGGCTGCCCGCACGGTCCGGTCGGCACGCGCCACCGGGAACGCGCCGGCCGTGTTGCCCACAGAGCAATCGGAGCTCGAGCCGGCGTCGTTCTCGAGCGTGGGGTCGTTGAAGAGCGACAGGCCCGTGCACTGGTTGCTCAGCACCTCGAGCCTCACGTGCGTCGCGGAGGTGTCGGGCACGTTGAAGCCGCGGAGGTTGAGGTCCGGCGCGACCGGCCGCGGCGGAGCCCCGGGGAAGGCGCCGGCTGGGCTGGTGTAGATGTCGCTGAAGCTGGCCGGCTGCGTGCACGACGGGTCGGCCGGGCCGGCCGTGCAGGTGCTGATCCTGAACTGTCGGAGCGCGGTGAACCGGTTCTGGTTGTTCGCGTCGTCCTTCTCGTCGCCGTCGTCGGTGCCGCGCAGGAGCGCGCTCACGTTCACCCGGTCCACGGTCTGCACCCCACCGGCCAGGTTGACCGTGACCGTGGCGCCCGCGACGTCGGGCGACCGGTCGACCACCTGCCAGTTGGTCTCCTCGGTGTCGTCGATCAGCTGGTCGCGGTCGGTCCCCTCCCCCGCAGCCTGCGCGCCCTTGTCCTGGGACGCCCGGTTGGTGGGCAGCGCGACGCCGAGCGCCACATCGGAGGACGCCGGGATGGTCCGCTGCAGCTTCTGGGCGCCGTATCCGTCGGCTCGCACCGTGAACGCGTAGCTGCCCGGAACGACATCGACCTTGTCGTCCAGCGGGGTCGAGGGGTCTGTGTCGGCGACGGGGGTGGCGCCCGCCTCGTGGTCCCCCACGAAGAGCTCGGCGTCGACCGCCGGCGAGCCGGGCTCCTCCGCCGCCGTCGGCTTGAAGCTCAGGGTCGACTCGTCTGCCCGCAGGGGCGACGCGAAGCCCGGCGCCGGGTCGGCATCGTCGGTCCCGTCGCTCACCGCCCCCTGGCCCAGACCGCGCCTGGCGAAGGCCGTCCACAGCTCAGATTGGTTGGCGCCGCCGAAGCGGGCCGCGTCTGCTGCCAGCATCGCGTCCCGGGCCTGCACCATCGAGGCCCCCGAGGGCATCAGGAGCAGGGCGTCGAACGCGAGCTGCATCCACCGTCTGTTCCCCGGGCACGAGCTCGCCGCGAGGCGCCCATCGGCGCACTCCGCCGCGGCGCTGGAAGAGCTCGGGGGGTATTCGCGAGCAGGGCCTGCCGGATGTCGTGGTTCACGGCCGCCCAGATCTCCCCATCGTCCTGGGGGGAGGCCCCTCCGCTGCCGTCATACCCCTGCACGTTCGAGTAGTTCAGGGGGCTTTGAGCCATGGAGTAGTTCCGGACGCCCCGCTGCCCGTTCCCCGTCACGTAGGCCCCGATCGTGAACGGATCCTCGTCGTCGGCGGGGGCGTACCCGTACTCGTGCAGGTACTCGATGGCCGCCAGGTCGGAGAACCCCTCCCCTATGGCACGCGCCTGGCCGTCGGCAGTGCTCGTCAGGCCCGTCGCCGGTCCTCCCACCATCCGGTTGGCGATCGCGTGTCCGTACTGGTGCGCCATCAGCGACATGTCGAACGATCCGTCGGTGCACTGCGGATAGAAGGCGCCCGCGATGGGTTGCCAGAGGTAGGTCTGAGCCTGCACCGGCGTCCCGTCCGCCGGCGTCACGGCGTCGGAGGCGTCCCGTCCCGCGAAGGTGGGAGCACCCTGGGTGGCGCCGGCCTGCGCGCTCCCGACCATCTGATCGCCACCGGACTGCTCGAGGTTGTGCGTCGCGGCCGTGAAGCCCAGGTTGTAGGCCCAATCGTGCATGTGGTTGTGCGCCGCGAAGACGTTGAAGATCGCGGCGTTGATGTCGTTGTTGTCGGTCCCGCCGAAGACCGAGCCGCCGGTCGGCGGCGTCGTGCCTCCCGCGACCAGGCCGGCGGATTGCAGCTGCCGTTGCGCCAGGCGTCCGTGAACGGGGATATGTAGTCGCGCGTCGGGCTGGTGGGGCGGAACCCAGCCCCCGGTGTCAGCGGGCTCGCCGTCGAGAGCTGGGTCTCGGCAGCGTTGCCGGTCGTGGTGGAGCTGGGGGTGGTGGTTCCCGTGGGAACGTCCCACGGGGCCGGAGCGGCACCCGCGGTGGTGCGTTCGTCGACGGTGCAGCCGAACTGGGGGGCGGACCCCGCCGGAAAGCATCCGACGACCCGCCTGTCGGTGTCAGCGCCGCTCAGCGGAGGGATGTTCGGGAAGTACTTCCACCGCGGCTCGTCCGACAGCGCTCCGGCCGGGGCCGCGACGACGAGGCACGCCAGGATGCGGCGAGCACGGCTGCCGCGTGCGCACCGCGCGCAGCCCGGAGGATGCTCAGAAAGGGGGCCAAGCCTGACGTGGCGGCCACCATACAGCCGTTTCTTATGCACCGCATCAGTCGACGACCTGACCACTTTAGGTCCGTCTCGGGGCCGGTTTGGGGCTGGCTGACTGGGAAAGTGCATTCCGTCCGGCGGCGCTCACACCATCTCCCCATGTTCGGAGTCGAGCTCATCTGCTCAGACGAGTCCTGCGCGCTGGTGACCGAGACGACGGTCTGGACTGGACCAGGCCGACCTGCTCGCCTGCGAGGAGTGCGAATGCACCCTCCAGGTCACGGCGGTGTGGGAGTCGGCCGAGGTGCGGGCGCCGGGCGCCCGCACCCGAGCAGCGCCTGGCCGCCTAGGCCGAGTGGCGCTGGCGCTGCAGCTCGCGATCGAAGTCGCTCGGCTCGAGCGCCTCGTCGGCGCGGATCACGTGCATCACCGCGTTGATCAGGGCCAGGTGGGTGAACGCCTGGGGGAAGTTGCCCAGGTGGCGGCCCGAGCGGGGGTCGATCTCCTCGGCGTAGAGCTGTAGCGACGACGCGTAGGACAGCAGCTTCTCGCACAGCGCCCGGGCGCGCCTGAGCTCGCCGATCTCCACGAGCGCGGCCACGAGCCAGAACGAGCAGATCGTGAACGTGCCCTCCTCGCCGGACAGCCCGTCGTCGGTCTCGTCGGTGCGGTAGCGAAGCACCAGGCCGTCCACGGTCAGCTCGTCGGCGATCGTCTGCACGGTCTTCACCACCCGCTCGTCGTCCGGGGGCAGGAAGCGCACGAGGGGCATCAGCAGCACCGAGGCGTCCAGGTCCTCGGTGTCGTAGTGCTGGCGGAAGACGCCGTCCTTCAGGGCGTTGGAGCAGATGTCCTCCTTGATCTCATCCGCCGACTTCTGCCACTCCTCCGCGCGCTCGGCGTCCTCGCGGATCTCCGCCAGCCGCGCGCCGCGGTCGAGCGCCACCCAGCACATCAACTTGGACGACGTGAAGTGCTTCGGGTCGCCGCGCACCTCCCAGAGGCCGCGGTCGGGCTCGCTCCAGTGGGCCAGCGCGTCCTCCACCTGCTTCACCAGGATCGGCCAGATCCGCTCCGGCAGGTGGTCGCGCGACTTGGTGTGCAGGTAGAAGGAGTCGAGCACGGCGCCCCATACGTCGTGCTGCTCCTGGTTGTACGCGCCGTTGCCCACGCGCACGGGGCGGGCGCCCTCGTAGCCCGTGAGGTGGTCCAGCGTCTCCTCCACCAGCTCCGCCTCGCCGTCGATGCCGTACATGATCTGGAGCTGGCCCTCCTCGGCCTCGGCCACGTCGGCGATGAAGTAGAAGAAGTCGTTGGCCTCCCAGTCGAAGCCGAGCGTGTAGAGGCCCCAGAGCGTGAACGTGGAGTCGCGGATCCAGCTGTAGCGGTAGTCCCAGTTGCGCTCGCCGCCGGGCGTCTCGGGCAGCGAGGTGGTGGCCGCCGCCATCATCGCGCCGGTGGGAGCGTAGGAGAGCCCCTTCAGGGTGAGCGCGCTGCGCTGGAGGAAGCTCCGCCAGGGGTGGTCGGGAAACTCGCCGTGGTCGAGCCAGTGCTGCCAGTGGTGGGCGGTCCACACCAGCCGCTCGTAGGCCTCGTCGTAGCTCTTCGGCGGCCGGTGCTCGGACCACGACAGCGCCGCGAACAGCGTGTCGCCCTCCTTCATCATCGTGCGCGCGGTGGCGCGCGGGCCCTCCACGCCCAGGTTCATGTCCGAGTTCAGGCGCAGCTGGATGTCGCTGCCCGAGGCGGTGGCCAGCGCCTCGTGGTAGCCCGACCCCGTGTACTCCCACTCGGCGAACCGGCGGCCGTAGTCGAACCCGGGCTCGCAGTCGAGGTTCACCTGCACCTCGCCGTTCACGCAGCGCACCAGGCGCAGCAGCACGTGGTCGGCGTCGTAGTCGGTGGGCGAGCGGCGGTGGGTGGTGGAGCGCTCGTCCTCGTGGTGCCAGGGGCCGATCAGCAGCACGTCGCGCACGATGATCCAGCCGCCGCGCGTGCCCCAGCTGGTCTCCAGCACCATCGTGCCCGGCAGGTAGCGGCGCGCGGCCGGCACCTCCACGTCGGCGGGACCGAGGCGAAAGCCGCCGGCGTCGCGGTCGAGGATCGCGCCGAACACGCTGGGCGAGTCCATCCGCGGCAGGCACATCCACTCGATGTTGCCGCTGGGCGCCACCAGCGCCGTGGTCTCGCAGTCCGACAGGAAGCCGTAGTCGGCGATCGGGGGGAACGGGCTGGCGCCGACCGCGCCGTCGGCGTCGATCTGCCTCATCCCGGCCCCCAGGCGCGCCGCGGCGGGCGGGTCGACGAGCAGCGTGAGCCGGCCCGGCCCGGGTCGACCAGGCTGGCGGGGGCGTCGGGCCCCGGGGCGTCGCCGAACGCCCGCGCGACCGCCTCGGCCTTGTCCTCGCCGGCGATCAGGAACACCACGTCTTTGCCCGCGTTCAAGACCGGGAGAGTAAGCGTCACGCGGGACACGAGCGGCGCCATGCCGGGAGTCTCGACGCCCACCGCCGGCCGCTCGCGCTCACCGAGCGCGGGGTCGCCGGGAAACAGCGAGGCGGTGTGGGCGTCGGGGCCGAGTCCGAGCAGGATCAGGTCGAGCGCGGGCACGCCGTCGCCGAACCGGGTCCGCAGCTCCTGCTCGTACGCCGCTGCCGCCTCGAGGTGGCCCAGCTCCCCCTCGATCCGGTGCACGGCGCGCGGCGAGACGTGATCCAGCAGGCTCTCCTTCGCCATCCTGAAGTTGGAGTGCTCGTGGTCGGGCGGCACGGCGCGCTCGTCGCCGAACCACAGCTCGGTGGCGGACCAGTCGAGACCCATGGCGGCCACGCGCTCGTGCGCCTTGCGCGGCGTGGACCCGCCCGAGAGCGCGATGTGGCCGCCGGCGCGCACCGCCGCCGCGATCCGCTCCGCCGCGCCGCCCGCCACGTCCTCTGTGATCACCAGCTCGCGGTCGGTCACGACACCATGATGCGCGCGGCCTTGAGGGCGGGCCCGTAGCTCTTGTCGCGCAGCAGCGCCTGGCGGATGCCCTCGCCGAGGATGCCGGCCTCCCCGCGTGAGGCGCCCATCAAGGTCCACCGCCACTCGCGGCCCTTGCGGTCCCGCCGGCGAGCGGTGAGCCCGCCCGGCCCGCGATCGAGCGAGGTCTCCATCCCCGAGGCCGTCCCCACGGTGATGCCTGCCAGCCCCGGCGCGCTCATGGTCGGATCGGGCTCGAGGTGCAGCTTCACGTCCTGGCGGCGCGACTCCGCGCTGCCGTGCATCGATCCGTTCTGGGTCAGCATCGAGCCGGGCTTCCAGTCGAGGCACTTGCACAACCAGCCGAAGAACAGCAGCCCGGCGATGGCCGAGTCGGGCCGGTGACGCACCGTCACCTCGCTGATCCGCCCGAGCTCGGCGCGCAGGGCGGGCGGGTCGAACGTGGATGCCACCCGCTCCCGCCACGGCGTGGAGCGCAGCCACGCCAGATCGACGATGTACGCGCGCTCGGCCAGCCGGCCTGCGCGCGCGACCGCCGAGGCCGAGTCGGGCTCGTTCACCGAGTCGATCAGCACGATCTGCGCGAGATCGAGCAGGGCGTCCACGGCATCGGGGTGTCCGTGGGGCGACCACACCAGCGTGGCGAGGTCGGTCACCACCAGGGGGTCGACGATCGTCTCGAGGCGCTCCAGGTGGTGGGGGCCCACCTCGAGCACGACCTGCTCGTGGCAGACCGCGAGCTCGCCGGGCTTGACCTCCTCCTCCCCGGTCATCGTGGCCCACGCGTCGATCGTCTCCCGGCCCGGCTCGACCGCGCACAGGATCGTGCGCGACGCGTGGTAGCGACCGACGTTGTCGAGCCGGTTCTGGATCTCCCCGCGCCACTCGCGGTCGGCGATCACGACCAGGTTGAGCACCCGCGCGGGCGCGAAGGCCTCGTTCTCGGCGTGGCGCTCATGGAGCAGCTCGCGCAGCGCCGCCTCGACCTCCGCGGGGGTCGTGTCCTGTGCGGACCAGACGTGGCCGCTCAGGCTCAGATGGCCCTCCAGCGGTGGCCCGGCGCGAGCAGGGCGTCGGCCTCGTCGGGGCCCCCGGAGCCGGCCGGGTACTGCGGGAGCGGCCCGGGCTGGGACTCCCACGACGCGAGGACCGGGTCCACGATCGTCCACTGCGCCTCCACCTCGTCGTCGCGCGTGAACAGAGTCGCGTCGCCGCGCATCGCGTCCATGATCAGCCGCTCGTAGGCCTCGGGCGACTGGGACATGAAGGCCGTGCCGTAGAGGAACTCCATGTTCACCGGGCGGATCCGCATCCGGCTGCCGGGGATCTTCGCGCCGAGCGAGATCGAGGCGCCCTCGTTGGGCTGCATCGTGAGGATGATCTGGTTGGGCTGCACGCCCACCGAGCCGTCCTGCTGGAACGCCAGGTGCGGCACGGGCTTCAGCGTCACGGCGATCTCGGTGACCTTGCGCGCCAGCCGCTTGCCCGTGCGCAGGTAGATCGGCACCCCGGCCCAGCGCCAGTTGTCCACCTCGAGGCGCAGCGCGGTGTAGGTCTCCGTGGAGGAGTCCTCGGGCACGTCGTCCTCGTCGAGGTAGCCCTTCACCTGGTCGCCCCCGACATGCCCGCCGAGTACTGCGCGCGCACCGCCATCTCCGGCACCTCATCCGGCTCGGGCGGGTGGATCGCGTGGAGCACCTTCACCTTCTCGTCGCGCACCTCGTCGGCCGAGAAGTTCACCGGCGGCTCCATGCACAGCAGGCAGAGCAGCTGCAGCATGTGGTTCTGCACCAGGTCCCGCAGCGCTCCCGACGTGTCGTAGTAGCCCGCGCGGCTGCCGATGCCGATGTCCTCGGCCGCGGTGATCTGCACGTAGTCGATGAAGTTGCGGTTCCAGATCGGCTCGAACAGCCCGTTCGCGAACCGGAACGCCAGCATGTTCTGGACCGTCTCCTTGCCCAGGTAGTGATCGATCCGGAACACCTGGCCCTCGTCGAGCACGTCCAGGAAGGCGCGGTTCAGATCGCGCGCCTCGGCCAGGTTCCTCCCGATCGGCTTCTCGATCACCACGCGCACGTCCGAGCCCTCGTTGCGGTCGAGCCCGTGCTCGCCGAGCTTGCCCACGATCACGGGGAAGAACGCCGGCGAGGTGGACAGGTAGAAGGCGCGGTTGAAGACGATGCCGGCCTCCTCGTCGAAGGCGGCGTTGACCTCCTTGAGCCGGTCGTAGGCCTTGTCGTCGTCGAAGGAGCCCGTCACGTAGCGCACGTGACCCAGGAGCGCGTCGAGCACATCGGCATCGGGCTCACGGCGGGAGAACTGCTCGATCGACTCCTTCGCGATCGCGCGGAACTCGTCGTCGGAGAGCTCGCCGCGGGAGGAGCCGATCAGGTTGAAGCGCTCGGGCAGCGCTCCCTCGTGCGCGAGGTTGTAGAGCGCCGGGAGCAGCTTGCGCTTGGCCAGGTCGCCGGTGGCCCCGAAGATCGTGAGCGTGGTCGGGTGGACCGGGAGCCGCTCGAGGCCCTCCGGTGAGCGGGTTGGGCTCCTGGACGGTGGCCAACTAGCTGCGCTCCACCGCGTGGCCGCCGAACTGGTTGCGCAGCGCCGCCAGAACCCTGTGCGTGTAGTCGCCCTCGCCACGCGAGTAGAAGCGCGCGTACAGCGACGCCGTGATCACCGGCGTGGGCACGTCCTTGTCGATCCCGTCCTCGATCGTCCAGCGCCCCTCGCCGGAGTCGCTCACGTGTCCCTTCAGGCCCTCGAGCCCGTTGCCCTCCTGCGCGAACGCGTTGGCGGCGAGCTCACACAGCCACGAGCGCACCACCGAGCCCTGCATCCACAGCTTCGCGATCTTCTCGTTGTCGAGGCCGAAGTCGCGACTTGTGGAACAGCTCGAACCCCTCGGCGTAGGCCTGCATGATCCCGTACTCCACGCCGTTGTGGACCATCTTCACGTAGTGCCCGGCGCCGGTGTCGCCCATGTGGCCCCAACCCGGTCCCCACTCGTCGGATTCCGCGGGGGCGAGCACGTCGAGGATCGGCGCCAGCCTGTCGACCGCCTCCTTGGAACCGCCGACCATCATGCAGTAGCCCACCTCGAGGCCCCAGACGCCGCCGGAGGTGCCCACGTCCACGTACTCGATGCCCTTCGGCGCCAGCTCCTCCTGGCGGCGCATGTCGTCCTTCCACTTCGAGTTGCCCCCGTCGATGATCATGTCGCCCTCTCCAGCAGATCGGCGAGCTTGTCGACGGTCTCCTGGGTCGGGTCGCCGGCGGGCACCATGATCCAGACCGCCCGCGGTGCCTCGAGCTTGCCGACCATGTCCTCGAGCGACGCCGACGCCGGTCGCGCCATGCCCCTCGGCCTCCTTCACCGCCTCCTCGGAGAAGTCGAAGGCGACCACCTGGTGGTCCGAGTCGCGATGGATGCGATGGACCATGTTGCCGCCCATCTTCCCCAGGCCTACGAAGCCGAGCTGCATTCAGTTCCTTCCTGTCTCGATCGGGAGAGCCATTCTTCCCGGCGAGACGGGGTCTGCGCAAGGTCGCCTCAGCGGGCGGCGAGTGCGGGCGGCCCGGCGGGGGCCTCGACGCCCTGCATGCCGAGGACCTCACAGAGGGCCGCGACCACCCGGGGATGGAACTGCGCACCGCTCTCGCGGCGCAGCTCCGCGACGGCATCGTCCTCGCCCATCGCCCGCCGGTACGGGCGGTCATCGGTCATCGCGCTATACGCGTCGCAGGCACAGACCACGCTCGAGGCGACCGGGATCCGGTCGCCCACCAGCCCGGACGGGTAGCCGCCGCCGTCGAAGCGCTCGTGGTGGTGGCGGATCATCAGTGCCACGACCTGCAACCCCGGAATGCCCGCCACCAGCTCAGCCCCCCACGTGGCGTGCAGCTGGATCAGCGCGCGCTCGGACTCGCTCAGGGGTCCCGGCTTGCGCACGAACCGGGTTGGAACGCGGACCTTGCCGACGTCGTGCAGCAGGGCGGCCAGCTCGAGCTCGACCAGCTCGGACGGCCCGAGCCCGAGCCGCTCACCGACCTGCCGCGCCAGGCGCGCGACCCCTTCGGAATGTTGCGCGGTGTAGCCGTCGACGGCGGCGATCGCCTCGATCAGGGCACCCACCTGCGCGTCGGCCGTCTGCGCGACGATCGCCTCGCCGGTCGTGCATGTCGAGCGCCTCGCCGCTCAGCGCGGCGAGCTCGCCGAGCTGCTCCAGCTTGTCCAGCTTCAGTGGCTGCCCGGGGAAGCGATGGGCCACCGCGATCGCGCCGCGGACCTGCGCCTCGGACACGACCGGCGCGCAGGCGGATGCGTAGGCGCTGGTGCGGCCGTCATCGATCGTCCGCCATGGCAGGCCGGCAGCGGGCGCCGCCATCGCGTGACCCGATTCCATCGCCATCCCCGCGATCGTCTGAGCGAAGGAGAAGCGCGTCCCGACTACCTCGTTTTCCCAGCCGGATGCGGCGACGATGATGCCCATCCGCGGCTCGGTCGGATCCCGCACCAGGATCGCGCATGCGTCGACCGCAAGGACACTGAGGGCGTGGTGTGACAGGCGGTCGAGCACGAGCCCGAGGTAGCCACTGTCTCGCAGGGGGTTCCCCCCGTGACCAGCGTGTTGAGCCAGGACGCCTCCACCGTTGGTGCTTCATCACCGCGTGGGGGCCAGTCCAACCCCGGGTGGTTGTACGTGCAGGCTTTGCACGGGGAACCCAGCGCAAAGCAGCATCGACCGGATGGCCAGTCCGGGCGGTTCCATTCGGCGAGCGGCCGCCTTCCCGAGCCTACGGCGAGAACTGACTCGCGTACACGTGGGGGAAGCGGGGGTTCGCGAAGAAGCGGTTCGACAGGTCCCTCGTGACGGGCACTGGCGGATTGGCTCGGAAGACCGACACCTTCCATTCGCCGATTCGGCGACGCCCCACGAACTCCACTCCAGTGAGGTCCGCACCCTCGGGAGCGGCCTCGAGCGGCTCGCCCCTGCCCACGTTGCACAGCGCTCCGCTCTCGCAACTGCGCTGGGAGGTCGGGGCATCCGCGGATACGGCGATCACCTCGGCGGCGTCCACGGGCGCGTCCGGTGGCTGCTCGACGCGGTCCAGGTAGTAGCCGAAGGGAAGCGCGCTCGAATCGCCCGAGATCACGATGACCTGCCCGGGGACGGGCGGACCGAGCGCGTCGGCGAGACCCTTGAAGTCCGGTCGTTGGAGGTCATCGTCGACGAGGAAGGCACCGGTCGCGATGAGTGAGGGTACGAGGATCGCCAGTGCGGGAACAGCCGCAATTCGTCGCGGGAGCGAGGTGATCCCCACCGCGACCAGCGCGGCCGCCGCGGGCCACAGGCCGATCATGTTCCGCCCCACGAAGAACCCTTGCGCAAACACCAGGATCGCGATGGAGGACATCGCGAGCACCGCGCCGACGGCGATCGTCTCGGGCCTCGCGCGACCGGCGCGGACGGCCCATCCGAGCGCCGCGACGATCGCGAAGCCCGCGCCCACGTAGACGAATCCTTCCAGCGGGAACTCGGGCGTGCTCATGCCCACCGCGGACTGGTGCGCCCAGTGCTTGAGACGGACCGCGAAGGGGATGTAGTCGATAAAGGAGGCCCGCCCCACATCCTGCTCCGCCCACAGAGGCGCGCCGGCCACTCCCACCACAGCCAGGCCGGCAACGGCGAGCGCCAGCTCCCGTCGCAGGCCCGGGCGTGCCGCCAGCAGCCAGACCAGCTGCGCCGCGCCTATGAACATGCCGAAGTAGTGCGTGAGCGTCATCGCCCCGACCGCCAGCGCCCACAGCGCGACGTTGCGCGCGCTCGATTCCTGCAACAGCCACACGAAGCAGAGGAGCGAGACCAGGCTGAGCAGCACGTACAGCGAGTAGGACCGCGCCTCCGCGCCGTACCAGACCAAGAGCGGGTGCACCGCCACCAGCAGCGCCAAGAAGACGCCCGTGCCGTTGTCGCGCAGCGACCTGCCCAGGAGAAACGCCACCGGCACGGATGCGGCTCCCGCGGCGATCGGGAGAACCCGCAGGATCCTGTCCCCGGAGGATCCCAAGAGCTGGGTCACCGCCCACTCGAGCAGGTAGAACAGCCCGGGCGTGGACTCGGTTTCGCTGATGCCCCGAAGCATGTCCTGGAGGTCGTTCGACACGATCCTGCGCGTGAACTCCTCGTCGACCCAGATCGACTGAGTCAGGGTGCTGGCACCGCGAAGCGCAAGAGCGACCACCACCAGAGCGGCCAAGCCGAGGACGAGCGCTTTCGGCTGGCTGCCCAGCGAACGGCGCGCCCGCTCCATCCAGCCCCCCGCCGTGCTTGTCAGAACAGGCCGCGCACGCGTTCGGTCAGCGCCCGCAGCGCGTCCACCGGGTCGCCCTCCAGCCGCACCCGCTCGGCCGGCAGGCCGTGGTCGCGCAGCGTGAGGATGTCGCCGGTGGCCTGGGCGTTCTTGAGCGTCTTGAACGTGTAGTCGGCGTCCGGGATCTCCACGTCCTCGTCGCCGTCGTGCACGATCTGCAGGAAGCGCCCGGTGGCCGGGCCGCCCTTGTGCAGCTGGCCGGTCGAGTGCAGGAAGCGGGGGCCGTAGCCGAACGTGGTGGTGGCCTTGGTGGCGTCTCGGATCGCGGCGCGCAGGTCGGCCACGGCCGCGTCGAACTCCTCCGACGGCTGCACGTAGGCCATGATCGCCACGTAGCTGGGGCGGCGCGCAGTCCAGCAGCGCCCGCAGCTCCTCGTCGCCGGCCTCGTCGACCGAGGGCGGCTCGGCGGCCTCCAGCACCTTGGCGGTGTTGTCCTTGGCCTCCTGCACGTTGGGCTGGTCGAACGGGTTGATGCCGAGCACCCAGCCCGAGACCGCGGTGGCGAACTCGGCGAAGAAGAACAGCCGACCGAGGTCGGACGGGCCGCCGCGGGTGGACGCGGTGATCACCGCGTGGCCCGCCTTCGCGAGCGCGTCGATCTTCGCGTCCAGCTCCTCGTCGGGCTCGTCGGCGTTGCGCAGGTAGGCGAACACGCGGTCGTCGCCGTAGACCTCCGGGTCGCCGATCGGCTCGTCGGCCACGGGCAGGATGCCCTTGCCCTCCTTGCCGGTGGACTCGGCGATCAGCTGCTCCACCCACAGGCCGAAGCTGGCGACCGGCTCGGACACGATGAAGGTGAGCTTGTCGCGGCCCTGCAGCGCCAGCTCGCCCATCGCCAGTCCCATCCAGAGGCCGCAGTTCGACGGCGGTGGTGTCGAAGCTGTTGCAGTTCTGCTCGGCCTCCTGGGACGCGCTCAGCAGCGCCTCCACGTCGACGCCCATCAGCGCCGCCGGCACCAGCCCGAAGTACGACAGCACCGAGTAGCGCCCGCCGATGTTCGGGTCGTTCTCGAACACGCGCCGGAAGCCGCGCTCGCCCGCCAGGTCCACCAGCGGCGAGCCGGGGTCGGTCACGGCCACGAACTGCGAGCCGTTGCCGCCGCGTGCGCTCGTAGAAGTGCTTCATGTGGGACAGCGTCTCGACCGTCCCGCCCGACTTCGACGACACGATGAACAGCGTCTTCGCCAGGTCGACGGCTCGACTCCAGCTCCAGCACCGCGCCGGGGTCGGTCGAGTCGAGCACGTGCAGCGTGAGACCGCCCTCGAGCGTCGCCGAACGAGCGCCGGATCACCTCCGGTCCCAGCGACGAGCCGCCCATGCCGAGCAGCGCGGCGTCGGTGAAGCCGTCGGCCTGCACCGCGGCGACGAACTCCGTCGAGGTCGCCGGCGTGCTCGAGCATCGGCTCGCAGATCGTGAGCCAGCCCAGGCGGTTGCCGATCTCCGGCCCCGGGCCGCCCCACAGCGCCTCGTCCTTGCGCCAGATGCGCTCGGCCACGTTCTCCTCGACCGCGCTTCTCGACCCGCTTCGCCAGCGCCGGCTCCAGCTCGTCGGGGATCGAGGAGTCGATCGGTGGGCGGGCGGCCGGTGACCGCCGCCTCCTTGCTGGACTCCACGCCGGCGATCAGCTTGTCGAACGGCGTGACGAACGCGGCGATCGCCGTCTCGCAGCAGCTTCTTGGTCACGTCCCCCATGTCGATCCCGGCCTCGTCGAGCGCGCTCAGCACGGGTGAGGGGTCCTTGTCGGCGGTGGGGCCCTTGACCTCGGACTTCTCCGCTGCGGCGAGCAGCGTGGCCATCGGCATCGTGTTCACGGTGTCCGGCGCCAGGAGCTCGTCCACGTACTTGGTCTCGGGGTAGCCGGGGTTCTTGACGCCCGGTGGACGCCCATAGCGGGCGCTGCACCGGGGCGCCCGCATCGCGCAGCGCGGCGAAGCGGTCGCCGCGGAAGATCCTGCTTGAACTCATGTACGCGGCCTGGGCATTGGCGATCGCCGCCTGGCCCTGCAGGTCCTCGCGCCCGAGCTCCTCGAGGCGCTTGTCCACCTCGGAGTCCACGCGCGAGACGAAGAAGCTGGCCACGGAGTGCACGTCGAGCGACTCGCCGGCCTCGTGGCGGCGCTCCAGGCCCTTGATGTAGGCCTCGGTCACCGTCTCGTAGGACTCGACGCTGAACAGCAGCGTCACGTTCACGTTGATGCCGTCCGCGATCGCCTCCTCGATCGCCGGCAGGCCCTCCGTCGGTGCCCGGGATCTTGATCATCACGTTCGGGCGGTCGACCGCCGTCCACAGCTCGCGGGCCTGCTGCGAGCGTGCCCTCGGTGTCGTGCGCCAGCGCCGGCTCGACCTCGAGCGACACGAAGCCGTCGTTGCCGCCGGTCTCCTCGTGCACCGGGCGCATCACGTCGCAGGCCATCTGCACGTCCTTGATGGCGATGTCGAGGTAGATGGCCACCGCGTCGAGGCCCTCGCCGGCCAGCTCTCTCGATGTCCTCGTCGTAGTCGTCGGAGCCGAGGATGGCCTTCTCGAAGATCGCGGGGTTCGAGGTCACGCCGCGCAGCGAGTCCTCGTCCACCAGCCGCTGGAGCTCGCCCTGCTCGATCAGGACCGCCGGATCTGATCGAGCCACACGCTCGTGCCCGCCTCGGTGATGGCCGCGAGCCGCTCGTTCACCTGTGCGGCGGTCGCCATGCGTTCTCCTCTAGCTCCTCGCCGCCGCGCCTGCGCGCTCCACGACGGCCTTGCCCCGCTCCGCCACGTTCTCCGGCGTGAACCCGAAGTGCTCGTAGAGCGCCTTCTGCGGCGCCGACGCGCCGAAGCCGTGCATCCCCACGGAGTCGCCGTCGGGGCCCACCCAGCGCTCCCATCCGAAGGTGGCGGCGGCCTCGACCGACAGGCGCGCCCGGCAGGCCGGCGCCAGCACCGTGTCCCGGTAGGCCGCGTCCTGCTCGAGGAAGCGGTCGTAGCAGGGCATGCTCACCACGCGCGTGGTCACGCCGTCGCCCTCCAGCGCCTCGGCGGCCTCGAGGCAGATCGACACCTCCGAGCCGGTGCCGATCAGGATCAGGTCGGGCTCTCCGCCGTTCGATTCCTCGCGCAGCACGTATGCGCCACGCGAGATCGCGTCGGCCGGGATCCGGTCCGGGTCGATGATCGGCAGGCCCTGGCGGCTGAACACCAGCGCGCACGGGCCGTCGTGCTGCTCGAGCGCGAACTGCCACGCCAGCGCGGTCTCGTTGGCGTCGGCCGGGCGCACCACATTCACGTTCGGCGTGGCGCGCAGATGCGCGAGCTGCTCGATCGGCTGGTGCGTTGGCCCGTCCTCGCCGAGGCCGATCGAGTCGTGGGTGAACACGTGGATCACCGGCAGGTGCATGAGCGCCGCCAGGCGCACCGCGCCCTTCATGTAGTCGAGGAAGTTGAAGAACGTCGAGCCGAACGCGCGCAACCCGTGGCGGTTCAGCCCGTTCACGATCGCCGCCATCCCGTGCTCGCGCACGCCGTAGTGCACGTTGCGCCCGGAGTAGTCGTCGCTGGTGACCGAGCCGCCGTCGTCGATCAGCGTGAGCGTGGACGGCTCGAGGTCCGCCGAGCCGCTCACCAGGTGCGGGATCTTGCTCGGCCGCCCACTGGATCACCTGCTGGGAGGCCTTGCGGGTGGCGATCGGGTCGTCGGCGGGGTCGAAGCGCGGCGGATCGGAGTCCCAGCCCGTCGGGCAGCCCGCCGTCGATCACCAGCGACAGCTCCGCCCACATCGTCCGGGATGCGCGGACTTGTACGCCTCGGCGCGCTCGTTCCACTCCGCCTCGGCCTCGGCGCCGCGCCCGACCGCCTCCGCGCGGAAGTGGTCGGCCACCTCGCCGGGCACGAGGAAGTGCGCGTCGGGGTCCCAGCCGTAGGCCTCCTTGGTGGCCCGCACCTCGTCCTCGCCGAGCGGCGAGCCGTGGGCCGAGTGCGTGTCCTGCTTGTTCGGCGAGCCCTGGCCGATGTGCGTGCGCAGGATGATCAGCGAGGGCTTGCCGGAGCGCTTGGCGTTCGAGATCGCCTTGGCGAGGCTCTCCTGCGAGAGGTCCTCGCCCAGGTTCTGCACATGCCAGTCGTAGGCCTCGAAGCGCTTCCCGACGTCCTCGCTGAACGCCATCTTCGTCTCGCCCGCCAGCTGGATCTTGTTGTCGTCGTAGAAGGCGATCAGCCGGCCGAGGCCGAGGTGCCCCGCGAGGGAGCACGCCTCGGAGGCCACGCCCTCCTGCATGTCGCCGTCGCTGGCGATCGTGAAGGTGTGGTGGTCGATCAGCTCGTGGCCGTCGCGGTTGAAGCGGGCGGCGAGCATCCGCTCCGCGAGCGCAAGGCCGACCGCGTTCGAGATGCCCTGGCCGAGCGGCCCGGTGGTGACCTCCACGCCGGGCGCGCCGTCGGCCTCGAACTCGGGGTGGCCGGCGGTGGGGCTGCCGAGCTGGCGGAAGTTCTGGAGGTCCTCCATCGTCACCCCGTAGCCGGAGAGGTGCAGGATCGAGTAGAGGAGCATCGAGGCGTGGCCGGCGGAGAGCACGAACCGGTCGCGGTCGAACCAGTCGGGGTTCGCCGGGTTGTGCTTCATCTCATGCGCGTAGAGCCGGTAGGCCACCGGCGCCAGCGCCATCGGCGCGCCGGGGTGGCCGGAGTTGGCCTTCTGCACCCCGTCCATCGAGAGGGTGCGGATGGTGTCGATCGCCAGCTCTTCGGTGCTCATCTCACTCCCTCGTCGCGGTCTCCCGGGCAGTATCTCCGTTACCCAGCTCCTGCGCGGCCAACAGGCCGGCACCGATCACGCCGGCGTCGGCGCCGCCCGCCGCGAGCCGCAGCTCGGCGCGCTCCCAGAGCGCCGGCAGGGCGTTGCGTGCCGCCTCCTCGCGCGCGGTCTCCAGGAACAGCTCGCTGGCGCGCGAAAGGCCGCCGCCGATCACCACGTACTGGGGCTCGAAGGTGTTCACCACGCTCGCGATGCCCAGGCCCAGCCAGCGGCCGAGCGCCTCGAACAGAGCGAGCATCTTCTCGTCGCCGTCCTGCGCCGCCTTCACCGCCTCCCTGCCAGACACCCGGGTCCCGACCGCCTCGGTGGCGGCGCGCTCGAGGCCGGTGCCGCTGCACAGCAACTCCAGCGAGCCGGGCCGCGGGAACCCCGGCTCGGTGGCGGCGAGGGTCGTGCGCCCGTCCAGGATCACGTGCCCGAGCTCGGCGCCGAGGCCCGAGTGGCCGCGCTCGATCTGGCCGTCCACGATGATCCCGCCCCCCACGCCCGTCCCGAGCGTGAGCATCACGAGGTGCTGCGCCGGCGGATCGGGCACGAACTGAGCCTCGGCAAGCGCCGCGCAGTTGGCGTCGTTGTCCACGAACACGGGCAGGCCGAACCTCGCGCCCAGCTCCTCGCGCAGGGGAACTCCCGAAAGCGGGATGTTCACGCTCGACAGAACGGTGCCGGTGGCGAACTCCACCTGCGAGGGCACGCCGATGCCGATCGCGTCGGGCTCTCCACCGACCTCTTCCACCGCCGCGGCGATCCCGTCGAGCAGGGCCTCCGTGCTGGACAGGTCGGTGGGGTGCTCGGCTCCGTCGTGGGCCTGCGCGCCCTCCACGCGGGCGACCGCCACCTTGGTCCCGCCCACGTCGATGCCGAGGACGCCGCTCACGGCGTCGGTCTATCAGAATCGCCGAGCGCCGATGACCGGGTGGACCCGGCGCGACGGCGCGCTCGATCCGGGATAGTCGCCCGGATGCGCGGTGCAGCCGGTATCGCCCTGGCCTGCGTGGCCTGCACGGCGGCCCCGGCCGCGCACGCCGCCGAGACCAAGGTGCGCTCGGGCGCCCTCGAGGCCACGGTCAGGGACGCGCCGTTCTCCATCACCTTCCGGCAGCGCGGCGGCCCCGGCCTCGTGGCACGGGCCGTCACCCCCGGGGCGCGCGTGCGCGTGCGCGCCGCGGGTGAGGGGGCCGTGGCGGTCGAGGTCCAGGCGCCGGCGGGCGCGCGGGCCGCGCGGATGGAGTTCGCATCTCAACCGGGCGAGCGCTTCTACGGCTTCGGCGAGCGCTCCGACGCCGTGGAGCGAAGCGGGCGCCAGACCGAGAGCTATGTGTCCGACGGGCCGGTGCGGCCCGAGGACTACAGGTACGTGAAGGCCAGCGTGCCGCCCTGGGCCGACCGCGAGCGCTCGGACTCGACGTACTTCCCGGTGCCGTGGCTGCTCTCCAGCCGCGGCTACGGCGTGTGGATCGAAGAGGACGTGACCAGCCGCTTCGACACCGCCGGCGGGCGCTGGGCGGCGGACGCCGACGGGACCCGGCTGCGGCTGCGCGTGTTCGCGGGACCGAAGCCCGCCGGCGCCCTGAGGCGCTTCACCGCGGCGGTGGGCCGCCAGCCCGCGCCCCAGGCGCCGTGGACGTTCGGGCCCTGGTTCCAGACCGGCCAGCCCAACGTGGTCCCGGTGGAGGAGGAGCGGGCGATCACCCGCGCCCAGCGCCGTGCCGGCGCCCCGGTCTCGGTGGCCGAGACCCAGATGCACTACCTGCCGTGCGGCGCTCACAAGGGGCGCGAGGCGGCCGAGCGGGAACGCACCGACTCGTTCCACCGCGACGGCCTGGCGCGGCTCGTGTACTTCAACCCGCTGCTGTGCGCGTCGTATTCGTCGGTCTTCGGGCGCGCATCGGCCGCGGGGGTGCTGCAACGCGGGCCCGGGGGGACGCCGTTCCTGTATCCCGCGTTCGTCGGCGGATCGGGCCCGGCGGGCTTCACCCAGGAGCCGCTCGCGCAGTTCGACTTCACCCACCCCGCGACCCAGGGCTTCTACGCGGGGCTGGTGAAGGAGGCCGTGGACGGCGGCGCCGACGGCTGGATGGAGGACTTCGGCGAGTCCACTCCGCCCGCCGCCACCCAGCACGACGGAAGCACGGGGGACGCCGCCCACAACCGCTACCCCACCGACTACCACTGCGCCCTGCAGCGGATCGCGCGCGGGTTCGGCCGCCCGCTGGTGCGCTTCCTGCGCTCCGGCTGGACCGGCACGGCGCGCTGCGCCGAGGTGGTGTGGGGCGGCGACCCGAGCACGGTCTGGGGCTTCGACGGGATCAGCTCCGCCGTCACCCAGATGCTGTCGATCGGGATGAGCGGGGTGGCGCGCTGGGGCACCGACATCGGCGGCTACGTGTCCTTCGGCGCCGGCTTCTCGAGCAAGCCGGGCGCCACCGAGGACGAACGCCTCACCCCCGAGCTGCTCACCCGCTGGATCGAGCTGGGCGCGCTGGCGCCGGTGATGCGCACCAAGCGCTCGGGCATCGCGATCCCGTCCTACACGCGCCCGCAGGTGTTCGATCCCGCGCAGCTGCCCGTGTGGCGGCGGATGACCGAGCTGCACCACCAGCTCAACCCCTACCTGCGGGCGGCCGACGACGAGCACCGCGCCACCGGGCTGCCGATCGCCCGCCATCTGCTGCTCGCCTGGCCCGCGCTGGCCCGGGCGCGCGACGCCCACGACCAGTACCTGCTCGGACCCGACCTTCTGGCCGCGCCGGTGACCTCGCCCGGCAAGCGCTCCCGGAAGGTGTGGCTGCCGCCCGGGCGCTGGGTGGACTGGTGGCGGTCGGCGAGCTTCGTGGAGCCGCGCGGCTCCTACCGGCTGGAGCGGCTGCGGGTGCTCAGGGGCGGGCGCGACGTGACGCTCCCCGCCCCGCTCGGCCAGCCGCCGCTGCTGCTGCGGGCCGGGGCAATGCTGCCGCTGATCGGCGCCGACGTGGACACGCTGTCGCCCTACGGCCGGGCGGCCGGGCTCGTGCGCCTGGCGGACCGCGCCGACCGCCTGCGCCTGCTCGCCGTCCCGCGTGGCCGTACCCGCTCGCGGCTGCCCGACGGCGGGCGGGCGGGATCGGCCGAGCGCCGCCGCGGCGGGCGCTGGCTGCTGCGGCTTCGGATGCGGCGGCGGACGCTGTTCACCGTGGAGGCGTCGCTGGGCTCGCTGCGGCGCCCGTTCCGGCCTCGGCGCGTGCTGCTCAACGGCAAGCGCCTGTCGCGCCGGCGCTGGCGCTACGACCGCCGCGCGAAGCGGCTGCGCGTGCGCGCTCGCGGGCGGCGGGTCACGCTCGACGTGCGCCGCCGCTGAGTGCCGGCTCTGGTAGAACAGCGTCCGTGGACCGCCGCCTGGCCAACCGCAACCTCCGCACAGCCCTGATCGCCGGCGCGATCGCGCTGATCGTGTTCGCCACCTCGTTCGTCGTCGGGTTCGTCTACTGATGGCCCACAGGATCAGCTCCGACGGCGAGGTCCCGCCGGCCGGCGAGGCTATCCACCTCCCCGGCCCCTCCTACCTTCCGGCCATCGTGGCCTTCGGGACGACGGTCGCGCTCGTGGGCGTGGTGTTGAACTGGGTCATATTCGGCATCGGCGTGGCGATCACAGTGGTCTCGATCTGGCGCTGGGCCGCCGAGACCCGCGCGGACATCGCGGATCTCCCGCTCGACCACGAGCACTGAGGGTTCGCCATCCGCGCGCTTCCGCGCCGGCGCCTAGGCCATCTCGCGCGGCATCTCCGACGTCGCGCCGTCCTGCACCCAGCAGCGCACGATGTCGCGCATCGAGAGGATGCCGGTCAGCTCGCCGCCGTCCACCACCACGAGGTGACGGAAGCCGCCCTTGACCATCGCCTCCGCCGCCCGCTCCAGCGACCAGTCGGGCGCGGCGAAGGTGAGGTTGGCGGAGAGGTGATCCGACACGCGCTCGACCGACGGGTCCTGGCCGGCACCGAGTGAATCGAGGATGTCGCGCTCGGTCACGATCCCCGGGCCCGGCTGGTCGGGATCGTTCACCACCGCCGCGCCCACGGACCGCTCGGACATCGCCTTCGCGGTGTCGGCGAGCGAATGGCCCGGCCCGACCGTCACCACCACGTTTGTCATCCCGTCGGATACCCGCAACTCAACCTCCTGTGATCGTGCGGATCGTTGCGATCCTACCCTGCCCTCTGGCCGGACGCGAGACCAGCCCCTCGATCAAATGGGCGCATTCGGCAAAGGCCGCAGTGAACCGACCTGGCGCATATCCACGTACACAAGGGCAATGCCTCCGGCAGCAAAGCGTCCTGCGACCGTTCAGCGCCGCCGCGCGCTGTTCCTCGAAGCGACCTCGATCATCGACGCCGAGTACCACCACAAGCTGGCGCTCGACGACATCGCCCGCCGCGTCGCCACCTCGCGCCGGCAGCTGCAGCGAGCGTTCGCGGAGGCCGGCGAGACCAGCTTCCGGAAGTACCTCCAGAAGGTCCGGATGGAGCGGGCGGCCGCGCTCCTGCGCGGGAGCGATGCACCGGTGAACGAGGTCGCGAGCGCGGTCGGCTACCGCCAGCCGGCCCAGTTCGCGAAGGCCTTCCGGCGCCATCACGGCGAGGCCCCCTCCAGCTTCCGGGGCGCGCCGCCCGAGTCACTGGCCGCCTAGCCCCGCCCGCCTCGCGCCCGTCGGCGACGTGAAATAGAGTTGCGCGCCGTGCGACGCCTGCTGCGCAAACGCCCCGCCCTCGGCATGGCCATCGTCAGCTCGGTGGCCACCGTCGTCGGGATCGCGATCAGCCTGGTGATCGACTGGTTCCCAGAGCAGGCGTCCACCGCCTCGGACGACATCGATCTGCTCTGGGACGTGCTGCTGATCGCCTCGGTGCCGGTGTTCGTGCTGGTGATGTCGGTGGCGCTCTACTCGGTGTTCGCGTTCCGCGCGCGGCCGGGTGACCTCAGCGACGGCGCGCCGATCCACGGCAACACGCGGCTCGAGGTCATCTGGGTGACGATCCCCTTCATCATGGTCACGGCCCTGGCCGTCTACGGCTGGATCGTGCTCGACGACATCGAGGCCAAGAAGTCCGACACGCTGGTGGTGAACGTGACCGGCCAGCAGTTCGCGTGGAGCTTCGACTACCCGGCCGAGAAGGTGAAGAGCAACCGGCTGGTGCTACCGAAGGACCGCCCGGTCGAGTTCCGGATCAAGACGAAGGACGTGCTGCACGACTTCTGGGTGCCTCAGTTCCGGCTCAAGTCCGACGCCGTGCCCGGCATCACCACGAAGATCAGGCTCACCCCGTCGCGCCTCGGCGAGTACGACGTGGTCTGCGCGGAGCTGTGCGGCATCGGCCACTCGACCATGCGCCAGACGGTGCGGGTCGTGAACCGGCCCGTCTACGACGCCTGGGTTGCGAAGGAGACCCAGAGCGCGGAGGACGGTGGCGCCGCGCGGCGGGCGGCGAGCAGGCCGCGGCCGGCAAGACGCTCTTCACCGACACCGGGTGCGACGCCTGCCACACGCTGGCGGACGCGGGCTCGAACGCGACGGTCGGCCCGAACCTCGACAGGCTGGCCGCCGACGCCGCGAGGTACGGCAAGCGGGAGGGCCAGAGCCCCGAGGAATACGTGAAGGCGTCGATCGAGAGCCCCAACTCCTTCGTCGTCCCGAGGTTCAACGAGAACGTGATGCCGGGCACCTATAAGGACCAGCTCTCGCCCGAGGAGATCGACACGCTGGTGAAGTACCTTCTCGACGTGGGCGGAGGTTCCAAGTGACGCTTGCGGCCAAGCTGCGCGCACCCGGCTGGTACCGGGTCGTGATCAGCCAACCGATCGCATTCGGGGTGGCGGTGGCGCTGGTGGTGGGCATCCGCGCGCTGTACGGCTACGAGCCGCTGGTCGACTGGACCGCGATCACCACGGTCGCGCTGATCGCCATGCCGCTGGGCTTCATCGTCGGAATCGGGTGCTTCGACTACTGGTTCCGCTGGGCCGCCGGCGCGCCCACCGTCCCCGAGGACCACTCGGGCCACGGGGCCACCTCGTGGAAGGACTACTTCCGGGTGAACACCGATCACAAGGTGATCGGGATCCAGTACATCGTCACCACGTTCTTCTTCTTCATCCTCGGCGGGCTGATGGCCATGGTCATCCGCGCCGAGCTCGCCCAGCCGGGCACCCAGTTCGTCGATCCGAACACCTACAACGGGCTCTTCAGCGTGCACGCCTCGCTGATGATCTTCCTGTTCATCATCCCGGTGTTCGCCGGGATCGCGAACTACGTGATCCCGCTGATGATCGGCGCACCGGACATGGCGTTCCCGCGGCTGAACGCGCTGTCGTTCTGGCTGCTTCCCACCGCCGGGATCATGATGCTGGCCAGCTTCTTCGTGGAGGGCGGCGCGTTCGCCACCGGCTGGACGGCCTACGCGCCGTTGTCCACCGAGACGCCGCTGGGCCAGCAGTTCTTCACGATCGCGGTCCAGTTCGCCGGCGCGTCGTCGATCGCCACCGCGCTGAACTTCCTGGTCACGATCATCACCATGCGCGCGCCGGGCATGACGTTCTGGCGCATGCCGCTGCTGGTGTGGGCCAACTTCACCACCTCGCTGCTGGTGGTGATCGCAACCCCGTTCATCGCCGGCTCGCAGTTCTTCGTGCTGCTGGACCGCAGCCTCGGCTTCCAGTTCTTCGACCAAGCCGGCGGCGGCGACGTACTGATGTACCAGCACGTCTTCTGGTTCTACTCGCACCCGGCGGTCTACATCATGATGCTGCCCGGGTTCGGGATCATCAGCGAGGTCGTCTCCACCCACGCCCGAAAACCGGTCTTCGGCTACCGGATGATGGCCTTCTCACTGGTGGCGATCGTGATCCTCGGCTTCACGGTCTGGGCGCACCACATGTTCGTGTCGGGCATGGCCAACTGGCTGCGCGTGCCGATGATGATCACGACGATGCTGATCGCCGTCCCGACGGGGGTGAAGATCTTCAGCTGGATCGCGACGCTGTGGAAGGGCGTGATCCACATGACCACGCCGATGCTGTTCGCGCTGGGCTTCATCACGATGTTCACCCTGGGCGGGATCAGCGGGATCATGCTCGCGGTCATCCCCGTGGTGATCCACGTGTCGGACACCTACTTCGTGGTGGCCCACATCCACTACGTGCTGTTCGGGGGCAGCGTGTTCACGATCTTCGCGGGCATCTACCACTGGTTCCCGAAGATGACCGGGCGGATGTACGACGAGACGCTCGGGCGCGTGCACTTCTGGCTCTCGTTCGTGTTCTTCAACCTCACGTTCGGGCCGATGCACTTCGTGGGCGTGGACGGCATGCCGCGCCGGGTGGCCGACTACGCGGACTCGTTCGCCAGCCTCAACGCGCTGATCTCCGTGTCGAGCTTCATCTTCGGCCTCTCGTTCCTGATCTTCCTCTACAACATGATCACCAGCTGGCGCAACGGCCCGAAGGCGGCGGCCAACCCCTGGCGCGCGCACTCGATCGAGTGGCAGGTGTCCTCCCCGCCGCCGGTGTTCAACTTCGACGAGATCCCCACCGTGGTCGGCGGCCCGTACGAATACGGCACGCCCGGCGCCGTGCACGCCGTGTTCGGCGACCAGAAGGTCCCCGTCCCCACACCCGCCGGCGGCGGCGCGCCCCCGCCCACCGATCCATGAAGATCCTCGTAGTCGCCAACGAAACGGTGGCCGGCCACGCCCTGATCGACGCCGTGAAGAAGCGCGTGGAGTCGGGCTCGGGCAAGGTGCACGTGATCTGCCCGCTGTCGGAGCCCAAGCACGGCTACGTGATCCACGACGGGGACGTCCGCGACGCCACCGAGAACCGGCTCGCGATGACGCTCGCGCAGCTCCGCGAGGTCGGCGTGGAGGCCACCGGCGAGGTGATGGACCCCGACCCCTACTCGGCGATCATGGACGCTCTCGGCGAGGAGGACTACGACGAGATCATCATCTCCACCCACCCAGAGACCCGCTCGGGCTGGCTCCGCCAGGATCTGGTCACACGCGTCGAGCAGGCCAGCCGCCGGCCGGTCGAGCACGTGGTCGTGGACCTGGATGCCGACAAGTCGGACGCGGTGCGCACGCTGGTGGTGGCCAACCAGACGGTGGGCGGCGAGCGCCTGATCGAACAGCTGAAGGAGCTCGCCGCGGAGGGGGAGCGGCGCTTCATCGTGATCTCGCCCCAGTCCGGGGAGGACGAGGAGGACGCTCCGCGGCGCCTGGCCCACACGCTCGAGCGGCTCGAGAAGGAGGGCCTGAAGGCGATCGGGCAGGTCACCCATCCAGACCCGTACACGGCGATCCAGAACGCCACTGACTTCTACGGGATCGACGAGATCGTGATCTCGACCTTCCCGGAGACCCGCTCCGGCTGGTTGCGCGCCGACCTCGTCGGCCGCGTGCAGACGTCCACCGGCAAGCCCGTCCACCACATCGTGTCCGACAACGGGGAGGGCTGATGGAGTCGGCCTCCGTAACCGTCGGTCATCCGCACACCGACGAGCACGACCATCACGGTCCGCCACCCGCGAACCAGAGCTCGCGGGTGGAGGCGCAGTTCCTCGGGATGCTGCTTTTCATCGTTTCGGAGATCATGCTCTTCGGGGCGTTCTTCACGGCCTACTTCTTCATCCGGGTCGTGGGCGATGCGCCGTGGCCGGCGGATCACGAGCACCTGCCGGTGGCCATCGCCGGCGTGAACACGGCGATCCTGATCTCCTCAAGCTTCACGATGCACTGGGCGCTGGAGGGCGCTCGCAACGAGAACCGCGCCGCGCTGCGGGTGGGGCTGCTCACCACGTTCGGGCTCGGCCTCGCCTTCCTGTGCATCCAGGTCAACGAGTACGTGCACGTGGGCTTTGCGCCTTCGGACAACGCCCAGGGCACGATCTTCTACGGCCTCACCGGCCTCCACGGTGCGCACGTGTTCGTGGGGCTCACCCTGCTGTTCTTCGCCACGACCCGTGCCTTCCGCGGCCACTTCACCGCCAAGGAGCACCGCGGCGTCGAGGTGCCGGGCATCTACTGGCACTTCGTCGATGTGATGTGGATCGTCGTGTACACCACGATCTACGTCATCTGATCTGGGTGGCTGCAAACCTGCGCCGGACGGCGTCATCGGTCACATCGCCTGCAGAGCAGGCTTCGTTCCCTGCTTCCTTGTCCGGCTTGGTTTTCGCAACCAGATCTCGCGCATGATCAACCCCTTGCGCTCCGAGCAGGAGGCGTTCCGGTTCCTGCTGTGGGTGGCGGGCGTCGTGGCCGTGATCGTGGCGATCGTGCTGGTGGTCCGGGCGCTCTGAGCGGCTGGGCCGACGATCTCGCGCTGGCGGAGCGCGCGGCGCGCGCCGCCGGGGCGCTGCTGCTGGAGCGGTTCGGCGGGCCGGCGCGGGGTGTGGAGCGCAAGTCGAGCCGCACCGACATGGTGTCCGACGCCGACCGCGACGCCGAGGCGGTGATCGAGGAGATCCTCGCGGAGGAGCGGCCCGACGACGGCCTGCTCGCCGAGGAGGGCGCCCGCAGCGACGCCGCCAGCGGTCGCCGCTGGGTGGTGGATCCGCTCGACGGCACCACGAACTACCTCTACGGCTTCCCCGCCTGGGCGGTGAGCGTGGCGCTCGAGGACCGTGATACCCCGGAGGGCACAGGCGGGGGCGCCGTGGGCGTGGTGCTCGACCCGCTGCGCGACGAGCTGTTCGCCGCGGTGCGCGGCGGGGGCGCCGACCTGCAACGGCGAGCCGATCGAGGTGAGCGGCTGCGACCGGCTGGACACCGCGCTGATCGCGACCGGGTTCGGCTACGACGCCGAGCGCCGCGCCCGCCAGGCGTCGGTGCTCACGACGCTGTTGCCCGCGGTGCGCGACATCCGCCGCGCCGGCGCGGCGGCGCTCGACCTCTGCATGGTGGCCGCCGGGCGCCTCGACGGCTACTACGAGCGCGGCCTGCAGCCGTGGGACTGGGCGGCCGGGTCGGTGATCGTCCGCGAAGCGGGCGGGACGCTGATCGACCTGGGCGGCGAGCCGCGTGGGCTGGTGGCCGCCTCGCCGGGTATCGCCGAAGGGCTGGTGGCGCTGACATGAGACGCTCGCGTATTACATGACCTCAACGCTCCTCTTCATCAGCGCCATCGGCTGCGGCCTGATCGGCGGCGTCTTCTTCGCCTTCTCGACCTTCGTGATGCAGGGCCTCGGCCGCCTGCCGGCGTCCCAGGGCGCAGCCGCCATGCAGGCGATCAACATCACCGCGGTCACCCCTGTCTTCATGGCCGCCCTGTTCGGCACGGCAGCCGTGTGTGTGGCGGCGATGATCGCCGCAGGGGACGCCTACCCGCTGGCGGGGGGATTCGTGTACCTGATCGGCGTGATCGGCACCACGGCGGCCTTCAACGTCCCCCGCAACAACCGGCTCGCCGCGGCCGACGCCGACGCGCCCGCCACGGCCGAGCTGTGGGCTCGCTACCTGGCCGAGTGGACGCGCCTGGAACCACGTGCGCACGCTCTCCGGCCTCGCCGCGGCGGCGTGCTTCACCGCCGCGCTCACTATTTGACGGTCAGGGTGCCCTTCATGCCACCCTCCGCGTGGCCGGGCACGGTGCAGAGGTAGACGTACTCGCCGGCCTTGACGTCGGTCCTTGAAGGTCGACTTGCCGCCCTGGCCGACCACCGGGCCCTCGGGGCCCCCCTCGAGCGCGATGTTGTGCTGCACCGAGGACTCGTTGCCCATCACGAACTCCAGCGCGCCGGCCGGGGAGGTGGCCTTGGTGGAGGCGAAGGCCAGGGCGCCGGTCGGGATCGGCGTTCATCGTGAGGACCCCGTCCTTCGCGGCGATCGGCTTGTTGGAGACCTCCGGGGCGCCCGCCGCGGCGAGCGCACCGGCGTCCTTGCCCGGCTGGCCGGCCACCGCGGCGACGTAGTTGGCCACGTCGCGGGCGTCCTGGCCGGTCACCAGGTCGGGCGGCATCTGGCTGTTCTTGCGGACGTTGGCGATCTGGCGCAGCACCACGCCCTCGACGGTGGTCTCACCGAGGCCGTCGCGGCGGGCGGGACCGAAGGCCTGGTCGAGGTCCGGGCCGGTCACGCCCTTGGTGTTCGCCCGGTTCAGCACATGGCACGAGCCGCACTTCTGGGCGAACAGGTCCTTGCCGTTGACCGGGTCGGGCTCGTCGGTGCTCCCGCAGCCGGTACCCGCCAGGGCGAGGGCCGCGCCCGCGGCGAGAAGCCTCTTCGATCCTCTGCTCACGGGCCGGAACACTATCCAGTCGCCCCCTCGGAAGGCGGCCCTGCGCGCGCCGGGCTCCGCGAGCTCATCCAGGCGCCCCTGCGCCGCCGCGATCACGCCCTCGGCCACGGCCTCCCAGCCGTAGGTCCGCCGCGCCAGCGCGGACAGGGCGGCGGACGCGCGCTCACGCTCCGGGGCGGGCAGCGACAGCCAGGCGACCAGCTTCGAGGCGATCTCCTCGACGGCACCCGGCCCCCGTTCGAACGAGAGCAGAGCGGCCAGCTCGGGCTCCAGGGCGCCGGTGAGGGTGGTGGTCACCTCCGCCAGGCCGGAGTGCGCCGCCGACAGCGGCAGCGCCCCGCAGGCGGCCGCTTCCGCGGCCACCATCCCGAACGCCTCCGGGAAGGTGCTCGGCACCACCTGCGCCTCGCACGCTCCCAGCAGCAGCGGCAGGTCGGCGTGCTCGAGCCGCCCGGTGAAGCTCACCCGGCCGGCGGCCTCCCGCGCCGCCTGGGAGTACCGCTCGAGCGCAGCGCCCTCGAGCGCGTCGAGGAAGGCCGCGAGGTAGGTGAGCTCCTGCTCGTCGCCGCCCTCGAGGGCCCGCCCCCGCCTGGCGATCTCGCGCAGGCGATCGAGGTCGCCCGTCCCGAGGGCGTCCACCATCGTCCCCAGCGCCTCCCGGTAGGTGCCGAATCCCACGATCACCAGCCGCGCATCGGGCACCTCGCTCACCACCAGCGGCCAGGCGGCCACCAGCAGGTCGACGCCCTTGGACACGATCAGCTTGCCCACGTAGCTCACGATCCGGTCCCGCGAGGGGTCGAGCCGGCGCAGCGCCGCGGCCGCGCCGGTCTCACCGCCCCAGGACGCCGCCGGCCCCTCGATCGCGTCCGCGAGCGCCGCCAGGTCGGCCGCCTCGGGGCGGAACTCATGGACATCGACCCCGGGCGGCCCGAGGCGGGTCCGCGATGGCAGCGCAGGGTCGGCCATCACCTCCCACAGGCTCTCGGCGGTGTGCCGCGAGCCCACCAGTACCGCCGAGGCCCCGGCCAGGCCCTCGGCCGCATAGGGCAGGAACCGCTCTCGCTGGGGGCGCACCGTGTACTCGAGCGCGCTCCCATGGACCTTCACCGCGTACGGCACCGCGCCGCCCAGCGCCCGCGCCAGGATGGCCGGGCCCATCACCAGGTGATTGGCCAGGGCCACGTCGGGGCGCGTCTCGGCCACGACCTCGCGCACGGCGGCCACGTTGGCGGCCAAGTAGTTATCGAGCGCCGCCTGGGACACGTCGGAGAACGGGACCGCGTCGAAGCCCGCGTACTCGTCTGCCACGTACACCGGCAGCAGCCGGCCGATGTCCGGGTTGTGCACGGTCACCGCGTCGGGCAGGCCGAGCGCGGCGGCGTCGCGTTCCTGGCAGACCAGCTCCACCTGGTGCCCCAGCGCCGCGAGCGCCCGCACCAGGCTCAGGTTGTAGATGTTGCTGCCGGTGCCGCGCAGCAGGTAGCCGTGGAAGATCAGTACGCGCACGCGGTTGGTGGAGGTCCGCGAAGCGGACCGTTCAAGGACGCCAGGATGGCGGCCAGGGTTTCAGGGGGCGGGCAGGATGCCCGCCGAGCTATATTGCCGCATCGTGAGCCGGGGCCAGAAATATCGCCTGCGAGCGCGGTCGGACCGTGAGGTCATCCGCGAGGTCGAACCGGGCAAGACCTACGTCGACGGAGAGTCCGGTGAGCCGTTCGAGGTGGTCGGCAAGGTGATCCCGCTCGCCCCCTCGCCCAGCGACCTCCCCTACGCGGTGGAGAACCTCCGCCTCTGCGGATGCTCCCTGGAGCAGCTGGTGCAGAAGGACCTGAACGACTGCCCGCACTGCGGGCGCCGCCTCCCGGCCCTCGGGAGCTGACCCGCGATGGCCAGGAGGGTGACGATCGCACTGGCGTGCGGGGCGCTGGTGCTCGCCTCAGGCTGCGGCGGGGACGACGAGAACGCGGAGCGAGTCGGACACCGCTCCGCGGATCACCATCCCCACCGAGAGCGAGACCGAGACCACGCCCGCCACGACCGAGGCGGCGCCCCCGCCCCGGACCGAGGCCGCGCCGCCGCAGACAACCCCGGGCTCGGGCGGCTCCCCGGCGCCGAAGACCGTCCCGGACAGCCCCGAGAACGACGTGAAGCCCGACGAGGACACCCCCGAGGGCCGCTTCGAGCAGTTCTGTCAGGACAACCCCGGCGCCTGCGGCTGACCCCTGACCACTGCGAAGCATCGTCTGGCGGCGTCATCGGTCGCTCGTGTGCTGTCGCACACGTCGCTCCCTCTTCCTTGCCAGACGGGCTTCTCGCGGTCAGGCCCGGCGCGGCACCCGAGCCGGGGCGCCCGGGGAGCGGACCCGGGCCGGCAGCGGCCCGCGGGCGGGCGCCGGCCGCCTGGTGGGCGAGCGCGATGGCCGGTGGCCGTCGCGGAGCCGGCCGCCTGGCCGCACGCGGCCGGGCTTGAGCGGCAGCCCACCGCCACCGGGGCCGCCGGCCGGGCGCTCGGGCCCTCGGCTTCCACCGCCGCCCCCGCCGCCCTCGTCGGGCGGCTCGGAGTCGTCGTCGTCGCGCAGGCGGAAGAACCAGATCAGCCACACCACGAGCAGCCCCACGTCAAACACGCGGAAGCCGACCATGAAGATCCAGCTTTCGGTGCTCACATCGCGATGCTACCCCGGCGCGGTGCCCGCGCAAAGCCCTAGTTGTTCGTATCGACCTTGCGCGTCGTCCGGTTGTCCGGAATGTAGGTGGCCGTGTAGTAGAGGCGGGCGGTGAAGTAGGTGCAGCCGAACGTCTTCACGCTCATCAGCTTCGTCTGCGAGGCCTGCTGGCGCAGGTTGTCGCAGCTCTTGGCGCGACGGGAGGATCGCCACCAGTGGTCACGCGCGAGCCCGATCGCGAACGCGGGCGCCCAGGTGGGCACCGTGAGCGCGACGATGTTCTTGCGCGAGACCCTGAGCGGCTTGTCGAGCGTGAACGTGGGCGCGGTTCCGAAGTAGGGATCGAGCCGGAACGCGGGGCTCTGCGCGATCAGGCGATGGTCGTTGCGGGTCCTGCGCCGCTCGCCCTTGCGCAGGATCGAGATCCGCGCCTGCGGGGGCCCGTTGAAGCGGTTCTGGAAGAACTGCTCCTGGGTGGCGTCGGGCTTGCCGAGCCTGATCGTGAACGCCACGATCTTGCCCGCCCGCGGGATCACGAAGGGGCTGCGCACGCTGCCGCCGCGGCCCTGGTAGCCGGTCACGCGCGCGATCGCCTGGCAGTTGGTGGGGCAGCTGACCTGGGCGCGCGGGAGCTTGGAACCAAGCTCGACCACCTTGGCCTGCGCCGCCTGCGGCAGCACGAGCAGGACGAGCGCTGCCGTTACGGTGAGGAGGGCTCTCTTCATCGGCTCAGGGTACGAACACTCAGAACTGGCGAAGTTGCGCTACTTGTACCTGGTAGGTGATCCGGCCGCGGTCGAGGTCGTAGGGGGACAGCTCGATCTTCACGCGGTCTCCGGGCAGGATGCGGATGTAGTGGCGGCGCATCTTCCCCGAGATGTGCCCCAGGACCTCGTGGTCGTTGTCGAGCTTCACCTTGAACATGGTGTTGGGGAGAGCCTCGAGGATCTCGCCCTCCATCTCGATCTTCTCTTCCTTCGCCATAGCTCCTGCCGGACGCTAGCAGTCAGCGTCCCCGGAAAGTTGCGTTTCCAGGCCCCTCGGACAGGAACGTCTTCACCGCTTCCCTGAGGTCTTCGGTCTCGAACAGAGGCGCCCCGATGTCCGCCGTGCGGGCATCCGCGCCGCGCGTGCCCTCGTCCGTCTGGGCCCTCACGATCCGCTTCGTGGCGGCGTTGGCGAGCGTCGGGCCGGCGGCCAGGCGGTGCCCGAACTTCATCGCCTTCTCGGCCAGGTCGGCGTCGGGGAGCACCCGGTTCACCACGTTCCAGCGCTCCAGCGTCTCCGCCGGGTAGAGGCCGCCGCTCATCACGAGCTCCCTTGCGCGCGCGGGGCCCGCCCGCTCCGCCACGCGCTGGGTGCCGCCCATCAGCGGCGTGAGGCCCACCACGATCTCGACCAGGCCGAACTGCGCGGACTCCGCCGCCCAGATCATGTCGCAGGCCAGTGAGAGCTCGAACCCCGCGGTCAGGCACAGGCCGTGCACGACGGCCAGGGTCGGGAAGGGCAGGTCCTCGATCCTGTGCGTGATGGCGAGCAGCTCGGCCGTGAAGTCGCCTGACTCGGCCTCGGTGAGGCCATGGAAGACGTTCACATCGGCGCCGCCGGTGAACACCTGGCCCTCCGCACGCACGACCAGGGCGCGGGGGGAGTCGGCGGCGGCCGCGTCGAGGGCCTTCAGCAGCGCCTCGGTCAGCTCGCGCCCGAACAGGTTGAGCGGCGGGTCGTCGATCGTGAGGACGCCCAGGTCCCCGTCGCGCTCGTAGCGCGCGCGCTCGCTCACCTGCGCAGCTCCGCGGCCACCCGGGCCAGCTCGTCCTCACCGGGCTGCTGGGGCGCGCCCGGGAGCTTCAACGGATCGTCCGACCAGCGCGGGATCACGTGCACGTGGAAGTGGAAGACCGTCTGCCAGGCCGCGGGCTCGCAGCTGTTGAGGAGGTTGACCCCCTCCGCCCCCAGGCGGTCCCGCATCCGCGTGGCCAGCCGCTTGGCCGCCGAGATCGTGTGGGCGAGGTCGTCCTCGTAGATCTCGTAGAGGTTCTTCGAGTGGTTGCGGGGGATCACCAGCGCGTGCCCCCGGGTCCAGGGGTTGATGTCCAGGAACGCGATCGTGCGCTCGTCCTCGTCGACCCACTCGGAGGGCAGCTCGCCCGCCGCGATCTTGCAGAAGATGCAGTCCTGCTCTGGCACCGGTCGAATAATCTACGGACTTCGGCGCGACGCCGAGTCCGTCATCGGTATATATCGCGCTCTCCGATGGGCCTCCTGACTGAAGACGAGCTGCGTGAGCGGGTCGAGCGCCTGGCCGCGATCGAGCGTGGGTCGGCCTCCGACGGGGAGCGCCGCGCGGCCGAGCTGATCGCCGAGGAGATCGGGGGGCGGCTCGAGACGGAGCGGGCTCACGGCGGCTACTGGTGGCCGGTTGGGATCCTCACAGCGCTCGCCGGACTCGCGGGCGCGTTGGGCGGGCGGCTTTCGCGCCTGGTCGTCGGCCTTTTCGCGGCCACGGCGGTGATCGACGACATCACCGGCGGCAAGCAGTGGTTCCGGCGGCGGTTTCTCCCCAGCCGGGAGACCGTCAACGTCGTGGCGGAGTTCGGCGAGGGGCCGGACACGGTGGTCGTGGTCGCACACCACGACGCCGCCCACTCGGGCCTGGTGTTCCATCCCGAGCTGCCACGGTCGATCCTGCGCCGGTTCCCGAAGCTGGCGGAGAACGCCGAGGCCACGCCCGGGACGATGTGGGGCGCGGTTGCCGGCCCGCTGCTCGTGGCCCTCGGCCTGCGCCGCCTCGGCATGTTCCTGTGCGCGGGCTACGCCGCGGCGATGACGGACATCGGGCTACGCCGTGTGGTGCCCGGCGCGAACGACAACCTCACGGGCGTGGCGGTCCTGCTCTCCCTCGCCCGGGAGCTACCCGTGCCGGGGAAGCGGGTGATCCTGCTCTCGACGGGCTCCGAGGAGTCCTTCATGGAGGGGATGCAGGCGTTCGGGCGCCGGCACTTCACCGACCTCCCGCGCGAGCGCACGCTGGTGATCTGCGTCGACACCGTGGGCTCGCCGCACCTGCTGGCGCTCGAGGGCGAGGGGATGGTGTGGATGAACGAGTACCCGAAGGACCTGATCGCGCGGGCGCACGAAGTTGCGCGCGAGCTCGACATCGAGCTCCTGGGAAACCTGCGCCTGCGCAACGCCACAGATGGCCTGATCGCGCTGCGCGCGGGCTACCCCACGATCACGTTCGGCTCGGTCGACGAGTTCAAGATCCCCACGAACTACCACTGGCCGACCGACACGCCCGACCGCGTGGACTACGGCACGGTGGCCGACATGGCCCGGCTGGCCCGCGAGCTGATCGTCAGAGCCAGCCCGCGCGCTTGAAGTAGCGGTACAGCGCGAAGCAGATGGCTGCCATCGCCGCCAGCACGGCGGGGTAGCCGAGCTGCCACTTGAGCTCGGGCATGTGCTCGAAGTTCATCCCGTAGATGCCGGCGATCATGGTCGGCACGGCGATGATCGCCACCACCGCGGAGATCTTGCGGACGTCCTCGTTCTGGCGGACGCTGACCTGCGTCAGGTTGGCGGTGAGGACGCTGGTGAGCAGCTCGCGAAAGCCCTCGAGCTGCTCGTGCACCCGCACGAGGTGGTCGTTCACGTCGCGGAAGTACTCACGCACCTCCGGGTGGATCAGCTCGTGGTGGCCGGCGGCGAGCCGGTCGAGGGGGCCCACCAGCGGCGCCGCCGCGCGGTTGAACTCGAGCACCTCGCGCTTGAGCTTGTAGATGCGTTCGGCGGAGCTGTCGCGCTCGGGGGAGAAGACGTCGTTCTCGACCTCCTCGATGTCCTCGCGCAGCCCCTCGATGGCGGGCGCGTAGTCGTCCACCACCCGGTCGACGATGGCGTGCAGCACCGCCCCCGGCCCGCGCTTGAGCCGCTCGGGATCCTCCTCGACGCCCTTGCGCAGCTCGCTGAGGGACGTGGCCTCGCCGTGGCGCACGGTCACGATGAAGCCGTCGCCGAGGAAGATCAGGATCTCACCGAACTCGACGACCTCCGTGCTGTCAACGTAGCGCGCCGTCTTGAGCACGAGGAAGACAGTCTCGCCGTAGAGCTCTAGCTTCGGCCGCTGATGGGCGTGGATCGCGTCCTCCACCGCCAGCTCGTGCAGGTCGAACTCGCGGCGGACGGACTCGAACTCGTCCGCGGTCGGCTCGTGCAGTCCGATCCAGACGAACCGGTCGTCGCCGTGACAGCTCTCGAACCCGAGCTCGTCGTGGCGAACGCCATGGTCATAGACAGCGCGATCGACGATCATCGCGCGGGATTCTGGCGCAGCTGCCCGACCAGCGCCAGAGCCTGATCGCGGTCATTCACCTCCCCGGCGTAGACCGCGGCCTCGAGCTCGCGCAGCAGCTCCCCCCTCTGCGGGCCCGACTCCACCCCGAGCTCGTCCCCGCGCAGCGGCAGCTGCGGCGGCCCGTTCTCGCGCCATCGCAGCGCCGCGGCCATCACCTCCCGCGCCAGCTCCAGGTGCGCCTCGATCCACGGCTCCTGGCCCTCCCCGCGGGTGGCCAGCCGGTCGGCGCTCGAGAGCACGGTGACCTCCACCTCGACCGGCTCGCACCGGCGCAGGTAGGCGTGCAGGGCGCGCTTGCTGAGCGGGCGGTCGTGCACCAGGAACCCCAGCACCAGGTGCTCGCGCGTGATCTTGCCCACGAAGGAGCGCAGCTTCTCGCTGGTGCGCAGGCGCCGGAAGACGTCGCCCACCATCTCCTCGCCCACGGCATCGTGGCCGATGAACGTGACCCGCCCGTCCGGGCGCTCGCCACGGGTGGCCGGCTTGCCGACGTCGTGGAAGAGCGCGCCGAAGCGCAGCGCCTCCCCGCGTGTGAGCTCGTCGGCCAGCGGCTGCGCCAGCACCTCCTCGACCTCGGGGTCGAGCTCCAGCGCGATCAGCTCGCGCAGCACCGCCAGCGTGTGCTCGTACACGTCGAGGTGGTGGAAATGGCTCTGCTCCACGCCCTTCAGCGCGGTCAACTCGGGGAGCACCGCGTCGAGCACCCCCAGGCGTGCCGCCAGCTCGAGGCCCTGGAGGCAGCCGTCGGCGGCCACCAGCCGCCGCAGCTCCGTGAAGACCCGCTCGGGCGAGGGTTCCGACAGCCGCGGCGCGGCCGCGCGCGTGAGGCGCTCCGTCTCGGGCTCGGGGGTGAAGCCCAGCTCGGCGGCGAACCGCGCCAGGCGCAGCGGCCGCAGCGGGTCGTCCTCGTACGCGCGCGGGCCCACCACTCGCAGCACGCGCCCCTCGAGATCGCGCGCGCCACCGTGGGGATCGATGCGCTCTCCCCCCGCCAGCGGCTGCGCCATCGCGTTCACGGTGAAGTCGCGCCTCGACAGGTCCTCCTCGATCGTCGCTCCCTGCAGCGGCGAGAAGTCGAAGGTGGTCTCACGGTCGCGGCTGAGCACCCGCCAGGCCCCGAACTCCTCCGACAGCGGGAACACGGGCCCGTCCTCCGCCGCCGCGAACCTGCGGGCCGCCTCCTCGGCGTCGCCCGCCACGGCCACGTCGAGATCGGTGACCTGACGGCCCAGCAGCCGGTCCCGGACCGCGCCGCCCACGAGCCACAGCTCAGACACGCGGCACCCGCGCGCTCAGCCCGCACGCGATCTCGTAGTTGATCGTGCCCAGGCGGGCGGCCACCTCCTCGCAGAGGATCCGCTCGCCGCCATGCTCGCCGATCAGGATCGCCTCGTCGCCCACCCGCACATCGGTCTGCGCGCCCAGGTCCACGGTCACGTTGTCCATGCTCACCGTGCCCACCAGCGGATGGCGAACGCCGCCGATCAGCACGTCGCAGTCGTTGCTCAGGCCGCGTCGCCAGCCGTCGCCGTAGCCGATCGGCAGCGTCGCGACCATCCGCGGCTCCTGCGCGATCCAGCGCCGCCCGTACCCGGCGCTGTCGCCGGGCTCGAACCGCTTCACCGCGGCCACGTAGCTGGACAGCTCCAGCGCCGGCTCGAGGCCGTGGTCGCCGGGGTCCGACTGGAAGGGATCGAGCCCGTAGATCGCCACGCCGCAGCGCACCATGTCGAAGTGGGCGGCCGGGTCCCTGAGCGTCGCGGCGCTGTTGGCGGCGTGGGCCATCACACGGCCGTGACGCTCGCGCACCGCCGTGACGAACTCTCCGAACCGCGCGAGCTGGACGCCGAAGAAGTCGTCACCGAGCTCGTCCGCGGTCGCGAAATGGGTCATCACGCCGGCCAGCTCGACGCGCTCATCGGCGGCCGCCTCGTCGACGATCGCCATCGCCTCGGCCGGATCCTTCGTGCCGAGGCGCCCCATCCCGGTGTCGAGCTTCACGTGCACGCGCGGCCGGGTGGGAGCGATCGCGCGCAGGAACTCGAGATCCCAGACGGTCACATCGGCGTCGACGTCGGCGTCCACGATCGCGCCCATCACGAGAATCCGCCCGCCGATCCCGTCGGCGCGCAGCGCGGCGGCCTCGTCCGCGGTCGCCACCGCCAGCCAGTTCGTGCCCGCGGCCCGCGCCGCCCTCGTCGCCCCGTGGCCGTACCCGTCCGCCTTCACCACCGCGCACAGCTCGCCGTCCCCGGCGAGGCGACGGCAGTTGCGCTCGATCGCGCCTGTGGAGATGCGCGCGAGTGCGCGGGTGGGCATCCGCTAGGAGACGAGCCCGCCGAGCACGTCGACCCGAGTGACCACGCCCACCAGCCGGCCGTGCTCGACCACGGGCAGCCGGTTGTGACCGGTCTCGTGAATGATCCCGGCCGCCTCGTCCACGGTCGTGTCGGGCGAGACGGTGGTCGGGTTCTCGCTCATCATGTCCGCCGCCGTCGACGCGAACGCCTTGCGCAGCTTGCCCTCGAACCGCTTCAGCGGCTCGATGAACACCGTCCCGCCGAAGATGTTCACGTAGTGGGGCAGGTGCAGGTCGCCGTCGTCGTCGGGCAGAACCAGGTCGGTCTCCGTGACGATCCCGACACAGCGCCCGCCGTCGTTCACCACCGGCACGCCCGGAAGCTCGTTGTCGCGCATCACCGCGATCACCTCCTCGACGGATGTGTCGGGAGTCACCGTCTCGGGGCTGGAATCCATGATGTCTCTGACAGTCTTCGCCACGCTCAGGAATCTATCCCGTCGGGCAGCGCCTCGATCACGTCACCCGCGATCACGTGATCGGCACCATGGCGCCGCGCGGCCGCGAACCCGGCGCGAACATGCGCAAGCGTCCCCAGCGAAGCGGCCTCGAACGGGCCCAGGCCCTTCGCGAGAAGCGCGCCCACCAGGCCGGACAGCACGTCGCCCGTGCCGGCGGTGGCCAGCGCGGGCGTCCCGCCGGGACTGACCGCCACCGGCCCGCCGGGGGCGGCCACGATCGTGTCGTCGCCCTTGAGCAGCACTACGGCGCCGCTGCGCTGCGCGGCCTCACGGGCACTTGCGAGGCGGTGGGTGGCGATCGCGTCCGCCGGCCGGTCCAGCAGGCGGCCGAGCTCGCCCTCGTGGGGCGTGAGGATCGTCGCCGCGCGGCGGCCGCGCAGCCCCTCGAGCCCACCCGCGTGGGCGTTCAGCCCATCGGCGTCGATCAGCAGGGGCAGCTCCAGCGCGGCGGCCGCCTCCCGCGCGAAGGCCCCGGCCGGCTCGCTGCGGCCGAGGCCCGGGCCGAGCACCACCGCGCCCGCGCGCTCGGACATCGCCACCAGTTGCTCCACGCCGGCCGGGGTGTGTGCGCCGTCCTCGTCGGGCAGCCCGCGTGTCATGGCCTCCAGCAGCCGGGCCTCGATCCCCGGCTCGGCCGGCGCCGGCACCGCCACCTGCACGTACCCCGCCCCGGCTCGCTGGGCGGCGAGCGCGGCCATCGTCGGGGCCCCGGTGAGCCCGCGGGCGCCACCCGCGACGACCACGACGCCCGAGGTGAACTTGGAGCCCTCCCGGCTGCGGCGCGGGTAGCGCTCCAGCACGCGCTCCGAGATCAGCCCCGCCGCGGTGGGCGCGGGCGCGCCGCGCGGGATGCCGATCTCGACCACCTCGACCTCACCGGCGAGATGGGCGCCGGGCGCGACGTGCAACCCCACCTTCGACCCGTGGAACGTGGTCGTGACCGCCGCCCGCACCGCGTCCCCGGCCACCTCGCCGGTCGAGGCGTCCACGCCGGAGGGCACGTCGCAGGCGACCACCGGCGCGTCCTGGCCGTTGATCGCCGCGATCGCGCCCCTGACGGGCTCCCGCGGCTCGCCGGAGAAGCCCGTTCCGAGCAGGCAGTCCGCCACCACGCTCGAGCCCTCGAGCGCTACCGCATCGGCATCCCCCGGCTCCAGCAGATCAACCTCGCGCCCCTCCTCGCGCAGCAGCCGCGCCGCGACCCTGCCGTCGCCGCCGTTGTTGCCCTTGCCGGCGACTATCCGAACCGGCCCCGACCGCCCGGACGCCACCCGCGCGATCGCCCGCGCGAGCCCCGTGGCGGCCCGCTCCATCAGGTCGTCGCCCGGCACCCCCTGCTCCTCGATCGCCCACTCGTCGACCGCGCGCATCTCCTGCGCCTCGTAGAGCGGGTCGAGCCAATCGGGGAGCGAGGGCGTGGGGGTCACCCCTCGAGCGGCAGTGCGACCACCACGGCACCGGCGACCTGCGCCGTGTGCGTGAGTGAGAGCGAGAGCGACACGCCGGCGGTGGCCGCGGCACGGGCGACCGCCCCGCTCAGCAGGAGCTGGGGGGCGGCGCCGGTGGGCACCACCTCCACGTCGCGAAAGCTCCAGCCCGGCAGTCCGAGCGCCTTTGCCACCGCCTCCTTCGCGCAGAAGCGGGCGGCCAGGTGCTGGCCGGGGCGGGCGCGGGCGGCGGCGTACTCCCGCTCGGCCTCGGTGAAGAGGCGCTCGGCGAGGCGGGGGCGGCGGGCGAGGGCCCGCTCGAGGCGGTCGATCTCGAGCAGGTCGAGCCCGACGGTCACTGAACGGGCCGCCCGATCACTCCACAGTCACTGTCTTGGCGAGGTTGCGCGGCTGGTCCACGTTGAGCCCGCGTCCGCGGGCGATGTGGTACGCCAGCAGCTGGAGCGGGATCACCGCCAGCAGCGGCTGCAGCAGCCAGTCCGTGCGCGGCACGTAGACCACCTCCTCGGCGTGCTCGGCCACCTCGTCGTTGCCCTCGGTCGCCACCGCCAGGACGTGCGCGCCGCGGGCGCGGACCTCGGACACGTTCGAGAGCACCTTGTCGAGCACCGGCGAGTCGGTGGCCACGCAGACCACCGGGGTCTGCTCGTCCAGCAGGGCGATCGGGCCGTGCTTCATCTCGCCCGCCGCGTAGGCGTCGGTGGGCACGTACGAGATCTCCTTGAGCTTGAGCGCGCCCTCGAGCGCCACCCCGAGGCCGACGCTGCGGCCGAGGTAGAGGAAGAAGCCCGCATCGCGCCAGTGCCGGGCCATCTTCTGGACCGGCTCGTCGATCGACGCCAGCAGCTCCTCGATGCGCTGCGGCGACCCCTTCAGCTCGGACACAAGCTGCGCGAACACCTCCGGCTCCAGCGTGCCCCGGACCTCCGCCAGCTTCAGCGCGAACAGGTACATCGCGGCGACCTGCGCGACGAAGGTCTTCGTGGCCGCCACTCCGATCTCCAGCCCGGCGCGCGTGAACAGCACGCCGTCGGCGTCCCGGGTGGCCTGGCTGCCCATGATGTTGGTGACGGCGAGCACGCGGGCGCCCTTCTCGCGCGCGAGGCGCATGGCGGCGAGGGTGTCGGCCGTCTCGCCGGACTGGGATATGCCGATCACCAGATCGCGCTCGTCGATCACGGGGTCGCGGTAGCGGAACTCCGAGGCGACGTCCATCTCAATGGGCACGCGCGACCACTGCTCGATCGCGTAGCGGCCTATGAGCCCGGCGTGGTAGGACGTGCCACAGGCCACGATCACGATGCGGCGCAGCCCGCGCAGCTCGTCATCCGAGATCCCGATGTCGCCGAGGTCGACCCGGCCGTGGGCGAGCCGGTCGCCCACGGTCTCCGCGACGGCATCGGGCTGCTCGTGGATCTCCTTGAGCATGAAGGTCTCGTAGCCGCCCTTCTCGGCGGCCTCGTCGTCCCAGTCGACCTCCTCGACCTCGCGTTCGATGGCGTCGCCGGCGGCGTCGAGGAAGCGGGTGCCCTCGGGGCTGACGGCCACGATCTCGCCGTTCTCGATCATCTGCACGCGGCGGGTCTCGGCCATGAACGCGGGGATCGCGGACGCGATGAAGCTCTCCCCTTCCCCCACGCCCACCACCAGCGGGCACTCCTTGCGGGCACCCACGATCACGTCGGGCTCGTCGGCGTGCATGATCACCAGGGAGTAGTGGCCGCGGAGCTCGTTGTACGCGCGCCGCACCGCCTCCACCACGTCGCCCTCGTAGTGGGAGGCCACCAGGTGGGCCACCACCTCGGTGTCGGTGTCGGAGGTGAACTCCGCGCCCTCGTCGATCAGCCGGCGCTTGAGGTCGGCCCAGTTCTCGACGATGCCGTTCATCACCACGTGCACGCGTCCGGACGTGTCGTCGTGGGGATGGCAGTTCGCCTCCGTGACCCGCCCGTGGGTGGCCCAGCGAGTGTGGGCGATGCCGCTCACGGCGTCGCTGCCCGCGCCGTTGATCCGCTCGCGCAGGTTCTTCAGCGGTCCCACGGCGCGCACGGTCCGCATGCCGCCGTTCTCGACCAGCGAGAAGCCGGCGGAGTCATAGCCGCGGTATTCGAGCTTCTGCAGTCCCGCCATGAGCAGTTCCAGGCAGGGACGGGAGCCGGTATATCCGACGATTCCGCACATTGGAGGGCAGCTAGGTTAGCTCGCGCTCCACGGCCTCAACCAGCCGCTGGGTGACCGCCGCGCATTCGGCCTCGTCAGGCGCCTCGACCATCACCCGGACCAGCGGCTCGGTGCCGGAGGGACGAACGAGGACCCGGCCGCGGCCCTCGAGCTTCGCCTGCTCGACGTCGATCGCCTGGCGGACGACCTTCGACGTCTCCAGCGCGCCGCGGTCGGCGACCTTCACGTTCACCAGCTGCTGGGGCAGCTTCTCCATCGCCCCGCGGTCGGCCAGGTCGCCTCCCCCCAGCGCCTCGAGCGTGAGGAGCGCCGCCGCGATGCCGTCCCCGGAGGGCACGAACGCGGTATCGATGATGTGCCCCGACTGCTCGCCCCCGAGCGCCCAGTCGCGGCGCAGGAGCTCGGCGAGCACGTGGCGGTCTCCAACGGGCGTGACCGCCACCTCCACCCCGGCCTCCCGCATCGCCGTGTGGAAGCCGTAGTTGGTCATCACGGTCACGGCCACACCGCCGCCGGGGAGCCGGTCGGCCTGGCGCAGATGCAGGGCGGCCAGCGCGATCAGCTCGTCCCCGTCCACCACCACGCCGTTGCGGTCCGCGGCGAGCACGCGGTCCCCGTCGCCGTCGAAGGCGAAGCCGGCGTCGTAGCCGTCCTCGGCAACCTGCGCCGCGAGGGCGCCGACGTGGGTGGAGCCCACACCGTCGTTGATGTTGCGGCCATCGGGCTCGACCGCGACCGCGTGCACGTCGGCGCCCAGCCGCCGGAAGATCTCGGGGGCCGCGCGGTAGGTGGCCCCGTGGGCGCAGTCGAGCAGCACCCGGGTGCCGGAGAGGTCGAGGTCCCGGAACCGCAACTCGAGCTCGCGCAGGTAGTCGCCGGAGGCGCCGTGCAGCTCGCGCACGCGGCCCACGGGATGGTCCGGCAGCGGCTCGGCTCCGGCCACGATCGCCTCGATGCGCTCCTCCATCGAATCGGACACCTTGGTGCCATCGGGCCCGAAGAGCTTGATGCCGTTGTCCGCATAGGGGTTGTGGGACGCGGACACCACGACCGCCAGGTCGAAGCCGTGCCGGCGTGTGAGCAGCGCCGCCCCCGGCGTTGGAAGCACTCCCCCGAGCAGCGCGTGGCCGCCGCCGGCCGACACGCCCGCCGCGAGGGAGGCCTCGAGCATCTCGCCGGACTCCCGGGTGTCGCGGACGATCAGGACCTGTGGCGAGTCTGCCTCGGCCACGGCGGCCGCCGCGCGGCCCACGTCCAGCGCGAGGTCCGCGCTCAGGAACTCGCCCGCGACGCCGCGGATCCCGTCGGTGCCGAAGAGCTCGGTCAGCGTTTTGAGAACTGCGGGCGCTTGCGGGCCTTCTTCAAGCCGGCCTTCTTGCGCTCCTTCACGCGCGGGTCACGTGTGAGGAACCCGCGCCGCTTGAGCTCGCCGCGCAACGCCGGGTCGGCCTCGACCAGCGCGCGGGCGATGCCGTGGCGCAGCGCCGCCGCCTGCGAGGACACGCCGCCGCCGTGGATCTTGGCCACCACGTCGAGCCGTTCCTGCTGGCCGGCGGTGGCGAGCGGCGACCGCGCCACCTTCCGGAGCGTGGGCCGGGGGAAGAACTCGTCCAGGCCGCGACCGTTCACGCTGTACTCGCCGGTACCCGGCTTGAGCGTCACCCGGGCCACGGCGCGCTTGCGCTTGCCGGTGGCCTGGTAACGGGCGTCGGCCGCCAGCTCGAGCATGCTGGTCACGGCGGGAGCCGCGTCTTCGGCATCTCCGCCCTCCTCGGCCTCCTCGAACGATTCCTCGGCCGCCTCGATCTGTGCGGCGATGTCCTGACCGAGCGCCTCGGCGACCTCGCTCTGCTCGTCCAGCACGAGGTCGGGGACCAGGTCGGCGCCGGGGATGACCTCGGGCTCGTCCTTCTTCTCCTGCTTCGGGCGCTCGCGCTTGGGCGGGCGCCTCCTCGGCCTTGGGCTGCTCTTCCTCGGCCTTCGGCTCCTCGGCCTCGGCCTGGGGCTCCTCCTCGCCTGAGGCTCCTCGGCCTGAGGCTGCTCCTGACCCTCGTCATCTGACGTCTGAGGACTGACGTCTGAGGTCTCTTTGGGCTCGTCCTCCGGCTGCTGCGGAGTCTCTTCGTCGATCACTTGGCGATCTCCATTGGCTTGGGCTGCTGGGCGACGTGCGGGTGCTCGGGGCCGGCGTAGACCTTCAGCTTGCGCAGCTGCTGGCGGGCCAGGCGGTTGCGGGGAAGCATCCCCTTGACGGCCTTGCGGATGACCTCCTCGGGCTGGCGCTCGAGCATGTCGTTGAGCGTGCGCGTGCGCAGGCCGCCGGGGTAGCCGGAATGACGGTGGTAGAGCTTCTCCTCGCGCTTCTTGCCCGTCACCGAGATCTTCTCGGCGTTGACCACGATCACGAAGTCACCGACGTCGCAGTGAGGCGTGTACTCGGGCTTGCGCTTGCCGCGCAGGGCGTCGGCGATCTGGGTCGCGAGCCGGCCCAGCGTCTGGCCGGCGGCGTCCACCACGAGCCAGTTGCGCTCGCGGTTCTCAGGAGTGGCTACGAACGTCTTCATAGAAAGAGGCCGCGCAGGACGCGGCCGGCTGGACAGTGTGGCAGATTGGTCGCCATGAGCGGATACACGGTCTCACGCCTCGAGGACTCCCCCGACGTGCTCGGCGACTACCCGGGCGAGATGCGGTTCCTGACGCCGGAGCTCGGCGCCGAGCAGGTGGCGATCACCTGGCGGCGGATGCCGCCGGACACGGGCGGGCGGGGCAGCTACGGGCACTTCCACCACACCCAGGAGGAGATCTACTTCGTGGTGTCGGGCACGCTCACGTTCAAGTGCGGCGACGAGGTGTTCGAGGCCGGCCCCGGCACCGCGGTGCGCGTGGCGCCCGAGACGCCGCGCTCCGTTCACAACGACACCGACGAGGACGTGGTGCTGGTGATGACGTCGGTGAAGCTGGACGACTACTCGGACGAGATCGGCAAGACCGAGGACTTCTGGCCCTAGAACGGGCGAGGGGCAGGCCCTCCCGTGGGCCCGCCCCTCGATTCGCCGTCGGGACCGTCAGCCGCCGGAGGTGCAGGTGACCGGCACCCGGATCGTCTCCGATCCGATGTCGACTCGCAGCGAGCCGTTCGAGGTGCATCCGTAGATGCCCTCGGCAAGCCAGTCCTCGCCCTCTATCGACAGCGTCGGGCCGGCGGCAAGCTCAACGCCGCCCTCGCCGCTCACCTGGCCCAGCGTGGTGTCCGCGCCGTCGCCGGAGAGCGAGAAGCGGCAGGTGGGCAGGGAGCTGCCGCACGTGAGGCCCTCGGCCTCGGTCACCGCCAGCGGCGGGTCGGCCGTGCTGTCGCCGTGGGCTGCGCCGGCCGTGCCGCTCCCGCCGGCCTTGCCACCCGCGCCACCCGGGGCGCCGGCCCGGGGCTTGGCGACGATGAGCTTCGAGCAGCGCTTGACCACCTTCAGGTCCGCGTTGTCGACGCGGCAGGTGTTGCGACCCTTGCCGCCGTTCACCGACGCGTCGCGCTTGCCGTCCACCGCGTTGAGGACGTCGTTGCCGGTGCCGCCGTTGAGCCGATCCCTGCCCTTGCCGCCGTGCAGCCGGTCGTTGCCGGCGTTGCCGCTGAGGCGGTCCTTGCCGGAATCGCCGCGCAGGCGGTCCTTGCCCCTGCCGCCTGAGATCCGGTCGTTGCCGCCGCGCCCGCGCGCCCGGTCGTTGCCACCGCGAAGGCTGATCCTGTCGCCCTTCTTGGTGCCGGTGACCTTGTTGGCCTTCCCGCTGCCCTTGTAGACCCGGGCCAGCGACGGCACGCTGAGCGCGCACAACGCGGCCATCGCCAATGCCGTGACCGCCATCAAGCCTGCGCGTCTGTCCGTCATCCCTGCCACCTCCGTGGATTCGAGTGCGTCCTGCCCGGCGGTGTTGGCCTTCAGGGCCGCGCACAAACGCCGGCTGGACGCCTGTTCCAGCGGGGGACGCCGCGGCGGCGGACGTTCGTACTAGGCGGAGGGCTCCGGCCTAGCGAATCCTGATCGCGGCCCGCCGGGTCGTCCGCAGCCGCCCGGTGCGGGCCACGAGCGTTCGGGTGCCGCGCACGTACCACCAGCCCCGCGCCGACCCCGCCGGCGCGCGCCTGAGCCGGCGGCCGGCGACCGTGACCCGCCGTGGGCGCCTCACACCGACCACCCGCAGCTCGTAGCGGCGCCTGCCCGGGCGGCCGCGGTAGCGCCCGCGCGCGCGGCCGATCGTGACCACCGATCCCCGCCTGCCCCGGTGGTCGTGGACGATGCGCGTGAAGGCGAACGACCGGCGCCGGTACGCGAGGCCGTCGCCCGCGTCCTCGTACAGCCGGAAGCCTCCGTCGCGCCCCGCCCACGCGGTGAGCACCAGCGGATCGGCCACACGGTCCGTCTCGTGCGGCCGGTACTCCTGGGTGGGCACCACGGCCCCGGTCCGCACGAACACGGGCATCCGCTCGAGCGGCACCGACAGCCGCTTCACCCGGGGGCCGCGGTGGCGCTCGCCGGTGAAGAAGTCGACCCACGTTCCCGGCGGGAACCAGACGCTCTTCTGCGCGGGGTCGCCCGCCGCCGCCACCGGCGCCACGAGCACGTCGGGCCCCAGCGTGTACTGGCGGTCGTGGCGGTAGGCGTCGTCGAAGCCCGGCCAGCGCATGTACATCGCGCGCGCCATCGGAACCCCGGTGTCGTGGGAGCGCCGCGCCAGGGTGTAGAGGAACGGCACCAGGCGGCCGCGAAGGCGCAGGAACTCGGTCGCCACCCGCTGCGCCTTGCCGCGGTACTCCCACGGCAGGCGGTCGCCGTGGTCGGAGTGGAGCCGGTTGATCGGCTGCAGCGCGCCGAACTGCACCCAGCGCACGTACATGTCGTCGGCCAGATGCCGGCCCTTGAAGCTGCCGATGTCGTGGCTCACGTACGGCAGGCCGATGGCGCCCTCGGCGGTGGTGAACCGCGTCTGGAAGTCGAGCATCTGCCATGTGGGCCGGCTGTCGCCGGTGAAGTGCATCGTGTTCCGGTGCTCGGCGAACGCCCCGGGCTCGCCGTCGCCGAAGTAGTCGAAGTAGGAGGACCCGATCCGCGAGAACGCCGGCCAGCGCTTGCCGCGGGCCCGGCTGCGCTGCGCGTAGAGCTGGTTGATCCAGGCGTCCTCGGACAGGCCCGGCGCCTGCGCGCGCGACTCGTCGCAGCACCAGTCGAGCCACCAGAAGTCCAGCCCCTGGCGCTCGAACTGCTCGTGCAGCGCGAAGTACGCGTCTAGGTGGCGCGGGTTGGTCCAGTCGAACACCGCGCAGCGCTGGAGCGGGTCGGCCATGAAGAAGTTGCAGCTGGTCGACCCGGCGGCGAGGCCGGAGGGGGTGAGTCCCCCCGACCTGCGCTGAGCCTCGTCCCAGTGGGCGTCGCGATCGCCGATCGACGGGTGGATGTTCAGCGCCAGCGCCACGCCCTCGCGATGCAGCCAGTCGATGAAGCCGGACGGGTCGGGATAGAGGTCGCGGTTCCAGTCCCAGCCGTTCCACGAGTACGGCAGCGTGGGGTCGATGCCCAGGTAGGCGTCCGCCACGGCCGCCCCGCGCGAGACCGGCGCCTTGAAGTCCGTGTCGATCGAGATCAGGTCGAGCGGCACCCGCTCGGACCGGAAGCGCCCGACGATCGCGCGCCAGTCGCGGTCCCCATAGGGCCAGTACCGCGAGAACCAGTTGCCGAACGTCTTGCGCGGCAGCAGCGGCGCGGCGCCGCTCAGCGCCCGCAGGTCGCGCAGCCCACGGGAGTAGTCGTGCCCGTACCCGAAGAAGTAGCCGTCCTGGTAGGCGCCGCGGCCGCTCGCGCGGGTGGCGAAGCCGGGGCCCGAGCGGGTGAGCAGCACCGAGCGGGTGTCGTCCAGCAGGTACCAGCCGTCGCGCGACAGCAGGCCCTCGTGCAGGGGCACGGGCCCGTCCTGGTCGTCGACTCCGCGGACCCAGCCGCCGAGATTGCCGCGCGTGGCGGGCCTCGGGTCGGGGTCGGGGTTGGGCTGCGCCTGGGTGCGGGTCGGCGCCTGCGGCGGTGGCGGCGGCGGGCCGGGCGGGGCCTTCCAGGCGGGGCGCGCGGTCACGCGCCGGCGGCCGATCTTCAGCAGCACCTCGAGGTTCGACGCCGCGAACGGCCCGGACCCGCGCCGGTACCGGAGCGTCAGGCGCGACGTCCTGATGACCCGGGTGCCCCTCACCACCCGGGTCCTGAAGCGGGGCACGCGGAAGCGCCGGTTGACCGCCGTGAGGGTCGGGCGGTCCTCGAAGCGCCCGTCAGCCGCGTATTCGAGCCGGATCAGGGTGGGCGTGAGGACGTGGAAGCGCGCGTTGCCGTCGCGCACCACCGCGCTCTTGGCGGCACGGGCGGGCGGGGCCGCCACCACCAGCGCCAGCGCCAGGAGCGAGGTGGCCAGGGCGGCGGACATCCGTGCCATGGGCGCAGCCTAAATCGCCGCGCGCCACGTCGAATCCGCGCGTCCCCGTTCGACTCATGGGTAGAGAGGGCTCAGAGGAGCTCCCGTGACCGAAAGGAGAATCGAGATGGGAAAGCTGATCGCGACAACGCAGGCCACCGTCGACGGCGTCATAGACCCGGTCGGCGAGTGGGTGCAGGCGGACGGAGACCACGGCGACTACTCGTTCGAGCGTCAGGCGAGATCCAGCGGGCTGGTGCTGGGCCGCAAGACCTACGAGGGGCTGGCGGGATATTGGCCGAGCCAGTCGGGCAAATGGGCGGACATGGTCAACCCGATGCCGAAGTACGTCGGGTCCAACACCCTGTCCGGCGATCTCGAGTGGAACGCGACCCTGCTCGAGGGGGACCTCGAGGACTCGATCCCGAAGCTGAAGGACGAGGTCGACGGTGACCTGTTCATGCACGGGAGCGGCGAGTTCGCGTACGCCCTCGCCGAGAAGGGCCTGATCGACGAGTACGAGGTCTACCTGAACCCGCTCGTCTGGGGCGAGGGAAACGTCCACGTGCTCGGCGACAGGGGAACCGTCCGGATGGAGCTCGAGGACCTGAAGCGATTCGACTCCGGGGTGGTCCTCCTCACCTACCTCCCAGCGTCTTGACCGCGGCTTAGCGATCAGCTCTCCACCGGGCGCAGCGGTTCCGAGCCATCCCAACCCTCGGCGCCGCCTCTCACCATCTCGAAGAAGCCGCGCAGACCCTCGTTGTCGGCGTGGATCTCGATGTCGTGGCCCAGAGTGGCGGAGGCGTCGTGGAGGGTCGTGTCGACTTCGCCGAGCTGAGAGCTCAGGTACTCCGGCAGACCTCGCTCGTCGAGCGAGCTTCGCAAATCGGCTACCTCCGTCGGCGGCACGACGTAGGCGACGTGGTGGATTCCCGGCCGGGGACCGGAGAAGCCCTTCTCGACGCGCTCGGGCGCCAGGCTGACGGCTTCGATCAGCTCGATCGCGCCGCCGCCGCAGGAGCCAAAGGCGGAATTGTGGACGAACTCCGCCGGCTCACCGCGCGAGAGGACGTTCTCCAGCGGCACGCGCTCGACGAGGAAGAACGGCCCGGCGCCGAGTTGGTCGACCAGGCGATTCACGGTCGCCTCGATGTCCTCGACGACGTAGGCGTAGTGGTGCGGCTCGCCGAGCTGCGGTCTGAACAGGTCCTCCGGCACGGTCTCTCCTATCGTCGTCAGCGGCCCAGTACCCGCGCGAACTCCCGCGCGGCGCCCGCCACACCGCCGAGCTGCAGCCGCGCGTCCGCGATGCCCGACCGCAGCTCGGGATCGCCGACCTCGACCAGCCACGGCGAGTCCTGCAGCTCCACCAGGAGGCGGTCGGCCGCGCCGGCCGCCTCCACCGCGGCGTCGATGAAGGCACGGGCGCCCACCGACGGGTGCGCGGGCGGGTCGGCGCCCGGTGCCGAGGCGGTGAGGCCGTGCCGGCCCGCGAACTCCGACGCGGTGCGCTTGACGCGGCCGCTCGCCAGCTGCAGCGGACGGAACAGCTGCTCCTCCATGCGATCGGCGCTGACGCTGTCGAGCTGCTCGTAGGCCTCACCGAGCGACGCGATCGCGAAGTCGAGCTCGGCGCCGGCGGCGCCGAGGCCGTCGAGCAGCTCCTGGCGCTCTACTCCCACTCGATGGTTCCCGGCGGCTTCGAGGTGATGTCGAGGACCACCCGGTTCACCTGGCGGATCTCGTTGATCATCCGCGAGGCGATCTTCTCCAGCAGGTCGTAGGGCAGCCGGGCCCAATCCGCGGTCATCGCGTCGTCCGAGGTGACCGCCCGGACCACCACCACGTAGCCGTAGGTGCGCTCGTCGCCCTGCACCCCGACCGTGCGCAGGTCGCCCGGCAGCACGCAGAACGACTGCCACAGCTCGCGATAGAGCCCGGCGGCGCGGATCTCGTCCTGGAGCACGTAGTCGGCGTCGCGCAGGATCTCCAGGCGCTCCTTGGTCACCTCGCCGCCCACGATCCGGATGCCCAGGCCCGGGCCCGGGAACGGCTGGCGCCAGACCAGCTTCTCCGGGAGGCCGAGCTCGACGCCCACCTGGCGCACCTCGTCCTTGAACAGCGTGCGCAGGGGCTCGACGAGCTCGAACTCGAGGTCGTCGGGCAGGCCGCCGACGTTGTGGTGGGACTTGATCGTGGCCGCCCCGTTGCTGCCTCCGGACTCGATCACGTCCGAGTAGAGCGTGCCCTGCACCAGGTAGCGCGGATCCTCGAGCTTGCCCGCCTCCTCCTCGAACACGCGGATGAACTCCGTGCCGATGATCTTGCGCTTGGCCTCGGGCTCGGTGACTCCCTCGAGGCGCTCGAGGAAGCGCTCCTCGGCGTCGACCGCGACGAGCGGCACCTTGAACGTCTCGCTGAAGGCCTTGACCACCTGCTCGCCCTCGCCCTTGCGCATCAGCCCGTGGTCCACGAACACGCAGGTGAGCTGATCTCCCACCGCGCGGTGCACCAGCAGCGCGGCCACCGACGAGTCGACGCCCCCCGAGAGCCCGCAGATCACCTTGCCGTCGCCCACCTGCTCGCGGATCCGGCGGATCTGCTCCTCCGCGACCGAGGCGGCGTTCCAGCTCATGTCGCAGCCGCAGATGTCCTCGAGGAAGCGGGTGAGGATCTGTGTGCCGTACGGGGTGTGCACCACCTCGGGGTGGAACTGGATCCCGTAGATGTCGCGCGAGGTGTCCTCGAGCGCCGCCACCGGCGACTCGGTCGAGGAGGCGAGCGCGGTGAAGCCCGCCGGCGCTTCGAAGACCGTGTCGCGATGGCTCATCCAGCAGCTCTGCTCGGCAGGCAGGTCGGCCAGCAGCCGGCCGTGCTCCTGCACCGTGAGCCGGGAGCGGCCGAACTCGCCGACCTCCGCGCCCTCCACCCGGCCGCCGAGGTTGAGCACCATCGCCTGCATGCCGTAACAGATGCCGAGCACCGGGATGCCCAGCTCGAGCAGCTCGTCGTTGAGCCGCGGCGCGCCGTCGGCGTAGACCGACGCCGGCCCGCCGGAGAGGATCAGGCCCTTCGGCTCGCGCCGGCGGACCTCCTCGAGCGCGACGTCGTGCGGCAGCAGCTCGCTGAACACGCCGCACTCGCGCACGCGGCGGGCGATCAGCTGGGAGTACTGGCCTCCGAAGTCGAGGACGAGCACCTCATCGGTCGTTCGCAGCGCGTCCCCGCCGGCGGTCGGGGATGGATGGCGGCGCGGGCCTCCAACTACTCGACGAGAGCGGGATCCGATGCCGCGTGGCCGTTGCCGTTCACGACGCCGTCGGATGCCGGGGCCGCCTTGGCGGCGGACTGGGCGCCCATGCCGATCGCCTGGTCGCGCTGTAGCTGCTTGCCCTCCGTCTGCAGCGACGGCGCCACCATGACCTCCGCGCGGTGGAAGGACGGGATGTCCTCGTACCCGCAGGTGGCCATCGACGTGCGCAGGCTGCCCATGAGGTTGAAGGTGCCGTCGTTCTCGTGCGCGGGGCCGAGCAGGATCTGCTCGAGCGACCCGTTCTGGGTGGTCTGCACGCGCGCGCCGCGGGGGAGCTCGGGATGGAATGTGGCCATGCCCCAGTGGTAGCCGTGGCCCGGCGCCTCGTATGCGCGGGCGAGGGGCGAGCCGATCATCACGGCATCGGCCCCGCAGGCGAAGGCCTTCGAGATGTCGCCGCCGTTGCGCATTCCGCCGTCGGCGATCACCTTCACGTACTCGCCGGTCTCCAGCATGTGCTGGGAGCGGGCGGCGGCGACGTCGGCGATCGCGGTGGCCTGCGGCACGCCGATGCCGAGCACGCCGCGGGTGGTGCAGGCGGCGCCGGGGCCGACGCCCACCAGCACCGCCTTCGCGCCGGTGCGCATGAGGTGCAGGCCGGTGGCGTAGGAGGCGCAGCCGCCGGCCACGACCGGCACCGGCACCTCCTCGACGAACTCCTTGAGGTTGAGCGGCGGGCGCGACTCGTCGGCCGACACGTGCTCGGCCGAGATGACGGTGCCCTGGATCACGAGGATGTCGAGCCCGGCCTCGAGCGCCACCTCGTAGTGGGTGCGCACGCGCTGGGGTGTGAGCGAGGCCGCGCAGACCACGCCCTGGTCCTTGATCTCCTTGATCCGCTGGGCGATCAGCTCGGGCTTGATCGGCTCCTGGTAGATGCGCTGCATCTCCGCCGTGGCCTCGTCCGTCTCGAAGCCGCTGATGCGCTCGAGCTGCTCCTCGGCGTCCTCGTAGCGGCAGAAGACGCCCTCGAGGTTGAGCACGGCGAGCCCGCCGAGCTTGCCGATCACGCCCGCGGTCTTGGGCGAGACCACGCCGTCCATGGCGGAGGCCAGCAGGGGCAGCTTGAACTGGTAGAGCCCGAGATCCCACGTGATGTCGATGTCATCGGGGTCCCGCGTGCGGCGGGAGGGGACTATCGCGATGTCATCGAAGCCGTAGGCCCGGCGGCCCTTCTTGCCCCGACCGATCTCAACTTCCATGGCGGCATCCTAGGTTCGGCGGCGGACGAATTAGGGGATGGAAGCTAGCACTCGGGGGCTGGGGCTCGGGCCTCGGGCGTCGGGCCTCGGGCCTCGGGCGTCAGGCCTCAGGCCTCAGGCATCAGGGCTGTAGTGCGGAGAGTTGCCTGCGGGCTCTGCGCAGTGTCACGCGCAGCCTGCGGTTGCGCGTGGTGCTTGCGCGCAGGCGCCGCTCCAGCCTCGTCACGCGCGCCTCGAGGCGCTTGACCTGCTCGCCCTCGTCGGACAGGCGGTCCTCGTTGGTCTGCGCCGCCCGCTGCGCCCGCTCGAGCGCCTGCTGGGTGGACCCGGGCACGTCCTCGCCTGAGTCGGAGATCAGGCCCGCGACCGCCATGCCGAGCAGGAACACGAGGAGCACCGCCGCGCCCTTCGCCACCGTGGCCCGCGGCCGCTCCCGCAGTGCGCGCATCAGACGAGCTGCTCCGCCACGGCCAGCCCCAGGAGCTTCACGGGCCGGCGGGTGTCGCGATCGAGGGCGCCGAGCGAGTAGGTGCCGGTGTCGAGCATCGTGCGCAGGCGGTCGTCGCGCGGGATGGTGACCGAGCGGCGCAGGCGCTGCTCGCGGAAGTGGGCCTCGATCCGGCGGATGTCCGCCGAGTCGCGCTTCGCCGCCTGGTTGAGCACCAGCGTGGCGCGGTCGTGGGCGAGGTAGCGCAGGGCGCCGGCCACGCTCTGCGAGGTGATGAACTCGGGCGTTGTGACCAGCACCACCTGGTCGGAGCGCTCGATCGCGAACCGCGCCAGCGGGTCGGTGATGCCCGTGCCGAGGTCGAGCAGGATCACCTCGTAGAAGATCGCCAGGAACGCCAGCAGCTGGCCGTAGGACTCGGGGCCGATCTTGCTCATCACCTCGGCGTCGGTGGGGGCGCCGAGCAGGTGCAGGCCGCTGGGCAGGCGCGCGACATAGGGGTTCAGGTCGGCGGCCGTGTGCGCGCCGTCGAGGCCCGCGATCAGGTCGGCCAGCGTGCGCTCGGGCCGAAGCCGGTCGGGGGCCAGCGCGGCGAGCGTGCCGAAGTCCGGGTTGGCGTCCACCGCGATCGTGCGCAGCTTCAGGTGCGAGGCGAGCAGGTTGCCCACCAGGAACGTGCTGGTGGTCTTGCCCACGCCGCCCTTCGGGCTGATCATCGAGACCGTGTTGGCCCGCGTGACCCCCGGCTGAGACCGGATCAGGCGTTCCAGCTCCGCCTCCTCGCGCTCTCCCCTGGACACCAGGAGCGACTCGACCCGGGCGCGCACGCGGGCGGGCAGGCTCACCGGCAGCTCACGGCCATCGACGACCGCCCGCGGGTAGAGGTCGCCCCGCTTGATCTCGCGCTGGCGTCTGCTGGGTGCTCACCTCAGGCGCAGCCTCTGGCCGGCGATCAGCAGGTTCGGATCACCGGTCCCGATCGAATCGGCGTTGAGGTCCCAGATCCGGTTGACCTCGGCCGCGATCTGCGCCGCGCCGGCGTCGCCGCCGAGACGGTCGGAGGCGATGCTCCAGAGCGACTCGCCCGGCTGGACCACGTGAACGTCGGCCGCTGGGTCCGCGGCGGGGCGTGGCGCGACGGGGGCCGGGTCGGATCCCCCGGGGGCCGGCTGCTGCGAGGCCACGGCCGCCGGCGCCTGGGGCGCGGGTGCGGGCGCCGCCGCGGGGCGGGGGTCCGGACTCTCGGCGCGCTTCGCGGTGCGGTCGGGCTCGTGGCGCTCCGGCTTTTCGGCCCGGGGGGCCCGCTTGGCCCCGGGCTCGCCGGCCGGCGGCGCAGGGGCATCGGTCGCCGGGACCCCGGGACCGGGTGCCTCGGGCGCGGCGGCGGCCTCCTCGCCGGCCGCGCCGATGTCGGCCGGGTCGGCGGGCTCGTCGGCCTCCACCGGGTCCGGATCGGACGGGACCTCCGCCTCAACCGGGCCCTCGCCGTCGTCGCCCTGCCCCGCGGACCCCGGCTCCTCCACCGTGGGGGTCACGGGCTCGTCGACGCCCGCAGGAGCCTCGAGCCCGCCCGGGTCCACCGCCCCGGGCGCCTCGGTGCCCTCCGACTCCTCGTCGGCCTCGACCTCCGGCGCGGGTGTGGTGGCCAGCGCCGTGGCGGGCAGCGCGGAGGTGGCCAGCACCGCGGCCGCCAGGCCGGCGCGCGCCCGCGGCCCGACCACCGGCGCCACCTCAGCGCGTCCGGCCAGGCGCTCGGCGCGACAGGACGGGCAGGAGGGGTGGAACGGCAGCTCCGCGTGGCTTCCCTCCTCGGTCAGGTGGCGGGCCAGGTCGTTCATCGGCGTCCTCCGTCGGTAGTGGTGTCGGGTGGTGTGCGCCGGCTCAGGGTGAGCGCAGCGCTACGGGCCATCGAACTCCCCTCCCCCGCCGGCCGCCGGCGCGGGTGCGGGCGCCGCCTGGGCCGGTGCGGCGAACTCCGGCGAGGCTCCCGGCGCGGCGCTGGGCTCGAACTCGTTCTCCGGAGCCGGCGGCGGCGCCTGCGGCTGCGCGGCCGGCGCCGGGGCGGGGGCGGGCGCGGGCGCGGGGACGGGCGCCGGCGCCACCTGAGGCGGCGCGGGCAGCTCGGACGCCTCGCGCTTCGGCTCGGGCGGCGGCTTGCGCTCGGCCTGCTCGGCGGGCCGCTCGATGCCCAGCACCGGCCTGATCGAGCCCGGGCACTCCCTCGACGGCGCAGTAGGCGCCACTGCCCGCGGCGATGCATCCCGCCACGACAGCACCCACCGCGCCGGGGCGCGCGCCCGCCAGCGGCGTCGGGTCGGCCATCCGCACGTACGCGCCGGCGGCCTGCTGCTTGCCCGCGGCCACCAGGTCGGCCGCATGCTCCTTCACGCCCGCCAGCAGCTCCGCGATCCGCCCGCCGCCCTCGGCGTGGGCCGCGTCGACCGCGAGCGGTGCCGTCGGCAGCGGCAGCACGGCGGCAGCCCGTCCGCCCAGCTCCCGCAGCTCGCTCATCATCGCCCGGCAGCAGGGATCGTGCTCCAGCAGCTCCTGCGCCTTCGCTCGCTGACGGGCGGAGGCCACACCGAACACGCAGGCGCAGAGCAGGCTGCGCTTGCTCCGCGCCCATGCACCCGAGTCGAACGCGCGGAACTGCTCGAGCAGCGCCTTGCCGGCGCGCTCGGCCACCCGCCTGTACTGGCGGTCGGTGAGCCCGAGCCGCTCACGGATCTCGGCCGGCTCGAGGCCGAGGTCCAGCCGCAGCTTGAGCAGGGCGCGCTCGGCGCCGTCGAGCTCGTCGATCAGCATCCGCACCCGGCGCGCCTCGTCGGCCGCCAGCACGGCCTCCTCCGGGGACTGGCCGGAGTCGGGTACGGCGGAGTACGGGCCGTCGACCGGGTCGAACGTGGTTCGCCGGCGCGAGTCGGCCCCGTACACCCGCTTGCTCGCCAGCTTGTCCGCGGCGCCGATCAGGTAGCCCTCGAGGTTGTCGATCGCCACGCCCTGCTCGCGCCGCTTGAGCACGCTCGCCCAGGCCTCGTGGTAGAGCTCGTAGCGGCTGTCGGAGTCGAGGTCGCGGTAGCGCGTGGCGAGCATCCCGGTCACGGCGCGCTCGTACGCCCGGTAGGCGCGCTCGTCGTCGTTAGCGCGCGTGCGGGTCAGAGGGGCCATCCGGCCTCCATCAGCGCCTCGTCCGCGGCGGGCAGCACGCACAGGGCGGGCGGCATCCCGGCCGGCGCCTCGCGCAGCCGCCTCACGAGCGCCCGCACGAACACCTCCTCCACCCCCAGCTCCACGAGCCCCGCGAGCGCGTAGCCCACGTCCATGCGCAGCTCCGGGTCGCGATCGAAGGCCGAGCGCAGCACTCCACGGTCGGGTGGCGCGAGGGCGACCGCCCACAGGCTGCGCGGATCGAGGGGCACACGGACAGGGTCCCGATGCCATGCGAGAGCGCCCCCCTTTCCGAGGGGCGGGCCAATCGCCTGACGGCGTCCGTGTCAGCGTCCCTGCTCAGTCAGGACCTCCGCCGGCCCCTATACCCGGATCAGGCGGAAGCGAGTCCTCAGTGGGGCAGCTCGACGGCCGGCGTGTCGAACGTCTCCAGCTCGACGTCGGCGGCGAGCCGGTCGACCTCGCGCGGGTCGAGCACCCCGGCGCCGAAGTGCTGGGTCGACTCGGCGCCGCACGCGACCCCGAAGCGCACGCACTCTGCGTCGCTGCGCCCGCCGTAGCGAGCTGCGACGTAACCGGCCAGGAAGGCGTCGCCCGAGCCCACCGAGCTGACCGGCTCGAGCGGCTCCAGGGTCGCCCGGCAGAGGTGCCGCGGGTGGCTGGGGTCGTGCTCCTGACCGAGTAGGGCCAGGCAGCCGTCGGGCATCGTCATCACCGCTTCGTGGGCGCCCATCCGGACCATCTCCTGGACCGCGGCCACCCGGTCCTCCTGGTCGGAGAACTCGTGCCCCACCAGCTCCTCGGCCTCCAGCTCGTTGGGCGTGACCACGTCCGGCGCGGACCGGGTGGCCATCCGCAGGGGCTCACCCTCGGAGTCGAGCACCGTGGTCACGCCGAGGCGGCGCAGCTCCTCCACGAGGCGCCCGTACAGACCCTGTTCCACCCCCATCGGCAGGCTGCCGGCGAACACGCACATCGCGGCCCCCTGGGCGAGGTAGAGCAGCTTGTCCACGAACAGCTCGAGCTCGGACTCCGACACCGCCGGGCCGCGCTCGTTGATCTCCGTCTGCTCGCCCGACGTCGGATCGACCACCGCGGTCGACATGCGCGACTCCTCGCGAATGCGCACGAAGTCGTTGAGGATCGCGTCCTCGGTGAGCTGCTCGATGATGCGGGTCCCGGTCGGACCCCCGGCCACGCCCGTCGCAATCACCGGCTGGCCGAGCGCCTTGAGCGCGCGCGCCACGTTCACGCCCTTGCCGCCCGCCATCGAGGTCTGCTCGACCGCGCGATGCCGGCGGCCCAGCCGGAAGTTCGGCACCGCGAGCGTCTTGTCGATCGCGGCGTTGAGGGTGACGGTGATGATCATTCGGGTGACCAGGGTAATGGCCCCGGCTGCGCAAGCGCTACCGGTGTACTAGCCGGCCCTGGCGCGCTCGCGCTCGCGGCGACGGGCCTCCCGGTCGCCGCGCCGGCTGCCCGTGTTCGGGTTCCCCCGGCGGCGCCGGACGATCGCGGCCACGAGCAGCGCGAGCACCACGAGCAGCGGCACGATCGCCAGCCCGAGCGTGGACAGGACCACCCGCAGGGGGCCCGCCCCCGGCACCTCGGCAGCGGTGACGAGCGGCACGCGCCGCACCACCTTGCCGTCGCGCAGCACGGCGATCCGGCCCACCCGGGTGCCGGCGGCCAGCTCGCCCTCGAGCTCCTCCGGGGCGTCCACGCGGGTGGTCACCTTCTCGCCGCGGCGGGTGACCACGAGGAAGTCCTGAGCGGGCGCCAGGCGCGCGCGCCCGTCGTGGTACTTCACGGCGGCGCTCGCCACCGGCTTGTCGGCGTCGAGCACCTTCGTACGTCGGAACTGGGCCAGGCCGTAGCGCAGGAGGGCCAGCGTGTCCGCGTCGCGGGCGGCCTCGGATGGCTCACCGAGCACCACGCTGATCACCCTCGAGCCCAGCGGGCCGGTCGCGGACCCCACGAGCACGTTGCCGGCGTCGCGGGTGTGCCCCGTCTTCACGCCGTCGACGAACGGGTACCGTGCGACCAGGTCGTTGCGGTTGCCCACCATTCGACGTCTCGCGCCGGACTCGAGCACGGCGGTTGGCTTGTCCACGATCTCCGCGAGGCGCCGCTCGCGCAACAGCCGGCGCGCCAGGCTGGCGAGGTCCGCGGCCGTCGAGTAGTTGAGCGGGTCGTCGAGCCCGATCGGGTTGGCGTAGCTCGTGCCCCGAAGCCCCAGTGTGCGCGCGCGTGCGTTCATGCGCGCCACGAAGCCCTTCCGGCTGCCGGCCACCCCCTCCGCGATCGTCACGGCGGCGTCGTTGGCGCTCTCGAGCAGCAGCGCCTCCAGGAGGTCGTCGACCCGCATCCGCTCGCCTCTGCGCAGGTTGATCTTCGACTCGACCGGCAGCGCCGCATACGCCGGGGCGGTGAACACGTCGCCGGGCTTCGCCATCTCAGACGCGAGCAGCGCGGTCATGAGCTTGGTCGTGCTGGCGATCGAACGCCGCTCGCGCGGGTCCTTGGCCAGCATCACCTTGCCGTCGCGGGCGTCGATCAGGATCGCGGCAGCGGCCCTGTCGAGCGACGGCTTCTGGACCGGGGCCTGGGCCCGGGCCCCCGCCGGCAGCAGAAGCACGGCGGCGATGATCGCCGCCGCCACGCTGATGCCCCGGCCGGTCACTCGCGCAGCTTGATCTTCTGCCCGGACACGAGCGCCTGCGGATCGAGGTCCGGGTTGAGCGTGAGCAGTGTCTCGACGTCGAGGCCGGTCTTCTCGGCGATGGCCCCGAGCGTGTCCCCCGTCTTCACCGTGTAGGTGGCGGCCCTCCGGGGTGCGGGCTGGCGCTCGGTCCTGCGCTCCGTCGAGGTCTGCGCGCTGGTGTCCGAGGCGCGGTTCGAGCCCCCGTCGTCGGTGCTCGAGCGTGGCGAGCACGAACAGGAACGCGACCGCCACGACGGCAAGCGCGATCGGGGCCGCGAGACGGGCTTGGGTGCGGTTCGGTGGCGTGGGCATCGACCGTGATCCCGCCGCATGGTAGATCGCAGGGGGGCTTGCCCCCCTAGTTCCACGACAGGTCCCGCAGCTCCTCCGCGGCCGCGGACGCTGCAAGCGCAGGATCACCGCCCCGGGTGTCATGGGCGTTCACGATCGAGCGTGAGGCGGCCACCAGTCCGGCGGCCGGATGGGGCTCGAACGCGGGCCCGAGATCGGCCGCGCTGCCCCCCTGGGCGCCCACGCCCGGGAGCAGGAAGATCGCGCGCGGCATCAGCTCCCGCATCCGAGCGACCCGTTCGGGCCGCGTGGCACCCACCACCGCGCCCACCAGTGACAGGCCACACGCCCCCACGTGCCCGCTTCCGGCCTCGTCCGCCAGCACCGCCAGGCGCTCGTGCAGGGGCGCGCCGCCGGTGTCGAGGTCCTGAAGGTCGGCGGCGCCCGGATTGGACGTGTTCACCAACAAGAAGCAGCCCGCCCCGGCGGCCGAGGCCGCCTCGATCAGGGGCTCCAGGGAATCCCGGCCGAGCAGGGGGTTGGCGGTGAAGGCGTCGGCCCCGAGCCCGGGCACGTCGCCGAAGGGGCCGGGGGTGGAGCCCACAAGCGCCTGCGCGTACGCCTTGGCGGTGACCGGCACATCGCCGCGCTTGCCGTCGGCGATCACAAGCAGCCCGTGCTCACGGGCGGCGCCGGCTGCCGCGCCCAGCGCCGCCCAGCCGGGAGCGCCGAGGCGCTCGAAGCAGGCGAGCTGGAGCTTCACGGCCACGCACGCCGCGCCCGCAGCCTCGATGGCTGCGTGGCAGTGACGTGCGACGGCTGCGGCCGTCCGCTCGGCGGGGTCGCCCCGAGCGTCGCCGCCATCCGTGGCGACGGGCCAGAGCACGGCCGGATCTGGATCCAGGCCGAGAACGACTCGGCTGCGACGCTCCTCTACGAGCGCCGCTAGCCGGTCAGCGAAATGAGCTGCCGGGCTAGCCGCCCTTGACAGCCTTCTTGAGTGCCGAGCCTGCGCTGAAACCGCGGGACTCGACTGGCTGCGATCTGGATCCGCTCCCCCGTCTGGGGGTTCACACCCTGGCGGGCGCCGCGATCGGCGACCGTGAACTTGCCGAAGCCGGTGAAGCTGATCTCCCCACCGCGCTGCAGCGTGCTCTGGATGGTGTCGAGCACAGCATCGACAGCAGATCCGGCATCGCCCTTCGAGAGGCCTGATGATGCGGCCACCTGATCGACGAACTCGGACTTCGTCACCTTCTCCTCCTTAGACAGGGGACGGACAGTGGCGCGAACCTAACAACGGCTGCGGACGAATCCGCTCTGGAACGCGGATTTGGCCCGCTGAACCCCGCTATTTGCCGGAAACCGACATCTCCGAAACCAGCATCGGAGCGGCTTTCACGCTCCCTCCGAGCGGTACCCAGCGGCTTTCGGAGCCCACCGTGGCGACCGACCGGAGCATGCCGACGAGGTCGCTGGCGATCGTTATCTCGCGCACAGGCGCCCCCAGCTCGCCCCCTTCGATCAGCCTTCCCGAGGCGCCAACGGAGAACGTGCCGGAGACCGGGTTGACGCCCGAGTGCAGGCCGGCGACGTCGGTCACGTACAGCCCCTCGCCCGCCTGCTCGACGAGCTGCTCGAGCGTGGCGCCGCCGGGCTCCACCAGCAGGTTGGTCGTGCCGACCGACGGGGGCGACCGATACGAGCCGCGGCCGGCGTTGCCCGTGGTCTGGCGGCCGTCCTTGCGGGCGGTGCGGGTGTCGTACAGGTAGCCGCTCAGCCTCCCGCCCTCGATCAGCGGCGTGCGGCGGGTGGGCGACCCCTCACCGTCGAACGGCGCGGACGCGGGCCCGTCCGGGTGGCGCCCGTCGTCGGCGAGCACGAACGCGGCCTCGGCCACCTCGTCGCCTTCCCGCCCCGCGAACAGGGAGCGGCCGCGCTGGACGGCGTCGGCGGACAGCATCGAGCCGATGAAGCCGGCGAACGACGCCGCCACGAACGCGTCCAGGACCACGGGACAACGCCGGCTGTCCGGCTGCCGGGCACCGGCCAGGGCCAGCGCTCGGTCCGCGGCCTCGGCGCCGATCGCGGCGGCGTCGAGCTCATCGGGATCGCGGCCCAGCCCGATCCCCATGCCGGTCATCAGGTCCTCCCCCTCGCCCGCGAAGGCCGACGCGTAGGCCCACGCCTGCGTGGCGCGGTAGGAGGCGGCGAACCCGCGCGAGTTGGCGATGGCGGCCGCACCCTCGGCGTCGGAGTAGACGGCGTTCTCGACCTGCGACACGCCGGCCGGCGCACGCGCGGCGCGCTCCACCTCGAGCGCGAGGCCGACCTTGCGCTCGGTGGTCCACCCCGCCATCCCCGGGGACTCGAGGCCGTCCACGTCGGCGACCCCGAACTTCTCCGGCAACCCACCGAACTCGTCGGGGTCGGCCACCTGTGCGGCCGCTTGTGCGGCCGTCGCGAGGGACTCCACGCCGCCCCCCGAGAGGTCGGTGCCGTAGGCGTATCCCGAGCGCCCGTCGAGGAACGCGCGGAGGCCGACTCCGCGACTGCCCGCGTCGCTGAGGCTCTCCACGGCGCCCTCGTAGACGCGGATCTGGCGGCTGGTGGACTCCTCGCACCAGGCCTCGGCGTCCGTCGCGCCGGCCTTCAGCGCCGCCTCGACCGCGGATTGGGCGAGCGTCTCCAGCTCGCTCACGAGGCGGTCCCGCCCACGGTGAGCTCGTGGATCAGCACATGGGGCTGGCCCACCCCCGCGGCCACTCGCTGACCGGCCTTCCCGCAGTACCCGGTGGCGATGCTGAGGTCGCCCGCGATCCCCTCGATCGCCGCGAGCGCCTCGATGCCGTTGCCCACCAGCGTCGCGCCGCGCACGGGCGCCGTGACCCTGCCGTCCTCGATCAGGTACCCCTCGGAGACCCCGAACACGAAGTCGCCGGTGGCCGGCTCCACCTGTCCGCCGCCGAAGGACACGGCGTAAAGGCCGCGGTCCACCTGCGCGATCAGGTCGTCCGGGGTCGCGTCGCCGGGTGCGAAGTAGGTGTTGGTCATGCGCGGCACGGGCAGGTGACGGAACGACTCCCGGCGCCCGTTGCCGGTCGACTCCACCCCGTCGACGCGGGCCCTGATGAGGTCGTAGAGGTAGGAGACGAGCTTGCCGTCCTCGATCACCGTCGTGCGGCGGGTGGGCGTGCCCTCGTCGTCGATGCCGTCGCTTCCCCACTCGTTCTCGCGGGCCCCGTCGTCGTACGCGGTCACCCCGGGCTGGGCGAGCTGATCGCCGAGCCGGCCCGCGTACACGCTGGCGCGCTTCTGCACGGCGTCGGCCTCCAGCCCGTGCCCGACGGCCTCGTGGAGCAACACCCCGCCGAAGCCGTTGCCCACGACCACCGGCAGGCGGCCCGTGGGCGCGTCCACCGCGTCGAGCATCGTGAGCGCCTTGCGCGCGGCGGATTCGGCCACGCCGGCGGGATCGTGCTCGAACAGCTCGTACCCGGCGTGGCCGCCGCGGGTGTCCGTGCCGGTCTCCACGCGCGCGTCGGACTCGCCGTCACCGCCCCGCTTGGCCACCACCTGAGTCGAGAGCCGGGTCCGGGTGCGGTCGTCGGCGGCCGCCACGCCGTCGGAGTTGAAGATCTCGACGATCCGCCGGCCCTCCACGTAGCCCACCGCGACCTGAGCGACCTCGTCGCCGGCCGCGCGGGCGCGCTCGTCGCAGGCCCTCAACAGCGCGGCCTTGTCGGCGGCGGGCACGTCCTCGGGGCGCCTCGCGACCGGGTGGCCGTTCGCGGGCGTGGCCGCCGCCAGCGCCTGTGGCTCGCGCGCATCGCCGCGCACGGCCTGCGCCACGGAGTCCGCCACCGCCATCAACTCCGCCTCGCCGAGCCCGTCGACGTGGCCGAAGTAGCTCGCCTCACCCTTCACCACCCGGACCGACGCGCCCCGCTCGGCGCCGCCCTGCGGGCGCTCGATGCGCCCGTCGTCCAGCGACAGCGAGAAGCCACGTCGATCCTCGGCGTAGAGCTCGCCGAGGTCGCCGCCCCGGGAGAGGGCGCGGCCGATCACGGCCTCGGCCAGCGCGCTGTCGACCAGGCTCATCCCTCCGGCTCCCGGCGGGCGGCACGCCTCGCGCGCCGCTTGGCCGCGTCCGCCTCGTCGATCAGCTCGACCATCTCGGCCGCCAGGTCGAGGATCCTGTCGTGGCCCTTCGAGCCGGGGCCGAGCAGCCGCGGGTCGCCGGGCGCCGCGTACAGAATCACGCGGGGCTCGCGGTCGCGCTGGCGCCGCCGTACGGCGGCCGCGACGCCCTCGGCCACGGCCGTGGCACGTGCCACCGCGCCCTTGGGCGTCTCCTTCATCACGCCGCCTCGAGCTCGAGCAGGGTCTGGCGCAGGTCGTAGAGGATCAGGGACGGCAGCGCGAGCCGGCGGACCACGCAGGCCAGCACGTGGCGGGGGCTGCGCACGGCGAACACGGCGCCGCCCTCGACCTGGGCCTCGATCTGCTCGGTCGGGCGATCGGCGGCGGCGTCCGAGGCCACGACCAGCTCGCGAGCCAGTTCGCCGAGCCTGCGGGCACGCGAGTCGTCCTCCTCGCTCGCTGCGATCAGCGCTCCGGCGGGGTCGAGCAGGACCGCGGCGCGCACGTCGGCGGACATCTCCACCAACCTCGACGGGGCGCTCGCGGCGGCGGCTGAGCGCTCTCCAGGCGGCATCAAGTCAGAATAGCCGGGTGCCGCTCTCACGAATCTCGTGGCTCGTGACCGTCGGGATCTGCCTGATCGCGGCCCTGCTGCTGCTCCTCAACGGCTACTCGGGCTACTTCGGCATTCTCCTGGCGGTCGGTGCCGCGGCGGCGGTGAACCTGCGTTGAGCGAGGCTTCACACCGCTTTCACCGACGTGGCGGCCCAAACCACTAGAAAGCCTGGGGTGGACGACCGCAGGGGGAGACTCAGCCGGCGCCAGCTGATCCGCTCAGGGGCGCTGGGCGCCGGCGCGCTCGCTCTGGGCCCCGGATTCTGGCGCGACGCGCTGGCCTCGACCCAGGCCCGGCCGGGCGGAGGGCCCTATGGCCCGCTCGGCGATCCCGACGCCAACGGCCTGCGGCTCCCGCGCGGGTTTCGCTCGCGGGTGGTGGCCCGCGGCCTGACCCCGGTGGCGGGCACCGCCTACGTGTGGCACATCTTCTCCGACGGGCAGGCGACCTACCCGACCGCGGACGGCGGGTTCGTGCTCGTGTCCAACTGCGAGGCGCCGGCCGCCAGCGGCGGTGGCGCGAGCGCGATCAGGTTCACGCGCAACGGCGGGGTCGCGTCCGCCTACCGGATCCTGTCCGGCACCGACACCAACTGCTCGGGCGGCAAGACCCCGTGGAACACGTGGCTGTCGTGCGAGGAGACCGACCGCGGGCGCGTCTGGGAGTGCGACCCGTTCGGAGCGAAGGCGGCGGTGGTGCGCCCGGCGATGGGCGTGTTCAACCACGAGGCCGCCGCGGTCGACCCCGACGACAAGCGCGTCTACCTCACCGAGGACGAGGGCGATGGCGGGCTCTATCGCTTCACCCCGGATCGCTGGCGCGACCTCTCGAGCGGCCTGCTCGAGGTGGCCGTGGTCGCTCGAGGCGGTGACGTGACCTGGCGCCGGGTGCCCGACCCGTCGGCGGCGACCACGCCCACGCGCAAGCAGGTGCCGGGAATGGCCCGCTTCCGCCGCGGCGAGGGGATCTGGTTCGACGCCGGCGTGGTCTACGTGGCCACAACCAGCGACAGCAAGGTTCACGCGTACGAGACCGTGACCGAGACGATCGAGGTGCTGTACGACAAGGCATCCGGGGGTGCGCTCAAGGACGCGGACAACCTCACCGTCTCGCGGTCCGGCGACATCTTCGTCTGCGAGGACGCGGACAACCTCGAGATGTGCGTGATCAGCCGCGAGCGCGAGATCGCCCCGTTCCTGCAGGTCACCGGGCCGGTGGACTCGCAGTCGGAGCTCACGGGCGTGGTGTTCGACCCCTCGGGCACACGGCTGTTCTTCTCGTCCCAGCGCGCCTTCGGAAGCGGCGCCATCTACGAGGTGACCGGCCCGTTCCGCACCCGCCGCCCGCCCGACCGCTACCCGCCGCGGATGAAGGTCGACGTGCCGGACTCGATCTCCCTCTCCACCCTGCTCGCCCGCGGAGTGCCCGTGAGGGTCCGCGTGGACCGCGGGGTGCGGCTCGAGCTGGCGGTGCACAGCGCGCGCACGATCCGGCCCAAGCGCCGCCGCGGCCGCGCGGCGATCCACTCGCGGAAGGCCCGGCGGCTGACCTTCGCGCGCCGCAAGCCCCGGTACGCGGGACGCGGCACCACCCGCCTGCGCCTGCGCCCCACCCGGCGCGGCCGCCGCAAGCTGCGCGAGCGCCGGATCAACGACCTCGTGGTGGCCGTGGTCGCGGTCGACGCGAACGGCACGGGCCGGCGACGGATCGTGGAGCAGTTCGACGTGAAGCGGCGGCGACGGCGCAGGCGCGGGCGCTAGGCGCGGTCCCCGGGCTCGAGGTGGATCAGCACGTCCGCCCCGCCGACGGTCCGGCTGATCTCGCCCTGCAGCTCGTGGGCGAGCTCGTGCGCGCGCCGCAGCGTGGTGCCCTCGGCGAACTGCACGTGCAGGTCGATGTAGCGCCGGCTGCCCGCCCGGCGCGCGCGCAGCTTGTGAAAGCCGACGACCTCGGCGGTCGCCTGCACGTCGATGGCGCGCCGGATGGCCTCCAGCTCGTCGGGGGGCAGCGCCTCGTCCACCAGCACCCGCGACGTGCGCGACAGGATCCGGATGCCGGCGACGACGATCGCCACGGCCACGACGAGCGCGACCGCCGGGTCCAGCCACTCGGCCCCGGTGACCTCCACCAGCACGAGCGCGACCAGCACGCCCGCCGACGTGACGGCGTCGGTCCGCAGGTGCGCGCCGTCGGCCTCGAGCGCCGGTGAATCGGTCTCCCGCGCCTGCCGGTAGAGGTAGCTCGACACGACGACGTTGGCCACGACCGAGAACCCGATCACGGCGATGCCGACCCCCAGCGAGTCCACCACCGGGGGATCGACCAGCCGGCGGGTGGCCTCGTAGATGATCACCGCGGCGCCGACCAGGATCAGCATCCCCTCGATCGCCGCCGCGACGTTCTCGATCTTCGCGTGGCCGTAGGGGTGCGACTCGTCCGCGGGCTCGTCCGCCTTGCGCACGCCGAAGTAGGCCACGATCGACGCGATCAGGTCGATGCTCGAGTGCGCCGCCTCGGTGATCATCGCGATCGACCCCGTGATCGCGCCCGCGGCCACCTTCAGGGCGATCAGGATCGAGTTGGAGGCGATCGAGACCCTGACGGCCCGCAGCTTGCGCGGCTCCTGGGCCGCCGGGCCGATCGCTCGCGCGGGGCCGATCACGAGGAGAACCCCGTTCGCAGACACCGTCTGCTCACGGCTTGGCCAGCTCCATCAGCGCGCGCGCCGCACGACCGCGGTGGCTGATCGCGTCCTTCTCCTCGGCGCTCAGCTCGGCCATCGTGCGGCCGTCGTCGTAGTCGTCGGGCAGGAACGCGGGGTCGTAGCCGAATCCGCCCGACCCACGCGGCTCGTGGGTCAGCCGTCCCTCGCACCGCCCCTCGACCACGGCCTCATCTCCGCCCGGGTGCACCAGCGCGAGCGCGCACACGTAGGCCACGCGCGTGTCGCCGCCGGGCGCCACCTCGTCCAGGAGCTTCGCGAGGTTCTGCTCGTCGGTGGCGCCCTCGCCGGCGAAGCGTGCCGACCGGATGCCGGGCGCCCCGCCGAGGGCGGCGGCCTCGATCCCCGAGTCGTCGGCCACCGCGCTCTCGCCCGTGGCCTGGGCGGCGGCCCGGGCCTTGCCGAGCGCGTTCTCGGCGAACGTCGCGCCGTCCTCGGGCGGCAGCACCACGTCCTCGGGCAGCGCGACCAGCTCGTTCGGGGCCAGCAGAGGCTCGAGCTCGCGCAGCTTGTGCTCGTTGCGGGAGGCGAGGACCAGCCGCACCGTGGGCCTACCCGCTGGGGGCGATGGCCGAGCGCTGGGCCTCGCGCAGGTGCGTGATCCCGCCCTCGGCCAGCACGAGCAGCTCGTCCAGGGACGCGCGCGAGAGCGGGGTGCGCTCACCGGTGCCCTGCACCTCCACCAGCCCGCCGTCGCCGGTCATCACCACGTTCATGTCGACCTCGGCGTTCGAGTCCTCGGGGTAGTCGAGGTCGAGCACCGCCTCGCCGTCCACCACCCCGCAGGAGACCGCCGCGACCGATTCGTTGAGCGGCAGGGCCTCCAGCAGCCCTTCGGCGATCAGGCCGTTCAGCGCCAGCTCCATCGCCACGTAGCCGCCGGTGATGGCGGCGCAGCGGGTGCCGCCGTCGGCCTCCAGGACGTCGCAGTCGATCCAGACGGTCCGCTCCCCGAGCTTCTCGAAGTCCACGATCCCGCGCAGAGCGCGGCCGATCAGGCGCTGGATCTCCACGGTGCGCCCGTCGGGACGGCCCTTGGACACGTCGCGCCGCTTGCGCTCGCCCGTGGAGGCCGGGAGCATCCCGTACTCGGCGGTGACCCAGCCGCGGCCCTTGCCCTGCATCCACTTGGGCACGCTCTCGTCGACGGAGGCCGTGCAGATCACGCGCGTGCCGCCCATCGACATCAGCGCCGAGCCCGAGGCGGTGGAGACGAAGCCCGGCTGGATGCCCACCTCGCGCAGCTGATCCGGCGCGCGGCCGTCGTGGCGGCTCACGCCGCGGCCCCCTCGGTCTCGGGCGCGGCGACCTGCACGTGGCCCACGCGCGCGATCGGAAGCTGGAGGAAGCGCGTCCCGACTCGGCGGAACTCCTCGGGGTCCCCGGAGGCCAGGAAGTGGTAGACGCCCTGCCGGCTCCCGGGCGCGGCGATACCGTCGCGGTCGAGCTCCTCGGCCACGTCGAGTGCGATCGCCTCGCCGGCCGTGACGATCTCCACCCCGCGGCCCATCGTGCGCTGGAGCAGCGGGCGGACGAGCGGATAGTGCGTGCAGCCGAGGATCACGGTGTCCACGCCCGCCTCCCGCAGCGGCGCGCAGGCTTCCTTGACGCACTCGACCGTGCGCTCGTCGATCTCGCCCCCCGACTGGATCAGGGACGCGAGGTCGCGCGACGCCACCGCGTGCAGCCGGGCCGCGCCATTCGGACGCCTGCTCGAGCGCACGCGCATAGGCGCCGCTCTCGACGGTCGCATGCGTGGCGATCAGCCCCACCTCGCCGTTGCGGGTGGTCGCCGCCGCCCGGCGCGACTCGGGCGTGACCACGCCCAGCACCGGCACCGTCCCCGCGAGGCGCTCGCGCAGCGCCGGCAGCGCCGCCGCGGTGGCCGAGTTGCAGGCCACCACCAGCAGCTTCGCCCCGCGCTCGAGCAGGATCCCGGAGAGCTCGTCGGCGAACGAGCGCAACTGCTCCGGGGAGCGGTCGCCGTACGGGAAGCGCGCCGTGTCGCCCAGGTAGAGGAAGTCCTCATGGGGGAGCGACACGAGGCACTCGTGCAGCACGGTGAGGCCGCCGACCCCGGAGTCGAAGACGGCGACCGGAAGCTCTGGTCCCTGGACGGTCACGGGGGCGGCATGGTGGCACGCCGAGCGGAGCCGCCGCCGCCTCCTTTGGTTACGACCGGCGCGAACCGCGCTCAGTCATGGGTTCCGTCGCAGAGCTTGAGATCAGGTACGAGGCGATAGCCCTGTCGGAGCTCCCGGACCCCCATATCCCCTTCCCAGCAGTCTCCGTCGAGGTCCGAGAAGGTGATGTTGCACCTGACGCGATCACGCGCTCTCCGAAAACACGCGGCGTCCATGGAGCCGCGCTCGGCGCCGTACGGAAAGCCCCCTCTGAGGTAGGACCCGATCACACGGGCCGCCTCGCCCTTGCTCAGATGAGGCACGCGCGCGTCGGCCTGAGCCGGCGCTACGACGAAGAGCATGGCGGTGACGAGCACTAGAAGGGCCAGGCGCTGCACCCGACCCAAAGTACGCGCGCTGGACCGATCGCGCCATTAACGGGTGCTCTCTCTCAGGTGGGACACTTGGCACCGAGATGTCCCAGGAGAACGTCGACCTGTACCTGGAGATGCTCGACGCGTTCAACCGGCGTGATTGGGACGCCTTCATGGCGCGGACAGACAAGGACATCGAGGTGGAATCTCGCCTGGTCGCGATGGAGGGCGGCTACCACGGGCACGACGGGCTCCGGCGCTGGTGGGACACCTTTCTCGGGGCCTTTCCCGACTACACCCTCGAGGTCGAGGAGCTGCGTGACCTCGGCGATGTGACGCTCGTCCACGCGCGCGGCTGGGGCCATGGGGTCACCAGCGAGACGCCGCTGATCGATCCGTTCTGGCAGCCGATGAGGTGGAGAGACGGGAAGTGCGTGTGGTGGCGCAACTGCGCGACCGAGGAAGAGGCCCTCGACGCCCTGGAGCCGCCGGAGTCCTAGAGCCCGAGCCTCAGAACTGCACCTTGCGCACCGCCTCCTTGATCTTCCCGAGGATCACGTCGCCCAGCTCCTTGCCGTCGTCGGAGCGGAAGCCCTTCATCGCCGCCACCACGCCCGCCATCACCAGCGCCACCAGCAGGATCAGCGCCACGTACTCGACCGTGCCCTGACCGGCATCCGGCCGGAGCCGGCGCCCGGCGCGGGCGAGCGATGCGTGGATGAGCCCCATCGTGCGGTACATCTGCGACCTCCCGGTTCGATTGGGCCGATCCTGCGCGGCGCCGGCGCACGGTTCCAGGCGCGCGCGTGACAAGTCGGCGACCGCCGTGTGACTTCGCCGTGCGCCAAGATGCGACCGCATGTGCGGCATCGGCGCGCTCCTCGATCCGGCCGGCTCGGCCCCGGCCGACGCCGGGCGCCGCATGGCCGCCGCGCTCGCGCACCGGGGGCCCGACGGCGACGGGGTGCGAAGGATCGGGCCGGCCACGCTCGCCCACACCAGGCTGGCGATCATCGACGTGCCCGGCGGCGACCAGCCGCTGACCTCCGAGGACGGCGCGGTCACCGCGATCGTGAACGGCGAGATCTACAACCACCTCGACCTGCGCTCCGAGCTCGAGGCCGCCGGGCACACGTTCGCCACCCATTCCGACTGCGAGGTGGTGGTGCACGGCTACGAGGAGCACGGCGAGGACTTCGCGCGGCGGATGAACGGCATGTTCGCCTTCGCGCTCTGGGACTCGCGGCGCGGGCGCCTGGTGTGCGCGCGCGACCCCTTCGGCGTCAAGCCCCTCTACTGGCGCTCGGACGGGCGGCGCGTGGCGGTCGCCTCCGAGGTGCGGGCCCTGCTGGCGGCGGGCCTGGCGGAACCGCGCGTGGACCGGATCGCCCTCGACCACTACCTGGCGTGCCGGTACGTGCCCGCTCCGCGCACGCTGTTCGACGGCATCGCGAAGCTGCCCCCGGCCTCCATCCTCACCGCCGAGGAGGGGTCGCCCCCGCAGGTGACCAGCTACCGCGAGGCCCCCGGGGCCCCGCTCACCGATCTCGGCGGGGACGAGCTCGCCGACGAGCTGGCGGTGCGATTCACCGACGCGGTCGAGCGCCAGATGATGTCCGACGTCCCCTACGGCGCGTTCCTCAGCGGCGGCGTCGACTCGGCCGCGATCGCCGCGGCGATGGCCCGGCGGATGGACCGGCCGCCGACGACCTTCGCGATCGGCTTCCCCGGTCACGGCGACGAGCTGGACGAGCGCCGCTACGCGCGGGAGTCCGCGCGCCTGATCGGCACCGACCACCACGACACCGCCCAGGCCGAGTCCGACTTCCTCGGCGATCTCGAGCAGTGCGTCCGCCATCTGGAGGAGCCGTGCGGCATCCCGTCGGCGCCGGCGCTGATGCAGCTCTCGCGGTTCGCGGCGCGCGACGTGAAGGTGGTGCTCTCGGGACAGGGCGCGGATGAGCCCCACGGGGGCTATGGGCGCCACCAGGCCGCGGCCGCGCTGGGGCTGGCCGCGCGGCTCGGGCCCCTGGCCGCTCCGCTGCGCGGGGCTCTGGGGCTGGCCAAGCGCAACGAGCGCGCGCGCCGCGCCGCCCGGCTGCTCGGTGACATGCCCGCCGCCCAGCGACTGGGGCGGCTGGTGGAGATCACCGACGACTCGCTGCGCAGCGCGCTGTCGGGCAGCAGCGGCGAGGAGGCCGCGGCGGAGCGCAACGCGCTGGCCGAGGACGTGCTGGCCGACGTGGGCGACCGTGGCCTGGTGGAGCAGGCGCTCTACCTCGACACGCGGCTGTTCCTCCCCGACGGGCTGCTGATCTGCGCCGACAAGATGTCGATGTCCGCGAGCCTCGAGCAGCGCGTGCCCTTCCTCGACGTCGAGCTGATGCGGTTCGTGGAACGCGTTCCCGCGCGCGAGCGGGTGCGTCCGCGAGAGGGCAAGCGGCTGCACCGCCGGGCGATGGCGCGGCTCGTGCCGCGCGAGATCACCGAACGGCCCAAGCACGGCTTCACGAGCCCGTTCGAGGACTGGCTGCGGCAGTCGCTCGGCGAGGAGGTCGAGCGCCGCTACGCGAGGGGATCCGCGCTGGGCGAGCTGATCGACCCGGCGACCGTGGGCGGGCTGGTGGGCGCCCACCGCTCGGGGCGGGCGGACCACAAGATGATCCTGTACTGCCTGCTCGAGCTGTCGGAGTGGCACCGCGCGTTCGTGGAGCAGCGCGAGGCGCGGCCGCTCCGGCAAGATGCCGCGGGGGCGGGGGCGTGAGCACCCGGCGCCGAATCCTCTACGTGCACAGCCGCAAGGCGAGCTTCGTGGCGATCGACCGCGAGATCCTCGCCGAGGAGTACGAGGTGGAGGACCTCTACCAGCCCGGCCGGTTCCCCAACCCGATCAAGCTGGTGCCGGCGGTGATCCGGGCGGACCTCGTCTTCGGCTGGTTCGCCTCCTGGCACACGTTCTTCCCCGTCACGCTCGCCTGGCTGCTGCGCAAGCCCTCCGTGCAGATCATCGGCGGGTTCGACACGGCCAACATGCCCGACATCGGCTACGGCTACCAGCAGGGTGGGCTGAGGCGGTGGGCCAGCCGCTGGATCATGAAGCGCGCCACGCGGCTGATCACCAACTCGAACTACTCGCGCAGCGAGATCGCCGCCAACACCCCGATCCCGCCGGAACGGGTGACCGTGGTGCACCACGGCGTGCCCGACCCCTTCGGGCCGCTGGACGAGTCGCGCGAGCGCGAGCCGATGGCGCTGACGGTCGGGCACATCGTGACGACGACGCTGATGCAGAAGGGCCATCAGCCGTTCGTGGAGGCCGCCCGGCACCTGCCGGACGTGCGGTTCGTGTTCGTGGGCAAGTGGCACGACGACGCCATCGAGCGGCTGCGCTCGCTCGCACCGGACAACGTGGAGTTCACGGGCTGGCTGTCGGACGAGGACCTGGAGTCGCTGTACGCGCGCGCGTCGGTGTACGTGCAGGCGTCGCGCCACGAGGGCTTCGGCCTGGCGGTGGCGGAGGCGATGCTGGCCGGCTGCGTGCCGGTGGTCATGGACGTGACCGCGATGCCGGAGGTGGTGGACGGCGCCGGGCGTGCTGATCTCCTCCCAGGAGCCGGAGGCGGTGGCCGCCGGCGTGCGGGAGGCGCTGGATCGGGGACCGGACGCCCACCGCGCCGCGAGGCAGCGCATCCTCGACGAGTTCCCGATGCAGATCCGCCGGGATGGGATCCTGGCGGTGGTGCGCGAAGCGCTCCGGTGAGAGGTCTATGGTGAGGCGCCGATGACGGACCCATCGAGCAACGGCGTGGTCCAGCGCCCGAAGGCGCGCGAGCGCGGCCGGATGCGCCGGCGGCTGCGCCGGCAGCGGCGGATGCGCGAGGCGCTCCTGCTCGACCTCGGAGCGCATCGTGTTCGAGCTGCACCGCCAGGGGCGGCGCGAGCCCGAGCTGCTGCAGGCCAAGGCCGCGGAGCTGAAGGCCGTCGACGAGGAGGTCCGCGCGCTCGCCGACGCCCTGGAGGAGGGCGACGGGATGATGCGGCTCGTGTCAGCCGGGATCGCCGGGAGCTGTGAGAACTGCGGATCGCTGCTGTCCACCGACGCCCGCTACTGCGCCGCGTGCGGAGCCGCGGCGCTGCCGGCGCTGAGCCGGGAGGCCTCGGGCCTCAGGCCTCAGGCCTCAGGACGCGGAGGCCTCAGGCCTCAGGCCTCAGGCCTCAGGAACTGCCTTCGAGCCGGAGCCGGAGCTGGAGCCCGAGCCGGAGCCCGAGTCGACGAGCCGGAGCCCGAGCCCGAGCTGCGAGCCGGAGCCGACGAGCCGCGAGGCCCGAGGCCCGAGGCCCGAGGCCGAGCCCGAGACCGCGAGCCCGAGCCGGAGCCCGAGCCCGAGTCACGGTTCGAGGCCGTCCCCCCGGCCCCTTGGCTGCGGAACTAGTGGCCGTGCAGGAAGCCCCGGCGCCAGCACCGAGCGGCGGCTCGACGCCAGCTGCCCCACCTGCGGCGCCCCCGCGGAGCGGGGTCAGCTCGTGTGCCTGGAGTGCGGGTCGCGCATCGCGCTCGCCTACAAGCGGCCGCCCGGCTGGAAGCTGCCGGTGGCGCTCACGGCGATTCTCGTCGTGCTCCTGGCAGTGGGCGCGGTGATCGCGTACGAGGCGATCGGCGACGAGGCCGAGGACGAGGTGGCCGCCACGCCGTTGAAGCCGAAGCAGGTCTGCCGAGGCCGCCGAACGCAGCGCCGCGAGCGCCAGCCCGCCGAGCCCGAGGACCGAGACTCCGGCGACCGCGGCGGGGAGCTGGTGCCCAGCGGGGCGCTCTACAGTGGCCGAAGGACCTCGACGCGTTCACCGTGGTGCTGCTCTCCGCCGAGGACCGGCCCAGCGCTACTGCGTTCGCGAACTCCGTGGCCGAGGCGAAGGACGGCGAAGGCCGGCGTGATCCGGGCGGACGACTTCGGCACGCTGCCGAAGGGCTTCTTCGTCGTCTTCGCCGGCAGCTACGACACGCGCGAGCGGGCCGACCGGGCCGCCTCCCGCCTCGCTGCGACGTACCCGGGCGCCTTCGCCCAGCTGGTCAGGCGCTGACGCCGGACCACCAGCGCGAGGCCTGCTCCGCGGCGACGGTGACCAGCGGTCCGGGCTCCACCCGGCGTGCCTCCCCACCGACGGCGAGCACCTCCATGGTCGCCGCCACCGACTCGGCCAGGGCGCCGGTGTCGTAGCCACCCTCGAGGACCGCCCCGACCGGCGCCTCCAGCTCGGCGGCGAGCGTCCCGACCTCCGCGGCCATCTGGGCGAACGAGGCCGTCTCGAGCAGGCACTCGGCGAGCGGGTCCTCCCGATGCGCGTCGAAACCGGCCGAGATCAGGATCAGGTCCGGGCGGAACTCGCGTGCCGCCGGGCACACCACGTGCTGCACGAGCCCGAGGAACTCGTCCTCCCCCGCCCCGGCCGGCACCGGCAGGTTCAGCGTGAACCCCTCACCGGCGCCGGAGCCGGCGTCGGTGAGGGCGCCCGTGCCGGGATAGAACGGCCACTGGTGGATGCTCGCGAACAGGACCTCGGGCGAGGAGTGGAAGATCGCGTGGGTGCCGTTGCCGTGGTGCACGTCCCAGTCGAGCACGAGCACGCGCTCTGCTCCCAGCGAGTCGATCGCGTGACGTGCGGCCGCGGCGACGTTCGAGAACAGGCAGAACCCCATCGCGCGGTCGGCCTCCGCGTGGTGGCCCGGCGGGCGCAGGCCGCAGAAGCCGGTCGGCGCCTCTCCCGTCATCAGCGCCTCCGCCATGGCGCATGCCGCGCCCGCCGAGCGCAGCGCGGCCTCCCAGGAGCCGGGGCTGGTGGGGGTGTCGAGGTCGAAGGGGGCACCGCGCTCGCAGTGCTCGCGCACGGAGTCGATGTGCCATTGCGGGTGCACGCGCAGCAGCTGCTCGTCGGTCGCGCGAGGGGCCTCGCGCGGCTCGTACCCGAGCCAGTCGCGCTCGTCCAGCAGGGCCTCGATCACGCGAATGCGATCGGCCCGTTCGGGGTGCCCGCCGGTGTCGTGCTCCAGCGAGGCCGGATGGCGGAGATAGAGCGGTGCGCGCGATCGCGTTACCGTACCCGGCCCTCTCGTGTCCAAAGCGCCGTCCACCCACCTGCGGGCCGACGTGACCGTCGTCGGGGCGGGTGCCGCCGGACTCTTCTGCGCGCTGGCGGCGGCGCGCGAGGGGGCCCGCGTGGCCCTGGTCTCCCGCTCCCCCCTGGACGGCTCCGCGAGCTACTGGGCGCAGGGCGGCATCGCCGCCGCTCTGTCGATCGACGACTCACCCGAGCGCCACGCGGAGGACACGCTCGTCGCGGGCCGCGGCGCCGCCCGGCCGAGCGCGGTGCGGGTGCTTTGCGAGGACTCGCCCGGCCGCGTGAGCGAGCTCCAGCGCCTCGGCGTGAGCTTCGACGGCGATCGCAGCGGCGGCCTGGCGCTCGGTCTCGAGGGCGGGCACTCGCAGCGGCGGATCGTGCATGCCGGCGGAGCGGCCACCGGGCGCCGGATCACCCGGCGGCTGGCCGCGCTGGCGGCCACCCATGAGCGGATCGAGGTGCTGGAGCACTCGACCGTCTCGGAGCTGCACGTGTCCGGCGGGCGCTGCACGGGCGTCAGCGCCGTGGCCGAGAGCGGCGGGCTGTCGATCGCCTCGCGCGCGACCGTGCTCGCCACCGGCGGCGCGGCGGCGCTGTGGGCGCGCACCACCAACCCGGCCGGCGCGCTCGGAGTCGGCCTGGCGCTGGCACACGGCGCCGGCGCCGATCTGGCCGACCTCGAGTTCATCCAGTTCCACCCGACGGCGCTGGTGAGCGACGGCCCCCGCGACGGGTTCCTCGTGACCGAGGCCGTGCGCGGTGAGGGCGCCACCCTGCTCGACGCCCACGGCGAGCGATTCGTGGACGAGCTCGCGCCGCGCGACGAGGTGGCGCTGGCGATCGAGGCGAAGCTGCGTGAGAGCGGCGAGCGCTCGGTGGCGCTCGACATGCGCAACGTCGACATCGCGCGCTTCCCCAACATCGGCCAGACGCTCGCCCAGGAGGGAATCGACCCGTCGACGGACACGATCCCGGTCGCCCCCGCCGCGCACTACACGATGGGCGGCGTGGCCACCGACATCGACGGCCGCGCCTCGGTTCCCGGCCTCTACGCGGTCGGCGAGTGCGCCTGCACCGGCCTGCACGGCGCCAACCGGCTGGCGTCGAACTCGCTGGCCGAGTGCTTCGTGCTGGGCGGCCGCGCCGCGGCGGCGGCGCGCCACGAGCCGCGCCCCGCCGCCGAGAACGACGTGAGCGCGCGCCTCGCTGCCCGGGCCGCCGTCGGACGAGACGCGCGCCGCCCTCTGGCGCCATGCCGGCCTGCGCCGGTCGGCCGACGGGCTCCGTGAGCTGGCGGAAGACCCGTTCCCGCTCGCCCGCCTGATCGCCGCCGCGTGCCTCGCGCGCGAGGAGAGCCGCGGCGCGCACCAGCGCACCGACTTCCCGGACCTCGACCCCGCGCTCGACGGCCGCCACGTGGTGGTCGACGCTGCCGGTAGCGTGCGCCTCGAGGAATGGGAGTGACGCCGGAGCAGCTATTCCACGAGGCGATGGCCTCGCTCGCGTCGGGCGTGGTGGTGATCACCGCCCGCCGCGACGACGGCCACCCGTGCGGCCTGGCCGCCACGTCCGTGGCGTCCTACAGCGCGGCCCCTCCCTCCCTGCTCGCCTCGATCGCCCACGAGTCACGCTGCCATCCCGCGCTGAGCGAGTGCGAGCAGTTCGGCGTGCACCTGCTGCGCGAGGGCCAGGAGCCCTTGGCGCGCGTGTTCGCCGGCAAGGGCGACGACAAGTTCGGCGGGCTGGACTGGGACTGGGACGCCGACGTGCCGAGGCTGGCGGGCGTGCTCGCCTACGTGCGCTGCCGCCGGGTGGAGAACTTCGACCACTACGACCACACGATCCTGATCGGCGACGTGGCCGGCGGCGTGTACGAGGGCGGCGAGCCGCTGCTCTACTCGCGGCGGCGGATGGACTGGCTGATGCGGCCGGCCTAGCGCTCAGCGCGCCAGGCTCGGCGGCACGGTCACTACCCGGTCGAGCACCGCTCCCTGGAACAGGTCGGGGAGACCGCGACTGCGGCGGGGTCTTGCCGGTCACGCGCAGGATCGGGACCCGGGCCGGCGTGATGTCCCCGCGGTCGAAGCGGAAGGTGCCGAGGATGCCGTCCTTCACCCTGGTCGCCCGCAGCTGCTCGAGCACCGAGGCCCGGGTTCCGTCGGAGCGGGCGATCGCACCGACCACCGCCTCCGCGGCCTGCGCGCCCGGCATCACGTAGCCGGTGGGTGTGTCGGAGGCGCCGAAGTCACGAGCGAATTGCCGGCCGGCGGGGGTCAGCGCGCGCTCGACGGGCGGCATGTCGGTGGTGGTCAGGTACAGCCCTCGCGCGGCGGCCCCCGCCTCGTCGAGCACGTTGGGAAGCGGCGCGAATATGTCGGTGACCATGATCTTGACCCGCATGCCGAGGCGGGCGCGGAGCGCCTTCAGCACCTCGCCCCCGTTCTCCTGGAGGCCCCCGGTGAGGAGCACGGCCTGCGCGCCTGAGCGTGCGATCCGGTCCGCGAGCGCGTCGTAGCTCTTCGCCTCCGGGTCGAAGGCTTGCGAGCGTCGCGACTCGGATCCCCAGCCTCCGGGCCGCCCGGCGGAACGGGTCCGCGTGCACGACCTTCCAGTCCTCCGACGGGTAGAGCGCCTGGACGCGCTTCAGCCCAAGCCGTTTCGCGAGCATGGCGTGGGCAACGCCCTGCAGGTCCTCGCGGGGGACGACCCTGAAGAAGTTCCGGCCGCCGGTCGGGGTAGAACACCTGGGGCTCGCCCCTGTCTTCCGCGAGCGCGCCGCCTCGGGTCAGGCCGGCGCCGGTGTTCGAGGGGCTGATCATCGCCAGCGCCCCGCCCTGGGCGCGGTTCAGGATCGGGATCTCCACCTCGGCGCAGAAGGAGGAGTAGGTGCCGATCACGGCGACCAGCGGCTCGGCGTTCGCGTAGGCGTTCGCGTTCGCGGCGCAGGTGCGGAACTCGAAGCCGCCCGCCTCCGCTGTGGACACGTCGCACGACTGGTAGCCGACCGTGTGCTCGCCCGCCTTGAAGCCGCGCCGTTCGAGCACGAACCGGATCGCGTTCGCGATCGCGCGCGGGTCGGCGCTCCCCGGGCCCTGGAGCGGGAGGTCGGACGCGATCAGGACATCCGGCTTCCTGCCGCCGGAGGCGACCTCGCCGCAGGCGGGGATCGTGAGGGCGCCCTTCGTCGTTGCGCCCGCGACGCTGACCCAGGCCCCGCCCGTTCCGGCCGCGAGCGCCTGGGGCGTGCCGGTCGAGGTCCTCGCCGTGACGCTGTTGGTGCGCGGATCGACCCGGGACACCCTGCCGTCGATGTAGTTGCCGGTCCAGACCGCTCCCTCGCCGAAGGCCGCGAACGTGGCGCCGACCCCGACGTCGATCGACCTCGTGACCGGGTCCCGCCCCGGCTCGATCCGCCACAGAAGGCCCTGCTCTCGCGCCGTCGCCCAGACCGAGCCGGCGCCGACGGCGACTCCCCAGAGGAGGCTCTCGCCCGCCCGGATCGTCTGCGAGACCCGGTTCGTGCGCGGGTCGATCCGCATGACCGACGACTCGTTGTCGAGGCTGAGGAACCAGACCCCCTCTTCGCCGGCTGCGATCGTCCAGGCGGGAAACTCGGGGTCGATCTTCGCGACGAGCCTGCCGGTCTTGGGATCGATGCGCGACACGCTCCCGTCGGGGTTGATCGCCCAGACCGCGCCGGCGCCCACGGCGAGCCGGGGGAGACCGGCCACGGGGAGCATGCCCTCGCCCTCGCCGGGGAGCTTCACGGTTCGCGTGACCCGCGTCGAGCCGGGATCGATCCGCGAGACGCTGACCATGGTGTTGGTCGCTGGTCTGCGACCCGCCGGCGTTCCCGACCCATACCGCCCCCTCGCCGGCGGCGATCTCGCTCGGGAGGCCGCCGGGCTTGAACGTCTTGACGATCTCCTTCGTCTCGGGGTCGATGCGCGAGACGCTCTCGTCCCTGCTGTTCAGCACCCAGACGGCGCCCTCCCCGACGGCGACGTTGCCCGGGACGCGTCGTCGGACTTGGTGAGCGAGGCGATGCCGCCCTTCGCGGGATCGAGCGCCGCGACGCCGTTGGCGAGCGGCTCCGTTTCGCCGTCGCCGCCGCGTGAGCGCGAGCACGCCCGCGGTGATCGATGCGGCGAGCAGGACGCAGCCCGGCGACGAAGATCGCGCGGCGGTGGCGCACGAGCACCGGCGGGGCGAACGCGGCGCGGGCCGGCTCGCCAGGCCGAGCGCCTCGGCCGCCGCGTCGGTCAGCTCGGCGCAGCTCCCGTAGCGCTCGTCGCGGTCCTTGGCGAGCGCCTTTCGCAGCACCGGATCGAGCTTCGGGTGGCCGCGCAGCGGAGCCGGCTGCTCCTGCATGTGCGCCCACATCGTCTCGGCCTCGGTCTCGCGGTGAAACGGCGGCGGTCCCGGACAGGCACTGGTACAGCACGCATGCGAGCGCGTAGACGTCGGTGCGCGCGTCGACCGGGTCGCCGCGGATCTGCTCCGGCGCGAGGTAGTCCAGCGTGCCGACCACCCGGCCGGTGTCGGTCGAGTCGCCGCCGAGCTGCTTGGTGATGCCGAAGTCGGTCAGGTAGACGTGGCCGTCCTCGTCGACCAGCACGTTCGCCGGCTTCACGTCGCGGTGAACCAGCGCCCGCCGGTGGGCCGCGTCGAGGGCGGCGGCGACCTGAGCCACGATCCGGAGCGCCCGCTCGGGCTCGAGCTTCCCCTCGCGCTCGATGATCGTCTTGAGGTCGCTGCCCTCGACGTAGCGCATCGCGAGGTAGAGCTGGCCGTCGCGCTCGCCCGCCTCGTAGATCGGGATCACGTTGGGGTGGTCGAGCGACGCCGCCAGCCGCGGCTCGCGCAGGAACCGCTCCCGGAAGCTCACATCCTCCGCGAGATCGGGGGCGATCAGCTTGAGCGCGACCGGCCGCTCCAGGGACAGGTCGGTCGCCCGGTAGACGACCCCCATCCCGCCGCGGCCGATCTGCGACTCCACGCGGTAGCCGCCGAAGGTCGCGCCGGGTGCGAGAGCCTCGCTCATCTGCGTGCCAGTAACTCGGGTCGCGGTGTGATCGCGGTCTGGTAGCGGAGGCGGCCACCCTCGATCCGGTAGACGCCGATCTTGTTCAGCGTCGTGTCGCCGTATCGATCGATCTCGAAGTCGCCCACGTACCCGTCGTCGACGCGCGCCTCGAGCAGCCTCTCCAGCACTTGCGTGCGAGTCCCGTCGGAATCCGCGATCGCGTCGAGGATCATGCGGGCGGCATCGGCCGTGTGAACGGAGAAGCAGCACGGTCGCGCCGAGAACCGCCGCTCGAACTCCGCCGCGAACTCACGTCCCTCGGCGGGAAGCTCGCGGGGCGGCAGCACGGCGATCGTCGGCGAGAAGCTCTCCGCAGCCGCGCCCGCCCCTTCGACGATCGGGGCGAGCTGGTTGAAGCCGTCCGGGCCGAGGATCTCTGCCTCGGGGCCGAGTGCCTCGCGCAGGTCCTTGATCAGACGGGGTCCGTTGTTGAAGACATATCCGCCGAGGTAGACGGCGTCGGCACCGGCGCGCCGAACGCGCTTCGCCAGCCGCTGGTAGTCGTGCGCCTTCGGATCCCACTGTCCCGTCCCGACCACGCGCAACCCACTCGGTCCCGCCGCGAGCCGGAACGCCTCGGCCACTCCGAACCCGTAGGGCTCGTCGTCGTTCAGCACGAACGCGCGCCGCGCCCCCTGTCGCTCGGCGAACAGCGCCGCCGCGGCGCCCTGCGCGTCGTCAGGAGGCACGATCCGGATCAAGCTGCGCTGTCCGGTTGGGAAGTACCGGCGCGGCTCGCCGCGCGCGACGCCGGGGCCCGCCCGCGTCAGCCCGAGGTAGGTGGGGCCGGCGACGACCTGCGGCAGCGGCCCACCGCGTGCGCGGTTCAGGATCGGGGCCATCTCCCGCGCACAGCCCGAGAACAGCGGGCCGTGAACCGCGATCACGCTGCGGTTGCGAGCGAACGCGCGCGCATTGCGCCGGCATTTCGCGGGATCGGCGTCGTCGCCCGACGCCGCCACCTCATCGCAGATCTGCAAGCCCCACCCTGTAATCGCCGGCCCGCCATTCCCGCTTCGCGAGCACGAGCTTCAGGGCCTGGGAGATCTGCACTCCGTGATCGATGAACTGCCCCTGGAGCACCGTGCTCGTGGCGATCAAGAAGTCCGGCCGCCCCTTTCCGCGCGTACGTCACCGGCGAGCACCCGGACGACTCGATCGGTCGCGCTGGCGGGACCTTGGTGTCCTGCCCGTCGTCCTCGCCGCAGGCGGCTATCGCCAAGGCGGCGGCGATCGCAACGGCGCCCAAGAGGGCCTCGCGCGTCATTCCACGCCACCGGGAAGCTTCTGATCGAGCGCGGTGGTCGTGACCCAGACCGTCGCACGGTCCGCCGCCACCCTTTCAAGGGACTCGCCGACCTCGATCATCCGGGGCTCGGACGCTCGGGGGTCGATCCGCGACAGCGACCCGTCGCCGTTCGCCACCCACGCGCCCGCGCCGGTCGCTGCGATGTCGGTCGGCACCCGCTCGACCCCGATCGGGATGGTCGTCGCGACCCCGAGGGTGCGCGGGTCGATCTGGGTGACGGTCGCCGTGTTGCCGTTGAGGACCCACACGGCCCTTCGCGCCGCGGCTATCGCGATCGGGGAGGGTGCATCCGTGCGTGGCCGGGCGACGATTGGTACCGCGTCGGTCACGGTTCCGCGACGTGGGTCCACCCGCAGCACAGTCGCCGACCGCGAGCTGATCACCCACACCGCGCCGGCGCCCGCTGCGACGCCGTCGACCCGGCGCCCAGTCGACTTGGACGTGACCCTGCCGGTCTCGGGATCGACCCGCATCAGGCGGTCCGAGCCGTTGGTCAGCCAGACCGCACCGCCCCCCACGGCGAGCGACGCCCGGGGGGCCTTGAGGCGGCCGGGCACGCGCGCCCTAGATGCGGCGCGTGGGAAGCGAATCCGCTCCGCCACCTGCTGGTACCCCGTGTCGATACGAGAGAGCACACCGTGCGTCCCGTCCGCCACCCACACCGACCCCTCGCCCACCGCGATCGCGTCTGCGCTCCCGCGCAGCGGGATGGTGCGTGAGATCGACCGCGTTCGCCCGCTCACACCGGTGACCGCGGTCGAGTCGACTGTCGCGACCCAGGAGGTCTCGTTTCCCACGGCCACGTCCGTCGGACGTCCGGGCAGTGGCGCGGCGACGAGGAGCTTGCCGGACTTCACATCGACCGCCGCCACCTGGTTGGTGGCGAGGTCGAGCGCCGGGTCGCCGGCGTTCGTCGGTGTGCCTCCGCCGGTGAGCGCGAGGATGCCGGCGGTGACCGAGGCGGCGAGCAGTGAGCAGTCCGGCGACGAGGATGGCGCGGCGGCGGCGCACGAGCGCAGGGGGTGCGAACGGCGAGAGCGGAGGCGGCGCGAGGCCAAGCGCCTCGGCCGGCCGCGTCGGTCAGCTCGACGCAGCTCGCGGTAGCGCTCGTCGCGGTCCTTGGCGAGCGCCTTTTGCGAGCACGGGGTCGAGCTTGGGGTGGGCGCGCAGCGGCGCCGGCTGCTCCTGCATGTGCGCCCACATCGTCTCGGCCTCGGTCTCGCGGTGGAAGGGCGGGACTCCCGACAGGCACTCGTACAGCACGCAGGCGAGCGAGTAGACGTCGGTGCGCGCGTCGACCGGGTCGCCGCGGATCTGCTCCGGCGCCAGGTAGTCGAGCGTCCCCACCACCCGGCCGGTGTCGGTCGAGTCGCCGCCGAGCTGCTTGGTGATCCCGAAGTCCGTCAGGTAGACGTGGCCGTCCTCGTCCAGCAGCACGTTCGCCGGCTTCACGTCGCGATGCACGAGCGCCCGCCGGTGGGCGGCATCGAGAGCGGCGGCGACCTGGGCCAGCGATCTCCGAGCGCCCGCTCGGGCGCGAGCTTCCCGTCGCGCTCGAGGATCGTCTTGAGGTCGCTGCCCTCGACGTAGCGCATCGCCAGGTAGAGCTGGCCGTCGCGCTCGCCCGCCTCGTAGATCGGGATCACGTTCGGGTGGTCCAGCGACGCCGCCAGCCGCGGCTCGCGCAGGAACCGCTCGCGGAAGCGCTCGTCCTCGGCCAGCTCCGGGGCGATCAGCTTCAGCGCCACCGGGCGCTCCAGCGACAGATCGGTGGCCCGGTAGACCACCCCCATCCCGCCGCGGCCGATCAGCGACTCCACCCGGTAGCCGCCGAACGTCGCGCCGGGTTCGAGGGCCACGCTCACGCCGCGCTCCCCGTGAGCGACCAGCCGAAGCGGGTGCGGGTCTCGGCCGGCGCGAGCCCGCCGGGCCGCGGGCCCCTGCGGACGAGGACCGCCGGCGACGGCGGGGCCTCCACGAGCGCGGTGCGCGCCGGGCCGAGGCCCTCCGTGCGCCACCGCTCGGACAGGCCGACCACGAGCAGGCCGGCGCCCTCGGCGAGGGCCATGACACCCTTCCGTCCCGGGCTCGCGAGCAGCGGCTCGGCCACCACACCCGCCGCGTGCTGGACGATCAGCGAGGCGTCCGCGAGCAGGCGGCTTGCGTCGCGGCCGTTCTCACGCCCGCCGGAGGCCGCGCCGATCAGCCGCAGCGGTGCGCCGGTCGCCCGGGCCACCCACGCGCCCAGCTCGAGCGCGGCCCAGTCGTGCCAGGCGGCGCCGAAGGGAACGACCACCGGTCCCGGGCGGAACTCGCCGCCCGCTTCGACGAACATGGCCACGTCGCACGGCGCCTGCTCGAGAACGACGCCCGCGTCGCCCTCCAGCGGCGACCGGCCGGCGTCCACGATCAGCAGGTCCACGTTCTCCTGCGACGCGAGACGGACGACGTCGTCACCAGGCGTGGGCGACGAGAACGCCGCGGTCCGCGCGGCGAGCCCCTGGGCCAGGAGCTCGTCCCGGCGCTCGGCGAGCGCGGCCGTGGTGGAGGCCAGCTCACCGCTCTCGACGACGCCCGCCACGATCAGCTCGCGCTGCGGCTGGGCGCCGGCGAGCGGCCCGCGCCAGACCGAGGAGCGGGGCCAGGCCCTCCAGCGCCCGGGGGACGATCAGGATCGACCGCTCGGCCGAGGCGCCACGGCTCGGGGCTGCCGGTCCCGGCGCCTCCGGCGCCAGCTCCAGGGACGAGTCGTGCCGGAGGATCGCCTGCTCGAGCCCCTTCAGGTCCTCGCTCGGCTCCAGGCCGAGCTCCTCCAGCAGCCGCTCGCGCCCGTCGCGGTAGGCATCGAGGGCCTCGGCCTGGCGGCCCGAGCGGTAGAGGGCGATCATCAGCTGGCCGCGCAGGCGCTCCCTGAGCGGATGCTCGGCCACGAGCGCCTCCAGCTCTCCGACGATCTCCGAGTGGCGGCCGGTCGCGAGGTCGGCATCGACCCTGTGCTCGACCGCCGCCAGGCGCAGCTCCTCGAGCCGGGCGATCTCGGCCTGGGCAAACGGCTGGTACGCGAGATCGGCCAGCGCCGGCCCGCGCCAGAGCGCCAGCGCCTGCCTGAGCTTCTGTGCCGCGGTCTCGGGATCGGCGGTGCGAGCCTCGCCGAAGAGCTGCTCGAAGCGGGTCAGATCGAGCTCGGCGGCCTCGAGGTTGAGCACGTAGCCGGGGGGTCGCGTGCCGAGCCTGTCCTTCCCCAGCTCCTTGCGCAGCCTCGAGACGTGGACCTGGAGGCTCTTGGCGGCAGTCTGGGGCGGGGTGTCCCCCCAGAGCTCGTCGACCAGCCGGTCGCTGGAGACGACGGCGTTCGCGTGCAGCAGGAGAATCGCCAGTACGCGAGCGCTGCTTGACGCCACCGAGCGCGAGCGAGCCATCGCGGTCGGCCACCTCCAGTGGGCCAAGGAGCTTGAATTCCATGCTGGCGTCAGATCATGGGTCGGTCCGACCGTACCATCGGACGACCCCGAGCCGGTTAGGTCGTGAGGGCTGGACCGCCCGGCCCCTCCTTGCTCCTTCGGCGGTGGACCACGGCGAACATCGCCGACAACGCGATCAGCATCAACCCCAGGGCTGCGCCCGCGCCGATGGCCGCGTCGCCCCAGTCGAAGCCGCTCGAGTCGGCTGTCTCCGACCGCGAGGACGGGTTCTGCGCGACCCGGCCGGCGTCCCTGGCGTCGGGGGACCGCAGGTCCACGGACCCCTGCGCCTCGATCGCCGAGGCTTTGGAGTCGGGGCTGCGGTAATCCACCGCGCCGGACGTGGCGGGGACCGCCAGCGCGATGACGGCGACGACTGCCCCCGCGAGGGTCCGAGTGCTGCGGAACATGTCCGCTCCTTTCCCGGGCGAGACCGCGCGACGCGATCTCTGTTCAGACAAGCCTGCGACGCGGCGGTAAACGCCCGGAAGCGGTGCGGTAACAGAACCAAAAGGGGGGACATGCCCCCTTTGCAACCCCCCGAACGGCGCCTCCGGCGCCTAACTCACCTCGGGCGCTCCTACGCGGCCACCGGCAGGCCGACCCCGATCACCTTCAGCCGCCGGGTGAGCGCCGTGAACGCGTACTCGGTCTGCTCCTGGCTGGTGTAGCCGAGGAAGGTGTAGTCCTCGCCGAGCTCGTAGCCGGGCGGGACCAGCACGCCGGCCGCCGCCGGCAGGAGCTCGGTCACCGCGGCCTGGATCCGCTCCTTCATCTCCGGGTCGCGTGACTGCTGCTGGAGGTACCAGGTTCCGTAGGCCACGTGGCGGTGCTCGTCCTGGGCGATCTTGGAGAAGCCCTCCACGAAGCCCGGCAGAGCCTTCTGGTCCTCCTCGAAGTAGCGCAGCAGGAAGAACTGCCCGGTGAGGGCGAGCGTGCCCTCGATGATCATGTGGTACATCGTGATGAAGTCGACCTTCGCTTCGCGATCGCGCGGGTTCTCGATCAGGCGCCGCCCCGCCTGCACCAGCGACTCGTCGAAGAGCTTGATGAACGGTTCGGTGAGCTGCTCGCGCACGCGCGTGAGCCTGTCCGTGATGCCCGCCTCCTCGAAGCCGAACACCTCGCGGTAGTAGCGGTCGAAGAACTGCATGTGGCGGGCCTCGTCGACCTGCTGCGTGGCCAGGAACGCCTCCTCCTGCTCGTCGTCGTAGGACATCACGAGCCCGGAGAACTCCGTCGTCACCCGCTCCTCCCCGATGAAGAACGCGGACAGCAGCCAGAGGATCTCCTCGCGCTGGGTGTCGGACATCGCGGCCCAGTCGCGCTTGTCCTGCTCGAGGTCGATCGCCTGCGACTGCCACTGCTGGCGCTCCCACAGCTCGTACAGCTGCTGGGGCTCCATGAGCTTCAGCGTGCTGGTGATCTGCGAGTCGTCGGCGATGGTCGCGACGTCGCCCTGCTGTGCGTGATCGAGAAGGGTCGCCATGGGGCGACGTTACACCTCTGCTCACAACGGGTAAGAGGGCGGCCCAGCGTGCTTTGCAGAGGTTAACCCGAGCTTAATGTTGCGGTCGTTACCAGCTTCACGAGGCATTGATTCAATCGCCACCAAGGGGAAGGTCTGACGGCAAAGAGGCCGTCACGGGACAGGGAGGCCCAAGCATGTACCAGTTCAGCCGAGCGATCTATCGTGAGCTCGCACCGACGGTTTCCGACGGTGCCAATCAGCCGGCATGCGTCCGCCGTGAGCAGCTTTTGCGCGACTGCGAGTCCGCAATGGAACGTCTGGCTACGGATCGCCACTACTTCGCGCGACCCGTCAGGACGCTGTTCAACGACATCCGCACGATGTTCCCGATCAACGAGCAGCTGCGCGTCTACAACGTGATCGAGCGCCATGTGACGCTCGCCGCGGAGTACGTCGAGTCCCAGGCGCGGGAGGGCGTGACCTTCGACGGCAGCCCGCTGTGCTGCCACGCCACCACCCGCAAGGGCACGTGCTGCCAGCGCGTCCCGCTGCCGGGGAGCAAGTACTGCCCCTCGCACAAGCATCTCGAGGAGGACCTTCAGGAACTGGCCGCCACGGCCGCATAGACACCAAACGGATCACCTCCGCGAGCCAGGGGCAAGAAGCGCCGGGTGCAGGAGTAACTCGATTCGAGCGGGATGACGAGAGGCGGCTTCGGCCGCCTCTCGTGTTCCTGGGGTCGGCCGGTGGATAGCTTGCGCGCATGGTCCTCGGCGTGGACGTGGGCGGTACCTTCACCGACGCCGTCCTGCTCACCGAAGGGGGGCTCGTCAGCGGCAAGGCGCCGAGCACGCCCGGCGACCAGTCCGCGGGGGTGATGGACGCGGTCGAGCAGGCGCTCGGCCGGGCGGGCGCGGCGGCCGCCGACGTCCGGCGGTTCGTGCACGGAATGACCGTGGGCACGAACGCCCTGCTCGAGGGGAACGTGGCCCGCACGGCGCTGGTGGCCACCGAGGGATTCGCCGACCTGGAGGAGCTCGGGCGCCAGGCCCGGCCGGAGCTCTACCGGCTGTGCGCCGGTCACCCGCCTCCCGTGGTGCCTCCGAAGCTGCGTGTCGAGGCGCCCGAGCGCTGCGGGCCCGACGGCGTGCTGCGCGCGCTCGACGAAACGGAGCTGGCGCGGCGGCTCGGCGCGCTGCCCGACGATGTGGAGGCCGTGGCCGTGTGCCTGCTGTGGGGCTTTCGCCACCCCGAGCACGAGGACGCCGTGGCGGCGGCGCTCGACGGCGTGCACGTGTCCGTCTCGCATGAGACGGCGGGCGTGTTCCGCGAGTACGAGCGGCTGGCGACCACGGTGGTCGACGCCGCGCTCTCCCCCCTGCTCGCGCGCTACCTCAGCCGGCTGATCGAGCGCGCGGGCGCCGCCGGCCTGCCCGAGCCGGAGGTGATGCTGTCCAGCGGCGGCGTGGCGTCGGCCGCCACGGCCGCGGCGCACGGGTCGTGGACCGTGCTGTCCGGCCCGGCCGGCGGCGCCGTGGCGGCCGCGCGCGCGGCCGGCGAGGGAGGGGTCGTGGGCCTGGACATGGGCGGCACGTCGTGCGACGTGTCGCTGGTGCTGGACGGACGGGTGGCGGTGACCGGCGGCCGGGAGGTGGGCGGGCGGGCGCTGGCGCTGCCGATGGTGGACGTCCACACGGTGGGCGCGGGCGGCGGGAGCATCGCCTGGCGCGACGCCGGCGGCGCCCTGCGCGCCGGGCCGCGCTCAGCGGGCGCCGTGCCGGGCCCCGCCAGCTACTCGCGCGGCGGCGAGGAGCCCGCCGTGACCGACGCCAACCTGCTGCTCGGCTACCTCGACGGCTCGGTGCCGCTGGCCGGCGGCGTGCAGCTCGACCCCGACGCGGCCCAGCGGGCGGTCGGCGCGCTGGCGCGCGAGCTCGACCTGGGGGTGGAGGAGACCGCCGAGGGGATCGTGCGCGTGGCCAACGCCGAGATGGCCCAGGCCGTCCGGGTGATCACCGTGGAGCGCGGGATCGACCCCCGCGACCTGGCGCTGGTGGCCTTCGGTGGCGCGGGGCCGCTGCATGCCGCGGCGATCGCGGAGGAGCTGGGCATGACGCGCGTGGTGGCGCCCGTGGCCTCGGGCGTGCTGTCGGCGCTCGGGCTGGCCGTGTCCGAGCGCCGCCGCGACCTGGTGGAGAGCGTGCTCCTCTCCGGCCGGGAGCTCACGGCGGAAGCCGTGGCACCGGTGGTGCGCCGCCTGGGCGACCGCGGGCGCGAGGAGCTGCCCGGCGCGCAGCTGCGGGCCACCTACGACCTGCGCTATGCGGGCCAGGCGTTCGAGCTGCCGGTGGAGGGCGCGCTGGCGCCCGACCCGGCCGACCTCCGGGAGGCGTTCGACCGCGCTCACGCCGATCGCTACGGCTACTCCGACCCCGGTGCCGAGCTGGAGCTGGTGACCGTGCGGGTGGCCGCGGCGCTGCCCGGCGGCGACGCCGCGCCGGCCGCGGGGGGCGACGCCGAGCGCCGTGGGGCGCGTCGCGCCCGCTTCGGCGGCGAGTGGCACGAGATGCCCGCCTTCGGGCCCGGCACGGCGGAGGTGGCGGGCCCCGCCGCGTTCGACCTGCCCGGATCGACGCTGATCGTGCCTCCGGGCTGGTCGGCCCGCGCGGACTCCGAAGCGGTGGTGATGGAGCGATAGACCCGATCGCGCTACAGGTGATGCTCGGCGCGCTGCGCGCCGCCTGCGACGAGATGGGCGCCGTGCTCGTGCGTTCCGCGCACTCGGCGAACGTGAAGGAGCGCCGCGATGCCTCCACCGCCCTCTTCGACGCCGAGGGCCGGATGGTCATGCAGGCCGAGCACATCCCGGTGCACCTGGGGGCGATGCCGAGCGCCGTGGCATCCGTGCTGGGCGAGGACCACGCCCCCGGCGACGCCTGGATCCTCAACGACCCGTTCGCGGGCGGCACGCACCTGCCCGACATCACCGTGATCTCGCCCGTGTTCGCCGGCGACGACCTGGCGGGGTTCGCGGCCAGCCGCGCCCATCACGCCGACGTCGGCGCCGCCGAGCCGGGCAGCATGCCCGCCGACTCGCGCACGCTCGATGACGAGGGCGTGGTGATCCCGCCAACCCGCCTGATCCGCGCGGGCGAGCTCGATCGCGACCTCCTCGCCGGCCTGACCGGCCGGATGCGCAACCCGCGCCAGCGCGAGGCGGACCTCCGGGCCCAGCTCGCCGCCAACCGCACCGGGGCCGAGCGCCTGGGAGAGCTGGCGCGGCGGCTCGGCCTGGAGGAGCTGCGCGCCGGGATGTCGGAGACGCTGGACTACGCCGAGCGCCGCACGCGTGCCCGGATCGCCGATCTCGAGGAGGGCGAGCGCACCGCCGCGGACGTGCTCGAGGCTGCCGGCGAGGACCTGGAGCTCAGGTTGCGCGCCACGGTGCGCGGCGACGAGGTGGAGCTCGACTTCGCCGGCACGGCGAGCCAGCACGAGGGAAACCTCAATTGCCCGCTGGCGGTGACCCTGTCCGCCTGCTATTTCGCCCTGCGCGTGGTCTGCGACCCGGACGTGCCCGCGTGCGAGGGCGCGTACCGCCCGCTCACCGTGAGGGCGCCGGAGGGGTCGGTGCTCAACGCGCGCTCCCCGGCTGCGGTGGCCGCGGGCAACGTGGAGACCTCCTCACGGGTCGCGGATCTCGTGCTGGCGGCATTCGGCCGCGCCGCCGGGCAGGGCACCATGAACAACCTGACCCTCGGCAACGACGCCTTCACCTACTACGAGACCCTCGGCGGCGGCCAGGGGGCGTGCCCCGACGCCGACGGCCCGAGCGCGGTGCACGTGGCCATGAGCAACACGCTGAACACCCCGCTCGAGGCGCTGGAGCTGGAGTTCCCGCTGCGCGCGATCGAGTACTCGGTCAGGCGCGGGTCGGGCGGCGCGGGCCGCCACCGAGGCGGCGACGGCGTGGTGCGCGAGGTCGAGGCGCTGGAGGAGATGCGCTACTCGCTGATCACCGAGCGCCGCAGGCACGCACCCCCGGGGGCAGCCGGTGGCGAGCCCGGCGCGCGTGGTAGGAACCTGCTCAACGGGGAGGAGCTGCCGGCCAAGGCGTCCGGCACGCTGCACCCCGGCGACCGGCTGCGAATCGAGACGCCTGGAGGTGGTGGATATGGATTCGAATGATTCGGCATCCATGCCAAATCATTCCCGGCTTGAGCGAATCGGCTTCCTGGGCCTGGGGATCATGGGCCGCCCGATGGCGGCCAACCTCGCCCGGGCGGGGATCGAGGTGGTGGCGTGGAACCGGACCCGCGAGCGCGCCGAGGAGCTCGCGGGCGAGCACGACAACGTGACCGTGGCGGACACGGCCGCCGGCGCCGCCGCGGCGGGCATCGCGATATCGATGGTTCCCGACGTGCCGGAGGTGGAGGCGGTGCTGCTCGGCGAGGACGGGGCCGCCGATGGCCTGCCCGAGGGCGGGCTCGCGGTCGACATGTCCACGATCGCGCCCAGCGCCAGCCGGTCGATCGGCGAGCGGCTGGGCGAGCGCGGCCTGATGTTCCTCGACGCGCCGGTCACGGGGTCGCGGCCGAAGGCGGAGGACGGCACGCTCACGATCATGGCCGGCGGCCCGGCCGAGGCGTTCGAGCGGGCGCGGCCGGCGTTCGAGGCGATGGGCGAGCTGGTGCTGCATGTGGGGCCGCAGGGTCACGGCTCGATGATCAAGCTGATCAACAACACGCTGGCGGCGGTGAACGCCGCCGGGCTGGCGGAGGGCATCGTGCTCGCGCAGCGCGCCGGGATCGACCTGGACAAGATGCTCCAGGTGGTGGGCTCCGGGTCGGGCGACTCCGCCATGCGGGCGCTGAAGTCCGGGCCGATGGTCGAGGGCGACTTCGACGCGCTGTTCAAGCTCGAGCACATGCTCAAGGACGTGCGCTACTGCCTCGCCGAGGCCAAGGCGCTCGGGCTCGATCCGGTGGTGGCGCAGGCCGCCGAGCGGCGCTACGCGGAGGCGGAGGAAGCCGGGCTGGGCGGATCGGACTTCGCCGCCGTGATCGAGTCGGTGCGCCCGTGACCCACCCGCTCGACGACGAGGCCCGCGACCTCCTCAACTACGTGGAGGCGAATCCGCCGCCGCCGGCCACGGACATCCCGATCGAGGAGTTCCGCCGGCTGGCGCACGACGCGCTCCGGGTGTCCGGCGAGCCCGAGCCGGTGGAGAGCGTGGGCGAGGAGCAGGTGCCGGGAGCGGCCTCGCAGCTGGGGGCGCGCCGCTACCTGCCGTCCGAGCGCGACCCGGGGCTGTTCGTGTACTTCCACGGCGGCGGCTTCGTGCGCGGCGACCTCGACACCCACGACCCGCTGTGCCGGCGGCTGGCGAACCAGGCCCGGCTGGAGCTGCTGTCGGTCGACTACCGGCTTGCGCCGGAGCATCCCTTCCCCGCCGCCGCCGAGGACGCGATCGCCGTGACCGCATGGGCCGGCCGCGAGGCGGAGGGACCGCTGGTGATCGGAGGGGACAGCTCCGGCGGGAACCTGGCGGCGGTCGCCGCGATCCAAGCGCGGGACGCGGGCGCGCCCGCCCTCGCCGGCCAGGTGCTGCTGTACCCGGTGACCGACGCCACGATGGGATCGCCCTCGATGGACGAGCTGTCCGAGGGCCGGATGCTCACCAAGGCCTCGCTGTCGTGGATGTACGACCAGTACATGCCGGACGGCGTCGACCGCTCCGATCCGCGGGTTTCGCCTCTGCTGGCGGAGTCGCTGGAGGGCGTCGCGCCGGCGGTCGTCGTCACCGCCGGGAACGACCCGCTGCGCGACGACGGAAGCCGCTATGCCGCCCGCCTGGAGCGGGATGGCGTGCCCGTGGACCACCTGGTCTACGGCGGCACGATCCACAGCTTCATGCTCTACGCGGGGGTCCTCCAGGCCGGCATGGAAGGCGCCCGCGCGGTAGGGCAGGCGGTGCAGCGACTGTTACAAACGGCACGAAATTCGGCTTGAAAAGAGGGAACGGGCTTGTAACAATGCCCGTCCCGCGCCGATGAAATAGACCAGCGTCCACGGTGCGGTCGAAGGTTTCCCCCTCTTATGCCAATCGCTTTCAAGGAATGGGCTGTGACCGTGCGCGCTCTCGCCGAGGGTGAGCAGCTGCTGACCCTGCGCAAGGGCGGGATCCGCGAGGAGAACAAGCACTTCGAGATCGAGCACGACCGCTTCTTCCTCTACCCCACCTTCGATCACCAGCGCAACGACCTCGTGCGCGAGTCGCACATGCCCGAGGTCGGCCGCGCGCTCGAGGAGGGCGTCTGGCCGGACGGCGAGCCGCCCGCGCGGGCGCTGCTGCAGGACGGCGGGATCCCCCAGCCCGACCGGGTGCGCATCCGCGCCTGGGCCGAGGTGGCGGCCAGCTACCTGATCACCGACCCGCGCGCGGTGGACGCCCTGTCGCCCTACTACATCTGGACCACGGACTACGCGGAGAAGCGGCTGCAGTGGAAGCGCCGCCATCCGATGCACGTGATCCTCCTGCGCACCTACCGGATCCCGCGCCCGGTGACCGTGAAGGTGCGCGACGAGTACACCGGCTGCCGCTCGTGGATCGAGCTGCACCGCGACCTCCCGTTCGAGGGCACCCCGGTGCTCTCCGACGACGAGTTCGAGCGCGTCGAGGCGGAGATCGAGTCGATCGCCTCGGACGCCGTGCCGGCGCTCGCCTAGCCGCCGCCCCGCGCCCGTGTCGCTCCGAGCCGAAGTCGATTCGGTCGCTTGGTACCACGCGATCGAGCTCCCGGGCGGCATCGTCACGCAGGGGCAGTTCGACACGATCACCGCGGCGAAGCGGGTTCCGCTCCCGGCCTCCCTGCGCGGCCGTCGTTGCCTGGACGTCGGCACCGCGAACGGTTTCTGGGCGTTCGAGATGGAGCGGCGCGGCGCCGCCGAGGTCGTGGCCGTAGACGTCGACGACGCCGGCGGCTACGACTGGCCCGGCACCCCGACCGGGCGCAAAGGGACGATTTCGAGCGCGTTCACCCCAATCACAGACGGGGCTTCGAGATCGCACACGCCGCGCTCGGCTCAAGCGTGGAGCGGCGCGACATGACCGTCTACGACCTCGACCCGGAGGAGGTCGGCCGGTTCGACTTCGCCTTCATCGGCAGCCTGCTCCTGCACCTCCGCGATCCCGTCGGAGCGGTCGAGGCCGTGCGCCGCGTGCTGGCGCAGGACGCCGAGCTCCTGTCCGTCGACTCGATCTCGCCCCTGCTCACCGTGCTGCACCCCCATCAGCCGATCGCGCGGCTCGAGGCGCCGGGCTGGCCGCTGTGGTGGGTCATGAACCTGGCGGCCTACCGGCGGGTCTTCCCGGCCGCCGGCCTGCGGGTGGTCGCGTCGGGCAGGCCGTTCCGGCTGCGCCCCGGGCCGGCGTACGAGGCCACCGCACGGCGCGCGCGGCCGCTGTACGGGCTGATCCAGCCGCTGGTCGCCCGGTCCCAGGGCGTGCCGCACGCGTGGGTGCGGGCCAGGCCCTGAACTCTCATTCACTTTCGTCGGCCATACCGACGTTTCTGAATGAGGGTCGGGCGGGAGCCCGTGGTCCTTGAGCACATCGGCCGCGGCCAGGGCTGACCGACCGGCGCGTCGCCCCTCGCCGCGTTGGTAGCTTCGTCCCGCTTTGGGCCGCCGGATCCTCGGAGTCGCCGTCGTCCTCGCCGCGCTCGCGGCCGCGCCCGCGCACGCCCAGGTCCAGCCCTACCAGTCGAACGACGGGCGCGGGTTCCGCAACGTGCTGCCGTCCGGCCAGAACGGCACCTTCAACGCGCTCCAGCTCGGCCAGTTCCTGGCCACCGGCGCGCGGCCGCCGCACTCCGACGACCAGCTGCGGATGTACGAGAACCTCGTGTACGCCACGCCCGGGCTGACCGCCGCCCAGCTCCCGAGCTTCTTCAAGGACGCCAGCTTCGGGGTGAGGCCCGGCGACGTGGAGCGCACGTACTCCCCGCGCTCCGACGTGACCATCCAGCGCGACAGGGGATTCGGCATCCCCCACGTCTACGGGCGCACGCGCGCCGGCACGATGTTCGGCGCCGGCTACGCGGGGGCCGAGGACCGGCTGTTCTTCATGGACGCGCTGCGCAACGTGGGCCGCGGCACGCTCTCGAGCTTCGCGGGCGGCGCCGCGGGCAACCGGGCGATGGACGCGGACATCTGGTCGCAGGCGCCCTACAACGAGGCCGACCTGCAGCGCCAGTACGACACCTTCGACGAGCTCTACGGCGCCGAGGGAGCCCAGGTCCAGCGCGACATCGCGGACTACGTGGCGGGCGTGCAGGCGTACATCGCCGAGGCCCGCCTGAACCCGCTGAAGATGCCCGCCGAGTACGCGGCGATCGGCCGGCCGCAGGGCCCGGCGGACTGGAACGTGCGCGACGTGATCTCCACGGCGACGCTGATCGGCGCCACGTTCGGCAAGGGCGGCGGCTCGGAGCTCGACTCGGCGCTGGCGCTGCAGGCATCCCGGCGCCGCTTCGGCACGAAGAAGGGCAACGCCGCCTGGCGCGACTTCCGCAGTGCCGAGGATCCCGAGGCGCCGGTCACCGTCTTGAAGAAGAAGTTCCCCTACCAGCGGCCGCCGAAGAGGGTACGCAAGGGCAGCCTGGCGATTCCGGACCGCGGATCGGTGGAGAAGACGAAGTTCGAGGTGTCCTCCAGCGGCGCCCGCTCGAACGCGAAGCGGGATGGGCTGCTCGGCGACCTGCGCTCGATCCCCGCCAAGCAGTCGAACGCGCTGCTGGTGTCGGGACGGGAGTCGGCGTCCGGCAGGCCGCTGGCCGTGTTCGGCCCCCAGACCGGCTACTTCAACCCGCAGATCCTGATGGAGATCGACCTGCACGGCCCCGGGATCGACGCGCGCGGCGCCGCCTTCAACGGCGTGAACCTCTACGTAACGCTCGGCCGCGGCCGGGACTACGCCTGGAGCGCGACGTCCTCGAGCCAGGACATCATCGACACCTTCGCCGTCGACCTCTGCGAGCCGAGCGGCGCGAGGCCGACCAAGGCCTCCACGCACTACCGCTTCCGCGGGCGCTGCATCCCCATGGAGGCGCTGGAGCGGCGCAACAACTGGTCCCCCAGCCTCGCCGACAGCACCCCCGCGGGCACCCAGACCCTACGCGCCTTCCGCACCAAGATCGGCCTGGTGATCGCGCGCGGGACGATCAAGGGCAAGCCGGTGGCCTACACGAAGCTGCGCTCCACCTACATGCACGAGCTCGACGCGGGCATCGGCGTCTCGCGCTTCAACAACCCGAACGTGATCAAGAGCGCGCGCGACTTCCAGCGCGCCGCCAAAGAGCTGCACTACGCGTTCCACTGGTTCTACGCCGACAGCCGCGATATCGCCTACATCAACACCGGCGACAACCCCGTGCGCGCCAGGGGCGTGAACCAGAACTTCCCGGTGCGGGCGAAGTTCGAATGGCAGGGCTTCAACCCCGACGCCTACCGCGCTCGGTACGTGCCGTTCGGCAAGCTGCCGCAGACGATCAACCAGCGCTACATCGTGAACTGGAACAACAAGTCCGCGCGCGAGTTCAGGGCCGCGGACTCCAACTGGGAGTACAGCTCGATCTACCGCTCCAAGCTGCTGGAGGACCGCGTGAAGCGGGGCACCAAGGGCGCCCGCAAGATGACCCTGCCCCAGCTGGCCGACGCGATGGAGACGGCGGGCATCACCGACCTGCGCGGCGACGCCGTGCTGCCGTACATCCTGCGGGCGATGGGGCGGCAGAGGGACCCGCGAGTGGCGGGAGCGCTGGCCAAGCTGCGGGCGTGGATGGCGGCGGGCGCGCCGCGCAAGGACGCGAACCGCGACGGCGTCTATGACCACGCCGAGGCGGTCCGGATCATGGACGCCTGGTGGCCGCTGCTGGTGCGCGGCGCGTTCGAGCCGGTGCTGGGCAGGGACACCTACGAGCGCTTCATCGGCTTCAAGAACCTCGACAACGAGCCCAACAACCACGGGGCGCATCTGGGCTCGGCCTACCAGGGCGGCACCTACGGCCTGGTGCAGAAGGACCTGCGCACGCTGCTCGGGCGCAAGCGGCTCAGGCGGCTGAAGCGCCCGCCGCGCAAGCGGGCGCGCCACTCGCGCACCTATTGCGGCGGCACCAAGCGCCGGCGCGGCACGCTGCGCCGCTGCCGCGCGGTGCTGGTGTCCACGCTGGTGCAGGCGCTCGGCAAGACTCCCGGCCAGGTGTACGGGGGCGACGAGATCTGCGAGTCCCAGCCCGGCCTGGGGCCGACCGACCCGCGCCGCAAGGCCGCCGACCAGTTCTGCTTCGACTCGATCTGGATGCGCGCGCTCGGCGCCGCGCAGCAGCCGGTGATCCACTGGGTCAACCGGCCCACGTTCCAGCAGGCGGTGGAGATCCAGGGCCGTGCGCCTCGTTAGGCACCTCGCGACCGCCCTGGTGGTGCTCGCCGCCGGCGCGGTCTCAGCGGACGCGCGGGTGATCAACGCCGAGTCGGTGCTGCCGCCCGGGCAGAGCGGATTCGTTTCGGTCCCCGGCGTGGCGTCCGGCACCGGCTCGCCCCACCTCAACGACCAGACCTCGCTGTTCACCTCGTTCCGGTTCAAGTCGGCCCTGTTCAACCAGGCCGGCCCGGCCACCACGCCGAAGGCGGGCGTGCGGATCGTGCGCGGCCCCTACGGGGTGCCGGCCGTGACCGGCGCCAGCGACTACGACGCCTGGTGGGGCGTGGGCTACGCCGTGGCGCAGGACCGGCTGTTCCAGCTCGAGCTGTTCCGCCGCGCCACCAGCGGCCGCCTGGCGGAGATCCTCGGCGACTCCTACCTCGACGACGACCTGATCGCGCGGCGCGACTACTACACCGATGCCGAGCTGGACCGGATGCTCGCCACGATCCCGGCCACGCTGCGGCGCCGCGCCGAGGCCTACCGGGATGGAATCAACGCCTGGGCGGCCGAGGCGCGCAGCGATCCGTCGAAGCTCCCGGGCGAGTTCGCGGCGCTGGCCGTGGCGGTGCCCACCTGGACGCTGCGCGACACGGCGCGGATCGGCATCTTCCTCGCCCGCACCGTGCCCTCGGGAGACGGCCGGGAGCTGGAGAACGCGCGGGCGCTCAAGGAGATGGGCGCGCGCGGGTTCTCGAGGCTGCTGCCGCTTCGCACGAAGGGCGCGGTGCCCACGGTGCCGCCCGTGCACGGCAGGTTCTCCTCCCAGCCCGGTCGCACGCGCAAGCAGGAGCGAGCCGCGTACGTGCGCTCGCAGCGGTTCGTCGCGGGGCTGAGCCTGCCCAGCGCGCAGGCCTCGCTGGCCACCCGGCCGCGCGAGTCGCGCCGGCTGCTCCCGCGCGGCGGCTCGTACATGTGGGGCATCGGCCGGCCCGCCAGGAAGCTCAAGCGCAAGTGCAAGCGTGTCCGGCGCCGCGGGCGCGTCCGGCGCAGGTGCTCCAAGCAGCGCTACCGCCGCCCGAGGGGCGCCGGCAACGCGTTCGTGTTCAACGGCCCCCAGCTCGGCTTCTCGATCCCCGAGCTGTTCGTGGAGTTCGAGCTGCATTCGCCCGTCCAGAACATCCGCGGCGTGAGCGCGGCCGGCGTGCCCGTGCTGGGGATCGGTCACAACGGGCGCGTGGCGTGGGGCTTCACCTCGGGCCTGTCCGACGAGGACGACCTCTACGCCGAGACGCTCACCGGCTCGGAGAGCTACCGCTTCAGGGGCCAGACGCGGCGGATGGAGTGCCGCAACGAGCGCTTCGACTTCCGCGCGCCCGCCACCGACCTGCCCGACCTCGTCCTGTCCCCCAGCCGTCTGAACGGCTCGCGCACGGAGCGCATCTGCCGCACCGTGCACGGGCCCGTGCAGGTGCGCGCCGGCGGCGTGGCCTACGCGCGCAGGTACGCGATCTGGGGCCGCGAGCTGGAGACGATCGTCGGCCTGAGCGCGCTCAACGACGCCAGGACGGTGGGCGACGCCGACCGCGCGATGCTGCAGGTGACCTGGAACGAGAACGTGATCGCCGTGGACGACCGCGGCAACATCGGCTACTGGCACCCCGGCCTGCACCCGCTGCGCCCCAGGCGCTTCGACGAGCGCCTGCCCTACCCCGGGACCGGCGAGGCGGAGTGGCGCGGCCTGCTGCCACGGCGGCGCACCCCGTACGTGATCAACCCGCGCCAGGGCTTCGTGTTCCAGTGGAACAACGTGCCCTCCGCCGGCTGGACGGCGGGCGACGCCGAGGCGCGCGAGCGCCTGTCGGGTCCCTACCACCGCGCGCGGCTGCTGAAGCTGCTCGTGGGCCGCACCGTGAAGAAGCCCTCGTATGACGCCTCGAAAGCGATGGACAGGGTGACCGGCACGACCGCGCAGCAGTACCCGTTCTTCCGCAAGCGCCTGCGCCGGGCCGCGCGGGGCACCACCGGCATCACCCGCGGGATCTTCCGGCGGCTGCTGGAGTGGGACGGCAACTACGACCGCACCCGCGGCGACGGCACCGTCAGCCCGGGCGTGGCGATCTGGGAGGAGTTCAAGGACCGGGCCGAGGCGATCGCCCTGTTCGGGCTGGTGCAGGGGCCCGCTCGGCGCCGGCACCAAGGACCTGGCGGGCAACCCCGGCAGCTCCCACGAGTTCGACATCTCCAACGGCGAGGCGTACGCCCTGCGCACCCTGGGCCTGCGCGCCCTGCGCCTGGCCGCCGAGCGCACCCACGAGCGCCTGGCCGGGCGCTTCCGCAACCCCAACCCCGACACCTGGCGCGAGCCGCGCCGCATGTACGACGTGAGCGCCCAGGGCGCGGCGTCCACGCCGGAGCTGCCGTTCTACGACCGCGGCACGTGGCAGCAGTCGGTGGGGCTGGGGCCGTAGGCCTCAGGCCTCAGGCCTCAGACAGGCCTCAGGCCTCAGGGTAGGTTCTCGCGCCGTCATGGCCTGGGTCGAGACCGCCTCGCTTTCGTTCGCCGCTCGCCATGAGTCGGATGCCTCCGAGGAGGCCGCCGCGATGCTCGACGACCTCGAGGTCTTCCGCGGGGAGCTGGAGGGGCTGTTCGCGGACGTTCCCGGCGATGTGGCCGTGATCGTGCATCCGCGGCCCCTGATGATGAACCTGGCGGCCCCCTGGCTGCCGCTGGCGCGGTTGGTGTCCGCGCCGGCCGGCCGCAGGTATTTCGCCGGGTTCTTCGGGGCCGGGGAGATCCACGTGCTGGCGCGGCCGGCGCTGGAGAAGCGGGCATCGGGAGTGCCCGGCTCGCTGGAGGCGCTGCTGCGCACGCCCCGCCACGAGTACGCGCACGTGGTGGTGGGCGCGAACAACGACACCCTGCCGCCGCCGTTCTCGCCCGCCACGTTCCGGCGCTACGTGCGGTCGGCCTGGTTGTGCGAGGGGGCCGCGTCCTACCTCGCCGGCCAGGCTCCCCTCATGCGCGCGGCGGTGGCCCGCAGGCTCCACGAGGGCGGCAGGCCGCAGTTCCCCCCGGCGTCGCGCGACGCGCTCGTGCTCGGCGGCACGGTGTTCGAGCTGCTCGACCGCGAGGTGGGCCCGCGCGCATGCGCGGAGCTCGCCCGCGCGCCGGATACCCGCAGCCCGCGCAGGCCGATCGAGGAGGCGTTCGGCCGGCCGGCGGCGAGCGTCGAGCGCGACTGGCGGGATTACCTGGCGATGCTCACGACAGGCTGAGGCTCGTCGGCGTCGAGCACTCGCAGCAGCGCGGACACCACGCGCTCGTCGAACTGCGTGCCGGCCCCGGCGATCAGCTCCGCCCTGGCCTGGGCACGGGACATCGCGGGTCGGTAGGGCCGGTCGCTCGTCATCGCGTCGAACGCGTCACAGGCCAGGATGATCCGGGCGCCGAACGGGATGTCCTCGCCCTTCAGCCCGTTCGGGTAGCCCCGGCCGTCCCAGCGCTCGTGCTCGTGACGCACCAGGGGAAGGACGTCCTTGAGGAACGGGACGGACGAGAGGATCCGCTCGCCCACGATGGTGTGCTGCTCAATCTCGCCGCGCTCGCTCGCGGTGAGCGGGCCGCGCTTGTTCAGGATCGCCTCGGGCACCGAGATCTTGCCGAGGTCGTGGAAGATCGCCCCGAATCGCAGCGTCCGCATGCCCTCCTCGGACAGGCCCAGGAGCTTGCCGACCGCCAGGGCGTGCTCGACCACCGCGCTCGAGTGGCTCGCGGTGTAGGAGTCCTTCGCCTCGAGCGCCGCGGCCAGCGCCTCGGCCGTCCCCACGTACGCGGCCTCGAGCCGCTCGTAGAGCGTGGCCGAGCGAAGCGCGGACCCCGCCTGGTCGGCCACGGTCTGAACCAGCCGGGCATCGTCCTCGTCGAAGGCGCCAGGCCGGTCCTCCTCGAGGTTGATCACGCCCCACAGCTCGTCGCCGACCCACAGCGGCACGCACAGCTCCGAGCGCACGCCCGAGGTCATGCTGGTCTCGGTGAAATCGGGATCCTCGGCGGTGTCGGTCACGATCACCGGGCGGCACTCGCGCAGGCAGCGGCCGATCACGCCCGCGCCGCGCGGCTGGCTCCAGTCCTGCCCCGCCAGCTCGTTGAACGCTTCGCCGCGGCCGGCGGCGTACTCCACCTGCCCGTCCTCGCGGAGGCGGATCACCTCGCACAGGTGGTAGCCGAACGCCCGGTGCAACTCGTCCGCCGCCGCCTCGACGATCGCCTGCGCCTCGGTCATCCCGGCCAGCCGGGTGCCGAGCGCGTTGGCCAGCGAGAGCTGGCGGGTGCGCTTGCGAAGGCGGTCGGTCTGCTGCCGGCTGGCGTCGGGCCAGACGGCCGGCCTCGCCGCCCTCCGACGTCGCCGGATCGGGCACCGCGCGCTGCTGCATCTTGCCCGGGCGCAGGACGGTCGGGTGGAAGCCCTCGGGCGCGTCGGAGTCGAGCGACACCGTTCCGCTCCCCACCTCCTGCTTTCCGTAGAGCAGAGCGCGGTCGGCCCGCTCGATCAGGTCGGTGGAGCTCTCGCCGTTGTGCCATTCGGCCACGCCGGCGCTGGCGCCGCCGGCGCTCCCGGCCTCGGGCATCTCGGCGAGGGACCGGCGCACCCCGTCGAGCGCGCGGGTCGCCACCTCGAGCGCCTCGCTCTCGTCCGCCTCGATGGTGACGATCGCGAACTCGTCGCCGCCGTAGCGCGCCACCAGGTCGTAGGGCCGGACGGCATGGCGCAGCGCGGCCCCCACGCGGCGCAGGACCTCGTCGCCCACGAGGTGCCCGTACTCCTCGTTTACCTGCTTGAAGTCATCCATGTCCACGAGCACGAGCGAGAGGCGATGCCCGGTGCGCGCGCAGCGGTCGATCTCGCGTATGAGGGCGTCGTGCATGGCGGCGTGGTTCACGCAGCCGGTTAGGCCGTCGGTGCGCGCGGCCTGTGCAAGCCCGGCGTGGGCGCTGGCGTTACGGCACGCGGCGGCCGCCAGCTCGCCGAATGCCTCGAGCAGGCTCAGGTGGTCCCGGGTGACCAGGCGGGCCTTCGTGTACCCGACCGACAGGACTCCGCGCAGCTCTCCGTCCCAGTGCAGCGGGACCGCCGCCGATCCGCGCACCTCGCCGAACAGCGTGGCGTCCCCCTGGTTCGGCATCGCCTGGTAGTCGTTGGTGATGAGCGGCCGATCGAGCTGCGCCACCTTCCCCGCCAGGCCGCCGCCCGCCGGCATCCGGTAGCCGATCGACTCCGGGGGCATCCCGTAGGTGGCCTCGATCACGACCCCGTCCTGAGCGTTGCCGCGATAGACGATGGCGTTGTCGCTGTCGAGGATGGCCGCCGCCTCGTGGCAGATGCGCACGAGCACCCGGTTCAGGTCGAGGCTCTCGTTCAGCGACTTCGCCGCGCGGGCGAGCGCCGCCTGCTGCGCCACGTGCACCGCCTGGCCCTCGGCGAGCTGCAGCTGCGCAAGGGCGGCGGCCGCCGCCGCGGCGAAGGCGCTGCCCAGCTCGAGCTCCTCCTGCGCGAAGCTGCGCGGCTCGTCCTCCGCCAGCACCAGCACGTGGCCTACGGCCGCTCCGGTCTGCATACCCAGCAACAGGTGCGTGCCCACGGGACCCTCGGGGTCACCCAGCGCATACGCCAGCACCCGGGCGTCGTCCCCGTCGAGCACCAGGACCGGGACTCCGTCGTTCACCACGCCGGCCAGCGCCGGCAGCGTGGACAGCGCGAGCGAACCGTGCTTGAGGCTCGAGGCGGGGCTCGCGGCCAGCTGCTCCAACCGGTCCTCTCGCGGCGCCACGGCCAGCAGCCGCGCACGGGTGACGGCGAACAGGTCCCTGGCCTCGCCTACAAGCCGTTCCCTGACGACGTCCGGGCCCGCGCCCTCGGCGGTCGCGGAGAGCACCCGGCTGACCGCCCGCAGCGCGTCCCCGGCTCCGAGCACGGGGCGCTGGACCGGCTGAGAATCCGGTCGGGCGTTTACGGAGGCAGAGTCTCGTTGCCCCACGCGATGGATATCGGCGGCCATTTCCTCATCCTTTACCCGCGTCCGGGAACCGGCTAGTCACCTACAGACCGAGCGTCTTGGCGATGATGTTGCGCTGGATCTCCGAAGTGCCGCCGTAGATCGTCGTCACGACCGCGCTGCGCAGGTGGCGCTCCATCGGGTACTCGGTGGCGTATCCATAGCCACCGGCCATCTGCACCGCCTCCAGCGCGCACTTCTTCGCAAGCTCGGTGGCCGCCAGCTTCGCCATCGAGGCCTCCTGGGGCAGCATCCGCGACGGGTCCTCGTCGGTCAGCCGCGCCACCCACCGCACCAGCAGCCGCACCTGTGCCAGCTCCGTGGCCATGTCGGCGAGGCGGTGCTGGAGCGCCTGGAACGAGCCGACGGGACGGCCGAACTGCTTGCGCTCCTTCACGTAGGCGAGCGTGTCGTCGAATGCCCTCTGGGCCAGCCCCAGCGAGGTGGCCGCGAGAATCGTGCGCTCGTAGTTCAGGCCGGCCATCAGCTGGATCCAGCCGTTGCCCTCCGTCCCCAGCAGGTTGCCCTCGGGCACGCGCACGTCGTCGAGGTGGAGCTCGTTGGTCTCCTTCCCGCCCATCGTGGAGATCGGGGTGATCGTGAAGCCCTCCGCGTCGTGCGGGACCCAGATCATCGACAGGCCCTCGTGGCGCTCCGAGCCCTCGCCGGTGCGGCACACGATCAGCGTGTGACTGGCCTTGTGGGCGTAGCTGCACCACATCTTGGCCCCGGACAGCACCCACTCCCCGCCGTCGAGCCGGGCCTTGGTCTTCAGCGACGCCACGTCGGAGCCCGAATCGGGCTCTGACATCGCGATCGCGAGCGTGCCGCCCTTGGTCACCCGCCCCAGCAGGTCCTGCTTCTGGTCATCGGTCCCGAACCGGTTCAGCGCACCGACGCAGATCAGGGTCACGCCGTAGGCGCCGATCGGGATCTGGCCCGTCGCCGTCTCCTCCAGGAACAGGCAGGCATCCAGGAAGCTGCCACCCGAGCCGCCGTACTCCTCGTCGATCTGGAGCCCGTACCAGCCCAGGTCGGCCATCTTGGCCGCCAGCTCGTCGGAGTGGTGGTCGTCCTCGGGGACCTCCCACTTCTCGCGCTGCGCGAAGTCGCGGATCGCGGCGACGAAGTCCTGCTGCTCGGCGGTCAGGCCCGATGCGGACGGTGCGGTTGCCGCCTCCATCAGGCTTCCACCGCCTCCCTGGGCTTGAACCGGTTCAGCTCGCGCAGCGCGATCACCATCTTGTGCACCTCGTCGGGCCCGTCGGCGATCCGCAGCCAGCGGCCCTGGCGCCACATCGACGCCAGCGGCGTGTCGTCGGACATGCCGAGCGCGCCGTGCACCTGCATCGCGCGGTCGAGCACCTCCTGGTGCATCTGCGCGGCGATCACCTTGATCATCGAGATCTCCTGGCGGGCGGCGCGCTTGCCCTCGGTGTCCATCTTCCAGGCGGCGTGGAGCACCATCAGCCGCGCCGCGTCGATCTCCATCCGCGACTTGGCGATGAAGTCCTGGACGAACTGCTTCTCGGCGAGCTTCCCGCCGAACGCCTCGCGCTCGTGGGCACGCCGGCACATCAGCTCGAAGGCGCGCTCGGCCGAGCCGATGGCGCGCATGCAGTGGTGGATGCGGCCGGGGCCCAGGCGGGCCTGGGCGATCGTGAAGCCCTCGCCGCGGCCGCCCAGCAGCGCCGACTCGGGGACGCGCACGTCCTCGTAGGTCACCTCCCAGTGGCCGGGGCCCTCGTCGTGGCCCATCACCGGGACCGGGCGCACGCCGGTGAAGCCGGGGGTGTCGATGGGCACCACGATCATGCTCGCGCGCTTGTGCGGCGCGGCCTCGGGGTCGGTCACGACCATCACGATCGCCACCGACGCGCCGTTGTAGCCCGAGGTGAACCACTTGTGGCCGTTCACGACCCACTCGTCGCCTTGTAGCTCGGCGCGGGCGGCCAGGCCGGTCGGGTCCGAGCCGGCGGTCTCGGGCTCGGTCATCGAGAAGCACGAGCGGACGTGGTCGTTGAGCAGCGGCTGCAGCCAGCGCTCCTTCTGCTCCGGCGTGCCGTACTCGGCCAGGATCTCCATGTTGCCGGTGTCCGGCGCGGAGCAGTTGAAGGCCATCGGCGCCACGGCGCCGGAGCGGCCCATGTCCTCGCAGAGCATCCCGTACTCCCAGTTGGTCAGCCCGGGCCCGTGCTCCTCGTCGGGCAGGAAGAGGTTCCAGAGGCCCTCCGCCTTCGCGCGCTCGCGCATCTCGATGATGATCTGCGGGTAGGCGACCCCGGGGCCGACCTCCTCGTCGAGCGCGCGCATCGCCTCGGCCTCGACCGGCATGACGTGCTCGTCCATGAACTCACGGACGCGCTCGCGGAGGCCCTGGACGCGATCGGAAGGAGTGAAGTCCACGCGCCGGGAGGGTACCGCCTGCCCAATCGGTGTATATTGTCGACCAACTTTGTTGAGTATAGATCTCCCAGACCGCGAACTCACCCTCGCCGAGCTGTCCGATGCCGCCGCCTGGCTCGGGCGCAACCCCTGGCACGAGCTGTGCCTGGACGTCGATGCCGACCGCAGCTACCAGGAGCTCTACCGCGGCCGGCAGCTGTCCACGTGGCTGATCCACTGGGGCCAGACCGCCGACACGGGCTTCCACGACCACGACCTCTCCGCCGGCGCGGTGCATGTGATCCGCGGGCGCGTGCGCGAGGAGCGGCTGCGCCTCGGCGGCCCGCCCGAGGTCCGCGAGTACGGGCCCGGCGAGACGTTCACGATCGAGGCGTCGGAGATCCACCGCGTGCTGCACGTGGGCGACGAGCCGGCGCTCACCGTGCACGCCTACTCGCCCCCGCTCACGCGGATGGGCGCCTACGTGGTCGAGGGAGACGGAACGCTCACGCGCCACTCGGTCTCGTACGAGACCGAGCTGCGAGCCGCCTGATCGGGTCGTAGCCGGCGTCCTCCACGGCCGCCCAGCGATCGACGCGGAACTCCGGCTGCGCGGGCAGGCCGGCCAGCAGCGCGCGCAGCTCGGCTCGCCGCTCGGTCGTCACCGAGGGCCCGGCCGCGAGCGGCTTCTCGGGCCACGGGCCGAGGGACTCCGCCAAGCGCAGCTCGCGGTCGAGCGCCGGGTCGTCGTCGCGCAGGAGGTCGAGCAGGTGGCTGTCGATCGCAGCGCCGTCGGCCTCCCCCGCCCGCACCGCCGCGATCGCCGCCACGTGCGAGCCGACCTCGACGGTGGCGCCGAACGCGGCGAAGTCCGTCTCCGCGGTCACCGCGTTGTAGCCCGAGTGCGACCCCTGCTCGTTGAACGCGAACCGCCGCCCGCGCAGGTCGGCCAACGACCGTGCGGCGATCGTCCGCGCGCACGATCACGTCGGAGAAGTAGACCGGCCGGCCGCCGTAGCGATCGCCGGACGGCACGGGAGCGGCGAGAGCCTCGACCCCCTCGAGCCGGGTGTAGGGGAGCCCGCACAGGAACGCGAGGTCGATCTCCCCGGTCTCCAGCGCCTGGAACGACCCCGTCCGGCACGAGCTCCCCGCCGATGGCCTCGGCCACCGACCGGTACAGCCCCTCGAGCCGCGGCGCGAGGAAGCTGGCGACCCGTAGCTCAGCCACTGAGCTGAATCAGGGCCCAGGCGATGAGCGCCGCGAGAGCCCCGCCCGCAAGAACCACCACGGCGATTCTCGCCCCTGAGGTCTGAGGTCCGACGTCTGACGTCTCTTGCGGCGCCAGCTCCGCCTCCAGAAGGATCTCCTTCGCAGCGCTCCGCCCCGGCCTCCGGCACCAGCACGTCCCGCGGGCCCGCCGCCAGGAAGTCGGGCACGTCGAAGCCCGCGCTGCGGCGCAGGATGCTCGGCACGCCCTCCTCCAGGAGCAGCCCCTGGATCAGCTCGGCCTCGGCCTGGTTGCGCCCGCCGGCCACTCGCACGAGCTCGCCCTCGGTGTAGCGGGGATCGATCTTGCGGGCGCGCCCGTGCGCCTCGTCGACCGGCTGCTCGATCGGGTCGCTGCCCACGTACACCAGCGGCATCCCACACTTCGCGCAGAAGCGCTCGTCGAGGGGGTAGCGAAGCGCGCAGGTCGGGCAGGCCAGAGGCTCGGTCACGCGATCTCGACCGGCTCTTCGCTCACCCTGCCGTCCGCGATCCGCCAGGCTCGCACGTCGGGATCGCCCGCCAGCGAGACGATCACGTACAGGTAGTCGGGATACTCGGCCAGGTTGATGTCGGTCTGTGACGGCTCGGCCGCGCTGCGCGGGTGAGAGTGGTAGATCGCCACGCCGTAGCCCTCCTCCGCTGCGTTGAAGGCAGCGAGCAGGCTGGCGGCGTCCAGCGAGTAGCCGTAGGGGGACTTGCGCTCGTTGCCGGCCCGGCGCACGTTCTGCACCGCGCCGTCCCGCAGCCGGATCACTCCGCAGCATTCATTGGGCTGCCTCCTCGCGCGCGTGCGCGACGAGTTCGTCCCATTGCTCGCGTGTGAGCCGCACCGAACCAACACTAGGCGCTTGCCGGCCGCGCTAGCCTGAGCCCCGTGGAGATCGCTTTCCTCTCCCCCTCCCCGATGGAGCTGATGGTGATCGCGGTGATCGCCCTGATCGTTCTTGGCCCGAGCCGGCTGCCCGACGCGGCCCGCTCCGTGGGCAAGGGGATGCGCGAGATGCGCGACTCGTTCCAGGGGCTCACGGATTCAGACGACGAGGACGAGGACGAGGAAGACGACGACGAGGCCCTCGAGGAGGACCTAGACGATCACCAGAACGCTGCGCGCTCCAGCGTCCCGTCTGCCTCCAGCTCATCCACGGACCGCGTGTAGACGCCCGAGCTGAGGTACTTCCACCCGTCGTCGCAGACGACGAACACCACGTTGCCCTCGTCGAGCTTCTCCGCCACGCGCACGGCGATCGCACGCGATCGCCCCGCTGGACACACCCGCGAACAGGCCCTCCTCGGCCAGCAGCTTCTTCGTCCAGACCACCGAGTCGCGGTTCGAGACGAAGATCTTCCGGTCGAGCAGGCTCAGGTCGATGATCGGCGGGATGAAGCCGTCGTCGAGCGAACGCAGGCCCTGGACCAGCTCACCCTGCAGCGGCTCGGCCGCCACGATCTGAGTGTCGGGGTCGTGCTCCTTCAGCCTCCGGGCGTTGCCCATCAGCGTGCCGCCGGTGCCGAGGCCGGCCACGAATGCCGCGACGTCGTCCAGCTCCTCCAGGATCTCCACTGCGGTGCCGTTGTAGTGGGCGTTCGGGTTCGCCTCGTTGCCGTACTGGTAGGGCATGTAGTACGAGGCGTCGCCCTCGGCCATCTCCAGCGCCATCGCCACGGCGCCGTTGGAGCCCTGCTCGCCGGGTGAGTAGACGATCTCCGCGCCGTACATCGTGAGCAGCTGGGTGCGCTCCTCGGTCACGTTGTCGGGCATCACGACCTTGAGCGGGTAGCCCTTGCGCGAGCAGATCATCGCCAGCGAGATGCCGGTGTTCCCGGAGGTGGGCTCGAGGATCGTCTGGCCGGGCGCGATCGCGCCCTTCTCCTCGGCGTCCTCGATCAGGGCGCGGGCCACGCGGTCCTTGACCGAGCCGGTGGGGTTGTAGGACTCGAGCTTGGCGTAGATGCGCACGCCGGGCTTCGGGCTCAGGCGCTTGAGCTCCACCAGCGGCGTGTTGCCGATGGCGGCCACGATGTCCTCGTACCTGCCTCCGCACGGCCGGTTGTCGAGCTGTGGCAGCGCCATTGCTTCAGAAAGTGTAGTAGGGCTATCGGGTGACCGTCCCGGTGAAGGTCTCGCGACCTATCGTGGGGTGCTTGCCGCCGCCGCGGTCGAACGTCGTCTCTCATCGTCACCGCCACCCGAGCTGCAGCCCTCTTGTCAGACGCCGGTGCCGCTGGCGAGGCCAATCCATGGTCGCCAGCCTGCGTCCGACCCTGACGGCTCGCCCGGGCTGAAGCCGATCCTCAAGCGGCCGTCGGGGCAGCGAAACGTCCTGTCCACCAGGCCGCATATGGCGGCACCGAGGGTGTCCATACGCCTCCCGTGCGTTGTCCGGAACGTGCCGCCCGGGCAGAAGGCGAGTCGCCATCGGTGGATCCGACTGAGGACGCTCGCCCGCTGGGGAGGTCCACGCGCGTCTTGATCAGGATCGGTTCGTCGCTCTCTGCGGCGGTCGTCCCGCCCCCGTCCCCGTCGTCGTCGTCGCCGCAGGCCGCGATGCCGAGGGAGCGAGACCATCACCAGCACCGTGAAGGCGGTCCCGCACCCTTCGGCCATGGCCCGAACCTACCCGGCGGCGGGGGCGCCCGCCTCGAGCTGCGCCACCAGACGCCGCTCGTGGCCCGTGGCGCCGTGCTCGCGGTGCATTCGCAGCGCCTCGCGCAACTCGGCCTCCCGCGCGGTGGCATCGCCCTCGGCCGCGGCGAGCTCGGCGAGCGCCTCGTGGACCTTCGCCTCCAGCACGACCAGCCCCAGCTCGCGCGACAGCGCCAGGGCGGAGCGGAGCTCGTCCCCCGCCTCCGCGGCCATCCCGTCGGCGACCAGCACCCGGCCGAGCAGCAGGCGGCAGCGCGCCTCGAAGCCGCGAGTTCGCGCGCGCCGAGCCTGTCGACGGCCTCCCGGGCGAGCTATCCGCGCCTCCTCGGTCCTCCCCTGGCCGAGAGCCGCCTCGGCGAGCGCCCCAGTTACCAGCGACTTGTAGGGAACGCCGGTGCGGGTCGCGTCGATCAGCTCGAGCGAGCGGGCTGCCCAGGCCTCGGACTCCTGCCATTCGTCGCGAAGCCCGTGCGCCACCGCCATGTTCAGGCACCCGGCCAGGAGGGAGAACGGGCTTCCCGAGCCGCTCGCCGATCTCGATCCCCTTCCGCGCGTGGTCAAGGGCGTCCTCCGGCTCGCCGGACGCCCAGGCGACGATCGGGAAGTTGGAGTGCGCCCAGCCCTCGACCTCGACGTCGCCATGCGCGACGGCCAGCTCGAGGGCCTGGTCGCGAAGCCGCCGCGCCTCCTCGAGCCGGCCGAGCTCGGGCAGCACGGCCACGCCGAGCCACATCATGCACCAGATGTATGGGCTGAAACCCAGGATCTCGCGGCTGCGCGTGACGTCCCCCTCGTAGAGCGGGATGTAGTGCTCGAGGTCCGCGGCCGCCTCGGGCATGCGGCCCTGCAGGAAGAGCCAGAACGAGAGCCCCGCGGAGAGCAGGACCGCCTCGTTGTCCCCACGCTCCGCGAGCTCGCGCGCAGTGATCCACCAACTCGGCGGCGCGGACGATGTCTCCCGCCATGCCGACCGCGATCCCGTGGGCGAGGAACACGAGCGACATGGAGCTGTCGTCCTCCGCCAGCTCGCGCGCCTCCTCGAACACGTCCTCGATCTCACGCTCCTCCAAGCCGAAGCGCCAGCCCAGCTGGAGGATCCAGAGGCAGGAGGCGAAGCGAAGGCCCCGCACCTCCTCCGAGTCCTCCTCCCCGGACAGCTGCGCGTGCACCCGGTGCCAGTGGCTCAGCGCATCCGCCGGGTGGAGCTGGCCCGCCCAGGCGGCGGCGCGCGCGCTCCAGCGGGCGGCCGCGAGCGGGTCGTGCGCCTGCTCCCAGTGGTTGGCCAGAAGCGCGGCGAGCTCGTCGAGCCGGTCGGGATACAGCTCCTCGATCGCGCCCGCCACGGCGGCGTGGACGCGCGCGCGCCGCTCGCCGAGCTGGGAGTGGTAGGCCACCTCCTCGGTCAGCGGATGCTTGAACGCGTACTCGGCGTCCGGGTAGAAGGTCTTCTCGTAGACGAGCTCCGCGTCCCGCAGCATGCCCAGGCTCTCGGCAAGCTCGTGCTCCGGCAGGCCGGTCACCACGCGCAGCACGGGCTCGCCGAACTCGTGGCCGATCACAGACGCGCTCTGGAGCACGGTCTTCTCTCGCTGGGGCAGCCGGTCGATGCGTGCGGCCAGCACGGCCTGCACCGTCGCGGGGATCGCGATCTCGTCGACCGAGCGGGTCAGCCGGTAGGCGCCGCGCTCGCCGGCGAGCGCGCCCGACTCGACCAGAGCCTGGACGGCCTCCTCGATGAAGAACGGATTGCCGCCCGTCCGGCCCGCCAGCAGGTCGTCGAGGCCGTCGAGGGAGGGGTCGTCGCCCAGCAGGTCGCGGGTGAGCTCGGCGATCGCCTCGGCGCCGAGGGGCAGCAGCGGCAGCTGCTGGTAGTAGGACTTCTGCGTCCAGGCCGCGTGGTACTCCGGCCGGAAGTTCACGACCAGCAGGGTGCGCGATCCGGGCAGCGACTCCACGAGGTTCTCCAGGAAGGCCTCGCTCCCGGGGTCGAGCCAGTGGAGGTCCTCCACCAGGAGAACGCCGGGCCCCGCTCCCGCGCGCGCCTCGACCAGGTGGCGAACGACGCCGAAGAGCGCGCGCTGGCGCGCCTCCGGGCTCATCTGCGCGGGCAGCGGCCTGTCGGGATCGGGCACGCCCAGGAAGTCGAACACCACCGGCAGCGCGTCCCGGAAGCTCTCGTCCAGCAGCAGCAGGCGCCCGGCGATCTTCTCGCGCGCGGCGCGGGCGTCGTCGCCCTCGTCGACGCCGAAGTAGGCCCGCATCATCTCGATCACCGGCAGCAGCGGGATGCGCTTGCCCGTGGGCGACACCGCGGCCCTCGGTCACGTCGACCCCGCGGCGGCGGCAGGCCTCCACGAACTCGGCGCACAGCCGGCTCTTCCCGAGCCCGGGATCGGCCACCACCCCGACGACCCGGCCGGCGCCCTTGACTCCCTCCAGCGCCGCCTCGAGGGTCGCCAGCTCGTCGTGGCGACCGACGAACCGGGACAGCCCCCGCGCCCGCGATGCGTCCAGCCGCGTCCTGGCGGTGCCGGTTCCGAGCAGCGCGAACGTGTGCACGGGCTCGCTGAAGCCCTTCACGGCGACCTCGCCCAGGTCGTCGAGCTCGAAGTAGCCCTCGATCAGGGCGGCGGTGGCCGCCGTCAGGCACGGCCTGCCCGGCTCGGCCAGCGCCTCCATCCGCGCCGCCAGGCCGACCGTGTTGCCGATCGCGGTGAAGTCCAGGTCGAGATCGCTCCCCATCGCGCCCACCACCACCTCGCCCGAGTTCAGCCCCATGCGCACGGAGAAGCTGAGGCCGTGCTCGCGCCGCACGGCCGCCGCGTGCTCACGCAGGCGGTCCCGCATGTGGAGCGCCGCGTAGCAGGCCCGCGCCGCGTGGTCCTCGTGGGCGATCGGGGCGCCGAACAGCGCCATCGCGCCGTCGCCCGTGAACTTGTTCACCGTGCCGTCGAAGCGGTGGACCTCGTCGCAGATGAGCTCGTACAGGCCGTTCATCACGGCACGCCAGGTCTCCGTGTCCACGGACGAGGCGAGGTCCATGGAGCCCTCCACGTCCGCGAACAGGACCGTCACCTGCTTGCGCTCCCCCTCGAGCTCTCCGGCGGACGCCTCCAGCTTCGCCGCCAGGTGCTCGGGCACGTACTCGCGCGGCGGCGCGGAGGCCTCGCCCAATCTGCTGCCCGCACGAGTTGCAGAACTTCTGGCCGGCCGGGTTCTCAGCGCCGCAGGCCGGGCAGTCGGCCTTCAGCTCCAGCGACGTGCCGCAGTCCCCACAGAAGCGGGCGTCGTCAGGGTTGTCGTAACCGCAGGACGGGCAGAGCAAGGGGACCAGACCCCGGCGCCGGATCCTACGCCAGGCGCGCGGCGGTGTCGAACGGGCCGGTGGGCCGCTCAGGCGCCGCCGGCCATCGCCGGCAGGATCACCAGCGTGTCCGACTCGGAGACCGCGGTTTCGAGCCCGTCCAGCACCCGCACGTCCTCGTCGTTGAGATAGACGTTCACGTAGCGGTTCAGCGACCCGTCCTCGGCGAACAGCTGCGCCCGGGTCTCGGGGTGCGCCTCGGCCAGCGTGCGCAGCACCTCACCCACGTCGGCGCCCTCGGCGGGAACCTCCTTCTCGCCCCCGGTGGAGGCACGCAGCACGGGTGGGATCTTGATCAGCGGCACGAGGCGCGGAGACCCCGGCGGCCTCAGCCCGCGGCCGCGCAGAACGCTTCGTAGTCCGGGAAGACCCCCATCTCCTCGTCGGAGATCTCGCCGGGGTCGCGCGAGCAGATCGGGCAGTCGGGGTCGCGCTTGAGCTTGAGGTTGGTGAAGGTGGTGCCCAGCGCCTCGTACAGCAGCAGGCGGCCGATGAGCGGCTCGCCCGAGCCGGTCACCAGCTTCACGACCTCGATCGCCTGCAGCACGCCCATGATCCCGGGCAGCGCGCCCAGCACGCCGTTGGCGCCGCAGGACGGAGCCAGCTCGGCGGGCGGCGGCGTCGGGTAGAGGCAGCGGTAGCACGGGCCCTCGTACGGGGCGAACACCGACAGCTGGCCGTCGAACCCGAGGATCGACGCGGACACCACGGGGATCTTCAGCCGCACCGATGCATCGTTGAGCAGGTAGCGGGTGGGGAAGTTGTCGACCCCGTCGACGATCACGTCGTAGCCCTCGATGATCTCCATGATGTTCGAGGCGTCGAGGCGGGTCTGGTACTTCACGACCTCCACGTCCGGGTTGAGGTCGTTGATCGCCTGCTCGGCCGAGTCCACCTTGGGAACGCCGATGCGGTCGTTGGTGTGGACGATCTGGCGCTGCAGGTTCGAGAGGTCCACCACGTCGTCGTCGACGATCCCGAGCGTGCCGACGCCGGCCGCGGCGAGGTAGAAGGCGGTCGGGGCGCCGAGCCCGCCGGCGCCGAGGAGGAGCACCTTGGCGTCGAGCAGCTTGAGCTGGCCCTCGAGCCCGATCTCCGGGATCAGCAGGTGACGCGAGTAGCGCTCGCGCTGCTCGGCGGTCAGGCGGCGCGGAACCTCGACGTCGTAGCCGCGGTCCTTCCAGAGCGTGATCCCGCCGGTCATCGACTCGACGTTCTCGTACCCCAGCTCCTCCTGGAGCGTCTTTGCAGCCAGGGCGGAGCGGTTGCCCGACGCGCAGTAGAGGACCACGCGCTTGTCCTTGTCCTTGGCGGCGCCCTCGATCCGCGACTCGAGGTGCCCGCGGGGCACGTGGACGGCGCCGGGGAGGTGGGACTCCTCGAACTCGGTCTGCTCGCGAACGTCGACGATCACCTCGCCGTTGCGGTGGTCGAGCAGATCGTGGACGTCCTTCGGGTCCACCTCGCGGATCTGCTCCTTCGCCCTGCGGATGATCTCTGCGCCGGAAGCCATTGCTTCAGAAAGAATAGCGCCGGTCGTCCGCAAGCAGGCCGTGCCTGCGAACGTGCCCCCGAACGCGGACGGGGCGCCCCCAGCGGGCGCCCCGTCACGTAAATCCCAGACCCTGCTTGCGGAAGCCGTCGAGAAAGCTTCTAGAGAGATTCTCGTTCAAGGCGAACTCTGCCGATATGGGGTGTGGACCCCATTCTTGCGATGAAGACCTCCAGAAAGAGACAGCGCGGCGATTCCCTGATCGGGCAGGTGGTGGCCGCGAACGTGGTGCTGGTGACGCTGACGCTGTTCACGGCCAGCGTGGTTGCCGGGCTGGACCTCTCGGTGGCCGATCAGCATTGGCAGCTCCTCGTCCTGGTGCTGGTGATCGTGCTCACCTTCTGCGTGAACATCTGGATGCTCCAGCGCCGCTTCGGGCCGCTCGAGCACCTGATCGACAGGATCGAGCGCATCGACCCCGCAGAGCCGTCCACGTTCGAGATCGCCGGGGACCCGGTCGAGGAGATCGACCGGCTCGGGCGCTCGTTCCACCTGATGCTCCAGCGCGTGGACGACGAGCGCAAGCGCTCCGGCAAGCTCGTGCTGCGCGCTCAGGAGGAGGAGCGGCGGCGCGTGGCCCGCGACCTGCACGACGAGGTGAACCAGGCCCTGACGGCGATCCTCCTGCGGCTCGAGGCGCTGGGCCAGGACACCCCCGAGCGTGAAGCCGAGGTGGCCGAGCTGAAGCGACTCGCCAGCCAGGCCATGGACGAATTGCTGAGCCTGGCGCATCAGCTTCGCCCGACCGCATTGGACGATCACGGCCTGGTGCCTGCGATCGAGGCTCAGGTGCGCGCCTTCGGCGAGCGCACGGGCATCCAGGCGCGGTTGAGCACGGCAGGCGACCCGGCGCAGCTCGACGAAGAGCGTCAGACCGTGATCTATCGCGTGGCCCAGGAAGCGCTGGCCAACGCCGGGCGTCACGCCTCGGCCGAGCGCGTGGAGGTGGACCTGCTGACCCGGGCGAGCGGGACGGAGCTGCACGTGCGCGACGACGGAACCGGCTTCGACCCGGCAACCAATCGCAGCGGCGGGCTGGGCCTGGAGGGAATGGCCGAGCGCGCCCGCCTGGTCGGCGGCGAGCTGGACCTCCGCTCCTCGCCGGGCGGTCGGCACCGAGCTGACGCTGAGACTGCCGTGATCCGGGTTCTGATCGCCGACGACCACGGCATCGTGCGCTCGGGCCTGACGATGCTGATCGAGCGCCAGGCCGACATGGAGGTGGCCGCCGAGGCGGAGGACGGCATCGAGGCGGTGGAGCGGGCGCTGGACGCCGCGCCGGACGTGGCCGTGCTCGACGTGTCGATGCCGCGGCTGACCGGCCTCCACGCGGCGCGCCAGATCCGCGCGCACAACGATCAGGTCCAGGTGCTGATGCTCTCCATGCACGAGGACGACGGCTACTTCTTCGATGCTCTCGAGGCGGGCGCCTCCGGCTACGTGCCCAAGCGGGCGGCGGACGCCAGCCTGATCGATGCGATCCGCACCGTCGCGGGCGGTGAGACATTTCTCAGCTCGCGCACCCAGCAGGCGTTGCTCAAGCAGTGGCTCGAGGACGGCCGCACCGAGCCGGTCGACGACCTGACACCGCGGGAGCTCGAGGTGCTGAAGCTGATCGCGGAGGCCAACACCAACCGCCAGATCGCCGACGCCCTGAAGCTGTCGGAGAAGACCGTGGAGTCCCACCGGGGCAACGTCCTGGCGAAGCTGGGCATGCGCGACCGGGTCGAGCTGGTGCGCTACGCCATCCGGCGCGGGCTCGTGGAGCCCTAGCGGTTCTCGGCCGCCGGACGAAGGCCGTTCAACCGGTACCGCGGGCAGGAAGCCCGCGGAACTAACCTCGCGTGATCAACCCCCGCGTGGTCATAGCCCTCGCCGTGATCGCGGTGTCCGCGCTCGGCGCGATCGTGCTCGCGGCGCCAGACGAGGACCCACCCGACCCGGACGGGCCGCGGCGCTTCGAGGGCGCCACCCTCCCCGCCGGCGTGCCCGCGCCCGACTTCTCGCTCACCGACCAGGACGGGGAGCGCATCACCATGCGCTCGCTGCGCGGCAGCCCGGTGATCGTGACCTTCCTCTACACGACCTGCGAGGACACCTGCCCCACGCAGGCCCAGCAGGTGAAGGGCGCCCTGACGGAGCTCGGCGAGGACGTGCCCGCGCTGGCGGTGGCGGTCGACCCCCCGCGCGACAGCCCGGAGCGCGCGCGGGCCTTCCTCTCGGAGCAGCGCATGACCGGCCGGATGACGTTCGCGCTGGGCACGCGAGAGCGGCTCGAGCCCGTGTGGAAGGGCTTCGCGGTGCGGCCCCAGCGCGACGATCTGGAGCACACCGCTCGCATCGTCCTGGTGGACGCCAAGGGCGTCCAGCGCGTGGGATTCCCGCTCGGCCAGGCAACGCCCGAGCGGATCGCGCACGACGTGCCGCCTGCTGCAGGAAGGCGCCTGACCGCGGCCAACTCCTACCTGCCCGGTAGGATTAGAACGGCATGATGTTCTCCACCAAAGCCGAGTACGGCGTGCGCGTGATGGCGCACCTGGCGGGCCGCGATGGCGACGGTCCCGCGTCGCTCGCCTCGATCGCCGAGGCGGAGGGGCTGCCGCTGGCCTACCTGGAGCACTTGGCAGCGCGCCTGCGGCGTGCCGAGCTGGTGCAGAGCACGCGCGGAGCGCGCGGCGGGTACTCGCTCGCGCGTCCCGCCGATAGCATCACCATGGCCGAGGTCGTGCGGGCGCTCGAGGGCGAGATCGCCCCGATCGAGTGCATCACCGCCGACTCGGACGGCTCGCTGGTCTGCGCACGCGACGGCGAGCCCGGGCACGACCCGTGCCCCACCAAGCTGCTGTGGACCCGGGTGCAGGGCTCGATCGTCCGCACCCTCAGCGAGATGACCCTCGCCGACCTGACTTCGACCCCGTCAAGGAAGCCGTCAAGACATGAGCCTCGAGATCAAAGACCTCCACGTTCGGATCGAGGAGCGGGAGATCCTCCACGGCGTGAACCTGTCCGTGGACAAGGACCAGACGCACGCCCTGATGGGCCCCAACGGATCGGGCAAGTCCACGCTCGCCAACACGATCATGGGCAACCCGAACTACGAGGTCACCGAGGGCTCGATCGTCTTCAACGGCGAGGACATCACCGAGGCCGACCCCGACGAGCGCGCTCGCGCGGGGCTGTTCATGGCGTTCCAGTACCCGGCGACGGTTCCCGGTGTGTCGGTGGCGAACTTCCTGCGCCTGGCGGTGAACTCGCGTCGCGACGAGCCGATGAAGGTGAAGGACTTCGGCAAGATGATGCGCGAGCACGTCGAGATGCTCAGGATCGACCCGGAGTTCGTGAGCCGCTACCTCAACGAGGGGTTCTCCGGCGGCGAGAAGAAGCGCGCCGAGATCCTCCAGATGGCGATGCTGCGCCCGGAGATCGCCGTGCTCGACGAGACCGACTCGGGCCTCGACATCGACGCCCTGCGCGTCGTGGCGGACGGGGTGAACAAGCTGCGCGGCCCCGAGCTGGGCACGCTGATCATCACCCACTACACGCGCATCCTGAACTACGTGAAGCCGGACTTCGTGCACATCATGCTCGACGGCCGGATCGTCCGCGAGGGCGGCCCTGAGCTGGCGGACGAGTTGGAGGACAAGGGCTATGAGTTCGTGCGCGAGGAGGTCGCTGCCGGCGATGCCTGCCTAGCTGGCTGGAGGAGAAGCGCAAGGCTGCGCTCGAGGCCTACGAGGCCGAGGAGGTGCCGACCTGGCGCCGCTCGGGCTTCTGGACCACCACGCTGCGCAAGCTCGAGCTCGACGTGCTCGAGCCGCGCCGCTACGAGGCCGCCGATGAGCTGCCGGACCTGGTGCGCGAGGACATCGGCGACGCCCCGCTGGCCGGCCTGATCGTGCAGCGGGGCGCGAGCACCATCCACGCCTCGGTCGATCCGGCCGTTGCCGAGCAAGGCGTGATCGTGATGCCGCTCGAGCAGGCCGCCGAGGAGCACGCCGAGCTGGTGCAGGAGTGGTACATGCGCCGCCTCTCCCACGAGGAGGGCAAGTTCTCCGCTGCGAGTGCGGCGTTGTGGACCGGGGGCGCCTTCGTCCACGTCCCCAAGGACGTGCGGGTGGAGCACCCGATCCAGATCGTCTACCTGATCGACGAGCCCGGCACGGCCCAGTACGCGCACACGCTGGCGGTGGTGGGCGAGCACGCGGAATGCCAGATCCGCGAGTACTGCCTCGGCACCCCAATCGACGGCCAGGCGCTGCACGCGGGCGGCTTCGAGCTGTACGCGCGGCCGGGGTCGAAGGTGAAGGTCGCCCACTTCCAGGACTGGGGCCCCGGCGAGGTCTACGACATCTCCACGAAGCGGATCGAGATCGCGCGCGACGCCCACGTGAGCTGGATCCCGATCCACCTCGGCGGGCGGCTGACGAAGCAGCGGCTCGACATCATCACCGCCGAGGAGGGCTCGGACATGCGCCATACCGGGCCTCTACTTCACCGAGGGCGACGAGCACCTCGACCTGTTCACCTCGGACAAGCACGAGGCGGGCCACACCACCGGCGACACCGTGTGGAAGGGCGCGCTCACCGGCGACTCGCGCGCGTCGTACGAGGGGCTGATCCACATCGTGCCGAACGCGCAGGAGACCCACACCTACCTGCAGACCCACCAGATGCTGCTCTCGCAGAAGGCGAAGGGCGACGCGATCCCGTCGCTGATCGTGGAGACCGACAACGTGTCCGCGTCGCACGGCGGCACCGTCGGCGAGCTCGACGAGGACCAGATCTTCTACATGATGGCCCGCGGCATCCCCCGCTCCGAGGCGGTGCGCGTGCTGGTGGAGGGCTACTTCGAGGAGGTCGTGCAGCGCCTGGACGACGACGCGCTGGAGACCCTCGTGCGCCGGCGGATCGCCGAGAAGCTCGCCGCCGCGGAGGAGCAGGTCGCGGAGTTCATCGGGGAGCGGGCGGATCTCGATGGACCCCACCGACTGCGATCGACGTCCGCAAGGACTTCCCCGTCATCGAGAGCGGCATCGCCTACCTCGACTCGGCCGCCACGTCGCAGAAGCCCGTGGCGGTGATCGAGGCGATGAACTCCTACTACCGGCAGTCGAACGCCCCGATCCACCGCAGCGTGTACCCGCTGGCCGCCGAGTCCACGGCGCTGTTCGAGAGCGCCCGCGAGCGGGTCGCCGCATTCGTGGGCACCGAGCCCGCCACGACGATCTTCACCCGCAACGCCACCGAGGCGATCAACCTGGTGGCGTACTCCTGGGGCCGCCGGCACGTGGGCGAGGGCGACGAGGTGCTCATCACGCGCATGGAGCACCACTCCAACATCGTCCCGTGGCAGCTGCTGTGCGCCGAGCGGGGCGCGCGGCTGCGTTACCTGAGCCTGTCCGACGAGGGCGAGCTGGACCTGGCGGAGCTGGATGAGGTGCTCGCGGGCGGCCGCGTGAAGCTCGTGGGCGTGGCGCACATCTCCAACGTGCTCGGCACGCTGAACCCGGTGGCGGAGATCGCCGCGAAGGCGCGCGCGGCGGGAGCGGTGTCGCTGGTGGACGGCTCGCAGGCCGTCCCCCAGATGCCGGTCGACCTGCCGGCCATCGGCGCCGACTTCTACGTCTGGACAGGACACAAGGCGCTCGGGCCGACCGGGATCGGCGTGCTTCACGGCCAGCGCGACCTGCTGGAGGCCATGCCGCCGTTCCTCGGCGGCGGGCACATGATCGCCCACGTCGAGGACGAGATGTCCACCTTCGGGGAGCTGCCGTCGAAGTTCGAGGCCGGCACCGCCGCCGTCGCCGAGGCGGTCGGGCTCGGTGTGGCGGTGGACTACCTGTCCGACCTCGGGATGGACAACGTCCGCGCCCACGAGCGCGAGCTCACCGCCTACGCGCTGGAGCGCCTGGCCGAGGTCGAGGACATCACCGTCTTCGGCCCGCCGGATGCCGATCGCCGCGGAGGCGTGATCTCGTTCGCGATCGAGGGCATGCACCCCCACGACATCGGCGAGCTGTGCGGGCGCGAAGGGGTCTGCATCCGGGCCGGGCACCACTGCGCCCAGCCGCTGATGCGCGACCTGGGCGTCGGGGCGACCGCGCGCGCATCGCTGCACGTCTACAACTCGCGCGAGGACGTGGACCGGCTGGTGGCCGCGCTCGGGAAGGCGCGTGAGGTGTTCGGGCTATGACGCAGACGTCAGACCCAGACCTCAGACCTCAGGCGAGAAGGTCGGCGTCGTCCCTCATCCCTGACGTCTGATGTCCGACGTCTGAGCTTTCAATGGACGCCCTCTACCGCGACTACATACTCGACCACTACAAGAACCCGCGGAACTTCGGGACGCTCGATCCCCACGACCTCGAGCACCACGACCACAACCCTCTCTGCGGGGACGAGATGGGGGTCCACATCGTCGTCGAGGACGGCAAGATCGCCGACCTGCGCTTCCACGGTCAGGGCTGCGCGATCTCCCAGGCATCCGCGTCGATCGCCTCCGAGGAGCTGATCGGCATGGAGATCGCCGAGGCCGCGGCCCTCGACGCGGCGTGGATCATCGACCTGCTCGGGATCGACATCTCCCCCACCCGGCGCAAGTGCGCTCTGCTCAGCCTGAAGGTGATGCGGGGCGCCACCACCGGCGACGCGTCCTGGCCCGAGTAGCGGCCCGGCTCAGGGTCGCTGTCCGGACTTAACCACCGTATGGGTGGTCAACTCCGGACGGCTCCGCGGCTCCGCGCGCTCGCCGCCCTCCTCCCGCACGACCGTCGCCACCGCCGCCACGATCGCCGTGGCCCCCAGCGAGCACGGTCGCGGTGATCTCCTCCGACAGGATCGCCGCGCCCAGCGCGAGCGCGATCACCGGGTTCACGTACGCGTAGGTGGTGACCGTGGATATGGGCGCGTTGCCCAGCAGCCAGGTGTAGGCCGTGTAGGCGAGCATCGAGCCGAACGTGATCAGGTAGGCGAGGGCCAGCAGCGAGTCGGTCGAGAACTCGGAGGGATGGACCTCGGACGCCTCACCGGCCACCAGGCCGGCGAGGATCATCGTGCCGCCGGCGAGCAGCATCTGCCAGGCCGTCGACACCAGCGGGTCCCCGGGGAGGGTCATCCGCTTGGAGTAGAACGACCCCGAGGCCCACAGCACCGCGGCGAGCACGATCAGCAGCACGCCCCACAGCGGCGCGCCGTCGGGACGGTCTCCGGGAAGCACGAGCACGGCGAGCCCGATGAAGCCGACGATCACGCCGGCGAGCGTCCCGCGGCCGGGCCGGTCGCCCTCGCGCAGGCGCATCAGAACGACCCACAGCGGCACCGAGCCGATGATCAGCGCCGCCAGGCCGGAGGGCACGTCCTGCTCGGCCACCGTCACCAGGCCGTTGCCGCCGAAGCAGAGCAGGTTGCCGATCACGAACGCGCCGAGTAACTGGGCGCGCGTGATCCGGATCCCGTCAGCGCCCTTGCGCAGTCTGAGGATGGCGAGGAAGATCGCGCCCGCCACGGCGAAGCGCGCGCCGGCGCCGAGCAGCGGCGGGACCGTCTCCACCATCACCCGGATCGCCAGGTAGGTCGAGCCCCAGACGATGTAGATCGTGGCAAGCGCGGCCCAGAGCATCCCGAGACGCTTTCACGCCGCTCGCGGCGCGGCAATGTCCCACAATCTCGCAGCGTCCTGATCTAGCGCGGGAGCGCGTAGCGCAGGTGGACCATGCCGTTCGCGAAGGCGCGATGGTCGATCAGCTTCAGCCCTCCGGCCAGCCGGCGGGCGAACGTCGGGATGCCGTCGCCCGAGCACCACTGGCGCGATCGTCACGTGCAGCTCGTCCAGCAGCCCCTCGTCCACGAACTGCGACGCCAGCGATCCGCCTCCGGCGATCCACACGTTGCGGTCGCCGGCGACCTCGCGCATCTCGGCGTGCACCGGCCCGACCGGCGCCGTCGGCGAAGCGAAGGTCGGCGCCGTCCATCAGCGGCAGGTCCCGCGAGGTGAACACCCAGCTGGGCACGTCGTACGGCCACTTCGTCGCCTCGCGGAGGACGAACTCGTACGTCGAGGAGCCCATCGCGATGGCGCCCACCTGCGCGTAGAAGGCGTCGTAGCTGCCCTCGGTGGCCTCGTCGACCTCCTCGGCGACGACCCGTAGTTCGTCGAGCCAGTCCAGGCCATGATCGGCCTCGGCGATGTAGCCGTCGAGCGATTGGGCGAGGTAGTACTGGGTCAGGCTCAAGCGGCGGGGGCGCCGGCCGGGTGGGCCTTCGCCCAGGCCACGATCTCTTTGGTCGGGTTCACGACCTCGCCGTCGTCGGTCACGAGCACGGGGACCCACTTCTGGCCCGTCAGCTCCACCACCTCGCCGCGACCGCGGTTGAAGACGCCGGGCAGGACGCCCCATCCGTGCACCTTCACGACCTCCGGGTCGTAGCCGGCCTCCGTCAGCGCGCTGTGGGCCTTCTGGCAGTGGTGCCAGTCGCCGCCGAACGTGCCCCAGCAGACGTAGAGCTTCAAGCCGCCGCCCCGGCCGGGTGGGCCTCCGCCCAGGCCACGATCTTCTTGGAGTCCTGAACGACCTCACCGTCGTCGGTCACGAGCACCGGCACCCACCGCTGGCCGCTCACCTCTTCCACCTCGTCACGCCGGCCGAGCTTGTTGAGACCAGGCATGCCGAGCCCGTGCACCGCGATCACCTCGGGGTGGTGGCCCGCCTCCTTGAGCGCCACATGGGCGTTGCCGCATGGATGGCCGCCGGGCCGGCCGGTTGTCCGAACATCCTTGAGAAATCCGTAACAGACGTAGAGCTTCATGGCGCGAGCCTAGTGCAGGGCACTAGTCGACCACCGGCGCGACCGTTGACGGGGCGGGGCACACGTACACCTGGGCGCCGACCTCGAACAGCTGGAGCGAGGGCAGCTGCACCAGCAGCATCCGCCCGCCCTCGTGACGCAGCCGGTAGAGCACGTCGTGCCCGCGGAACTCGCGATCCACCACCTCGGCGTTGGGGGTCTGACCGGCGCGCAGCTCGAACTGCTCGGGGCGGACCGCCACGTGCACGGCGCCGGTGGCCGGCGCGCTCAGGTCGACCGTGCCCACCTCGGTGCGCACGCGCGCGCCGTCTGCGGCGCCGGCGAGCACGTTCACATCGCCCACGAACTGCGCCGTCCAGCGCTCGGTGGGGCGGGCGTAGACGTCCTGCGGGCGGCCGACCTGCATCACCGTCCCGGCGCGCATCACCGCCAGCCGGTCCCCCAGCGCCAGCGCCTCCTCCTGATCGTGGGTCACCAGCAGCGCGGTCGCACCCGCCTCCCGCAGGATCAGCTCCACCTCGCGGCGCAGGTCGGCGCGCAGGGTGGCGTCGAGGCTCGAGAAGGGCTCGTCGAGCAGGACCACCGCGGGCTCCGGCGCCAGCGAGCGCGCCAGGGCGACGCGCTGGCGCTCCCCGCCCGACAGCTCGTGCGGGTAGCTGTCCGCCTTGTGCTGGAGGCCGACCAGCTCGAGGGTGAGCCGCGTGAGCCGCTCGCGCTCGTCACGGGCCCGGCGAAGCAGGCCGAAGCCCACGTTCGCCTCGACGCTGAGGTGCGGGAACAGCGCGTAGTCCTGGAACACCATCCCGATCCGCCGCTTCTCCGGTGCCACGAAGCGGCCGGGGGCGGCGACGGTCTCTGTGCCCACCGTGATCGTCCCGGCGTCCGGCGTCTCGAAGCCCGCGATCAGCCGCAGCAGCGTGGTCTTGCCGCATCCGGACGGGCCGAGCACCGATACCAGCTCGCCCTCGGCCAGCTCCAGGTCGACGCCGGCGACCGCGCGCGTCGAGCCGAAGGACTTCGCCACCCCCTCCAGCCGCACGTTCATCCCACGGCCCTCCGTGAGAGGCGGATCAGCAGCGCCACCGGCAGCAGGCCCACGAGCACGATCAGCAGCGCGGGCAGCGCGGCCGTCTCGTAGAGGGACTCCGAGGTCGACTGCCACACCGCGATGGCCAGCGTGTCGCCGCCGAGCGGGCGCAGCAGAAGGGTTGCGGGAAGCTCCTTCATCACCTCCGTGAATACCAGCAGGGCGGCGGTGAGCAGCGCGCCGGAGATCATCGGCGCGTGCACGCGCGCGAGCACGTCGAGGCGGTCGGAACCCAGGCCCCGTGCCGCCTCGTCGAGCGAGCGCGGCACCCGCTCCAGGCCGGCGTCGACGGACTGGAACCCGAGCGCGACGAAGCGCACGACGTAGGCGTAGAGCAGCGCGATCACGGTGCCGGTGAGCAGCAGACCGGCGCCCACGGCGTCGTCGAGCCGGTGGTCCATCCATCCCAGCGGCACGATCACGGCCACGGCAACCACCGAGCCGGGCAGGCCGTAGCCGATCGTGGCCACGCGCACCGCGCCATCGCCCGAGCGCGAAGCCGACGCCCGCCGCCCATAGGCGAGCGCCAGCGCCGCCCCCACCACCAGCAGCACCGACATCCCGGCCAGGAGCAGGCTGTTGCGCGCCGCCAGGCCGAAGCCGGTGGGCAGCAGGTCGCGCGAGATCGACTCCACCGCCCACACGGCGAGCTGCACCACGGGCGCGCCCACCACGACAGCGAGCAGCGTCAGCGGGCCAAGGACCGCCAGGGCAGCCGCGGCGCCGGTGAGCCGCACCGGCTCGGGCGCGCGCGCGCCGCCCCCGGCGTACCGTGCGCGCCCGCGCGAGGCGCGCTCGAGCAGGAGCAGCAGCAGGGTGACCGACACGAGCATCGTGCCGAGCTGCAGCGCGGCGTCGCGGTCGAACGCGCCGAACCAGACCTTGTAGATGGCGTTGGTGAACGTCTGCACGCCGAGCAGGTTCACCGTGCCGAAGTCCGCCAGCGTCTCCATCAGCGCCAGCGCCACGCCGCCGAGGATCGCCGGCCGCGCCATCGGCACCGCCACGCGCAGGATCGCCTCGCGCCGCGACAGGCCCAGGCCGCGGGCGGCCTCCACGAGGTCGGCGCCCTGGGCCAGGAAGGCGGTGCGGGCCAGCAGGTAGACGTAGGGGTAGAGGACCAGCGTGAAGATCGCCACGGCGCCGCCCGCCGAGCGCACGGGGATCCAGGTGGCGCCGAGCGCGTCCGCCCCGCCGAGGGCGAACAGGGTGAACACATAGCCGGGCATCGCCAGGGGCAGCACCAGCGCCCACTCGATCCAGCGCCGCCCCGGGAAGTCGCAGAAGCACACGAGCGCCGCCAGGCCGGTGCCGAGCACCAGCGTCCCGGCGCCCACGCCCGCCACCAGGATCACCGTGGCCACCAGGGCGTCGGGCACGAGGCCCGTGAAGTCCGAGAGCGCGTCCGGCGCCGCCGCGAAGGACGCGGGCAGCACCAGCAGCGGCCCGGCCACCAGCAGTGCCGCGCCGACGGTGAACACGGTCCACCCGTCCCGGGTGCCGGCGCTCAGTCCCACCCCACGTCGTTCATCATCCGCACGGCGTCGTCGAGGTGGCCGCCGGCGCCGGGCACGTCGATCGGGTCGCGCTTGAAGGTCCCGAACTGCGCGATCTCCGGCGTCGTCCTCACGCCGGGGCTCACGCCGAACTCGTGGTTGTTGCGGGCGAACGTGCGCTGCTGGCGCGGCGCCGTCAGGTAGCGAACGAGGCGTGCCGCGTCGTCGCTCCGGTCGCTGGCCTTCACCACCCCCACGCCCGAGAGGTTCACGTGGGTGCCCCTGCCCTCCTGGTCGGCCCACACCGGCGCCACCGGGAAGTCCTCGTCCTCCTCCAGCTCGCGGCCGAGGTAGTAGGAGTTGGTGAAGCCGAGGTCGCAGCGCCCGTCGGCGATCGCCCTCAGCACGTCGGTGTCCGAGCCGAGGATCTCCGGGTCGTTCGCCATCCAGCGCTCGAGCATCCGCTTGGTGGCGGCCTCGCCGTCCTTGGCGATCCGGTCGGCCACGAACGAGACGTTGTACTCCGAGGTGCCCGAGCGCAGGCACAGCTCGCCCTTCCAGCGCGGGTCGCCGAGATCCTCGTAGGTGGTCGCTTCTTGGGCCTTCACCCGCTCGGTCGAGCGCATGATCGTGCGGGCACGCAGGGTGAGCCCGTACCACTCGCCCTGCGGGTCGCGCGCCGAGGCGGGCACGTTGCGATCCAGCTCGGCGGAGCGGATCGGCTGCAGCAGCCCCGCCTGCTCGGCGCGCCAGAGGTTGGCGGCGTCCACGGTGATCAGCACGTCCGCCTTGGTCTCGTCGCCCTCGCTCTTCAACCGCTCATACAGCTCGGACGCCGAGCCGCCGAAGAGCGTCAGGTCGATGCCCTCGTCGGCGGCGAAGGTCTGGAACGGCTTCTCGTCGCCGTAGTGCGAGCGCGCGGTGAACACCGTGAGGCGGTCACCGCCCCCCGAGGTGGCCACGACGACGCCCACGAGCCCGCCCAGGACGGCCAGGCCGGCGAGCGCCGCGAGGATCAGCAGGCTGCGTCGGGACACGCGGGTTAGGCTAGCCTAACTCCGGGTGCCGAAGCCCCGCTGGGAGCATCGATACAATCGATATCCGACTACGCAGAACGGATTTCCGCACCCGGCAGAGGATTTCAACTCAATGGCAGCCACCGACAAGACCCGAATCACCAAGCCGAGCCCGATCGTCGAGGACGATCAGGGCCAGCTGATCGCGAAGAAGGGCATCTCGCGCGAGGTGATCGAGGAGCTGTCGAAGGTCAAGGGCGAGCCCGACTGGATGCGCGAGCTGCGCGTCAAGTCCTACGAGATCTTCATGCGCAAGCCCATCCCCACCTGGGGCGTGGACCTGTCCGACCTCGACCTCGACGAGCTGGTGCTCTACAGCCCGCCCGAGGCCGGCCGCTACGACAGCTGGGACGACGTCCCGGAGAACATGAAGAAGACCTACGAGGACCTCGGCATCCCCGAGGCCGAGCGCGAGCACCTCGCCGGCGTCGTGGGCACCTGGCGCCAGGAGCCGGTCTACGAGAACCTCAAGAAGGAGTACGCGGACCTCGGGATCCTCTTCACCTCCATGGACACCGCGATCACGGAGTACCCCGAGCTCGTGCAGGAGTACTTCATGAAGAAGTGCGTGCCGCCGCAGGACAACAAGTTCTCGGCGCTGCACGGTGCGGTGTGGTCCGGCGGCTCGTTCCTCTACGTGCCCAAGGGCGTGAAGGTGGACCTGCCCCTGCAGGCCTACTTCCGCATGGAGGGCGCCAACGAGGGCACCTTCGAGCACACGCTGATCATCGCCGACGAGGGCTCCGAGGTGAACTACATCGAGGGCTGCACGGCGCAGACCTACTCGGTCAACTCGATGCACTCCGCGGTGGTCGAGATCTTCGTGAAGGAGGGCGCCAAGGCGCGCTACACCACGGTCCAGAACTGGTCCAAGGACGTGTTCAACCTCAACACCAAGAGGGCGATCGTCGAGGCCGAGGGCACCGTGGAGTGGGTCGGCGGCTCGATGGGCGCCAAGAAGGTGATGCTCTACCCCGGCTCGTTCCTGATGGGCGAGCACGCGCGGGCGGACCACCTCAACGTGGGCGTCGCCTCCGGTGACGTGTGGAAGGACACCGGCGCGAAGGTCGTGCACCTGGCGCCGAACACCACCTCCAACATCCTCGCCAAGTCGATCTCCAAGGACGGCGGGATCATGGGCTACCGCGGGCTGGTCCGGATGGGCCACAACTCGCAGGGCTCCAAGTCCCACGTGCAGTGCGACGGCCTGATGATGGACCCGTACTCGCGCTCGGACACATGGCCCGACATCCAGATCCAGAACCCGCACGTGACCGTGGCCCACGAGGCCGTGGTCGGCAAGATCTCCGACGAGCAGCTGTTCTACCTGCAGTCCCGCGGCCTGTCCGAGGAGGAGGCCGCCGGGATGATCGTGAACGGCTTCATCGAGCCGGTCACCAAGGAGCTGCCGATGGAGTACGCGGTCGAGCTGAACCGGCTGATCCAGCTGGAGATGGTCGGCTCGATCGGCTGAGCCGAGCCCGGGTAGCGCAGGTCGAGGACGCGGCGGAGACCGCCGGCGCTGCTCGACCGCTTCCAGGCGGAGTACGACGAGTACACGCCCGGCGCCGACGTGCTCGAGCCGCGCGTCGCGAGCACATCGAGCGGGACCTGAGCGTCTTCCTGCTCGCCGGCCCGCCGGACACTGGGGTCGCGCAGCTTCGCTTCCGCGAGTACCTGCTCACCGGCAAGCCGATGGTCTACCTCGAGGAGCTGTACGTGGTGCCCGACCGCCGCGGCGAGGGGCACGGGCTCGGGCTGATGCAGACCGCGATGCGGGTGGCGCGCGAGCGCGGCGCCACCACGATGGAGCTGGGCACCGCGACCGAGCGACCGAGAGGCCCGGCGGCTCTATGAAGGGCTCGGGTTCACGAACCTCGAGAAACCGGACGACCCCCGGAGCTCGATGCTCTACTACGAGATCGAGCTCTAGCCGGCGATTGGGGCTTTTGCCTCCTATACGGTGGTCAAGGCCCCAATGGAAGCGCGTTCGCGCGGGCAAATCGAAACGCAGGTAAGCCTCGGGCTACAGTAGGACGCGGCCCATGAACTCGCCCGCGATAGTCGTGGTCGACTGCGATCCCGCCGCCCGGGACACTCTCGAGCGAGCACTTCGGGGCCGCTACGCGGGCGACTACACGATCGCCTGCCTTGGATCCGCGGACGAGGCGCTGGCCGCGCTCGAGCGGATGGAGGACGAGGGGGCGCCCGTCGCACTCGTGCTGGCCGCCCACGAGCTGGCCGGGACCAGCGGTGGAGACCTGCTCGAGCGCGCGGGGCAGCTCCACCCCCACGCCAAGCGCGCACTGCTGGCGGCCTGGCCCGCCACCGGCGACCGGATCACCGCCCGCGCGATCTACGACGCCATGGCGCTCGGGCGGATGGACTACTACGCGCTCAAGCCCGCCACCCCAGCGGACGAGCTGTTCCACGCCGCCATCTCGAGCTTCCTGCTCGAATGGAGCAAAGGCCAGCACAGCTCGCCACACACGGTCCACGTGATCGGCGAGACGTGGTCGGGGCGGGCGTACGAGCTCAGGGACACCCTGCAGCGCTGCGCAGCCCCCCACGCCTTCCACCTCGCCGAGTCGGAGACGGGGCGCGAGCTGCTGGCCAAGGTCGAGGAGGAGACCGGGCTGCCCCTGATGATCCTGCCGGACGGGCAGGTGCTGGTCGATCCGAGCGACCTCGAGATCGCACATGCTGTCAGCGGGGCCATCGACCCCGACCACGCGGAGTTCGACCTGGTCATCGTGGGTGCCGGGCCGGCCGGGCTGTCGGCGGCGGTGACGGGCGCCTCGGAGGGATTGCGCACGCTCGTGGTCGACTCGGGCGGCCTCGGAGGCCAGGCGAGCTCCAGCTCCCTGATCCGCAACTACCTGGGCTTTCCCCACGGCGTCAGCGGCAGCCAGCTCGCGCTCCGCGCCTACGACCAGGCGTGGGTCTTCGGCGCGGACTTCACGTTCATGCAGCGGGCGACCGCGCTCGAGCAGGACGGCGATCGGCTCGTCCTGACGCTTCCCGGCCAATCGACCGTGCGCGCCCGGACCGTGGTGCTCGCCACCGGGGCGGAGTGGCGACGCCTGGGCGTCCCGGCGCTCGAGGCGCTCACCGGCGCGGGCGTCTTCTACGGCGGGCCCGTGTCCGAGGCGCCGGCGGTGTCAGGCGAGGACGTGTACATCGTGGGGGGCGCCAACTCCGCGGGCCAGGCGGCTCTGCACCTGGCGCGCTACGCACGCAGCGTCACGCTCGTGGTGCGCGCGCCGTCGCTCGCCGCCGGGATGTCGCACTACCTCATCCAGGAGCTCGAGGCCACCCCCAACGTCCACGTCCGGCTCGAGACCACGCTCGTCGGCGGCGGCGGTGAGGGTCACCTCGACCACCTGGTGCTCCGCTCGCCCGAAGGGCACGAGGAGAGCGTGACCGCCGGCGGGCTGTTCGTGCTGATCGGAGCCCGGCCCAACACCGACTGGCTGCCGGCGGCGATCGCCCGCGATCGAGACGGCTTCTTGCTGACCGGTCCCGACCTCTCCGAGACGGGCGGATGGCCACTCGAGCGCTCCCCGTTCAGGCACGAGACGAGCCTGCCGCGGGTGTTCGCCGCCGGCGACGCCCGGCACGGCTCGGTGAAGCGGGTCGGCTCGGCGGTCGGCGAGGGCGCGGTGACGATTCAGCATGTGCACGCGCTGTTCGCATCCGAGCGCCTGCATGTGGGCCCGCCTCAGCCGCAGGTCCGCGCGTGAGCCCGCGGCCGGACGGCTAGGGCGCGCCCACCTCGACCGCCTGCTGGAACGTCGGCCGGTTGGCCCACGGCATCAGCGGCTGCGTGACGCCGCCGAGCGGGCGGAAGAAGATCGCGTCGTAGCACGCCTGGTCGCCGTCCCGGCCGGCCTGGCGGCACACGGCGTCGCCGCTGTAGAGGGAGCGCTCGGGCACCGCCAGGGCGTCCTTGAGCGACCGCGCCAGCCGGGATCGGCAGCGGCGCAGGCTGCCGAACGGGCGCCTGCCCCCGCCGCAGTAGATGCGCGAGAACCGCCCGCGCACCTTGATCCGCCGCGCGGAGCGGCCGCGGCCGCGCTTGGCGACGAGCATGCGCAGGTCCTTGAGCGCGTAGCTGTACCAGCCGTCCTGCCAGGCCGAGCCGAGGTGATCGCCGTGGTTGTTGGGGAGGTTGGCGAGCTCGTTGATCGCCAGGATCCGCTCGAACAGCGGGCGGCCGAGCGCGGGCTCGAACTCGGCCCTCATCCAGCGCGGCCACCAGGCGTCCATGATCCGGACCGCGTCCGCGTGGTCGTAGCGCCCGTCACGGTCGCGGTCGATGCGGTGCGCGCCCGAGCGGACCCAGTCCCTGAGGGTGGCCACGGCTGCCCGCAGCGAGGGATCGCGCGGGCGGCCGAGCACCCGCAGCGCCCACGGCAGCACCTCGGAGCCGCGCAGGTCCACGGTCGCCGCGTCCTCCATGGCGTCGACGAGCTTGGGCAGCGTCATCTTGCCGCGCCCCTTGATTCCCGCCGCCACGCGCTTGTTGAGCAGAGAGCTGCGATAGGTGCCGCCGTAGGCCCAGTTGTCGTCGGCCGCGGAGTAGCCGCGCCCCTGCTTGCCGTTCCAGTCCGCGATGTAGCGCTGATCGATCACGTTGGGGTGGCGCCCGCGGGAGGTGTAGGGGGCGACGTTGCCGGCGGGGTCCCACCCGCGCCACTCGTTGCGGCGCTTGCCGAAGATCGGCAGGCTCGCGTCCGTGCCGCGCGCGCGGACCGGGTTGGCGCCGGAGTTCTGGTAGGCGATGTGGCGCCTGTCGATGTAGAACCAGTTGAAGGTGAACGGGACGAGCGAGGCGATCCGCTGGAAGTCGCGCGGGCCGCGCACGCGGCCGGGTTCCGAGAGCCAGCGGAACGTGAGCCCGCCGTTGGGCTCCTGGCGGTAGGTGGAGCGCAGGCGCGTGTAGATGTAGGGACGGCGGCGGATCGTCGCCCGCGCCTCCACCAGCCCCATCGCGGTCCGCTGGGAGCGAAGGGTCTCGCTGCCCGCGGGCGTCGAGTCCGCGACGTTGGGCTGCCACTGGTTCGAGCGCTCGAGCACCTCGATCGGCAGGCAGCGGCCGCGGAAGCGGTAGTGCATCGAGTTGAGCGTGGGGCGGGCGCCGCCCGGCTCGCACAGGGGCAGGGCAAAGGTGTCCACGATGTCCTGGGCGGACGTGGTGGCGCTCCAGGCGAAGTCACGCCCGCGGCCGATCTGCGCGTACAGGCTCGCCCCCGGGAAGGCCACGCCGCGCACGTCGATCCCCGGGGCGTGCACGTCCATCTCCATCAGGACCTGGGGTGAGAAGTAGGCGGTCTGGGGCCCGAAGACCGCCAGCGGCCGCCCCGACGCGGACTCGCGCGCCGAGACCAGCAGCGCGTTCGACTGAGCCTTCGGGAAGGCCAGCGCGCCGAGCTCTCGCGAGGCGCCCGCTGCGCGCGACGCGCCCGAGGCCAGCGACCGAGTGCTTGCGCGTGGACCCGGGGTCGGGCAGCGCGGCCCCGCTCGGCTTGCGCGGCGGGAGCCCGTACGGGAACCGCCGCTTGTGCACGATCCGCGGCGACTCCGGATCGTCCACGCGGCGGAAGTCGCGCCACACCCGCCCGCCGCGCCTGCGGCCGAAGCGCTTGCGCGCGGCCTCCAGCACCAGGGCCGCATCGACCTCCTGGCCGCCGCCCACGCCGAAGATCGCGCCGATCACCGCCGCCGTGGCCACCACGTCGGTCCCCTTCCAGTCATCGGGTCCCAGCGGCCGGTTCACCGCCGCGTACTCGCCGGGCAGCTTCAGGGGGTTGAGCCGGGCCTCGCGGATGTAGGCGTTGATCCCCTCCACGTACTGGGCCAGGTCCGCCCGCAGCTCGTTGGACTCGCGCTCGTAACCGCGCGGTCGCGACTCGATCTGGCGCTGGAGGTCGGCCTCGGAGTACGGCGCCAGCCTCCACACCAGCCGGTCGAAGGCGCGGTTGGCCGGCGCGCCGCCGACCAGCGTCGAGAGCCTCCCCCTGCCCAGGTGGCGGAAGATGTCCATGAAGAACAGCCGGTCCTCGGCGCTCACATAGCCGACCGCCCACAGCGCCGCCGCCCGCGAGTCGGCGTAGATGTGTGGCACGCCGTAGCCGCGGTCGCGCACGATGGTCACGTCGGGCCGCGGGCTGTAGGTGCGCTCGGCGTCCCCGGCGCGCACGCCGAAGCCGGCGTCCTTGAAGTAGCGGCCCACCCCCGCCTGGTCGATCCCGGGTGCCGCGTAGAGCAGGTCGCGGTAGAGGGCGTACTGGTCGTCGTTGTGCGCCGGCCTGGCGCCGGTGGCCTGGAAGGCGGCCAGCTCCACGATGTTGGCCAGCCCGTTGGTGCCCGGCGGGAGCAGGTTGCGAAAGCCGCCGGCGTCGTTCGCGCGGTAGGGCTGGGGCTGGGGCGCCGCCGCGGCGGGCCCGGCCAGCGCAGCGCCCACCGCCATCGCCGTCGCGGCGCTCGCCACCGCACGCCCGATCGTGAGCACGGCGGAAACGTAACACCGGGTCGCCGGTCGTCACGCCGCTTCGGACCTTCGCATCTCGGTACCCCATCTGGTAATCAGTGTCGCTCCGGCGCGCTGGGGCGCCGGGTGGCAGGGAGGAAAAACGCTGTCCGAGAGGCCGCAGGGCGAGGCTGCGGAACTGCTCGATCTCGCGGACCGCCTCTGGGAGGGGCGGGAGCCGATCGAGGATCACCATCCGGTGGGCTTCACCGGTGAGCTTGCCGTGCTCGCCGACGGCGTCGCGTTCCTGCCCTCGTTCGCGAACGTCATCGCGTTCGAGACCGAGGAGGGTCTCGTGCTGGTGGACACCGGGGGCTTCCTGCTCGGCGAGCACGTGCACCGCCAGCTGCGCGAGTGGACCGATCAGCCCCTCAACACGGCGATCTTCTCCCACGGCCACGTGGACCACGTCTTCGGCCTCCCGCCGTTCGAGGCCGAGGCCGCCGACCGGGGATGGCCGCCCCCGCGCGTGGTCGCCCACGAGAACGTGCCGCGCCGCTTCGCCCGCTACGCCCTCACGGCCGGCTACAACGGCACGATCAACGCCCGCCAGTTCGGGCTGCCGGAGCTCACGTTCCCGTCGGAGTTCCGCGCGCCGGACGAGACCTACACGGGCGAGCTGAGCCTGGAGGTCGGCGGCGAGCGGTTCGAGCTCCACCACGCCAAGGGGGAGACCGACGACCACACCTGGACCTGGGTGCCGGGCCGGAGGATCCTCTGCTGCGGGGACCTGTTCATCTGGGCCACGCCGAACGCCGGCAACCCGCAGAAGGCCCAGCGCCATCCGCGCGAGTGGGCGCAGGCGCTGCGTGCCATGTCGGAGCTCGACGCCGAGATGATGCTGCCGGGCCACGGGCCGCCGGTGATGGGCGCCGAGCGGGTGCAGGCGGCGCTCGCCGACACCGCGGAGCTGCTCGAGTCGCTGGTGGAGCAGACCCTGGCGCTGATGAACGAGGGCGCGCCGCTGGACCGGATCGTGCACGCGGTCCGGGCGCCCCAGGCAGCTGCTCGCCAAGCCCTACCTGCGGCCGATCTACGACGAGCCCGAGTTCATCGTGCGCAACCTGTGGCGGCTGTACGGAGGCTGGTACGAGGGCGATCCGTCGCGGCTCAAGCCGGCGCCGGCGGGTGAGCTGGCCGGAGAGCTGGCGGAGCTCGCCGGCGGCGCGGAGCGGCTGGCTGCACGGGCGCATGAGCTGGCCGACCGCGGGGAGCTGAGGCTGGCCGGCCACCTGGCCGAGCTGGCGGTGCAGGCGGACCCGGCGCTCGCCGCGGCGCAGCAGGCCCGCGCCGACGTGAACGAGCGCCGCGCGGCCGCCGAGCCCTCGACGATGGCACGCGGGATCTTCTCCTGGGCCGCGACCGAGTCCCGCCGGGCGCTGGAGGACGAGGGGCGGTGAGCGCGGGACGCCTGGCCGCCGCCGGCGCCGCGCTGGCGCTCATGGGCTTGGCCGCGTACAGGGTCCGCACGGGCCGTCACGGTCGCGCGGCCCTCGGACTGCTCGCCGCGGTGTTGCTGGGGCTGTTCGCCACCGACGCCACCTCGGCCCTCCCAAGCGGCGAGGACGCGGTCAAGGACGCCGGCGACGCGCTGGGCGCCTGGACCTACCCGTTCATGGGGATGATGGCCTTCCTCGAGACGTCGATCCCGCCGGTCACGCTCGTGTTTCCCGGGGAGTGGGCGGCAATGCTCGGCGGCGCGATGGCCGGCGAAGGTGAGATCGCGATCGTGCCGCTGATCGCGCTCGTCTGGATCTGCTCCGCCGCGGGCGACTCGGCCCTATTTGGACTGGGGCGCCGCCTCGGCCGGCCGTTCCTGCTCGCGCGCGGCGCCCGCGTCGGGGTGAACGAGCGGCGCCTGGCCAAGCTCGATGCCTGGCTGGACCGGTACGGCGCAGCCGCCGTGTGCCTCGGCCGCCTGCTGCCGCTCGCCCGCCCCTTCGGCCCGCTGGTGGCGGGCGCCTCCCACTTCGCCTACCGCCGCTTCCTGGCATGGAGCCTGCTCGGCACCCTGCTCTTCTCGCTGCTCTTCTGCGGGCTCGGATATCTCTTCTACCGCTCGTACGACGAGGTGGCGGCGATCGTCGGCAGGTCGGCGTTCGGGCTACTGGTGCTGATCGGCATCGGAGTGGCGGCCTACCTGGTCATCCGGCGCCGCGGCGCGCGCACGGCGACCGCGGGCGAGGCGGTGCCTTGACCCGCGCCCTGGTGATCGGGGTCCTGATCACCGCCACGGTGCTCGTCGCGCTGCTCACCTTCGGCGGAGGCGGTGATGGCTACGTGCTGAAAGCGCGCTTCGAGAACGCCGGCCAGGTGGTGAAGGGCGGGCTGGTGGAGATCGCCGGCAAGCAAGTGGGCACCGTGACCGGCCAGCGCCTGACCGCCGACGGCATGGCGGAGCTGACGATGGAGGTCGACGAGGAATGGGCGCCGATCCCGCGCGGCACGCACGCGCAGATCCGGCAGTTCGGCCTCTCCGGCCCGGCCAGCCGCTACGTCGATCTGCAGCTGCCCACGGGCGAGCGACGCGGTGCCGACCTGCCTGACGGCGCCCTTCTCGGAACGGAGTCCACGACCTCGAACGTGGACATCGACGAGATCTTCGCGATCTTCGACCGCCGCACGCGCGAGTCGCTGAAGGGCGTGATCCGGGGCTCGGCCCGCCAGTACACGGGCGAGGGCAAGCGCGCGAGCGAGGGGTTGCTGTACCTGGACCCGGCGCTCGTGTCCGCCAGCCGGCTGTTCGGGGAGCTGAACCGCGACACACCCAAGCTGCGCCGGTTCATCAGGGAGACCTCCGGCCTGGTGGGCGACGTGGCGGACCGGCGCGACGACCTGGCCTCGCTGGTGAGCGGCCTGTCGGACACCACCAACGCCATCGCGCGCCCGCGCGGAGCGCTGGGCGACGCGATCCATCAGCTTCCCCCGTTCCTGCGCCGGGCCAACACCACCTACGTGAACCTGCGCGCGACGCTCGACGACCTCGACCCGCTGGTGACCGACTTCAAGCCGGTGGCGAAGAAGCTGCGTCCCTACACGGCGGAGGTGCGGCGGCTGGTGCAGGACGCTCAGCCCACCGTGCGGGACCTCGCGCGCGTGATCCGCAGGCCGGGGGCTGCCAACGACCTGGTGGAGCTGGCGCGCCTGACGCCGCGGCTGCGCGACATCGCGGCCGGGCCCGTGAAGCGCAACGGGAAGGAGCGCGAGGGCGCGCTCCCGGCCGCCGCCGAGGCGCTCGCCGGAGCAACGCCGCGGATCGCCTTCGCGCGCCCCTACTCCACCGACTTCACCGGCTGGCTGGACGACTTCTCACACAGCGGCAACTACGACGCGCTCGGCGGCTTCGCGCGCATCGGCACCCACGTGAACGCCTTCTCCTTCAAGAGCGGGACGATCGCGCCGATCGCGCCCCCGCTGCGCGCTCAGTCGTTCAAGGAGCTCGCCGTGCTCGGGCAGAACAACCGCTGCCCGGGCTCCGCCGAGCGCGACACGGGCGACCGCTCGACGCCGTTCAGGCCCTCGCCCGGCTTCAACTGCGACCCGACCCAGCTTCCCCCCGGGCCATGAGGCGGCTCGTCTCCATCCCCGTGCTCGTGCTCGCCGTGGCCGCGCTCGCACTCGTGCTGGCGGCCGGGAGCGACGAGAGCGACGGTCGGCTCTACACGGTGGAGCTGGACAACGCCTTCGGCCTTGTGGAGGGCGGCGACGTGCGCGTGGCGGGAGCCAACGCCGGCAAGGTGATCGAGCTGAAGCTGGACGAGCGCACCCAGAAGGCGCTGGTCGAGGTGGAGGTGACCGAGAAGGGATTCGGGTCCCTGCGCAGCGACGTGTTCTGCGAGTCGCGCCCGCAATCGCCGATTGGCGAGTACTTCCTCGACTGCCTGCCGGGCACGGCGAAGAAGGAGCTGCCTCCGGGAAGCCGCGTGCCGGTGAAGCAGACCGCGTCGACGATCCCGCCGGACCTGATCCAGAACATCATGCGGCTGCCCTACCGCGAGCGCTTCCGCCTGATCCTGAACGAGTTCGGCGCCGGGCTCGCGGGCCGGCCGGAGGACCTGAACCAGGCGATCCGGCGCGGCGTGCCCGCGCTGCGCCAGACATCCCGCCTGCTGAAGGTGCTGGCCGAGCACGACACGGTGATCCGTGACCTGGTGACCGACGCCGACACCGTGCTGAAGCGCCTGGCCGACAACCGCAAGGACGTCGGCCGGTTCGTGGTGGAGGCGCGCGACACCTCCGCGGCCTCGGCGGAGCGCAGCGACGACATTCAGACGAACTTCCGCAAGCTCCCCGACTTCCTCGAGGAGCTCACGCCCGACGATGGCCTCGCTCGGCGAGGTCGCGACCGAGCAGCGCCCGGTGCTGGTGGACCTCAACGCCAGCGCGCGCGAGCTGAAGCGGTTCTTCGACGACACCGCCGAGATCGCCACCGCCTCCCGCCCGGCGATCCGCTCGCTCGGCGACGCCGCCGTGCCGGGGCGCCAGGCCGTACGCGCCGCCCGTCCCCAGGTCAAGGAGCTGCGCCGCTACGCCCGCCGCACCCCGGACCTGGCGCGCAACCTGCGGATCGTGCTCGAGGACTTCGACGACCCCGACCGCGCGGTCGAGGCCGACCCGCGCAGCCCCGGCGGCAAGGGCTACTCCGGCACGCAGGCGCTGCTGCGTTACGTGTTCAGCCAGTCGCTCACGATCAACGGCTTCGACGAGCTGGGCTACATGGTGCGCGCCGCCGCCTTCACCGACAAGTGCTCGCCGTACGCGGACGCCGAGCGCGCGAAGGACCCGGACCTCAAGGAGTGCCGTGCCTGGCTCGGGCCCAACCAGCCGGGCGTGACCACCGCCGACCCCTCGGGAGCGCGCAAGCCGGCCACATCCTCCGCGAAGCCCGAGCGCAAGCCCCGTCGCGCGGGCTCCCGGCGCGGCGCCCGCGCGCCCAGGAGCGCCGCACCACCGGCGGAGGCGCCTCCGGCGGGATCCCCGCGGCGCGGTCCCGGCGAGCAGCTCCCCTCCGGGCTCGACCGGCTGCTCGACGGGCTCCTGGGCAACACGCAGAAGGACGTTCCCAAGCCGGACCTGGACCAGAGGTCCACGCAACCGTTCCTCGACTTCCTCCTCGGCCCATGACGCGCCGGCCCAGCACAGCGCTCGTGGCAAGCCCGGCGCTCGTGGGCGCGGTGACCGTGCTCGTGACCGTGATCGGCGTGTTCATGGCCTACAACGCGAACAACGGCCTCCCGTTCGTGCCGTCGCTCGACGTGCGCGTGAGGGCGGAGAGCTCGGCCGCGCTGACCAGGGGCTCGGAGGTGCGTGAGGGCGGCCTACGGATCGGGGTCGTGAAGACGATCAAGACGGTGCGGCTGCCGAGCGGCAAGGCGGGCGCGGAGATGGCGGTGACGGTGCAGGGCTCGGCCGGCGACCTGCCCGTGGACACCTCCTTCACGATCCGCCCCCGCTCGCCGCTGGGCCTCAAGTACCTGGAGATGGTGCGCGGCACCTCGGCCCGTGTGGCAAGCGACGGGCATGTGTTCGGGGAGAAGGCGACCACGGTCCCCGTTCAGATCGACGACTTCGCCCGGCAGTTCGACGGCGCGACGCGTTCAGGGATACAGCGCAACATGCAGGGCTTCGGCAACGCGCTCGCGGGGCGCGGGCGGTCGCTCAACTCCAGCCTCGGCGAGCTGCCGCGCCTGTTCGGCTACGTGGCGCCGGTCACGCGCAACCTGTCCGACCGCCGCACCCGTCTGGGCCGCTTCCTGCGCGAGCTGCGCGACGCCGCTCGCACCGTCGCGCCCGTGGCCGACACCCAGGCGGATCTCTTCACCCGCGCGGCCATCACCTTCGAGGCGCTCTCGTCGGACACCGGCGCGCTGAAGGAGACGATCTCGCGCACCCATCCCGCCCTGCAGGCCGGGATCGAGTCGTTCCCGGTGCAGCGCCCGTTCCTCACCGACAGCGCGGCGCTGGCGCGCGAGATGCAGCCGGTGGCACGGGACCTGCGACCCGCGCTGCCGGAGGTGAACGACGCTCTCGAGACCGGAATTCCCGTCACGCGGCGCTCCGTGCGCTTCTACGACGACCTCGAGCCCACGCTCGTGTCGCTGCGCGAGCTGTCGCGCGACCCGGGCACCGGCATCGCGCTGCGCGGGCTGACGGCGAACGCGACGACGCTTCAGCCGCAGCTCCGCTTCCTCGGTCCCTACCAGACCGTGTGCAACTACTGGAACTACTTCTGGACCTTCCTGGGCGAGCACGTGAGCCAGAGCGGGCCGGTCGGATACTTGCAGCGGGCGACGATCAAGAGCACCGGGCAGCAGTCGAACAACCCCAGCTCGATGGGCGCCTCGGAGCCCGGCAACGGCGAGGGCTACAGCCAGGCCTCGGCGCCGCGTGGCGCGCCCGTGCACTTCCACGGCCAGTCCTACACGCCCGCGATCAGCCCCAGCGGCCAGGCTGACTGCGAGAACGGCCAGCGCGGCTACATCCGGCGTCTCTCCCGCTTCTCCGATCCCAAGTACGAGATCGTCTCCGACCCGGAGACACCCGGCCTGCAGGGGCCGACCTACAAGGGCCGCCCGCGCGTGCCGCGCGGCCAGAGCTTCGTGGACCGTCCCGAGACCGGGGAGAAGCTCGAGCGATGAGGCGGCGAGGGATGTCCCCGTTCCGGGCCGGCCTGATCGCGATCGTCGTGATCGCAGTGGGCACCTTCTTCGCCTTCTCGAAGGCCATCCCGTTCCTCTCTCACTACGAGGTGAGCGCCGTCGTGTACTCGGCGAACAACGTGAAGGAGCGACAGCCCGTGCGGATCGCCGGAGTGGAGGTGGGCCAGGTGGTGGAGGTCGAGCACCCCGAGCCCGGCAAGGAACGCGCCGTGATCCGCATGCGCATCGAGGACGAGGGCCGGCCCGTGCACGAGGACGCCACGGTGAAGATCCGCCCGCGGCTGTTCCTCGAGGGCAACTGGCTGATCGACCTCGAGCCCGGCACCCCCGCCAAGAAGGAGATCCCCGACGGCGGCACCATCCCGATCCAGCAGACCGCCAGGCCCGTGCAGCTGGGACAGGTGCTCACCGCGCTCCAATCGAACACGCGCAAGAACCTCCAGACGCTGCTGGCGGAGTACTCCGACGCCGTCGAGCCCGAGGGCGCCGACGGCTTCCGCCGCTCCATCCCCCACTGGAAGCCGGCGTACAGGGACTCCGCCGTGGTGCAGGAGGCGACCCTCGGAACGCGCGAGCACGATCTGTCCGAGTACATCGACGGCGCCGGCCGCGTGGCCAGGGGCCTGGACCGCAACCCGGAGCAGCTGAAGAGCCTGGTCACCGACCTCAGCAGGGCGGCGGGCGCCTTCGCGCGTGAGGCCGGCAGCCTCGAGCGTGCGATCGCGGAGCTGCCGCGCACCCTGCGCGCCGCGCAGCCCGCGCTGGGCGAGCTGAACGCCAGCTTCCCGCCGCTGCGCCGGTTCGCCCGCGACCTCCGGCCGGGCGTGCGGGCGTCCAACGAGACCGATCGACGTGAGCCTGCCGTTCGTGCGCCAGGCTCGGCGGCTGGTGTCCAGGGCCGAGCTGCGCGGGCTGGTGCGCGACCTGCGTCCCACCGCACCCGCCCTCGCCCGCCTCACACAGCGCACGCCGGCCCTCTACGAGGAGGTCCGCGCCGCGGCGGGCTGCGAGAACGACGTGCTCCACAAGTGGTCGAACGACCGCGTGTCGGATCCGAACTTCCCCGCCACCGGCAAGGTCTACGAGGAGGCGCCGAAGCCCCTCCCCGGCCTGTCCGGCGAGAGCCGCAACGGTGACGCCAACGGCCAGTGGGTGCACGTGCTCACCAGCGCGGGCGACCGCACGATCTCGCTCGGCGGCGGCCTGTTCGCCCAGGCCCTGTTCCCGATCCTCGGCACCAATCCGCCCAAGCCGCCGGCGCGGCCGCCGCTGCGCGACGACGTGGCGTGCGAGACCCAGCAGCCGCCCGACCTGCGCACGCGCGCGGGGCCGGGCGACAAGCAGGTGGCCAGTGGGCTGTCCGGAGGCGCCGCGGCGCGCCGCCGCCAAGCGCGCGCGCAGCGCACCGCCGTGCGGTGGGTGAAGCGACAGCTGAAGCGCCAGGGCCTTCAGCGCGAGCTTCGGGTGGAGGACGGCAAATGATCCTGACCCTGCGACGGAACCTCCGCAGCCTGGTGCTGGTGATCGCGATGTTCGCGCTCGGCACGCGGGGTCGCCGCCTACGTGCTCGCCAACCAGCGACTGCGCTTCCCGATCGTCGAGGAGGCCCCGCTGAAGTTCACGATGGAGCTGGCCAGCGCCCAGGCCGTGGCTCCCGGACAGGGTCAGACGGTGCGGGTGTCGGGCGTGCAGGTGGGCCAGATCGGCACGGTCCGCCTGCGCGACGGCCACGCCCTGGTGGAGCTGCTGATCCAGCCCGAGTACGAGGACCTGATCCGCGCCGACGCCACCGCGCTGCTGCGTCCCAAGACCCCGCTGAAGGACATGTTCCTGGAGCTGGACCCGGGCCGCGGCAAGCCACTCGACGAGGGCGACACCGTGCCGCTGCGCAACACATTGACGGACGTGAACGCGGACGAGTTCCTGGCCATGCTCGACGCCGACACGCGCGACTACCTGCGCCTGCTGATCAACGGCGCGGGCAAGGGCCTCGAGAACCGCGGCGGCGACCTGCGCGAGGTGTTCCGCCTGTTCGAGCCGACCCACCGCGACCTCGCCCGCGTGAGCGGCGCGGTGGCCACCCGCAGGGCACGGCTGCGCAGGCTGGTCAACTCGCTCAACCGCCTCAGCGACGAGCTGGCCGGCAAGGAGGACGACCTGGCCCAGCTCGTGGACGCCGCCGCGGCCGTATTCCGCTCCTACGCGGCCGAGGACCAGAACATCAGCCGGGCCGTGCGCGAGCTGCCGCGGGCGCTCACGCAGACCACCGACACGCTCGGCAAGGTCGAGCGCCTGGCCGAGGTGCTCGGCCCCGCCAGCGAGAACCTGCGCCCGGCCGCCCGGGCGCTCGAGCGCACCCAGCTGGCCCTGCGGCCGCTTGCGCGCGAGGCCGAACCGCTGCTGCGGGCACGGATCCGGCCGCTGGTGCGCGACGCGCGGCCGCTGGTGCGCGACCTGCGCCCCGCGTCGTCGGACCTCGCCAGCGCCACGCCGAACCTGCGCCGCGCGTTCGGCGTGCTGAACCACTTCTTCGACATGGCCGCGTTCAACCCGCGTGGCCGCGAGGGCCCGGAGGTGGCCGGCCGCGAGGAGGGCTTCTTGTTCTGGATCGCCTGGGTGAGCCACCAGTCGGCCAACCTGTTCGCCACCGCCGACGCCCACGGGCCCTTCCGCCCCTCGCTCGTGGCCGGCAGCTGCCAGACCTTCCGCTCGCTGGTGAACGACCAGCCCGAGGAGGAGTTCCTGAGGAACCTCACGCCCCTGTTCACCAACCCGGCTCTCTGCGGCGAATGATCAAGCAGGCCCCCACCCCCGGCCGTGTGCTCGCAATGGTCGCGTTCGCGTTCTCCTGCTTCGCGATCGTGCTGGCGCTGTGGCTGCAGTTCGGCGGGTCGATACCGCTGAAGCCGCAGGGCTACCGCGTCGCAGGTGGCGTTCCCGGAGGCCACGGGGGTGACGAAGGACATCGAGGTGCGCGCCGCCGGCATCCCGATCGGGGCCGTGGTGGACGTGGAGGTGGACGAGACGGCCGGGCGCGCGCTGACCACGATCGAGCTCGACTCGTCCTACGCCCCGCTGGCCAGCGACTCGCGCGCGATCCTGCGCCGCAAGACCCTGCTGGGCGAGACCTTCGTGGAGATCGCGCCCGGCACGGCGTCGGCGCGCAAGCTGCCCGACGGCGGGCGGCTGGACGACGCCCGCGTGGCCAAGACCGTGGAGCTCGACGAGGTGCTCCAGACCTACGACCCCACCACGCGCCGTGCGTTCCAGATCTGGCAGCGCGAGCTGGGCACCGCGCTGGGCGAGCGCGGCGAGAGCCTGAACAACGCCCTCGGCCAGCTGCCCGACTTCACCGAGAGAGGCGCCGACCTGCTGGCAGTGCTGGACGAGCAGGAGAGCGCGGTGCGCGGGCTCGTGCGCGACACCGGCGAGGTCTACTCGGCGCTCACGCAGGACGAGGGCAAGCTGCGCAGCCTGGTGACCGGGTCTCACGGCGTGTTCAGCCAGACGGCCGCGGAGCGCGACTCCCTGGCGGAGGCATTCCGCATCTTCCCCGCCTTCCTTGGTGAATCGAAGCTCACGCTGAGTCGGCTGGAGCGCTTCTCGCGGGACACGCGCCCGCTTGTGCGCGACCTGCGGCCGGTGGCGCGCGAGCTGCGGCCCACGGTCCGAGCCGTGCGCACCCTCGCGCCAGACCTCAAGCGCTTCTTCGTGAGCTTCGACCAGCAGATCGCGGCGTCACGGCGCGGGCTGCCCGCGCTCAAGCAGGTGATCGACGAGACCCGGCCGCTGTTCGGCTCGCTGGGCCCCTTCCTGTCGGAGTTCAACCCGATCTTCGAGTGGCTGGAGGTGCACCAGCACCTGGTGGCGGACTTCCTCAGCTACGGCTCCTCAGGGCTCTCCGACACCACGCCGTCGGCGCCCGCGGGAGAGACCGGCCACTACCTGCGCCAGCTCGGCGTGACGGGGCTCGAGTCGATCGGGATCCACCGCAACCGCCTGTCGTCGAACCGCGGAAACTCCTACCTGCCACCCATCTACACCGGGCGGGAGACGTCCAAGCGCCTGATCCAGCCGAACTGGGACTGCAAGCCCTCGGGCGGCCCGGTGGAGGCCAAGCCGGCCCCGCTCGGCGCGACTGTGGCGTGCTTCACCAAGCCCAACCTGATCTTCAAGGGCAAGCGCCAGGGCAGGTACCCGCACGTGGAGCGCCAGGGCTACGGGCGCGGGCGCTAGGCCGGCTCGGCGGCGCTGGCCGCGTACACCTGCATGTCGCTCGGGGCGCCCTTCGCCTTGAAGCGGCGCTTGCGCTTCAGCGTGAGCTCCTCGCCGTCGAGCCGCTCCGACACAACGCCGGACACCAGCACCTCGCCCGCTCCCGACGCCTCCGCGATCCGAGCGGCGATGTTCACGTCCACGCCCAGGTAGTCGCGCCCCACCTTGCGCGGGCGGCCCACGTGCACGCCGGCGCGCAGGCGCGGGCTGTGCCCGCCCACCTCGACCTCGGCGACGCCGGCAGCGCAGTCGAGGGCGGCGTGCACCGCGGCGGCCGGCTCGTCGAACACGGCCATCAGGCCGTCACCCAGGCGCTTCACGATCCGCCCGCCACGGTCCTCGATCGCGGGCTCCACCACGTGCGCCACCCGGCGCAGCAGGTCCACCGCCATGGTGTCCCCCGCCTCCAGCGCCCAGTCGGAGAAGTCCACCAGGTCGGTGAACAGGATCGTGACCTCGCGGTCGCCACGGCCGCGCCCCTGCGCCTCGGACAGCGCCTGCCACACCTGGAGGGCGCTGAGCCCCACCTCGCGCACGGCCGACGGGCGCTCCGCGGTGAGGGCACGCGAGCCGCTGGCCCAGCAGCGCCGACGGGTCGTCGCCGGCCGTGGAAAGCGGGTCGCCGTAGTCCTCGTCGCCGGGCAACAGCGACCGCAGCGCCCGAGCCACCTTCACCGAGCCGGGCTGGGAGTCCAGCTCGCGCAGCTTGTCGCGCGTTCGCTGCGCGCGCTTGGCCGGTACCGGGCCCTCCTCGCTCACTGGCGGTTGCTTCCCGGCAGGCGCCTGACCAGGCGACCCACTCCGGCCGCGGTCTCCTGCAGCGGCTCGACCGCGAGATGCAGCCGGTCGATGCCCGTGCCGAGCTCCCCGAGCGTGACCAGGAGCTGGTCGATCAGCTGGTCCAGGCGGGCCATGTTGTCGGGCAGGTTGCGCAGCGACCCCTGGACCTCGACCAGCACCGGCATCGCCGCCTCGATGTTCGCCATGCGGCCGTCAATGCCGGACGACTCCCTCCTCGATCTCCGCCAGGCGGCGCTCGATCTTCGGCAGCGTCCGGGTGGCCTTCGCCATGGCCGCGGTGTTCTCGGCGATCTCCGGCAGCACACGGAGCGCGTCCACAAGCGCCGTCGCACCACCGAGCGGGCGCCCCAACGCGTTCGGAATCCCGAGCATCGTCCCAGTATCTAGATCTTGCGGGCATCCTGCCCGCGCCTCTGATGGACAGGTCGCCATCCAGGCGACGTGAACGATGCCTGCGGCATCTTCTACGCCGGCACGGCTGCGGAGCGGCGCGCCTGCCGGTGTGCGGCGCGCCGCAGGGCGCCGCACGCGGTGCAGAGCCCACGCGAGCAGCAGCAGGCCACCCATCAGCGAGGCCAGCACCAGGTATGCGGGCAGGGTCAGCCACGCCGAGCCGTCGCGAGCCTCGCGCTGCAGGAACTCCTTGTCGGGCACCAGCGCCCGGGTGAACTCGGCCCGGGCGGGAACCCGCGGCGCCGGGATGGCGGCGTCCGCCGGCATGTAGAGCGGCAGCGTGCGCAGGGCCCGGCCGTCGGCGATCCGCAGCCCCGCCTTCCACTCCCCGTGGACGGGGATCGGCTCGGTCGAGCGGAACACGCCGGGCGCGATCTCCTTCGGCCGGTTGAGCACCAGGCCGCCCCCCTGCCACGCGATCACGTCCACCCAGTCGGCGCGGTCCGCGGCATCGGGTGGGTCCAGGCGGGCGGTCATCTGGACCGCCCGCTGCGAGCCGGACTCGAGCGTCCGCAGCTGGACCTTCGCCGACGTGGCCGGGCCGTCGGTCTTCGCCAGCGGCCAGGCGATCACCACCACGGCCACGAGCGACGCAGCGCGCGGCGGCCCAGGCCGGCCCGATCGGGCCGGCCGGTCGCCGGCCGCGAAGGGCGCCGCCGATGAACGCGCCGAGCACCCCGCCGGCCACGGCGGCCGCGCCGCCGAGCACGATCGCGTCGGCCAGCATGTGCTCCGACCACGGGATCGGCATCCAGATGTGCGACCACGCCCACTCGGCCGCCAGGCCCACGGTGGCGATCAGGGCGCCGGCCACCAGGCCGAGCCGAAGCGGGCGATCGGTGCCCAGCCGCAGCGCCGCCAGCTCGACCAGGCCGGCCTCGGCCACGTAGAGCGGGAAGTGCTGGGTGCTCTCGCCGAGCACGGGACCCACGAGCACGGTCATCAGCGCGCGCATCACCAGGTAGAAGGCGACGGCCTTCAGGGCGCCACCGGCGCCGAGCACGAGCCGCGCGGTCACCAGCGCACAGGCCGCGCCGAGCAGGACCATGATCGGCTGGTAGACGAGCTGGAACTGCGGCACGCCGAAGTCGAACTCGGTCTGGAGCGCCGAGAGGGCGATCAGGAAGCCGCCCGCGATCGCCGGCGCCCTCAGGCGCATCAGCCGGGCGCCCAGGTCGGCGCGGCGGCCGCCGGCCTCGGGCCGGGCGCGTGGCGCGGCGGCCCTCGGTGAGCAGGATCCACACCCCGAGCACCGACAGCGCGGCGCTGCCCACCATCAGCACGTGGGTCGGGCCCCAGAGCGTCACGTCCTGTCCGAAGAGGCGGTGCCAGACATCGTCGAGCGGGAAGCCCAGCGCCGCCAGCGCGCCGCAGGCGAAGATCAGCACGCCGCCGGCGGGCACCGACCAGCCCGGCGCCGAGCCGGATCGACGACGGCGAGTCCTCCGCTCCGCCCAGCACGATCGCGAGCGCGCCGGCGCGCGGCGATGCCGCCGATCCCGGCGAGGATCGCGTAGTGGGCGGGGGTGCCGAAGGGCCCTGAGTCGCGGCCGTGGTCGATGTGCACCGACACGTCCCAGAAGAAGCCGAACATGGCGAGGATGAGCGCGCCTCCGGCGAGCGCGGACGGGAGCGCGCACCAGCGCGGCAGGCCCGACACGCCCGCGGCGAAGTCGGCCACCTGCCCGAGCCACTTGATCCGCCCGCTGCGGTGGCCCGATGCCAGCACCAGGAGGGCGACGGTTGCGAGGGTCGCGGCTGCCGAGGCCCACACCAGGTCCCCTAACGGGGCGCCGCCGGCGGGCTCGCTTGTCTGGGCGAAGATCACGTTCATGAAGGCGGGTACCCCGGTGCCGCCAGACCGTAACACAATTGATGTAACGTTTTGAATGTAACCATCTGCATGTAGCCTTCCCGGCGTGGCGGACGAGACGACCGAGGTCGAGCGCAACGACCTGACGATCGACGAGCTGGCCCAGCGCACCGGGATGACCGTGCGCAACATCCGCGCCCACCAGTCGCGCGGGTTGCTCCCCGCCCCGGAGGTGCGCGGGCGCACCGGCTTCTACGGCACCGAGCACCTGGCCCGCGTGGAGCTGATCAAGGAGCTCCAGGCCGATGGCTTCCACCTGGACGCGATCCGCAGGCTGCTGGACAGCGCGGGCGGATCGACGACCGAGGTGCTGCGCTTCACCCGTGCGGTGCACGCGGCCTTCGAGGAGGAGGAGCCCCGCATCGTCGAGCTGACCGAGCTGGCCGACCAGTGGGGCCCGGACGCCACGGTGAAGCTCGTGGAGCAGGCCGTGAAGCTGGGCCTGTACCGGCCCCTGGGCGACGGGCGCTTCGAGGAGACCTCGCCCCGCCTCGGCCGTGCCGGCGCGGAGCTGGCGCGTCTGGGCGTCCCGGCGGACAAGGCGCTGGCCACCGCCGCGAAGGTGCGCCGCCACGCCGCGGGCGTGTCCAAGCTCTACGTGGAGCTGTTCCTGGACGTGGTCTGGGAGCCGTTCGACCGCGCGGGCCGCCCGGCCGAGCGCTGGCCGGAGGTGCTGGACGCGCTCGAGCGCCTGCGCCCGCTGGCGGCCGAGTCGCTGCTCGCGTTCTTCCAGATGACCATGCCGGACGAGGTGGAGCGCACGCTCGGCCGCGAGCTGGAGCGGATCGGCAAGAAAGGCTGAAAAGATCCTCAAAGGGGGGCGAACACGCCCCCCTTTGCAACCCCCCGAACGGCGCGCTACGCGCGCCTACACACCTTGGGCGCGCCGCCTAACGCTCCCCTCGCCGGCTGCCGATGAGAGATGGGATGAGCGTGAACGACCTGGTCCTTGTCCAGGGGATGAAGGACACCCGCCTGGCGCTGCGCCGGTGGAGCGAGGCACCTGTCGCTGCGCTTGCCCCGTGGCTCGCCCTGAGCGCGGTCACCGCACTCGCGCTCCTGCTGGCGGTCTGGGCCGTGGCGGCGCTGTCGCCCGCCGACATGACCGTGCTGGCGATCCCGGGGGTGAACGTCGACCCGGCGCTCTCGGACTACCTCCACATCCTCTACCGCAACTCGCTGGTGCTGGCGCTCCACGGCATGGCCTGCGTGGCGGGCTTCATGGCCGGCAGCTCCCTGCCGCTGTCCGCCGCCAACCGCAGCGGCCTCGATCGCTGGGTGCACGAGAAGGCCGGCAAGTTCGCGATCGCGTTCGTGATGTGCGCGACGCGTGTTCTCGCTGTCGACCCAGGCGTACGGGATCGGGGGCAACGCGGCCACCGTCGCGGCGCAGCTGGACATGTCGCCGGGCGTTCTGATCGCATGCCTGCTTCCTCACGCGCTGCCGGAGCTGACGGCTCTCTTCCTTCCCCTGGCGGCGTGGCTGATCGCCAGCCGGACCGGCCGCTGGGAGGAGCTCCTGGCCGCCACCGTGGTCACGGTCTCCCTGGCGATCCCCGTGTTGCTCGCCTCCGCGGCCGTTGAGCTCTACGTGACGCCCGAGCTGCTCGAACGCCCTGTCCGCCAGGCCCTAGAACGACTGCGGGGCGGCCGAAGCCGCCCCGCAGGCACGTCGGTACGACTGAACTACGTCGCTAGCACTTGACCGCCTTCTTGGCGTTGACCGTGCTGTTCTTCTCGTCGGTGAAGGCGACCTGGATCGTGCGGTTGCGCTTGCCACACTTCACGGACGACAGGATCGAGACGCTGCGCGTCTTGCCCTTGATCTTGACCTTGCGCTTCTTGCCCGAGATCGTCGAGTTCGTCGTCTCGATCGCGTTGCTGATCCTCGGGCTGCCCGGGTGCAGCAGGTTGCTGGGCACACTGAACTCCAGCGAGGCGCTCGACGTCGTGCCGCCGACCTTGCGCAGCTGGAAGAGCGCGTTGATCGCCTGGTTCACGGCGATCGGGCACTTCGTCGGAGGCTTGGCGGTGTTGCCGCCGTCAAGCCTGATGGCGAAGCCCCTGCCGGTGTTGTAGAGCGTCAGACGCAGCAGGCAGGTCGTGGTCGTGACGGTGCTACCGGTCACGCCGACCAGGTTGTTCACAACGCCCTTGCCGAGGTAGGCCTTGCCGCAGTCGGCCTTGACGTCGGACTCCAGCTTCTGGTTCACCTTGGCGAATGTGCACTTCGGGAACACCTTGTTCTTGCCGAAGTACTTCATGCCCTGGAAGCCGATCCTGTAACGCTTGATCGGGGTCGCACGGCCGCCGCCACTGTCCTTGGTCTTGAAGCCGAACTTCACGGCCTTCGCGACGGGCTTGGCGGAAGTGCCCTTCGCGCCGCCGCCGCCCTTGGTGGACGCGGGGGTCACTGTGTATACGTTCACCGCATAAGCCAGACCGGCGAATACGAGCGCGGTCGTACAGACCACGGCGAGAGCGATCAGCTTTCGCATCAAACAACTCCTCCTTCGGGGGACGTCACTGGGGTGGGGTACGTGGGAATGCTCCGGCCCAAATACTCCGGGGCGCGGGATTCACCCACGCCCAGCTTGGGCCAGCATACGGAAATGGAACACTCCGCGGGCCAAAAAGTTTCGACGCGCCGCGCGCGGCTGCCTCAGTCGGTCCTGTGCTCGCGGTCCACGCCGTCGAGCAGGGCCCAGTTGCCCTCGAGCACCCGTTGCGCGACCTCGAGCAGGCGATCGAGGTCGGCGTCGGCCAGCCGCTCCTCGATGAGCTCGCGTGACTGGGCCGCGTGCTCGTGGTCCAGCTCGGCGTGGACGGAGAAGTACTCGGTGGCCGGGCCCTCCTCGAACCCGTACCGCTCCACCAGGCCGTCGAGCTTGGTGCGCGCGATCGCGGGCTGGCCCGACTCGACCGTGAAGGCGGCCACGAGGTTCTCGAGGGCGTCGCGGCCCGCCGTCCAGGACTCACGGCAGGCGACGGTCTCCTCCCGCGGCGGGCGGTCGAGGTCGGCGCCGAGCTCGTTCGCGAACCCGTCCCACAGCTCCACGTGCTCGGCCTCCTCGCGCGCGTGCTCGGCGAGCTCCGCCTGCAGCTCGGGCTCGCAGGCCCGCGCCGCGGCGTCGACGGACTCGGCGAGCGCGATCACCGCGTGCCGGTACTCGCCCGCGTAGAAGGCGAGCTCCTCACGCTCGAGCGTGCCCTCGCTCCAGCGCTGGTAGAAGGGGTGCTCGAGCACGTTCCAGCGTTCGCGAAGCACATCGAGGCGGGCGAAGAAGTCCACTTGCAGCATCTCCTTGATCGGCGGCGGTCGTCCGGTGCCGTCATCCTAACCATCGCGTGAAGCCGCCACCCGGAGCAGACATCGCCGCGCCCGAGTTCCCGCCGAAGATGGACTGGCTGAACGTCGCCTTCCTGCGCATGGACCGGCTGCTCGGGTCGCATGCGGTGCTGATCGAGTTCTTCGACAGCGCGCGCGTGAACTCCCACCGGACGCTCCCCTACGTCCAGGGGTGGGACGCGCGCTATCGCGAGCACGGGCTGCGCACGATCGGGGTCCACTCGCCCGGCTACGGCTTCGGGCGCGATCCCGCGGTCGCCGAGCGCCTGGTCACGGAGATGGGTGTCCGCCACCCCGTGGTGCTCGACCCCGACTACTCGGTGTGGCAGCTGTACGGCAACCGCGGCTGGCCCGGGCGCTACCTGTTCGACTTCCGCGGCTACCTGCGCTACATCCACTACGGCGAGGGCGACTACGCCGGCACCGAGGCGGCCATCGCCGAGGTGCTGGCCGAGCTGGACGAGGACTTCGAGGCGCCCGAGCCGCTGCGCCCGCTGCGGCCGGAGGACGAGGAGGGCGCGGTGCTCGAGCCCCAGACGGCGGACATCGCGCTGCCGGGGGACCGCTCGCGGCTCGAGCTCGACGGCGCGTGGACCGACGGCGAGGACTGGATCGAGGCCACGGCGGCCGGCTGCACGGCGACCGCGTCGTTCACGGCCGGGCGGCGCGTGGGCGGTGCTGTCGGGCGCCGCCGAGCCGGGGCTCCACGAGACGGACGGGACGGTGACCGCGGAGCAGGCCGGGCTGCGCCTGCACGGCTACCAGTTCACGCCTCAGGCGCCCTGAGCCGCCAGCGCCTTCCTGATCTCCTTCGGGAGCATGAAGCGCACGTCCTCCTGGACGACCTCGAACTCCGACACGTCGTCGGTGCCGCGGTCGCGGAAGAAGCCGACCAGGCTCTGCACCAGCTCCTCGGGCGCGCTCGCGCCGGAGGAGATGCCCACCACGCGGGCGCCGTCGAGCCACTCCTCCTGCACCTGGGTCTCGTTGTCGATCAGGTAGGAGTCGGCGCCGTGGTCGCGGGCGACCTCGACGAGGCGGTTGGAGTTCGAGGAGTTCCTCGAGCCGATCACCAGCACCAGATCGCACTCCACGGCCATCTGGCGGACGGCCATCTGGCGGTTGGTGGTGGCGTAACAGATGTCGTCGGTGCGGGGGCCCGTGATGTTGGGGAACTTCTCGCGCAGCTTGAGGATGATCGCGCGCGTCTCGTCCACGGACAGCGTGGTCTGCGAGATGAAGGCCACCCGGTCGGGATCGTCCACCTCCAGCGCGTCCACGTCCGCCTCGGTCTCGATCAGCACGATGTGGTCGGGCGCCTCGCCCATCGTGCCCTCCACCTCCTCGTGACCGGCGTGGCCGATCAGCACGATCGTGTAGCCCTCGGCCGCGAACTTCTTCGCCTCCACGTGCACCTTCGTGACGAGCGGGCAGGTGGCGTCGATCGTCTGGAGCTCGCGGGCTCCGGCGTTGGCGTGCACGCTGGGCGCCACGCCGTGGGCGGAGAACACGACCGTCTCGCCCTCCGGGACCTCCGTCTCCTCCTCGACGAAGATCGCGCCGCGCTCGCGCAGCTGCTCCACCACGTGCTTGTTGTGCACGATCTCCTTGCGCACGTACACGGGCGGGCCGTAGAGCTCCAGGGCGCGCTCCACCGTCTGGACGGCCCGGTCGACCCCGGCGCAGTAGCCGCGAGGGGCGGCCAGAAGCAGTCTGTCTGGTGCGTTGGACATCGATTTCAGAGTCTAGGGAGCAGCTGCATGAGCGTCTCGCCCACCGCATCCAGGCTGCGCCTGGAGATCTGCGACAGGTCGTCGCAGCTGCGATGGAAGCAGGGATACGCGAAGTCGATCAGGTCGATCGAGGGCACCCCCTGGCGGATGAAGGGCACGTGGTCGTCGCTGATCGGGCCCTGGGTGTCCGCCGGGAACACGCGGCCCACGCCGGCCCGCCTGGCCGCCGCGCGCAGCTTGCGCCACAGCGCGATGTCCGAGTTGCCCTCGCGCGGGATGCGCAGGCCCTTCTCGCCCACGAAGTCGAGCAGGATCATCGCCTCGGCCCCGCGATAGCGGGGAGCGATCGCCTTGCTGCCCCGCAGCCCGTAGCGCTCGAAGTCCGCGTCGTCGCGGCGAGGGTTCTCCTCGCCGTCGAACGCGATGAACACCAGCGTCGGCCTGTAACGGCGTGGCTTCACGGTGCGGGCGAGCTGGGTGAGGATGGCCGTTCCCGCGGCTCCGTCGTTGGCGCCGACGAACCCGGGCAGGTCCTTGGTGTCGTAGTGGGCCCCGATCACCACGGTGCGACCCGCCTGCTTGCCCGGCACGGTCGCGACCACGTTGCGCAGCCCGCCCGGCACCGCCGAGAAGCGCCCGCGCGGGAGCGCCCTGCGGATGCGCTCGGCCAGCCGCCGCGACGCCGCCGAGCCGGCCGGCCGGGGACCGAGCTCGACCTGGCGCCTGACCGACCCGTACGCGCCGGTGGCGTTGAAGCGGTTGACCTTCGCCCGCGGCCCCGACGACGTCGGCATCGGCGCCGTCGCCGCAGCCGGTCGCCGGAACGCACAGCAGCGCCGCCACCAGTAGGAACCGCATCCTCCGCATCTCCGGGGAGGTTAGGGTGCTCGCCATGGCACAGGGGCACAAGGATCGGCTGAGCGCGGTGGACGCGTCCTTCCTCCACCAGGAGCGCGAGTCGTCGCACATGCACGTGGGGGCGATCGTGATCCTCGAGGGGCCCCCGCCCACGCCGGAGGAGTTCACCGAGCACCTCGAGTCCCGGCTGCACCTGGTGCCGCGCTACCGCCAGAAGCTCTCGTTCCCGCGGTTCGAGCTCGGACGGCCGTTCTGGATCGACGATCCGCGCTTCAACATCGACTACCACGTGCGCCACACCGCGCTGCCGGCGCCGGGGTCGATCGACCAGCTGCGCGGCCTGGCGGGCAGGATCTTCTCCCAGCGCCTCGACCGCTCGAAGCCGCTGTGGGAGATCTGGCTCGCCCAGGGCCTCGAGGGCGATCGGTTCGCGCTGATCTCCAAGACCCACCACGCGCTCGTGGACGGGGTGTCCGGGGTGGACATCGCCACCGTGCTGTTCGACCTCACCCGCGACCCGGACGAGCGCGTCGAGGCCGAGGAGGCATGGACGCCCTCGCCCGAGCCCTCTCAGGCCGAGCTGGCGGCCGAGGGCCTGAAGGGCCTGATCCGCGCGCCGGGCCAGGTGGCGGGCGAGGCGCTCAAGGCCGTGGGCGACCCCGGCGGCACCGCCGGCCGTGTCCGCGAGGCGGTCGAGGGCGTGGGCGAGGTCGCGTGGGCGGGGCTCAACCCGGCGCCCGACGTGCCACTGAACGTGCCGATCGGGCCCCACCGCCGCGTGTTCTGGGAGCAGGCCGAGCTGGCGGACTTCAAGGCCGTGAAGAACGGGCTGGGCGGCACGGTGAACGACGCGTTCCTCGCCGTCGTGGCGGGCGCCCTGGGGCGCTGGCTGCGCAGCCGCGGCGTGCGCACCGAGGGACTCGAGCTGCGCGGGCTCGTCCCGGTGTCGATCCGCACCGAGGACCAGCAGCACAACCTGGGCAACCGCATCGCCGCGCTTCGCGGGCCACTGCCCGTCTACGCCAAGGACCCGGTCGAGCGGCTGCGGATCGTGCGCGAGGCGATGCAGGGGATCAAGGAGTCCAAGCAGGCACTCGGCGCCGAGGTGATCTCCGGGCTCGAGGACTTCGCGCCCCCCACGCTGCTGGCCCAGGCCTCGCGGCTCAACTTCTCCACCCGCCTGTTCAACCTGATCGTGACCAACGTCCCCGGCCCGCAGTTCCCGCTCTACCTGATGGGCCGCGAGATGCTGGAGATCGTGCCGGTGGCGTTCCTGCCCGACAACCACGCGCTGGCGATCGCGGCGATGAGCTACAACGGCAAGCTCGACTTCGGGCTGCTGGGCGACTACGACGCGATGCCCGACCTGGAGCGCTTCGCGGGCTTCCTCCAGGAGTCGCTGGCGGAGCTGGTGGAGGCGGCCCGGCTCGGCGTCTACCGCCGCCGCCTGACCACCACCCGCACGTCGGCCCGCCGCGGCTTGGCCTCGCGGTTGCCGGCGCGGTCGCGTGCGCGCGTGAAGAAGCGGTAGGTGCCCGGGCGCAGGCGCAGCACCGCCGACCGGCGCCTGCTCGCGCGCCGCACCCGCCGGTAGCGGCGCGCGGCCGCGCTTGGCGTAGAGGTCGTAGTCACGCACCCCGGCGGGCAGCAGTCCCGGCCGGCCGCCGGGGTCGGTGCCGGACCAGCGCACCCTGAGCCGGGCGCGCCGCCTCCCGCGCTTCAGGCGCACGCGCTTCCTCGCGCGCGCCTTCGAGGCCGGCGCACGGCGGTCCACCCGCCGCGCCGCCTCCACGGCCGCACCGGCGTCGATGATCCCCCAGCCCAGCTCAGGGTTCCAACCGCCGGCGCGGCGGGCCGTGCGCTTGATCAGGGTGAGCTTGTCGCGCAGCGAGAGGAAGGGGTTGAGGTCCGAGATCAGCGCCGCCAGGCCCGCGACCTGAGGTGCCGCCATCGACGTGCCCTGCAGGTAGGCGTAGTGATCCCCGTCGGACAGCGAGCGGCGGCAGTCGCAGCCGTCGAGCGGGGTGAGCCCCTCGCGCGGGGTCGAGTTGCGCGGGTAGGAGGAGATCAGCCCGGGCGGGCCGAGCGTCCCGTCGTCGAAGAAGCCGTAGGCGGCCAGCGAGATCTGGCTGCCGAAGCCCGTGCCGGCGCGCGTGTCGTCGAACTCGGCGGCGGTCACCACCAGTCCGCGCCCCGCGTTGATGTCGGGCGCGTCGTCGGGCTGTAGCTCCACCGCAGGAGCGCCCTGGTCGGCCACGTCGTCGTTCGACGCGGAGGCCACCAGCACCACGCCCCGGGAGACGGCGTAGGCGATCGCCTGGCGCAGCACGGCGTTGGTGGCGCCGCCGCCGAAGCTCATGTTGATCACGTGCGCGCCGCGGTCGGTCGCGACCCGGATGGCATCCACGATGTCCTCATCGCGGATGCCGCCGGTGATCGTCGTGCCGAGCTTGACGACCGCCAGCCGGCACCCGAATCCGGCGCCGGCCACCCCGATCCCGTTGTCGGAGCCCGCGCACGCCAGGCCGGCGGTGTGCGTGCCGTGGCCGTCGGCGTCGCTCAGGGGATCGGTGGTGCCCACGGCGTCGGCGCTGGCCACCTTGCCGGCGAGCTCCGGATTGCCGCCGTCGACGCCGGTGTCGAGCGCGCCCACCACCGCCCCGGTTCCCGTGGTCACGTCCCAGGCCTGCGGGAAGCCCTGGCGCGCGAGCGCCCACTGCACGGGCGTTCCCGGCGGGACCCCGGCGGTGAACTCCGTCTCGGGAGTCGACAGCGCCGGGTCGTTGGGGATCCGGCGCAGGTCGCGCTCCCATTCCACCGACACGCTGCGGACGCGGGGATCGCGTCGCAGGCGGGCGATGGCGGAGGATGGCCCGCGCACCGTCGCGATCCCGAACGCGGGCACCCCGCGTCCGGCACGGCGGGCACCGGCCTTCGACAGGACGGCCGACACGGCGGAGGACGAGGCCGCCGTGGACGCCTTTTCGAACCTCACGAGGTGACGCCCGGTGGGGCGCGCCGCCTCCACCGGGGCCGCGGCCGCGAGCGAGAGCGCGCCGGCCGCCATGAGCATCCGAAGCGTTCTCGCGCCCATCGCGCCCATTGTGCCCGGAACGGCCGGTTACGGCGCCAAGTGCTCGGGGGCCAGCTTGCGCGCCAGCGCCAGCGTCTCGCCGTCGAGGCCGACGGGGTCGACCTCGTAGTGGCGGGCGTACTCGGCCAGCAGAGCGTCGATCACGGTTTCGCGCGTCGCCCCCGTCGCCTCGTCCGCCACGGCCCCCGTGGCCTCCGGCCGCCACTCAAGCCCGAGCGCGGCGTAGACCGGCACGAGCACGGCGTTCACCGCCTCGGCGCCATGCACCACGATCACGCCGCCCACGTGCACGCCCCCGGACACCACTCTCTGGCCCACCCCCATGAGCTTGCGCTGACCGGCCGCGTTCACGCTGTGGGCCCCGGGGCAGTACTCGCCGGGCACCTCGCCCACGCGCGCGTCGATGCCGAGGGTCCGCAGGGCCGCGGCGATCACCCCCGCCGTGAACTCGAACCGCTCGTCCACGCGGGAGCGCGGGTCGCGGTCCGGGATCGCATGGGCGAACGAGAGGGTGCCCTCGCAGAAGGCAGCCGCCCGGCCCCCGGCCAGCCGCTCGATCGCCTCGAAGCCGCCGTCGCGGGCGGCGCGGACCGCCTGCGCGTAGCCGGGGGTCACAACGTCGCGCTTGCCGAACGCCACGCTGCGCCCGGTGACCGCGATCCTCAGCGTCTCCGGCAACTCACCGGCCGCCACCCGCAGCATCAGCGCACGGGATAGCGCGGTGTCCAGCGCGGGGTCCTCGGGGAAGGAGTCTTGAAGGAGCCTGATATTCATGGGGCGATGAGCGAGGGCGGCCTGCCGGCCAGGCCGGCGAAGAAGCTAGCGGTATTGGCCTGCATGGATGCTCGGCTCGACCCCGTGAGGGCCCTCGGCCTGGAGGAGGGCGACGCCCACGTGATCCGCAACGCCGGCGGCGTGGTGACCGAGGACGCCCTGCGATCCCTGTCGATCTCGCAGCACCTGCTCGGCACCGAGGAGATCGTGCTGATCCACCACACCGACTGCGGGATGGCCAAGATCACCGACGAGGAGCTGAAGGCGAGGCTGGAGGAGCACGCCGGCGAGCGGCCCAGCTGGGACTCGGAGGCCTTCGCCGACGTGGACGAGAGCGTGCGCGAGTCCGTGCGGCGTATCCGGGCGGATCCCTTCATCCCGAACACGCACGCGATCCGGGGCTACGTGTACGAGGTCGAGACCGGCGCGATGCGCGAGGTCGCGGCTCAGTAGCCGAGCGCGAACTTCGCGTCCTCGGACATCAGATCGGGAGTCCACGCGGGCGTGAAGGTCATCTTCGGGTGGACCTTCGACACGCCGGGCAGATCGCCGACGAACTCCTCCATCTGCTCGGAGACCTGCGGCCCGATCGGGCAGCCGGGGGAGGTCAGCGTGAAGGTGATGAAGACCTCCTCCTCCTCGACGGCGATGTCGTAGACCAGGCCGAGCTCCACGAAATCGAGACCGAGCTCGGGGTCGATCACGTTCTCGAGGGCCTCCTCGACGTCGTCCACTGTCACAGCCTCTGGCATGGGGTGGATGTTAGTCGCCGGGTAGGGTTCGGACGATGCGGCTCCTAGCCCTGATTGCGCTCTTCATCGTCGTGCCGCTGGCCGAGCTGTACGTGATCTTCACGGTCGGGGACGCGATCGGGATCTGGTGGACCATCCTCCTCCTGGCGCTGGACTCCCTGCTCGGTGCGTGGCTCCTGCGGTCCCAGGGGCGCGCCGTATGGCGGCGGTTCAACGAGGCCCTGATGGCCGGGCGGATGCCACACCGCGAGGTGCAGGACGGCGTGGCGGTGATCTTCGGCGGCGCTTTCCTGATCACGCCCGGGTTTCTCACCGACATCATGGGCCTGGCGCTGCTGCTGCCGCCCACCCGCGCCGTGATCCTGCGCCTGGCCACGAGGAGGCTGGCGAAGCGCATGACGGCTCACATCACAGTGGCCGACAGACGCGGCCGCGACTACGACGTCGAGGGCACCGCCACCGAGCACCCCCCGGCCGACTCCCCGCGTCTCGAGCGGTGAGCGAGCCGGCGCTCTCGCTCGCGTTCTTCGATCCGGAGCACGGGCTTTACGGAACCGCCCGGGCGGGCACGACGCTCCTGTTCGACCGCGACGGCTCGAACGTGCTCCCCGCCGGGCCCGCGATCTCCGAGAGCGGCGGGAAATGGAGCGCCGAGCTGGACGGCGCCTTCGACCTGACGCTGGAGCCGGTGAGCGACGCCGCGCGGCTGGGCGGCCTGGACGCTCACCTGTGCGCGGTCGAGGGCACGGTGGGCACCACGAAGGTGAACTGCCTCGGGACGCTCGGGAAGACGCTCAAGCCGCCGAAGTGGGAAGACCTCGATGCCGTGCGCAGCATCTCGGCGGCGTTCGACCGGGACAACGCCGTGCTGGCGCTGGCGCGGCGACCGCGGGGCGCACCCGGGCACGGGCTCGAGGAGGTGACCGCCTGGCTGTTGAGCGACGGCGAGCCCCACGACGTCGAGGAGGCCAGGATCTCCACGATGTACGACGGCGAGGGCCGCCAGCGCGGCGCCGGGCTGGAGTTGTGGATGCCGGGCGAGGATCTTCCCCGGCGCACCACCGGCACCGTCGTGGCCGGATCCTCCCTGCAGCTGGAGGGGCTGTCGGTGCACGTGGCCTTCTTCCGCTGGCGGATGGAGGACCGCGAGGGCGCGGGAGCGTACGAGCTGTGGCTGCGGCCGCAGACCCCGGCGGCCGCGTGAAGGCGGTCATCAGCGACTTCGGCGGCGTGCTCACAACCCCGCTGGGCAACTCCTTCGCCGCCTGGTCGCGGGAATCCGGCGTGCCCCTGGAGGAGCTGGGTAAGGCGATGGCCGCGGCCGCGGAGCGCCACGGAGAGCATCCGCTGTTCGTGCTCGAGAAGGGCCAGATCACCCAGGCGGACTTCCTGGAGCGCCTTCAGGCCGAGCTGGGCGAGGAGCACAGCCTGGACGGGATGCTCGAGACCTACTTCGCCCATCTCGAGCGCAACCCGGAGATGATCGCCTACCTGCGCGAGCTGCGAGAGCGTGGCCTGCGCATGGCGCTTCTGACCAACAACGTGCGTGAGTGGGAGCCGCGCTGGCGGCCGATGCTGCCGGAGATCGACGAGATCTTCGAGGTGGTCGTGGACTCGGCGTTCGTGGGCATGCGCAAGCCCGAGCCGGAGATCTACCTGCTCACCGTGGAGCGCCTGGGCGGTGGCGTCGAGCCCTCCGACTGCGTGTTCGTGGACGACATCGCGATCAACTGCGATGCGGCGCGCGAGCTGGGGATGGCTGCGGTGTGGTTCGAGACGACCGAAAGCGCACGGGCGCAGATCGAGTCCACGCTACGCTGAATGGATCCGGCGGCTGGGAGGCGCGCTCACGGAGGCCTTTTGACGCGTACCCCTTACCTCGTCTCGCTCCTTGCCCTGATCGCGTGCCTGGCGCTGTCCGCGCCGGCGGCGGCCGCGCCGCAGACGAAGACCTTCCGCGTCGGGCCGATCAAGGTCGGGCCATACGAGGTGAAGCAGAACAACCTCAGCCTCGACATCCCCACCCCGGCGGTGAACGGCTACATCACGGCGATGGACACGGACGTGGTGGACGCCAACGGCAGGCAGGTGCCGATCAGCCGCCTGATGCTGCACCACATCGTGTTCCTCAACCTCGGCCAGAAGCTCGGCGAGAAGCGCGACGGCACCTGCAACCAGTTCACGGCGCTCAACTCCCGCAGCATCCTGCCGGGGGCCGCCGAGCGATTCACACGGGGCGGGCGAGGAGCGCCAGCGGCTGCGGATGCCGCCCGGCTACGGGTACCAGATCAAGGCGAAGGACCGCTGGGCGCTCACGTGGATGTTCATGAACCACCGCAACAAGACCGACAGCGCCTACATCCAGTACCGGGTGACCTACGACACGGCGCCGCACAAGCCGGCCAAGCCCTACTGGCTGGACGTGAAGAACTGCCTGTCCGACCCGGTCTACGACATCGCCGGCGGGCGGCGCCCGGGCTCCACCACCCGCCGCTCCGCCACCTGGACCGTGCCCGAGACCGGCCGCGTGATCGCAGGCGGCGGGCACGTGCACGGCGGGGCGAAGAGCCTGGACCTGGCGCGGCGCAACTGCACGCTGTACCGCTCCAGGCCCACCTGGGGCTCGAAGCGCCACCCCTTCTACAACGTGAAGCCGGTGCTGCACGAGCCCGGCCCCACGAGCATGACCGGGTTCACCAGCGCGAAGGGCTTCCCGGTGCAACGCGGCGAGAAGCTGCGGCTGCACTCGAGATACGACGCCGAGCGCCTGCACACCCGGGTGATGGGGATCATGATGGTGTTCCTCGCCAAGGACGGCGGCGTGAAGCCCACGAGGAGCTGCGCCAAGCCGCCCGACCTGCGCGACTACCGCGGGCCGCGCGGGCGCTCGAAGCCACCGAGGTTCACGGTGCCGCTCACCGGCCTGGGCACGAACGGCAAGGCGCGCACGATCGCCAAGCCACCGGGGGCGCGGGTCGGCCTGCGCGACGGTTCCGTGATCGACGTGGGCGACCGCTTCTTCAAGCGGCCGAACGTGGCCGTGCGATCGGGCTCGATCCTCAACTGGCGCTTCAACGGCGGCGAGCTGCACAACGTGACGGTGGCCAGCGGCCCGCGCGGCTTCTCCTCCCCGCACATGGACCTGGGCCGCAGCTACCGCAAGAAGCTCACGACGCCCGGCACCTACAAGCTCCACTGCGTGCTGCACCCCGTGGCGATGACGCAGACGGTGAAGGTGTTGCCGAAGCGCTAGCCGTCGCTGTTTGGGGGCGAGATGAACTTGCCCTTCCGGGCGACAGTGAGCACCCTCCAGGGCAAGTTCATCTCGCCCCTCGCAAGCGCCTCTTAGCTCATGAAGACGGCGAAAAGCGGGCTGTCGGAGGGCGGATTTTGGGATGCCGTGGAGGGTGCTCACTGTCGCCCGGAACGGCATCCCCAAATCCGCCCCGCCACGGCACCCAGAAATAGACGAGACGCGGGCCTTCGCGCTTGAGGTGCGCGCCACTCCGGCCGAAGCCGGTGAGGCTGCGCGGCGGGCCTCACACCTCTTGGCCTCGCTCTTTGCGCTCGGGTCCGCGTCTCTGCAACCAATAGACCACCGATCCGCCGGACCGTCAAGCGGCTCACGGCGAGCCATCCCGCTTTTTAGGAGGTTTTGCCGGCGCGCCGCGCTTCGATCGCGGCCTGTTCGCGCTTGGCGATCTTGCGGAAGCGCAGCATCTTCCTCGCGTTGACCCGCATCCGCTGGAAGTTCGAGCCAGGCGGCAGCTCGAAGCCGCCGACCAGCTTGTGCGGCTCCAGGGCCCAGCCGTCTCCGTCCTCGACCAGGTCGCCGCGGACCTGGAAGTTGCGCTGCCAATCGAAGTCCGGGCTGTGATCGTGCGCCGTCACGCAGGCCCGCCCGGGGCGCAGCGGCGCTCCCAGCGGGTCGGCGAGGAATGCGCACCCGGCGCGCCGCGGCGTCGGCCTGCACGGGCACCCTCACCGAGAACGGGAAGCCATCCGGGGCCGTGACCGTCAGCACCGCCGTCTCGTAGCGATCGCCCAGCTGGGCCATCCGCTCGTCCCACGTGAGCCGGCCGGCCGCACTGCCCGGCATCGCCGTCTCGGGCTCCTCGGCGTGCGCCGAGCGCACCTCCTCGAGACGCGTGTCGAGCAGGCGGGGCTCGGCCGAGATGTCGCCGCCGGGCCAGACGTAGACCCGCTCCGGGCGCACACACACGTACACGCGCCTGAAGTACCACCCCATCGTCCGCTGGATCAGCTTCGGCGGCATCAACTCCTGGGCCACCGGCAGCTTCTCGGCGGACTCGCGCGTGTAGCGATCGGCGTTGGCGTCCAGATCCCGGTCGTCGACGACGGCCGTGCCCTGAACGAGCACCATCGGTGCCCCGTCGATCCCCGAGCCGGTGGGATCGGAGAACAGCAGGGCGACCCTGTCGTTGCCGCGCGCGTCGTTCGCCTTCTTCGGGAGGCCCACCGCCGTGGAGACGTCGATCGTCGGCCCACCGGGCGAGTAGTACGGCGTGACCGGCCACGTGATCGGCATGCCCGCCGAGTCGAACGCCGTGTACTCGGTTGTGATGAAGCCGGCGAAGACCGCCTGGACCTCGTCGGGCAATGTGGCCGTCATGGCTCGGCAGGCTACTGAGGGGCGTAAGGTGTCTGGTACCCCAAAGTCAGGTGCCACATGAGCGACGAGCCCCACCGCAAGCCCGACGGATCCGCCTGGAAGGCCCACATGGAAGGCGTGACCGCCCGCAACGACGCTGCACGGAAGGCGGGAAAGGCCGATCGCGCCGCGCGCGAGCGCGCTACGACGATCAACCTGCTCGAGGGCGAGCGGCGCCAGACGGCTGAGTTGCGCAGGCGCGCCGACAAGCGCGGCGGCTCCGCGAGCCTCAAGCGCAGCAACGAGACCTGACCGGCTAGAGCACCCGCTCCAAGTTGTCGAACGCGGTGCCCCAGCCACCCTCGTGGGAGGCCACCGACTCCTCGTCCCACAGCCCGCTGTGCGTGAACCGGACCCGCGTCTCGCCGTCGACCTCCTCGAAGTCGATCTCGATCAGCTGGTCGGTCTGGTCGCGGTCGTCCTCCCAGACCCACGTGAAGACCAGCCGCCTCGGCGGATCGACGGTGACGTACTCACCGCCGCCGCCGTAGCGGACGTCCTCGTGCGGGTTGCGCATCACGACCCGCAACTTGCCGCCCACGCGCAGGTCCACGCTCGCCACCGGGGTCTCCCAGTCGCTGCCCGCGTGCCACCAGCGCCGCATCACCTCCTCGCTGGTGAAGGCGTCGAAGACCCGTTGGGCGGGCGCGGCGAACGTGCGCTCCATCTTCAGCGTCTCGCTCATCGCCAGGCTCTCACCCGCATGAGCAGCAGCGCGAGCGGCGCCGGTGATCGCGGGCACCAACTCCTCGACCGGAAAGGCGGACACGTGGGCAATCATGCCGCGTCCTCGTACGCGTCGTGGTAGTTCCACCACTGGTACGGCGGCGTCTGCGGGTAGCCCTCGGGCGAGTCCTCCCACTCCTCCTGGCGCCCGAGCGCCGTCACGTCGAGATAGCTCCACGTGGTGCCGAACTGCTCGTCGCCGCGGCTGTCGACGAAGTAGGTGCGAAAGACCTCGTCGCCCCCTGTGCCCCCCGGGGTATCGCGGATGAAGGCGTTCGTGCCATGCCACTCGTCGACGCCGAAGTCCGCGTCGAAGTCGTCGGTGATCGTGAACCAGGGCATCTCCCAGCCCATCTCGGCCTTCAGGCGCTTGATCTCCTCCTGCGGCGCCCGGGACGCGAACACCAGCGTGGTGTCGCGGGCGTTGAGGTGGGACAGGTGCGACACCTGGTCCGCCATGAACGAGCAGCCGCCGCAGCCGCGCTCGGGGTACTGGTCCATGCCGGGGTCGAAGAAGAACCGGTAGACGATCAGCTGGCGGCGCCCGTCGAACAGGTCGACGAGGGACGCCTTGCCGTCCGGCCCCTCGAACTCGTAGTCCTTCTCCACGGCCATCCTCGGCATCCTGCGCCGCTCGGCGGCCAGGGCGTCGCGGGCGCGGGTGAGCTGCTTCTCCTTCACCAGCATCTCCTCGCGGGCCGCATCCCACTCCTGCGGCGAAACGATCGGGGGTGTGTTCATCTGCCTTCGTCCTCCTTGAGGTACTCGTCGACTACATCGAACAGCCGCTCCCAGTGAGCGCGCTGGGCATCCATCCAGTCGGCCGCCTCGCCCATCGCCTGCGGCTGGAGCGACAGCCGGTGGGTCCGGCCGTCGATCACCCGCGCGACGACGCCTGACTCCTCCAGCACCTTCAGGTGCTTGGAGATGGCCGGCTTCGACACGCCGAAGCCGCCCGTCGCGTCGCCCACGGTCGCCGGGCCCACGGCCAGGCGCTCCACGATTCCGCGGCGGATCGGGTGTGCGAGTGCCCTGAACGGATCGTTAACCACTCAGTTAACTGTAGCACGACGTGTCTCCCCACAGACCGACCCCGCGCTCGCGCGCCCTGCGCGACAGCCGCACGAACAGGTCGGCGTAGTCGTCGTTCGGCGGGATCGTGAGCGGCTGGGCAAAGCCGCGGCTCACGAGCAGCGCGTTGAAGGAGCGCCCGTCCTCCAGCCAGAGGTACACGAGCGCGCGCCCGTACCGATCGCGCTCCTCGCGCCCGATCGAGTACCGCACGCGCGCGCCGTCGAGCTGGCGCTTGGCGTAGGCGGAGGCCTCGCGGCCGTAGCACTCCACCCCGCCGTAGACCTCGGGCGTGTCGATGCCGATCAGCCGCGCCTTGCCGAGCCCCGACAGCTCGACGGTGTCACCGTCCACGACCCGCTCGACCGTCGCGCTGCGCGCGTCCGCCGGCAGCGCCGGGCCCCTGACCGGGCCGGTGTCGGCGGGCTCGGCTGAGGTCGTCGGCGGAGCAGCCCGCGAGCGCGAGCGCCGCGAGCCCCGCGGCTAGTTGTCGGAGCCCAGCCTGTCCCAGCAGTACAACTCGACGGCTTCCGCCGCCAGCTCCATCGTGCGCTCCTCCGACAGCCAGGGCAGCACGGTGTCCAGCGCCTGCTCCTCGCTCACGCCGGCGTCGAAGGCCTCCTCGCCACGGAAGCCCGCGGCGATCTGGAGCGCCTCGCGGCGAAACTCGCCGAGCTGCGGGAACGCCCCTAGGAGGAACTCCTTGTTGGCAATCGGCTGGCCCACCTCGAGCGAGGCGTGCCAGGCGGCGAGCATCGACAGGTCGTCATCGTCGAGCACCTCGACGGCCTTGGCGTAATGGCCCTGCAGCTCGTCGTCGGGTATCTCGTCGACCCACGCGCGCACCACCTCGCCGAGCAGCTGGCGGCGGGCCTCGCGGCCCACGGCCTCCGCCACCACGCGAATGGCTTCCTGCGGCTCTATGAAGCAGAGGGGCATGGCGCGCAAGGTACGCGCACCCCTGGACGGAAAGCCGCTCATGCGGGCTCCGCCGGGGCAAGTGTGCGGTCGGCGTCCCAGGAGCACAGCGCCTCGCGCCCGGGGCAGTCGGCGCACAGGTCGCGGTGGGGCTCCTCGGTGGGCTCGAAGCGCCCGCCCGTGACTCCGGCGGCCAGCTCCAGCAGGCGCCGCTCGAGGTCGTCCGCCTGGGCGGCGGCGAAACCCTCTGTGACCGGCTCGTCCGGGCGCTCGAGGTAGACGTAGGTGACCTCGGCCCGGGCCGCGCCGGCCCGGAGAGCGGCCAGCGCGTAGACCAGGCGCTGGGTGGTGTAGGCCTCCTCGGTCACCTCCGCCGGGGTGCGGCCCTCCAGCCGGTTGCTCTTGTAGTCCACCACCAGCACCCCGTCGTCCTCCTCGGCGTACACGTCCACCACGCCGTTCACGAGCAGGCTGCGCCCCTGGGCGTCCAGCGTGAACGCGAACGGCAGCTCGGTCCGCGCGCTGCGGGCGGCGGCGATCCGCTCGCGGATCGCGCTCGCGGCGAAGCGATCGACCATCGCGATCAGCTCGCCGACCTCGGCGTCGCGCACCGGCTCGCCGTAGGAGGCGATCAGCTCCGCGACCTGCTCGGCCGCGGGCGCCTCCGGGGCCGCGAACTCGAGCCGCTCGAGCAGCTGATGCACGATCGAGCCGCGCAGCGTGGCGGGCATGGCGTCGCGCTCCTCGGCGGGCGCCGGCGCATCGCCGGGGCGCGGCAGCTTGAGCGCCTTGTCGAGGTAGAAGCGGTAGCCACAGCGGGCGTAGGCCTCGAGGCCCGAGTAGCTGAGGCGGCTCACGGGCAGCGCGGCCGGGATCGGGACCGCGGCGAGCACCGGCGCCGCGAGCGCGCCCAGGCCGGGCGGCTCGGGCTCGGGGCGCGCGGGACGGCGGTCGCGCTCGGGCAGCAGCTCGGGGGCCGACTCGGGCGTGAGCACCTCGGTCCGCACCCTCACCTCACGGCCCTCGTACTCGGCGACCGACTCGCCCGTGGCCAGGTCCGGGGCCAGCACCGGCCACAGCCAGCGCATCGGCTCCTGGAGGTCGGCCGGCGCGGGGCGCTTCTCGAGGTCGGTGGCGCCGCTGAGGATCAGGTGCTCCTGGGCGCGCGTGGCCGCGACGTAGAAGATCCGGCGCTCCTCCTGCTCGTCCTCCGCCTTCTGCTCGGCCTTGATGCGGGCGAGCTCGGCGCCGTCCACCGAGCCGCCGCCCATCGAGGCCAGGCGGATGCCCACGCGCCCGTCGTCGGTGACCCGCAGAGCCGAGAAGTCCTCGCGCCCGTCCTTGCCCAGGTCGGCCACGCACACCACCGGGAACTCGAGCCCCTTGGCGCGGTGGATGGTCATCAGCCGCACGGCGTCGAGGTCCTCGGCCTCCAGCGGCGCCTGGCCCTCGCGCTCGGCGATCAGGTCGCGCTCGGCCACGAAGTCGATGAAGCCGCGCAGGTCACGGCCCTCCTCGGCCTCGTAGTCGCGCGCCATCCGCATCAGCTTGCGCACGTTGGCCATGCGCCGGTCCCCGGCGGGAAGGGAGAGCACCTCGCGGTCGTAGCCGGACAGCGTGACCGCGCGATCGATCAGCGTCTCCAGCGAGATCCGCGGCGCCAGCGCGCGCTCGGCCGCGAACCGCTCGGCGAACGCGTTCGCCCGCTCCGCCTGCTCGGGCTCCAGTCCCGGGTCGGCCTCGGGGTCGCTGAGGATGCGCCACGGATCCCACCCCCTGCCGCGCGCCTCGGCGGCGATCAGCACCAGCGAATCGAGCGACAGGCCGCCGAGGGGTGAGGCGAGCACCGAGTAGAGCGCCAGGCCGTCGAGCGGGTTCGCCAGCGCGGCGAGGTAGTTGCGCAGGTCGGCCACCTGCTGCTGGCTCCAGTAGCCGCGTCCGCCGAGCACGTAGGTGGGGATGCCCCGTTCCTCGAGCGCCCGCTCGTAGATGTCCATGTGGGTGGTGGCCCGCATCAGCAGGACCACGTCGGAGAGCTCGTAGGGACCGTCGGTGGTGAGCTGCTCGACGCGCTTCGCGAGCAGCCGCGCCTCGGCCGCGCGCCACGGGGTCACGCCGCGCATGCCCGAGCCAAACGGGTCGCCGGCGGGGTCCAGCAGCTCCTCCCAGCGTGCCTTGCTCTTGTCGGTCACGAGCAGCTCCACCGAGGGCTCCAGGCGCGCGGGTTCCTCGCGCGCGCCCGGCGCCTCTATCAGCGGGTCGAAGTCCTCGTCCCACAGCCCGGAGAACGTGAGGTCGATCGCGTCGAGCACCTCGCCGCGGCTGCGGAAGTTCACCCCGATCGCCTCGGCCCGTCCTGCCTCCTTCGCCTCCGCGTGATGCGTGCGGAACACCTTCACGTCCGCGTGGCGGAAGCGGTAGATCGACTGGCGCTCGTCGCCGACCCGGAAGAGGTTGTCGCGCTCCAGCAGCTCGAGGATCTCGTTCTGCAGGGGATTCGTGTCCTGGAACTCGTCGACGAGCACGTGGGTGAAGCGCTCGGCGTAGTGGTCGCGCAGGCCCTCGTCGTCGCGCAGCAGGTCGCGCGCGAGAAGCTCGAGGTCGTCGAAGTCCAGGCCGGAGCGGCTGCGCTTGAGCTCGGCGTAGCGGGCGCCGTGGAGCTCGATCAGCTCGCGCAGGAGCACGTGGTCGAGGTACTCGGCGTGGCGCACGCACAGGGCCTCGTAGGCCTCGTGGGCCTCCAGATAGGCCGCGTAGGCGGAGCCCTTCAGCGCCTTGGCCGTCGGCTTGGCCGCCAGGCCCTCGATGTCGCCGTGCTGCGCGAGGGCGCCATCCTCCAGCCGCTCGAGCAGGGCGGAGCAGCGCTCGACCTTGGCCATCGCCTTCTCGACAGTTGGCAGCTCGGGCGCGCCGACCTCGGCCAGCGCGCCCGCCGCGGCCGCCGCCAGCGCCTCGCGCTCGCCGGCCGGGACCGGCGGATCGATCTCGGGCAGCGTGGGCTCCTTGCCCTGGCTGCGCAGGTGGCCGTACGCGGTGCGCACCATGTCGGCCAGGCGGCGGGGGTTGTAGGCGGCGATCATGCGCAGCCGCTCCGCGCTCTCGCCTCGCTCGAGGAACTCGGCCAGCGCCCGGTCGAAGGCGTCAAGCGCCAGGCGCTCGGCCTCGACCTGGTCCAGCACCCGGAACTCGGGGTCGATCCCGGCCGCGAGCGCGTGCGTGCGCAGCACGCGGGCGCAGAAGCCGTGGATGGTGGAGATCCACGCGGCCTCGGCCTCGCGGGCGAGGTCGAGCTGGTTGAGGTCCACGAAGCGCCGGCGGACGCGCTGCTTGAGCTGGGCGGCGGCCTTCTCGGTGAACGTGATCGCCAGGATCGACACCACGTCCACGCCGTCGTCGCACACGGCGCGCACGAAGCGCTCCACCAGGACCGAGGTCTTGCCCGTCCCGGCGCCCGCGCTGACGAGGATCGAGCTGTCGCGCCGCTCGATGGCGGTGAGCTGCTGGTCGGTGAACTTCACGACCCCTCCACCCGGCAGATCGAGGGATGCGAGCAGCCGCCGCGGTAGGCGCAGGAGTCGGGCGTGGAGCACAGCTTGCCGGCGCGCATGTCGGCCGCCACCTCGCCGATCCGGTTCCGCGCGCGCTCGTTCAGCGCGGCGAAGTCGCCGCTCTCCAGCACGTCGTTGTCGTAGAAGCCGTCGCCGAGCTGGGCGGCCAGAGCCTCGTCGAGCGCTCCGCGCGAGCGCCGCTCCTTGCCCCCCAGCGGGGTGTAGACCCCGCCCGCCGGCTGCAGCCCCAGCGCGTCCTCCGCCACGAGCATGTAGAGCGCGGCCTGGAAGCGGTTGTCCTCGTCCCAGTCGGCCGCCTTGAGGTTGTCGACCTTGCCGCTCTTGTAGTCGATCACCAGCGCGTGGCCGTTCCAGGTGTCCACCCGGTCGATCACGCCGCGCACCCTGGTGCCGTCGGCCAGCGTGACGGCCGGGACCTCGGAATCGTCGAAGCCGAAGCGCAGCTCGAGGTGCTCGGGCGCGAAGTCGCCCTCGCGCTCGGCCTCGTGGCGCAGGTAGCGCAGCAGGTCGAACTCCAGGCTCCGCACGGCGGCGCGCACACGCACCTGGTCGGGGGACAGCCGGAACTCGCCCCGCAGGTCGGTGAGCGCCTCCAGCATGATCCGCTCGGCCTCGGGCAGGCTTGCCAGCGTCACGCGCATCGAGCCGGTGGACTCGCCGAGCTTCGTCAGCGTGGTCTCGAGCACGCGATGGGCGTAGGAGCCGCGCACCATCGGCTCGGGGTCGGGCTCGAGCGTGAGCGGGTCGAGCACCTTCTCCACCAGCCATCTCACCGGGCAGCCCGCGTAGGCCTCGAGCGCCCCCGCGGACACCGTGTCGCGCGCGTCGAGCGCCGACAGCGCCGCGGGCGTGCTCACCGACTCGACCAGGCGCGGCTCGCGGCGCACGCCGGTGCGGGCCACGGCACGCTCCCACTCGGCCTCGGTGGGCGCCTCCTCCAGCGACCAGGTCACGTCGGCCAGCGAGCGGCGGCGCTCCACGCCCTCGAGGCCGTCGGCGAACACGCTCCGCGCGTCCTCGAGGAAGAACGAGGGCGACTCCGGGTTGCCCTCCTCGTCGCAGTAGCGGGTGCTCAGCACCAGCAGGCGCTCTGCGCGCGAGGCGCAGACGTAGAAGAGGTAGCGCTCGCGGGCCAGGTAGTCCTCGTGAAGCGGCAGGCGCAGCCCCGAGGCCCGGGCCAGCTCGGCGCGGTCGGTGTCGGGGAGGAACGCGTCCGGGGACGACCGGCGGGGGAACTCCCGCTCCTGCAGGCCGCACACGAACACCGCCTCGAACCGCCGCGCGCGCACGTCGCCGGGCGCGGCCACCTGCACGCGGTCGGGCTGGGGGTTCTCCCCGACCCGCACCGGCAGCTCGGCCAGCGTGTCGTGCACGCGCTGGGCGTCGAGGCGGACACGCCCGTCCGCCTTCACCACCGCGATCATCTCCGTGAGCGCCGCCTCCGCCGCGCGGAAGGCACGGGCGTCGTCGAGCTCGGCGCCTTGGAGCACGTGTGCGCTGCGCATATACGGGCCCTCGAACAACCTGCGCAGGCGGGCGCGCAGGCGCTCGAGCAGCTCAGCGCCCTCGGCGGCGGCGATCGCGTCGAGCTCATCGAGCGGCCAGTTGTGCTTCTCCCACAGCTCGCGCGCGCCGGTCGCCGCCGCCTCGCCCTCCCGGCGCACCTCGGCCTCGAGGCGGTCGGCGCGGTGGGGCTGTCGCAGCAGGCCCGGCGTGCGCAGGTAGGTGAGCAGGTCCTCGGCGGTGCCGTGCGGTCCCGCGCTTCGCAGGAGCGCGAGCAGGCCCCGCCCCACGCCGGTGTGGGCGAAGGGCAGCGCGCGGTCGATCGAGTACGGGATGCCGTAGGCGCCGAACACCTGCTCCACCAGCGAGCCGTAGCGCGCCGGTTCGCGCATCACCACCGCGATGTCGCCCGCGGCGGTGCCCTGCCGCAGCAGCTCGAGCACCTCCGCCCCGCACAGCTCGAGCTCGGCGCGCTCGCCGCCGGCGAGGTGGACGCGCACCGCGTCGCCGGGGGCGGTCTCGCCGCCGGCCGTCTCGAACAGGCCGCGCTCCAGCGCGTGCAGGGCATCGCGCGAGGAATCGGCGTAGTGGTCGGACACGGCCTCGAGGTGTGTGACCTCGGCTCCCATGGCCACCAGCTCCTCGCGCAACGTCGAGGTGGCCCGGAAGGCCTCGCGCCCCGGCTCGAACGGCAGGGACACGGTCACGTCCGCGCCCGCGCGGTCGGCCAGCACGCGCAGCGCCTCGCGCTCGAGCGGCGTGAAGTCGTCGAACCCGTAGAAGAACACGGGGGTCGCGCCCCACCGCTCCGGATCGCCGCCCAGGGCCTCCAGGGCCCGCCACGCGAACAGGTCGGAGTCCACGAGGCCGGCGGCATCCAGGCCGTCGCGGTAGCGGCGGTAGACCTCCCCCACCTCGTCCGCGTACCGCCGGCGCGGCCCATCACCGGCCCAGTCGCGCATGGCACGGATGAACCGCGGCGGCTCGACCATGGAGTTCTCGAGCTCGGTGACGAACCGCTCGGCGGCGCGGGCGAAGCCCGGCCGCTCGGCCGATGCGGCCAGCACCTCGAGGTCCGCCGCCTCCACCGCCGCCTCCACGATCAGCCGCCGCTGGAGGTCCGACGCCACGCGCGCGACGTACTCGGCCCGCTCCGCGATCAGCTCGTACAGCCAGGCGAAGCGGACCACCCGGGCCCCGAACACCGCGCCGCGCTCGGCCAGCTCGCGCTGGCTGTGCTCGACGTCCTCGAAGGACGGCACCACGAGCACCGGCTCCTCGGCCAGGCGCTCGCGCAGGGGTCCCAGCACGGCGCCGGCCTTGGCGCTGTTGGCGGGGCCGGTGATGAGGTGAAGAGGCACTGGTCGGTGGTCGGTGGTCGGTGGAGCTAGCTGACGGACGTTCTACCGACCACCGACTAACGACTACCGACCGCTGACGACGCCACGCATGGCTTCGGCCAGCCGGCCGGCCGGGACCATGACCGGGGCGTCCTGCATCTCCCATCCCGATCCGGGGCGCAGCACCCAGCGCGCGATCCGGATGCGCCCGTCGCCGAGATCCTCGGCGCGCAGCTCCTCCTTGAAGTCACCGCTGCGGCCGCGGCTCACGCCGTCGCCCTCCCCCTCGAGCGCCTCGATCAGCGTCGCCGCATCCCGCTCCGCCAGCACGCCGGCGGTGCCGCGCAGCAGCTCGGCAAGGTCGGCCGCCGGGAGCACCGGAGCGCGCCGCCGCAGCTGCGAGCCCGCCCATTCCGCCAGCCGCACACCGCCCGGCACCTTCTCGAGCCGCACCAGATAGCGCACGTCCTCGTGCTCATAGGGGCCGGCGCTGGCGTGCGGCCCGGTGAAGGCCGGTGCGGCGTCTGCCGCGGGCCGGCGGGCTCGCGGCCCCTTCGCCGTCGAGCGCCGCCGGGTGGCCGTGCGCTGCGGATCGAGCGCGGTGCCCTTGGAGCAGATCGGGCAGTCGGCGGTGTAGCGGTTGTGGCGGCAGAAGACCGACAAGCCCATCTGAGCATATGCGGCGGGCGCCCGTGTCAGGATCCGCCCCCGTGCTCACCGCCATCGTGTCGGACCTGCACCTCGGGACCGCGTCCGGCCTGGACCTCGCGCGGCAGCCCAACGTGCGCGAGCGGATGTTCGCCGCCCTCGCCGACGCGGACCGCGTGGTGGTGCTCGGTGACCTGCTGGAGCTGCGCGAGTCGCCAGGGCGCTCCGTGCTGGAGGCCGCCGAGCCGTTCCTGCGTGAGCTCGGTGAGGCGTGCGCGGGAAAGCCGCTGCTGATCGTGCCCGGAAACCACGACCACGAGCTCATCTCACCGGCCCTCGAAGCCGCCCGGCTGAACTCGGCCGGGCCGCTGGGGACAACGGGATCGTTCGACCCGGCCACCGGCGCCCTGCCCCGTCGCGTCGCCGAGTTGATCGGCGGGCGACGTGACGCTCGCCTATCCGGGAGTCCGCCTGCGCGACGACGTCTACGCCACCCATGGCCACTATCTCGACCTCCACCTGACCGTGCCGCGGATGGAGTGCGTGTTCGCCGCGGCCGTGGGGCGGGTGGCCGGGATCGGCCGCGACGATGCCGCCCGGCCGGGCGACTACGAGGCCGTGCTCTCGCCCATCTACGCGCTCGCGCACAGCCTCGTTCAGGGCAAGGAGGTGCGGCCGGTGAGCCGCGGGGGCAACCTGTCACGGGCCGTCTACGCGCGAACCGGGCGAGGCGTGATCGGGATGGCACTGGGACGGGTGGCGATACCGGGGATGGTGGCGGCCGTGAACGCCGCCGGCCTGGGGCCGTTCCGGTCGGACATCTCACCCGTCGAGCTGCGCCGCGCCGGGCTGCGGGCGATGGGTGACGTCGTGACGCGCCTGGGCATCGACGCGCGGCACGTGATCTTTGGCCACACGCACAGGGCCGGCCCGCTCCCGCGCGACGTGGAGGGCTGGACGCTGCCGGGCGGCGCCCGCCTGCACAACACCGGCAGTTGGCTGCGCGAGGAGATCTTCTGGGGCGACCGGCGCGACGCGTCCAACCCCTACTGGCCCGGCTGGGTCACCTACGTGAGGGACGAGGGCGCGCCCGAGCTGGTGAACGTGCTCGAGCCGGCGTCGTTCTAGCCGGTGGCGGACGCCGCGGCGTCCTGCGGCTTGGCCTCGGCGGCGGTCTCCTCCGCCTCCTCCGCGGGCTCGGCGCGCGGGCGGTCCGCCCACTCCTCGTCGAACTCGACCTTCCACTTGCCGGGCTCGTCGTCGCGCGGCTCGATCCGCAGCTTGGCCCGGAAGCTGCGGCCCGAGCGACCGCGGAAGCCCGTGACCTGCTTCTCGGTGCGCCCGATCGGCGGCTCGTCGCCGCGCTCGATCGCCGCCTTAAGCGAGGCCATCAGCTCCTTCGCGACCGCCACCGGAAGCGACTTGCCGGCCTTCTTCTTCCAGATCACGAAGCCGCAGCCCGGATCGTCGCGCGACCAGCACGAGTAGCCCTTGCGGTTCTCGTTGACCTCGCGCCCGCACACCGGGCAGGGGCCGAGCTTCGCCCGCTCGATCCGCACCCCCTTGAGCTTGTCCAGCTCCTTCACGGTCTCCTCGGTGAACTTGGCGATGTCGTTCATGAACGCCGGGCGCGAGTCCTCGCCGCGCTCGATCAGAGCCAGGCGGTGCTCCCAGTCGCCGGTCAGCTCCGGCGAGGTGAGCCTGTGCTCGCCGAGCAGGCGGATCACCTGGATGCCCTTCTCCGTGGCCACCAGCGCGCGGCCGTCGCGCTCGATGTACTCGCGTCCGAGCAGCAGCTCGATCGTGGAGGCGCGCGTGGCCGGAGTGCCGATGCCCGACTCCTTCATCGCCTCGCGCAGGTCGGCGTCCTCGATGTCCTTGCCGGCGGTCTCCATGGCGCCCAGCAGCGAGGCCTCGGTGAAGCGCCGCGGCGGCTTGGTCTCCTTGCGCAGCGACTCGACCTTGCGGGTGTCCACGTCCTCGCTCTGCTCGAGCTTGGGCAGGCTCTGGTCGCCGCCGGAGTCGTCGTCCTGCTTGCCCTGCGGGTTGACCTCCTCGCCGTACACCCCGCGCCAGCCGGCGGTGATCAGCACCCGGCCGCTCGTGCGGAACACATGCTCCGCCACGGTGGTCTCCACCCGGGTGCGCTCGAACACCGCGTCGGGGTGGAAGATCGCCAGGAAGCGCTTCGCCACCAGGTCGTAGACCTTCAGCTCGTCCGCGCCCATCTTCGAGAGGTCGTGCTCGGAGTTGGTGGGGATGATCGCGTGGTGGTCCTCGACCTTCTTGTCGTTCACCACGCGGCCGAGCGGGAGCTTGTCGAGCCCGGTCACGTACTCGGCGCCCTTCGCGTACTGGGGGTTGTGGCCGACCAGCTCGGCGATCGGCTTGATCTCGCCGGCCATGTCGCCGGTGAGGAAGCGCGAGTTGGTGCGCGGGTAGGTGAGAGCCTTGTGCTCCTCGTACAGCCGCTGGGCCGCCGATAGCGTGCGGCGCGCCGAGAACCCGAGCAGCGTGTTCGCGTGGCGCTGTAGGGAGGTGAGGTCGTAGAGGAGCTGGGGCTGCTCGGTCTCCTTCTTCTTCTCGAGCTTGGTGATCGTGCCCCGCTGCCCCTTGCAGTCCTCGACGATCGCGGCCGCCTTGTCCTCGGCGATCCGCTTGCCGCCCAGGTACCGGCCGGAATAGAGGCGCTCGCCGGATGCGGCGAACTCGCCCTCGACCAGCCAGTAGGGCTCGGGCTTGAACGCGCGGATCGCTTCCTCGCGGCGGGCGACGAGGGCCAGCGTCGGCGTCTGCACCCGGCCCAGCGAGACGGCGCCGTCGAAGGCTGCCCGCAGCCGGATGGAGGCCGCGCGGGTGGCGTTCATGCCCACCACCCAGTCGGCCTCCGAGCGCGAGCGCGCGGCGGCCTCAAGTGGCTCCATCTCCTCGCCGTCGCGCAGCTGGGTGAAGGCCTCTGTGATGGCGCCCTTCGTCATCGAGGACAGCCAGAGCCGCTTGACCGGCTTCTTCTTCTTGGCCGTCTCGTAGATGTAGGCGAAGATCAGCTCGCCCTCGCGGCCGGCGTCGCACGCGTTGATCACCTTGTCGACGTCGTCGCGCGCGAGCGCCCGGTGGATCACGCCGAGCTGCTTCTTCGCGCGGTCGTCGTTTGGCACCAGCTTGAACTTGTCCGGCACGATCGGCAGGTCCGCGTAGCGCCACTTCTTCAGCTTCGGGTCGTAGGCGTCGGGCTCCGCCAGGCCCACCAGGTGGCCCACCGCCCAGGTGATCACGTAGTCGTCGCCCTCGAGGCTGGCCTTGTCCTTGTTCTGCTGAAACGAGCCCGGCAGCGCCGCTGCCAGATCGCGCGCCACGGAGGGCTTCTCGGCTACCACCAGTGTCTTGGCCATCACCGCGAACTGTACGCACGAATCAAAAGGCGCCGTAATTTCCCGCCTCGGCGAGGCGTTGGAGGGTGTCCAGCTGCTAGTAGCCGCCGGGGTCGCCGCCGCCTGAGGACGGGTCCCCCGAGTCCCGGCTCACGCACCGCTGCGCGCCGGGCTTGAACGGCAGCCGCACGAACACCTGGGACGAGTTGTTGCGCTCGTTGCTCTCGTACACGCCGTTGCGCGGGTCGGCCGTCTCGCGGTAGGCGAAGCACCCGCGCAGGCCCGTCACGTCCAGGTACTGCTCGGGGTAGCTCGGCGGATAGATGTCCGACCACCCCACCGACGTGCCCAGCCGGACCTTGCGCGTACGGGGGTTGGTGTTGCACGCGGGGTACACGCGGCTCCGCGGGGAGCGGGCGCGGGGACGTGTGCGGCGCAGGTCGCGCAGGCAGTAGCTCACCTTCGGGCCGCGACGCACCTTGCGGGTGCGCCGGCCGCTGGAGTCGATCCGCCACAGCTCGAACTTCGCCGCGTAGAGGAACTTCCAGTAGCGGGTCTGCCCGGCCACGTACTTGAAGTACAGGCGCGCGCCGGTGCGGATCCCGATCCGCCCGCCGCCGCGGCGGTAGATCCGCTGGCGGGCGCGCATGTGGTACCGGCTGGTGCGCACGCCGAACAGCTCGGCGGGGCCCGTGCCCACGTTGTCGATCGAGTTGCCGGCGCGCAGCACCGTCCGGCCGGGGACGATCTTGCGATCCACGGACAGCCCGAACGGCTTCTTCATCTCGAGGTCGGGACAGAGCAGCTGCCGCCGCTTGTCGGCGTCGAGGCACGGGTTGGGCGGCTTGGCCGCCTCGGCCGCGCCCACGGGCGCGATCAGGGCGGTGGCGGTGAGTGTCAGAACGAGTCGTCTCATCGTGCGCATGGACCGGTGTCAACACGCCCATTCGCCCTTCGGAGCGCATCTTGGATGATCGAGTCCGGCACACCGAACCCGGTGCCGCTGCCCGACCCCCTTGCGGCCGCGAAGATGGTAGTGACCACCCGCCCGGCGCCGTCAACCATCGGGCCGCCGGAGTTGCCCGACCGCACCAGCCCGCGCAGCGACGTGATCCGGCGGTTGACCGGCCCACGGCCGTAGGCGTCCTGGCTGATCACGGTCTGGGTCTGCCCCAGCCGCCCGGGCTGCACGTCGTAGGGCCCGTTCTCCGGGAAGCCGAGCACGGCCGCGGACCTGCCCGGCCGCGCGCCCACGTCGAGCGGGAGCGCGGCCACGCCCTGGACGCCCGAGGCACGCAGCACGGCGAGATCGTTCTTCGGGTCGAACCAGATCGCGTCGGCGTCGTGGCGCGGGCCGGTGCCCTGCACCTGGACGGTCGTGTCGTCCTGGCCCGCCACCACGTGCGCGTTGGTCACCACGATCCCGTTCCCGGCGACCCATCCGGAGCCCTGCACGCCCAGCCCGCAGGCGGTGCCGAGCACCTTCACCACGCTCCCACCCGCGGCGCGGATCTCGGGATCGCGCGCGATCGCCGAGTCGGGCGCCCGCACGCCCGGATCGGGACCGTCGATCCTCGGGAAGGGGTCGAAGCGCGCGAGCGCCTTGATCAGGGGGCCCGACGGCGGCAGCACGCTGTTCAGCTCCTGGAGGATCGCCGAGCGCTGGATCGGCTCGCGCAGCTCACGGGCGCCCGGCGTCTGCAGCGCCACGGCGCCCGCGATCCACACGAGGCCCAGGCCCAGGCAGCCCACGAGCACCGAGCCCGCCATCCCGTCGAGCACACCGAACCGGTCACCGAGGCGTTGCCGGAGGTGGAAGCCGAGCACCTCCAGCCCGGACGCCAGCAGCCCTCCGAGCAGGAGCGCGCCCACGAGCGCGAACAGGGGTGCGTAGGGCGACCGCGAACCCTCCTCCAACAGCAACGGACCGAGCCTCGAGCCGACCAGCGCACCGGCCGCGAATCCCACCAGCGAGAGCGCGCCGACGATCAGTCCCTGCAGATAGCCCCAAAAGGCCATGAGCAGCGTAAAAATGAGGATGATCCAATCCAGGGGCGTCAAGAACGGTGGAAGGTACCCTGCGACCGGGTTGGCCTCGGAACTGCTCTCTGAACGTCGTACGCGCCTGAGCCACCGCGCCGTGCCGCTGGCTGCGCTCGCTCTGATCGCGCTCGCGGCGGGCCTGCTGGTGGGCTCCGCCGCCGAGACCGGCGGGGATCGGCTGGCGCGTGACTTCGCCCGTGCGTGGGGCCGAGGCGACTACCCGGCCATGCACGACCTGCTCACCGACGAGGCGAAGCAGCGCTATCCCCTGCGCTCGTTCAGGGCCGCATACGAGAACGCGCTCTCGATCTCCACCGCCGCGTCGTTTCGCGTGCGCCTGCCGAAGGGCGAGCGCAACGGCCGCGCGACGATCCCGGTGACGGTGCGCACGCGCGTGTTCGGACCCGTGGCGGGCGGCGTGACCGTGCCGATCGCCGGGGAGGCGATCGACTGGGCGCCGCACCACGTCTTCCCCGGCCTGCAGGAGGGCGAGCGCCTGACTCGCCGGACCGAGGCCCCCGAACGCGCGAGGATCCTGTCGGCGGACGGCAAGGTCTTGGCCGAGGGCCCGGCGGGCGCCCGGGTGTCGCCGCTCGGCGAGGTCGGCTCGTCCATCGCCGGGTCGATGGGCGAGGCGGAGGACCGCAAGGATCGCGCCGCGCTGTACGCCCGCGGCTTCGAGAGCGACATGCCGGTGGGCACTACCGGCTTGGAGCGCGCGCTGCAGCGCGACCTCGAGGGCACTCCCGGGGGCACGCTGCGCGCGGGACCTCGCACGCTGGCGAGCCAGCGGCCCGAGAAGGCCAAGCCGGTGCGCTCCACCATCGACACCCGGATCCAGCAGGCGGCGGTGACCGCCCTGGCCGGCCGCCTGGGCGGGGTCGCGGCCCTCGATACCCGCACGGGCGACATCCGCGCGCTTGCGGGCGTCGCGTTCTCGGCCCCTCAGCCCCCCGGCTCGGTGTTCAAGATCGTGACCACCGCCGCGGCGCTCGAGGAGCGCAAGGTCAAGCCCTCCGACAAGTTCCCCGTGGAGTCCGGCGCGCTCATCGACGGCGTGACCCTGGAGAACGCCAACGGCGAGCTCTGCGGGGGCACCTTCACGGTGAGCTTCGCCAAGTCGTGCAACTCGGTGTTCGCCCCGCTCGGCGTGAAGGTGGGGTCGAAGAAGCTGGTCGAGACCGCCGAGCGCTTCGGCTGGAACGCCAGGCGAACCCTTCCCGGGGAGAAGGCGAGCACGCTGCCCGAGCCGGGCGAGATCGTGTCCCCGCTGGAGATCGGCTCGACGGCGATCGGTCAGTTCAAGGTGCTGGCCACGCCACTGCTGATGGCGTCGGTGGCGCAGATCGTGGCCAACGACGGGCTGCGCCGCGCGCCCGTGCTCGAGCCGGGCGACCGGCGCCCTCCGAAGCGGGTGATCTCGCGGCGGGTGGCCTCCACCATCGAGGAGCTGATGCTGGGCGTGGTGGGCTTCGGCACCGGCACCGCCGCGGCGATCCCGGGCGTGAAGGTGGCCGGCAAGACCGGCACCGCCGAGCTGGAGGACACCCGCGGGCCGGACGTGGACGAGGACGCCCCGGACGACCCCAGCAACACCGACGCCTGGTTCACCTCGTTCGCCCCGGCCGGCAAGCCGAGGATCGCCGTCGCGGTTCTGTTCGTGCGCAACGGAGCGGGGGGCGCGGTGGCCGCACCCGCGGCGCGGACCGTGCTGGCCGCGGCGCTGCAGAAGTAGCGCCTACGGCCTGGCCGGGGCCTTCTGCGCCTGGCCCCTCAGAGATCCAGTTCGAAACGCTTGGTCTCCCGCTTCCCCTCCAGCAGATCGAAGGGGCCGCGCACCACCAGCTCCAGCGGCCGGTTCTCGGTGGTCTGCAGCGGCAGGTCGAACAGCAGCATCGAACCGGCCACGGGCCCAAGCTGCGCGACGCTCCCCTCCTCCGGAATGCACTCCTCCCCCTGCAGCGTCACCGAGTGGTACGCGAACGGGTTGTCGGGCTCCAGCTCGACCGGCTCGAACTCGTTGCCCTGGTTGTCCTCGATCACGAAGTCGTCGGTGGTGGTCCGGTCCTCGTCCTCGCTGATGTTGCAGGCCTGCAGGAACACGCCGTAGAGAGCGTTGCCCGGCTTCGCTGCCGGGCCCGCGTAGTAGGCCTTGTCCGGCGGGATCGCGAGGTTGAGCTGCCGGGTGAGGAAGACGTTGTAGTTGATGCCGCCGACGTCGATGGCCAGCCCCTCGCGCGCGGGCTCGTCGACCCCCGGCTCGTCGCCGCACGCCGCGAGGACACCCGCCAGCGCGATCGCTGCCGCGCAGGCGGCGGCTGTCCTCCGGAGATCCATGCGGCGGGGCAGTCTACCCTTCGCCCGCCGGGACCTTTTCCACATGGGCGCCGAAGCGAGGGGCCTTCTCGCCCTCGTATCCCGCGACCGTGGCGGTGGCCAGCTCGCCCTCGGGGGGCTCCTCGAAGATCTGCCGCAGGCGCCGCAGCGCGATCCTCGACTGGCGCTTGATCCAGCGGTGTGCCCCGCGCTGGCGCAGCCGGTCGATCGCGGTCTTGGGCTCGCTGTAGGTCGTCAGCTCCACGCGGGTGGCGCCGCCGGCCTCGGGCACGAAGTCGTACACGGCGACCAGCCGCGACCTGCCGCGGATGCCCACCCGCCCCTCCTCCACGATGCGGCGCGGACGGTCGATCTCCACGATCGCGATCTCCCCGCGCTCGTTGAACACCGGCGTGTCGAGCAGGAACCGCGCCGCCGCGCCCTTGCCCACCGGGTTGGCGCGGGCCAGCCGGTAGTCCTTGAGGTAGTGGTCCGAGTAGGCGGGCCGCTTGGACAGGTCGGCGACGAAATCGAAGATCGCCTCCCGCGGTGCCGAGATGACCGTGTCCACGGTGACCTGACGCATCGGCGGCAGTCTATGGGCCCGCCGCCGGCGAGCGGGATCCCCTAGGCGGCGCGCGGAGCGACCGTCAGATGCCGGTCGCTGGCGTGAACGCGTTCCACGCGGACGGCCTCGCGCTTGCCCTCGGGCAGCTTCGAGACGCACAGATCGCAGAGCGTCCGGCCCGTCTGCATCTCGTGCAGGCGCTCCCCGACCAGCGGGACCCGGCGGCAGCCGGAGCAACGGGCCCTGCCGCTGTCCAGCGAAAGAACGCTGCGACGCAGCAACATGCCGGCGAGATCGGGCATGGGGACCTGTTCGACCGGACGAATGCTCGGTTCCTCCCGTTCCGGGTACAGGGAACGCACGGGGACAGATCCCGTTCTTCGCGCAATGTCCGGGAAACGGTTCTGAAGAAACGGCTCTACTCGTTAAAATCCGCACATTCTGTGCGCAGAAAGAGAGGGAGCATGAGGACATTCGAGGCAGGCACGCTGGCGGGGGCCGGATCGTTCCGATGCGAGGACTGTGGCTTCGCGGTGGCCCTGCACGAGCGTGACGAGGTCCCGGAATGCCCGAGCTGCGGCGGTGAGGCGTTCCGCCGCGCAACCATGTTCGGCGAGACCGCTTCTGCGGCGATGCCGGTGAGCGAGGGCCACTTCCCGCGCTGGCTGGTGCACGCGCGCGACGCACTGGTGGCGGACGGCGACTACCTCGCCTTCGAGAGCGACGACCGGGCGCACATCGTGCCGCTCCAGGACGGCTGGACGCGGGTGGGTCGGAGCCTGTCGGCGCACATCCGCCTGGACGACCCCACCGTCTCGCGCCGTCACGCGCTCGTCTACCGGGACGAGGACGGCGCGAAGGTGCTCGACGATCGCAGCCTCAACGGGGTCTTCCACAACGACGAGCGGGTCGACATGGCGGCGCTCGACGACGGGGACACCGTCTGCATCGGCCGTTTCACGCTGCACTTCATCTCCGTGAGTCACACGGGAGGCGGCTCGCGCATAGGCGATCCGCTCGCCGGGGCGTTCGCTTAAGGAACGGCTCTGGCGGCGGCCCCAACGGGTCGCTCAGCCACGCACCCGCGGCAACTGTGGAAGGGCGGATTTTGGGCTTCCCCGGAAGGTGCTCACTGTCGCCTGGAGGGGAAGTCCAAAATCCGCCCGGCCTTGACCCGCTCGCGTAGAGTCGCCTGATCGACCCCGGCTACGAAGTCCTCGACGACGCCGCCCGGCTCGCCGGGGAGTTCGTGAGCGGCCTTCGTGAGCGCCCGGTCGGACGTCGCGAAGAGCTCGATCAGCTGCGCGGCCGGATCGACCGGCCGCTGACCGACGAGGGCGAGGACCCGCGGGTCGTGATCGAGGAGCTCGCGCGGGACGCCGACCCGGGCCTCATGGCGTCGGCGGGCCCGCGCTACTTCGGCTTCGTGATCGGCGGCGCGTTTCCCGTGGCCGTCGCCGCGGACTGGCTCACGTCGGCATGGGACCAGAACGCGGGCGGCTTCGAGATCGCACCGTCGCTGTCCGTGCTCGAGGACGCCGCGGCCGGCTGGGTGCGGGAGCTGCTCGGCCTGCCCGCCGGCTGCGGGGTGGGCTTCGTCACCGGGTGCCAGATGGCGCATTTCACCTGCCTCGCGGCTGCTCGCAGGGCCGTGCTGAAGCAGGCGGGGTGGGACGTCGACGCCCACGGTCTGCAGGGCGGCCCCCAGATCCGCGTGATCGCCGGCGAGCAGGCGCACGTGACCGTGCTCGTGGCATGCCGGCTGCTCGGGCTCGGCGACCAGCGCGTGCAATTCGTGGGCAGCGACGACCAGGGCCGCATGCAGCCCCGCGAGCTCGAGGCCGCGTTGGCCGGCCACGATGGGCCGAGCATCGTGTGCGCCCAGGCCGGCGAGGTGAACACGGGAGCGTTCGATCCGTTCGCGCCCATCGTCGACGCGTGCCACACCCACGGCGCCTGGTGCCACATCGACGGCGCCTTCGGCCTCTGGGCCGCCGCCAGCCCGGCGCACCGGCCGCTGCTGGACGGCTTCGAGCGCGCCGACTCGTGGGCGACGGACGCGCACAAGTGGCTCAACGTTCCCTACGACTGCGGAATCGCCGCGGTGGCCGACGCGGCCGCGCACCGCGCGGCGATGACCTCGACCGCCGCCTACATCCCCGCCTTCGACGAGGAGGTGCCCGGCGGTGGCCACTGGGTGCCGGAGTTCTCGCGCCGCGCCCGCGGCGTCCCCCTCTACGCCGCGCTGCGCTCGCTGGGTCGCAGCGGAGTGGCGGCCCTCATCGAGCGCTCCTGCGACCACGCCCGCCGGATGGCCGCGCGGCTCGCGCGGGACGACCGCGTCGAGATCGTGAACGACGTCGTGCTCAACCAGGTTCTGGTCCGCTTCGGCGACGACGACGATCTGACCAACGCCGTGATCGACCGCGTCCAGCGAGAGGGAACCTGCTGGCTGGGCGGCAGCACCTTCCGAGGCCGAGCGGTGATGCGGATCTCCGTGGTGGGTTGGCAGACCACCGGCGAGGACATCGACCGCTCGGCGGATGCAATCCTGGAGGCGGCGCGGCAGGCGACGTAAGCGATGGCAGGGAGGGAATTTCGACTTTCCCGGAAGGTGCTCGCTGTCGCCTGAAGGGGAAGTCGAAATTCCCGACCGACCAGCCGCCGACGCCCTAGCGGACCCCGGCCCGCTCCGGCTCGGGCTCGGGCTCGGGGGGCGCGTCCGGCACGACGGGAGCGGTACCCACGTCGGGCTCGTGCGTGACCTTCGGCAGCCACTCCAGCCACTTCGGCAGATACCAGTTCGAGTCGCCCAGCAGCTTCATCGTCGCCGGCAGCAGCACGCCGCGTACGATCGTGGCGTCGATCAGCACCGCGGCCGCCAACCCGACCCCCATCTGCTTGAACTCGATGCTGGAGAGGGTGGCGAAGATCGCGAACACGGCGACCATCACCATGGCCGCGCTGGTGACGACGCCGGCGGTGCTCTTGATCGCGCCCGCCACGGCTTCCTCGGTGCTCATGCCCCTGTCGAAGGCCTCGCGCACCCGGGTGAGGATGAACACGTGGTAGTCCATCGACAGCCCGAACAGGACCACGAACAGGAACAGGGGCAGCCAGGCCGTGATCGCCCCGGTCGACTCGTAGTCCAGCAGGCCCTCCAGCCGGCCGTCCTGGAAGATCAGCACCAGCAGGCCGTAGGCGGCGCCCACGGACAGCAGGTTCAGCAGGATCGCCTTGATCGGGATCACGATCGACCGGAAGGTCACCAGCAGCAGCAGGAACGCCGCCGACAGGACAAAGGCGAACACCCAGACGATGCGTGAGTTCATGCTGTCGTTGAAGTCCCGCGTCTCCGCCGTCACACCGCTCACGTTGGTCTCCGCTCCCTGAACCTGCCCGAGCGTTGCGGGCACCAGCTGGTCGCGGAGCGTGTCCAGCGCCGCGTTCGAGGCGTCGTCGGTGCCGTCGCCCGCCAGCGGCAGGTCGATCGTGGCCACCGTCCGGTCCGGGCTGACGTCCACGGTTGCGGGCCCCTCGAAGTTCTTCCGGTCGTTGCGGGCGCGCGTCTCGAGCGTCGACGCGGCCGAGGCGACATCGGGAGAGGTCACGTCGTCCGCCTCCACCACGACCGTCGCCGGGATGCTCTCGACCGGGAACGCCGCCTGGATCCGGTCATAGGTCCGCATGATCGGGATGTCGCGCGACAGCGAGTCCAAGCCGGGCAGCGCGGTGTGCAGGCCGAGGGTTGGCAGGGCGAGCGCGAACAGCGCGCCGCCGCTGAGCAGCGCGTAGAGCAGCGGGCGCCGCAGCACCCTGTCCACGATCCGAGCCCAGAAGCCGGCCCTCCCGACGCGGGCCCTGATGCGGCCGAGGCCTGGCGGGCGCCCCTTGTCGACGCGATCACCGAGCTTCGAGAGCACCGCCGGCAGCACCGTGAGCGACCCGATCACCGACACGGCCACCACGAGGATGGTCCCGGTGGCGAACGACTCGAACGTCGGGGCGCCGGCCAGGTACATCCCCGCCATCGCGATCATGACCGTGAAGCCCGAGATCAGCACCGCCCGGCCGGAGGTGGCGGCCGCCGCCTGCAGCGATGCCTCCTCGCTGCGCCCCGCGGCCCGCTCCTCGCGCTCGCGCCGCAGGTAGAAGAGCGAATAGTCGACTCCCACCGCCAGCCCGATCAGCAGGATCACGCTGTTGATCGACTCGTCGACGGGGGCGATCTGGCTGAGCGGCCCGAGCAGACCGAGCGTGGCCAGCACACCCGAGAGGGCGAGCAGCAGGGGGATGCCCGCCGCCACGACCGCCCCGAAGGCGATCACCAGGATGATCAGGGTGATCGGCAACGAGGTGATCTCGGCCTTCCGGAAGTCGTCCTCGAAGCTCTCGCCGATCGCCTTGTTGGCGCTGGCGTCGCCAAACTCCTCGATCAGCAGGTCCGGGTGCGCCTTCTGTGCCGCGGCCACGGTGGCCAGCGGCTCCTCCACCGCCTTCTCGGTGTCCTCGGGCTCCCCCGGGATGTCGAAGTCCACCAGCGCCGAGTGCTTGTCCGGAGAGATCTGCGCGAAGTTGCCGGCCGCGTAGGGGCTGTTGACCTCCGTGACGCCCTTCGTCTCGTTCAGGCGGTCGACCACGTCCTCCACGGCCGCGACGAACCTGGGGTCGTCGGCCTTCAACTCGCGGCTCTGGACGAGCACCGACTCCTCGGCCTTCTTGGGGAAGGCGTCGAACTCCGCCTTGCTCGCCTTGCCGGACTCCCCGACACCCGACTCCTGGTTCTCGAGCGTGTTCGTGCCCACCGCGCCGCCGATCGCGAACGCCAGGATCACGAAGGCCAGCCAGCCGAAGATCGCCTTCTTGCGGTGCTGGGCGCTCCAGCGGCCTGCGCGGGCGGCGATGTTGCGGGGCTCGTTCAACTGGTCTCCTTCGCCCAGGAGCTGCGAGATCGGTGAGCTCAGCTCCTGAGGCCAGCCTAACCCGCGAGCGGGGGGCGAGACAAGCACGCCGACCGCGCCAACCTAGAGCCCGCGCTCACGTACCGAGCCGCCGATTTCGCTTACGACCGAGCCGCGATTTTGCTTCCCCGGAAGGTGCTCACTGTCGCCTGGAGGGGAAGTCGAAAATCGGCGGCCCCCCACCGCGCCCGCGAGCCCTACTCCGTGGAGATAGACGGGTCCGTCTGCTGCTGCTCCGGAATGGACATGACGAAGTTCTCCTGCGCCGCGAGCGCGATCTTCCCCACCCGCTTCGCCTCGTCGTCCTGGCCGGTCGCCCGCAGCTCGTCGCAGTAGTGGCCGAGCAGCTCCTGGACGTCGAGCACGCCCTCGGCGTCGAGCTCGCGGATCTCGATCTTGGCGCCCTTGCCCTTGCGCCGCTCGAGCGCCTCGCGGTCGAGGTTCCACTCGTCGTTGATCCGTAGGTACACGCGGCCGCCGGTCTGGCCGGCGCACATCCACGGCCCGGGGTCGCCCATCACCACCGCGCGCCCGTTGGTCATGTACTCGAACGCGAAGCCCTTCACGTTCGCCCGGTTCGCAAGGCAGCCGAGCGAGTCGTCGAGTGGCTGCGCGGGCTCGCCCGCGATCACCACGTCCGCGCCCGAGAGGCGGATGCAGAAGCGCGAGTCGGCATCGCCCTGCACGAACAGCCGCCCGCGCTGCGCGCCGTAGGCGAACGACTTCCCGACCGACCCGTTCACCCGGCCGCCGTTTGCGCCCTTGCCCTTCATCACGGCCACCTTGCCGCCCAGCATCGTCTTGGCCACGCCGTCCTGGGCGCCGCCCTCGACCGTGATGTCGAGGCCGTACACGTTGAACGCCCCGAAGCCCTGGCCGCCGACCGAGCCGCCGTTGAAATGCAACGAGGCAAGCGTGTCGTCGGAGCCGGGAGCGGCGCCGTGGAAGATGCGGCTGCGCGCGATCTCGCCGGCCAGCTCCGTGCCGAGCACGCGATCGTCCGCGTCAGCGGGCTCCGCCCACTCGCGGCGCGCGATCTTCCCCGGCCCCATCTCCGAGAACACGGACCCCATGACGGCCGACGACTCCTTGGCCTTCATCCGGATCGGCCGCGCGCAGATCAGCCCCGCGGCCTCGCGCTCGTCGGCGTGCATCGGCAGGTCGATCGGCTCGAGGTCGAGCATCTCCTCCAGCGGCTTGATCAGGTCGTTCACGTCCACGCGGTCCTTCGCGCGCGCCTGCACCAGCAGGTCGGAGCGCCCGACCAGGTCCTGCGAGCGCTCGTAGCCGAGCATGGCGGTGATCTCGCGCACCTCCTCCCCCATCGCGGAGAAGAAGCGGGCGCTGTTGGACGCCGCGGTCTCGTACTCCTGCGGGGTGAACTTCTTGAGCCCCTTGAGGTCGGCCTCCTCCTTGTCCTCGATCTGCGTGGCGATGCCCACGTGGCAGGTGTCGAGCTGGCAGCCGCGGCAGATCGTGCAGCCCAGCGAGACCATCGCGAGCGTGCCGAAGCCGACGCGGTTGGCGCCCAGACAGTGCAGCTTCACGATGTCCCAGGCGTGGCGGTAGCCGCCGTCGGCCCAGATCTCCACGCGGTTGCGGATGCCGGCCTCCATCAGCGCCAGGTGCACCGCGCGGGTGCCGATGTCCGACGGCAGGCCCACGTGGCGCAGCGCGTGCGAGCGCGCGGCGCCGGTGCCGCCCTCGAAGCCCGACAGCGTGATCATGTCCGCGCCCGCCTTGGCGATGCCCACGCCGATCGTGCCGATGTTCGGAACCACGGGCACCTTCACCGACACGCGCACGTCCGGATTGGCGGTCTTCAGCTCGTCGATCAGCTCGGCCAGGTCCTCGATCGAGTACAGGTCGTGGTTGTTCGAGGGCGAGATGAGGTCGGTGCCCTCGGTGGCGTTGCGCGCCTGGGCGACCTTGGCGGTGACCTTCTTGCCCGGCAGGTGGCCGCCCTCGCCGGGCTTGGCGCCCTGGCCGATCTTGATCTCCACGAGGTAGGAGGAGTTGACCATCTCGCTGGTCACCCCGAACCGCCCCGACGCCACCTGCTGGCCGCGCCAGAGCGGGTACTTGCCGTACATGTCCTGGATCTCGCCGCCCTCGCCGTTCATGGCGATGATGTTGATCCGCTTCGCCGCCTCGGCGTAGGCGCGATATGCCGTCTCGCCCTGCGAGCCGAAGCTCATCGAGGAGATCACGATCGGGTAGTCGTGCAGGCCCACGCCGGGGTCGGCCTGCTCGGTGGGGATCGCCTCGCGGTCGGACTTGAGGTCGAGGATGTGGCGCAGGGAGATCGGCTGCTCGTGCTCGAGGTCGCGCACCTTCTGCGAGTACTCGGAGAAGTCGCCGCCGCCGTTGGCCGCCGCCACCGCCGCCTTGTAGACCTTCGGGTAGAAGCGGAACGTCTTGGCCGGCTTCGACTCGTCGTCGCCGGCCAGCACGCGCTGGCGCTCGTCCCCGTCGGCGTCCAGCTCGGCGAACCCCGTGCCGCCGCCCTTGCTGCCCATGTACGCGGGGGTGTCGAAGATCGACGTGACCTCGGGCTTGAGGCCGATCGACGAGAACAGCCGCGCGTAGCCGCGCACCTCGTGAATGCCGATCGTGGAGATGACCTTCTCGATTCCCTTGCGCAGCGCCGAGGCGAGGTTGGTCACGTCGGTGCGGTAGTCGTCGACCAGCGACACCTCCACCATCGCGTAGGGGCATATGGCGTCGGCGCCCAGGCCCAGCGCCACCACCACGTCGTGAACGTTGCGGATGGCTGCCGACCGCAGCACGACCCCGCAGCGCCGGCGCAGGTTGGTCTCGCCGTCCTTGAGCAGGTGCTCGCGCAGCGCGAGGTCCACCGCGGCCAGCGCGAGGTGCGGGTCGAGGAAGCGGCGGTCGCCCTCGTAGGCGGTGCGGTCGGACAGCACCACCAGCTCCGCTCCGCCGCGCACGGCGGTCGTGGCCTCCTGCTTGAGGCGCTCGATCGCGCCCTGGGTGTTCTCGGACTCCAGGCAGGAGATGTCGAGCACGGCGTTGCGCCCGCGGAAGGCCTCCCAGAGGTCCTCGAGCAGGTAGGTCTTGTGCTCGTGCGCGATCACGCGGTAGGTCTCGTCGGAGAGGGGCGCGAGGCCGTCATGGCCTCCGAGCAGGATCGGGAACGCGACCTCGGTCGTGGCCGGGTCCGGCGCGAGGTCGTGCAGCGAAGGCCGCGCGCCGATCACCGCGCGGCAGGAGAAGTGCTCCACCTCGCGCTCGCGGTCGATCGCCGGGTTGGTCACCACCGCCACCGACTCCTTGAAGTAGTCGGCCAGGTTCTGGCGCTCGGGCGAGAGGCAGGCGAGCGGGCCGTCGTAGCCCAGCGAGCCGATCGGCTCCTGGCCGGTCGCCGCCATCTGCTGCACCAGCTTCATGTCCTCGCGCTGCCAGCCGAAGCCGCCCAGCACGCGGTCCTCCACCTTGATCGGCTCCGACGGGCCGGCGCTGGTGTAGCCGGGGATCTCCGCGCCCGCGAGCGGGCCGCCGGTGAGGATCGCGCCGGCGTAGCCGAGGTCGCCCTCCGCCGATCCGGTGCGCTCGCGCCACCGCTGGGCGCACAGCGCCTGCATCTGGCCGTGGTCGTGAAGCGTGGTCCGGCCCTCCGGCCGGTCGATCTCGACGAACACCTTCTCCCCCGGCGCGAGCGGCTTGGGCTCGCCGGTGAGGCTCGTTGACCGCGACGACGCCGGGCTCGGACGAGAAGAAGTACCCCGTCGGCGGTCTCAATCTGCCACAGCGGCCGCAGCCCGAGCGCGTCGACGGAGAACACGTGCTCGTCAGCGAAGCGCGAGATGAGGGCCACCGGCCCCTGGGCGAACGGGCCGAACGCCTGGCGCAGGTACATGTAGAAGCCACGCAGGTCGGCGGGCAGGCCCTTGATCTCGTCGACGATCGGCGGGAGCGTCAACTCCAGCGCCTCCACGAGGGTCAGGCCGTGGCGGTAGATCAGCGACTCGACGGTGCGGCTGAAGTCCTGGGAGTCCGACCCGTCGGTGTGGATCGGCACCCCGAGCATGCGCGCCTCCTGGCGCAGGCGCGCGATCGTGTTGATCTCGCCGTTGTGGCCGAGCACGCCGAAGGGCTGCACGCGCTTGAAGCTGGGCCAGGTGTTGGTGGAGTAGCGGTTGTGGCCGAGCAGGGAGACCGTCTCGGCGCGCGGGTCGTGCAGGTCGGGGTAGTAGCGGCCGAGGACGCCCGGCGCCCCGAGCACCTTGTAGACGGCGCAGGACGTGGAGCAGGAGGCCACGTGCACGTCCAGGCTCTCCTCGAGCTGCAGCGTCAGGTCGAAGCACTGCACCGGGTCCTCGATCAGGCCGCCCACCTGCCAGAACACCGGCTCCTCCTCGCGGGCATGGGGCCCGAGCGCGGAGGAGTCGACCGCGTTCTCGCGCTCGGCCAGCACGCGCAGGCCGACCTTGCTCATCAGGTCGCGCGCCTTCTGCTGCACCGGCGCGGGGCCGCCGCCCTTGCGCGGGATGAACATGTGCACGACCGCGAACCGCGGGTCCAGCGCGAGCTTCGACGCGTGCCCGCCGGTGCGGATCTCCTCCGCCCAGATCTTGCGCGGGATGTCGATCAGGACGCCGCAGCCGTCGCCCTCCCCGTCCACGTTGCCGGCGCGGTGCAGCATCTTCTCGAGCGCCGTTAGCGCGTTCTGGATCGTGTCGTGGCTGGCCTTCGCGCCCTTGTTCACCGCGGCGTAGATGCCGCAGGCATCCTTGTCCTCAACCGTCTCCGGGGCCCGGAGGGGACGGTAGGCCTGCATGGAAGAGAAGCGCTTCGGGGCGGGGTCCGGCACGTGTCCTCCTCGGGTTCCGCGCCTTCTCCGAGAGGGCGCGCGACGTCAGAGCGAGCGACAGTTTACCCCAGGGCTGGGCGGAGGGATGTCGAGTCCATCAATGCGAGCAGCTTCGTCGTCGTGCTCCAGCTGCGGATGGTCATGTTCTGATACTCCGGCAGCACAACGACCTTCGAGAGCCGACTGCCCGAAGCCCTCGCGGCGAGGCGCGAGTAGTAGAGAACCCCGGTGCCGGTCCACGCGCTGTCGATCCCCTCTCTCCTCTCGACCACGGCCATTGCCCTCCTCGCCGTCAGCGGCGCTCGCAGGAAGATCACGTCGCACTTGTGGGTGTCCGCGCCGAAGCCGCGGGGAGCACCCGCCACCACGCCACGAAGCTGTGCGTGGGTCAGGAGCACCACCTTCAGCTCCCACCCGAAGCGGCCGGTCAGCTCCATTTCGATCCGGGCCGCGAGCTCTGCACGCCTCTGGCGCGGCGCGCGGAAGAGCGCGTTGCCGCTCTGGATGTAGGTCGAGACGTCGGCGAGCTCCATCGCCTCCAGCGCCGCTCGCAGGTCGGCCATCTTCACGACGCTCTTGCCGCCTACGTTGATGCCACGCAGCAGGGCGAGGTACCGGACACCCGCCGGCATCAGGCGAGCGACGAGTTTGGCGCGGGCTTCACGGAGCGCTTGAACGCTAACGCCGTGCAGGGATCAGCGACGATTGGGGCTTTCACCACCGTATAGGTGGCAAAGGACCCAAATCGGCCACCGGCGCACTCACGAGCCGCTCAAGCCCGCGCGCTCGAGCAGCAGCTCCCGCTCCCGCTCGTTCTCCGTCAGGGCCGCGGCGCGCTCGAACTCCAGGCCCGCCTCGTCGATACGGCCCAGTTTCTCCAGCAGGTCCCCGCGGACGGCCGGCAGCAGGTGGTAGCCCTCCAGGGATTCGTCCTTCACCAGCCCGTCGACCAGATCCAACCCGGCCTGCGGCCCTTCCGCCATCCCCACCGCCACCGCCCGGTTGAGGTCGATCACCGGGGACGGCGTGAGCTGCGCGAGGGCGTCGTAGAGCACCACGATCTGCTCCCAGTCGGTGTCCTCGGCGCGGCGGGCGCGCGCGTGGCAGGCGGCGATCGCGGCCTGCAGGCCGTATGGCCCGAGCGCGCCGCCCACGGCCACGGCCCGCTCCAGGCCGCTCAGGCCACGCCGGATGAGCAGCTGGTCCCAGCGTGCCCGGTTCTGGTCGAGCAGCAGGACGGGCTCGCCGTCGGGCGAGACCCGCGCGCGCGAGCGCGAGGCCTGCAGCTCCATCAGCGCCAGGAGCCCCAGCACCTCCGGCTCGCGGGGCGCCAGCCCGGTCAGGATCCGGCCCAGCCGAAGCGCGTCCTCCATCAGCTCAGCGCGCATCCAGTCGTCGCCGGCCGTGGCTGCGTAGCCCTCGTTGAAGATCGCGTAGACCACCTCGAGCACCGACTCCAGGCGTTCCGCCCGCTCGTCCTCGCCAGGCACCTCGACCGGCACGCGGGCCGCGGCCAGGGTCTTCTTCGCGCGAACTATCCGCTGGGCGATCGTGGCCTCGCTCACCAGGAACGCGCGCGCTATCTCCGCCGTCGTGAGCGCGCCGATCAGGCGCAGCGTCAGCGCGATCCGGGCGTCCGTCGACAGCACCGGGTGGCAGGCGGTGAAGATCAGGCTGAGCAGCTCGTCGCCGACGTCGTCGGCCTGGGCGGCGAGGTCGGGCTCGTGCTCGGTCTCCAGCTCGCGCGCGATCTGCTCCTCTTTGCGCTCCAGCGTCTTCGCCCGCCTCAGCCGGTCGAGCGCCTTGTGCTTGGCGGTGCCCATCAGCCAGGCGCCCGGGTTCTCCGGCACGCCCGACTCCGGCCACTGCTCCAGCGCCGCCACCAGCGCGTCCTGGGCCAGGTCCTCGGCGAGGCCCACGTCCCGCACGATGCGCGCCAGGCCGGCGATCAGCCTGGCGGACTCGATCCGCCAGACCGCATCGATCGCCCTACGCGCGTCGGTGGGTGAACGCGAGGTCGTCACGGTATCCCTGGTCGTCCTCGTTCAACTGCCAGACGCCGGCGAGCGTCGAGCCGTCGTCGCTGAGCTTCGCGCTGGCGCGCTGAGCGAACCCCGGGGCGTCGCGCTCCAGCGTCAACTCCCTGCCGTCGAACGAGATCGCGTAGACCCGATGGACGCCGCGCGAGTCGAAGTACTGCATCGAGAGGTCGTTCTCGCGCTCCATCACGCCGATCACGGAGAGCGAGTCGGGAAAGTCGGGGTGCTCGTTGACCGCACGCTGGATCAGGAACCGGCCACCCTCGAGCCACTCGTAGGTGGTCCGCCCGCGAACCACCGTGTCCTCGACCATCGGGTGAGTCATCTCGATCGTCCACTCACCGATCAGCACCTGGAATGGCGCCAGCTTCGCCGAGGAGCTCATGCCGGGCGGTAGATCAGCAGCACGACGCCCGACTCATAGGAGATCACGTCGGCGACCTTCAGGAGCTTCATGTCCTCGGGGTCGGGAAACATCCGCAGGCCCTCGGCCACGACCACCGGGTGGACCATCGCGCGGTACTCGTCGACCAAGTCGTTCTCGACCAGCGCGTGCACTAGCTGGGCGCTGCCGTTCACGAGGACCGGCCCGCCGTCGCCCTCCTTCAGCCGGGCGACCTCGTCGATGCCGATGACGGTCGTGTTCTCCCACTCGGGATCGGTGAGCGTGGAGGACACCACGTACTTCGGCATCGAGTTGATCTTGTCGGCGAACTCGCCCTCGCGCTGCGGCCACGCCCCAGAGAAGCCCTCGTAGGTCTTGCGGCCCAGGAGGAGCGACTCGGCCTCGTCGATCTCGTCCTGCTTGTACTGGAAGTGGTCCTCGCCGTAGTTCGACTTGAACGTCCAGCCCGTATGGGGATGGCCGTGCTCGCCGCCCGGCGCCTCCATCACCCCGTTGAGGCTCACGAACTCGGACACGATCAGGTTGCTCATCGTCCTGCTCCTTTCAGGCGGTCCGGCTACTACTCCTCGATCTGCGAGCGGATCCGGTCCTGCTGCTCGCGCACCTCGGGAGTGGCCTCGTCGCCGAAATCGTCGATCTCGAACACCTGCCGGATCTCGATCTCCGACTCACCCTCCATCGGGTTCGGGCAGCGCTTCACCCACTCGATCGCCTCGTCCATCGACTTGACCTGCCACAGCCAGTACCCGGCCACCAGCTCCTTTGTCTCGGCGAACGGGCCGTCGACCACGGAGCGCTCCTTGCCGGAGAACCGCACGCGGTGGCCGTTCGAACTGGGGTGCAGGCCCTCGCCGGCGAGCATGATGCCCGCCTTCACGAGCTCCTCGTTGAAGTTCCCCATCTCGGTGAGGAGCTGCTCGTTCGGCATCTCGCCGGCCTCGGACTCCTCGGTGGCCTTCACCATCACCATCACTCGCATTGCGTGGCTCCTTCGGTAGTTGATTCAGAAGTGCTTCTACCCATGCGTCGAACGACGCCGGTAGGAATCGACAAGCGTCCCGCGCGTCACGGCTTCGGTCCCGAACCGCTCGCGCACGTCGTCGACAGCAGCGTCGAGGCGATCATCCTCCTCGTCCACCGCCAGCGCGGTCTGGACGGGCTCGTCGCGGTCGAGGTTGGTGATCGTGAGGCCTACCAGCGTGAGCCCGCGGCGCTCGACCTCCGGTCGGGCGGCCGCCATCAGCTCGCGCGCGACCGCGAGGATCTCGGCGGTGGCGGAGGTGGCGCGCGGGAGCGTCTTCGAGCGCGACGCGCGCGTGTAGTCCGACCAGCGCAGCCGCAGCACGATCGTCCGCCCGGTGCGCCCCTTCGCACGCATCCGCCTTGTGATCCGCTCGGTGAGCGCCAGGAGCCGCGCATCGATCGTCGCTGCGGTCTTGGGCGAGCGGCCCATCGCGCTCTGCGCGCCGAACGAGCGCCGGCCGCGCCGGCGCCGGGTGCGGCGGAACTCGCGGTTGCGCGACACCGCGTAGACGTAACGCCCGGCCGCCGGGCCGAGAACCTCCACGAGCTCCTCGCGCGAGCGCCCGGCCGCATCGCGCACGGTGCGGATGCCCACGGCGTGGAGCTTGCCCGCCGTGACGTCGCCGATCCCCCATACCTGGTCCACCTCGAGCGGCATCAGGAACTCGAGCTCATGCTCAGGGTCCACGACGACCAGCCCGTCGGGCTTCGCCGCCTTGCTCGCCAGCTTGGCCAGCACGCGCGTGCGCGCCACGCCCACGCTGATCGGCAGGCTGAGCCTCCTCGCGCACCCGCGCGCGGAGCGTGCGGGCGATCTGCTCGGGCGTGCCGGAGATGTGCTCCAGGCCGCTCACGTCGAGGAACGCCTCCTCGAAGCCCAGGCCCTCGACCACCGGGGCGGTGTCGTCGAAGATCGCGAACAGCTCGCGGCTGGCCTTCACGTAGGAGTCGAACTCCGGGCTGACAACGATGGCGTCGGGACACAGCCTGCGTGCCCGCGCGCCGCCCATCCCGCCCTTCACACCCCTCGCCTTGGCCTCGTAGCTGGCGGCCATCACCACCCCGCCCCCGACGATCACGGGCTTGCCGTGCAGCGAGGGATCCTCACGCTGCGCGACCGACGCGAAGAAGGAGTCGACGTCGGCGTGCAGGAGATGGGCCGTTGACACGAACGTATGTTCGCACACGCTCGGACGTAGAATCGGCCCATGCAAGCCGAGTGGCGCAACTGGGCGGGAGACCAGTCCTGCACCCCGGCCGTTTTCGAGCGCCCGGCCTCGGCCGACGAGGTGGCAGCGGCGGTCACGGCCGCGGGCGAGGCCGGCCGGGTCGTGCGGGTCGCGGGCGCGGGCCACTCGTTCACCCCGGCCGTGCTCACCGACGGCACGCTGTTGTCGCTGGACCGGATGGACCGTGTGCTCGACATGGACCGTTCGTCGGGCCTCGTGCGCGTTCAGGCGGGGATCACGCTCGGCGCACTCAGCGACGAGCTGTGGCGCCACGGCCTGGCGTTCGAGAACCTCGGGGACATCGACGTCCAGTCGATCGCCGGCGCCACCGCCACGGGCACGCACGGCACCGGCTCGAGGCTGCCGAACCTGTCGGCCGCGCTGCACTCGATCGAGCTGGTCCTCGCGGACGGCTCGACGCTGGAGGTGAACGAGGAGTCCGATGCCGACGCCTGGCGCGCCGCCCGCGTGTCCGTCGGCGCCCTTGGAGTGGTTACGGCCGTCACGCTGCGGGCCGTTCCCGCTTTCACGCTCGACGGCCACGACGTGGGCCGCCCGCTCGATGACGTGCTGGCGGCGATCGACGAGCTCGCGGACGGGGCCGAGCACTTCGAGTTCTTCACCTTCCCCTACAGCGACCTGGCGCTGACGCGCACGAACCGCCGCGTGGACGGCCCGCCCCGGCCACGCCGCCCGCGGCTGGCCCACCTGGAGGACGAGGTGATCAAGAACGGCTTCTTCGGCGCGATGTGCCGCCTCGGCCGCGCGCGTCCCGCGCTGATCCCGCGGATCAATCGCCTGGTGTCGCGTCTCGGCGGCATGGAGAGCAGGCTCACGGACCGCTCTTACCGCGTGTTCGCCACGCCGCGCAGCGTGAAGTTCACCGAGATGGAGTACGCGATCCCGCGCGAGCACGCGGTGGAGGCGATCCGTGCGGTGCGGAACCTGGTCGAGTCGCGCGAGCTGGCCGTGAGCTTCCCGTTCGAGATGCGCTTCGTGGCCGGCGACGACGCGTTCCTCTCCCCGGCCGGCGGACGCGACACCTGCTACATCGCGTCGCACGTGTTCCAGGGGATGGAATACGAGCCGTTCATGCGCGGGGTCGAGGAGATCATGGACGGCTACGACGGCCGGCCCCACTGGGGCAAGCGCCACTTCCAGAGCGCCGAGACGCTGGCGCCGCGCTATCCCGAGTGGGACCGCTTCGGCGCGGTGCGCGAGCGCCTGGACCCCGAGGGCCGCTTCGCCAACGAGTACGTGCGCCACGTGCTCGGGCCGCCGGTGTCGGCGCGCACGGCGGCTTGAGCCTCCTGCACGAGCGCTTCCCCGCGCTGCGCGCGACGCTGCCGCACGTCGCGCTCGGCGAGGTGCCGACGCCCGTGCGCCGGCTGACCGGCCTGCGCGACGGCCTCTGGCTCAAGGACGAGTCGCCCTTCGGGACGGCGTGGGGCGGCAACAAGGTGCGCAAGCTCGAGTGGACCCTGCCGGACGTGAAGCGCCGCGGGAAGCGCACGGTGCTCACGTTCGGAGCGCTGGCCACCAACCATGGGCTGGCCACCGCGCTCTACGCGCGCGAGCAGGATCTGCGCTGCGCGCTGGCGCTGGTGGACCAGCCGGTTGACGACCACGTGCGCGCGCAGCTGGAGCGGCTGAGGGCGTCGGGCGCGACGCTGCACTTCACCCACACCAAGGCGCGAACGGTGGCCGCGACACCGTGGCTGCTGGCGCGACACCGCCTGCCCTACGTGCTGCCGGCGGGCGGCTCGTCGCCTGTGGGCGCGCTGGGCTACGTGGAGGGCGCGCTCGAGATCGCCCGGCAGGTGGAGTCGGGCGATCTGCCGGAGCCCTCCCACGTGGTCTGCGCGACCGGCTCGGGCGGAACCGCAGCCGGCCTGCTGCTCGGCCTGCGGATCGCCGGGCTGCGCACCAAGGTGCTCGGAGTGGTGGTCAACGACAAGCTGAAGCTCGACCAGCCGACCCTCGTACCGGCCTCGCCTCGAAGTCCGCGCGGCTGCTGCGCAATCGCGGCGCCTCCGACGTGCCGGATCCCGGGCCCGTCGTCGCTCGTCGTCACGCGCGACTTCCTCGGCCAGGGGTACGGGCATCCGACGCCGGAATCCAGGTCGGCCCTGGAACGTGCGGGCGACCTGGACCTCGACCCCGTCTACACCGCAAAGGCGATGGCCGCCGCCCTGGCGCTCGACACGCCGGGGCCGTTGCTGTTCCTGCAAACGAACGGGCCGCGCTAGCGGTTGGCTCCTACCGCGGCGTCACGCGGACGCCCGATAGTGTCCGAGTCGGGCAGCGATGGCGACGACGATCACGATCCTCTCTCAGAAGGGCGGCACCGGGAAGACCACGACCACCCGGACGCTGTGCGACGTGCTGCGCCGCGCCGGGATGTCGGTGCTGGCGGTGGACCTCGACCCCCAGGGCAACCTCTCCGACTACTTCGACGTACCGGCCGACGCCGACCCGACGATCGCCGACGTGCTGAGCGGGCGCACGAAGGCGATGGACGCGATCCACGGCGACGTGCTGCCCGCCAACCTCGGACTGGCCGAGGCGGAGCTGGTGCTGAGCGGCAAGATGGGGCGCGAGATGACGCTGCGGCGGGCCCTGCGCGAGCCCGGCCGCCACTACGACGTGATCCTCGTGGACTGCCCGCCGTCGCTCGGGCTGCTCACCGTGAACGCCCTGGTGGGCGCTGATCATGCGCTCATCTCCAGCGAGGCGGAGTACTTCTCGCTGCAGGGAGTGGAACAGGCTCTGGAGGTGGTGGAGCTGGCGAAGGAGAGCCTGCACCCCGACCTCGATTGGCTCGGCGTGGTGCTCAACATCGCCGACCTGCGCACGATCCACGCGCGCGAGGCCCACAAGCAGCTCAGCGAGCGCTTCGGCGAGAAGGTCTTCGACACCGTCATCCGGCGCTCGGTGGCCTACGCCGAGTCGGCCGAACGGGGCATCTCGATCCTCGACCACCGGCCCGACCTCGGCGCGGACTACCTGGCGCTGGCCGCCGAGGTGGTCGAGCGCCTGGGCTGGCGCGAGGAGGGGGCGCGGGTGGCGGCGTTGCGGCAGGAACTCGTACCGGCGTAGGCTTGACGCCGTGTCGGAGCTGCTGAGGCGATCCGCCGTCGAGCTCGCGAAGATGGTGCGCGAGGGTGAGGTCACCTCGCGCGAGCTCGTGGAAGCGTCGCTCGCCCGGATCGAGGCCACCCAGGCGCTGAACCACTGGACCCTGCTCGACGCCGAGAACGCCCTCGCCGCCGCCGACGCGATCGAGCCCGGCGACGAGCGGCCCTTCGCGGGCGTGCCCTTCGCGATCAAGGACCTGTTCATGCCGGTGGCCGGGCTGCGGATGGCGCAGGGCTCGGACCTGGTGGGCGACTACACGCCCGACTACGACGGCGCGCTCACGCGCAGGTTCAAGGACGCCGGCTTCGTGATCGTCGGCAAGACCCAGACGCCCGAGTTCGGGATCCTGCCCGTGACCGAGCCGCGGCGCTTCGGCCCCGCTCGCAACCCCTGGGATCCCGAGCGCACGACCGGCGGTTCCTCCGGTGGCGCCGCCGGGGCGGTGGCCGCCGGCACGGTGCCGGTCGCGCACGCCAGCGACGGCGGCGGCTCGATCCGGATCCCGGCCGCCTGCTGCGGCCTGGTGGGCCTGAAGCCGAACCGTGGACGGGTCTCCCAGGCGCCCGACCTGGGCGAGAGCTTCCTGGTGGCGCACGGCGCCGTGGCCCGCACCACCGAGGACGCCGCGGTGTTGCTCGACCTGATGGCGGGCCCCGAGACCGGCGACGCGTCGTGGGCGCCGCCACCGGCCGAGCCGTTCGCGGACACCATGCGGCGCGACCCCGGCAAGCTGCGCATCGCCCTGACGCTCGACATGCCGATCGAGACCGATCTCGATCCCCTGGCGGAGAAGGGCGCGCGCGACGCCGCGGCGCTGCTCGAGGAGCTGGGTCACGAGGTCGAGGAGGTGGCCGCGCCGTGGAAGGACGCGGACCTGCTGCCGATCTTCAGCGTGCTGTGGGCCACGATGATCGCCACGAGCGTGCTGCACGGCCAGCAGGTCGCCGGCCGCGAGGCGACCGAGGCCGACGTGGAGCCGCTCACATGGTGGCTCTACCAGGAGGGGATGGCCCAGAAGGCGCCGCTGTTCGTGGCCGCCACGGCCGGGCTGCAGACGTTCGCGCGGGAAGTCGTGCGGTTCTGGGACGGCTACGACGTGGTGCTCACCCCCGCGCTGGCCAAGCGCCCGGTGCGCCACGGCGAGATCGACCCGATGGGCGACAACCCGGCGTATGAGTTCAAGAAGTCGGGCGAGTTCACCCCGTACACGGCGGCGCTGAACGTGACCGGGCAGCCGGCGATCTCGGTGCCGCTGTACCACGGCGAGGACGGGCTGCCGCTGGCCGTGCAGCTGATCGGCCCGCCGCTTGGCGAGGGCCTGCTGCTGGCGGTCTGCCGCCAGCTCGAGGAGGCCCGTCCGTGGGCCGACCGGGCGCCCGCGGAAGCCGCGGAACCGGCGCTGTAGGGGAAAAGTCGATGTCGGCCGCTGTCCCGGATCTCGTCCGCATGGCGGACCAAATGCGGGACGGCCGCCCGGCCGCGTGCGTCAGAGCCCGTCGAGCAACCCACGGTCACGGTCATAGGTGAGCAGCTCGGCGGCCTCAGCCATCGGTAGCCAGCGCAGCTCGTCCACCTCGTCGTTGGGCTCGAAGCCGGGGTCCTCATCGACCTCCATCTGCCAGTAGCGCACGATCTTCGGGCGGTCCTTGTTGTCTCGGTACTCGGTACTCGGTAGCTCGGCCTCCAGCGTGCAGCGCAGCCCGGTCTCCTCCTCGACCTCGCGCAGGGCGGCATCCTCGAAGCTCTCGCCCGGGTCGAGCTTGCCCTTGGGGAACGTCCAGTCGTCGTAGCGCGGGCGGTGCACCACGCAGACCTCGGTGCCGCCGGCCCCATCGCGCACCACAACGCCGCCTGCCGCCTCAACTCTCATTCGATCTCCCGCACGTCGGCCCCGCCGGGCGCGAACATCACCCGCTGCACCTCGCACTCCGGCGCTTCCCGCTTCAGCGCGGCCAGCAGGTTGCCGGTCTGCTGCCAGTGGCACCAGAACAGCACCGCGGGCCCCGCGCCGGAGATCGTGGCGCCCACCGCACCCAGCTCCACCGCGCGCCCGGCCAGCTCGATCGAGCTGGGGTACAGATGCGCCCGCCGATCCTGGTGCAGGCGGTCGGACAGGCCTCGGCCGATCAGGGAGAAGTCGTCCTTCGCCAGGCCCAGCACGAGCAGCGACGCATGCGCCACGTTGTGCACGGCGTCGGCCATCAAGACCTCGCTCGGCAGGACGGCGCGGGCCTGGGCGGTGGGCACGGGATCCGGTGGGATTGCGACCACGCCCTCCAGGCCGGGCGGCGGGTCGAACCGCACCGGCTCGTCGTCCGCGCAGATCACGAAGCCGCCGTGCAACGCCGCGGCCACGTTGTCGGGGTGGCCCTCCAGCTCGTCGGCGAGATCGAAGATCGGGGCGTCCAGCTCGTACATGTGGTCGGCCGCGCACAGGCCCGCCACGATCGCGGCTGCGCTCGACCCCAGGCCCGCCGACACGGGGATCTCCGAGTGGATCCGGAACGCCAGCCCGTCGGCCGGCCGCAGGGCCTCGAAGGCCCGCACGCACAGGTTCGAGCGATCCAGCGGGACACCCGGCACGTCGGACTCCACGGAGAACTCGCCGGTCTCCTCCACCTCCAGCACCAGGCCGAGCGACAGCGCCGCGGCCAGCGCGTCGTAGCCGGGACCGAGGTTGGCCGAGCTGGCGGGCACGCGCACCTCGCGCCGGCGATTCACGGAGACACCACCGCGCGCTCCACGCTCTCGATGTCCGGCTCGCACGGGATCACCGGGCTCGCCCGGTTCATCGCGGTCTGCGGATCCTTCAGGCCGTGACCCGTGAGCACGCACACCACCCGGCCCTCCGCGCCGTTGGCCAGCAGCCCGGCCACCGATGCCGCCGATGCCGGCTCGCAGAACACGCCCTCACGCGAGGCGAGCAGGGAGTAGGCCTCGAGGATCTGATCGTCGGTGACCGCGCGCACCTGGCCGCGGGAGGCGGTGAACGCGTTCATCGCGTCCTCCCACCGGGCCGGGTTGCCGATGCGGATGGCCGAGGCCACCGTCTCCGGCTGCTCCACCGGCGCCCCGTGCACCAGCGGCGCCGCGCCGGCCGCCTGGTAGCCGTGCAGGGCGGGCGCCGCGCCGTTCTCCTGAAACCCGCGCCACCAGGAGGTCACGTTGCCGGCGTTGCCCACCGGGATGCAGAGCACGTCGGGCGCCTCCTCGAGCTGGTCGCACACCTCGAACGCCGCCGTCTTCTGGCCCTCGATCCGGAACTCGTTCACGGAGTTGACCAACGCGATCGGGTGCCGGTCCGCCAGTTCTCGCACGAGCGCCAGCGCCTGATCGAAGTTCCCCTGTAGCGCGATCACCCGCGCCCCGTGCATCAGCGCCTGCGCCAGCTTGCCGGTGGCGATCTTGCCCTCGGGCACGATCACCGCCCCGCGCAGGCCCGCGCGTGCGGCATAGGCGGCCGTGCTGGCGGCGGTGTTGCCGGTGGAAGCGCAGACCACGGCCTCCGCACCCTCGGACACCGCGGCGGAGACCGCGACGGTCATCCCGCGGTCCTTGAACGACCCGGTCGGATTGGCCCCCTCCACCTTCAGCCACACGTCGCAACCGGTCATCTCCGACAACACGGGAGCCCGAACCAGCGGCGTGTCCCCCTCGTCGAGGGTCACCAGGGGCTCGACGGGCAAGCGATCGGAGTAACGCCAGAGGCTCAGGGCCAAACCCTGAGGCCCGAGGACTGAGGCCTGAGCGACTTCATTCGAAAACCTCCTCGATCACACGAATGACGCGCGGAGCGGAGCGGACGAAGTCCAGCCGCCCGATGAGATCCACGGCCGCCCGGAACTTCGACTCCAGCACGGGGTGCATCACCAGCGACAGCCGCGCGTCCTCCCCGATCCCCTTCTGCACCACCGACTTGATCGACACTCCCTGGAGGCCGAGGATCTCGGCCACCTGCGCGAGCACGCCGGGGCGGTCGGCCACCTCCACGTGGAGATAGAACGCCGACTCGCGGTCGGTCACCAGCGGGACGTGCTGGGCCGGCGGGGGCGCGAACGGCGGGGGGATCATGGCCGAGATCACGTCGCCGAGCACCGCGGAGGCGGTCTGGCTGCCGCCCGCTCCGGGCCCCGACAGGGTGATCTCGGTGATGGCGGGCGACTCCACCGTGACCGCGTTGAAAGAGCCGTTCACCGCGGCGAGCGGATGGCCGGCGTAGAGGAACGCCGGGTACACCGCCACGGCGACCCCGCCATCCACGCGCTCGGCCGACCCGATCAGCTTCAGCGACAGCCCGAGCTCCTTGGCGTAGGCGATGTCCTCGCCCGTGATGCGCTCGATCCCCTCGTGCGGCACGTCGTCGATGTGCACCGGCACGCCGAAGGCCAGGCGGGCGAGGATCGCCATCTTGGCCGCGGCATCCGCCCCGGTCACGTCCTCGGTCGGATCGGCCTCGGCGTAGCCCAGCCGCTGCGCCTCCGCCAGCGCGTCCTCGTAGGAGGAGCCAGTGCGCTCCATCGCGGTGAGGATGAAGTTGGTGGTGCCGTTCACGATCCCGTGCACACGGTCGATGTGGGCGGCGGCCAGCGTCTCGCCGATCACGCGGATCGCCGGCACCACGCCCGCCACCGCGGCCTCGAAGCGCAGCTGCACGCCGGCCTTGCCCGCGGCGTCGAACAGCTCCTCGCCGTGGCGCGACACGAGCTGCTTGTTGGCCGTCACGAAGTGCTTGCCGGCGCCCATCGCCCGCAGCGCGTAGTCCAGCGCGGGGTCGGTGCCGCCGATCAGCTCCACGATCAGGTCCGACCCGGCCAGGATCTCGTCGAAGTCGCCGCGGCTGCGCGTGAGCACGCCCGCGATCTCGGGCCGGCGGCCCACCTCGGCCTCGATCGCGTCGGCGCGCTCGGTCAGGAGCGTCTCGAACGCGGCGCCCACCGTCCCGTGGCCGAGCACGCCGACCCGGAAGGGCCCGTCAGCCTTCGTCACGGCGGGTCAGGTCGTCGTAGGTCTCGCGGCGAACGACCACGCGGGCGTCGCCGTCGCGGCAGAACACCACCGGGGGGCGCGGCACGGCGTTGTAGTTGCTCGCCATCGCGTGACCGTATGCGCCGGTGGCGGGAATGGCCACCACGTCGCCCGGCCGCGGATCCTCCAGTCCGGCGTCGGGCACGAGCACGTCGCCGGACTCGCAGTGCATGCCCACGATCCGGCACGCGTTGGAGTCGCCCACGCGAGTGACTATGTCCGCCTCGTAGACGGCGCCGTAGAGCATCGGCCTGATGTTGTCGGCCATGCCGCCGTCGACCGCCACGTAGGTGCGCACGCCGGGGATCTCCTTCACCGTCCCCACGGTGTAGAGCGTCACGCCGGCGTTGCCGACCAGCGAGCGGCCGGGCTCGACGAGCACGGTGGCGCCCTCGGGCGCGTGGCGCAGCATCGCCTCCGCGTACTCGGCCGCGGGCGGCGGGCGATCCTCGCGCGTGTAGGCGATCGCGAACCCGCCACCGAGGTTGATCACCGGGTAGTCGCCTATCTCCTGCAGGACGTCGGCCAGCGACTCGTACACGTCGAGGTCGAACACCTGCGAGCCGATGTGGGCGTGCAGCCCGCGCAGCTCCAGGCCGGCGTCCGCGCAGCGCGACAGCGCGCTCTCCACCAGCCGCATCGGTATCCCGAACTTCGAGTCCTCCTGACCGGTGCTGATCGCGCGATGGGTCTCGGGCTCGATCCCCGGCGTCACGCGCACCAGCACCTTCTGCTCCCGGCCGGCGGCGATGCGCTCGAGCCGGTCGATCTCGTCGAAGGAGTCGACGATCACATGGCTCACGCCGGCCGACACCGCGGCTTCGAGCTCAGCGTCCGTCTTGTTGTTCCCGTGCAGGTAGATCCGCGCGGGATCCACGCCCGCATTCAGCGCCAGGTGCAGCTCGCCGCCGGACGCCACGTCGAACGACAGGCCCTCCTCGGCGAAGATCCGCAGCGCGGCGGTGCAGGGGAAGGCCTTGCTTGCGTAGAGCACCTCGAACCGCTCCGTGCGGTCCGCGAACGCGGCCAGCGTGGACCGCGCGCGCTCGCGCATGTCGTCCTCGGCGTAGACGTAGGCGGGCGTGCCGAACTCGCGCGCGAGCTCGGCGGTGTCACAGCCGCCTATCTCGAGCACGCCCTCCCCGTTGAGGCGGGTGCCCAGGGGGTAGACGCGGCCGAGCCCGCCGGGGAGGGCCCCGGCCTCGACCACCGCCTGCTCCGCGTCGTCGCCCATAGGCTGCGCGATTATGAAGCACCCGACCCCGGATCCACCCGAGCTGGGCGAGCGCGACGGGCTTTCGTATGCGCTGTTCCTGCCCGACACCGAGCCGAAGGGCGGGGTGGTGATCACTCACGGCGCGGGGTCCGCCAAGGAGAGCCACTACGACTTCGGGCGCCTGTGCCGCGCCTACGACATGGCCGCGATCGCCTACGACGCGCGCGGCCATGGACGCTCGTCGGGCGAGTGGGGCCCCACCGCATTCGGCGACGCGCTGGCGATGTGCGACGCGCTCGGCGAGCACGCGCCCAGGGTGGCGATGCGCGGGTCGAGCATGGGCGGCTTCACGGCCATCCACGCCGCCGCGCTGGAGCCGTCGATCGCCGCGGTGGTGGCGATCTGCCCCGCGCCGGCGGACCTGCTGGTGCGCGGCGTGCGATCCGGGCGGATCACCGAGTTCCCGCTGGACTCCGCCGCGGAGGCGTGGCTGGCGGGCCTGGACACCTTCGAGGCCGCGGCGTCGCTGGGCGAGGACACCGCGCTGCTGCTGCTCCACGCGAGGGGCGACGAGCAGGTGCCCTACACGATCAGCGAGGAGCTGCACCAGGTCGCGCACGAGCCGAAGCGCCTGCTGCTGTTCCCCGGCGGCCACCACCGCTCGCTGCAGCACGACCTCGAGGTGCAGAACCTGTCCGCGCGCTTCATCGAGCAGGCGCTCGGTTGAGCTCGCGGGCGGCGCCGACCACGTCGCCCTCCTTCCAGAGGTCCACGGCGATCAACCCCGGCAGCCCCCGCAGCGGCCGCTCGCACGTGCGCGCGCGGCTCACGATCTCCGCTGCGCCGTTCACCTTGCGAGCGGTGCTGGCCAGCGGGGGCGTCTGGGCCACCCAGTGGTTGAGCAGCACGAGCGGGTTCGACAGCTTGCCCCGGTTCAGCACGCACGCGCCGGCCGAGAGCAGCTCGGCCACCGTCGGGGTGTCGAACGGCGTCTCCTTGACGAAGTCGAACTGCTGGTGGTACCAGGGCACGCCGCCGGTCTCCTCCTCGCCGAACACGAGCACGCGGCGGTTGCGCTCGACCATGTCGCCCGAGCGTGGGAAGCGGTGAGATCGGATCCGTCCAGACGAGGTCGAGCAGGCCGCTGTCGCGGAAGGCGGCCTCGGTGTCCTTGGGAGTCACCTGGTCCTCGATGCTGATCACCAGCACCTCGCCCGGGTTCGCCACGAGGAAGTCGCGGATGCCGCTCAACACGGGCTCGGCCCGGTCGGACCCGAGCTCGCAGAAGCCGTGGCAGAGGTACACCTCGGGGTCTCCGCCGCCCTTGTAGCCGATCCGCTTGCGCAGCCGCTCGGCCGTCTTCGTCGCCGCCGGCCCCACCGCCTCCTCGATCTTCTCGCGGCTCTTGCCGCCGGACTCGAGCAGGGTGTACACGCCCTTGTCGGTCCGCACGCCGTAGTGGGTGTCGATCAGCAGCCCGCGGATCCCTCCCTCCAGCTGCGACGGGATGTTCGTCTGCTGGTCGGGGAAGAGGAAGCCCGATGCCGGCGAGGACATCGAGTTGTGGGTGCCCGGGAAGGCCACCTGGTCGACCGGCCGGTCGCACAGCCGGGCCGACCCGTTGCACTTGTCCCCGGGCAGCGGCGTGATGGTGCCGTCCCCGGCCGCGACCGCCACCACCGGGGCCGCCAGGGCGATCAGGCCGAGCGCGACGAGCGCGGGCCGCCGCAGGGCGGTCCTACGGCGGGGTGCGCGCTCCTCCCCCGGCGGGAGCGCGGTGAGCGAGATGATCTCGTCGGCGGCGATCGCCACCAGGAGCAGGCCGACCGCCGCGGCCACCAGCCGCAGGGCCGCGTCGGGGCTCACGACCAGGAAGATCCCGGCGCACGCCAGCGCCAGGGCGCGCAGCACTCGCACCCACGTGCGCGACGGCGGCGCCATGACCGCGCCCGCGAGCGCCCGCATCCGCTCGGCGGGGGCGATGGCGCGAATGCGTGAATCGGCCACCGCCGCGACGATCAGGCCCGTGGCGGCCAGCGCGAGGTTGAACACGAACAGGCCACCCAGGAACTCGTCCCAGATCGAGCGGATCGAGGCCTGCGCAAGGTCGTCGTCACCCTGGCCGCTCACGATCGCCCTGCCCACCTCCAGCCCGACGGCCAGGATCACCCCCACCACCGCCACGGCAAGGGCCAGCGCCCTGACGTTGCGGCGCCGCTCGCCGCTGCGCGCGAGCAGCGCGACCAGCGAGAGCAGCGCCAGCGCGAGGGCGACCCACCCGAGCACCTCCACGTCCTCCGCGACCTGCGCCAGGTCGGTGAGGGCGGCCCCGAAATCACCGTCCGAGACCGACGCCAACTGCGTTCGCAACCCCTCCGGGATCTGAGCCGCCGCCTCGGGATCGCGCGTCTCGAGCGCCTGCACGACCAGCAGAGCCCCGCCCGCCACCGTCAGCGCGAACGAGTCGCCCTTCCCTCCGAAGACCGAGGCGTGTGCCTGATAGGCGGCCCCGCGCACCACGGAGCGAAACGCCGCCGACCCGGCGACGGCCTCCGAGGCGGCGCGCACGATCGGCTCGAGGGCGATCAGGTCGGGCTCTGCCCGGATGATCTGCTCGGAGAGCACGGCTCCCGCCTGCCGCCGCACGTCGGGCTGCTGGAGGGCCGAGTCCACGTGATCGGCGAAGCGGTCCGCGTCGAACAGGTTGCGCTCCGCGTAGAACGCGACCTGGGCGACCGCGAGCGACACCGCGAACAGCGCCAGAAGGCCGGTGATGACGGCGCGGCGCGCCGGTCGGTCTGCGGACATGGACCGCGGCGAGCCTCTCAGCAGCGCTGCGGTCTGACAAGTGGGCTACTTGCCGTCCAAGCCCTTCACGAGGTCCGACAGGGCCTCGCCCGTGTCGGTGATCGTGTTGCCCACCTGCGGGGTCGCGCCGCCCAGGGCCTTTCCGGCGCCGTCGGTCACGCCCTTCGTGGTGTTGCCCACGTCGTCGGTCACGCCGCCGACACGGTTCGCCGGGTCGCCACCGAGGGGGCTGTCTCCCCCGGCTCCGGGCTGACCCGACGGCAGTGCCGGGCCGGGCGCGCGCTGCGATCCCGGGCTGCCTCCGCTCTGGGGGCCGGCGACCGGGCCGAGCCCGCTTGGATCGCCGGCCCGGGGGGCGGCGGCTCCGGCGCCACCCGCGGTCCGCTGCGCGGCGGCGCCGGCGGACCCGCCGGGTACCTCGGCTGCCCCGACAGCTGCCGCGGCGGGAGCGGCGTCGGCGGCCACCTGCGCGGGCCCGTCGACGGTGAGCGAGGGCTGAGGGTCGTCGACCACGAGGTCGGACACGGCATCGCTGATCTCGGAACCGGGCCAGCCCCGGAAGGCGACCAGCGCGCTGACCACCAGGAACAGGAGAAGGGTGGAGATCACGAGGACGCCGGTGGTGCCCAGCCCGGCGATGTAGGCCCTGGAAGCCCTCATAGGACGTATGTACCCCAGGTGTTCATCGGCACGAACCTGACACACCTTTAGCACTTTTCTCGTAATCGAGAATGAATCTCACTTACGCTTCCTGGCCGTGGATATCTCCACTCTCCCCAACCCGGCAGACCTGCTCGAGCTGCGCAGCACCCGCACCGCGCTGTTCGAGCTCTGGCTGCTCGCGCTGGCCGGCGGGCTCCTGGGGACCTTCGTGGTGCTCCGAAGGATCGCATTCTTCACCCACGCCGTGGGCACGGCGACCTTTCCCGGCTCGGTGGTGGCGCACGCCGCCTCGTTCAGCCCGCGCGTGGCCGCGCTCGGGCTGGCGCTGGGGTACGCGGGCGGCGCCGAGCGAGCCGGGCGCGCCGGCCGCGACCCCGGCGACGCCGCCACCGGCCTCCTGCTCGTGGCCGCGCTCGGCATCGGCGTGATCCTGGCGAGCGACGTGTTCGAGTCGAGCTCGTCGGTCGACCGGCTGCTGTTCGGCACGGCGATCGGGCTGGACGGCGGCGACCTCGCGTTCTCCGCGGTGGCCGCCGCGCTCGCGGCGGGCGGCGCCGCCCTGCTCGGCCGCGCGTGGACCGCAACCGGGTTCGAGCCATCCGGCGCGCGGGCGCTGGGGCTGCCGATCGAGCGGGCGGACCTCGCGCTGCTCGCGCTGGTCGCCTTCGCGGCCGTGGCCGCGCTCCCGGCCGTGGGGGCGCTGCTGGTCACGTCGATATTCGTGGTGCCCGCGGCCACCGCCAGGCTGTTCGCCACCAGCGTTCGCGGGTTGATGGCCCTGGCGGTCTCGCTCGCCGCCCTCCAGTGTGCGCTGGGGCTGTACCTGTCGCTGTGGCTGGACGTTCCTCCCGGACCCGCGGTGGGCGTGCTGGGCGCGGCGCTGTACGCGATCAGCGCGGCGGTGTCGGCATGAGTGCGGTGGCGGCCCGCGGGCTGGCCGTGGGCTACGGGCCCGAGCCGGTCCTGTCCGATGTGGACTTCGAGGCCGGCGCCGGCACCACCGTGTGCGTGCTCGGGCCCAACGGCGGCGGCAAGACCACGCTGTTCCGCGCGCTCACGGGCGAGCTCGAGCCGCTCGCGGGCTCGGTGGAGGTCGCCGCTCGCCCGGCGTACGTGGCGCAGACCGAGCGCGCCAGCCTCGACTTTCCGGTGAGCGCGCTGGACGTGGCGTTGATGGGCACCCTGGCGAACGGCCGCTGGTGGCTGCCGGCGCGGCGGGCGGAGCGCGACGCCGCGATGCGGGCACTCGGTCGCGTGGGTCTGGCCGGCGAGGCGAGCACGCGCTTCGGCGAGCTGTCGGGCGGCCAGCGCCAGCGGGTGGCGATCGCCCGCGCCCTGGTGGCCGACTCGCCGGTCCTCCTGCTCGACGAGCCACTCGGCGGCGTCGACCCGGCATCGGCCGAGCGGATCACCGCGACTGTTCTCGGAGCTGCGCGCCGAGGGCCGCACCCTGCTCGTGTCCACCCACGACGTGGACAGCGCCCGCGGGTTCGACCTCGTGCTGTGCGTGAACCGCCGCCAGGTGGCGTTCGGGCCGCCGGCGAGCGCGCTGGGCCGCGAGGTGCTCGAGCGCACCTACGGGAGCGAGATCGTGGTGCTCACGGAGGACGGGGAGCCGCTGCGGGCGATCACGGTGCAGCACCACGAGCACTGATGGACCTGATCGACCTGATCGCGGACCCCTGGCGTTCGGGCATCGACCGGCGTGCGATGGCCGAGGTGGTCATGCTCGGCGGCCTGTGCGGGGCGCTGTCGTTCTGGGTGACGAGCTATCGCCTCAGCTACCCGGCGGAGTCGCTCGCCCACGGGCTGCTGCCGGGGCTCGTGGTGGCGGCGCTCGCGGGCGCCCCGCTGCTGCTCGGCGCAGGCGTGGGCGTGGCGGTCGCCGCCGCGGCGGTGGCGCTGGCGGCGCGCGACGAGCGGACCGGCGCCGACACCGCCACGGCGGTGGTGGTCACCGGGATGTTCGGGCTGGGCGGCCTGCTGGCGCTGTCGCCCGACGCCCCGGCCCGCCTGGAGGAGCTGCTGTTCGGCGACCCGCTCGGCGTGACCGACGGCGACCTCGCCGCGGCGGCCGGCCTGGCCGTCGGCGGGAGCGGCGGTGCTGCTCGCGCTTCATCGCCCGCTCGCCGCGGTGGCCTTCGACCAGGCGGGAGCGGCCTCCGCCGGCGTGGCGCCCGGGTGGGTCCGGCTGGCGCTGCTGGCGCTGCTCGCCGCCGCGCTCGCGGTGGCGGTGCAGGGGCTGGGCAGCCTGCTGGTCCTCGCCGTGCTGGTGGCGCCCGCGGTGGCCGTGCGCGGGCGCGCGCGGAGCCCCGGCCGGGCGATGCTCGCGGGCGCGGTCGTGGCGATCGTGGCGGGCGTCGCCGGGCTCTACGCCTCGCACCACCTCGGCTCCGCGGCCGGGGCATCGGTGGCGCTTGCGCTGTGCGCGGCGGCGGCCCTGGGCTCGGTCAGGCGGGCTGCGCCGGCGACCCGCCGCGCAGCCGCATGAGCAGCGCGGTGCCCAGCGCGATCATCGCCACGCTGATCAGCTGAGGCTGGGTCAGGCCGAGCAGCACGGAGTCGTTGCGGCGGATCACCTCGACCAGCAGACGCTCCACTCCCGCGAGCAGCAGGTAGAGGCCGAAGAGGAAGCCGGGCCGGAAGCGGTCGCGCAGGTTCCAGAGCACCAGCGCGATCAGTCCCATCGCCAGCGTCTCGAACACCGGAGTGGGATGCACGTCGGCGGTGGTCCTCACCGTGCCGTCGGGATAGGCCATCCCCCACGGCGCGTCGGTGCGCTCGCCGTAGTCGCCGTCGCCCGAGAGCTGGCATCCCACCCGCCCGATCGCGTATCCGAGCGCCAGGCCCGGTGCGGCGAGGTCGAACAGCCGTGCCCCCAGGAACCCGCGCCACCTCGCCCACAGGATCACCCCGAGCGCGCCGCCCACCAGCCCGCCGAACCACACCAGCCCGGAGCCGGAGAAGAGGTTGCCGAGCACGTCGTCGGACACGTCGCTCCAGTTCTGGGCCAGGTAGTCGACGCGCGAGCCGACCAGCCCGCCGATGAGAGCGGAGAAGATGATCTCGTAGGACCAGTCGACGGGCTTGCCCAGCTCGCCCAGGCGGCGAGCCAGCAGCGCCCCGGCCGCGAAGAAGCCGAGCGCGAAGCAGATCCCGAACAGCTGCAGGGTGAGCGGGCCGAGGTCGAGCTCCGGGTACACGGCCCGGAAGGTACCGAGCAGACGTTCGAGGCCCGAGGCTCGAGGCCCGAGGCCTAGAGGTAGCCCATGGGATCCACGGGGCTGCCATTGATCCGCACCTCGAAGTGCAGGTGCGGCCCTGTGGAGTTGCCCGTGTTGCCCACCGCGCCGATCGTCTGGCCCTGGCGCACGCCCTGGCCCACGGACACGCCGATGCTCGACTGGTGGCCGTAGCAGGTGGACATCGACCCGGTGTGCTGGATGCAGGTGTAGTTGCCGTAGCCGCCCACGGAGCCCGCGATGCGGACGCTCCCGCTATCGGCGGCGCGGATCGGGGTGCCGGTGGGCGCGGAGATGTCGACGCCCGCGTGCAGGCGGCCCCAGCGCTGGCCGAAGGGCGACGTGAAGGTGCCGTTCACGGGATAGATCAGCCGGCCGCTGCCGCGACGGATGGGCCCTCCCGAGGGCGCCCCGGCCAGCGCGCTGCGAACCCTGGCCTGCGCGCGCTCCATCGCGGCCAGATCCTCCTCGGCGTGAACGCGCTGCTCCGTACCGACGCCAGCACCGTGCGGCGCCCGTTGCGCTGGGTGCGCAGCTGGCCCTGTGCGGACGCCAGCCGGTCGCGCGTCGAGGCGATGTCGTCGCGGCGGCGCAGGATCGTCTCGGCCGCCGTCTGCTTGCGGTCCTCGAGCTTGGCCAGCAGCCCCTCGGACCGCTCGGCCCGGGCCTTGAGCACCTTCACGCGAGCCACGATCTCGCGATCCTGGTCGGAGATCCGCTCGAGGAACTCGGTGCGCTCCAGCAGGTCGGCGAAGCCGTCGGCCTCGAGCACCACGGTGAGGGCGTCGGGCTCGTCGGCCTTGTACAGCTCGACCATGCGGTCGGCGAGCGCGCCGCGCCCGGCCTTCAGCTCGGCGCGCGCACGGGCCAGCCGGTCGCGGGCCACCTCGAGGTCGTCGCGCACCTCCAGCAATTCCTCACGCGCCCCGTCCAGCTCGGTCTGGACGGTCGTGAGGCGCTTCTGTGTCCCGCGGATCTCGCCCTGCAGGCCGCTGATCCGGTTGTTGTAGCGCTGGATGTCCTGGGTGAGGACGCCCTCCTTGCGCTTCTTGCCCTGCACCTCGGCGCGCTTCTTGTCGATGCGCTTCGACAGCGAGGCGCCCTCCCCCGGAAGCGGGAGCAGGACATAGGCCGCAACGGCCATCAGAAGTGGGATCCAGAAGAGCTTCTTCATCGCAGCAGAGAGAGGTTCGCGCAGATGTTTACCGCGGTTATGCAGGGGTTTTCTGCGCCAGGGACCGAGGGACCGTAGCAGTCAGCCACGTGATCGCAGGCCGGTTTCCTGCTCCCTGCAAGCGATCGTGCACCCGCGCCCGCGGGCGGGATGAGTCCGCTGGCTAATCTTCTCCGTGGTGGCGACGCAGAAGGCCATATTCCCCCGCGACACCGGCCTCCAGTTCCGGATGCTCACCACGCTGTTCCTGCTCGGGTTGCTCTACGTGGCGTTCGTGGGAGCGCTGTTCGCGGCGGGCGCCAGCGCGGTGTTCATCCTCGTGATCGCAGGCGGGCTCGCCTTCGCCCAGCTGTTCCTCTCGGACAAGCTCGGGCTCGCGGCGATGGGCGCGAAGGAGGTCTCCCCGGAGGAGGCCCCGGGCCTGCACGCGATGATCGACCGCCTCTGCATCCAGGCCGACCTGCCCAAGCCGAAGATCGCGGTGGCCGACACCGAGGTGCCGAACGCGTTCGCCCTGGGCCGCTCGCCCAAGAACGCCACGGTCTGCGCCACCACCGGGATCATGAAGACGCTCACCCCCGCGGAGCTCGAGGGCGTGATGGCCCACGAGCTGTCCCACGTGAAGAACCGCGACGTGATGATCATGACCATCGCGAGCTTCTTCGCCAGCGTCGCCTCGTTGATCCTGCAGTTCAGCTTCTTCTTCGGCGGAGGCGACGACGAGGGGGGCGCGCTGCCGTTCTTCGTGGTGCTGATCGCGTCGTTCCTGGTCTACATCATCTCCTTCTTCCTGATGCTGGCCCTGTCGCGCTACCGCGAGTTCTCCGCCGACCGGGGCGCGGCGCTGGTGACCGGCCGCCCGAGCGCGCTGTCCTCGGCGCTGATGAAGCTCTCAGGCGCGATGCAGCAGGTGCCCCAGCAGGACCTGCGCGAGGCCCAGCGGATGAACGCCTTCTTCATCGTGCCCGCGAGCCTGAAGGGCACCGTGCAGACGCTCTTCTCCACGCACCCGCCGATGGAGAAGCGGATCGAGCGCCTCCAGCAGCTCGAGTCTCAGCTCCAGGCCGCCTAGCTGGTCGATCCCGCGGCGCGGCTTGGGGGGCGAGATGGACATTGCCCTTCCGGGCGACAGCGAGCACCCTCCAGGGCAAGTCCATCTCGCCCCCCCGCAAGCGCCCGTTTAGCTCATCGGGCGAGGGCCGGGGCGAATCCGAGGCTCGCAGTAGCGGTGTAAAGCAGCGTTCTCGAAGGGCGGATTTGGGGATGCCGTGGAGGGTGCTCGCTGTCGCCCGGAACGGCATCCCCAAATCCGCCCCCAAGACCCCGCCCGGTCCGGAGGATTCGACCAACTAGTGTTCAGCCGCTGATGGGATTTCTCGACGCCGTCCTCGGCGGCAAGAAGAAGCTCAAGGGCGTGGCGCCCGACCGGCTGTTCGCCATGACCACGGCGTACGTGACCATGCAGACCGGCCTGAACATGACCAGCGCCGGCTCGGCCGGGCATCGCGTTCCAGCCGATCGCCAACGCCGACTTCGCACAGATCCTCAAGGACGCGGAGGAGCTGGTGCACGGCACGGCGCAGGAGTCGGGTTCGACGCTCGAGTCCGCCGACGACGAGTTCGGCTACCGCTGGATCATCCTGCGCGACCCCGACTTCGACGACCTCGTCGTGTCGATGAACACGCTCTCGACCGAGCTCCAGGGCGGCGGCTACGGCGACCGCCTGCTCGCGGCCGTGTTCCCGTTCGACGACGGCGGCAAGCGCGTCTACTTCATCTACAACTTCAAGCGCGGCGGCTACTACCCGTTCGTGCCGGCGGCCGGCGACAAGCAGCGCGACTCCGAGCACGAGCTGCGGCTGAAGGCCCAGCTGGACAAGGAGCTGCCGTTCGAGGAGGACATGACGCGCTGGTTCCCGCTGTGGGAGATACCGCTGTAGCGCTCCGCGGGATTCGCCCCTAGGTTGGGTTCGTGATCGCCCGGGGCGCCGTAATCGTCGTGCTCGTGCTGGCCGCGCTCGCGCCGGCCGCCTACGCCCAAGGGGGGCCCGCCCCCAAGAACAAGCGCGGAAAGGCGACCGTGTACCAGGCGAGGTGCAAGTACGGCGTCTTCGGGCCACGCGGCGTGCTCCAGGTGGGCACGCGCCCGCCGCTGGTCAGCGGCGCGAACACCAAGCGGCGCACGCGCCGCGAGCGCACCCGGGTGCGCTACCGCGTGTCCGTGACCGACGCCTTCCAGGGCTTCGGGACCCTGGTGACGTCGGGGTGGAGCGACTTCATCCGTGTCCGCCAGTCCCAGCGGCGCACGTGGACGGGGTTCACGAGCTGGGACATGGAGTGGCGCGGCAACTACGGGCTCGACGTCCGGATCGAGTGGTGGAACTCGCGCCGGAGGGTCGGCTGGCGCGACTACCGGATCAACGCGTTCCAGTTCTTCAACCAGTACAACGCCGGGCCCTTCGGCCCGATCTCGTCCTGTTACAAGTACACGGCGTACTGAGCTGCGGGGCCGTCGCTAACAGCGCCAGTCCCGAGACCTCAGTCCCCAGGACTGTGTCCCTGACGTCTGAGGTCTAACCGTGTTTCGGCCGGCCTGCTCGCTGTCACGCGCATGGTGGCCCGTCCCGATGGCCCCCTGGGGACTGGGGACTGGGGACGGGCGTCAGTCCGGGATTAGCCCCTCGCCCGTGAACTCCCCGGCCGCCTCGGCAAACGTGACGTCGCGCGGCGGCAGGATCACGTCGGACTCCACCAGCTCGTCCTGATCGATGGCGTTGCCGTCGCTGGCGACGAGCTCGAGCATCTGGCTCCACAGCTCACGGAAGCCGGCCTCGTCGCCCTGCTCGACCGCGTTGACCGCGCGATTGTCGAGCTCGTTCAGGCGATCCGCGTCCTCGTCGGGCAGCTCGAACTGCCCCTCCCCCGACACGCGGACGATCATGCACCCTCCTTCTCGCCCTGCTCCAGCTGAGGTGATTCCTCGCCGCCGCCGGAGCCGAGCTCGGCCTTCATCTTCGCCAGCTCGTCGTCCACCTGAGCGCCGGCGCCGATCTGCGCCAGCTCGCGGTCGATGTCGTCCTGGCCGGCGCCGAGCTGCGTGATGTCGTCGAACGCGCCGGCGGCCTCGAGCTCCTCGACGGCGCCCGCGCGGGCGCGCATCTGCTCCGTCTTGTCCTCGGCGCGCTGGATCGCCAGCCCCAGGTCGGCCATCTCCTCGCCCACGCCGTTGGCGGCCTCGGAGATCTTCACCTGGGCCTCCGCCGCGGAGTACTGCGCCTTGATGACCTCCTTCTTGGTCCGGAAGGTCTCGATCTTGGTGCGCAGCTTCTTCTCGTTCTCGGTGAGCTGCTCCTGCTGCTTCTCCAGCTCGGTCACCTGGGTGTCGAGTGACTGCAGCTCGGTCTGGGCGACGGTCTTGCGCTCCAGGGCCGCGCGGGCAAGGTCCTCACGACCCTGCGACATCGCCTGGCGAGCCTGGGTGTCGAGCTTCACCACCTGCTGCTCGAGCTTCGGTGGACTGCATCTGCAGGCGCTTCTTCGAGGTCACCACGTCGGCGATCCCCTTCTTCACGTTCTGCAGCAGCTCCACCTGCTTCTGGTAGCCGTAGTCGAGCGTCTCGCCCGGGTCCTCGGCCCGGTCGAGGAGCTTCGAGATCTTCGACTTGATGACCGTGGACATCCGTCCGCCTAGACCTGCCATGACCTCTTCCTTTTCGTTTCGTGCTCGGGGGTGCGCCCTAGACTAGTCGCTCCTTGGAGCCGCACCCGCCCTCGCATTCCCACTCGGTGCTCACCCGCTGGATGGGCATCCCGGAGGCCAACACGGCGGGCAACGTGCACGGCGGCTCGATCATGAAGCTGTGCGACGAGGTGGCCGGGATCGCGGCGATCCGCCACTCGGGAAACCGCGTCGTGACCGCCGCGATGGACCGGATGACGTTCCTGCACCCGGTGTTCGTGGGCGAGCTGGTGACCGTGCGTGCCTCGGTGAACGCTGCCTGGCGCACCTCGATGGAGGTGGGCGTGCGTGTGGAGAAGGAGAACGTGTGGACCGGCGACCGCGAGCACACCTCCACCGCCTACCTGACGGTGGTGGCGCTGGACGCCGAGGGGCAGCCCACCGGGGTGCCGCCGGTGACGCCGGAGACACCGGAGGAGGAGCGCCGCGCGCGCGAGGCCCAGCTGAGGCGCGACAACCGCCTGGCCGAGCGCGCTCAGATCACCGCGGAGCGGTCCTAGATCACCGGGCCCGGGGGCTGTGCCGGCTCGGCGAGCTGGCGCCACTCGCTGAACTTGCCGTCCCGAAAGCGGAAGCGCACGCGCGCGCTGCCCCCGTCGCAGCCTCCCGCCGATCCACCGCGCAGCCGGAAGGCGGCCAGCAGGGTGTCGCCCTCGTCCTCGAAGTCGGTCACCCGCGCCTTGCACGGCAGGCTGCGGTTGAAGGCGATCGCGTCGCCGCGGTCCTCGAGCCTGATCTCGCGCGTCTGCACCACGATCGCCCCGTCGGCGAAGAACGACGCGGCGCGCTCGTAGCGCTCGTCGTTGAGGGCCTCGATCCAATCGCGCACGGCCTGCTCGTGGTCCGGTCCCTCGTCCGAGCCGCCGCAGCCCGCCAGCGCGGCCGCGGCCAGCAGCAGCGCGACCGCGATCCTCATCCCGCGACCGGGGTGGCGCGCTCGGCGCGGTCGTGATCCTCAGCCGAGCGATGGAAGAAGAAGCCGAGGCAGAACAGCATCACCAGCAGGTCGAGCCCGAGCATCATCCCCCCCGCCACCTGCTGGTCGGTGATCGCCGACAGGCCGTGCTCGGGCGCCGTGCGGGCATAGGGGTCCTCGTAGGCCGGAGAGCGCATCAGGATGAAGGCCATCCCGAGGAACATCCCGGCGATCCGGGCCCCGATCACATACGGGACCTTCCACAGCTCGCCCGGCAGCCGCCGGCGCTTGGGCTCGATCACCGACCACCAGACGAGCACGGCGCCGAGGACGAAGGTCTGGTGCTGGACCGCGTGCACCAGGTCGTTGTCCAGCGCCGCCTCGAACATGAACGCGAAGTGCCAGCCGTACAGGATCAGGATCCAGACGGGGATGGCCACGAGCGGCTTGCGCAGCCACCGGAACAGGCGTCTCAGGGTCCGGCGGCGCGCGAGCGGCACGAGCACCTCACGCGGCAACAGGAACGCGTACACGGGCGAGCGGATGCCCACCAGCAGCAGCGGCGCCGCGAGGTCCGCGATCAGCAGGTGCTGGCCCATGTGGGCGCTCAGCAGCTCCTCGCCGAGCCCGTCGATCGGGGACAGCAGCCCGATGGCCGTGAGCGCGATGCCCCCGAACCAGGCGACCTGCTGCCAGACCGGCACCTCGTATCCGCGCCCGCCCAGAACGCGAACCGCCCTCACGTAGAGGGCGGTGGCGCCTGCGAGCAGCGTGATGACGGCGGGGTCGAAGGAGAAGCCCACTCCCGGAAGTTTGCCCGTGCGGCATCCATGCCGCACTTCTGAGAATCTCGGCGCCGTCCTGGCGCCTTGAACGGGCGGCTGCGCCGCCCTCCTTCTCTAGGCTGCTGCCGGTTCCTTCTCGCGCTCGGCGTCGTCCCCGGTCGATGTGCCCGGAGCCTGCGAGAGCACTTCCTCGTTGCCGTTGCGCTGCTTGTACTCGGCGCGCTGCATGCGCGCCACAACCAGCCGCTGGACCTGGGCCGTGCCCTCGAAGATCTGGTAGATCTTGGCGTCCCGGAACCACTTCTCCAGGGGGCAGTCGGTGCTCTGGGCGTAGTCGCCCACCAGGTCCATCAGCGTGGTGGTGGCCCACATCGTCACGTCGCCGGCCTTGAGCTTTGACATCGAGCCCTGGCCGCCGGTCATCGGGATGCCGGCGCGGCCCATCCAGGCGGCCCGGTACACGAGCATCCGCGCGGCGTCGATCTCGGTCGCCACGTCGGCCAGCACCTGCTGCACGCGCTGCTGCTCGATCAGCGGGCCGTTCTCGTCGGACTTGTCCTCGAGGTACTCGAGCGTCCACTCGTACGCGGCCTGTGCGATGCCGAGCGCCGAGGCGCCCACCATCGGGCGGGTGATCTCGAACGTGGCGAGCGCGTTGGACTTCCCGCCCGTCTGCCCCGAGCGGGCGCGCTCGAGCTTCTTCTCGAGCTTCTCCATGCCGCCGAGCAGGTTCTCGAGCGGGATGCGGCAGTCCTCGAGCACGACCTCGGAGGTCTGCGACGCGCGGATGCCGATCTTGTCCTCCTTCTTGCCCATCGACAGCCCGGGCGTGTCCTTGGGGACGATGAAGGAGGCCTGGCCGCGGTGGCCGAGCTCGGGGTCGACGGTGGCGACGACCACGTTCACGTCGGCGATGCCGCCGTTGGAGATGAACACCTTGGTGCCGTTGAGGACCCATTCGTCGCCGTCGCGCTTGGCGGTGGTGCGCAGCGACTTCACGTCGGAGCCGGCGCCGGCCTCGGTCACGGCGTAGGCGCCGAACTTGATCTCGTCGCCCTCGCCGAAGCACTCGGGCACCCACTTCGCGATCTGCTCAGGGGTGCCGGAGGCGGCAATGCCGGCGGCTGCCAGCGAGGAAGCGGAGATGGCGAGTGCGATGCCGGCGCAGCCCCAGTGCAGCTCCTCGGCGTAGATCACGCCCAGCAGTCCCTCGGGGTCGTTGCCCATGGCCATGATGTGCTCGAGGCCGTGGAGGTTCCACTCGCGCGCGGCCTTGACCGCCTCGTAGGGCACTGCCTGCTCGCGGTCGTACTGGTCGGCGAGCGGCCGGATGACCTCCTCGGCGAACTTACGACACTTGTTCTTGAACTCCAGCTGCTCGTCGGTAAGCCTGAAATCCATTGTTTCCCCGTCCTCCTGACTGCGCGGTCAGTTCTATTGACTGACCAGTCAACCAAGGATTGACTGACTAGTCAACCAGGCATATTCCGGGAGGCTCTGGAAAGCCGGATCGCTAGGGTCCGCCGAGTGCGCTTGAGGACTGCCGCGACCATCACGCTCTCAACGATGATGTGCGCGCTCGCGGGCTGCTCGCTCGGTGACGGCGAGGATCGCCCGCCGCAGCTGGGCACGAAATCGGACGACAAGGACGCCGCCAGCAAGCTCGGCTTCCCCTCCACGGCCACCAAGAACACGCTCCGCGTGGGCGGGGGCGACGCCGCTGCCGACGCCGCCGGGGTGGCCAGCGCCGTCTACCCCGGCACCTCGGACGCCTCCCGGCCGACGGCCGTGGTGCTGGTCGACAAGGACGACTGGCAGGCCGGCGTGACCGCCGCGGCGCTCTCCGCGCGCCCGATCGGCGCCCCGCTGCTGGTGTCCGACGGCGACGAGCTGTCGCCCGTGACCAGCGACACGCTCAAGCGCCTGAAGCCCAAGGGCTCCGATCTCTCCAAGGACGCCCAGGTGATCAGGATCGGCAACGAGCCCGCGCGCCCCGAGGGCTACAAGACCGCCGTGATCGAGGGCGACGATCCATTCGAGCGCGCGGCGGCCATCGACCGCTTCTTCTCCGCCGCCAAGGGCAAGCCGTCCACTGACGTGGTCGTGACCACCGGCGAGAAGGCCGAGTACGCGATGCCGGCCGCCGCCTGGTCCGCCCGTTCCGGCGACTCGGTGCTGCTCACGAAGAGGAACAGCGTCCCCGCCGCCACGCGCAAGGCTCTGGGCGAGCACGACAAGCCGAACATCTACCTCCTCGGCCCCACCTCGGTGATCTCGAAGAAGGTCGAGAAGGACCTGGGCAAGCTCGGCAAGGTCACCCGCATCCAGGGCAAGAACCCGGTGGAGAACGCGATCGAGTTCGCCCGTTTCGAGCAGGACGACTTCGGCTGGGGCGTCGTCGTCCCCGGGTTCAACTTCACCGTGGCGGGCACGTCCAGGCCGCTCGACGCGGCGGCCTCGGCGGCCCTGGCCACCAAGGGCGTCTTCGCCCCTCTGCTTCTCACCGACCGCGCCGGCAGCCTCCCGCGAGCGCTGGAGACGTACTTCCTGAGCGTGCAGCCCGGCTTCGAGGACGATCCGGGCCAGGCGGTCTACAACAGCGTCTGGATCCTGGGCGACGACAAGCAGCTGTCGGTGGACGCACAGGCCCGGCTGGACCAGATCACCGAGCTGATCCCGGTCCAGGCGAACGCGCCGTAGTCCGGGCCGGCACGGGGTAATCTCGGCCCGTGAGTGAATTCGAGCAGCCCGGGCGCCTCGAGCGCGAGCCGACCGTGGAGGACGTGCGCCAGCTCATGGGCGCGTCCACCCCCCACTTCGCACTGCAGCTGCGCAACCGGATCGCCTCGCTCATCGCCGGCCTGCCCGAGGGCCACCCCGCGCGCGTGGAGGGCGAGCGCGAGATCGCCCGGCTCGACGACGTGGCGCAGGGCTCCGAGCGCCGCGGCGAGCGGGGCGACGGAGAGCCCGCCATGCCCAGCCTGCGCGCCGATCCCGGCGAGCCGAGCTGAGTGAAACGTGCACTCGCGCTGCTGACGCCCGAGGCCCGCGAGGCTGGAGCCCTGGCGCCCGGCGGCTACCTCGATCTGCTCGGGCCCGCGGGCCCCGAGTCCACCGGCGCGGTGCAGGACCTGATGCTCACCGGGATCGTCCCTCGGATCTACGAGCGCTGGTGGCGGCCCGCGCTGGGCCGCGCCTTCAAGGGCGTGTTCGGGCCCGGGATGAAGGACGAGCACCGGATCGCGCGCCTTCTGATGGGCCTGTCACCCGGTGACGGGGTGCTCGACGTGGCATGCGGCACCGGCAACTTCACGCGCGACTTCGCCCGCACCGTCGGCCCGGGTGGCCTGGCGGTGGGGATCGACGTCTCGGAGCCGATGCTCACGAAGGCGGTGGCCGACACGGCCGCCGCGGGCCTCGGCGAGCAGACGGAGTACGTCCGCGGGAGCGCCCAGGACCTGCCGTTCAAGCCGGAGAGCTTCGACGCCGTGTGCTGCTTCGCGGCGTTCCATCTGTTCGAGGATCCGATGCGCGCGCTCGACAGCATGACCTCGGTCCTCACACCGGGCGGGCGGATCGCGCTGTTCACCACCGCCCGTGGCCGCTCGGCGCCGCTGCGGACGTTCGAGTCGATCGCGGGATCGCGCAGCGGCACGCGGATGTTCGAGCGCGGCGAGGTGGTGCGGGCGCTGGAGGACCGCGGCTTCGAGCACGTGCGCCAGCGCGTCACGGGCGTGACGCAGTTCGTGGGCGGCCGGCTGGCGGACTGAGCGCCTAGGCCGTCGCCGCGGCCCGCAGGCCGCTCAGGTCCGCCACGCGGTCGCGGTGCGCGCGGGCCGAGCCGAAGAGCGAGCCGTCCACCTTGGCGCGCTTGAGGAAGAAGTGGAGGTCGTGCTCCCAGGTGAAGCCGATGCCGCCGTGCACCTGGAGCGCCGAGGACGTCACGTTCCAGCCCGCGTCCGAGGCCGAGGCCTTCGCCATCGCCGCGGCGAGCGGCAGCGTCTCGGGCTCCGCCTCGGCCGCCCATGCGGCCCACAGCGTGGTGGAGCGAGCGCTCTCGGTCTCGCGCAGCATGTCGGCGCACCGGTGGGAAACCGCCTGGTAGGCCCCGATCGGCCGGTCGAACTGCTTGCGGTCGCGCGCGTACTCCACGGCCATCTCCATCACGCGCTGCGAGATGCCCACCAGCTCGGCGGCGGTGGCGGTGGCCACACGGTCGAGCGCCGGGGCCGGGTCGGAGCCCAGCGGGTCGCCCCCGTTGGCCCGCACGCGCGCGTAGCGGCGGGTGGCGTCGATCGTCTCGATCGGCTCGATCTCGCAGTCGGCCGCCGCGTACACGGCGCCGCCTCCATTTTCGAGCAGCACGATCACCTCGGCGGAGTCGGCATCCGGCACCAGCGCCGCCTCACCGTCGCGCGCGAGGCCGGCGGCGCCGCGCGCCTCGCCGGAGGCGATCCCCGGCAGCCACTTCGACCGCTGCTCCTCGGTACCCGCGTGCTGAAGCACCAGGCCCGCCGCGGCGTTCGACAGGAACGGGACCGGCGCGAGCGAGTAGCCGAGCTCCTCCATGAGGATCACCAGCTCCACGGTGCCCAGCCCTTGGCCGCCGTGCTCCTCGGAGATGAAGATGCCGGGCCAGCCGAGCTCGGCGAGCTCGGCCCAGTGGGCGTCCTCGTACTTCTCCGCCTCCGCCAGCTCGCGCATCGTGTCGGGCTTGAAGCGCTGCGCGAGCAGGTCGTGCGCGGTGCGCTTGATCGCCTGCTGGTCGTCTGTGAAATCGAAGTTCATCGCAGCTTCGGGAGGTTGAGGACGCGCTCGGCGATGATGTTCTTGAGGATCTCGGTGGTGCCGCCCTCGATGGAGTTGGCGCGGGCGCGCAGGAACCGGTAGGTCCAGTCGGAGTCCTTGATCGCGGACTCCTCGCCGCGGATGTCCATCGCCAGCTCGGTGAGGCCCTGGTTGACCGCCGACCACTGGAGCTTGGGCAGCGACCCCTCGGGGCCGGGGACGCCGGTCTTCATGATCGCCGTGAGCCCGCGCCAGGCGTTCAGGCGCAGCGCCTCCACCTCGATCAGCAGATGGGCGATCCGCTGGCGGATCACCGGGTCCTCGTCCACGCCGCGCTCCTGAGCCAGCTCGATCAGCTGGCCGAGGGCGATCTTCACGCTGGCCGCCGCGGCGGCGCCGAGGCCCGCGCGCTCGTGCATGAGCGTGGTGATCGCCACGGCCCAGCCGTTGCCCACGCCGCCGAGCACGTTCTCGTCGGGGATCCGGGCCTCCTCGATGAACAGCTCGTTGAACTCCGCCTCGCCGGTGATCTGGCGCAGCGGCCGCACCTGAATCTCCTCCTGCTCCATGTCCATCAGGAAGTAGGTGAGCCCCTTGTGCTTGGGGGCGTCCTGGTCGGTGCGCGCAACGAGCATGCACCACTTGGCCTCGTGGGCGAACGTGGTCCAGACCTTCTGGCCCGTGACCAGCCATTCACCATTGGACTTCACCGCCTTGGTCTTGAGCGACGCCAGGTCGGAGCCCGACTCCGGCTCGGAGAATCCCTGGCACCAGATCTCCTCGCCGGACAGGATCGGCTCGAGGTAGCGCTGCTTCTGCTCGTCGCTGCCGTGGGCGATCACCACCGGGCCGCCCATCACGAGGCCGAGCACGTTGGCGGGACCGGGAAGCTTGGCGCGGGCGAGCTCCTCGCCGAAGATGGCCTGCTCGATCAGAGTCGCGCCGCGCCCGCCGTATTCCTGCGGCCACGAGAGCCCCGCGTAGTGGGCGGCGTGCAGCTTGCGCTGCCACTCCTTGCGGAACTCGAACGCCGCCTCGTCGCCGGAGGGCTCCTCGCCGGGGTGGTTCTCGTCGAGCCAGCCGCGCAGCTCGTCGCGGAAGGCCTGCTCGTTGGGCGAGAGCGTCAGGTCCACGGAGCCGGGGACTCTAGCGCGGCACCGACTCCGGCTGCAGACCCCGCAGCAGCCGGGCCGCCACGCCCCGCAGGGTCTGCTTGCCGTAGGCGTGGCTCGGGTTCGACGAGGTCATCACCGCTACGGCAATCCGATGGGCACCCCGGCGCAGCAGCGCCACCTGGTGATCCACGTCCCCGTCGCCATCACCCCAGCCGCCCTTGAAGTAGAGGGCCCAGGCCGCCGGCCGGGCGCGCGCGATGCCCCAGCGCTGCGATGGCACGATCGTTTTCAGCAGCCGCATAGCGGTGCGCCGGTGCCGGCGCACGACGTACCGATCGATCCTCAGGAACAGCTTGGTCTGGTCGGCGGCATCGATCCACGACGAGCCCCAGCTCGGGGCCGTTCGAAACCGGCGCATCCCCGTCCGGCGGGCCAGCCCGGCGAGCGCGGTGTTGCCGACGAAGTTGCGGATCCGCGACGCCGCCCGGTTGTTGGACCACCGGACCATCGGCGCGAGCAGCGCCCGATCCGATCTACGCAGCGCGCGCCCGCGGACGGTGCGGTGGTTGAGGTAGGCCACCATCAGCATCGCCTTCACCACGCTGGCGGAGCGCACGCCGCGCCTGCCGCGGAAGCCGTAGAGCCTGCGCTCGGTCCGGACCGCGAACGAGACATCGCCCAGCCGCTGCTTCGCGTAGGCGCGCGCGGAGGGCACGTCCGGCGACCAGGCCTGGGCGCTCGCCGCGGGCGCCGCGGCCAGGGCGAGCAGGGCGGCCACAGCGGCAATCCGAGCACGCATCGCGCATAGGATTGCAGCGTGCGCGTCGGCCTCTACCTCGCCTACTGGCCCTGGTACTCCCCCGAGGAGCAGATCGAGCTGGCGAAGCTGGCCGACCGCGAGGGCCTCGACTCCGTGTGGATCGCCGAGGCCTGGGGCCAGGACGCCGCCACGGTGCTCGGCCACATCAGCGCCGTGACCGAGCGGATCGGTCTGGGCTCGGGCCTGTTTCAGATCCCCGCCCGCACGCCGGCCATGACGGCGATGACCGCCGCGACGCTGGACACCCTTTCGGACGGCCGCTTCCGCCTCGGGCTGGGCGTGTCGGGCCCGCAGGTGTCCGAGGGCTGGCACGGGGTGTCGTTCGCCCGGCCGGTTTCGCGCACGCGCGAGTACGTGGAGATAGTGCGCGCGGCTCTGGCGCGCGAGGGCGCCGCTCGAGTACGACGGGGAGGAATTTCAGCTGCCGGTGGAGGGCACCGGCCTCGGCAAGCCGCTGAAGCTCCTGATCCACCCCCCGCGGGCCGACATCCCCGTCTACCTCGGCGCCATCGGGCCCAAGGCCGTCGAGCAGACCGCGGCGATCGCCGACGGCTGGATCCCGTTCTTCTTCAGCCCCGACCGGGCCGACGAGCTGCTGGCGCCGGTGCGCGCGAGCGGGCGGGACATCGACGTGTCGCCGGCCGTGCTGGTGTGCGTGGACGACGACCTCTCCAAGGCGCGCGACATGGCGCGCCCGTGGCTGGCCATCTACCTGGGCGGGATGGGCGCCAAGGGCAAGAACTTCTACGTGGAGACCGCCGAGCGGATGGACCACGGCGATTCCGCCCGAAAGGTCCAGGAGCTGTTCATGGCCGGCGACCGCGCCGGGGCGGCCGCGGCGATCAGCGACGAGATCATCGACGGCTCCTCGATCTGCTGCCGCGCGGCCGAGCTGGATGACCGGCTGGCGGAGTTCGAGCGCGCGGGGGCCGACACCCTGCTCGCCATGCCGTTCGGCGATCGCCCGCGGATCGTCGAGGCGCTGGCCGCCGCGTCGCGCACCCAGACGGGCACAAGCGGCGCCGCGGCGTGAGCGCGCGCGAGGAGCGCCCGGCCGGCCTCGAGGGGTCCTCGCTCAAGGGCCCGTTCCCGGTGGGCGAGTACGCGGCCGCGCTGCGCGGCCGCCTGCGCGCGCTGGCGCGGGTCCAGGTGTTCGGCGAGGTGGCGAACGCGCGCGTGACCCGCAAGGCCGTCTACTTCGAGCTGCGCGACCTCAACGGGGCGCTGCCGTGCTCGATGTGGCGCAGCGACTACGACCGCCTGCGAATCGAGCTGGCCGACGGCATGCAGGTCGTGGCGGGCGGAGGCTGCGACTACTACGCCGGCAGCTCCACCTCGTCGCCGTCGTTCACCTTCCGCGCCACCGCCCTGCGCGTGGCCGGTGAGGGCGAGCTGCTGGCCCAGATCGAGCGGCTTCGGCGCAAGCTCCACGACGAGGGGCTGTTCGAGCCTCAGAAGCTGCTCCGGCGCCCGGCGTTGCCGCGCTCGATCGGCGTCGTGACCGGCGAGGGCGGCAAGGCGCGCGACGACGTGCTCGCCGGGCTGCGCCGCCGCGGCTGGGAGGGCCGGCTGGTGTGGGGCTTCGCCCCGGTCCAGGACCGCCGCGCAGCGCCGGCCATAGCGCGAGCGCTCGGGGACCTGGCGGCCGTGGCGGGCGTGGAGGCGATCGTCGTGGCGCGCGGCGGCGGGTCGGTGATGGACCTGATGGCCTTCTCGGACGAGACCCTCTGCAGGACCGTGGCGATGCTGCCGGTGCCCGTGATCGCGTCGGTGGGACACCACACCGACCGCACGCTGATCGACGACGTGGCGGCCGTCTCATGCTCCACCCCCACCCACGCTGCCGAGACCGCGGTGGCCGTGCACTGCGGGGAGGCACGAGCAGAGCTGCTCGGCTCCGCCCGCCGCCTGGACACCTGCGCGCGGCGCGGGATCCTGCAGCGTGCCCAGCGCCTGCGCCAGCTCACGCGCGCGCCGGCCGAGCAGCTGGCCCGCCAGCGCGGGTGGCTGCATCAGAAGACGCGCGAGCTGCGGGCGGCGGCGCGGCGCGGCCACGGATCGCGGCGCGAGCTGAGCGCCACCCACCTCACCGTGCTCGCCCGCAAGGCGGAGGCCGCCGCGGGCGCCGACGCCGAGCGGCGCCGTCGCGACCTCGCCCGCCTGGCGCTCGCCCTGGCGGCGCACGACCCCGAGCGCACGCTCGAGCGGGGCTACGCGCTGGTGGAGGACGAGGGGGGCGGCCTGGTCACCTCCGCCGCCGCCGCCCGTGCCGCCGGGGACGTGTCGGTGCGGTTTCACGACGACCGCGTGCGGGCGCGGATCGAGGACGGATGAGCGAGCGCACCTACGAGTCCGCGGCCGAGCGGATCGAGCAGATCATCCAGCGCCTGGACTCCGGCGAGGCAGGGCTGCGCGAGACCCTCGACCTGGTGAAGGAGGGGCGCGAGCTGGTGGACTTCTGCGCGGGCGAGCTGGAGGCCGTGGGCAAGGGCCTGGACGAGCTGCGCCTGGACGATCTGGTGGCCCGCCTGGAGGCGGGCAACCGCCCGCCTACCTCCTCCTAGCCGAGCCTACTTCGCGGCCTTGCGCGCCTGCTTGAGCTCTTCCTGCACGATCTTCTTCTGGTTGGGGATCTCGAGCCGCCGCTCGAGCACGGGGATCGCCTCGTCCGGACGGCCCGCCAGGCGCAGGGAGCGCCCGAGGTTGTACAGCGCGTACGCGTAGGTCAGGTCCTGCGAGCCCGCGTCGTAGGAGTCCACCGCGCGTTGCAGCACCGGGATCGCATCGTCGTAGCGGCCTTCGTTCATCAGCTGGAAGCCCCTCTGGTTCAGCGACTGGGGGTCGCTCGCGGGCTGCTTCGGCTCGGCCGCCGGCTGCTCGGTGGCGGGGGCCGGAGCGGCCTGGCGGTCACTATCGGCCTCGGGCTCGCGCTTGGGCTCGGGCTCGGGCTTGGATGCCGGGCTTTCGACCGCCGGGCGATCCTGCGCCCGGTCCGATTCTCCGCCCCCGTCGTCACCGCTCAGCGCAGCGAACGCGACGCCGGCCGCGAGAGCAAGCGCCGCCGCCGCGACGGCCATGGGCAGCCATGCCGGAGCACGGCGCGGCCGGGGCGTGGGGTTGAGCAAGGTCGACGCGGTCGCGCCCTCCGCGAGCCCGCGCTCGAGCTCGGCCGCCAGCTCGCCGGCGGAGGCGGGACGGTCGGCGGGGTCGGGCGCCATGCCGCGCCCGAGCGCCCGGGCCGCACCGGCCGGGGCAGAGGGCCAGGCGTCGCGCAGATCCGGCGGCGGCTCGGTGGCCAGCCGGTGTGCGATCTCCATCGCGTTCGTGCCCGGGCGAGCCTTGCGCCCCGACAGCGCCTCGAAGGCCACGGCGGCCAGGGAGTACACGTCGGCCGCCGGCCCCGCCGTCTCCCCTTCGATCTGCTCCGGCGCCATGTAGGCGGCCGTGCCGAGCACGGTGCCGCTCATCGTGATCCGTGTGGACTCCGAGGCCATGGCGATCCCCAGATCCGCGAGCTTGGACGTGCCGTCCGCCCCGATCAGGACGTTGCCCGGCTTCACGTCGCGGTGCACCACCCCCTGTGCGTGCACGTGGTCGAGCGCCGCGGCCACGTCTCGGATTACCGCCAGCGCGCGGTCGCTGTCCAGCGGCCCGTCGGCGAGCGCCTCGCGCAGCGTCTCGCCCTCGACGTACTCCATGACGATGAGCACGGACTCGCCGTCGGTCTCGACATCGAACACCGAGACGAGGTTCGGGTGGCTCAGCGAGGCGCCAAGCCGAGCCTCGCGCTGGAGGCGGCGCGCGCTGTCCTCCGGCGCCGCCGAGTGGAGCTGCTTCACCGCGACCCGCCGGCCAAGCCGCTCGTCCTCCGCGAGGTGGACCCTGGCCATACCTCCGGTGCCGAGGGTGCTCAGCCGCCGGTAGCGGCCGGCGAGCAGAGTCTGCTGAGTATCGAGGGCCACCGACAGTGCCTACCCGGTGGGAGTGCCGAGAAAACGAAAGGGCCGGCGTAGTGCCGGCCCTTCCTGACAACCCTGCAGACGGGCCATCCAGGCCCGACCTCGCGGATCCACTGTTACTTCTTGAGTACCACGTACTCCACTAGTTGAACCCTGTTTCAGGCAATTAGATGCGCTCGATGATCGTGCCGGTGCCGATCCCGCCGCCGCAGCACATCGTCACGAGGCCCACCTGCTTGTCCGAGCGCTCCATCTCGTGCAGCAGCGTGGTGAGCAGCCGGGCGCCGGTGGAGCCGAGCGGATGGCCCAGCGCCATGGCGCCGCCGTTCACGTTCACGCGGTCCATGTCGGGCTCCAGCTCGCGCTGCCAGGCGGCCACCACGGGGGCGAACGCCTCGTTGATCTCCACGAGATCGATGTCGTCCATAGTCATCCCGTTGCGCTCGAGGAGCTTCTGGGTCGCGGGGATGGGGCCGGTGAGCATGATCACCGGGTCCACGCCCACGCCGACCTGGTCCACGATCCGCGCCCGCGGCTTGAGCCCGAGGGCCTCGGCCTTGGACCGCTCCGCAAGCAGGACGGCGGCCGCGCCGTCTGAGATCTGGGAGGAGTTGCCGGCGGTGATCTTGCCGTCCTCCTTGAACACCGTCTTCAGCTCCGCGAGCTTCTCGATCGTCGTGTCCGGACGGATGCCCTGGTCCGACACGTAGGTGTCGCCGTTCACCTGGAACGGCACGATCTCGCGCTCGAAGCGGCCCTCCTCGGTCGCCTGCGCGGCGAGCTGGTGAGACCGGACGGCCAGCTCGTCGAGCTCGGAGCGGGGGATCTCCCACTTGTCGGCGATCATCTCGGCCGACAGGCCCTGGGGCACGAGGTTGTAGGCCTCGAGCAGCTCGGGCGAGAACGCCGCTCCGTGCTCGGACTGGACCTGCATGCCGTCCGCGAAGGAGATGTGGCCCATGTGCTCCACGCCGCCGCCGACGGCGACGTCGATGGCGCCCGAGCCGATCATCGCCGCCGCGTAGTTCACGGCCTGCTGGGCCGAGCCGCACTGGCGGTCGATGGTCGTGGCGGGGGTCTCGATCGGCAGACCGGCCTCGAGCCACGCGTTGCGGCCGATGTTGAAGCCCTGCTCGCCGAACTGCTGGACGCAGCCGCTGATGTTGTCCTCGACGTCCGAGGCCTCGACGCCCGAGCGGTCGATCAGCTCCTTGTAGGTTCTGGAGAGAAGATTGCTCGGGTGGGTGTCCTTGTAGTAGCCCTTCTCCTCGTGGCCGCGTCCGACGGGGGTGCGCACCGCCTCGACGATCACGACTTCGCGGTTTCCGTTCTGCATCGGTCTCAGAGCCTCCGGAAGTAGTTTGGACGGCGGGAAAGCGCCATCTGCAGTTAGATTACTCGATTGACTGGTGAGTCAACCAACCCCCCAGATAAGGCTTGGCATAGCGGGAAGCGGGGCAATCGCCACGGGTCTGGCGCGCGCCGCGGAGGGGATCTGCGACACGGTCCTATGGGCCCGTAGCGAGGACTCCGCCGAGCGGGCGCGGGCCCGCATGGACGGCTCCGCGCGCGTGGTAACCGACATGGCGGACCTGGCCGACCGCGAGGTGGTGGTCGAGGCGGTGGTGGAGGATCCGGCGGTCAAGCGCGACCTGCTGGCGCGCCTCTGCGACGTGCTGCCGGCGGACGCGATGCTCGCCACCACGACCTCCTCGCTGTCGATCGAGGAGCTGGCGGCCGCCACCGGGCGGCCGGAGCGCTTCTGCGGCCTGCACGTGTTCAACCCGGTGGACAAGATGGACCTGGTCGAGCTGGTGCTGCCCGACGCCGCAACCGAGGAGACCGGCACGCGCATGCATGCGCTGTGCAAGGCGCTCGGCAAGAACGCCGTGGAGGTCCCCGACATCCCCGGCTTCGTGGTGAACCGGCTGCTGTTCCCGTTCCTGTTCGAGGCCGTACGGCTGGCCGACGAGGCGGGCCTTGAGCCCGAGGCCGTGGACTCCTGCATGAAGCTGGGCGCCGGCCACCCGATGGGGCCGCTGGCGCTGCTGGACTTCGTTGGCCTGGACGTGGCCGTGGCGATCGGCGAGCAGATCGGCGCCGAGGTGCCCGCGCGCGTGCGCGAGCTGGCGGAGGCCGGGAAGCTCGGCCGCAAGTCGGGCGCGGGCTTCTACGAGTACTAGGCGGCCTGGCGCTCGTCCGGCGGGGTGTGCTTGGTGGCCATGTCCCACACCACGTCCGCCTCGCCGATCCCCTGCGCCTGAGCCAGTTGTGTGACCGTGTCCCACGGCAGCTCGGCCTCCGGCAGGTCGTCCCAGCGGGCGTAGTCCAGGGCCTCCAGCGCTCCCGTCAGGGACGGCCCCAACTCACCCTGCGCCCGGATCAGCGCCCGGACCGCGTCACGCTGCGCATCGCTGAGCTTGACGCACCACATGTGGGTCCCGAACGTAAGCCCACGCCCGGACGGAAATCAGGCTCCCTCGGTCGCCTCCCGCGGCTCCGGCGCGGCCGGCGCCGCCTCCTCGGTGCCGTGGTCGCGGATGCGCACGGCCTCGATCCGGTTCTCGCGCACCGACTCCACCCTCAGCGAGTAGCCGTTGGCCCTGACCATGTCGCCGCGCTTGGGCAGCCGGCCCAGCTCGCCGAACACGAAGCCGCCGACCGAGTTGTAGGCGTCCGAGTCCACCGGCAGCTTGAGGCCGTAGTCCATGAGGTCGGTGATCGGCACGTGGCCGCGCACCCACCAGTCGCCGTTGGCGAGTCGTCGTACGCCCGCCACGGCCGGGTCGGTCTCGTCGGCGATCTCGCCGACCACCTCCTCGACGATGTCCTCCACCGAGACGATCCCGGCGGTGCGGCCGTACTCGTCGATCACCACGGCGATCGACGCCCGCTCGCGCTGGAGGTCGGCCAGCAGGTCGTCCAGCGGCTTGGTCTCGGGCACGATTAGAGCGTCCTTCACCGACGGTTCGATGGACGCATCCGGGCCCTCGTTCATCAGGAGCCGCGCGAGCGAGTTGTTGTGCAGGATGCCGCGGATGCGGTCCGTGTTCTCGTTCTCGGTCACCACGAGGCGCGTGTGGCCGGAGTCGACGCACTTGCGCAGCGCCGCCTCCGCCGTCTCGGAGATGTCCACGGTGACCACCGCCGGGATGGGTGTCATCACCTGCCGGGCCGCCTGCTCGTGCAGGTGGAAGACACCCGAGAGCATGCCCGCCTCACCTGGGTCGAGCTTGCCGCCGCTGCGGCTCTGGGCGATCAGCAGCTTCAGGTCCTCGGCGGAGCTGGCCTCGTCGAACTCGGCCTTCGGGTCCACGCCGACCACGCGCAGAATCGCGTTCGAGGTGTTGTTCAGCGCCCAGATCAGCGGCTTGAAGGTCACGCGGAAGGCCTCGAGCAGCCGGGCTGCCCTGCGCGCCACCCCCTCCGCGTGGGTGATCGCGTAGATCTTCGGCACCTGCTCGCCGATCGTGATGTGCAGGGCGGTGGTGATGAAGTAGGCCACGGCGAGCGAGATCGCCAGCGTCAAGCCGTGCGGGAGCGCGTCGCCGAGCGCGGACTCGAGCAGGCTGGCGATGGCCGGCTCGCCCAGGAAGCCGATGCCCAGCGAGGCCATCGTGATCCCGAGCTGGCAGGCCGAGAGGTACTCGTCGATGCGGTCGAGCTGCAGCCCCGCGAGGCGGGCGCCCCTCAGGCCCTCGTCCTCCATCTGCTGGAGCTGGCTGTCCCGCGCCCGCACGAGCGCGAACTCCGCCGCGACGAAGAACCCGTTCGCCAGCACGAGCAGCACGACGCCGACCAGCAGCAGAAGCTCGGTCATGTCCAGGGACTACTTCGAGGAGGTTCGTCGTCGCTCACGGAGTGACGCGCGCGAGGCTAGCAGCTAGGCCAGCCCATCGATACGGCCTGCCAGCTCGAAATCACCGGCTGTCAGCCCACCCTCCGAGTGCGTCGTAATCGTCACCTTGACGGTGTCCCACGAGATCTCGAGGTCCGGATGGTGGTTCATCTCCTCGGCCTCGGGCGTGAGCTGCTTCACGAACTCGACCGATCCCTTGAAGTCGCCGTTGTCGAACTCCTTGGTGATCGCCTCACCCTCTCGTGACCAGCCGTCGAGCTGCTCCAGTTTCGCGTCGATCTCATCGTTCTCCAGACGTGCCATCGTTCTCCTCCGTGCGTATCGCGTCGCTCGTGCCTTCGTCGACCGAGATGCTGTTCGCCCTCGGCCTGGGCGACAGCGTCGTCGCGGTCACCCACGAATGCGATTATCCGGAAGCCGCGGCGGCTAAGCCTCATCTCACGCGCAGCGTGATTGCCGAGGGCCTGCCCGCGCCCGAGATCGACCGCGCGGTGCGCGAGCGCACGGAGGCCGGTCGGGCCCTCTACGAGCTCGACGAGCCCCTGCTGGCCGAGCTCGAGCCGGACCTGATCGTGACCCAGGCGGTGTGCGAGGTGTGCGCGGTCTCCTACGACGACGTGGTGGCCGCGGCGCAGCGGCTGCCCTCCCGGCCGCAGGTGCTGTCGCTCGACCCCTCCACGCTGGGCGAGGTGCTCGCGGACATCCCCCGCCTGGCCGCGGCCGCCGAGGTCGAGGAGGAGGGAGAGGAGCTGGCGGAGGAGGCGGCGTTTCGGATCGACGCCGTGCGTGACGCGGTGGACGGCGTAGAGCGCCCGCGCGTGGCGGCGCTGGAGTGGCTCGACCCGGTGTTCATCGGTGGCCACTGGGTGCCGCAGATGATCGAGCTGGCCGGCGGCGAGGACCTGCTCGGGCTGCCCGGGGAGAAATCCCGTACGGCCGAGTGGTCGGAGGTGGAGGCCTCGGAACCGGACGTGGTCGTGTCGATGCCGTGCGGCTATGACGCCGCCCGCGCGGCGCGCGAGACCGCCGAGGCTGCCGAGCCGCTCGGCCGTCTCGAGGCGCGGATCGCGGCGGTCGACGCGTCGTCCTACTTCTCCCGGCCGGGACCACGGTTGGTGGACGGGATCGAGCTGCTGGCCCACCTGCTGCATCCGGGCCGAGTGCCCGAGCCGCCCGCGGGCCGCTACCTGTGGGTTGACGCGGGCGGCCCCGCACCGGTTTCATAGCGGGGGTGGGAGCCAAGCGCGCCGAGCGCCAGATAGTCGTGGACGGAACCCCTCAGGAGTGCTTCGACGCGCTGACCGCCTTCGAGACCTACCCGGAGTGGCAGAACGCGGTGAAGGAGTGCGAGGTGGAGTCCCGCGACGATGAGGGTCGCGCCCGCCGGGTCACGTTCGACATCGACGCGAAGCTGAAGACGGTCTCCTACACGCTCGACTACAGCTACGAAGAGCCCCACCTGCTGAGCTGGCAGTACGTGAACGGCGACGTGAAGGACGTCGACGGCGAGTTCATCCTCGAGGACCAGGGCGACGGCACGACGCTGGCCACCTACTCGCTGCGCCTGGACGCCGGCGTCTGGTTGCCCGGGCCGATCTCGTCGATGCTCACGGACGGCGTGATGCAGCGCTCGGTGGAGGACCTCAAGGCGCGGGTCGAGGCCGCCGCCTGAGCCGCACCGTCCTCATCCTTCACAGCTCTGCCGGCCTCTACGGGGCGGACGTGCAGTTACTCGCGATCGCGCGTGGGCTCGATCCCGAGCGCTGGCGAGCCGTGTGCGTGCTGCCCGAGCGCGATCGGCTGGCCGCGCCGCTCGAGCAAGCGGGCGCCGAGGTCGTGGTGCACCCGCTGGCGGTGTTGCGCCGGCGGCACGCGAGCCCGCTCGGCGCCCTGGCGCTCACGCGCGCCGTCCGCCGCGACCGGGCCGTGCTCGGCGAGTTGGCGCGAGATCGCGGCGCCGCGATCGTGCACTCGAACACGTCGGTGGTGCTGGCCGGGGGAGCGCTCGGCCTGCCCCACCTGGTTCACGTGCGCGAGATCTATCCGACCACTCGCGTGCTCTGGCCGGCGATGCGCCGGCGGCTGCTGCGAGCTGACGCGCTGGCGTGCATCTCGCAGGCGGTGCTCGACCAGTTCGACGGCTCGCCGCGGGCGCACCTGCTGCCGGACGGGCTCGCCCGCGTGCCCGATCCGCCGCCTCGGGCGGAGGCCCGCGCCCGGCTGGGCGTGCCTCCCGACGCCTTCGTCGCGGCCTTCGTGGGACGCCTCAGCGCCTGGAAGGGCCAGGACGTGTTCGCACGGGCGCTGGCGTCCGACCCCCTGGCCTCGATCGGGGCGATCGGGCTGGTGGCCGGGGATGAGGTGCCCGGAACGGACGAGCGGGCATCGCTGGACCGGCTGGCCACCTCGCTCGGCGTGCAGGAGCGCCTCATGCGCCTGGGGTTCGTCGAGGACGTGGACGTCGTGCTCGGCGCCGCGGATGCCCTCGCGGTCCCCTCGAAGCGGCCCGAGCCGCTCGGGCTGGTGGCGCTGGAGGCCGTGGCCGCCGGGGTGCCGGTGGTGGCCTCCGGCGCCGGCGGCGTGGCCGAGTTCGTGCGCGAGGCGAAGGCCGGAGCCCTCGTGGCGCCCGGTGATCCCGCGGCGCTGGCGCAGGCGCTGCGAACGCTCGCCGAGGAGCCGGTGCAGATCGGCCCGCTGCCCGAGCGCTTCGGCGCGCAGCGGATGCTCGCCTCGCTCCAGGGGCTCTACGACGAGCTCGCGGCCGAGCTAGCCGGGCGAGGCCGAGACGGCGATCGAGCCGGCCACCGCGGCCACGCCGATCGCCGCCGCGAGCATGGCGGCCGCCATGGCGGGCACGCGAACCCGGTCCGGCAGGTCGAACATGATCACAGCCGCCACCGCACCGCCGATCAGACCACCGATGTGGCCCCCGATCGAGATGTTCGGGATCGTGAACGTGATCAGGAGGTTGAGGCCGATCCACAGGCCCATGCCGCTCTCCATCGGGTTGATCCCGCGGTTGCGCATGACCACCACGGCGGCGCCCATCAGGCCGAAGATCGCCCCCGAGGCGCCGACGGTCGGCGCCGTGGGCTCGAGCAGCAGCGCGCCGAACGAGCCGGCGAGCAGCGACACGAAGTAGATGATCCCGAAGCGCAGCCGGCCGACCGCGGGCTCGAGCAGGCCACCCAGGATGTACAGCCCGAACATGTTGAAGAGCAGGTGGATCATCCCCGTGTGGAGGAAGCCGGCGGTCACGATCCGCCAGTACTCGCCCGAATCGACGGCGGCGCGCGAGACCGAGCCGTCGTCGAGCAGCGACGAGCCCAGCCCGCCCCCGCCGGTCGCGCTGGCGCCGCTCACGAACGCGCCCAGCGCCACGGCCACGTTGATCCCGATCAGCACGTAGGTGAGCACGGGCTCGTCGGCCGATCCCAGCGTCTTCACCTTCGTCCTCTGGTGCGCGCACTCCGGGCAGCGCATGCCGACCGAGGTCGTGGTCATGCAGTCCGGGCAGATCGGCCGGCCGCAGTTCGAGCACGACACGCCCGTCTCGCGGTCGGGGTGGCGGTAGCAGGTCTCCATCGGGGCGGAGACTAGAGAGGAGAGGCCTCGGGCCTCGGGCCTCAGGCCTCGAGGCTCAGAGGTTCACTGTGAGCACCGGCTTCTCGCTCGGCGCCCGGGCGCCGCCGGCGGGCTCGCGCGTGACCATCACGGCGTCGGCGCCCTCGAGGTCGTCGGAGACCGCCGCGGCGCCCTCGCCGTCCTCGCCGACGTTGAACAGCGACTGGGAGATCGTCTCGCCGTTGCGCTGCACCCACACCTGGTAGACCGAGTCGCTGTCGAGCGACGGCATGCCGTGCACGCGCAGGATCGCCCCGTCGCCCATCCCCTCGGGCACCACCAGGCTGCCCGTGGCGAGCGGGAGCTCGTCCTCCGCGGCCGTCGCCGCCAGGACGCGCGTGTCCTCGTCGTTCAGCTTGCTCACGCCGTATCCGGCCAGGATCCCCACGCCGAGCACGAACGCGGCGCTCACCCACGCGACCGCGGGCCGGGCGCCCGCCCAGCCGGTGCCCATCCCCGCGAACCGCTCGCGGAGCCGCGCGAGCATGCCGGGCGACGCGCCCTGCTCGCGGAGATCCGACTCCACCTCCGCCATCAGCGCCGTCTTCAGGCCGGGCGGCGGCGGCAGCGGTATCACCGAACGCGGGAGCGCCTCGACCGCCGGCCGCAACCGCTCCACCTCGTCCCTGCACACATGGCACTCGTGGAGGTGGCCCTCGAAGCTCGCCAGCTCGGCCTCGTCGAGCGCGCCGAGCAGGTACGCGCCGATGCCGTCGCTGAAGATGTCGTGGCGCTCGACGCTCATACGGCGCCCTCCGCCAGCTGGCGTCGCAGCTTGTCCAGGCCCAGCCGCATACGGCCCTTCACCGTGCCGATCGGCATCTCGAGCATCTCGGCGATCTGGCTGTGGCTGAACCCGCCGAAGTAGGCCAGCTCGATCACCTTGACCTGCTCGTCCGGAAGCTCCTCCAGCGCACCCCGGACCACGCGGGCCTCGTCGCGCCGGGCCACCTCGACGTCGGTCTGCTCGGCGGCCTCGAAGCGCTCCTCGATCCCCTCCGCGCTGGCGCGGCGCTTGTCGTGCACCAGGTTGCGGCGAAGGGCGTCGATCGCGCGGTGGTGCACGATCCCCAGCACCCAGGTGCGAACGCTGCCGCGGGCGGGCTGGTAGCGCAGCCGGCTGCGCCAGATCGACAGAAATGCCTCCTGCGAGATGTCCTCCGCGGTCACGCGGTTGCCCACCATCCGGTAGGCGAGCGAGAACGCCGGCCCCCCGTGGCGGTCGTAGAGGAGCTCGAACGCGCGCGGGTTCCCCTCCTGCACGAGGTGCATGATCTCCTCGTCGGCGAGGTTGCGGATGTCCTCCGGCCGGCTCACGGTGGTATGTGATTATGCGGCCCTCGACCCCAGCTGGATCAGGGAGGAATGGCTCGCATGCGACATCGCTCGGCACCCCAGATGTATGCGCTCGTGGTGGGCGCATCGCTGGTGGTCGGGGGCGTGCTGGGGTTCTTCTACAACGCCAGCTTCGCCACCGGGGACGCCACCCTCACCGACCGCGACGCCGTTCTGGGGCTGCTGGACGTGAACGGATGGCACAACCTCGTGCACGTGATCTCGGGGCTGGTGGGGCTGGCCGTGGCCGGCTCGTTCACGTCCGCGCGCGCGTACGCCGGGATCTTCGGGGCCGTGTACATGCTGCTGGCCGTGCTGGGCTTCGCCGCGGGGGACGGTGAGACGCTCTTCAGCCTGGTGCCGGTGAACACCGAGGACAACGTGCTCCACCTGCTGCTCGGCGCCGCCGGGCTGGGGGCCTTCTTCGCCGGGCCGTCCGCCCCGGCGCCCACCACCGTCGTAATCAAGGTGAATAGGCGCGCGTAGCGCGCCGTCCGGGGGGTTGCAAAGGGGCGGCGCAGTTCGCGCGCCTATTCGCCTGGCCTATTCGTTGCAGCGCTCGCAGAGCCCGGTGAGGAGCACCTGCGCGTTGTCCACGCGCATGCCGGCCGAGCCGGCGGCCCGCGCGACCGCCGCGGTGTCGGCCTGCCCCTCCAGGTCCACCACCCGGCCGCACCCGCGGCAGGCGAAGTGGGCGTGGCCGTCGGTCCGCGGGTCGTACAGCGCCGGCCCCGTGCCCGGATCCACGCGGCGCGCCAGGCCGAGGTCGTCGAACAGGTCCAGCGCGGCGTAGACGGTCGGCAACGACAGGCCCGGCAGCTCGCCCGCCGCCTCGCGCATCACCTCGTCCGCGCTCGCGTGGCGGCCGATGCGCACCAGCGCGCGGTGCAGGATCAGGCGCTGCGGGGTCACACGCCGCCCGGTCGCGCGCAACGTCGCCGCCAGATGGCTTCCGTCGTCCATAGTTAGGGTTACCTTATCACAAACTACTTGTTATAGTTAGCGACATGACGGAAGCCGTCAGGACGGTGCTCGACACATGGCGTGACGGGAACGACCGCGAGCGGCTGCTCCAGGTCGTGCAGCCCGCCCTGATCGGCCTGATCGACGGCACGATCTCCACCCTCGCCCCGATCTTCGCGGCGGCCTACGTGTCGGGCGCCCGTGCGGCGCTGCTCGTGGGGCTGGCGGCGGCGCTGGGCGCGGCGATCAGCATGGGCATGTCCGAGGGGCTGTCCGACGACGGCGAGCTCACCGAGCGGGGCGGCTCGCTCGCCCGCGGCCTGATCACCGGCCTCGCCACCTTCGTGGGCGGCACCTTCCATGCGCTCCCGTTCCTCATCGGCGACCTCTCGACCGCCCTCACCGTCGCCTACGTGGTGGTGGCGGTGGAGCTCCTGGTGATCGCGTGGGTGCGCAAGCGCTACCTGCAGGTCTCGCTGGCGGGGTCGCTGGTGCAGGTCACCCTGGGCGGGCTGGTCGTGGCATTCGTAGGCGTGGCCGTCGGCCACGCCTGAGCGCCGGGCGCGTCAGCGCTCGAGCCGCTTCTGCAGGTCGTTCGCGGCGTCCCGCAGGCCCCTCTCGAGGGCGTGCAGCGTGCCGCCGCGCTTCTTCTGGCGCTGCCGGGCGCGCACCAGCACGAGCGCGCCGGCCGCCGCGCCGCCCACCAGCACCGCGGCTGCGGGCCGGCCCCAGTTGCGAGGGTCGCTCATGGTGGACAGCTCCCAGTCGGCCAGCTCTTCGGCCGCCAGATCGGTGATCTCCGACAGCCCGCGCTCGAGCCGGTCGGACAGCGCCTCCGACGGCTCGACCGGCACCAGCGCCGAGCGAAGCAGTGCCTCTACGTCAGCCATCTCACTCATCCGCCGCCGCCTCCTTCAGCCCCTGCTCGAGCTGCTTGATAGCTCTGTGAATCAGCACCTTCGTGGCTCCTTCGGTGCGGTCGAGCGCCCTTGCGATCTCGCGGTTGTCCATGCCGAGCGCGAACCGCATGATCAGCGCCTCGCGCCTGTCGTCCGGGAGCTTCGACACACCCTCCAGCACGTCCTTCAGTTCCTGCCTGCCCTCCACGAGGTCCTCGGTGTCGTGCGGCGCGGAGACCACCGCGGCATCCTCGAGCCGGGTCTGCGGCTTGCGTGACCGGTCGCGGTAGTAGTTGGCGGCGAGATTGTGCGCGATCCGGATCAGCCACGGGCGCAGCGGCCGTCCGTTGGACTCTCGCTGCGCGCGCTCGAAGTGGCGGTACGCCTGGAGGAATGTCTGCTCGGTGAGGTCCTCGGCGTCGTGGTGGTTGCCCACCCGGTAGTAGGAGTAGGAGTAGACGTCCCTCAGGTGAGACTTGTAGAGCTCCGTGAAGTCGCGGTCGAGCCGCTGCTTGTCCTTGATCTCGGCCACGCATAGTCAACCCTAGCCCTGCGGTCAGGCCGCGACGCGACTGTGCTCTCGATCGGAGGCGGCGGGCTTGGCCGGCATCGGGCCCCCCAGCCAGGCCCACTGCAACTCCACACAGGGCCAGATCCGCGCGGTGACCTCGTTGGCAAGGCGCTGGGACGGCTCGCTCACCACCGGGTAGGTCAGCGCGCGGCCACAGCGGATGTCCACACGCACGGGCCGGATCCGCCACCCACGGCGGGCGCGCTCGGTGCCCGTGATGGCGATCGGCACCACCGGCGCGCCACTCTCGAGGGCCAGCCGCCCAACCCCGCGCCTGGGCGGGTGAAGCGGGCCGGAGCGGTGGCGAGTGCCCTCGGGGAAGATCACCACGGCCTCCCCCCGCTCGAGCAGGGCCAGCGCGGTGGCCACGGAGTCCTGGTCGGACTCGCCGCGGCGAACCGGGAAGGCGCCGAGGCAGTTGAGGAACCATCCGGTCAGCCGCCTGTCGAAGAGCTCCTTCTTGGCGACGAAGTAGATCGGGCGCCGGAGGCAGGTGGCGATGATGAACGGGTCGAGGAAGCTGCGGTGGTTCGCGGCGAGGATGACCTTCCCGTCGGGAATGTGCTCCCTACCGGTGCGCCGCAGCCGGAAATAGACGTGGATCGCCGGCTGCGCCAGGAGCCGGAAGCCCCAGTAGACCAGGCGGTTCACGCCGCGGCGGCGGATCCGGTCGTGGTGCGGGGACAGGCGAGCGATCTCCTCCTGGGGCATCACTGCAGCTACCCATGTGCCGCCACCCCGTTACGCTGCCGGGAAGTGGATCTCAAGCGGAGCCTGAACGGCGCGATAGCGGGTGGCTTGGCCGCCACCGTCTGGGCGGCCCAGCAGCCGGCGGACAAGCGCGCCTTCGACAGCGGTTACGACGACGTCGAGCTGCTCGGCAAGCTCGTCACGCGCGGCGACGCGTGGCCATTCGCGGGCCTCGCGCTCCACGTGGGCAACGGGGCGATATTCGGGGCCGTCTACGCACAACTCAGGCCGCTGCTGCCGGGGCCGCCGATCGCGGGCGCGCTCGGCGCCGCGCTTGCCGAGCACCTCGGCCTGTGGCCGCTCGGCCGGCTGAGCGACCGCTATCACCCGGCTCGCAAGGAGTTGACACCCCTGGGCGGCAACGCCCGCGCCTTCGCGCAGGCCACCTGGCGGCACGTGCTCTTCGGCGCCGTGATGGGCGAGCTGGAGCGGCGGCTGAACGCCGACCGCCACGAGGAGCCGCCTCCGGTTCCCGTGTCATCGAATGGACACGGGAACCTGGAGATGGCCGTGGGCGCGGCCGAGTCCTAGGTCCGCAAGCCCGCCCTCGGACTCGAACCGAGAACCTCTTCATTACAAGTGAAGTGCTCTGCCAATTGAGCTAGGCGGGCAAGGCGTAGTCGGCTGCCCAGCGAATGCCAGCCGTCTGGCCGTTCGCGGTTTCTACCACCCTGAGTACGCCGTGACCTACTGGCAGGTCATCGACCGGCACCGCGTAGGTCCCTCCCGTCTCGCGGCAGTACACGAGGAAGATGTCGGCCTGTTCGCGGTAGTCCGTGATGACCGTTCGCCTCGTGTTGCTGCGAACGCTCACCGTGCTGAATCTGACCACGCCGTTCCGCAGGCGGCCAGCCTTGCACTGAGCCCGAATGAACTCCCCGCCGAGTTCCAGGACCAGGTCGTAACGGTGGTTGCTCCCGTAGGGCTGGAGCACCGTGATCCCGCGCCGCAGCAGCTCTGCTGTGACCTCCGCCTCGACCCGTGCACCGATGTCGACGGGATGATTCAACGGCTCCACCGAGCGCAGTCGCTTGACCATGGTCGCACCGTCCACATCCCCCATCGTATGGCTGAGTGCGGACGGGAAATGCGAACGTGCGTTCCCCTGAGGTCAGGTCTTCAAGAGAGGTAAACGCAAGCCGCGAACGCGCCTCCGGGCCGGCTCACAACGATTCTCGTGTGAGGCTCGGCGCCAGAGGCGCGACTCAGCGTGTGTCCTACAACCCGTCTGCGTCTATACGCGCGACCTGGAGCCGCCGAAGCGACTTCCGAAGCCAAATCCGCCGCTGGGGATACCCGCCAGCAGGATGAGGATCGCGGCCACGATGCCGACGATCGCTGAGCCCGTGATGGCGACGAGCAGCACGTATGCGAGTGCGGCCACCAACAGGGTGATGAGTAGTCCGATCATTCTGGTCCCTCCTCCGGTTTTTTCAGTGGCGGGGGAGGTACCCGAGCCGGACGGCGCCAAACGGTGCCTAGAGCGGCACCGCACGTGAGTCGAGGTGCGCTCCAACCTTGCGCTTCACCCGCTGGAGAGCGTTGTCCACGGTCTTCGTATCGCACTCCAGGCGCTCCGCGACCGTCTCGTAGGAGAAGCCGTCGAGGTACAGAGACAGGACGGAGCTCTCCAGCTCTGAGAGCACGCTCGAGAGACAGCCCACGAGGCTGTGCAGCTCCTCGGTGGAGATCACCTGGTTCACGGGATCGTGGGCGGTGGGGCCGGGGAGCAACTCGTCGAGAGTCGGGTCGCCGTCGCCGGCCGACGCCGCCGGGGACTGGGAGAACGACACGTACTCGTTCAGCGGTGTGTGCTTGTTCCGCGTGGACGTCTTCACCGCGGTGATGATCTGACGCGTGATGCAGAGCTCCGCGAAGTTGCGGAAGCTCGACTCCCGGTCGGTGCGGAAGTCGCGCACCGCCTTGTAGAGCCCGACCAGGCCCTCCTGGATGAGATCGTCGGCGTCGCCTCCGATGAGGAAGTACGAACTGGCCTTGAGACGGACGAAGCCGTAGTACCGCTTGACGATGCGGTCGTACGCATCCGACCGGCCCTGCTTCGCGAGCGCTATGAGGTAGTTATCCTCGGGCTCGACCTGAGAGTGAGACTTCGCGTACGTCTGGGAGATCGATGCAGCCACTGGACGCTCCTTTCAGGCCCCCCTCAGGGCCCTGAAGCTCAAGTGGCGCGTTACCTCCCCTGGCGCCGCGCACTTTCACTGAACTTGAGCCTAAAGCTCGAGTCCAGCCTTATGTGAGCGCGAGTATGTACGAAGTTATGGACCCCTGTCAAGGGGCGATTCGCGAAACTGCAAGATCCCGTACACCAGCGCGGCAGCGGCCGCCGACACGTTGAGCGACCCGACCCTCCCCCGCTGCGGCAGCGCGATCAGCTGATCGCAGGTCTGGGCCACCCGCGGGCGCAGGCCGCGGCCCTCCGAGCCGAGCACCAGGACGACCCTGCCGCGGTAGTCCGGGCGGTCATACGGGATCCCGTCCTCCGCGGCCGCGCCGTAGACCCAGGCCTCCCGCTCCTTGGCCGCGCCGAGCCAGTCGGCCAGGTTGCGCACGCGCGCCACCGCGAGGTGCTCGACCGCGCCGGCGGATGCCTTGCAGACCGCGGGCGTGACCTCCGCCGAGCGCCGCTCGGGGATCACGACACCAGTGGCGCCGGCCGACTCCGCCACCCGGCACACGGCGCCGAGGTTCTGCGGGTCCTGCACCTCGTCGAGGCAGATCACCAGCGCGGCGTCCGCCTCCAGCAGGGCGTCGGCGCTCGCGTAGGGGTAGGGCTCGGCCTCCGCGCACACCCCCTGGTGGTCGCCCGAGCCGCACAGCTCGGCCAGCTCGTCGGCCGTGGCCGGCTCCGGCTCCGCTTGCTCCAGCCACGGCTCGCTCTCCGCGGCGCGCGCTGTGGCCCAGGTCCGCCGCACCGCTCGTCGCCCCCGAAGCGCCTCGCGCACGGGGTTGCGGCCGTAGACGATCACGTGACGCGCCGGAGCCGCGGCCCTTCCGGGGTGTCCCGCGCCTCCCAGCCCAGCCCGGCCAGCTCCTCCCTGATCGCGTCCGCGCGGGCGAAGTCCCGCTCCCCCCGCGCGCTCTCTCGCTCCTCGAGCAGTCGCAGTGCCTGCTCGGGCGGGCCCTCCTCCGCCTCCATCAGGCCCTCCAGACCGAGCGCGTGGAGCATCTCGCCCATCCGCCCAGGGCCCAGCCGCTCGCCCGCGTCCAGGCGGCGATTGGCCTCCGAGACCCATTCGAACAGGACTCCGAGCGCCGAGGGGGTGTTGAAGTCCTCGGCCAGAGCGTCGAAGAAGCGCTCCACGTAGGGATCGAGGCCCTCGGGGGCCGGTCCCTCGTGGTCCAGCCGGCCGGCAAGCTCGCGCAGGCGCTCCACGGACCGGCCGGCCTCCGCCAGGGCCTCCGGGGAGAAGGCGAGCGGCTGGCGGTAGTGGCCGCGGGCGAAGTACATGACCAGGGCGTCGCGGCCGAACTCGTCCAGCGCCTGGTGCAGCAGACGGATGTTGCCGACGGACTTGGCCATCTTCTCGGTGCCCATCTGGACCATCCCGTTGTGCATCCAGATGCGGGCGAGCGGCCGGTCCCGGGCCGCCTCGGTCTGGGCGATCTCGTTCTCGTGATGGGGGAAGACGAGGTCCGATCCCCCTCCGTGGATCTCGAAGTCGGTGCCCAGGATCTGCTCGGCCATCGCGGAGCACTCGATGTGCCACCCGGGCCGGCCCTCCCCCCAGGGCGAGGGCCAGGATGTGTCCTCGCCCTCCTTGTGCGCCTTCCAGAGCGCGAAGTCCTGGGGGCTCTCCTTGAGCTCCGCGGCGTCGTCGCCCTCGCCCTGCTGCATCTCCTCGGACGGGCGGTTTGAGAGCTTGCCGTAGCCGCCGAAGCTCGCCACGCGGAAGTACACGTCCCCGCCCGCCGCGTAGGCGTGTCCGGACTCGACCAGGTCGGAGATCAGCTCGACGATCGGCGTGATCGTGTCGCCCGCCCGCGGCTCGGCGTCGGGCCGGCCGAGCGCCAGGCGGTCGGTGTCCCCCACGTATTGGGCGGTCATGTCCCTCGCCAGCTCCGCGCTGGGCACGCCGGCCTCGCGGGCGGCGTCGTAGATCTTGTCGTTCACGTCGGTCACGTTGATGACCAGCGTGGCCTCGAGGCCCTCATGCTCGAGAAAACGCTTGAGCAGGGCGAAGACCACGAACGGGCGCGCGTTGCCGACGTGGATCCGGCCGTAGACGGTGGGCCCGCAGGCGTAGATCCCGGCCTTTCCGGGCTCCCGCGGCTCGAGGGACCTCAGCTCGCCCGTGAGGGTGTCTTGGATTCGGATCGCGCGCATGGCTATGCCACCTGGGGAACGCGATCCGCCCACGGCCGCTCGGCCTCCGCCTGGGCGGCCAGGGACAGCAGCGTGGCCTCGTCGTTCGGGCGCCCCACCAGCTGCGCACCCAGCGGCAGGCCGCCGGGCGTGAAGCCCGCGGGGACCGCCAGCACGGGCTGGCCGGTCACGTTCCACGGGACGGTGAAGGGGTAGGTCATCGACATCTCGAGCAGGGTCCTCGGCGCGCCCTTGCCCTCCCACGCTGCCGCCGCGACCGGGGGGCGCGCGGTCGTGGGCATGAGCACCACGTCGCAATCGTCGAAGATTCGGTTGATGCGGCCCGCCTGGCGCGACTCGTCGCGCAGCGCGTTCGCAAGGGCGGCCTCGGGGACCAGCCGGCCCATGGCCGCGAAGCCGCGGGTGCGGCGCTGGAGGCGCTGCGGGCGCGGGACCGACTCGGCGTCCGCCTGGATGCCCTTCAGGTAGCGGGGCATCACCACGGTCCCGATCTCGTTGTAGGCCGGATCGCGCTCGGTCACCTCGTGGCCGAGCGCGCGGAGGACGTCGGCGAAGGACTGGACGGCCGCCCGCACCTCGGGGGCGACGCGCGCGAGCAGGGCCGGCCGGAAGGACAGCGCCACCCGCAGCTTGGCCGGCGCCCGCGCGGCGGCCTGCGCGAAGGGCTCATCCGGCGCCGGCGGAGTGTGGGCATCACCCTCGGCCGGGCCGCTGAGCACGTCGAGCATCAGCGCCTGGTCGGCCACCGTCCGCGTGAGCGCACCGGCGACGCTCATGCCGTGCCAGTGCTGGGCCTCGGGCATCAGTGACACGCGCCCCCGCTGAGGCTTCATCCCCACCAGGCCGCAGTTGGCGGCCGGGATGCGGATCGATCCGGCGCCGTCCGTGGCATGCGCGGCGGAGCACAGCCCCGCCGCCACCGCGGCGCCGCTGCCGCCGCTCGATCCTCCGGTGCTGCGCTCGGGGTCCCATGGGTTGCGCGTGATCCCCCACGTCGGCGACTCGGTGGCGCCGATGATCGCCAGCTCCGGCAGGTTGGTCTTGCCGACGATCACCGCGCCCGCCTCGCGCAGGCGGCGCGTGACCTCGGAGTCGGCTGACGCCGGCTCGCTGAAGCAACCGGTGCCGTGTGTGGTCAGCTCGCCCGCCACGTCGGTGTTGTCCTTCACCGCCACGGGCACGCCGAGCAGCGGGCGCTCGGCGCCGGACGAGCGGCGGCCGTCGGCCTGGTCGGCCTCCGCCAGAGCCCGCTCGGCGAGCACGACGCGAAACGCGTTCAGCTCCGGATCGAGCCGCCCGATCCGCTCGAGGAACAGCTCCGTGAGCTCCCGCGAGGAGACATCTCCAGCGCGGAGCAGCTCCGCAAGCCGGGACGGTCCGGCGAAGGCCAGCTCGGTGGCGTCCATCAGTCCCTCGCGTCCCTTTCCACGGTCGCCACGGCAAGGGCGGCGATGCCCTCGCCGCGGCCCACGAACCCCATGCCCTCGTTGGTCGTGAACTTCACGTTCACCTCCAGCGGCGCCAGGCCCACGCAGTCGGCGAGGCTGGCGCGCATGGCATCGCGGTGCGCGCCCAACTTGGGCGCCTCGCACAGCAGGGTCGTGTCCACGTGGCGCACGGTCCAGCCGTGCTCTGAGAGGAACCCGCACACCTCGCTCAGCAGCTCCAGCGAGTCCGCGTCCTTCCAGCGATCGTCGGTATCCGGGTAGTGCTGGCCGATGTCGCCGAGGCCGGCGGCGCCCAGCAGGGCGTCGATGACCGCATGTGACAGCACGTCGGCGTCGGAATGGCCCGTCAGGCCGCGCTCCGCGCCGGGTATCTCCACCCCTCCGAGCACCAGCGGACGGCCCTCCTCGAGCCGGTGCGAGTCGTAGCCGATGCCCGAGCGGGCGCTCAACCGTCCGTGCTCCCGGCGGGAGTGATGGGCTCCAGCCGCCGCTCGCGCCCCTCGAACACGGCCAGCTCGGTCACGCCGATCTTCCCCAGCCAGTCCACGGCGCGATCGTATCCGTGCCCCAGGTGCTCGGGCAGGTGAGCGTCGCTGGACAGCGCCACCGGCCTGCCGGCATCGAGGCACATCTCGAGGAATGCCTGTGCCGGGTAGATCTCGCGGACCGGCTTGCGCAGGCCGGCGGTCGAGACCTCGATCGCCACGTCGGAGTCTGCGATGCCGTCCATCGCCCGCTCGTAGAACCGGCGCAGGTCGCCGTCGGGCACCGGCGCGCCCCCGCCCCAGACCTTCACCAGGTCGGGGTGGGCGAGGATGTCGAACATTCCGGTGCGGGCGGCCTCGCCGAGCGTCTCGAAGTAGCGCGCCCACACCTTCTCAGGGTCGCCGTCGCGCCACACGTCCCATTCGCTGCCGCGCATGTCCACGGCCTCGTTGCGGACGAAATGCACCGAGCCGACGACGTAGTCCCATTCGCGCGCGTCGAGGAGCGTGGCCATCCGGTCCTCCCGGCCGGCTATGAAGTCGGCCTCGATGCCCAGCTTGAGGTCGGTCTGATCGCGGACGAAGGCGCAGTACTCGTCGATGTCGTCGTGGGCCCATTTCCGCCACCACGGGTGCGTCCACACGTCCAGGGCCTGCACGAACCGGTGGATGTGCTCGGACACACCAAGCTCGGCGACCCCCCGCTCGGTGGCCGCCTCCCGGTAGCGCTCGGCATTCGCGGGGGTGAACCAGTCGGCGGCCGGCGTGTCGTCCTCGTCCGGCCGGAGATGCACGTGGTAGTCAGTCAGCAAGCAGCGCCTCCGCCCGGGCGAGGTCCGCGGGACCGGTGATCTTGAAGTTCTCCGGCGAGGACTCCACGACCCTCACCGTCCCACCGGCGGCCTCGACGAGCGACGCGTCGTCCGTGGCCGCGGCGAGCACGGAATCGTCCACGTCGAGGGCACGGCGAAGCATGTCGGCGCGGAAAACCTGGGGCGTCTGCACCGCCCACAGCACCGACCGGTCGAGCGTGCGCAGCACCCGCCCGGACGCATCCGCCTCCTTGACGGTGTCGGTGACCGGTGCGGCGGCGATGGCACCGTCCACCCCATCGAGCCCGGCGATGCAGCGCTCGACCAGATCGGCGGTGACGAAGGGGCGAGCGGCGTCATGCACCACGACGACGGACGCGTCCGAGGCCTCACGAAGGGCGTTGCGAACCGACGCCGACCGCGAGGCACCCCCGGCGACGAAGCCCGAGGCCTGAGGCCTGAGGCCTGAGGCCTCGGGAGGAGCGGCCACGACAACGCGATCACAAGCGCCGCCGCAAGGCACGGAAGCGCTCCACTCGTACAGCGGCCTCCCCCCTAAAGCGACGAACGCCTTGGGCAAGTCTGCGCCAAGGCGTTCGCCGCTTCCGCCGGCGGCAACGATGCCGACGACAGTCATTTGGGTTCTCCGGCCTTACGCCGAGGCGGCCAGCCGCTCCGAGTGCGCGTTCTCGATCAGCGAGTCGAGGTGCTCCTCCGCCTCGTCCTCCTCCATCTCGAGCGCGTACATGAGCTCGGAGGCGAGGATCTTCTTGGCGCGGGTGTACATCTGCTTCTCGCCGGTCGAGAGGCCCTTCTCGGACTCGCGGATCGCCAGGTTGCGAACCACCTCGGCCAGCTCGTAGACGTCGCCGGTCTTGATCTTCTCGCGGTTGTGCTTGAAGCGCCGGTTCCAGTTCTTGGGCATCTGGCTCACGTCGTCGCGGAGGACCGCCAGCACCTTGGCCACGGCCTCCTCCCCGATCACGCGACGCAGCCCCGCACGGCCGGCGTTCTCGCACGGCACCATCACGGTCATGTCGTTGTGGAGGATCTGGATCGTGAGGTACTTGCGCTTCTCGCCCAGGACCTCCTTCTGCTCCTTCTTGAGGACCTTGCCCGCCCCGTGATGGGGATATACGACGTGATCCCCCACCTCGTACTCGATGTGAGGCATCTCACGGGTGATCTCGAGGTCCTCGGTGATCTCTTGCTCCAGCGCCGTCTCGGTAATGACTTCCCTCCTAATGCAGAGGCCGGGGGCGTGGCTGCCTCCCGGCCGGTCGTTTCAGGTTTGCAGATAACGGTCCACGAGGTTGATCTCCTGTAGGCGGCGAAGACCCTCGCGGATGTCCTTCGCACGGATGTCCCCGACACCGTCGATGGCTTCGAGCTCGCCATCGTTGGCTGCCAGGATCTCGTCCAGCCCGCCGAACTCGCCGACGATTCCCTGCACCACCAGCTTGGGCAGGCGCGGGATGCGGCCGAGGATCCGATGGCCGCGGGGCGAGGCGGGATGGTCAAGGGTGTTGAGCTTGCGGTCGTAGCCGAGCAGCTCGGCCAGCCTGCCGAAGTCCAGGAGGTCCTGGTGCGGCAGCCTTGCCAGCGAGTCGAGCACGCCGGCGAAGTCCTTCTGCTCGGGATCGACGATGTAGTCGTGGACCAGCGCGGACTTGTCCGCGGCCACGCCCACCATCGTCTCCTCGAGCTGCATCTCGATCAGGCGGCCCTCCGCTCCGAGCTCGACGATGAAGCGCTCGATCTCCACCGCCATGCGGGTGACCAGCTCCGCCCGCTGAAGCACGGTGAGCACGTCGTGAAGGGTCACGCCGCTCTCGAACTCGAGGGCGGTCAGCCGGGTGGACACCTGGTCGAGGCGGGAGCGGTACTTGTCGAGGGTGGCCAGCGCCTGGTTGGCCTTGGCCAGCACCACCGGGATGTCCTCGAGGATGTACTTGGCCCCGTCGAGGTACAGCGACACGACGCTGCGCGACTGCGACACGGCGATCACGAGCGCGCCGGTCTGCTTCGAGACACGCTCGGCGGTGCGGTGCCGGGTGCCGGTCTCGAGCGACAGGATCGTGGGATCCGGCATGAGCTGCACGTTCGCCCAGCCGATCTTCGTGCCGTTGCTCGACAGGATGATCGCGCCGTCCATCTTCGCGAGCTGGAAGAGCAGCGCGGGCGTGTAGTCGACGTCGAGCTTCAGGCCGCCGGAATAGAGAAATGACAGCTCTTCGGTGTCCCCGATGCAGATCAGGGCGCCGGTCCGTGCCTGGACGATCGCGTCCACCCCTTCGCGCACGGCGGTGCCGGGCGCGATCATCTCGAGAGCCCTTACGAGCCGGGGTTCTTGGCGAGCCTCGAGCTCTGTGACGTCATCCCCGGCGTAAGGCACCCGGGGGATTGTACGCGAATATCGCCGAAAATGACTCGCTTTTGGCTTTGCAACGCGGTTTCTTAAGCTGCGCGCGCCCGCGACGGACCTTCACCCATGGCGGCCGCGAGGGCGCAACGAAGGTCTGGAAGCGGCTTTCCGGGGCACAGGACGTCGCTCAGGCCGAACTTCCCGGCTTCTGCAAGACGCCGGTCAGGGTGGGCGGCGTGCCGCAGCTCACCGGTCAGGCCCAGCTCGCCGAAGACGGCCAGCGGCTTGCCCTCCGAGCCCAGCGCGATCCCCTTGGCGGCCGAGGCGACCGCCAGCGCGACGGCCAGGTCCGCTCCCGGCTCGTCGATGCGCACGCCCCCCGCGAGCGACACGAACACGTCCGCCGAGCCGATCGCCACTCCCGTGTGGCGGGTGAGCACCGCGAGCACCAGCGCGAGCCGGTTGCGGTCCACGCCGTTCGCCATTCGCCGGGGCGGCACCAGCTCCGTGGGCGCCACGAGCGCCTGCACCTCCACCAGCAGCGGGCGCGAGCCCTCCATCGCACAGAGCACGACCGAGCCCGGAGCGCGCGTGGCCTCGGCCACGAACCGCGCGGAGGCGTCCTCCACCTCCACCAGGCCCTCGTCCCGCATCTCGAACACGCCCGCCTCGTTGGTCGAGCCGAATCGGTTCTTCAGCGCGCGCAGCGTGCGGTAGGTGCGCTCGCGCTCGCCCTCGAAGCTCAGCACGCAGTCCACCAGGTGCTCGAGCACCCGCGGGCCCGCCAGCGCGCCCTCCTTGGTCACGTGGCCCACGAGGATCACGGCCACCCCGCGCTCCTTGGCCACGCGCATCAGCCTGCCGGCCACCTCTCGAACCTGGCCCACCGACCCGGGCGCGCCGGTGAGCGCCGGCGCATGCAGCACCTGCACCGAGTCGATCACGCACACCTCCGGCCGCTCGGCCTCGATCGTGGCCACCACCGAGTCGAGGTCGGTCTCGGCCACGATCGGCACCGACAGCGCACCGTCGCCCAGCCGTTCGGCACGGAGGCGCACCTGTGCCGCCGACTCCTCCCCGGACACGTACAGGACGTCGTGGCCGGCGGCCGCGAGGTTCCCGAGCGCGCTGGCGGTGATGGTCGACTTGCCGATGCCCGGCGAGCCGCCGAGCAGCACGAGCGAGCCGGGCACCAGGCCGCCGCCGAGCACCCGGTCGAGCTCACCGATGCCGGTGGAGAGCCGAGCCACCCGGGGCGCCTGGACCTCGCGCAGCCGCGTGGGCTTCAGGGCGCGCCCGCCGCCTCCCCTGCCCCGCGCCGGCGCGGCGCGGCCCGCCTCCTCCACCAGGGTGTCCCACTCCTGGCAGCCGGGGCAGCGCCCATGCCACTTGGCGGACTCGTGCCCGCACGAGGAGCAGACGAAAAGGGTCGCCGACTTGGCCATCCACCAAAGCTAAGGGCGCGGCAGGACGTTCCTCGCCCCCCGCTCTCGCAACCACGCGTGCAGGCCGTCCGCCCGGCGCGCTTCGATTGCCGGCCCGATGGCGAGCCTGTTCGACACACCGATCGCCTCAGCCGAGCTGCTGTGCGTGGACACCGAGACCAACGGGCGCGGCGGTGACCTGTGCGAGATGACGGAGGTGGGCGCCGTGCTGGTGGGCGGCGGCGAGCTGCACGACCGCTGGGAGTCGCTGGTGGCGGTGGAGATGCCGCTGTCGCGCGGGATCGAGCGCTTCACCGGGATCACCCAGGCGATGGTCGACCGCGCGCCACCCGCCGCGGACGTGCTGCCCGAGCTGGCGCGGCTGATGGAGAACCGGGTTCTGGTGGCCCACAACGCCCCGTTCGACCGCCGCGTGCTGGCGCAGGCGTTCGAACGGGCGGGACTGGAGTGGCCCAATCCGCCCGTGCTGTGCACGGTGGCGCTGTCGCGCAAGCTGGCGCCGCTGGTGCGCCGCCGCGGCCTGGCCTCGCTGGCCGAGTCGCTCGGGATCGAGGTCGAGGCGGTGCACCGGGCCCTGCCCGACGCCGAGACCTGCGCGCGCGTGCTGTGCGCGCTGTTCAAGCGGCTGTGCGTGCATGCGGCCACCGTGGGGGACGCGGTGGAGCTGTGCCGCTCGCCACGGCGGCGCCGGGTCGAGCGCGCGGCACGCCCCGCCATCCCCCGGGCGGAGCGCCCCGACCTCTCCGCGCTGCCCAGCGATCCCGGGGTGTACGTGTTCCGCGACGAGCGCGGGCGGCCGCTGTACGTGGGCAAGTCGGTGTCGCTGCGCACGCGCGCCCGTGCGCACTTCACGGCTCCCGCGGGCTGGACCGAGCGCGCCGCGGTGGTGGACTACAAGCCCACGAACTCCGAGCTGGGCGCGCTGGTGCTGGAGAACCGGCTGATCAAGCAGTGGAAGCCGCCGGGCAACCGGGCGCTCAAGCGCACCGACAAGTGGGTCTACGTGCGCTGCCGCCTGGACGTGGAGTACCCGATCCTCGAGGTGTCGCCCGAGCCGGCGAGCGGCCGCGCACTGAGCATCGGTCCGCTGCGGGGGCGAAAGCCGGCCACGGAGCTGGCCGACCATCTGACCTCGCTCTACCGGCTGCGCCACTGCGGCCGGGTGCTGCACCGGCGCGAGCATCCCTCGATCTACGGCCAGATGGGCCGTTGCTGCTCACCCTGCCTGGGCGATCTGGACCCCAACGCCTACCGCCGCCAGATCGACCTGGCGCTGGGGCTGTTCGACCATCCCGACGGCGCGCGCGACGCATTGCTGGGCGAGCTCGAGCGGCGGCTGCGCGAGGCGTCCGAGGCGCGGCGATACGAGGCCGCGGCGGCGCTGCTGCGGCGGCGCGAGCGCCTCGAGCTGCTGCTGGACCGCCTGGGCGGGATGCTGCGGGCCGTTCACGCCGCCCCGCGGCTGGTGACCGCCGAGCACCCCGTGGAGCGCAGGCGCCGCGACGGGTTCTGGGTGGTGGGCGGCCGCGTGGCGGACTGGGGCCCGCTGCCGGCTCGCAAGGCCGAGCTGCGCGAGCGCGCCCGCGCCGCGCTCGAGGCCGCGCCGGACCCGCGCGCGCCGATCGCCGCCGAGCACGTGGACGAGATCCGGATCGTGTCGGCCTGGGTGGCCGAGCACGAGCCCAGGCAGCGGCCGCTGGCGGAGCTGGCGGCCTAGCCCTCCTCGGCTCTCACCGCGCGCTCGGCCGCGTCGAAGCCGATCTTCGAGTGGGTCTTGTCGCAGAAGGGCTTGGTCTGCGATGCGCCGCAGCGGCACAGCGACGATCGACTCGCCCGGCTCGCCGACGTCGTACTCGTTGCCGTCCACGTCGATCAGCCGCACGGGACCCGTGACCTTGTACGGCCCGTTCTCGCGGACCTTGATCTCGACGTCGGTCACCACCGGATTGTACGGGGAGCCGGACGGCCGAGAGGCAAGCCTGACAAGGAAGCAGGGAGCGACGTGTGCGAACGCACACGAGCGACCGATGACGCTGTCAGGCGCCGCCTATCGGTCGTCCGGCGGGGCGTCCGGGACGTCCGGAAGCACGTCGGGCTCGGCCAGCTCGGGCTCGTCGCCCGGCGAATCCGCCGGCGGCTCGGCCGGGGAATCGGATCCCTCGGGCAGCTCACCGCCCTCGGCGCCCACGCCCACCTTCTCGCGCTTGCGCGTGGGCTTGGTGATGGTGATCGTGACCTCGCGGGCGTCCTCGTCGTCGGACTCCGGCGCCTTGTCGACCTCCACCGTCGAACCCGGCTCCAGGGTCTGGGCCAGCACCTCGTCGGCGAGCGGGTCCTCGATGTAGCGCTGGATGGCGCGCCGCAGCGGCCGGGCGCCCATCGCGGGATCCCAGCCCCTCTCCACCAGCAGGTCGGCGGCGTCCTCGGACAGGTTGAGCGACAGCTCCTGCTCGGCCAGGGACTCGCGGATGCGCTTGAGCAGCAGCTCCACGATCTCCCTGATCTCGTCCTTGGCCAGCTTGTGGAAGACGATGACCTCGTCGATGCGGTTCAGGAACTCGGGCCGGAAGACCTTCTTGAGGTCGCTCATGATCCGGGTCTTCATGTCGTCGTAGCTCACGCCGCCCTCGGCGTCGCTCACGGTGAAGCCGATGCCGGTGTTCTTGGCGATCTCGGACGCGCCGACGTTGGAGGTCATGATCACGATCGCGTTGCGGAAGTCGACCGTGCGGCCCTGGCTGTCGGTGAGCCGGCCGTCCTCCAGGATCTGCAGCAGGATGTTGAAGACGTCCGGGTGGGCCTTCTCGATCTCGTCGAGCAGCAGCACGCTGTAGGGCTTGCGCCGCACGGCCTCGGTGAGCTGGCCGCCCTCGTCGTAGCCGATGTAGCCGGGCGGCGACCCCACGAGCCGGGACACGGAGTGCTTCTCCATGTACTCCGACATGTCGATCCGCACCATGGCCTCCTCGTCGCCGAAGAGGAACTCGGCCAGGGTGCGGCCGAGCTCGGTCTTGCCGACGCCCGAGGGGCCGAGGAAGATGAACGAGCCGGTGGGGCGCTTGGGGTCCTTGAGCCCGGCACGCGAGCGCCGGATCGCCTTCGAGACGGCCTCGATGGCGGCGTTCTGGCCGATCACGCGCTTGTGCAGCTCGTCCTCCATGCGCATGAGCTTCTGGGTCTCGGCCTCGGTGAGCTTGAACACCGGGATGCCGGTCCACATCGAGACGATGTCGGCGATCTCCTCCTCGCCGATCTCCGGGCGCTCGCCGGACTCGCCCGAGCGCCACTGCTCCTCGAGGTCGCGCTTCTTGTTGGTGAGCTGGCGCTCCTTGTCGCGCAGGTTCGCCGCCTTCTCGAACTCCTGCGCCTCGATGGCCGCCTCCTTGTCGCGCCGCGTGGTCTCGATCTCCTCCTCGAGGTCGCGGTACACCGGCGGGGCCGTCATCGACTTGATGCGCGCGCGCGAGGCGGCCTCGTCGATCAGGTCGATCGCCTTGTCGGGCAGGAAGCGGTCCGAGATGTAGCGGTCGGCGAGCTCGGCCGCCGCTTCCAGCGCTTCGTCGGTGATCCCGACGCGGTGGTGGGTCTCGTAGCGGTCGCGGAGGCCCTTGAGAATCTGCACCGTCTCCTCCGTGGAGGGCTGCTCCACGCGGATTTGCTGGAAGCGGCGCTCGAGCGCGGAGTCGCGCTCCAGGTACTTGCGGTATTCGTCGAGGGTGGTCGCGCCGATCGTCTGCAGCTCGCCGCGCGCGAGGGCGGGCTTGAGGATGCTGGCAGCGTCGATCGCGCCCTCGGCGGCGCCGGCGCCGACGAGGTTGTGCAGCTCGTCGATGAACAGGATGATGTCGCCGCGCTGGGTGATCTCCTTCATCACCTTCTTGAGGCGCTCCTCGAACTCTCCCCGGTACTTCGAGCCGGCCACCAGGGCCGCCAGGTCGAGCGTGTAGATCTGCTTGTTCTTCAGCGTCTCCGGCACCTCGCCGGAGGTGATCCGCTGAGCCAGCCCCTCGACCACGGCGGTCTTGCCCACGCCGGGCTCGCCGATCAGGACCGGGTTGTTCTTCTGGCGGCGGGAGAGGATCTGCATGATCCGCTCCACCTCGGTCTCGCGCCCGACGACGGGATCGAGCTTGCCCTCGCTGGCGAGCTTGGTGAGGTTGCGGCCGAACTGGTCGAGCAGCTTGGAGCTCTTCTTGCCCTCGCCCTGGGGCCCAGCGCCGGAGCCGGAGCCGCGCTGGCGCCCCCCGGGGCCGGAGAGCATGCGGATGACCTCGTTGCGGATCTTCTCCGAGTCGGCGTCGAAGTCGAGCAGGATGCGGGCGGCGACGCCCTCGTTCTCGCGCACCAGGCCGAGCAGGATGTGCTCGGTGCCGATGTAGTTGTGGCCGAGGCTAAGGGCCTCGCGCAGCGCGAGCTCGAGCACCTTCTTCGCGCGCGGGGTGAACGGGATCTGGCCGGAGGTGACCTCCTCGCCGGAGCCGACGATCCGGACCACCTGGGCGCGCACGCGCTCCACGGTGATGTCGAGCGACTCGAGGACGCGGGCGGCAAGGCCCTCCTCCTCGCGCAGCAGCCCGAGCAGGATGTGCTCGGTGCCGATGTAGTTGTGCTTCAGGATGCGGGCTTCCTCCTGGGCCAGGACGACCACCTGGCGGGCCCTCTCTGTGAAGCGCTCGAACATCCTCGGGTCCTTAAGTTCGGGATCTGGCGGGTCGGGACTCCGGTCCGCTGCCCTTTCCCCTTCTCATCGGCACCTAAGCCTTCGGGATGAACACCAGATCTCTTTCCGCGACCTCGGTCCAGTCTAACAACGCCCTCCGGTTGGTCCGGGGGGCTTCACACGCCCATAAAGCTCGCTCAAAGCGGGATCAACGAATGGCGCGGAAGGGGGCGGCCCCGGAAACCCCAGTTCGGATTTGACGCACTCGGCAACCTCTCCTACGTTGACCGAGATGGGTATGGACGTGCCTTTCCGGGTCATGGGTCGCCTCGGCTGGTTGCAGCCGCCGCCGTGCTGTTCGCGCTCTTGGGGATAGCGCTCGCCGGCGACGTGGCGGCAGCGAGCCCCGATCCGTCCGAGGTGGTGGTGAGCGAGGGCGCCGCCACCGCGAGCCAGGACAGCGACCCGTGCCACGCGCGCCCGCGTCCGCCCGGCTGCCCCGCCCAGGGCGGCAGCAGCGAGTGCGACGACCCGGAGATGCTCGAGAACTTCTGGGAGGGCGATCGCGCAGCCTGTCTCAACCAGAATGGGTGCTCGCTCTGCGCGGGGGGTGACGGAGGCGGGAGCGGCGGCGGTGAGGCCACCAAGCCCACGCTGGTCTCGTTCCCGAAGTCGCTGCGGCTCAACAAGCTGCTCAAACGCGGCATCCGCTTCCGCGTGGCCCTGGTGCAATCGGACTCGGCCGTCACGGCCGCCCTACGGATGAAGGGCTCCAAGGTCGGCACCCTGAAGAAGAGCGGCCTCGCCGCCGGCAACCGCTCCCTCACCCTGAAGCTCTCGCGCAAGGGCAAGGCGAAGCTGCGGCGGGCGCTGAAGCGCAAGCAGAAGGTGAAGGCGGCGCTGAAGGTGTCGGTCGCGGCAGGCGGTTCCCAGTCGGGCTTCACCAAGACGCTCGTCGTCAAGCGCTAGCGCTCAGCGCATAGCCGGGAACAGCACGACCTCGCGGATCCCGCGGCGCCCGGAGAGCAGCATCACAAGCCGGTCGATGCCCACGCCGATGCCGCCGGTGGGCGGCATGCCCTGCTCCAGGGCGCGGACGTAGTCCTCGTCGTAGGGCTGTGCCTCCTCGTCGCCCTCGTCGGTGTGACGCACCTGCTGCTCGAAGCGGGCACGCTGCTCGTCGGGGTCGTTGAGCTCGGTGAAGGCGTTGGCGAACTCCATCCCGCCCGCGAAGCACTCGAACCGCTCGACCAGGCCCTCCTCGGCGCGGTGGTCCTTCGCGAACGGCGACAGCTCGACCGGGTAGTCCATGACGAAGGTGGGGTCCTCGAGCTTTGGCTCGACGTGCTTGGAGAGCAGGTCGTCGACCAGCCTGGCCCAGTTGTCGGTGGGGTCGAGCTCGATCCCCTTCTCCTTGGCGGCGGCCACCAGCGCGTCCCGGTCGCGGTGGGTGAGCACGTCGATCCCGGTGCCCTCGGCGATCGCGTCCCGCAGAGTGACCCGCTTCCACGGGGCCGAGAAGTCGATCGGGCCCTCGTACTCCACCTCGGCGGCGACGAACGCCACCAGCTCCTCGAGCTCGGACGCGATGTCGGTGTAGTCGGCGTAGGCCTCGTACCACTCGAGCATCGTGAACTCGGGGTTGTGCTTGGTCGACAGGCCCTCGTTGCGGAAGTCCTTGCCCAGCTCGTAGACGCGCTCGAGTCCGCCGACGATCAGGCGCTTGAGGTAGAGCTCGGTGGCGATACGCAGGTAGAGGTCGCGGTCGAGCGCGTTGTGGTGGGTGGTGAACGGCCGCGCCAAAGCGCACCCCGTAGAGCGGCTGGAGCACCGGAGTCTCGACCTCGAGGAAGCCGCGCTCGTCGAGCCAGCGGCGCAAGGCGGCGACCACCTTGGAGCGCAGGATGAACAGGTCGCGCGCCTCCGGGTTGGCGATCAGGTCCAGCTCGCGGCGGCGGTAGCGGGTCTCGGTGTCCTCGAGGCCGTGGAACTTGTCCGGCGGCGGCGCCAGCGACTTGGCGAGCAGCTGCCAGCTGCTCGCCGCCAGGGTCAGCTCGCCGCGGCGGCTCTTGAACGCGGTGCCGTCGACGCCGACGATGTCGCCCAGGTCGAGGCCGATCAGCCCCTCGAACGACTCATCGCCGAGCACGTCCTTGCGCGCCTGCACCTGGATCTTCCCGGAGCGATCGGTCACGTCGAGGAACGCGGCCTTGCCGAACTCGCGGCGGCCGGTGATCCGGCCGGCCACGCGGTAGGCGGTGTCGGTCTCCTCCCCCGGCTCGAGCCCAGCGTGCGCGGCGTGCACCGAGGCGGCAGGCTGCACGCCCGGGAAGGCGTGCGGGAACGGGTCGACCCCGTCCGCGCGCAGGCGCTCGAGCTTGGCCCGGCGGTCGTCGTCCATTCGCGGCAGCCTACGGCCGCAGGAGGCTAGGCAGCCTCGATCTTGGTGATCTTCAGCTTGCGCGCCGGGCCGCGGGGGACCGGGACGGAGACGATCTCGCCGCGCTTGTGGCCCATGAGGGCCTTGCCGACCGGCGACTCGTTGGAGAGCTTCTGCTCGGACGGGTTCGCCTCGGCGGAGCCCACGATCTTGAACTTCGTGGACTTGTCGGTCTTCTGGTCCTTCACGTGGACCATCACGCCGACGGTGACCGCGCCGGTGTCGACGTCGTTCTCGTCGATCAGGCGGGCGTTGCGCAGCTTGTCCTCGAGGTCGGCGATCTGCTTCTCCAGCATCGCCTGCTCGTTCTTGGCGTCGTCGTACTCCGAGTTCTCGGAGATGTCGCCGAACTCGCGCGCCTCCTTGATCCGGTCGGCCACCTCGCGGCGGCGATCGGTCGAGAGGCGCTCGATCTTGGCCTTGAGCTCCTCGAGTCCCTCAGGTGTCAGCAGTGTCTCTCGCGGCATGAAGGCGCGGCAGTCTAGCAACCGGGTACTGCCGCCCCGCTAACTGGGTATGCGGCTGAGAGCCTCGCGGGCGTCGGCCGTGGTGGGCGCCGTGGAGAGCTCGATGCGGCGTTCCTTCGGGAGGTTCAGGCGCTCGGCGTACCACGGGTAGAACTTGCGCAGGTAGCGCCCCGCCCGCTCGGTGCCCAGGTGCTCCTCGGCGCAGGCGATCACCCACTGCAGCTCCTCCACCACCTCCGCCGCCGACGGCTCGCCCTCGCGCAGGCCCAGCAGCCGCTCGAACCGCCACGGGTTCCCGAGCGACCCGCGGGCGAGCATCACGGCCTCCGCGCCGCTGCGTTCGAGCGCCTCGGCGGGCATCTCGTCGTCGAGCAGGCCGCCGGAAACGATCACCGGCACGTCGAGCGCGTCGACGACCTCGGCGGCCAGCTCGTAGTCGGGCTTGCCCTTGTGCTGTTGCGAGGCGTGGCGCGGGTGGAACGAGATGCCGGCCACGCCCGCCTCGTCAACCAGCCTCCGCGCCAGCTCCACGCCCGCGCGGTCACCGGGCCGCTGGCCGGGTCGCAGCTTCACGGTGACCGGCAGGCCGCTGCCCTCGCCGGCCGCCTTCGCGATCGCCACGGCCTTGTCGGGATCGTCGAGCAGGGCCGCGCCCGCGCCGGTCTTGCAGACCTTGCGGACCGGGCAGCCCATGTTGAGGTCGATCAGGTCGGCGCCGGCGCCGGCCACGATCTCGGCGGCCTCGCGCATCACGTCGGCGTCGTGGCCGAACAGCTGCATCGAAACCGGGTGCTCGTCGGGATGGATCCGCAGGAACTCGCGCACGGTGCGCTCGTTCCCGTGCTTCAGCCCGAAGCTCGACACCATCTCCGACACCACCAGCCCCGCCCCGTGGCGGCGCGCCTGGAGACGCACGAACCAGTTGCCGATGCCCGCGAGCGGAGCCAGCACCAGCCGGTTGGGCAGCTCGTGCCCGCCGAGGGTCCAGCGATCGGTGAGCAGGCGGCTCATTGGTCCGCGTGGTTGCGTTCCCAGATGATCCGCAGGCCCTGCAGGGTGAGCAGGTCGTCGACCTCGTCGATCTGCTCGCAATGAGGGACGATGACGCCGGCGAAGCCGCCGGTCGCGATCGCGGTGGCCTCGTCGCCGAGCTCCTCGCGCAGGCGCGACACCAACCCGTCCACCTGTCCGGCGAACCCGAACACCACGCCCGACTCGATCGCCTCCACCGTGCCCTTGCCGATCGCCGCGCGGGGCCGGCCCAGCCGGACCTTGGGGAGCGCGGCGGCCCGCTGGCTGAGGGCCTCCAGCGAGATCTCTATGCCGGGGGAGATCACGCCGCCGACGTACTCGCCCGCGGCCGAGACGACGTCGTAGTTGATCGCCGTGCCGAAGTCCACGGCGATGCAGGCGCCCCCGACCCGCTCGTATGCGGCGATGGCGTTGGCCAGACGGTCGGCTCCCAGCTCGCGCGGGTTGTCGATCCGGATCGGCATGTGGGTCTTCATCGACGGTCCCACCAGCGCGCCCCGGCCCCCCGCGTAGCGCTTCAGGAGCTCGTCGTACTCCTGGGCGAGCGCCGGAACCACGCACGACACCATCGCCGCGTCCACGTCGCCGAAACCGAGGTCGCGCAGCCGCAGCAGAGCCCCGACCACCAGCGCCAGCTCATCCGCCGTGGCGGTGCGAGCGGTGTGGGTGCGCCAGTGCTCGAGCAGATCCTCCCCGTCGAAGAGACCGACGTGGGTCTGGGTGTTGCCGACGTCCACCGCGAGCAGCATGGGGCAGGATTATCGCGCGATGATCCGGCTCTACCGCGCTCCCTGGTCCACGAACGTCGAGCGGGTGACGCTTGCCCTCGCGCACAAGGGCCTGGAGGCGGAGTCGATATGGATCGACTATGCGGACCGCTCGGAGGTCGAGCGGGTGAGCGGTCAGGGCCTCGTGCCGGTGATCGATGACGACGGAACCATCGTGAACGACTCGCTGGCGATCCTTCGCCACCTGGAGCGGCGTCACCCGGCGCCGCGACTGTTTCCGCCGGAACGCGCCAGCCGCGCCGAGCTGGACGTGTTCCTCGATTGGTTCGATCGCGTCTGGAAGGTCGCGCCGAACGCGATCGAGGCGGACCCGTCCCGGAGCGAGGAGCTGGGGCAGGTGATGGACCGGCACCTCGACCTGTTCGAGGCGCTGTTGCAGGGCCGGCCGTACCTGATGGGCGACGAGCTCTCGGCCGCAGACTGCGCCGCCTATCCGTTCCTCAAGTACGCGCTCGGGCGCGATCCCCGGGACGACGAGGCGTTCCACATGATCCTCGACGAGCACCAGAGCGCAGAGGGCAGGCCGTCGCTGGCGGAGTGGATCAGCCGGGTAGGCGCCTGACGGGCTGGTCGCCCAACCCGCCGAGCAGCGGCGCGAGCGGCGTGCCGTCGGGCAGCGTCAGATCCGGGGTCAGCTCCAGCAACGGCTCGAGCACGAAGCGCCGTGAGCTGATCTCCGGGTGCGGGAGCGTGAGCCGCTCGGAGCGATGCTCCAGCCCGCCCAGCAGCAGCACGTCCACGTCGATCGGCCGGGGGCCGTGCCGTACGCCGCCCGGCTCGCGGCCCAGCTCTCGCTCGACCTCCTTGCACGCGTCCAGCAACGGCTCCGGGCCGAGATCGGTCTCGATCGCCAGGCAGGCGTTGAGGAAGTCGCGCTGGTCGAGCACCTCGCCCTGCGGCGCGGTCTCGTAGACCGACGAGGACGCCAGCACCTCCACCCCGCGGCGCTCGAGCGCCGCGCGCGCGGCGGTCAACGCCTCCAGCCGGTCGCCCTCGTTGGATCCGAGACCGAGATACCCGCGCACGCGAACCTCAGTCCGCGCCCACGTCTTCGACCAGGCGCAGCAGCTCCAGCGGGCTGAACGGCTTGGTCAGGAACAGGTCGGCACCCGCACCCTCGGCCTCGCGCTCGGCCTCATCTCCGGCGGCGGCGGTGAGGATCACGATCGTGGCCGACGCCGTGGCGGGCGCCGCGCGAAGCCGCCGGCACACCTCCAGCCCGTCCAGCTCAGGCATGTCGATGTCGAGGAACACCATCGCCGGGGTCTCCCGGGCGGCCACCTCCACCGCCTCGGCTCCGTCTCCCGCCTCGGCCAGCTCGAACCCCGCCACGTCCTCGAGGGTCGTCGCGATCAGCTTGCGGATGAACGGATCGTCATCGACGATCAGCACGCTCGGCATCCGGGGGTGCTACCCGATCTCCGCGCGGATGTGCTCGATCGTCTCGTCGGGAAGCGCGTCGAGCTGCTCGACCACGGCGGGATCGAACTGGGTTCCGGCGCCGGCGCGGATCTCCGCGCGAGCCTGCTGGAGCGACAGCCCCGGCCGGTACGGACGGTCGGTGGTCATCGCGTCGAGCGTGTCGGCAACCGAGAAGATCCGGGCGGCGAGCGGGATCTGCTCGCCGGCCAGGCCGTCCGGGTAGCCGCCGCCGTCATAGCGCTCGTGGTGGTGGCGCACCACCTCCGCGGCGCCGGAGAGGAACGCGATGCCCTTCACGATCTCGTAGCCGATCACCGGGTGCCGGCGCATCAGGCTCTCCTCCTCCGCGCTCAGGTCGCCCGCCTTGTAGAGCACGCCGTCGGGGATCGCGACCTTGCCCACGTCGTGGAGCAGGAAGCCGAACTCGGTCTGAGGATCGTCGGGCCAGCTCCGGCGCCATCCGGCGCGTGAGCTCCAGCCCGTACGCCGCCACCCGCTCGGCGTGCTTGCCGGTGTAGGCGTCACGCGCCTCGACGGCGTTGGTCAGGGCCCGGACCGTCTCGACGTAGGACGCCCGCAGCTCCTCGGCGCGCTCGCGCTCCGCGACGAACGTGTCCCGCAGGTCGGCGGCGTAGCGCTGGAGCTGGTGCTCCTTCTCGTCCGCGAGCCGTCGCTGCTGCTCCAACTCCGAGCGCAGCGCCTCGAGCTCGCCCGCCTGTCCGGTAGTGGTCTTCCCCATCGATCGCGTTCTCCCCGCGCCCAAGCTACAGCTCGGTTCCCCGTACCGGTAGGGGTTCGTCCTGGCTCAGCGTCTGCATCACGGCCTCCGCCGCGCGCTCGATCGGCACCGCCCGGGCGCCCAGCCGGGCCAGCCCCTCGCCGGACTGCTCGCCGGTCGTGAACACCAGCACCGCCTGGCCCACCCGGCGGCCACGGAGGTCGAGGGCGCGCAGGACGTCCTCGGGGTCGCGCATCCCGGCGTCCACCAGCGCGACCTCGAACCGCCGCCGCAGACACGCCTGGGCGGCCGCGGGGCCGCTGGTCACCCATTCGTGGTCGAGCCCGAGCCGCACCAGCGCCGGCTCGAGCCGCGGGCGCGCCAGCGAGCGGCCCACGACCAGCACGCGCGTGCGGCCCGCGAGCACGGCGGAGCCGAGCGCGTCCGCGAGCTCCTCGGAGTCGATCGGCTTGGTCACCTTCCACTCTCCGAACAGCGCCTCGTGCTCGGAGAGGATCGAGACCACGACCACCGGCGTCCGCCGCAGCGCCTCGTCGCCACGGAGCTCGCGCAGCACGTCCAGCCCGCTCATGCCATCCATCATCAGGTCGAGCGTGAGGGCGTCGAACCGCCCCTCCCGCAGCCGATCGAGGGCCTCTTCCCCGCCGGTGGCGATCTCGGTCTCGACCTCGAACGGCTCGAGATTGGCGGCGATCAGCTCCGCGACCGCGCGCTCATCGTCCACCACCAGCACGCGCTTGCCGCGAATCGCGCGCCGGGGCGCATCGCTGACGGCGCCCTTGGGCTCCGCGGGCAGGGTCACCGTGAAGGTGGTGCCCTCTCCCGGGCGGCTGCGGACATCGATCGCGCCGCCCTGAAGGTCCACGAGCGATTTCACGATCGACAGGCCGAGGCCGGTACCGCTGCCGCCGTCCTCCCGCCGCACGAAGCGATCGAACACCCGGTCGATCTCATCCTGGCCCATGCCGCGACCGTTGTCCGACACCGACAGCTCGAGCCCATCGCTCACCGGGTCGACGGTGATCGCGATCCTCCCGCCCTCGCCCGTGTAGAGGTGCGCGTTGGACACGAGGTTGATCAGGATCTGGCGGACCCGGACAGGGTCGGCAAGCGCACGCGGCAGGCCCGGAGGCAGATCGAGCTGGAGCCGCTGATCCTTGTCCGCGAGCCGCGGGCCCATCAGCGACGCCGTCTCCTGCACCACCTCGGACAGGTCGAACAGCCGCGGGTGCACCTCCATCTTCCCGGCCTCCAGGCGAGAGGCGTCAAGCAGGTCGTTCACCAGCTCCACGAGACGGTCTGTGCTCTGAAGGATCACGTCGACGAACTCACGCTCGCGCGCGCCCAGCGCCTGAGAGCGGCCGAGCAGCTCGACGAATCCCTTGATCGAGGTGAGCGGGCTGCGCAGCTCATGGGACGCCGTCGCCACGAAGTCGGACTTGATCCGGTCGAGGCGGGCGCGCTCGGAGATGTCGCGGATCGTCCACACGATGCCGTCGCCCTCCCCGGAACCGAGCCGGGACGCGGTGATCGACAGCGTCCGATCACCGGAGTCGACGATCGCCTCGGCATCGAGCGCCTCGTCCAGGTCCGGGAGCGGGCTGGGGGGCTCATGCGCGTTCGAGCCGATCGAGAGCGTGGGCGCGATCTCGTGCGCCCGCGGGTTGAGGGCCGTGACGGTGTCCCGGTGGTCACAGACGACGAGCGCGTCCCCCAGGCTCTCGATCGTGATCGCGAGCTTCGCTCGCTCGGCCTCGATCCGCGATTGGGCACCCTCTAGGCGCTCGGCCATCGTGTTGAACGCGGTGTCGAGCTCGCGCAACTCCTTGGGGCCGCTCGGTTCGACGCGCTCGGACAGTTTCCCGGCGGCGAGCTTCTGGGTCGCGCTGACGAGGTCGTCCAGCGGCCTGCGGATCGATCCGATCAGGGCGGCGATCAGACCCAGGGCGCCCAGCAGCGCGAGCACCCCCGCCCCGGCGGCGGTGACGAGAGCAGAGCGGCTCTCGTCCCGTGCGCGCTCGCGGGCGTCGCCACGGCGGACGCGCTGGCGGCCGATCAGCTCCTCGCTCGCCTCGCGCGCCACGAAGATGGCCTGGGCCAGCCGCCGCTCAGCGGCCGGCGCACGGCCGCCCGGGGGGATCCGCGCCGCCAGCCGGCGGGCGCGGCGCTCGGCGGTCACGCGCGCCCGCACGAGGCGCTCGCTCTGGGGATCGCTGCTCGCCAACGCAAGCGCCTGAGCGGCCACGGCGTCGAAGGCCCGAGCCGCCCGCCGGCGCGCCGCCCGGGCGCCGGCGCCGCGCTCACGAAATGCCGTCTCCTCGATCACTCCCGCGGCGAGCAGGCGAGAGGAGGCCGACTCCAGCTCATAGGTCCGGGCGAGCGCGTCCTCGTAGTCCTGGCGCGCCTCGTACAGGTTGCCGATGCCAAGTGCCGCCACGAGCGCGAGCACCAGCGTCAGGCCGATCAGCGACAGGGTCAGGGTGGGCGCCAGCGGCATTCTCCGCAGGGCCTCGCGAGGGCCTACCATCTGGGTGTGGCCATGGTCAGGGAATGGCGGCGGCAGGCCGCGCGCGCTACCGGCATCTCCGTGCTCGCGCCGCTCGTCCTGCTCGTGGCCGCCGCGCTCGTGGCATCCAGCGGCGGCCTGGGAGCGCTCGGCCAGGTGGCGGACGGCCCCCAGCTGCCCGACCTCGGGGTCCCCGAGACCGATTCCGCGCGCGCCGGCACGCTGGCGGACGCCGACATAGTGGGCGTGGACACCTCCGAGCCGCCCGCGGCGACCGGCGGTCCCGCAGCGCCGAGCGGCTCGCCGCGCCGCCGGCCCCGGCCCAGGCGGTGGCGCGCCGCAGGCGTCGGACCCCGTGGACGTGAGCCCTCTGCCGCCGGCGGCGAGCCCTCCCGCCGGCACGCAGCAGCCGGCCGGGCCGGCGCCCAACCCCGGCACCCCCCAGGCGCCGGCGCCCGCTCCGGCGGAGGACATCATCGACACGACCCGCGGAGTCGGGGAATCGCTACCGGGCCCACTGGGACCGACTACGGGCGACATCCTCGATCTCCTCCTCCCGCCCGGCTCCGGGCCCTAGAGCCCCCGCCAGACCTCCACGGAGACCTCTTCGACCGGGAGCGGGATCGGCGGCTCGGGCTTGGCCGCCTTGACCCTGACCGAATCGCAGCCGTAACGGTCCATCAGGCGCTCGGCGATCGCGTTGCACAGTCGCTCGAGCGTCTTGTATGAGCGCTCCTGGGCCGCGAGGGCGACCTGCTCGCACACGTCCGCGTAGTCCACGGTGTCCTCGACCCGGTCGGTCACGATCGCGTCGCAGTCGTCCAGCTCGAACTCGACGTCGATCACCAGCCGCTGACCCAGCTCGCGCTCCGCGGCGGACACGCCGTGGCGCGTGTACAGCGAGAGGCCGGTGACCTCGACGGTCACGGTGGGCTCGGGCGCGTCGTCGTCGTCGTAGTGATCGTCGCGCTCGAGGCCGTCTTCGGGCTCGCGAGTCATGGTTGGCCTTCCTGCCCACCGGGAGCAGGCGGTGCCTGCGACCGGGGTTCTCGTTGAGGGCTGAAAGTAGCAGCGGCGACCGCCAGCGCATCGACCACCTGGGCCACATCGTGCACGCGGAATATCGATGCGCCGCGCTCGAGAGCGACCACGTTCGTGGCGATGGTGCCCGCCAATCGCTCGCCCGGGCCACGGCCTCCCATGAGCTTCCCGAGGAAGCTCTTGCGCGACGTGCCGATCACGACGGGGCGGCCGATCGCCGCTATCTCGCCCAACCGCCGCAGCAACTCGAGGTTGTGTTCGACGGTCTTCCCGAATCCGATCCCCGGGTCGAGCCACACGTCCTCCTCGGGCACTCCCTCCGCGACCGCGAACGCCAGGCGCTGCTCGAGGAAGGCCTTCACGTCCGACACCACGTCGTCATAGCGCGGGCTCGACTGCATCGTGCGCGGCTCACCGAGCATGTGCATCAGGCAACACTTCGCGCCGGCGCGGGCGGTCAGCTCGGCCAGGCGGGGCTCGAACCGGAAGGCGGACACGTCGTTCACGATCGCGGCGCCGGCGTCGACCGCCGCCTCGGCCACCTCCAGCTTGGTCGTGTCGATCGAGATCTCCGCCTCGAGGCCGCCGGCGGTCAGGCCCTCGACCACGGGGATGGTGCGCCGAAGCTCCTCCTGCACGTCCACCGGGTCCGCCCCGGGGCGGGTCGACTCACCTCCCACGTCGAGGATCCGTGCCCCCTCCGCCGCCAGCTGCCGCCCGTGCTCGACGGCATCCCCGGGATCCAGGAACTCGCCGCCGTCGGAGAACGAATCGGGGGTCACGTTCACCACGCCCATCACCACCGGTAGCGCCGCCGGTATCGCGAGACCGAAGTTCATGGAAACCAGTATCCAGATCCCCCGAACTTCCAATAGGCTCGAGCGGGATGGCCAAGGATCTGGTCCCCGGGGGAAGCAGAGAGCGGTTCGTGCCGCGCTGCTCACCTGCGTGCTGGCCATGGCTGCCGCTCCGGCGGCACACGCGGTGCCGCGCGTGCTCTCGGCCAAGCTCGGCGCACCGCCCAAGGCGGGCGCGGCCGCGAACCTCGTCATCGGCGCAACCGACCCCGAGGCGCCCGCCACGACCATGGTCGCGAGGTTCGGCGGGGCCAACGGCCTCTTCGGCCTGGCCGCGTGCCGAGACGGCCTCGCGCCCTCGGGTCCGTTCCGCGCCGGTGCCCGCAATCGCCTGACCGCCCCCCACGTCTACTCCGGCACCAACGCCAGGCAGATCCTGGTGCGGGTTCAGAGCAGCAGCTGCTCGGCCCGGCAAAACAGCGTGGCCCAGCCGCTCAAGGTCACCCCGGTGCGACCGGGCCAGAAGCCGGCGCCGGTGGAGCTGGGCACGCCGGTTCCGCTCGGCCCGGACGTGGTCAACCCCGTCCTGGACCTGCCGGACCTGCCGCCCCTGCCGTATCTCGCGGGCCCGCCGCTCCTGAGCCGGGCGCCCACTGCCACCGCCGCCGCGCGATGCCGGGGCGCCAACCGCCGTCCAGGGCGCTCGCGAAGGGCGCGGTCGCGGGCGCGCAAGGCCATCCTGTGCCTGGTGAACGCCGAGCGCCGGCGCGCGGGCCTGCGCGGTCTACGGACGGACCTGCGGCTGCGGAGGGCGGCGGTGAGTCACTCCCGGTCGATGGTCCTCCGCGCCTACTTCTCCCACGTGCAGCCCGGGGGCGCGAGCCTTTCCCAGCGGCTCAGGCGCAGCCGCTACATCACCCGGCGAGTGAGCTGGATAGTGGGCGAGAACCTCGCGTACGGGACCGGATCGCAGAGCACCCCCGCGGTGATGGTCAGGGCCTGGATGAACAGCGCCCCTCACCGGGCGAACATCCTCACCGGCTCCTTCCGCGAGCTGGGCACGGGCATCGTCCGCGGAGTGCCGGGCAGGCCCCGCGCCGGGTTCACCTACACGTCCAACTTCGGGCGTCGCGGTGACCGCTAGGGGATCGCCGACGCGTCCAGCGCGGACCAGATCCGCCTGATCCGACCCCCGCCGGCCTCCACCTTGAACCAGAGGACGCCGCCCAGCTCGGTGCCCTGCTCGAGCTCCATGCCCGAGAACATCACCTCGATCACGTCGCCGTCGTCGTCGATCACGGAGAACTCGAAGCGGTGCCAGTTGGCCCGGCTCTCCGCCCAGACCTCGCGCAGCCCCTCGTGGCCCACGAACGTGCGCGGCTCGGGGCCGGCCAGCGAGAGGTACTCGGCGTCGTCGGCGTGGACGTCGAGCCAGGCGTCGAGGTCGCCGGCGTTCCAGGCCTCGACGTAGCGGTCGAAGGGGGTGGTCATTTCGCCCCGGTCGCCCCGGACGGAAATCCGTTGGGGACTCAGCGTGGTCCCAACCACGTTCAGTCCCCAACGGATGCGGACGCTGGCCTGAACTGACGTGCGAAAACCAAGCCTGGCAAGGAAGCAGGGAGCGACGCGTGCCCGCACGCGAGCGACCGATGACGTAGCCAGGCGCCGGTTTGCAGCCGTCAGGTCAGGTCAGGCTTCTCTGGGTCGTGCCCGCGCAGCTCCGCCGTGCCCCCGGCCAGCCCCGGCCGCGGGAGCGGCGAGGGCTTGCGCTCCGGCTTCCGCGCCGGCATCTCGGGCGCCGCGGGCGGCGGGCCCTGCGGCAGCACCGGTTCGTCCGGGCCGAAGACCTCTTCCTCGGTCTTGCCGTCGAGCAGCTGGATGAACTCCTCGCGCTCGATCGTCTCCCGCTTCAACAGGATCTCGGACGTGTGGTCCAGCTGCTCCTGGTGCTGGTCAAGGATGTCGCGGGCGGCCTGGTGGGCCTCCTCGACCACGCGGCGGATCTCGTCGTCGATCTCGCGCGCCACGTCGTCGGAGTAGTCGGGCTCGGAGGAGAACTCGCGCCCGAGGAAGGGCTGGCCGTGGTCGTGGCCGAATACGCGCGGGCCGAGCTTCTCCGACATGCCGAAGCGCATGACCATCTGCTTGGCGGTGGCGGTGACCTTCTCGATGTCGTTCGATGCGCCCGGTGGTGACCTCGCCGAACATTAGCTCCTCGGCCGCGCGCCCGCCGAGGGTCATCGCCATCGTGTCCTGCAGCTCCGCGCGGGTGGTGAGGAACTTGTCCTCGGTGGGCAGCGAGATCGTGTAGCCCAGGGCCTGGCCACGGGAGATCACCGAGATCTTGTGCACCGGGTCGGTGTTCTCCAGGAAGTGGGCGACGATCGCGTGGCCCATCTCGTGGAAGGCGGTGATCCGCCGCTCCTTCTCGCTCATCACGCGGGTCTTCTTCTCGGGGCCCGCGATCACGCGCATGATCCCCTCCTCCAGCTGGAGGTGATCGATCTCGCGCTTGCCCTGGCGCGCCGCCAGCAGCGCGGCCTCGTTCACCAGGTTCTGGAGGTCGGCGCCGGTGAAGCCCGGGGTCTGCGCCGCGAGGTTGTCGAGGTCGATCTCCTTCGCGAGCGGCTTGCCGCGGGTGTGGACCTCGAGGATCTTGGCCCGGCCCTTGCGGTCGGGCCGGTCCACCACGATCTGGCGGTCGAAGCGGCCGGGGCGCAGCAGCGCGGGGTCGAGGATGTCGGGCCGGTTGGTGGCGGCGATGAGGATGATGTTGTCCTTCATCTCGAAGCCGTCCATCTCCACCAGGAGCTGGTTCAGCGTCTGCTCGCGCTCGTCGTGCCCGCCGCCCAGGCCGGCGCCGCGGTGACGGCCGACGGCGTCGATCTCGTCCATGAAGATGATGCAGGGGCTGTTCTGCTTGGCCTGCTCGAACAGGTCGCGCACGCGCGAGGCGCCAACGCCCACGAACATCTCGACGAAGTCCGAGCCGGAGATCGAGAAGAACGGCACGCCCGCCTCGCCCGCGACCGCGCGCGCGAGCAGCGTCTTGCCCGTCCCCGGCGGGCCGTACAGCAGCACGCCCTTGGGTATTCGCGCGCCCAGCGACTGGAACTTCTTCGGGTTCTCGAGGAACTCCTTGATCTCGTGGAGCTCCTCCACGGCCTCGTCCACGCCGGCGACGTCGCGGAAGGTGATCTTCGGCGCGTCGACCGCCATCCGTTTCGCGCGCGATTTGCCGAAGGACATGACCTTCGACCCGCCCCCCTGCATCTGGTTGATGATGAACAGCCAGAACAACAGGAAGATCACGAACGGGAGGATGTACGTGAGGGCCGTGAGCCAGCCGCTGCCGGACTTGGCCTTCACGTCGATCGGGATGTCCTCCGAGCGCAGCGTGTTGACCAGGTTCTGCTCGGTGTTGTCGGGGTAGGCGGTCTGGTACTTGCGGGCCTCCCCGGCGGGCGCGCTCTTGAGCTCGACGTCGATCCGGTTGTTCTTCGTGTTGAGCGTGACCTCCTTGACCCGGCCCTGATCGACCTGGGTCAGGAACTCGCTGTAATTCGGCTCCTTGTCCTTGTTCCCCGGGCTGATCAGCTGCTGCGCGAAGTACGCGAGCACCACGACGATCAGGATCGGGAACAGCGCGCTCTTGAAGAAACGGTTCATGGGCCGAAAAAACCCCTCAGAGGGGGTGAAACGCAAGCGTAGCAAGGGTGTAGCGCCCGCTTTTGGGGATGCAAGGCGGGCGTAAGAGCCCGCGGCTAATCGTTGAGAACCGCCACGTACGGCAGGTGACGGAACCTCTCCGCGTGGTCGAGCCCATAGCCGATCACGAACCGGTTCGGGATCTCGAAGCCCACGTAGCGGATCGGGAGGTCCACCTTGCGCCGCTCGGGCTTGGTGAGCAGGGCGCATACCTCGAGCGATGCGGGCTCGCGCGCCTTGAGCGTGCGCAGCAGGTACGAGAGCGTGAGCCCGGAGTCCACGATGTCCTCCACGATCAGCACCTCCCGGCCCTCGATGGAGGCGTCGAGGTCCTTCAGGATCCGCACCACGCCGCTCGAGTCGGTCGACGAGCCGTAGGACGCGACCGCCATGAAGTCCACCTCGCACGGCACGTCGAGCCGGCGCATGAGGTCCGAGAGGAAGAAGAACGCTCCCTTGAGCACCCCCACCAGCAGCAGGCTGCGACCGGCGTAGTCGGCCGAGATCTCCTCGCCGAGCGCCTGGACGCGGTGCGCCAGGTCGTCCTGCTGGACGAGGATCTCGCCGATTGCGGGGTCCTTCACGCGGGGCAAAGCTATCCCAAGCGCCGCGCCGACAGACCGATCGCGCCGGGCTCGTCGCTCTGCGAGGCAAAGCGCTCGTCCAGCGCCACCCCGGCCACCCACGCGATCGAGTCCCCCACGCACACGACCGGCAGGGACCGGCGCAGCGCTCGCGGCACCTTGCGATCGGTGAAGAGGTCCTGCAGGGTCTTGGTCCCGCTCAACCCCACCGGGCGCATCCGGTCGCCGTCCTCCCACGATCGGACCAGCAGCGGTCCCGGCACCGCGGCGGGGGACAGCGTGACCTCGCCGGCGCCCACGGCCGCGGACACCTCCCACGAGCCGAACCGCACCGCGCCCGGCACGCCCAGCTCCACCGGCGCCGGCGCCGGGGCGTCGCCGCCCCGCCGGAAGCGCAGCGTGCCGTACTCGACCACCGCGCGCAGGCCGTCGCCCAGGTCCAGGGACGACGACCCGCCGCCCTCACCCAGCCTCAGCACGGCGTCCACCTGGTGGCGCGACAGCGAGAGATCGCCGCCGAAGGCTTCCTCGGCGAGCGCCCGCAGCGCCAGGCGGGTGACGGCCGGCGGGAGCTCCGCGAGCGCGGCCAGCTCCACCGCCGGGCCTCCGCCGAGGCCCGCGAGCGCCTCGGCGACCGCGATGTCGAGCACCTCGGCCTCGTCGCGCAGCAGCCGCGCGGTCTCCGCGATCGTGCGCTCCGCGGCCGGGGAGAGCGATCGCAGCGCCGGCAGGACATCCGCGCGCACGCGTGCGCGCGCGAAGCGGGGATCCTCGTTCGAGGCGTCCTCGCGCCAGGCCAGCTCGCGCGACCGGCAGTAGGCCCGCGTGTCGTCGCGGGTCGCCTGCAGCAGCGGGCGCACCAGGCGCCCGCGGCGCGCGGGCATCCCGAGCAGCGCCCGGCGGCCCGGCGAGACCGCCAGCCGGTAGAGCACGGTCTCCGCCTGGTCGGACGCCGTGTGGGCCGCCGCGTAGTCAGCGGTGGCGTGATGCTCGGCCAGCCGGTAGCGGGCATCCCGCGCCTGCGCCTGGAGGTTCCCGGACGACGGCAGCCGTGCGCGCTCCACGACCAGCGGCACGTCCAGGGAGGAGCACAGCGCCCGGCAGTGCGCCTCGTCGTGCTCGGCCTCGGGGCGCAGCCCGTAGTTCACGTGAAGGGCGGTGACCACCGCGCCCAGCCGCACGGCCACGTCCACCAGGCACACGGAGTCGGCGCCGCCCGAGAGCAGCACCAGCAGCTCCTCCCCCTCTCCGACCAGGCCGCTGTCCGCGGCGGCGCGAAGGGCCGGCTCCACCGGAGCTCACTCCCCCGGCATGGTCGCCCGGCAGAGCTGCCGCGGCTCGTCGAAGCCCTTTAGCTTCACCTGGCCGACGCCCTCGAACACGAGGTGCTCGGACTCCGCCACGCGCTCGACCACGGCGTCGGTGACCACGACCTCTCCGCCGCGCGCCCGCGCGACCACGCGCGAGGCGAGGTTCACCTCGCGCCCGTAGTAGTCGCCGTCGCGGTAGAGCGTGACGCCGTAGTGGATCCCTATCCGTGGCTCGGGGCGCTCCTGGAAGAGGTGCTGGAACCCGACCGCCCAGTCGGTGAGGGCCTGCACGTCCTGGCCCACGATCATCACCTCGTCGCCGATCGTCTTGATCACACGGGCGTCCTCGGGAAGCGTGTTGGTCACGCTCTCCACGAACCGCTCGACGAACGAGAGCGCCTCCTCCTCGCCCTCCTCCTCGGTGTAGCGGGTGTAGCCGGCGAGGTCACAGAACGCGATCGCCACCCGCACCCGGCCGAGGTCGATGTCCTCGTCCATCTCGACCTCCATGTGGCCCACCACGTCCTGCTCGATGTAGTGCTGGAGGAAGCGCTGGTGGACGTAGTCCATCAGCGGCGAGGTGAGCGGAAGGAGGTCGCGCGCGAGGTGCTCCATCTCCTCGGCGATCTGCATCCCGTGCACGCCCTCGCGCATGAGCGGCTCGTGCACGTAGATGTGGAACAGGCGCACCTCGGCGTCGGCGATCCGCGCCAGCGCCTGGCCGTACACGCGCGCGAGCTGGAGGAAGGCAACCAGCGGGAACCCCGACGACAGCACCGAGGCCGCGTACTGGAGCGCCTGCACGTCCTCGTCGGTCATCGACTCGAGCGTCGGGCGCGCCAGCCCGAGGCTGGTCCAGAAGCGCTCGATCAGCGCGGACTCGAGGCCGGTCGCCTCCGCGGCCTCCTCGAGCGTGTGCGAGCCCACGCCGTCGGGGAACATGTCCTCGACGAAGCCGTATGCCAGCTGGCCCTTCTCGGTGGCATCGCGGATCTCGTCGATGGTGTGGCCGCGCTCGCGCAGGCGGCCCACGATCCGCGCCTGGGCGGCGGTCGAGGCGGTCCACTCCTCACCCGCCTTCCCCTTCATCCCCGGGATCAGGCCCTGATTTGCCCAGCGGCGCAGCGTGGCGGTGGTGACTCCCGCCCGCTCGGCGGCCTCCTTGAGAGTGAGAACGTCTTGCTCGGACACCGGCCGAGACGCTACAACGGCGGAGCCTCTAACCACGACTCCGCCGTTGTGCGCGGGCGAAGCGGCCCGCGACGTAGGCCGGCGACGCGATCAGGCGCCTTGCGGAGACTCCTGGCCTCCACTTTCCGGCCTTTCGTACTTGTGCGTCGAGTTTCCCGCTCCGGTGCTCGCTCGTCAACCCTCCCCGGATAGACTCGCTCCCCCGAAAAGGTGTCAGGAGGACGAGGCGATTTGAACTACTTCGTGACCGGCGCGACCGGCTTCATCGGAAGGCATCTGGTGGAGCAACTGCTCGAGCGCGACGGCACGATCCACGTGCTCGTCCGTGAGGGCTCGCGCGGAAAGGTCGATGCCCTCATCGAGCGCCTCGGAGCGCCCGAGGGCCGCATCGTGCCGGTGCCGGGCGACCTCTCCAAGCCGGGACTCGGAGTCGAGGCGTTCGACGAGAAGATCGACCACCTCTTCCACCTCGCCGCCGTCTACGACATCGAAGCCGACGAGGAGTCCTCCGAGCTGGCGAACGTCGAGGGCACCAAGAACGTGATCGACTTCGCCAACTCCCACGACGTCGGGCGTTTTCACCACACCAGCTCGATCGCCGTGGCGGGCTCCTACAAGGGCGTGTTCCAGGAGGACATGTTCGACGAGGAGCAGAAGCTCCCCCATCACTACCACCGCACCAAGTACGAGTCCGAGAAGCTGGTGCGCGAGGGCGTGGAGGCCAAGACGCTGATCTTCCGCCCGGGGATCGTGCTCGGCCACTCCGAGACCGGCGAGACGGACAAGATCGACGGTCCGTACTACTTCTTCAAGCTGCTCCAGCGCATGCGGGACGCGCTCCCCCAGTGGTTCCCCGTAGCGGGGCCCGAGGGCGGGAACACGACGATGGTGCCGGTCGACTTCGTGGCCCAGGCCATGGACCACATCGCCCACATGGCCGACGACGACCTTCCCGGCGACACGTTCCACCTTGTCGACCCGGAGGCGATGACGGTCGGCGGCGCGCTGAACACATTCGCGAAGGCCGCCCACGCGCCGCAGCTCGCCATGCGGTTCGACCAGAACCTGACCAACGCCGTGCCCAAGGGTGTGCGCGCCGGAGTGATGGCGCTGCCGACCATCAAGCGGATCCGCAACCAGATCTACAAGGACCTCGGCATCCCGCCCGCGGCCATGGAGGTACGCGACTTCCGCTGCACGTTCGACTCGCGTGACACGCAGCGCGCGTTGAAGGCCACGGGCATCGCGGTCCCCCCGCTGGACACCTACGCGCCGAAGCTGTGGGACTACTGGGAGCGCAACCTCGACCCCGACCTCTTCCGCGACCGCTCGCTGGCCACGGCGATCAAGGACAAGCGGGTGCTGATCACCGGCGCGTCGTCGGGCATCGGGCTCGAGACGGCGATCAGGGTCGGCGAGGCGGGCGGCACCGTGATCCTCGTCTCGCGCACGCGCGAGAAGCTGGAGGAGGTCGCGAAGCAGGTGGAGGAGGCGGGCGGCACCGCACATGTGCACCCCGCCGACCTGTCCGACCTCGACGACATCGAGCGGATGGCGCAGGAGGTGATCGACGAGCACGGCGGCGTGGACATCCTGATCAACAACGCCGGCCGCTCGATCCGCCGCAGCGTCGCGCGCTCATACGACCGCTTTCACGACTACGAGCGGACCATGCAGCTCAACTACTTCGGCGCGCTGAAACTGATCATGGTTCTGCTGCCCGGGATGCGCGAGCGCAAGTCCGGCCACATCATCAACGTCTCCTCGATCGGGGTGCAGACCAACACCCCGCGGTTCTCCGCCTACGTGGCCTCGAAATCCGCGCTCGACGCGTTCTCACGCTGCGCCGCGCCGGAGTGCGTGGCCGACAACGTGAAGTTCACGACGATCTACATGCCGCTGGTGCGCACGCCGATGATCGCGCCCACCGACATGTACAAGGCCTTCCCCACGCTCTCCCCCGAGGAGGCCGCGGGGATGCTGACCGACGCGATGATCGACAAGCCGAAGCGAAAGGCCTCGCGCCTCGGCACCTTCGGCGAGATCCTCTACTCGCTCTCGCCGGCGACCGTGGACATCGTGCTCAACCAGGCCTACAACCTGTTCCCGGACTCCAAGGCGGCGAAGGGCAAGGAGAAGAAGGCGCTCGAGCCGGCCGCCGACACCCCGGAGGGCGCAGGCGGCGAGGTGCCGGTGGCCGCCGACGAGGAGATGTCGACGGAGGCGGTGGCGATGGCCTACCTCCTCCGAGGCGTGCACTTCTAGCTTGCTGCGCCGGCGGGCGCCTCTGTCGCTGCCCTACGAGGACCAGCTCCCGGCGCTGGTGGCGCTGCTGGGCGGGCGCGATGCCGAGCCGCCCGACCCGGCCCGCTTCGAGGTGGCGGTGCTCCACCACCGCCTCAGCTCGCACGCCGCCGCCGCGATCGCGGCGGGGCGGCTTCGCCTGCCCGCCGACCGGGCCGCGACGTTGCGCGACGTCGCCGGCATCCGGGCGCTGAGCACGCGCGCGCTGGACGCCGAGCTGGCGTCGATCGCCCCGGTGGTCGCCGGCGCCGCGGGGGTGGAGCCGATCGTGCTGAAGGGGCCGGCCGTGGCCCGCCATCATCCAGACCCCGCGCGGCGGACCTACGTGGACCTCGACCTCCTGCTGCCGCGCGACTCGCTCGACACCGCCGCCCGAGCGCTCGCCCCGCTCGGATACGAGCGGGTGGTCGAGTTCGACGCGGGCTTCGGCCAGGCCCACGGGCACGACGTACACGTGCGCCGCCGCGTGGGGATCCGCAACCTCGACGTCGAGCTGCACTGGCGCGTGGGCGACGACCCGCTGGCCGAGGCGCTGTCCTGGGACCTGCTCGCCCGCGACGCCCGGCGGATCGAGACGGTGGGTGCGGGCTCCGTGATGGTGCCGGCGCCTCCGGCGGAGCTGCTGGTGCTGGCGGTGCACCTGTGCAGCGACCGCGGCAAGCGCCTGATCTGGCTGGCGGACCTCGAGCTGGCGGCGCGGGCCGCGAGCGAGGCCGACTGGCTCGAGGCGTTCGAGCTCGCGCACGAGCACGAGCTGCTGTGGGTGCTCCACCGCGCGCTCGACTACCCGCAGCGTCACCTCGGCCTCGAGCGCCCGCGTCCGCGGCCCGCCGGACCGCCCCCGCCATGGGGCCCCCTGCGGGCGGTCGAGGAGCTCGACGCCCGAGGGTCGCTGCACGTCGGCCGGCTCGCGGCCATGCGCGGACGCGACCGGGCCGCGTATCTGCGCCGCGTGCTCATCCCGTCGCGCGACGGGCTGCGCGGCACGGTGGGCGCCGACAACGCCCCCGTATGGCGGCTGGTGGGCCGCCACATGCGCGCGACTGCAGCGGCCCTGCGGCCGCGGCGCTAGGCGCCGTCCTCGCGCACCTCGCCCATCAGGACGTACCGGCCGCGGTCTCGAGCGGGCGGCCGCCCGTGTCGAGCTTCCTCCGCCTTCGGCGCCTCGTAGGCGCCCTCGCTGCGGTCGTCGCTCATCCAGACCTCCTGCCCTCGGGGCGTCGCGTTGCGCGCTGAACCTACCCCGGGGTACGACGACAGTTCAAGGGCCGCGGGCTAGCCTGGCGCTGTGGACCCCTCGGCGCTGGTCACCCGCAGCGAGCGCGCGATCGTCGAACAGGTGGGAGACGAGACCGTGATCCTGGATCTCGACGGCGACAGCGTTCCTGCGCCTGAACCCGGCCGGCGCCATCCTCTGGCAGGAGCTTGACGACCCGCGCCGGGTGGATGCCCTCGCGGGAGCGCTCGAGCGGGAGTTCGGGATCGACCGCGCCACGGCGATGGACGACGCGGCGGCCTTCGTGGCCGACATGCGCGACCGCGGGCTGCTCAGCGTCGCGTGACGGCCTCCACCAGCCGGGGCGCAGCGTCCGCCAGCCGGCCAGGTCGTCGGGCAGCTCCGCCACGTAGCACGGCACCACCGTGACCAGCCGGGCCAGCGCCGAGAACGCCGGCCGCAGTCCCTCCGGCCCCCCGCGGTGGAAGAGGTTCGCCGCGAGAGTGGCCGCGGCCTCCCCGGGCGTCAGCGCGGTCAGGCTGGACTCGGTCGCGCGCGGCGCCAGCGCCACCACGGCGGCCACGGGGAGCCCACCCGGCGCGGCCCGGTCCCCGTTGCGCATCAGCCCCGCGGGGTACTCGGCCGCCGCGACGCCGGCCGCCTCGCCCGGGCCCTTCAACCTGATCCCGCGTGCGCCCGCCCACGCGCGGGGGCCCGCATCCGCCAGCTCGATGGCCAGGCCGTCCTCGGCCAGGACCGGCCACCCCGCTCGCGACAGCGCCGCCACGGTGGTCGACTTGCCGCGGCCGCTGGGACCCGCGAACAGCACGGCGCCCGCCGGGGTCTCGATCGCGGACGCATGGATCACGAGGTCGCCGCGCTCGGCAAGCAGCAGCGGCACCATCACCGAGACCAGTCGGTGCTCAACCGCGGTGGCCTCCGTCGTCGTCGGCGGCGACGCCTCGATGAGCCCGGAGGCGGCGTCCACCAGCCACGCGCCCGTGAGGCTGCACGAGACCGCCAGCGCGCCCGAGTCGAGGGCCGCCAGCGCGAAGGTCTGCCCGTCGCGGTCCGACCACGCGGTCAGGTGGCCCTCGCCCGCGAGCGGGTCCGCCCGCGCCCGCAGCACGCGCAGCCGCCCCCGCGGGCCGGGCGCGTCGTTCAGGCGGGCCAGGGACAGCTCGGACGCCAGCTCGTGACCGAACAGGCTGCCCACGGCGTCCGTCAGGAGTCGCGCCCGACGGCCACCTGGGGCAGGTCCGGCACCGAGGCACTCACGTCCTGGGCCGGACCCCGGGCTCCGGCCGGAAGCACGACTCCGGTCCTCGTCAGCCGCCTGGCGAGGGCGAGCACGTCGTCCTCGATCCTCTCTCCGGCGATGCCCGGATGGCGATCGCGAAGACGGGCGACCGCGTCGGCCGCCGTGCCGCCGCCGAACGCCTCGAGGACGGTGGCGCCGGTCTCGTTCACACGAACCATCCCGCCGTCGGCGAGCCGGCGGACCGTGCGTTCGCCTCCGCCTCGGCTGATGCGAACGGGAGCGTGGCGATAGCGACGCGACATGGCCAGCTCACGCACGGCCGCGCGAGCCTCGCGGTCGGCGGCGGCCGGATCGGCAGGCCGCTCCGGCTCGACGGGCTGCAGCACCTTCTGCTCACGGTCGGCCCGGCGCTGCTCGGGCGTCCGGCGCGAGGGCACGGGCGTGCCCAGCTCGGCCTCGTCGTCGAGGTAGGGCACCAGGCCGGCGTCGCTCAGCCCCGAGGAGCTGGAGATCCCGCCGGCCCACTCCGTGACCTCGGGCGATCGCCAGCCGGCGCGGATCCTGCGCCAGCACTCGGCGAGCCCGTCGTCGAGCGCGTGGCCGAAGCTGAACGGATGAAGCGAGTCGATCCGCACCCGCCCGTCGGGCCGTACCAGCAGCGCGGCGGGCGCGAGATCCTCGCGCGTGGCCAGCACCGACCCGCCGCCGCCGGACACGAGCACGCTCATGTCGTCGCCGCGGCGCTCGCGGAAGGCATCCGCCGCCGCCGCGATCCGAGCGCGGCTCACGCCCCACTCGCCCCCACGCGCCGCCGCGCCCACGGGCACGACGGGCGTGATCCGCACCGCGGGCACGCCCAGAGCCCACATCTGCTCCAGGTACTCGCCCACCCCGGACTCGTTCTCGGGCGTCACGACGTGCACGCCGTGCACGGCTATGCCGTTCTCGAGCATGAGATGCATCGCCGCCACAGCCCGACGCCAGCTGCCCGGTACCCCGCGCGACGCATCGTGCACGTCGGGCCGGGCACCGTCGAGTGAGACGTGAACGTGCAGCCCGGGCACCTGGCCGAGGCGGTCCGCCATCTGCTCGTCCACGAACCAGCCGTTGGTGTTCAGCGTCACGCCCACGCCACCGGCGGCGAGCCTGTCGATCACGGCAAGGGTCAGCTCGGGGTTGAGCAGCGGCTCGCCCCCGGTGACCACCGCCTCGACCGCCCCCAGGGCCAGCGACTCGTCCACGATCCCCAGCCACTCGTCCTTGCCCATCTCGGGCGTCCGCGCGGCGGTGTGGCGGGGCGAGTCGGTGTAACAGAAGCCACAGCGGAGGTTGCAGTGGTAGGTCAGCTCGAGCTTGACGCCGACGGGCAGCTCGGGTGGCTCCGCGCGCGTGCGCCGCGGCCGGGCCGCACCCAGTCGCCGCGCGATGCGGCGGAGCGTGAAGCTCTCCTCGACCAGCCGCACTACGCTCGGATCACTCCGCGAGCGTCCCGATCGCCGCGCAGGTCTCGGCCGGATCCCCGTCCGCCTGGATCTCCTCCGCCGCGGGTGCTTCGTACTCTGGGGGTGAGTCGTTCATGTGCACTCCTCCGGTCCGGTCTTGCTCAGGTACCGGTCACGACCATCGCGCAGGTCTCGATGGGCGACCCGTCTCCCCGGATCTCTTCGGCGGCGGGCGGCTCGTACTGCGGCGACTGCTCCGTCATGACCTCTCCTGATGGGGGAAACCGAACCTACACGAACGTGTTGCCGCGGCGCACGAGATTCGAATAGAGCGTCCCTTGGACGGTGGATCGGACCCGCTCGGACAGTTCGAGCACCAGCGCCCGGTCGCCGGCGGCCTCAGGCCCGTAGGAGGCGGTCTCGATCGGCTCGCAGAACTCGATCCGCCATTTCGACGGCAGCGGCACGGCACCGATGGGCCCGAGCCAGGGGAACAGCGGCGTGAGCGGGAAGAACGGCGCGCCGGTGAGGCGGGCCAGCAGGGGCGCCTCGCCGAGCTTGGGATAGATCTCCTCGCTGCCGACCACGGCGACCGGCACGATCGGGGCGCCCGCGCGCAGGGCCAGCTCCACGAACCCGCCGCGGCCGAAGCGCTGGAGGCGGTAGCGCTCCGCGTAGGGCTTGCCGGTGCCCTTCACCCCCTCCGGGAAGACCGCCACCAGCTGATCGTCCTCGAGCAGCCGCAGGGCGTTGTGAGGCGAGGCGACCACGCCACCAACCTTGCGGATCGCCATCGACACGTAGGGCAGCTCGAAGGCCCAGTTGAGCACCAGGAAACGCGGATAGCGCGGCAGCGGGTGCTCGCGCATGATCGCGATCGACATCATCGTCGCGTCCCACGGCAGGATCCCCGCGTGGTTGGCCGCGAGGAGCGCGCGCCCGTGCGACGGCACGTTCTCGACCCCGGTCGCCTTCACCCGCCACCACCGGTCATAGAGGAAGTCGAACCCGGGCTCCACCAGCCTCGCGAACTCCTCGTCGAAGCCCCACTCGTCCTCCTGGTAGTCGCCCTCCAGGCGGCGCGCGATGGTGCCCACCCGCTCGCGCGCGCCCGCGGGTAGATCCGCGGCCGACCGCGCCAGCGCGTCGGGCAGATCGAGCCCCGCGTCCAGCCCGCCACGCAGGCGGCGCAGGAAACCGGTGGCGGCGCCCGGGCCCATCAGTCCCCCGCCGCCACGTAGTCCTCGACCGCCTCGGCGGTGGTGAACCTGGGCGTGAAGCCGACCTCCCGGACGAGCCGGGTGGTGTCCACGCCGCGGCCGTAGCGCAGCAGGCGCCGGAAGTCCTCGGACAGCTCGGCCAGCCCGAGACGCCGCATCGGTCCCGTGACCGACCCGAACAGCGGAGTGGCGATCGGAAGCGACGGCCTGCGCGCCAGGCGGATCATCCGGGCCAGTCCGATCGTGCCGGGGCTCGCCACGTTCACGGCGCCGCGCACGGGCCGCTGCACCGCCGCCGTGAGGGCGTCGAGGCCGTCCTGCTCGTGAACGAACTGGAGCCGCGGGTCGAAGCCGAGGTAGGTGGGCAGCACGGGCGAGGAGAGGTACCTGGTCACCTGGGTAGAGAGGGCCGGGCCGATTGCCGGCTGGTAGCGCAGCATGGTGCACACCACGCCCGGGTGACGGCGCGAGTAGGTCTCGAAGTAGTTCTCGATCTCTCCGACGTCGCGCTGGAAGCGCGTGCGCAGCGGGAACAGGCGCGCCATCTCCTCGGTGAAGAACTGTGGCGCATGCGGCTCGGCGCCGTAGATGCCGGCCGACCCGCGGATCACGATCGTCTGGATCGACGGCGCCTTCTCGCAGGCGGTGAGCAGCTGGAGCGTGCCGATCACGTTGATGTCGTGCATCGCCCGGCTGGACATGCCCGGCCCGGGGTGGCGCACGATCTGGTTGTGGACCACCGTGTCGACCCGCTCCTGGGGGATCAGCGTGGCGACGACCGGATCGCGGATGTCCGCCTCGATGAACTCCGCCCCGGGCACCGGCTGGGCCGGGCGCCGGCTGTCGAGCCCGGCCACGTGCTCGAAGTCCGGGTCGTCGACCAGACGGCGGGCGAGGGCGGAGCCGATGAAGCTGCCGACCCCGGTGATCAGGACCCGGCGCCCGGGCACTGGTCTAGGAGCTTGCCCTTCGCTTCGCGGGCAGACGCTTCTCGATGGCGTCCAGCCGGCGCGAGATCTTGCGCAGCTCGGCCTTGATCTCTTTCACGTCGTCCTGCGTCGCGGGCAGCTTGTCCTCGACCGCGGCGCGCACCGATCGACCGCTGCGGCTGATGTTCTTCTCCGCGCCCTTCACCAGGTCGTCCACGGCGTCCTGGGCCCGCTCCCGGGTCTCCACGGTGGCCTGCACGGTCCGGTCGACCGCCTCGCGCAGGGCGTCGGGGATGTCGCGGCGATCCGCCATCGCGAGGGGAGTCTAAGGTGCGCGCGGTGCCGATCCACCTGCGCCCCGCGGCCGAGCTCGCCGAGCGCGTGCTCCTGCCCGGCGACCCGCACCGCGCCCTCGCGGTCGCCCAGCTGCTGCTCGACCAGCCGCGGATGTTCAACCACGCGCGCGGACTCTGGGGCTACACCGGGACCGCCGCCGACGGCCTCCCGCTCAGCGTCCAGTCGACCGGCATGGGAGGGCCGAGCGCGGCGATCGTCGTGGAGGAGCTGATCGAGCTGGGCGCCCGCCGCCTGGTGCGGATCGGGACCTGCGGGGCCCTCGTCGGCGGGTTCGAGCTGGGCGAGCTCGTGGCCGCGCGTGAGGTGATCGGCGCCGACGGCGCCAGCGCGGCCCTCGGGGCGGGCGAGCGGCTGGCGGGCGATCCGGCCCTGACCGAGCGCCTCGAGGCGCGCCCCGCGACGGTGGTGACCACCGATCTCTTCTATGACGCGCGCGAGGGCAGCATGGAGGGCTGGCGCCAGGCGGGAGCGGAGGTCGTCGAGATGGAGGCCGCCACGCTGCTCGCGCTGGCGGCGCGGCGCGGTGTGGCCGCGGCGGTGCTGCTGGCGGTGAGCGACCTGCTGGCCGACGGGGGGCGGCGGCGACTCGATCAGGAGGGCCTGGAGCAGGCGGGGGTGCGTCTCGGCGAGACCGGCTACGCGGCGCTCAGGCCGGAGAGTCGCTGACCGTCAGGCGCTCCTGCGCGCGCGGCACGGGCTCGGAGCCCGGAGCCACCGCCTCGCGCAGCGCGGCGAGGTCACGGGCGATCTCTTCCAGGCGCTGCTCGATGCCCTCGGGGGCCTGCGGCGCCGGCGCCGCGGCCACGGCGGCGGTCCTGTCCTCGATCCGGTCGAGAGCGTCCTCGATGCCCTCGAGCCGCTGCGAGACCGAGCGCAGCCGGCGCGTCAGTCGCTCGACGTCCGCGGCCGACGGGATGTTCAGCGCGCCCATGGCCGCCTCCTGCGCCTGAACGGCCTTCTCCCGCGCCTCGAGCGCGCCGGTGAGCGCGCGGTTCACCACGGGGTTGGAGATCAGCTCCTCGGCGATCCGGCCGAGGGCGTCCTCGCCCTGGCGCGAGAGCCGGTCGACGAACGTCTGCTCGGTCTCGTCGGTCATGGCGGCGAGAGTACCGGACGAACGCCGCGAGGCGAGACCTCTACGTCGAGTCGAGGCTTAGCCGCGGGTTGCGGGAACGGTCCCCGCGGGTAACAGCAGTGAACGGTTCCCTATTGCGGCGCGAGGAAGCGTTCACTAGCTTTCCCAAATACCCCTAGGTGCTGACACGGATTGCCAGCGGCTTCTGATAGCTTGCGCGCGGCCGAAAGGCGCTTTTCGGGGGGTCTCAGGGAGGAGACAGGATCGAGGGATGAGAAAGCGGGCTATCCAACTTTCGCTCTGCGCTGCGGTGGTCGCCGTGGCTGCACTTACGGCGTTCACCCTGCCCGCGTCCGCCGAGAAGCGCACCGTGTACGTGAAGCTGGTCACGGGTCAGGTCGTGCCGATCACCGTCGACGTCCCGGACGGCACGCCGGTCGATCAGATCCAGCTGCCCGGCACGCCGGTCCCCCCCGGCACGCCCTCGGAGCCCAAGCAGCCTGAGCCCAAGCCCAAGCCCGAGGAGCCCGCGCCCAAGCCCGGCGCCGGCTCCGAGCAGCCGAGCTCGGGAAAGCGCAAGCCCAAGCGGCGCAAGGCGGCCCCCGAGGACGAGGAGATCATCACCGAGGAGGGGGAGACCGAGCGGCCCAAGAAGAAGCGCAAGCGCGCGCGCCGCACCCCTCTACGTAACCCGGACGGTTCGCCCGCGCCCTCCAACCCCGGCTTCATGGACGCGCTGCCGGGCCCGTCGTTCACTCAGGGTGTCCCGAACTTCGTGATCCGGAAGTTCCGGGTGCCGGTGTTCCTGCTGCCGATCTATCAGGCGGCGGGGATCCAGTACGGGATCCGGTGGGAGATCCTGGCGGCGATCAACGAGATCGAGACCGACTACGGGCGCAACCTGAACGTGTCCTCGGCGGGGGCGCTGGGATGGATGCAGTTCATCCCCTCCTCGTGGCGGGCGTACGGCGTGGACGCGAACAAGGACGGCAAGAAGGACCCGTACAACCCCGTCGACGCGATCTTCGCCGCCGGGCGGTATCTGAAGGCGGCGGGCTACGAGCAGGACGTGCGCCGGTCGATCTTCGCCTACAACCACGCCGACTGGTACGTCGACAGCGTGATGCTGCGGGCGCGGTTGATCGCCGGCGTGCCGGCCGACCTGGTCGGCAGCCTGACCGGGCTGACCGAGGGCCGCTTCCCCGTGGCCGCGCGAGCGCGCTACGCGGACGACCTGCAGGAGAAGGAGCAGACCCGCCGGGTGAAGCGCGGCCAGAACGCCGCCCACGTGATCGAGTCCCAGGACGACCGCCGCTCGGTCGAGATCTTCGCCCAGAAGGGCTCGCCGGTGGTCGCGACCAACGACGGCGAGATCAAGAAGATCGGCTCCAGCGAGAAGCTCGGCCGCTACGTGGTGCTCCAGGACGTGTACGGCAACCGCTTCATGTACTCCGGCCTCGGCTCGGTGGCGAAGTACTACCCCGTGCCCAAGGAGGACGCGAACGACCCGAAGCGGGCCGCGAAGGCGCTCAAGGCCAACGACCGCTCCGACGGCAAGCCGTCGAGTCCGGCATCGGCCGGCCGCCAGCCCGACCTCGACGACTCCGACCGCAAGTCCGCGAAGGGCAAGGGCCAGGACGCCCCGCTGCCCTCGATCCCGGTCAAGGAGCGCCTGTTCGCCAACCCGGGGTCGCCCGGCGCGCGTGAGTCCGGCGGGCTCGAGCAGCTGCTCGACAAGAAGGCGGCAAAGGGCGGCTTCGAGACCTACCGCAACTACTTCTCACGCCCGTTCGGCGGCGACTCCAAGGACGTCCGCCTGCGGCGTCTCAAGGTCGGCTCGCGGGTGATCGGCGGCACGGTCCTCGGCCGCGTGGCCGGCGCGGAGGGATCGAAGGCGTCGCATCTGGACTTCTCGATCCGGCCTGCCGGCCGGGGCGCGCCCAGGATCGACCCGAAGCCGATCCTCGACGGCTGGAAGCTGCTGGAGGCCACCGCGATCTACCGCGCGTCCGGCCGCAACGTGCTCTACGGCGACGAGGCCTCCGACGGCTTCTCGATCGGCCAGATCCTGCTGCTGCCGAAGCCGCTGCTCGAGAAGCGGGTGCTGTCGGACTCGCGCATCGAGGTCTATGACTGCGGCCGCAAGGACATCCAGTCGGGTCAGGTCGACCGGCGCGTTCTGGCCACCCTCTCCTACCTCGCCGAGTCGGGCCTGAAGCCCACCGTCACGAGCCTGAAGTGCGGCCACGGCTTCTACACCAGCTCGGGCAACGTCTCGCACCATTCCTCGGGGAACGCGGTCGACATCGCGAAGATCAACGGGGTGCCGATCCTCGGCCACCAGGAGCCGGGGGGCATCACCGACCAGTCGGTGAGGCGGATCATGCGCCTGCAGGGCACGATGGCGCCCGACCAGATCATCTCCCTGCTGGACATCGGCGGAGCCACCTACGCGATGGGCGACCACGCCGATCACATCCACGTCGGCTTCCGGCCGCTGTTCGGGTCCAACAAGAAGCTGGGCAAGCAGGCCCTGGCGGTGCTCAAGCCCGGCCAGTGGTCCGACCTGCTCAATCAGCTGCGCAAGATCGAGAACCCGGTCGTGCCCACCAAGCCCTCCAAGTACGCGCTGCCGGCCAAGAAGCCCAAGCGCGCCTCGGACGCCCACAGCGGCGAGTAGTTCGGGCTTGGCCGCCGGGCCGTTCGGCTTCGTTCAGCTCGAGTACGGGTTCCTGCTCGGGCCGGGCGACGGGCGCTTCATCATTCGGGCCGCCGGCGGCGACGAGCCCGAGCACATCCTCGTCCTCACCACCCTGGCCGCCCCCCAGCGGCGGTTCCTGTCAGGACGCAAGGGCCGTGACGTGACCGTCGCCGAGGCCGAGCCCGTGCCCACGTCCCGGGCGACGATCATCCGCCCGGCGCCCTTCGACGATGAGCAGGCGCGGGAGTGGCTGACCGCCCTGCGCAGCGACATCGACGCCGCGGACGCCGAGGTGGAGTTCGCGCTCGGCGTGCTGAACAGGGCGCTGCACGCCCATCGCGCGGCCCGCTCCGACCCCCATGCCCGCGACGTCTCCGAACGGGCGGCGCTGGTGGTGCGGATCGGCTACGGGCCGGGCGACGCCGTGGCGGACGGCCGCTTCGCCGAGGCCTGGGAGCTGCCGCGCGAGCGCCGCCGCACCCGCCGGTCGATGGAGGCCCCGGAGGAGCGGTTCGCCGCACTCCTCGGCGGGCGCGAGCGGGTGCTGGCCTGCGAGGACCTCGTGCTGCGCGCCCGCTCCGACCTCGACGCGGGGCGCATCAGGGCGGCGGCGCTGCAGGCTCGCATCGCCCTCGAAACGCTCCTGGCCGAGATGCCGGAGATGCCCGGCAACCGCCGCCCGGCACTCGAGGCCGACCGCGAGGCGGTCGGCGAGGCCGCAAATTCGGCCATTCGCGGCGATCTCGAGCCCGCCCTTGCACAGGCTCTGGCCGACGCAGTCGTGCGGATGGAGTCCGCCCTGCGAGCGCGCCGCCTGAGCGGTTCATAGTCACTCGATCTTTACCGCGGGTTGGCAGGGGACACCTACCTTCCCGTTCGACATCCGGTCGAGCAGGCGACCGGCAAGTTCGGCCAGTTGGCGATAGGAGCGGCTTATGACGGAGACGAAGATCCCTCCCATGAAGGCACCGGTGCACACCCTTCCCCGCGACAGAGCAGGTCGCGATCAGCGGATGTCCCGGGTGATCCAGGCCCGCCGTCGCCTCCCCTCTCCCCGAGGCGGCGGCCGGGCGTGGATCAACGGCAGGGAGGTGGGCGGCACGGACAGCCGCTACTCCCACCTCGCCTCGATCTACGACTAGCCAGGACGACGGCTGAGCCGGCTTACTCCGGGCCGAAGGACACGCCGAAGCGCTCACACAGGCCGGGCACGCTCTCCATGTCGAGCTCGAGCCCGTACTCGGCCGCCAGCGCCGCCACCTCCGCCGGCTCGGGCGGCTCCGCGACGCCCCCAGCCTCGCTGAGCTTGGCGAAGAAGCCCTCGAAGCCGGCCGGGGCGATGATCTCGAGGATCCGCGCCGGCTCGTCGCCCGCGTTCCAGAACGTGTGCCACTGATCGCGCGGCTTGAACACGAGGTCGCCGGGCTCGGCGTACACCTCGTCGTCGCCGAGCAGAGCTCCCATCCGCCCTTCCAGGACGAAGCTGTACTCGTCCTCGCGGCTATGACGATGCAGCGGCGCCGCCAGCCGGCGCGGCGGCATCGGATGCTCCACCAGTGAGAACCCGCCGCCCGATTCGGCGCCGTCGATCATGAACCGCACCCCGATCGAGCCGAGGTCGCCCGACTTGCCGTCCTGCGGCCCCACGATCCTCGGCCCCGTTGCGCTCGTGCTCTCCATGGTTCCCTCCGATTGATTGAACATCGTGTTTAGCGACGGGTCGTAGTCTAAGACATCGCTGAACACCATGTCAACTGAAACTTATGAGCAACCGAAGGCAGCTTACGGCTACAGCTGAACCGAGCCGTCCTCGGCCAGCGTCCAGTGGGGGTTGTGGGCGACCTCCCACGGATGGCCGTCGAGGTCGGTGAAGGCGCCGGAGTAGCCGCCCCAGAAGGTCTCGCCGGGCTCGCTTACGATCGCTCCGCCCGCGGCGCGGACCTCCTCGATCACGGCGTCGACCTCCTCCGGCGAGCCCACGTTGTGGGCGAGCGTGATGCCGCCCCAGCCGCCGGGGTCGGTCACGCCGCTGTCCTCGGCGAGGCGGGCCCGGTCCCACAGCGCCACCACCATGCCCCCGGCCTGGAAGAAGACCACGTCGTCGTCCGGGCCGGCGCCGGTGGTCCACCCCAGGGCCTCGTAGAACGCGCGCGAGCGCGCCAGGTCGGACACGCCGAGCGTCACGAGGCTGAGGCGCTGGTCCATGCCTAGGCGTCCAGCTCCGCCAGGACCGCTTCCAGCTCGTCCACCACGTCACCGCCGAACCTGAGGTCCGCCTGGTCGTCGTACGGAGTGTCGCCCTCGGTGATGAGCACGAGCTTGCCGCCGTTGCCGCTCGTGAGTGCCGGGAGGCCGGCCACGGGATAGACCGTGAGCGATGAGCCGATGCAGAGCATCAGGTCCGCTTCCGACGCGAGCGCCTGGGCTTCGGCCATCGCCTCGTCGGGCAGCAGCTCGCCGAACAGGACGACGTCGGGCTTGAGCGGGGACACGCACGCGGCACACTCCGGGGCGCCGTCGCCGGACTCGAGCAGCGCAACCACCTGCTTCAGCTCCACGCGCCCGTTGCAGGTCATGCAGCGGCTCCACTCGATCGAGCCGTGCACCTCGACCACGCGCTCGCTGCCCGCCATGCCGTGCAGCCGGTCGATGTTCTGCGTGATCACGCCCCGGATGAGGCCACGGCGCTCGAGCTCCGCAACCACCTCGTGGGCGCGGTTCGGCCGGGTGTCGATCAGCGACGCGAACCGCTGGCCGTAGAACTCCCAGAACCGGTCCGGGTCCCGCCGCCACGCGTCGATGTGGGCGACCTCCATCGGATCGACCTTCTCCCACAGCCCCGTGCCCGGAGAACGAAAATCGGGAATCCCCGACGGCACGGAGATGCCGGCCCCGGTGAGAACGACGGCGGACCGCGCGGCAGAAAGGAGCGCGGCGAGGTCCCGCGCCCTGGCCCCTGAGGCCTGAGGCCTGAGGCCTCGAGGCCTTCATTTGCCCTTGAACTCCGGCTGGCGCTTGCCGAGGAACGCCCCGATCCCCTCCTTGGCGTCCTCGGACCCGAAGGCTGCCGCGAAGCCCTCCTTCTCGGCCTCGATCCCGGCATCCAGGTCGCCGTTCGCGGACACGCGCTTGATGTTCTCGATCGCCACCGGCGCCTGGCGGGCCATCTTCTTCGCCCACGCCAGCGCCGTGTCGAACAGCTCATGGTCGGGGACGACCTGGTTGGCCAGGCCCAGCCGGAGCGCGTCGTAGGCCCCGATCGGATCGCCCACCAGGTTCATCTCCAGGGCCTTGGCCTCACCCACGAGGCGCGGCAGCCGCTGGGTGCCGCCGAAGCCGGGGATGATGCCCAGGTTGATCTCGGGCTGGCCGAAGGAGGCGGACTCCGCCGCCAGGCGGAAGTCACACGCCATCGCCAGCTCGCAGCCGCCGCCGAACGCGATCGAGTTGACCGCGGCGATGGTCACGGTGCGGGACTTCTCCATCCCGCGCATGAAGGCGTGGGCCGACTCGATCAGCTCCCGGCCCTCCTTGTCCGGCGACATCTTCGTGAACTCCTTGATGTCGGCGCCCGCGGAGAACGTGAACACGTTGGAGCTGGCGAACACGGCCACGCGCAGCTTCCCGTCGATCTCCTCCCACAGCTCCGTGAGCTCGCGGATCACCTGGGGCGAGAGCGGGTTGGCGGGCGGGCGGTTCAGCCACACGATGCCCACGTCGCCGCGGGTCTCGAGCGCGATCGTCTCGCGCGACTGGCCCTCGTCGGGCTGCGGGTAGGGGAAGAACCCCTGGCCGCTCTTCTTGCCCAGGCGGCCCTGCCCCACCAGGCGCTTGAGCACGAGCGGCGGCTCGAAGCCGTCGCCCCATTCCGCGTGAGCGCGCTCCAGCGCCTCCAGCACCGAGTCCAGGCCCTGGTCGTCGGCCCGGGCGAACGGCCCGGGAAGGATCCCGGCGCCCATCATCATCCCGATCTCGATGTCCTTGGCGGACGCCTCGCCCTCCTCGAGCACCAGGCAGGACTCGACCAGGGTCTTCAGGCCCATCCGCTCGACGATCGTCTCCATTGCCTCAGCCATGCTCGTAGAACCCCTTCCCGGTCTTCTGGCCGAGGTTCCCGGCCTCGACGAGCTCCTTCATCTTCGGTGACACGTAGAAGCGGTCGCCGTAGCTCTCCTGCAGGTGCTCGGCCACGTGCAGCACGGTGTCCAGGCCGAGCAGGTCGGTGAGGAAGAACGGCCCCATCGGCACGGTGCCCGACTCCTGGATGGTCTTGTCGACCTCCTTGATGTCCAGCCCCTCCTCCTCGGTCACCCTCCACACCTCGGAGACGGCCGAGTTGAGGATGCGGTTGACCACGAAGCCAGGGCCCTCGCCGCAGCGAACCGCCGTCTTGCGGATGGCCTGGGCGAAGTTGGTGGTGGCCTGGAGCGTCTCGTCGGAGGTCTCCTCGCCCTCGATCACCTCGATCAGGCGCATCACCGACGCCGGGTAGAAGAAGTGGAAGCCCACGACCTTGTCCGGGCGAGTGGTGGCGTCGGCCATCTCGCTGATCGAGAGCGACGACGTGTTGGACGCGAGGATGGCGTGGCCGGGGGTGACGGTGTCGAGCTCACCGAACACGGCCTGCTTGATCTCCATCCGCTCGGGCACGGCCTCGACCACGAAGTCCACGTCGCCGAAGCCGTCGTACTCGGTCGGTGCCGGTGATCCGGCCGGTGATCTCCTCGAGCTGGGAGTCGGCCTGCTCCTGGGTGATCTTCTCCTTGGAGACGAGTCCTCCGAGCTGGCCCTGGGTGACCTCGCGGGCCTTCGCGAGCCCGGTATCGACGAACTCCTGCTTCACGTCCTTGAGCACGACCGGCACGCCCGACGAGGCGATCACCTGGGCGATCTCCCCGCCCATCGTGCCCGCGCCGACGACGGCGGCTTTGAATACGTACATGGGTCCCTTCTGGGTCGGAGCTTCTAGGTCTGTTCGGTGAGCTGCTTCTGCTCGTCACCGGGCTCCAGGCCTGGCTCGGAGTGGGCCGCGCGCAGCTCGTAGCCACGGCGGGCGGCGGGGTCGGCGGTATCCAGCACCTTGTCGGCCTTGAGCGCCCGGCCGACGGCCTCGCGCCCTGCCCGGGGCAGCACGCCGATCACCTTGTTGATCGGCCCGATCGACTTGGGCACGTACACGTCGAAGCGGGGCCTCTGCAGGGCTTCCACGATGCCGGCGGCGACGTCCTCGGGTGCGATGTTCTTCACCCCGCGGGCGGCGGGCAGCCCGGCGGCCAGCTCGGTGTTCACGATGCCCGGCATCACGCAGGAGACCTCGATCGCCGTGTCCCTGGTCTCCGCGCGCACGGCCTCACTCACGCCGACCACGAAGTGCTTGGTCCCGCAGTAGGTCGCGCCGCCCGCATAGCCGCCCTTGCCCGCGGAGGACGCGATGTTCACCAGGTGCCCGTCGTCGCGCGCGAGAAACCGCGGCAGCACCACCTTCATCCCGTACAGCACGCCGTTCACGTTGATGTCGATCATCCGCTGGGTCGAGGAGTCGTCCTCGTCGACGAACCGGCCGAGGTGCATGATCCCGGCGTTGTTCACGAGCACGTCCACTGGGCCGAGCTGCTCGTCCACGAAATCGATGAAGCGCTCGAAGGACTCGCGCTCGGTCACGTTCAGGGCGGTGCCCACGGCCCCGCCGCCGATCTCCTCGGCGGCCGACTTCGCGCCGGCCTCGTCGAGGTCGCCGATCGCGACCTTCATGCCCTGCGCCGCGCACGCCTCGGCGGTGGCCTTGCCGATGCCGCGGGCTCCGCCCGTGATCGCGACGACCTTGCCGGTGAGGCTCTTGGGCTCCTGCGCCACGCGCTGAAACCTACCGCAGCCCGGCTTCGTCCTCGGCCTCCACCGCATAGCGGCGCAGGGTCCGCCCGAGGGCGTCGCGCAGGGCGCGGCGGATGAAGAGCAGGTCGGTCAAGCCCTTGAGCGGGCTCTGGCTGGTGAGCTCGTACTCGAGCCTGAGCTCGACGCTCGACCCGTCCCCGTCCTCCGCCGCCCTGAAGCGCTGGGTGCCGACCAGGCGCTGCTCGTAGACCAGGGTCGTGAGGCTGGTCGGGCCGGCCTCCTTGACCTTCTCGGTCACCCGCCCGCGCCCGCCGGCGCCCGACACCCACACGAGCCTCGAGCCCTCGGCCGGCCAGTCGGCGCCCTGGTCCTCCACCCGCTGAAAGCCCTCCACGAACGCCGGCCACCGCCGCGGGTCGCTCCAGGTGGCGGTGGCGGCCTCGGGGCTCAGCGGCACGGTCACCTGAGCGATCACCGTGCGCATCAGCCGTACACCTCGCGGACGATCTCGTCGATCGAGCGGCCGACCGAATCCAGGAACGGGCGCACCTCGTCCAGCAGGCGCTTGTGCTCCTTTTTCCCCGGGCCGGTGAGCGAGTAGAACCGGCGCGTCCGGCGCTCGGGGTGCTCCCACTGACCCTCGATCAGCCCCTCCTCCTCCAGGCGCCGCAGGAGCGGGTACATCGTGTTCGGGTTCACCGACAGCACGCCCTCCGTCATTCCGGCGATCCGCTCCATCAGCTGGTTGCCGTATGAGGGGCCCTGCGAGATCAGGTGAAGCACGAGCAGCGGCAGCACCTGGCGGCGGCGCATCTCGCCGGTGAACGGGTCGGAGCCCCTCGGGGCGCGAGGAGCGCCGCGGCCGCGGTCCAGGCCGCCCGTCTGCTTGACGGTGTCGCGCACCGCCTCGCGGCTGCGGCTGCGCTTGGAGCTTTCCCGCGCCATGGGCGGGATCCTGACAGGCGATCGGGCCGCACAAGCGCGGCCGGCGATCGAATCAGGCCGGCGCGGCGCGCGGGCGCATCGTCTCGGCCTCGTGCGCGTACTCGGCGCCCTCGACGTCGAGCACCGGCAGGCGCTCGTCGAGCCAGGTCGGCAGCCACCAGGTCGTCTCGCCGAACAGGCGCATCGCGGCGGGCAGCAGGACCAGGCGAACCAGGGTCGCGTCGATCAGCACGGCCGTGGCCAGGCCGACGCCGAACTGCTTGAGCAGCACGAAGTCCGAGAGCGCGAAGGCGGTGAACACGCCCACCATGATCGCCGCCGCCCCGGTGACCACCCTGGCCGTCTTGGCGATCCCGAACTCGATCGCCGACTCGTTCGACTGGGTGCGCACGAACTCCTCGCGCATGCGCGTGAGCAGGAAGACCTGGTAGTCGATCGACAGGGCGAACGTGATCGTGAAGATGCTCGCCACCGACAGCACGTCCAGCGCGCCGGCCCCCCCGAGCGGCGGGGAGTCGCCGACGAACAGCAGCGACAGCACGCCGAAGGCCGCCGCGACCGTCACGAGGTTGAGCAGCACCGCGATCGCGGGCAGGAACAGGGAGCGCAGCACGACCACCAGCAGCAGGTAGGTGACGAGGCAGATCATCGCGACCAGCAGCGGAAGCCGCCCGGACGTGACGCGGTCGTACTCGACCATCTTGCCCGCGGTTCCGCCGACCGCGGCGTCCATGCCGGTCTCGCGCTCGAAGTCCTCGGTCACCTTCTTCACGTCGTCGACCACGGCTTCCGTGCGCGGGTCGTTGGTCTCGACGTCGGGGAGGATCGACACCCGCCCCACCTGGCCGCCGCCGCGGTCGGAGTCGAGCAGGAAGGTGGAGGCGTCGCGGTCGAGCGCGCGCGCGCCGTCGAACGCAGCGACCGGCACGTAGCCGGAGCTGAAGAAGCGCGGCGAGCGCTTCTGGAGCGCCGCGAGGGTGCGCAGTGGCTTGAACGGGCCCGAGCGCCCGACCAGCTGATCCCGCGTCAACCCGACCTCGGCGGCGGCGTCGGCGAGACCCGCCTCGAGCGGCGCGCTCTCCGCGTGACCCGACTCGAGCCCGCTGGCGAGCTGATCCTGTCCGACGCCCAGCTGGGCGAGGCCGTCGCGCAGCTCGTCCGATCCCTCCGCCAAGTCGGCCAGCCCGCGCTGGAGCCGCTCGTTGCCGCGCTCGAGGCGCACGAGCCCGTCGTGGAGCTCGTTCGCTCCGTTGGAGAGCCTGCTGGCGCCGTTGGCCGCCTCGCGAGCGCCCTGGGACAGCTGCGTCGCGCCGTCGGCGGCGCGCCCGGCCTCCGAGGCGGCCTGGGCGATCGACGCGTCGAGCCCCTGGAAGCCGGGGAACACGTTCTGGCCCGTGAGCGGGTTGCGGCCCGTGGCGGCGCCCAGCGTCGTCCCGGCCTCGCGCAGCGCCTGCGCGAACAGCGGGTCGGTCTTGCCGATGGTCATCCGGTTGAGCGTGTCCCAGACCGCCTGTGCCCCGCGCTCGCTGACCTGCGCGGGCACGCGCAGCTGGGTCAAGCGTCCCTGACCCGCCCGCAGCTCGGTAGCGAGCCGGTCGGCGCCCGGCGCGAACTGGCCGTTCAGCCGGTCGCTCAGCTGGCGGTTGCCCGATGCCAGCTCGGCGGAGCCGCGGCGTGCGTCGCGCGCACCGGCCACGAGCTCCCCGGAGCCCTCGTAGGCGCGCTGGTTGCCGGCGGCCAGGCGGCCGGAGCCCTCGCGTGCGAGCTCGGAGCCCGATTTCAGCCGGCGTGCGCCGGACGCGGCGTCCAGGAGCCCGTCGCGCAGCTCCCCGACGCCGCCGGTGGCGTCATCGAGTCCGTTCGCGAGCCGGGTGAGGTCCCGCTCGGCCTCCTTCAGCTGCCGGCGCGCGCGCCTGATCGAGCGGGGCGCGTCACGGATCGCCTTCGTGCGTTCGGCGAGCGTGTCCGGCCCGAACACCGAGCTCACGTTGCGCACCTTGGCGAGCTGCCTCTCGAACGGGTCGATCTGCCTCAACCGGGCGGGATCCATGACCGCGCCCTTCGGCGCGCGCAGCACCACCTCGACGGTGGGGCCGAAGCCCGCATCGCGGACGGCGTGGTAGTCCTCGACGCCCTTGCTGCCGTCGGGTAGCTGGCGCGGGTCGGGTGGGATCATCTCCAGCGCGCTGACCGGCGACGCGACGAGCAGCAGGAGCGCGAGCACGGCGCTGGCGGCGAGGGCCGGGCGGCGCGACACCCTGGAGACGAGCCCCGAGAGCAGGTTGCGCCGCTCGCCCCGGCCGCCGAACTGCCACCGGTTCACGTTATGCCCGAGCAGCGTCACCGCCGCCGGGGTCACGATCGCGGCGCCGATCATGCTCAGCACGGTCGAGACGATCGCCCCCGTCGCCGAGGAGAGCAGCACCGATCCCGGCGAGAGGACGAAGGAGACCATCATGATCGCCACCAGCAGCGAGCCGGCGAACACGGCCGTGCGCCCGGCGGTGTTCGCGGCCAGCGACGCCGCCTGTCTGGGCACCAGTCCCTGCTCCAACCCCTCCCTGAAGCGGGTGATGATCAGCAGCGAGTAGTCGACCCCCAGCGCGAGCCCGATGCCCGACGCGAGGCTGAGGGCGATCGCATCGAGGTCCGAGACGTCGAGGATGATCGAGATCACCCCGAAGGACGCCAGCACCGTGGCCTGGCCCATGATCAGCGGGATCGCCGCGGCGACCGGCGAGCGGAACACCAGCAGCAGCACGATGATCAGGATCGGCGCCGCGAGCAGCTCGGCCTTGTGGGCGCCGTCGGTCGTCGCATCGTTCAGGTCGCGGCTGAGCGGCGCCTCGCCGGCCAGGTGGGACTTCACCGGGGGCGAGATCCGTTCGTCGACGAAGCGCTCGAGCGGGGGCACGATCGTGCTCGAGGTCTCTCCCTCGGGCACCTGCAGGTCGAGCGTGATCAGCGCCTGGTCCGGACTCGGACGAAGTTTCCTGGCCCCCACGCCGGCGCTCCACGGCGACAGCGCACGGGTCCCCGGCCGCAGCGCCAGGTCGCGCGCGAGCGCGGGGCCCTGGCGGTCGAGCTCCGCCTTGGGCCCGCGCAGCAGCACCGCCGCGTCCTCGCCGAAATGCCCCGCCCGCATCTTGTCCCAGCGATCGGCCTCGGTGCCCGGCACGAGCAGCTCGGTGGGCTGCACCTTGTCCTCGACCCCGCGGCCCGCGAGCGCGAGCACGGCGATGACCAAGCGCCCATGCCACGAGCACCAGCTTCGGCCGGCGGATCGCAAAGCGTGCAACCCGGCTCATGCGACCTGTCTTATGATCGCGAGCGCTTGGAGAGAGCTGATCGAGCCCAAGAGCCTTCAGCACGAGACCGTCGTAGCGCTGCTCGGAGCCCATGAGTGGTTCTCCTCGCTGATCGCCGCGGAGCTCCACGACCTGGCTTCCAAGGCCACGACCGTTCACTGGGACACCGGACAGGTGGTGTTCGAGGAGGGCGAGCGGGGCGAGGAGTGCTTCGTGCTGCACAGCGGCTCTGTGCGGGTGCTGCGCCGGTTCCCGGACGGCCGCCGCGTGACGCTCGCGCGCCTCGGGCCCGGTGACGTGGTCGGCGAGCTCGCCCTGTTCAACGGCGAGCGCAGGTCGGCGACCGTCGAGACGCTAGACGACACGGTCGCGGTCGCTCTCGCCGGAGACGACGTGATGTCGATCTTCCGTCGCGACGCGGAGGCGGCGCTCAGCGTGGCCGTCGGGCTGGCGGCCCGGCTGCGCGCGGCCAACGAGCGGATGTTCGAGCACGCGATGGCGACGGTGGCCGGCCGCGTGGCCGCCACGCTCCTGGGCCAGGTCGAGGCGCGCCAGGCCCAGGGCGCGGGCGAGCGCGACATCGAGGTCGTGGGCAGCTCGACCGATGTCGCGCGGCTCGCGGGAGCCTCCCGCGAGAGCGTGACGCGGATACTGCACTGGCTCGAGAACGAGGGTGTCATCAGCCTCAAACGCGGCAAGACGGTCGTGCACGACCCGGCAGCGCTCAGCCAGTACTTGAGCTGAGCGCCGCGGGCGACGCCCGAATCCCCGGACGGAGCGCCTCAGCGCCATGCCAGGAAGCTACCGCCCCGGGCTGTGCCGTGCGCAGCCTCGCGCCTACGCGCGCCCGTCTACGCGGCGGCGGCCGCGGGCTCCTCGACGCGCCGCGGCATCAGGGTCTCGCGGGCGATCACCAGACGCTGGATCTGGGACGTGCCCTCGTACAGCTGCATGATCTTCGCGTCGCGCATGAGCTTCTCGACCGGGTACTCCTTGATGAAGCCGTAGCCGCCGTAGACCTGCACGGCGTCGACGGTGATCTCCATCGCGGAGTCCGCGGCGAAGCGCTTGGCGTGAGACGAGACGAGCGTGTTGCGCTCGCCCTGGTCGAGCTGCACGGCGGACTTGTAGACGAGCAGCCGGCCCGGCCTCCACCTTGGTCGCCATGTCGGCGATCATGAACTGGATCGCCTGGTGCATCGCGATCGGCACGCCGAACTGCACGCGCTCCTTGGAGTAGTCGGCGGCGAACTCGAAGGCGGCGCGCCCGATGCCGACCGCCATGGCCGCCACGCCGGGGCGCGTGCGGTCGAGGGTCATCATCGCGAGCTTGAAGCCCTTGTTCTCCTCGCCGAGGAGGTTCTCGGCGGGGATCTCCACGTCGTTGAACGAGATCGTGGCGGTGTTGGAGGCGCGCTGGCCGAGCTTGTCCTCCTTCTTGTCCACGGTCACGCCGTCGAGGTCGCGCGGGACCACGAAGGCCGAGATGCCGCGGTGGCCGGCCTCCTTGTCGGTCTTGGCGTAGACCGTGTACCAGGAGGCGTGCGAGCCGTTCGTGATGAAGCACTTGGAGCCGTTGATCACGTACTTGTCGCCCTGCTTCACGGCGTTGGTCTTCATGCCCGAGACGTCGGAGCCGGCGTCGGGCTCGGTCAGGCAGAACGAGGCGAGCTTGGGCTCCTCGGTGAGCATCCCGAAGAACTCCTTCTTGACCTCCTCGGAGCCGCCGATGCCCACGGGGGCGCAGGCGAGGCCGTTGCACATGAGCGAGGTGCCGATGCCGGAGCAGCCCCATCCGAGCTCCTCCTCGATGATGCAGCCGGTGAGGTAGTCGAGGCCGGGGCCGCCGTACTCCTCGGGGATATGGCTGTTCATCAGCCCGACTTCCCAGGCCTTCTCGACGATCTCCTGGGGCCAGGTGGAGTCCTTGTCGTACTCCCATGCGACCGGGCGGATTTCCTTCTCCGCGAAGTCGTGGGCCATCTCCCGGATGTCCTTCTGCTCATCGGTCAGCGTGAAATCGACCACTTGCGCTCCTTGAGGTGGGGCACCCGTACCCGGCGCCCGATTGATTCGTCAGTCAATTGGTTGCGAGAAGCGTACCGCAAGCCCGCGCGCGGGTCCAGAGTGGCTCTAGAGCGCGAACTTCAGCACCACGTAGATGCCGCCGGCGATGGCGAGCAGGGAGAACAGCCACAGCCCCACCTGCTCGGGATAGACGATCGGGCGGCCAGGAGCCATCGTGCGTCTGCGCAGGCGTTCGAGCATGGCCGTCAGACTCTAGCCCCGTGGGAACGTTCGGGACCGTGCTCATCATCGTGGTCGGGGTGGCGATCCTGATCGCCTGCCTCAGCTACATCGGCACCGGCGGGATCTACTCCGGGCTGGGGCGCACCGGCCTGTCGCTCGACGAGCCGGATCTGCGGCCGGGCCCTCCCCCGGGCAGCGCCGCGGCCAACGCGGAGGCGCAGGAGGAGATCCGGCAGATGCTCGAGGCCAAATCGGCGCGGATGGAGGCGCGCGGCGAGCCGCCGCTGGACATCGATGCCGAGGTGGCCGCCCTCACGGCGCCTCCGGGAGGCGACGACCCGGCCCTCCGGGAGGAGGTGCGTCAGCTCGTGGTGGCGCGCAACGAGCGACGGATGAGGCGCGGGGAGGAACCGCTGGACGTGGAGACGGAGGTGGACCGGCAAATTCGCGAGTTCGGGGGGTGACAAATCGGATATAGCTACACCGTGAGCAACGAACGCACCTACGAGACCGAAGAGCTGCTCGTGCGGCCGGGCACCTACTTCAACCCCCAGACCGAGGTGCTCATCGTGGTGGACGACTCGTCCTCCATGGACAACGAGATCTTCAACCTCGAGGAGTTCGAGGGGGCGGACTGGGTGCTGGTCTCCGACGCCTCCCCGGTGGACGAGGCTCAGCGCGACGAGCTGCTCGAGGAGTTCCAGGCCACCTATCACGGCGGCGACGGCCGGCAGACGCGTGCCATGGACGACCCCGACGCCGACGACGACGCCCCGCTCGAGGGCGAGAACGACGAGCCGGACGCCGACCCGGACCCGGAGGAGTAAGGCTCAGTAGCCTGCCCGCCTCGTGCGGCCCGTCTACTTCCTAGGCATCTTCATACCGATCGCGGTGGCGCTGGAGCTGGCGCACGCGGAGCCGGTGCTGGTCTTCGGCGCCGCGGCGCTGGGCGTGATCCCCACCGCCGCGGTGATGGGCGAGGCCACCGAGCACATCGCCGCGCAGACGGGGCCCGGCATCGGCGGGTTCCTGAACGTGACGTTCGGCAACGCGCCGGAGCTGATCATCGCCTTCTTCGCCCTCAGGGAGGGGCTGCAGGAGGTCGTGAAGGCATCGATCGTGGGCTCGATCATCGGGAACATCCTGCTGGTGCTGGGGGCGGCGATGCTGGTGGGCGGCTGGAGCCGCGAGAAGCAGACGTTCAACCGCACCGCCGCCAACGCCCAGTCGGCCATGCTGCTGCTGGCGCTGTGCGCGCTGGTCCTGCCGGCCGTCTTCCAGCTCGTGCACGGCGGCGGCCTGCCCGCCGTGGGCGACGAGCGCGTGGACTTCGGCTCGGACCTCGAGCATCTCTCCTTCGCGGTGGCGCTGGTGCTGATGGCCAGCTACGCCGCAGGCCTGGTGTTCTCGCTGAAGACCCACCGCAAGGTGTTCAACCCCTTCGAGGGCGAGGAGGACGAGCACGAGGGCGGCTGGACGATCCAGAAGTCCGTCGTGATGCTGGCGATCGCCGCCGTGCTCGTGGGAGTGATGTCCGAGGTGCTGGTGGGCTCGATCTCGGAGGCGTCGGAGGAGATCGGGCTGTCGGAGTTCTTCGTGGGCGTGTTCGTGGTGGCGATCGTCGGCAACGCCGCCGAGCACTGGGTGGCCGTGCTGGTGGCCGCCAAGGACAAGATGGACCTCGCCGTCTCGATCGCGATCGGCTCGAGCGCCCAGATCGCGCTGTTCGTGGCGCCGGTGCTCGTGCTGCTGTCGTTCGTGATCGGACCGGACCCGATGGCGCTCGTCTTCAACGGCTACGAGCTCGGCGGCCTGCTGTTCGCGGTCCTGATCGCGAACTTCCTCACCCAGGACGGCGAGTCGAACTGGTTCGAGGGCGTGCAGCTGCTGGCGCTGTACGTGGTGCTCGGGCTGGTGTTCTACTTCGCGTAGCTAGCGGAAGCCTGACGGCGTCGGGCGCAGCTCGTGGCGCTCGATCACCCGGTCGATCAGCCCGTACTCCACGGCCTCCTCGGGATTCATGAAGCGGTCGCGCTCCATGTCGTCGTGCAGCCGCTCCACCGGCTGCCCGGTGTGGTGGGAGTAGATCTCCTCGGTCCGGCTGCGCAGGTCGAGGATCTCCTTGGCGTGGATCTCGATGTCGCTCGACTGGCCCTGGAAACCCGAGGTGGGCTGGTGGATGAGGATTCGCGAGTTGGGCAGCGCCAGGCGCTTGCCCTCCGCCCCGCCGGTGAGGATCAGCGAGCCGGCCGACATCGCGATGCCGAAGCAGATCGTCTGCACGTCGGGCTTCACGTACTGCATGGCGTCGTAGATCGCGAGCCCGGCGTGCAGCGAGCCGCCGGGCGAGTTCACGTACACCGACAGGTCCTTGTCGGGATCGTCGGACTCGAGGTGCAGGAGCTGCGCCACGACCACGTTGGCGATCTCGTCGTCGATCTGCTGGCCGATGAAGACGATGCGCTCGTTCAGCAGCCGGGAGTAGATGTCGAAGGAGCGCTCGCCGCGTGCCGTCTGCTCGATGACCATCGGTATCATGAAACTCATTGGTTGCACGATAGCGCAACCGCTGGGTTGCGTGTTGAGGAGGCCGTCTTGGAGGTCACGCGAGAGATCGAGCTGGAGTCCCCGCCGGACGAGGTGTGGGAGGCGATCACCGAGACCGACTGGCTCGGGGAGCAGGCGAGCATCGAGCCGCGCCCGGGCGGGGACGTGACGGTCGGGCCGCGCGAGGGCTGGGTGGAGGAATACGAGCCCGCCGAGCGACTCACGATCTGGTGGAGCGCGGATGGCGAGGAGTCGAGCCGCGTTCAGTTCGACCTCGAGGAGACCGAGGGCGGCACCCGCCTGGTGGTCACCGAGACGCGGCCGCTGGCCGCGCTCGAGACCCAGCTCCCCAGCGGCCCGATGATGCTGGCCGCCTGATGGCCGCCACCGACGCCGTCTTCGACGCGCTCTCCGACCCCACCCGCCGCGGCCTGCTGGCGGCGCTGGGCGAGCGCGGGCCTTCCACCGCCACCGAGCTGGCGGCCGACCTGCCGGTCACCCGCCAGGCGGTGAGCAAGCACCTGGGCGCGCTGGCGGCCGCCGGGCTGGTGGACTCCAGCGGGCGGGGCGCGAGGTGCGCTACCGGCTCACGCCCGCGCCGCTGTCGGACGCCGTGACCTGGATGGCGGACGTGGGCGCGCAGTGGGACAGGCGCCTGGCGGCGCTGCAGCGGCGGCTCGGCTCGTAGCGTCATGTCCGCCTTCGGCGATTGCCTCGCCGCATCGACCGGCGCCGGCGGACCCGCCCGCCGATCCCGCGAGCGCACCCGGCTGGCTGGCGGAGCGCAACCTCGGGCTCGTGCCGGTGCGGAATCCCGGCGATTTCACGTGGCCGGGCCCCTTCCTCGCGCGGCTCGACGGGTCGGACGCATGGGTCGTGATGTTCGGAGTCCCGCCCGGCGTCCTTTACGACCCCGCCGGCGGGCGCACATCGGGCGCCCCCGTGCGAGGCGTTCGTGGTCGCCCCCCTCAATCACGAAGTGGCGCCCGGGCGAGCACCCTTACGGTCCGCGCCGAGGGCGAGCGCGGGACGGTCGAGGCGATCGTGATCGCGGCGGAGGCAGAGGCCGCAGCCCGTTCTCGTCGAGAGCGCGATGGCGGTCGCGGGCCGCGGGCTGGACGGCGACCGCTACGCGGACGGCCGCGGCACCTTCTCCCCCGGCCCCGCCGGCGGCCGCGCACTCACGCTGATCGAGGGCGAGGTGCTCGCCGAGCTCGGTCTGGCGCCGGAGCTCGCGCGCCGGAACATCGTGACCCGCGGGATCCGTTTGAACCGGCTCGTGGGGGCGCGCTTCACGGTGGGCGGGTGGTGTGCGCCGGGCGACGGCTGTGCGAACCGTGCGCTCACCTCGAGCGAATGAGCGGGCCCGGCACCCTGCGCGCCCTGGTGCGTCGCGGGGGCCTGCGCGCCGACGTGCTGTCCAACGGCGAGATCGCCGTGGGGGACGTCGTCGGCCTGACCCGAGCTGGCCGCTACTCGCTCGCCGCCGGCTCGGGCTCGCGCTCGGTGCGCGAGGCGCGCTCCTCGCGCTTGTCGCTCGGAGTCCGGATCGTTCTTGTCGGCGATGATCGACGCGATGATCCCGCCCGTGAACAGCACGGCGATGATCCCCAGGCTGGCCAGCGGACCGACCTTCACCAGGTCCTCGGTCAGCAGCTTCACCCCCACGACGCCGAGGACGATCGCGATCGTCTCGTCGAGGTAGCGGAAGCGCGCGATCAGGCCCTCGACCAGCACGAACAGGGCGCGCAGGCCGAGCAGCGCGAACACGTTGCCCATCCAGATCAGGAACGGATCGCGCGTGATCGCGAACGCCGCGGGGATCGAGTCGATCGCGAAGGCCAGGTCGGCGAACACGATCGCGGTCAGGCACAGGAACAGCGGGGTCGCCCAGCGCCGGCCGTCCTCGAACACGAACCAATGGCCCTCGCGGAAGTCGTCGGTCACCGGGTAGAAGCGGCGCACCAGGCGCACCATCAGGTTCTTGTCCGGGTCGACGTTCTCGTCCACCCCCTGGAAGATCCGGTAGGCCAGCACCAGCAGCGCCGCCCCGAGCAGCGTAGATCACGAAGTGGAACTGCTCGATCAGGGTGATCCCACCGAGGATGAACAGCCCCCGCATGACCAGCGCGGCCACGATGCCCCAGAACAGCAGCCGCGGGCGGCGCTCGTACGGCACGCCGAAGTAGGCGAACAGCAGCAGGAAGACGAACAGGTTGTCGAGCGACAACGAGCGCTCGATCAGATAGACGGTGGTGTAGAGGACCGCGTCCTCCGGCCCGCTCAGCGCGAGCACCACCAGCGCCGCGGCCAGGCTCAGCACCAGCCAGCCGATCGACCAGACCACCGCCTCCTTGAAGTCCGGTTCGCGCCCCCGGGCGAAGAAGTGGAGGTCGAGCCATAGGAAGACCAGCAGGGCAGCGACAAGCGCCAGCCACGGTCCGATCTCCTGCAGCTCCATCAGCTGGAAGTTAGTGCCTGATCCGCCGGCTGCCGCTCAGCGCAGCAGCTCGGCGCAACGGGCGCGGGCCTCGTCGTCGTCCGGGCGCGTCTTGTCGACGCACTCGGAGTACTGCTGGAGGGTCTCCAGGAACCGCGCCGCCGGCGCCCCCTGTCCCTCCGGGAGCGGTGCCGCTGCCGGGAGCGGTGGTGGACGGCTCCTGCGGGTTGGCGCCCCCGCCGCCGAGCGCGCCCAGGGCGCCCGCGCCGCGCAGCTGGCTGGTCAGATCCGAGATCGGGCGCGCCTTGGCCGGCGCTTCCACCTTCTGGTCACCGTTCACGTCGGCCAGCTCCACCGAGAAGCGCAGCGTGCCGCCGCTGACCCCGTTCACCCGCGCGCGGTCCTCCTCGGGCACCTTCACCGTGAGATTGCCCGACACGCGGCGGATGATGTCGTCCTCCTTGCCCACGTAGATGTCGAAGGTCGGGTCTTCGACCACCTGGGCCAGCTCATCGAGATCGGAGGGCGACAGGGGACTGGGCGTGCCCGGGTCCGCTCCCCCGACGGCGCCCGAGGAGCGCTCGACGAGCTTGTTCAGATCCGCGAACAGCCGCCGTACGTCGAGCTTGCCGCTCACGTGCTCGGTCTCGACCCCGGCGACCTCCTCGTCGCCCTCACCCTTGGCGTCCACGACCCAGGTGCGGGGGTTGAGCCCGAGCTCGCTCAGGGAGCCGCGATCCTTGCCGCCCGAGCCCTTCGCGAGCTCGCGGTTCGCGCGGGCCACGTCCTCCTTGGACTGCTCGTAGAACTCGCCCCCGAACTTCACGAAGGCGCGATCGCCGGTGGAGAGGAAGCCCGAGCTGATGGTCTGGCCGGCCCCCGCGGCGCCGATCTTGAGGTCGATGTCCGCCTTCGGGAGCTGGCCCTCGCTCCCGATGTACGGGCCCTCGGCCTGGAGCCGCACGGGGCGGTCGAACCCCTGCAACCCGTCGATCTTCAGCTCGGCGTCGATCTTCACGTCCGCGCTCTTCACGGACTGCTCGAACGCCTTGTCGAGTAGGGCCTCCACGTCCTCCTCGCTCTTCCCGCCGCCGCAGCCCGCGACCAGCGGGATGGCGAGCAGAGGCAGGAAGGCGGCCACGGCGCGTCGGAGTCCGATCCTCGGCATGCTGGCGCGCAGGGTAGTGAAGGTTTGCTTGCGGCACGCAACTTCACGGCCGTCGCTACGTTGGAGGCTCTGATGTGCCCGCACAAACGCAGGCTGCTCGCGGGCGTGGCAACGGTGCTGGCCCTGTTCGCGGCCATGCCGGCGCACGCCGCCGCGAGGCCACCCGAGGCGTCCGCCTCGGCCAAGAAGAAGGGCCCGACCCGCGGTGAGAAGGCCGTGGCGAAGGCGCTGCGGACCGCCGTGCGCAAGCGGCGGATCTCCCGGCGCAACTACAGGCGCTACCGCACGCTCTACTCGCGCGCGCGCAAGACCCGCAAGCGGCTGAAGGGCGCCCGCGGGCGGGAGCTGGCGTCCGTGATCGTCGCGCTGGACCGGATGGCGCTGCGGCGAAAGCTGGTGGGCTCCCGGATGCCGGCCGTCTTCCTGATCCTCCAGCGCAACACCCAGTACTGGCCGAAGAAGCCGTTCCCGGCCAACCGCGACCGGGTCACCTTCCGCGGCAGCAGGCTCCAGTTCGAGTACTACCGCGGCAAGGGGCTGCAGCTCCAGCCGCTGGTGAACTTCAAGGAAGCCAACGTGATGCACGGAGCGTGCGTCAAGGACACCGGTGTGGCGTGCGACCGTGCCGGCCTCAGGCGCCTCCTGCAGGAGATGATCAAGACCTCCTCGCGCCGCGGCGGCTTCCGCACCTGGGAGTACTACTTCAGCTTCGGGGGCGGCGCGCCGCCGTGGATCAGCGCGATGGCCCAGGCCACCGGCATTCAGGCCTTCGCGCGCGCGTCGCAGCTGCTCGGCGACCCGAGCTACCTGACCTACGCGCGCGACGCCTTCGGCGCGTTCCAGAGGCGCCCCCCCACCGGCACCGCCACGACCGGCCCCTTCGGCGGGCCCCACTACCTCCAGTACTCGTTCGCGCCCCGGCTGTTCATCTTCAACGCCTTCATGCAGTCGGTGATCGGCCTGTACGACTACGCGACGATCACCGGCGACCAGTCCGCCCGGGCCCTGTTCGCGCGCGCCGAGCCCGAGGCGCGCCTCGAGGTGCCCGCCAGCGACACCGGCGACTGGTCCCGCTACTCCTTCCGCGGCCGCGAGTCCACCCGCGAGTACCACGAGCTGCTGCGCGAGTTCATGGCGGGGCTGTGCAACCGGGTGAAGGCGGCCGAGTACTGCTCCGCCGCCCGCCGCTATCGCGGCTACATGACCGACCCCGCGGAGCTGGTGTTCACGGGCCCCCAGACGGCGGTGAAGGGCGAGGAGACCCAGGTCACCTTCAACGTGTCCAAGCTCTCGGCGGTGGAGATCACGATCACCACGCAGGGCAAGACGTCGCTCAACAAGGTGGCCACGTTCCGCCGCGGCAACGGCGCCTTCACCTGGAGGCCTGGCACCACCGGCACCTACGAGGTCCAGCTCGCGGCCAAGGAGCTGCGCACGGGGCAGGGGCTTCGTACGCGGACCAGCGGGCAGATCGAGTCGATGCCGTAGTCGCGTCCTCGGCTCTATGGAGAGTCGACGCGTGCGTGCACCAGCACGCCGAAGCCGTAGGGACGGCCGACCGTCGAGCCGTCGGCGTGGGTGAGGTAGCGGGCCGCCGCCGCCTCTTCTTCGAGCGCGACCTCGGTATGGAGCCCGAAGCGCGCGAGCGTCTCGTCGACGCGCCCCTCTGCGATGCCCCATAGCAGCGGCTCCCCGAGGTCGGCGACGGCGCGCAGCAGCTCGGTCGCGCCGTAGTAGTCGCGCGACCCATCGACCACCTCCGCCCAGACGGCATCAAACACGATCGACGTCCGCGGGCTCTGATGGGCGCCGACCCAGCCGAGCACGCCGGCGACCGCCTCCTCGGGCAGGTAGCAGCTCACGCCCGACCACACGAACAGCGTGGCCGCGCCCTCATCGTGACCGCCGGCGGCCAGCCGGTCGCCGAGATCGTCGCGGGTGAAATCGATCGGAACGAAAGTCACGTGTTCCGGGACCTGCCCGAGCAGGCGCTCCAGCCGCGCGCGCTTGCTCGCTTGGCTGGCGGGATGGTCGACCTCGAGCACGCGCACCGCGCCAAGCCGCTCGGCCAGACGGTAGGGGCGCGAGTCCAGGCCCGCGCCCAAGAGGACCAGCTCGTCCAGCCCCGCGTCAACCTCGGCGAGCAGGACCTCGTCGATGAAGCGGCAACGGGCGATCTCGTAGGGATAGGCACCCGGCACCTTGCGTCGCGCTGCGGCCAGGTAGAGCGGCCGCGTCCGACGGTGCTTGGCCAGGGTGCTCACGTTCAGCCCGCCCAGGAAGCCTTTTGCGAGGTCGTCCGGGCAGCGCACAGCCGGATCGCGCTCGAGCGCGCCGGCGGCGCGAAGGGCCGCCGCCCCCTCCGCGGTGCTGCGCGGAACCAACGGGTTGCGCCCATGCTCGCCCAATGCCATGGAGTCAGCCGTCCATCCATTCCGCCAGCAGGGCCAGCGCGGCGTCCAGCTGCGAGCCACATTCCGTACAGACCATCGGCACCGCTTCCACCTACTTGGGGCCGTGTGCGGATCATGCGCCACTCGAGCGGTGCGGTCAACCTGGGGGAGCCATACGATCCCCGGATGGCTCCGCGGACGATCCTCTACACGGGCAAGGGCGGCGTCGGCAAGACCATCGTGGCCGCCGCCACCGCCCGCCGCTGCGCCGCGGCCGGTCTTCGCACGGTCGTGCTGTCCACCGATCCCGCGCATTCGCTGTCGGACTCCCTGGAATGCGAGCTGGGCAACTCGCCGACCGAGGTGGGGCCGGGGCTCTGGGGCCAGGAGGTGCAGGCCCAGGTGGAGATGGAGAGCAACTGGGAGGCCGTCTCGGGGTGGCTCGGAGACCTGCTGGCGGATCGGGGCGTGGATCGGATCTCCGCCGAGGAGCTGACCGTGCCCCCCGGCATGGACGAGCTGTTCTCGCTGTTGCAGATCAAGCACCACTACGAGTCCGGCGAGTACGACGCGATCATCGTGGACTGCGCGCCCACCGGCGAGACGCTACGGCTGCTCTCGTTCCCCGATGTGTGCACCTGGTGGCTGGAGAAGGTGTTCCCGTTCCGCGGCCCGATGGTGGCGGCCGCGCGGCCGTTCGCGGGCGTCCTCGACATGCAGCTTCCGAGCGAGGCCGTGTTCGACGACATCGAGCGGCTGGTGCGCAACCTCGTGGCGATGAACGGCATCCTGCGCGACCGATCGGCCACGTCCATCCGGCTGGTGATGACGCCCGACCGGATGGTGGTGAAGGAGGCGATGAGGACCTTCACCTACCTGAACCTCTACGGCTACCTGACCGACGCCGTGGTGGTGAACCGGGTCTTCCCCGAAGAGGCCGCCACCGGCTACTTCGGGGGCTGGCGCGAGCGCCAGCAGGAGCATCTCGAGCTGGTGCGCTCGGCGTTCGACCCGATCCCCATCCTCACCGCCCCGTTCTTCTCGGACGAGGTGGTGGGCACGCGGATGCTGGACAGCCTGGGCGACGAGCTGTTCGGCGATGACGACGCGGCCGCGGTGCTGCACGAGGAGCTCGCACAGGAGCTGACCGCCACCAACGGCAGCGCGACGCTGCGCGTGGCCCTGCCGTTCGCCGAGCGCGGCGAGATCGAGCTGAAGAAGATCGGCCTCGAGGTGGTCGTGCGCGTGGCCGGGCAGAAGCGGACTATCATCCTGCCGCCCGCGCTGGCCTCGTACGCCACGAGCAGCGCGCGCTTCAGCGATGGGGCACTGGAGGTCGAGTTCCGCAAACCAGCCGATGGACGACAACAAGACCACACCACCTGACGCGCCCGGTTGGGGCGAGCGCCGGCGCCCGCCGGAGCCGCCGCCGCGCAGCGATCCGCCGAGGCCGGAGGACGACCCCCGGCCGAGCGATCGGCCCAGCCCCAGCGACCCCCCGCGCCCGCACGGCGACCCACTGTTCGACGAGCAGCCCGAACCGCACGGGCAGCGACCCTACGGCCAGCCGCCCCCGCCCCGCTCGGGCCTCGACTTCTCGGCGCTGTTCGTGCTGCTCGACGCGCTGCGCCGGGCGGCGCCCGCGGAGCTTCAGGGGCGCATGACCTCCTTCATCCGCGAGGGCCTGCTGACCCTGCGATCGCTGATCGACTGGTACCTCGACCGCCTCGAGCGCCCGCCCCGGGAGCCGAAGGTCGAGGACATTCCCATCGACTAGCCCTAACGCAGCTCTATTGCGCGGATCGCGTGCTCGTCCGGCAGCTTGTCGAGCACCTCGCGCACCAGGCGGTGCAGGTCGTGCTCCTCGTGGCCGAAGTCGTCCAGCAGGGACTTCAGGGCCGTGTGGGTGATCTTCAGCTGCGCCGCGGTCAGCTCGAGCCGGAAGGCGGTGTCATCGGGGCCGATCAGGTCCAGGTCGTCTGCCATGGGCACCAGTGTGCCTTACCCTTCGCCTCATGGCGAGCGCTCGCAAGACCTGGGTCCTCACCGGGTCGTTGGACAACTTTCGCGCCACCCGTGAGCGCGGGTTCGAGCTGATCGGCGCCAAGGAGGGTCGGCGCCGGATGGCGGAGGGGATCGAGCCCGGCGACGAGATCGTTTTCTACGTGACCGGCGTCCAGGCCTTCGGCGGCATCGTGCGCGTGACCTCGGAGATGTTCGAGGACCGCGAGAAGGTGTGGCCGGGCAAGCCCGGCAAGGTCGACCCCTATCCCTGGCGCTTCACCACCGAGCCGGTCCAGGTCCTCGAGGAGGAGCAGTTCGTTCCGGCCGTGGACCTGGTGGGCGAGCTCGACCACATCGCGAAGTGGCCGGCCGACCACTGGCACCTGGCCTTCCAGGGCCAGCTGCGCACCGTGTCCGAGGCCGACGCGAAGAAGCTGGCTGCCCGGATCGACCGCGCCGCCAGGCCGGCCCCGGCCGTCGCCTGACCGCGCGTGCGGCACGAGCGCCATTACACCCTCGAGGAGGCGAACGCCGCGCTGCCGTGGCTGGCGGACCAGATCCAGCGCTTGCGCGAGGCGCGGGAGGGGCTGAACGACGAGCAGGCGCGCGAGGCGCTCTCCGAGGCCGGGCCGGGCAACGGTGGAGGCCCACCGGGAAAGGTGGTCTCCGACGCGTTCATGCTGATGCGCAACGCTCTGATCGAGCTTCGCGAGAAGGAGATCGTGCTGCGCGACCTGGACCGCGGCCTGGCTGACTTTCCCTCCCTACGCGACGGCGAGGAGGTCTACCTCTGCTGGGAGGAGGGCGAGGACGACATCGGGTTCTGGCACGAGCTGGACGCCGGATTCGGCGGCCGCCGCGCCCTCGGCGATGGCTGAGGCCTGGCGCCGCCTGAACTTCGAGCAGCGCGTGGCGGCCGTGGGCGCCGTTCTGCTGATCGTGAGCACGTTCGGCCCGTTCTCGTTCGTGGAGCTGGCGATCGTGCTCACCGGGGCGGCGGTGCTCGCGCTGCTCAAGCAGCGGGCCGACCGCAAGCGCTTCCACCTGCCGTTCGGCGACGGCACGGTGATCTTCGCCGCCGGGATCTGGGCCGCGTTGCTGATCGTGGTCAGGCTGTTCGACCGCCCGCTCGGCCAGAGCGTGCTGGCGCTGGGCTGCGCCGCGATACTCGCCGCCGCCGGCGCGCGCGAGCGGGCCAAGCGCCCGGCGGACGACCTGCCGCCGCCGGACCAGGCGAACACCGTCAGGATGGAGCCAGTGCGCCCGCCGCCTCAACAGCCGCCGAGCCTCCTCCTGCGGTCCCGCGTGCCGCGCCGCCTCCGCCGAGCTCCCCACCAGCTGACCCCCCGGACACTCCGCACACTTGACCTCGCGCCGCGGATTGCGGATCCCGATCAGCCCCAGCACGCCTCCGAAGAAGACCAGGCCCGCCGAGATGGCCATCGCCATGTGGAAGGCGCCCACGGAGGCGTCGGAACCGTCGCCGTAGCGGGCGGCCACGATGGCGCCCACGATGGAGATGCCGAGTAGCCCGGCCACGCGCGCGATCGCGTTGTTCACCCCGCTCGCGATGCCGGCGTTGTGCTCGTCGGCGTCCGACAGCACGGTGGCGGTCAAAGGGGCCACGGTCATCGACAGGCCGAGCGAGAAGATCAACAGCCCCGGGAGCAGGTCGGTCACGTAGTCCAGGTCGGCCTCGAGCTGCGTCAGCAGGGCCATGCCCAGGCCCGCCACGATCGGGCCGACGCCCATGAAGAAGCGCGGTCCGTAGCGGTCTGCCAGCGCGCCGAACCGCATCGAGGTGAGGAACATCACGATCGTGACCGGCAGGGTGGCGCTGCCCGCGGCCACCGCGCTGTAGCCGGCCACGTTCTGGAGGAACAGCACGAGGAAGAAGAACAGCAGCGACAGCCCCGCGTACATGGACAGCGTCTCGATGTTGCCCGCGGCGAAGTTGCGGCGGCGAAACAGCTCGAGCGGCAGCATCGGGTGCGATGCGCGCGCCTCGTAGAGGAGGAACGCGGCGAACGAGAGCAGGCCGCCGATCAGCGGAACCGCCACCGTCGGGTCGGCGAACGTGCCCACCTCGGGCTGGCGGATCAGCCCGAACGTGATCGCCGCCAGCCCGAACGCGCAGAGGGCCGCGCCGAGCACGTCGACCTTGGTGTCCTTGTCAGCGCCACGACTCTCGGGCACCGCCTTCGCCACGAGCACCATCGTCGCGATCACGAGGGGCACGTTCAGCGCGAAGATCCACCGCCACGAGGCCGAGTCCACGATCTGACCGCCCACGATCGGGCCGATAACCACCCCGATGGCCCCCCACGCCGTCCACGCGCCGACCGCCTTCGCGCGCTCGTCCTCGGGGAACACCGTCACGATCACCGCCAGCGCGGCCGGCGTGAGCATCGCGCCCGCAACGCCCTGGAGCGCGCGGGCCACCACCAGCAGCTCGATCGTCGGTGCGGCCGCGCACAGGATCGACGCCACGCCAAAGCCGGCCACGCCGAGCGAGAACACCCGCCGCTCGCCGAAGATGTCTCCCAGCGAGCCGCCGACGAGGATCAGCGACGCCAGCGTGACCAGGTAGGCGTTGGCCGTCCACTGCTGACCGGCGAAGCCTCCGCCGAGGTCGTCCCTGATCGCGGGGAGCGCCACGTTCACGACCGTGGAGTCCACCGTCACGACCGTGGTGCCCATGACGCAGGCGATCAGCACCAGTCGCTTCTGGGAAGCGCTCACCGGTTCGAGTATCCCCGACGCGCTCAAGTTCCCCGAGGGGGCGGCCGATAAGCGGAGTAGCTCACAGACCTCCCTCCTGTCGAGCCATGGCGACCGGCCCCCTCCCGGGCCGGTCGCCCCTATTTTCAGGCCGCCGCGTCCGGCAGCCCGTGCTTCTCCACCACGCGCTCGTAGTTGATGCGCAGCATGGTGATCACGTCGCGCACGTCGTCCTCGCCGTCGATCACGCGCGCGCCGAAGCCCGCCTTCCCGGGGAAGACGGGGTGGTAGTCGATCCGCCCGGCGTCGAACAGCTCGTGCCACAGGGCCTTGGGGAAGCCGAAGTGGGCCACGCGGTCGCCGTGCAGGTGCCCGATCTCCTTGCGGCCGACCGTGAACGACCACTCCCCCCTTCTCCCGACGCCCGCCTCCACGCCCGGCCAGGACGTGACCTCGTCGGTGATCTGCTGATTGGCTGTGATTGTCTGAGTCATGGATCGATCATGCATCTTCAAGCGCACTTGAAGTCAAGGCCGTGAAGCTCGCCACCTGGAACGTGAACTCCCTGAAGGTGCGGCTGCCGCGCGTGCTCGAATTCCTCGAGGCGCACCGGCCCGACGTGCTGTGCCTGCAGGAGACCAAGTGCGACGCCGCCGCCTTCCCTCACATGGAGCTCGAGGCCGCCGGCTACGCCGCGGTGGAGCATTCGGCCGGGCGCTGGGCGGGCGTGGCGATCGTGGCGCCCGCGGGCGTCGCGCTGGAGGAGGCCGAGCGAGGGCTAGCCCGGCGAGACCGCGGTGGAGGAGGCGCGCTACGTGGAGGCGACCGTGGGCGACCTGCGCGTGGCCAGCGCGTACGTGCCCAACGGCCGCGCCGTCGGAACGCCCCAGTTCGAGTCCAAGCTGGCCTTCTTCGAAGCGCTCGCCGCCAGGGCGCCCGCGCTCGGCGCTCTGCTGGGCGACCTGAACGTGACCCGGGCAGACATCGACGTCTACGACCCCGAGGCGTTCATCGGAGACACGCACGTGACGCCCGACGAGCGCGACGCTTCGAGGCGATCCTCGACGCCGGCCTGCGCGACGCCTACCGCGAGCTGCACCCGGACGAGGTGGGCTACACCTGGTGGGACTACCGCCAGGGCCACTTCCACCGCAAGATGGGCCTGCGGATCGACTACGTGCTGCTGGAGCCGGGGCTGGCGGGCGAGCCTGGAGTCCTGCGGGATCGACCGGCGAGCTCTCAGGCATGCAAGGGCAGGAAGCCCTCCGACCACGGGCGCCGCTGCAGGCGGAGCTGGCTGAGCGCCCAGGTCAGTCCTCGAAAAAGGCGTATCCGTACTCGCCGCGCTTGTACGCGAGCTTCGCGATCGCCGTCATCCGCTCGTCGTCGTTGCTCTCGATCTGGTCGAGCTGGGCGTTCACGCGCTGCGCCGCGCGGGTGCAGAACGTCCTCGCGATGAAGTTCTCCTGGCCCGAGGGCTCCACGCCGTGGTCCTCGAAGATCGACGTGACCCGTGAGAGCACGCAGATCTGCGCGTAGATGTCGGACACGGCGTCGGCCACGCGCTTCTGCTGGAACTGGCGCTCCACGATGCCGCCCTTGTGCTCGCGCAGCAGCGACTCGGTGGTGCGCCGCCAGGCGCTTGACCTGGTCGGTCAGCGGCTCGGCGAGCTCGGACAGCTCCTTGTGCGCCAGGGTCACGCGCTCGGGCCGCACCTCGCGCTGGACACGTCCGACCACGTAGTCGGCCAGCACTCCGATCGAGCCGATCGGGTCGCTCAGCTCGAGCTCGCCCATCTCGCTCAGGCGCTCGCCCACCGGCTTCATCGCCGAGAGCGCGATGAACGCGCGCATCACGTCGTTGGCGCCCTCGAAGATGGGGAAGATGCGGGTGTCGCGCAATGCCTTCTCGTAGGGCTCGTCGCGCATGTAGCCGGCCCCGCCCTTGAGCTGCAGCGCGCGGTTGGTCTGGTACCAGAGGAACTCGGTGCCCGAGACCTTCACGATCGCCGACTCCAGCGAGTAGTCGGGCACGCCGTTGTCGACCAGGCCGCAGGTGAGATAGGCCATCGACTCGAGCCCGAACAGGTAGGAGACCATCCAGCCGATCTTGTCCTGGACCAGCTCGAAGTCCGCGAGCGGGCGCCCGAACTGCTTGCGCTCCTTCACGTGGTCGATGATCCGGTCGAGCAGGATCTTCGACCCGCCAACCGCCCCCGTGCCCAGGCTCATCCGCCCGTTGTTGAGGATGTGCATGGCGATCTTGAAGCCGTCGCCGGGCTCGCCGAGCACGTTCTCGGGCGGCACGCGCACGTCGTTGAAGAACAGCTCGCGCAGGTCGTTGCCGCGCAGGCCCATGGTGTCGAAGCGCTTGCCGACCTCGAAGCCGTCCATCTCCTTCTCGACGATGAACGCGGTGTGGCGGCGCTCGCCGTCGATCTCGGTGGCGGCGAACGTGACGAACACCGAGCCCTTGTCGCCGTTGCCGATGTAGTGCTTGTGGCCGTTCAGGCGCCACGCGCCGTCCGCCTCGCGCTCGGCGCGGGAGTGCATGCCGTGGACGTCGGAGCCGGCCTCCGGCTCCGTGAGGGCGAAGCCGGCCAGCTTCTCGCCGGAGCACAGCTCGGGCAGGAAGCGCGACTTCTGCTCGTCGCTGCCGAACAGCACGATCCCCTTCATGCCGATCGACTGGTGCACGCCCATGATCACCGACAGCGTCCCGTCGATCTGGGCGAACACCTCGGACACGCGGCAGTAGCCCATCTGGGACAGCCCCTGGCCGCCGTACTCCTGCGGCACGTACAGGCCCATCAGGCCGCGCTGCCCGAGCTCGGCGATGTTGTCGTCGCCGATCCAGCGGTCGTCCTCGGTCTTGCGCACGTCGTAGCCCTCGGCCCACTCGCGCAGCGACGCCACCAGGCCGCGGATCCGCTCCTGCTCGGACTCGTGGGGCTTGGGGAACGGGAAGACCAGCTCCTCGTGGATCTCGCCGAGGAAGAGCGACTTCGCGAACGACGAGACGCCCTCGACCGGCGCAGTGTCCTGCCGGGTTGTGGCCGCTTCCATGCCCTAGTCGACTTCGTCGACCGAGCGCGGGCCCGGGCCGGTGTAGAGGGCCGTCGGGCGGATCAGCCGGCCCTCGCGCTTCTGCTCGAGGATATGCGCGGCCCAGCCGCCGACCCGCGCGCATGAGAAGAGCGGCGTGAAGAGCTCCGGCGGCACGTCCGCATAGTCGAGCACCACGGCCGACCAGAACTCAACGTTGGTGGCCAGCACGCGGTCGGGATAGCGCTCCTTCAGCTCGGCGAGTGCCGCTTCCTCCAGCGCCTCGGCCACCTCCACGCGCGGGGCGCCGATCTCCTTCGCGGTGCGGCGCAGCACGCGGGCGCGCGGGTCCTCGGCGCGGTAGACGCGATGGCCAAAGCCCATCAGGCGCTCCTTGCGGTCCATGGCGTCCTTGACCCACTTCACGGCGTCGCCGCTCTCGGCCACCTCGTCGAGCATCGTGAGCACGCGGCTGGGCGCGCCGCCATGCAGCGGGCCGGAGAGAGCGCCGACAGCACCCGACAGGGCCGCGGCTACGTCGGCGCCCGTGGAGGTGATCACGCGCGCCGTGAAGGTGGATGCGTTCATGCCGTGCTCGGCGGCGGAGATCCAGTAGGCGTCGATCGCCTTCACGTGGTCGGGGTCCGCCTCGCCGCGCCACCGGATCAGGAAGCGCTCAGGAATCGACTGGGCCTTGTCCACCTCGGACTGCGGCACCGGCGGCTGGCCGATCCCACGGGCCGACTGGGCGACGAAGGAGAGCGCCATCACCGACACCCGCGCCAGGTCGTCGCGGCACGTCTGGTCGTCGATGTCGATCACCTCCTGCAGCCCCCACTCAGGGCCGAGGGTGGCGAGCGCGGCCTGCAGGTCCACGCGCGGGTTGCCGGTGCGCACGTTCAGCGGATGCGGGATCGCGGGTGGAAGGCCGGGCTCGAAGCTGCCGTCCACCAGCAGGCCCCACACCTGCTCGAACGGCACCTGCCCGACGAGATCCTCGATGTCCACCCCGCGGTAGCGGAGCGCGCCGCCCTCCTTGTCGGGCTCGGCGATCTCGGTCGCGAAAGCGACTACGCCCTCGAGACCGGACTGGACCTCAGCAACCTCGGGCATGCCGCCTCCTTCTGCTCGCGTGGACGAAGTCGGGAGAATAGTCGTGTGGCATACGTGTGGAGAGCGGGGCCCGACGAGGCCGCTGCGGTGGCCGGCCTGCTGATCGAGTTCCGCGACTGGTGGGGTTACCCCGGGCCACCCGACGAAACCTTCCACCGCAACGTGGCGCGGCTGATCGCCGACCCGCTCACCGATTTCCTGCTTGCCGCGGAGGCGGACGGCGGCGAGCCCGTGGGCGTGGTGCAGCTTCGCTACCGCCTGGGCGTATGGCGCGACGGCGACGATGCCTGGCTGGAGGACGTGTACGTGCGCGCGGCGCGCAGGGCGAGGGCCTGGGCCGCGCACTCACGGAGGCAGCCGTCGAGCGGGCCCGAGAGCGCGGTGCGAAGCGGATCCAGCTCGACGTGGAGGAGGAGAACGCCGCGGCGCGGGCGGTCTACGAGAAGGCGGGGTTCGGCGTCAAGCGCGAGAGGACGCTGTTCCTACAGCGCGACCTCTGATGAAGGTATTCGTGGCCGGCGCGACCGGCGCCATCGGCCGGGCACTGGTGCCGGTGCTGCTCGAGGCCGGACAC
>CAVXGW010000008.1:0-239320 GCA_963761505.1 uncultured Thermoleophilaceae bacterium
AGATGCCCGCGAGGCACTTCAGCAGCGTGCTCTTGCCCGAGCCGTTGCGGCCCACGATCCCGAAGAACTCGCCGCCCTTCACGTCGAAGCTCACGTCCAGCAGCGCGTCCAGCCGCTCGTCCTCCGTCCGCCGGATCGGGTGCAGCACCCTCTCCTTCAGGGTGTTGCGCTGCTCCGTCGGGATCCGGAACGACTTCGTGGCACCGTCGATCACGACGGCTTGCTCGTCTCGGCGGGCCATCCGGCGAGAGGTTAGCCCGTGCGTCGCCTGGCTACTTCGGTCCCTCCGGCCGGTCCTGCGTGGCCGGCGGGAAGCCGTCCAGCGGGCCGAGCTGCTTGAGCACCGGCGCCTTGCCGGGCTGCAGGCGCGGGTAGAAGGTGCCGTCGTAGAGGTTGGGTCCCGACGTGAAGCAGGCCGGCCGGCGCAGCTGCTCCTTCGCCGGCGCCGGCGCCGTGAGGGCGTCGTTCGGGCGGCACGTCGCCGTAGCGGTTGCGCGGGCCGATCGCGCGTCGAGCAGTCGGGGCTGTCGTAGCCGCCGAGCGGCTGGATCCGGTTGAACTCGTTCGGCGGCAGGTACACGTGGCCGCGGTCGTACTCGGGCCGCTCGGTGTAGCGCTCGAAGCTGCGCGACTCGAACAGCACGGTGTTGGGCGCGTAGCGCTCGCCGCCGAAGTCGCCCTGCAGCGCCGCGCCGCCGTTGGTGAGGAAGCCCGAGATGCGGGTCTGGTAGAAGCCGAGCAGGGAGAGCACCGGGTTCAGCTCGTCGAGGAACGGGTTCAGCGCCTCCACCACCGGGCCCGGCGCCGCGCACGGTGCGCGCCAGCGCCGGCACGCCGGTGCGGCCGGCGCGGATCAGCGGGTCGAGCGCTGCGGAACGTGGCGCGCAGGTCGGGCGACACGTCGCGCAGGTCGCGCAGCGTGGGGCCGAGGTCGTTCGCGGCCGGCAGCAGGTCGCGCACCAGCGGGCGGGTGTCGCCCGAGAAGCGCTCCACGCGGCGCAGCGTCGCGCTGCGTCTCGTCGAGGAACGTGGGCAGGATGCGCACGGTCTCGGCCAGCGCGTCGTCGCGCGAGGCGGTGGCCTCCAGCGCCTCGCTGGAGTTCTGCACCAGGCCGCGCAGCGCGCCGTCGCGCTCGTTGATCGCCTCGAGCACGGTGCCGCCGTCGCGCACCAGCCGCCGCAGCGCGCCGCGGCGCTCGTCGAGCACCCGGAACAGCCGCTCGCCGTCCACGGTGAAGCCGGCCAGGTTGCCCAGCGAGTCGTTCAGGTCCTGCCCGCGGCTGCCCGGACACCGCGCGGTCCACCTCGCGCACCCAGCGGCCGGAAGAACTCGCGGGTGGGCTTGTCGAAGGCCGAGAACACCTCGTCCAGCTCCACGGTCGGGCTCCACCTGGCGTCGACGCCAGGCGGCCGCCGTCGTCCAGCTCCTCGCCCGAGCGCCCCGGCGCCAGCTCGATGTAGGTCTCGCCCAGCAGCGTCTTCTGGCGCAGGATCAGCCGCGAGTCGCGGCCGATCGGCGCGTACTCGGGCTTCATCTCGATCTCGAGCAGCGTGCTCGCGTCGCCCGCGCTCGAGCTCCTTGCGCTTCACCTTGCCCACGCTCACGCCGGCCACCCGCACGTCGGCCTCCACCGGCAGCGTCGCCGCCTCGCGCACCTTCGCCTCGAACCGGTAGCTCTCGGGGCGCAGCGGGATCGAGCCGCCGAACGTGAGCCAGAGGTAGAGCACGATGCCCACGCAGGACAGCGCGAACACCACCATCGCCATCAGCCGCCCGAATGTCGGCGCCTGCTTGACCATCAGGGCGCGGACCCCCCGCAGAGCTGGGCCGCGGCCAGCACGTCGGTGATCGCGGTGGGGATGCCGATCGCGTTGAACACCGTGCAGCTGGTGTTGCCGTAGGTGAAGCGGCGGAACACGCCCTGGCCGTCGGAGGTGCCGAACGCGGTGATGCCGTTCTGGGCGTTCCAGGCCAGCCAGTAGAGGAGGCCCTCCTGGCGGGCGCGGTCCTTGGTCGAGGTCGCCGGTCAGGCCCTCGGCGCCGCCGGGGTTGTAGGCCAGCATGTTCAGCAGCCGGTTCAGCGGCACCAGCGCCTTCTGCAGGTCCGGGCGCCGCGCGCGCGACCCGCCGCGCGCCCACGCCCAGCTCCTCCAGCTCGGTGCGTGCGACGCGCGCGAGCGGGCGGATGCGGTCGCGCAGGATCGGCGTGGCCTCGCGCGCGAGCGGCAGCAGCGCCTCGCCGGTGGGGCCGAGCTTGCGGATCGACGGGCGCAGCGCCTGCAGCGCGGGCTCGCAGCCGGCGGCCCAGCGCGCCCGCCTTCACCAGCGTGCTCTCAGCGCGTGCGCAGCGTTCCCGGCAGCTCGGCCACCGAGCGCGACAGCGCCTGCTCCTCCGGGGCGATCGAGCCGAACACGGCGTTCGAGCCGCGCACCAGCCGCACGATGTCGCGGTCCGAGCGGCCCAGCTCGCGCGTGAGCAGGCCGTAGTGGCGCACCAGCGAGCGCAGCTCGCGCCTGCGCGCCGCCGACGCCCGCGTGACCCGCGCGCGTGTCGCGCACCGTCGGGCCCGAGCCGCTTCAGCGCCTCGCGCATGTCGGCGCCGCGGCCGTCGATTCCCTTGCCGGCGCCCGAGATCAGCAGCTTGAGGTAGTCGCGCCCGTCCTCGTCGAGCACGCCCAGCACCTCGTCCAGGTCCACGTCCGGGCGCGGTGTTGGCGATCTCGATCCGGTCGTCCTCGTCCAGCGGCCGCGCCGTGGCCGGGGTCGAGCTCGAGGAACATGTCCTTCAGCCCGGTCTTGGGCCGCAGCAGCGCGGTCGAGTCCGTCGCGCACCAGGCGCTTGAAGCGCTGCTCGATCTCCAGCGTCACCACGGCGCGGCCGTCCTCGAGCTCCACGTCGCCGATGTCGCCGATCTTCACCCCGGCCACGCGCACCGACTGGCCCTGGCCCGGCGCCACCGCGCGCGCGCTCTGCGAGCTCGGCCTGCACGCGGAACGGCCCCTCCTCCACCAGCGGGAAGCGGAAGTTCTGCTGGGAGAGGATGTAGGTGGCCGATGCCGGCGGCCAGCACCATCAGCCCGAGCACGGCCAGGAACGGGCCCGAGGTACTTGCGTGATCGCGCGCCTCACCGCGACCGCTCCTTCAGCCGCTCGAGCACCTTCGCCTGGCGCTCGGCCGATCTTGCGCTGCCAGTCGCGCACCAGCGTCTTGCCCTGCAGCAGGGCCCTGCGCTGGGCGGCGCGGTCGGCCGTGCCGCACGCCGCGAACCCGGACGGCAGCGGCGTGAGCGTGCCCTCCGGGCTCACCCTGGCGCCCGGCGCGCTCAGGTTGGGCTTCTCCTGGTTCTCGCAGGGCATGGTCGGGCCGCCGCGGCGGCGGGTTCACGCCGCCGTCGGGCGGGGGCGCCGGGCGCACGGCGGTGCCCGGGTCCACGAACGAGGTGTGGAAGAAGCTCTGGTTGGCGTCGCTGAGGCGGCTCTCGCCGGCCAGCCCCACGAACGTGCGCTGGAGCTTCTGGTTCACCGTGCCGGAGTTGGCGGGGAAGTCGGGGTCGGGGAAGTCGGTACTCGATGAACGGCACCAGCACCTCGGCGGTGCAGGCCGCCGCCGCGCGGCCCTGCTCGAACACGCCCACCGAGCGGTCGAGCAGCGCGAACAGGTCCGGCGCCCGGCGGCGCAGCACGCGCGCGGTGCCCTGCAGCTCCGACGGGCGCAGCAGGCGCGCGCACCTGCGCCAGCGCGGGCCGGGCGGCGGTCGGTCACCGGTCCGAGCACGCGCACGCCCGGCCGCGCCTCCGCCGCCACCGCGCGCACGGTGGGGAAGGCCGCGTTCACCGACGCCGAGCGCGGGCTGCGCCGCCCGCAGCGCTCGCCGCAGCGCGGGCACCGAGGCCTCCAGCGCGCCGTCCTCGCGCGCCAGCGCGCCGGTGGTCACGGCCAGGTCGGTCACCAGGCCCTTCAGCGCCTCCTCGTCCTCCGCCAGCGCGCCCGCCACCTGCGCGCTGCCGCGCAGGCCGTTGCGCACGTCCTCGCGACGGCCGCTCGCCCAGCGCCGCCTCGCTGGTGATGGCCAGGTCGCGCAGCGCCGGCGCCAGCGGCTTCAGCGCGCCGGCGAAGCCCTCGGCGCCGCCCTGGTCGAGCGCGGCGGCGTACTCCTCGACCGAGCGTCTGCAGGTCGGTGCGGGTGTCGGAGGTGAGCGAGCCGATCACGTCGGTCAGCTGCACGGCCGCCGCGGTCTGGTCGCGCGGGATCACCTCGCCGTCGTCCAGCGCCGGCGCCGCCGGGCGTGCCCGGCTCCACCTCCACGAAGAAGTTGCCGCCGAGGAAGATCCGCGGGCGCACCTTCAGCTCGGCGTCCTCCTTGATCGGCAGCGCCTCGTCGGACAGCTCCATCGTCACCCGGCCGCCGCCGCCCTCCAGCGGCTCGACGCCGGTCACCTTGCCCACCTCGATGCCGGCGATCCGCACCGGCGAGCGTTGGCCAAGGTTGCTGGTGTCGTCGAAGTCCGCGCGCAGCACGTAGGGGTCGGCGAACGGGTTCCACTTGAACCACGCGCCGAGCGAGAACGCCGCGATCAGGAACGAGTGCCAGCAGCGCCTGCCTTGAAGCGGCTCACGGCACGTCCTCCAGGTTCTCGATCCCCAGCTCGCGCGCCTTGTAGGTGCCGCCGGCCAGGCCGGGGAAGTCGCTGCGCGAGATGATCGCGTTGCCGCCCGCCGGGGTGCCGTCGGCCAGCGTGCCCACGGTGTCCGGCCGCGTGCGCGCGAACGGCTCGATCAGGCGGCCGTTGGGGTAGCCGGCCTGGCCGTTCTGGCAGTCGGCGTTGCCCTGGGCGTCGATCGCGGGCTGGTAGGGCGGGCCGAACAGCCGCACCGCGGGCTGCCCCGCGACCGTGGCGCCCTGCGGCTTCTGGTCGGGCGGCACGTCGGCCGGGCGGGAGCTGGTGGTGAACGCGATCGAGTTGGGCTGCGCGTAGTTGATGATCTTCAGGAACTGCTGCTCGTTCGTGCCGCCCGCCGCGGGCTGGGACTGGTGCTCGCCCAGCGGGCCGATGAAGTAGTTCGCGTAGTTGCAGACCGTCTGGTAGGGCGCGACGTACTCGATCGCCGGGCCGCAGGATCCGCAGCGCGGTGCGCAGGTCGCGCAGGCTCATCAGCGTGTTCGGGTTGCGGATCAGCTCGCGCGCCTCCTCGGCCGCGCCGCTCCAGGTCGCGGCTGAGCGGGATCGACGCGCCGAGCACGGGCGTGCCCGCGCGCAGGGCCGACGCCGATCGGCGGCAGCGTGCTCGTGAGCTCGGCGGCCGGCGGGCGCAGCCGCCGCGCCAGCTCGGCGGAGTCGCCGAGGAAGCCGCGGCTGGCGCGCAGGCTGGTGGTGCCCTGGGCCAGCGTGCCCGGCAGCCGCTCGATCGCCGGCGGCCAGCGCGGCGGGGTCGCGGTCGAGCGCCGCGAACGTGGTCGGCGCCGTCGCCCAGCGCGGCCGCGGCGGCGGGCGCCACCGGCGCCACCTGAGCGGTCACCGCGCCCAGCTCGCGCACCGCGCGGCCCAGCCGCGTGTCGGCGGGCCGACAGCGTGGCCATCACCGGCGTCAGGCGGCGCAGCAGCGGCGCGCGTGGCCCCGATCGCCTCGTTCAGCGACTGGCCCCGGCCCGCCAGGCGCGTCGCCGGCGCCCTCGGTGGCGCCCTGCAGAGCCCGCGCGGGTGGCCGGCGGGAAGGTGTCGTAGAGGTCCTCGAACTCCAGCGACGCGGAGGTCCGCGCGAGCGCCAGCGTGTCGCCCGCGGAGAGCTTGCGCTCGTCCGCGACCCGGGCGTCAGCTCCACGAACTTGATCCCCAGCGGCGAGCGCGGGCGCACCCTCGCGGTGGTGTCCGCGCGCCAGCGGCTCGACCTTCTTGTCGAGCTTCATGTCCACGATCGCCACGGCCTTGCCGGAGTCGCTCACGCCCGGCCGCAGCGCGCTCCACGAAGCCCACGCGGAAGCCGCCCACGCGCACGTCGTTGCCCTTCACGAGCTTGGCCCCGGTGGGCAGCTCGGCCTTCACGTCGTAGGTGGGCACGAACGGCAGGCCGCTGTTGGCGTTGTAGGCCAGGAACACGGCCACGAACGCCACGAGCAGCGTCACGGCCCCCACCAGCAGGGGCGACGCCGTGAGCGATGCCGAGCCGCGGGGTCTCATGGCGCCGAGCAGGAAGTCGAGGAGCTGGTCGGGGGTCTGCGGCGCGTTGGGCACCTTGGGCGGCGACAGCTCGGGCAGGCGCTTCAGCAGGTCCTCCACCGCGGGCGGCGTGCCCACCTGGGGCTTGGAGATGTCGCGCTGCCCGGGCACCGGCCCGGCGTCGGGCTCGCCCGGCCCGCGCCGCTCGCCGCGGCGGCTGGCGGGCCGCTCGGAGCGCCTGGCCACGCTGGTGGCGGCCGGCGAGGGCTGGCCCGGATCGGGCGCGTTGATGCCCGGCTGGCGCGGCCCGAGCCAGGAGTTGCAGTCCGCCAGCAGCTGCTTGTCGGTCACCGAGTTCGTGAACGGGCTGCACTTGTTGGTGGTGGCGCCGACGCGCAGCAGGTGCCCGATCTCGTCGAACACGTTGGTGCTCATCACCTGCCAGAAGAAGTAGTTCGCCACCGACTCGAAGCCGGTGAACCCGCCGCGCCCGCCGGCGTAGCTGGGGTCGGTGGGCGGCGGCCCGTTCACCTTCGCGCGCGGGTCGGAGTCGATCGCGCGGCGGCGGTCGTCCAGGCTCTGCAGCAGCTGGCGCAGCGGCTTGGCGGTGGCCGGGAGCGTCGGCGGCCAGCGGCCTTCAGCTCGTCCAGCTCGTCGCGGCCCTCGCGCAGCGCCTGGGTGGCCGGCACCGCGGCCTTGCCCAGCTCGCGCAGCGGCGGGCCGCGCGGTCTCGGCGAACGGGCCCAGGCGGTCCAGCACGTTCTCCAGGTCGGGCGCCGCGCCCTGGAGGTCGGCCAGCAGCGGCTCGGACTCGCCCGCCAGCTCGCCCAGGCGCACCAGCGAGGGCCGCAGCTCGGCCAGGAACTCCGGCGTGCGGCGCACCGACTCGCGCAGGGCGTCGCGGCGCGAGGCCACGGTCTCGGCCAGGTCGGCGCCCTCGCCCACGAACCGCGCGCGCGTCGGCGCGGGCGCCGTCCAGCTCGCCGAACACGGTGTCGGCGTCGGCGATGAAGCGGCGGATCGTGCGCCGCTCGTCGCCGAGGATCCGCAGCACCTTCGAGGTCTCGCGCAGGCCGGGATGCGGCGCGGCGCAGCACCTCCTGCAGGTCCTCGGAGCGGCCCGCCAGGCCGGTGCCCAGCCCCGCCACCAGCACGCGCAGGCGCTCGCGGTAGGGGCGGCGCAGCACGTTCTGGATCAGGTCGATCGGGATCGTGCCCTCGGTCTGGGTCACCGGGATCGCGGCGCCCTCCGCCAGCCGCCGGCGCGCCGTGCCCGGCTGGCAGTCCACGAAGTACTCGCCGATCAGCGACTGCGGCTTCACCGCGCAGGTGGCGTCGGCCGGAACGCGGGGATGCCGTCCTCGGTCACCTCGGCGGTCACCACGGCCTTGGGCGGGCCGGTGCGCGAGGTGCTGCACGTCGAAGCCGGAGGTCTGCCGGCGCGCACGCCGCCCACGCGGAAGTCGCCGCCGGTGACCAGGCCGAACGCGTTGTCGAACACGATCCGGTAGCTGCGCTTGCCGCCCTCGTCGTCCGCCGCGCCGGTGAGCGCGAACGCCAGCGCGGCCGCCACCAGCAGGACCAGCGGGAGTGCCAGCAGCCGCCTCATCGCACCGCCCTGTGGTCCTCGGTGCACTCGAGCTGCTTCTGCTCCTCGGCGCTCAGCACGTTCGAGCGGTCGGGCAGCACGATCTCCGCGCCGCCCGGGCAGCGCTTGAACTGCCCCGTCTTCGGCGGCGTGCCGTAGATGTTCTCGGCGATGTTCACGTGCGTGCGCGTCTGGCCGCCGAGCGCGTCGAAGTAGCCGCCGGTGGAGGAGAAGTCGTCCAGCCAGCCCACGAAGTCCATGGAGTAGGGGCGGGCGAAGGCGATCACGGGCGTGGCGGCGCCGAACGCCTGCGGCGGCCTGCGGGAACGCGCCCTTGGTCTCGCCCACGGACACGCGCCGGCCGCCCGGCGCGATCGAGCGGTCCTTGCGCACCACCGCGATGTCGGCCAGCGGCGGCACGGCCCGCACCACCTCCACGGCGTCGTTGCCCCTGCCCGGGCGGCGCACGGCCGCGCGCAGGTCGCGCAGGGTGGGCCTCGCGGCCGCCGCCACCGCGCGGGCGTCGGCCAGCAGCGGCGCCAGGTTGCGCGCGGCCGGCTTGGCGTCGCGCACCAGCGGGTCGAGGTCGTCGAGCGTGGCGCGCAGGTTCACGAACGTGGTGTTGGCCCGCCGCATCACCGGCGGCAGCAGCTCGATCGACTCCGCCAGCGCGCCCTTCTGGCGCGCCAGCGCGCCGGTCGCCTCGTTGGCCGTGCCCACCAGCGAGGCCAGGCTGTCGCGCCGCTCGCTCAGCGCGCTCACCAGGTCCGCGCCGTTGATCAGCGTGCGCGCCAGCAGCGGCCGCTCGCGCGTGAGCTCGCGCAGCAGCCGGCCGCTGGTGGACAGGCCGGGGTTGAGGTACTCGATGCCGCGCCCGAGCTGCTCGCCACCCTCCGCCGCCCAGCGACTCGGCCGACTTCTCGAGCACCCCCTTCAGCGCCTCGCGCGTCTCGGGCTTCAGCGCGTTCAGCACCTGGTCGAGGTCCACCTGCGTGCTGGTGGCGTCGGCGTCGATGCGCCCGCCGTCGTCGATCGTGCCCGCGCCCTCGCCGGTGCGACGGGAAGCTCAGGTCCACGTAGCGGTTCGCGATCCCGGACTGCGACAGCTGGCGGATCGCGGCCCGGGTGCCCACCGGCAGCGGGCTGTGATCGTCGTCGACGCTGAGCGTGATGTCCGCCTGCCCGTCGGCGGTCAGCTCGATCTTCTTCACCGACCCGATCGGCACGCCCCCGGCCTGGACCGGGTTTCCCTTCACGATCTGACCGGCGTTGGTGAAGCGCGCGGTCACGCTGTAGTCGCCGCCCGAGCCGCTGAACAGCGCAAGCGCGACGACCGTGATCGCCGTGATCAGCAACGCCAACGCGATCCCTCGCGCGTAGGTCGGGGCCCTCCTCACCGCGGGCGGAATCTCACTAGCGCCTCAGGGCACTGTCAAGCCGCAACCGCGCCTCGCCGGGCCGCGGCGCCCAGCTCGTGCGTGCGGCGGCCCGAGCACCAGCGACGGGGCGTCGCGCAGCACCGGCAGCGCGATCGCCGCGGCGGCGGGGCGCACGGCCGCCACGGTCACGCCGTCGACCAGCGCCGGGCGGTCGATGCCCGCCAGCCGGCGCAGGTGCCGGGGCACCGTCGCGAGCGCGGCGGCGGAGGTGATCCGCAGCGGCACCTGCAGCGCCAGCAGGTCGCGCGTGAGCGGCGGGCGCAGCACGAAGTCGATCGCCTCGCGCGCCGACTTCGACATGCACAGCCGCTCGCGCACCGACTCGAAGTACTCGCGGTACTCGGCCCTCGACGCCGGCACCAGCTCCTCGGGCGTGCCCAGCAGGGCGGCGATCCGCACGCCCTCGGCCAGGTAGCGGTCCTGGTCCTCGTCGCTCAGGCCGCCGGCGTAGGTGCGGTAGGCGGCCAGGAACGAGTGCCACTCCACCGCGTGCACCCACACCTGTGTCTCGGGGTCGTCGGCCGAGTACGGCAGGCCCGTCACCGGGTCGGTGCCGCGCACCTTGCGATGCACCCGGCGCACGTGCTCCGCGGCCTTGTGCGCGGTCTCGGTGTCTCCGAACGTGGTGGCGGCCACGTAGTGCGCCGTGCGCTGCAGGCGATCGATCGGCCGGTGCTTGTAGTCGCTGTGCTGCGCCACGCCGGCCATCGCGAGCGGGTGCAGCGACTGCACGATCAGCGAGCGCAGCCCGCCGACGAGCGAGACCGGGTGGCCGATCACCCGCCAGGCGACCGAGTCGGGCCCGAGGAGCCCTCGGTCCTTCATACCGGTGCCTTCGACGCCAGGAACTCGGCCTCCTGCCTGCCGAGCTCGGTCTCGGGATCGTCGCCGTAGATCCACTCGCGCGCGATCCGGTGCCAGTTCGCCCGCGCACGCAGCTGGCCCAGCACCGCCAGGGTGAGCATCTCCATCCGCCGCCCGAGCAGGTGCTCGGACTTGATGTCCTGGTGGCGCATCGTGGAGTAGTGCGACGAGCGCGGGTCGGCGCCCTCGATGGCGGTCTTCGCGGCGAACTCCGGCGTGAGCGTGTAGGGCTTGTCCATCACCGTGTACCAGGCGATCGCGTCCACCACGTAGGCCATCAGGTCGGCCGGGTCGAGCTTTTCCGGCTTGGGGATGAACCCGGACTCCGACAGCAGCCGGTGAAGCTCGTCGTCGTCGCCGTCCACCACCGCCCGCTGGCAGGCCAGCTCCAGCTCCACCTCCTCCTTCGATGCGTGCTTGAACAGCCCGAAGTCCAGGAACGCCACCCGCCCGTCGGGCATCCGGATCAGGTTGCCGGGGTGGGGGTCGCCGGAGAACTTCCGGTAGCGGTAGAGGCAGCCGAAGTAGAAGCGGAAGATGATCTCGCCCACGCGGTCGCGCTCCTCCTGGGGCTCCTCCTTGAGCGAGTCGAAGCCCTTGCCCTCCACGAACTCGGTCACGATCACGCGCTCGTGCGACATGGACGTGACCACGTCCGGCACCACGATGAACGGATGCCCCTTGCAGCACCCGCGAGAGGGAGCGCTGGTTGTCGGCCTCGAGCTCGTAGTCCAGCTCCTCTTCCACCCGCGCACGGATCTCCTCGGCCACCGACTGCATGTCGAGCTGGGGCGTGATGCGCTTCACCAGCCGCAGGATCACGGTGAGGTTCTGCATGTCGGAGCGCACCGCCACGTTCACGCCCGGGTACTGGACCTTCACCGCCACGTCGCGGCCGTCGTGGAGCTTGGCGCGGTAGACCTGGCCGATCGAGGCGGCGGCGATCGGCTCCTCCTCGAACTCCGCGAACGCCTCGGACAGCTTCTCGCCCATGTCGTCCTCGATCACCTTGCGCATGTCCTTGAAGGCGACCTTGGGCGCGGCGTCGCGCAGCTTCGCGAGCTTCTTCTGGAACTCCTCGCGGTGCTCCTCGGGCACCAGGCCCACGTCGAGGAACGAGAGCACCTGACCCAGCTTCATGGCGGCGCCCTTCATCGTCCCGAGCACCTCCACGATCTGCTCGGCGGTCTTCACGTGGCGCATCTCCAGCGCCGCCTCCGACGCCTCCTCGGTCCGCACCACGTTCGCGGTCTTGGTGCCCGCCTGCTTCACCGCGGACGACGCTGCCGCTCGCCCGACCTTGGCGAGCCGGCGGTAGCGCCCGGTGGGAATGCCCTTGTCCGCCACTTCCATCCATTAGAACACAATCGGGGGCTTGTTGGCGTAACGCCAACAAGGTAGCTTTCCCGGGCAGTGCCGCCACGCTTCACACGCCTGGAGAGCGACCAGCGCCGCGCCCAGATCCTCGACTGCGCGCGCAGGCTGTTCTCAGAGCGCCACTACGGCGCGGTCTCGCTCGCACAGGTCGCGCGCGAGGCCGGCGTCACGCGCGGCCTGCTTCATCACTACTTCGGCACCAAGCGCGACCTGTACGTGGCCGTCGTGCGCAGCATGGTCACCCCGCCCGCCGATCTCCTGGCCGACCTCCCGGCGGGCGACCGGGGCACCGTGCTCGCCCACGCGGTCGACCTGTTCCTCGACGCCGTCCGGGCCAATCGCGAGACGTGGCTGGCCACCGTCGGCGCCCAGGGCTTCGGGCGCGACGCCGAGATGGAGGCCGTGCTGGAGGAAGCCCGCGAGGCCACGGCGGAGCGCGTGATCGAGCTGGTGCGCCCGGGCGCGCGGCCGTCCGCGGAGCTGCGCGCGGCCATCCGCGCGTACGCCGGGTTCGCGGAGGCCGCCAGCGTGGACTGGCTGCAGCGCCGGCGGCTCACGCGCGCGCAGGTGCACGCGCTGCTGCTCGGCACGCTCACGGCGCTGGTGGACGACGTGGTGCCCGCTCTGCAGGGCGAGGCGGTGGCGGCGTGAGCGCGGACGGCGGGCTGTTCGGGCCCGGCAGCATCACCTGGCGGATCAACCGCGAGAACGTGCTCGTGCTCGGCGGCGGCAGGGCGCTGGTGCTGCAGGTGGCGCACCCGCTCGTGGGCGCCGGCGTGGCCCAGCACTCCAACTACCGCAAGGACCCGTGGGGGCGGCTGTTCCGCACGCTCGACCGCACCACCGCGATCGTGTTCGGGGACGAGGACGACGCCGAGGAGGCCGGCTCCGCCGTCTGGAACATCCACGGCAAGGTGGAGGGCACCAGCGACGACGGCACGCCCTACCGGGCACGCGATCCGAAGCTGCTGATGTGGGTGCACGCCACGCTCGTGGACACCAGCCTGCTCGTGTACCACCGCTTCGTGGCGCCGGTGTCGATCGCCGACCGCGAGCGCTACTACGAGGAGCAGAAGGCGATGGCGGAGGCGTTCGGCTGCCCGCGCGCCGAGCAGCCCGAGACCTACGCCGAGTTCAACGAGTACTTCGCCACGATGGTCGAGGACGAGCTCGAGGTCACCGATGTCACGCGCGACGTGCTCGACTCGATCCAGAACCCCGAGCTGCCCTACGCCTCGGTCACCCGCCCGCTGGCCCGTCCGCTCTTCGCCCCGGTCCGGGCGCTCACCGCGGCGCTGCTGCCCGAGCGCCTGCGGCGCGAGCTCGGATTGCCGGAGCGCTCGCTGGACTCGCGGCTGATCGCCGCGCAGGCGCGGCTGGTGCGCAGCGCGCTGCCGCTGATGCCGGGGCTCGTGCGCGAGTTCCCGCGCGCCCGCGAGGCGCGCCGCCGCGTGGCCTCGGCCGCGTGAGTATCTCTGAGGTCCGAGGCCTGAGGCCGAGGCCGAGGCCTGAGGCCTGAGGCCTGACGACTAGCCTGCCGCCGGTGCCGACCGACCTCCTGACCGGCTTCCCCGGCTTCATCGGCCGCCGCCTGGCGAAGCGGCTGCTCGACGAGAAGGGGGTGAAGCTCGTCGCACTCGTGGAACCGCGCATGACCGAGGCGGCGAAGGAGGCCGCGGAGGAGATCGACCCGAAGCGCATCGAGGTGCTGGCCGGCGACATCTCCGAGCGCCGCCTCGGCCTGGCCGACGACGACTGGGACCGCCTCGTCAAGGACGTGCGCCGCGTCTACCACCTCGCCGCCATCTACGACCTCGCCGTGCCGGTCGAGGCCGCCCAGCGCGTGAACGTGGACGGCACCGGCAACGTGGTCGAGCTCTGCGCCGCTGCGAAGAAGCTGGAGCGCCTGGCCTACGTGAGCACCGCCTACGTGGCCGGGAAGCGCCGCGGCGTGGTCTACGAGCACGAGCTCGTGATGGGGCAGGAGTTCAAGAACCACTACGAGTCGACCAAGTTCCAGGCGGAGGTGTGGGTGCGCGAGGAGATGGCGAACGTGCCCACCACGATCCTGCGCCCGGCGATCGTGGTTGGTGACTCGCGCACCGGCGAGACCCAGAAGTTCGACGGGCCCTACTACATCCTGCGCGTCATCTCGGAGACCGAGCGGGCCGGCCGGCCGATGATCCAGTTCGGCCGCGGCGACGCCCCGTTCAACGTGGTGCCGGTGGACTACGTGGTCGAGGCGATCGCCACGGCCGCCGCCATGCCGGAGGCCGAGGGGGAGACCTTCCACCTGGTGGATCCGGAGCCGCTCACCAGCGCCGATCTCGTGCGGGCGCTCGCGCGCGAGTACGGCGCCCGCGAGCCGAAGGGCCGGATGCCGCCCCGCCTGGTCGAGGCGGCCATGCGGATCCCGGCGGTGCGCGAGCGCTTTGGGGACACCCCGCGGGAGTCGATCGCCTACCTCAACCACCCGGTGGTCTTCGACACGCGCCGGACGGTCGACCTGCTCGGCCCACACGGGCTGACCCCGCCCCGGTTCGCCGAGTACGCGGCCGCGATGGTCGGCTTCTTCCGCGAGCACGAGGCGGACCCGGCGTTCGCGCGCCGGGCGGATTAGAGGGCACGCGCCCAGGCCCTCGCCGCCGTCATCGCTTCCTGCGACCGCCGGCGACGAGGGCGGTTGGGCCTACATCGGCCAGGTGCCCGGCAGCGTCCGGGCACCAGACCTACCCTCCTGCGATACCCCCTGTGTGGATCGCGAGACCAGTATGGGGCAGATCGCTCGATAGCGCCAGCCGTCGCTTCCGCGCCGTTCGGGACGACCCGGCATCATGGCGCGCCATGGCCAATTCGGTTGCAGTGATCACCGGCGCTTCCAGCGGCATCGGCGAGGCGACCGCTCGGCGACTGGCCCGTGAGCCCGACTGGCGCCTGGTGCTGGTGGCCCGTCGCGAGGACCGGCTGCGCAAGCTGGCCGACGAGCTGTCGGCGAGCTACGTGGCGGTCGACCTGACCGATGGCGACGCGCCCAGCCAGGTGCTGGCGCACGTGCGGGAGAAGCACGGCCGCCTCGACCTGCTGGTGAACAACGCCGGCGCCGCGTGGCGCGGCAACTTCGCGGACGTCGGGTGGGAGAACGTGCGGCGCACGATGGAGGTGAACTTCGACGCCGTGGTCCGGCTCACCGAGGCGCTGCTGCCGCTGCTGCGCGAGTCGGCTCCCAGCGCGATCGTGAACGTGGCCAGCACGGCGGGCCGCATCGCCCGCGGCGGCACCGGCTCCTACAGCGCGAGCAAGTTCGCCCTGGCCGGGTGGACCGACTCGCTGCATTACGAGGAGCGCCCGCACGGCGTGCACGTGGGCATGGTGCTGCCGGGGTTCATCGCCACCGAGGGGTTCCCGCAGGCGGAGCTGGTGGCCAAGGCGTCCACGCGCTGGACGGTCTCCACGCCGGAGAAGGCGGCGGGCGCGATCGTGGACACCGGCCTGCAGCGGCGCCCGGAGCGCTACGTGCCGCGGCCCTACTGGATCGTCGCCGCGCTGCGGATCGTGTTTCCCCGGCTGGTCCGGCGGGTGATGGCGGGTGGCGGTGCGGCCAAGCTGGTCACGCGCACCGGCGCCGACGAGAAGGGCTGAGCATGCTCGGCGCCGCCGTGGGCGTGGTGCTGCTGATGCCGGGAGCCGCCCCCGCGCAGGATCTGCCGGCGCCGGACCAGCGGGTGCCGCGCGACGCGCCCGGCCTGGCACGGGCGCTGAACCGGACCACCGCCGACCTTCACGCCGCGATCGACAGCTGGCGCGCCGAGGGCGACCCGTCGAAGCCGGGCACGCCCACCGAGGTGACCCTGCTCGGGCTGTACCAGCAGCGGCTCTACATCCATGCGGGCGCCCGGCCGCGCCTCGCCGCGAAGGTGCTGCCGCGGCTGCGCGGCGCCGCCCGCGGCGAGGGGCGCGACATCCTCGGCGCCCGCCGCGCGCTGGACCGGCTCAACCCTCCCACCCGGCGGGTGCGCTTCCGCACCGGCCGCGCGCTGCCCCCCGACGCGCTCAAGCGCCTCTACCTGCGCGCCGAGCGCCGCTTCGGCGTGGACTGGCAGGTGCTGGCTGCCGTCAACTTCGTGGAGACCGGCTTCAACAAGATCCGCAGCAACAGCTCGGCCGGAGCACAGGGGCCGATGCAGTTCATCCCCAGCACCTGGCGCGCCTACGGGATGGGCGGCAACGTGCGCGATCCGCGCGACGCGATCATGGGCGCCGCCAACTACCTGCGCGCGTCCGGCGGGCGCCGCGACATCCGGCGGGCGCTGTTCGCGTACAACCCGTCGAGCCTCTACGTGCGCGCGGTGAGCAACTACGCGCGCCGCATCCGGCGGCGCCCGCAGTCGCTCTACGCGCTTCACTCGTGGCAGATCTTCGTGAGACCACGAAGGGACTGCGCCGGCTCACCGGGCCGGGTCGCTGAGCTCAGCCCGAGACCACGAAGCTCCCGTGGAACTTGCACTGGCCGGACGCTCCGGCGGCGGCGTCGACCCAGCCCGCCAGTGGCCGGTGAGCGCCGCGCCGCTGGGGGCGAAGGCGTTGAAGTAGCCGTCCGGGCCGGTCGCCGTCGGAATCCCGCCGGGGATGTCAGCGGCGCTGACCATCGCGAGGGCGCCCTGCGCGGCATCGAAGTCGGCGTCGGCCTCCTCGTGCGCCGTGCACGCTGCTGTTGTCCTCGCTGGTGTCGACACGGAGGTACAGGTTCGTGTTGGCGCCGTTGGCTGATGCACTCGCCGAGGATCGAGAACGGCCCGGAGGTGGCAAGCACCTGCGTCACCGCCGCTCTCGTCCCTGGTGGTCAGCGGGATCGTCCTCACCGTCGACACCGTCGCTGCGTTGGCCGCGGAGTTCACCTGGCCGAGCGTGGCCTCGTTGATGTCGAGGCCGGTGAGGGAGTTGTTGTTGACGTCGAGGCCGAAGACCGAGCCGTTGGCCAGGTCGAGGGTGTTCAGCGAGCCGTTGTCGACGTCGTTCGTCCCGATCGTGCCGTTGAGGATGTCGATGCTGCGGACAGCGCCGGTCCGGAGGTTCCTGCTGTCCACGGTGGCGGTCCCGATGTTCCTGCCGGACAGGCTCCTCCCCTTGACATCTGCCTTCGTCAGCGTGCCGTTCTTCACGTCTCTCGACTTGATCGAGCCGTTCACGATGTCGGAGCTGTCGATCGTCGCGACGGCGTAGCTCACGCCGCCCATGGCGACGAACAGCGCAAGCAGCGCGACCGCCATCGCGGGTGAGGGGCGCAGACGGGCCAGAGTGCGCATGGGCGAGTCCTCCTTGGTTGTGGGGCTACCAACCTAACCCCGTTAGCGGGTACTTCGCTTCGGTTTCCTCCAGCCGCGCGTAGAGCTCCTCCAGCTCCCGCTTCGCCCGCGCGTGGCGCTCGCTCGACTCGGCGGAGCGGTCGGGCGAGGCCCACGCGCCGGGGTCGGCCAGCTCGTCCTCGAGCGCGCTGCAGCGCGGCCTCGGCCTTCTCGATCTCGCGCTCCAGCTCGCGCTGGGCGCGCTGCGCGTTCTTCGAGGGCCCGCGGCTCGCCGTGCCCGCGGCTTGGCCTTGCGCTTCGGCTTCGGGGCGCGGCCGGCGCCCGCTCGGCCTCCTCGCGCTCCTCGCAGCGCCCGCACGTACTCGGCCCAGCCGCCCTCGTACGCCCGCAGCGTGCCGTCCTCCACCGCGAACGTGCGCGAGCCGACGGCGTCGAGCAGCGCGCGGTCGTGGGACACCAGCAGCAGCGAGCCCCCGAACGACGTGAGCGCGTCCTCGAGCGCCTCGCGGCTCTCCACGTCGAGATGGTTGGTGGGCTCGTCGAGCACGAGCATGTTCGCGCCGGAGTTCACGAGCACGGCCAGCGACAGCCGCCGCAGCTCGCCGCCCGACAGCCCGTCGAGCGGCTTGTTCACCTCGTCCCCGGAGAACAGGAACTGGCCCAGCAGCGCGCGCGCCTTGCCGGGCGTGAGCCCGGTGGCGCGCTGGGCCGCCTCGAGCACCGAGCCCTGGCCGCCCAGCTCCTCGGCGTGCTGGGACACGTAGCCCACGTCCACGTTGTGGCCGGTGCGCAGCTTGCCCGCGGCCAGCTCGTGGCGGCCCGCCAGGGTCTCGATCAGGGTGGTCTTGCCGGAGCCGTTGGCGCCCACCAGCGTCACGTGCTCGCCGCGCTCCACCCACAGCGACGCGTCCTCCAGCAGCGTCTTGCCCGGCACCTCGATCTTCCCGTCCTCGAGCTCGAACACCACCCGGCCCGAGCGCTCGGGCGCCTTGAACGCGAACGACAGGTCGCGGGTCTCGCGCGGGTCGCGCTCCACCCGGTCCATCTTCTCCAGGCGCTTCACGCGCGACTGGGCCTGGCGCGCCTTGCTCGCCTTCGCCCGGAACCGCTCCACGAACCGCTCGAGCCGCGCGATCTCGGCCTGCTGCCTGTCGATCGCCCGCCCCAGCGCCAGCTCGCGGGCCGCCTTCTCCTTGCGCCAGGCGTGCCACGGGCCGGCGAAGAAGCGCGACCGCCCGGCCTCGAGCTCCAGCACCGAGGTGCCCACCGCCTCGAGGAACCAGCGGTCGTGCGCCACCAGCACGATCGCGGCGTCCAGGCCGGTCAGGTGCTCCTCGAGCCATTCGAGCGAGGCGATGTCCAGGTGGTTGGTGGGCTCGTCGAGCAGCAGCAGGTCGGGCTCGCCGGTGAGCGCCCGCGCCAGCGACGCCCGCGTGAGCTCCCCGCCGGAGAACGTCGCCAGCTTGCGATCGAGGTCGTCCTCGTGGAAGCCGAGGCCGCGCATGGTGACCAGCGCGCGGTCGCGCCAGCGGTAGCCGCCGTGCAGCTCGAACCGCTCCTGCGCCTTGGAGTACGCGTTCAGCGTGGCCTCGTCGTGGGCGCCGTCCGCCATCGCCTGCTCCAGCCGCGCCAGCTCGGCCTCCAGCGCGGTCACCTCCTCGGCGCCCGCGAGCACGTACTCGCGCAGCGACAGGTCGCGCTCGAGCGGCGGGCGCTGGTCGTGCAGCGACACCCGCGCGCCCTTCTGGAACGACAGCTGTGCCGCGGTCCACGCCGGCCTGGCCGGCCAGCATCCGCAGCAGCGTCGTCTTGCCCGAGCCGTTGCGCCCGGACAGCGTCATCCGGTCGCGCCGCTCGAGCTTGAACGACACGCCGCGCAGCAGCGGGCTGCCCGCGATGTCCTTCCCTATGTCGGATGCGATCACGACGGCCATGACGGCGATCGATGTTAGGCGGGGGCCATCCCAACCGATCCAACTTCGCCCCCCGGATAGCCTCCGCGCCATGCCCACCTGGGCCGACGTGGTGCGCATCGGCACCTCCTTCCCCGGCATGGAGGAGGGCACCTGGTTCGGCACGCCCGCGCTGAAGCTCGGCGGCAAGGGCGGCATCTGCCGGCTGCGCACCGATCCGGACGCCCTGGTCATGCGCGTGGCCGACATGGGCGAGCGCGAGGCGCTCCTGCAGGGCCAGCCCGAGGCGTTCTTCTCCACGCCCCACTACGACGGCTACCCGTACGTGCTGGTGCGCCTGGAGAAGGTCGATCCACAGGAGCTGGCCGAGCTGATCGAGGAGGCCTGGCGAATCAAGGCGCCGAAGCGGGTGGTGAAGGCCTGGGAGGCTGAGCAGAGCGGCTGAACGCCGCCGATGGCGAGGTCCGATTCCCGCCAGAAATCGCCGCCCCGATGTGACACCGTGCGGGTCGTGATCGTCGACGCACAGCTGTTCCACAGCGCCCGGGCGGCGCGCGACCCGCGCTTCGACGGCTGGTTCTACGTGGGAGTCACGTCCACCGGCATCTACTGCCGGCCGAGCTGCCCGGCGCGGATGCCCAAGCCCGAGAACGTGCGCCTGTTCCCCACCGCGGCGGCCGCGCAGGCGGCCGGCTTGCGGGCCTGCAAGCGCTGCCGGCCCGACGCCGCGCCCGGCTCGCCGGAGTGGGACACCCGCGCCGACCTGGTGGGACGGGCGATGCGGCTGATCGCCGACGGCGTGGTGGACCGCGAGGGCGTGGCCGGGCTGGCCGCGCGCCTGGGGTACACCGAGCGCCACCTCCACCGCCAGCTCGTGGCGGTGGCCGGCGCGGGGCCGCTCGCGCTCGCCCGCGCGCAGCGCGCCCAGACCGCGCGCGTGCTGCTCGAGACCACCACCGTCCCGGTCACCGAGGTGGCGTTCGCCGCGGGCGTTCAGCAGCGTGCGCCAGTTCAACGCCACGATCCGGGAGATCTTCGCCACCACGCCCACGCGGCCTGCGCAGTCGGGCCCGGCGCAACGGGCGCCCGCAGGAGAGCGGGGCGGTGTCGCTGCGCCTGCCCTACCGGGCGCCGCTGGACGCCGAGGCGCTGATCGCGTTCCTCGGCCGCCGCGCCGTCCCGGCCGTCGAGGAGGTGGTGGACGGCGGCTACCGCCGCAGCCTCCGGCTCAGCCACGGCGCGGGCACGGTGGAGCTGCGCCCGGCCGCCGGCCACGTCCAGGCGCGCTTCTGGCTCGACGACCTGCGCGACCTCGGCGCCGCCATCCAGCGCTCGCGCACCCTGCTCGACCTGGACTCCGACCCGGAGGCGGTGACCGGCACGCTCGGCCCCGACCGCATCCTGGGCGCCGCCGTGCGCCGCTCGCCCGGGCGCCGCGTTCCCGGCCACGTGGACGGCCATGAGCTGGCGGTGCGCGCGGTGCTGGGCCAGCAGGTGTCGCTGGCGGCCGCGGCCACGCTGGCCGCCCGGCTCACGCGCGACCACGGCGAGAAGCTCGAGCGGCCGCTGGGCGGCGTCACGCACCTGTTCCCGTCCGCCGCCGCCCTGGCCGAGGCCGACCCCGCGGGGCTGGCCATGCCGCGCGCGCGTGGCCGCGCCCTGCTCTCGCTGGCGGGCGCCCTCGCACGGGACGACCTCACGCTCGACGCCGGCGCCGACCGCGAGGACGCGCGCGACCGCCTGCTCGCCCTCCCCGGCATCGGGCCGTGGACCGCGGCGTACGTGGCCATGCGCGCGCTGCGCGACCCGGACGCGTTCCTGCCCACCGACCTCGGCGTGCGCCACGGCCTGGAGCGGCTCGGGCGGCGACGGCAGCCCCGCCGCGGCCGAGCGGCTGTCGGAGGCGTGGAGGCCCTACCGCGCGTACGCGGTGCAGCACCTCTGGGCCGCGGCCTGAGCTGAGCGCTAGTCCTGGCTTATCGCGACGATGCGCGCGTCGCGCGGCCCGCTGGGCGTCTCGATCGAGCGCGTGTCGCCCTTGCGGGCGCCCGCCAGCGCCGAGCCCACCGGCGAGTCGATCGACAGCCGTCCCTTGCCGGGGTCGGCCTCCGCGGCCGGCACCAGCGTGAACGTCCGCTTCTCGCCGCCGTCCTCGTAGGTCACGGTCGATCCCATCCCGGCGGTGTCACCTTCCGCCGGCTCCACGATCTCCGCGGCGCGCAGCTGATCCCGGATGCGGGCGATCTTGGCCTCGAGCATCGCGGCGTCGTTCTTGGCGGCGTGGTACTCGGCGTTCTCCTTCAGGTCGCCCTCCGCGCGCGCCGTTCCGATCTTCTCGGCGGCGTCCCGGCGGGCCTCGCCCTCGAGCTCCTCCGCCTCGGTCTCGAGGCGGTCGTAGGCGGCCTGGGTCATCTTCACGGTGTCGGGCATCACGAGGAGGATCGCAGGCCGGCGCCTAGGGCCGGTCGCCGATCCAGTAGCGCGGGCCGGTTCCGCGTGCCGCGATCCGGTCGTCGGGGTTCGCCAGCTTGCACCTGTCGAGCGACAGGCAGCCGCAGCCGATGCACTCCGTCAGCCCCGCCTTCAGCCGCTCCAGCTCGGCGATCCGCTCGTCGATCCGCGAGGTCCAGCCGCTCGACAGCTTCGCCCAGTCGCGGCGCTTGGGCACCCGCCCCGCCGGCAGCTTCTCCAGCTCGCCGCGGATCTCCTCCAGCGACAGGCCCACGCGCTGGGCGAAGACGATGAACGCCACCCGCCGCAGCACCGCGCGCGGGTAGCGCCGGTGCTTCGACGAGGCGCGCTCCGAGGTGATCAGCCCGCGGTCCTCGTAGTACCTCAGGGCCGAGGTGGCGACACCGCTGCGCGCCGCCACCTCGCCGATCGTCAGCTCATCCATCCCATCCGACGTTACCTCAAGCGCGCTTGAAGTCCTGCGAAGCCGGCCACCACGGCCGCCTGCATCACGGTCCACACGCTGCCCGCGGTCTCGGGGGACGACACGCCGGCGATCACGAACGCCAGCGAGCCGATCACCCACAGCACGTTCGCCTCGATCACGGCGGTCACGCCCGCCCGCGGGACCTGCGGCCGCGTGGACACGTACGCCACGAACGCGGCGAACGCCAGCAGGAACGCCCCGACCCCACGCAGCAGGGCGGCGTCCACTCCCAGCAGGTCCTCCAGCGGGCCGGCCAGGACGAGGTAGGCGGCGCCGTTGGCGCCGGTCACCGCGGCGTCGAGCTTCAGCGCCAGCCGCAGCTGGGCCTCGCGCGGCAGAGAGGTGATGCGAGTTGCGATTGCGGACATTTCAGAACCTCCGTTCTCAGAGTTGGCGAACGGAGCGTGCCCGCTGCAGGGAGGCGTGTCGATTACCCGGCAGGTAGGTGCACGTCGCCCTCGAGCCCCACGGCCCTGAGCGCCTCGGCCTGGTCCAGGTAGTCGTCCTGGCGGATCACCCTGCCGTGCTTCAGCGTCGAGACGCCCGCGTACTTCTGCGCCAGCGCGACGCCGCTTGCCTGGGCGCGCATCGGCATGTCCGCGAGGAGGACGAACCGATCGCCCAGGTCTATGAGCTCGGTGGGCTCCAGCCGGACGCCGGTGCCCCAGACCTCGTAGGTGGCCTCGATGTAGGCGCGGTACCCCGCGGGCCCGTGGTAGCACGGCTCCGCCAGCGCCGACTCGACGAACTCGCGGTACGGGTAGTACTCGAGGTCCGGTGCATAGGCGATCGTCACGGCCTCCAGATCGCGGCGGTTGTAGGCCTCCACGCCGAGCCGGGCAGCGCGTGACAGCGCTGCCTGGCGGAGGCGCGACGCGGGAGGCAGCCTGCTCAAGAGGCGAGGAACAATGGCGGCGAAGCTCGGGAGCCGGATCGCGAGCCGCTGGTCCAGCGTGCGCTTCGACCCGTCACGCGCTCGAAGGGGCATGCGAACGAACTCGACCCGTTCCGGCGACATCGCCGCCCAGTATCGATCACCCGGCAGGCAGCTGCTCGACGTACGCCCGCATCGCCTCGGCGGTGGCGGCGTCGGCGGGGAAGAACGACTCGATCGCCAGCTCGCTGGCCGTGACCTCCACGGCGGTGCCGAAGGTGGCGACGGTGGAGATGAAGGTCAGCTCGCCGTCCGGCCCGGCCAGCCGCAGCGGCACGGCGATCGTCTGCGGGTCGCGCGCGTGCTCCTCGCCGCCCGGATAGCCCTCGAGCTCCTCGAGCAGCGTCTGCAGCGCGGCGTCGCCGGTCAGCGCGATCTGGCGCCGCAGCCGCTCCAGCAGGTGCGCGCGCCACTCGGCCAGGTTGGCGATCCGCGGGGCCATCCCGTCGGGGTGCAGGCTCACCCGCAGCACGTTCACCGGCGGCTCCATCAGCTCCGGCGCCACGCTCGCCGTCATCAGCGCCACGGCGCGGTTGCCGGCCACCATCTCCCATGCGCGGTCCACCACGACCGCCGGGTAGGGGTCGTGCCCGTCGAGGATCCGCTGGAGCGCGTCGCGCACCGGCGCCATCGCGGGCTCGTCCAGGTCGTGCTCGTCGAACACGGGCGCGTGCCCGGCGGCCAGCAGCAGGTGGTTGCGGTCGCGCAGCGGCACGTCCAGCTGCTCGGCCAGGTGAAGCACCATGTCCGCGCTCGGCCGCGAGCGCCCGGTCTCCACGAAGCTCAGGTGCCGGGCCGACACGTCGGCCTCCAGCGCCAGGTCGAGCTGGGACAGGCGGCGGCGCGTGCGCCACTCGCGCAGCAGGGGACCCACGCTTGCGGTGGCCATGGCGGCGAGGCTACCCCCGGCGGGGAAGCACGGCATGACCTCCGGGGTAATCACTCCCGCGGGAAGCAGATCCGGTCGATCAGGTCGTGCACGGTGGGGGTGAGGTCGGGCAGCGTCTCCGCCCGGCCCTCCACGAGGTGCTCGAGCACCAGCTCGTTGATCCCGCCGATGAGCGCCAGCAGCAGCGCCTGGCCGGGCGGGTCGTCCAGCGCGAGCGCGAGCACGCGGGTGAACTCGCCGAACGCCTCGGCGCGGCGGGCCAGCACGCGCGGCCCGGCGCCCACGGCCTCGATCACCAGCATGCGCGTGAAGTCGGGCTCGGCCGCCAGCGTCTCCAGGTACTCGCGCGCGCCGGCGTGCATCCGCTCGCGCGGCTCGGCGTGGGCCGCGGCGGCCGCGGTCATCCGCCCGATCACGATGTCGATCGCCGCGTACGCGCCCAGGAAGGCCTCCTCCTTGTTGGCGTACAGCTCGTAGAACGTCTTGCGCGACACGCCCGCCCGCTCCACGATCGCGTTCACCGACGTGGCCGCGTAGCCCTTCTCCGCCACCACCGCGGCGGTGGCCTCCATCATCCGCATCTCCTGGGAGGCGCGCACCGTGTCGCGGCTCAGCGCGTGGCGGTGGCGGGGGAGGGTGACGGGGGCGTCGCGCGCGATCAGGGCCATGTCTGTAGCATAGAGAAACATGAGCGTTTCTCAAACAGTCACAGCCGAAGACATGTGGACCCGGTTCGCCGAGCTGGGCGCCGCCAAGGACCTCGACGCGCTGGGCGAGCTGTTCCGCAACGGCTCCCCGTCGATCGGCATCGACGGCCCGACGGAGGGGCAGCTGGTCACGTTCACGGTGCACCCGCTGTTCGACCGCGTCGCGCGCGGCGATCACCGGCGCCTGGATGCCCTGGGCGGGCAAGCGATTCGACTCGGCCGCCGACGGCGGCGACAACCTGCTGGCCCGAAGCGCCCGTCTACCGGCGCGCCTGCCCTGGCCGCGCTACTCGATGCGCGATGCCGGCGACCGGCTCGCCGCGTTCGACTTCCAGACCCGCGTGGAGCCGGGCAAGCTCGACCCGGACACCGACGTGCTGGTGATCGACTACGCGCCGGTGGACTCCAACCCGGCGCTGGTGATCAAGCAGGTGCGCGACGAGCTGGTGCAGGTGGCGCCGGGCGCCCACCTGGGCAAGATGCTCTGGCACCACGGGGAGGACACCTACAGCCTGGCGGCGTACTTCGCACTGAGGCAATGAGCGCCCACGTGTACCTGCTCCGCTGCGCCGACGGCACGCTCTACTGCGGCTGGAGCACCGACGTGGATCGCCGCGTGCGCGAGCACGGCGCCGGCACCGCCAGCCGCTACACCCGCAGCCGCCTGCCCGTCGAGCTGGCGTGGTCGAAGCCGGTCGGCTCGCGCGCCGAGGCGCTGCGCGAGGAGCACCGGATCAAGCGGCTGTCACGCGCTGAGAAGCTGGCGCTTATGTGACCACCGTCACACAGGCGCACGCCGCGCTGGGTACGCCATGCTTAGCCGATGCGAAGGGACCTGCCACCCGGTCCGAGCTACCCGCCCTTCCTTCAGGGGATCGGGTTCTGGAACCGCCCGATCGCCTTCCTCGAGCAGTGCCGCGCCCGCTACGGCAAGCGCTTCACGATCCGGCTGCCGATGACGCCGTACTTCGTCATGGTCACCGAGCCGGATCAGGTGAAGCAGGTCTTCACCGCCCCGCCCGACGTGCTGCACCCCGGCGAGGGCGCGCGCGTCCTGGAGCCGATCGTGGGGAGCTACTCGGTCCTGCTGCTCGACGGGAACGCCCACATGAGCCAGAAGAAGCTCATGCTGCCGGCCTTCCACGGCGAGAAGATGGCCCAGCTCTCCGGCCTGATGGAGGAGGTCACCGAGCGCGAGGTGGCCGGCCTACCGCGCGACGAGCCGATCGAGCTCCACAACGTCACCCAGCGCCTCACGCTCGAGATCATCCTGCGCGCCGCCTTCGGCCTCGACCAGGGCCCACGGCTCGACGCGCTGCGCGAGCGCCTCGGCGCGCTCCTGGTCTTCGGCGAGTCGCCCACCAGCCTGATGGTGCCGCCCAAGGACAGCGCCATGGAGAAGGTGATGGAGCGGCTGAGCCCGTGGAAGGACTTCCTCGCGCTCCAGGCGGAGGCGGACGAGCTGATCTTCGAGCAGATCCATGAGCGCCGCGGGGCGGACGAGGACCGCGACGACATCCTCTCGATGCTGCTGGAGGCGCGTCACGAGGACGGCTCGGAGATGACCGACCAGGAGCTGCGCGACGAGCTGATGACCGTGCTCATCGCCGGCCACGAGACCACCGCCTCCACTCTCGCGTGGGCGTTCTCGCAGCTGCCCCATCACCCGCAGGTGCTGGCACAGCTGACCGACGAGATCCGCAACGGCGATGACGGCGAGTACCTCGAGGCCACCATCAACGAGACCCTCCGCCACCGTCCCGTGCTGCCCAACACCCAGCCGCGGCTGGTGAAGGAGCCGATCGAGGTCGGCGGCTGGGAGTACCCGCCCGGCGTGTGCCTGGTGGCCAACTCCTACCTCCTCCACCACGACGAGGACGTCTACCCCGACCCCTACGTCTTCCGCCCCGAGCGCTTCCTCGACGAGGGCCCGGGCACGTACACCTTCATCCCGTTCGGCGGCGGCCGCCGCCGCTGCCTCGGCGCCAGCTTCGCGATGGTCGAGATGCGGCTGGTGCTGCGTGCCGTGCTGTCGCAGTGCGATCTGCGCGCCGGCTCCACCGGCGGCGCCGAGCTGGCCGCGCGACGGAACATCACGATCCGGCCCGCGGGGGGCGCCCGGGCCGTGCTCCACGAGCGGAAGCCGGCGCCCGTAGCGGCGTGACCGACGGGGCGCAGCTGGTCACGGACACCGTCCGCGGCATGCGCCGCCTGGGCTGGTTCGCGAGCGCGCTGGGCGCCTGCGTCGTCTTCCTGTCGGTCGGCTTCCTGATCCCGGTCTTCCTCGACCCCGACGAGCGGGCCGGCCTCGCGCTGCTCAACGGCCCGCTGAGCGTCGCCTACCTGGTCGCCTCCGCCCTCGTGATCCAGCGCTACCTCGGGCGGCGCAACACGGAGTCCCTGCAATGGATCGCCGAGGGGCGCGACCCCGACGAGCGCGAGCACCGGCGCACCCTTCACCTGGCCCTCTTCAACACGAAGATGGCGGGGATCGCCTGGGTCGTCGGCGCGGTGCTGTTCACGCTTCTCAACGGCTTCGCCTACGACTGGGGATTCGCGATCTGGGCCGGCGCCACGGTCTGGCTGGGAGGCGAGACCACCTGCGCGCTGTACTACCTCGCCTCCGAGCGCTCGCTGCGCCCGGTCACCGCCCTCGCGCTCGCGGCTCGCCAGCCCGACCGGATGATCGCCCCCGGGGTGCGCGGCCGGCTGTTCGGCGCCTGGGCGCTCGGCACCGGCGTGCCGCTGCTGGGCGTGATCGTGGTCGGTGCGGTCGGGCTCACGAAGGCCGATGCGGATCCCGAGTACCTGGCCGCGTCCGTCCTCTTCCTCGGCCTGGTGGCCAGCGCCACCGGCCTGCTGGCCACGATGTACACCGCGAAGGCCATCGCCCATCCCGTGATCTCCGTGCGCCGCGCGCTCGAGCAGGTGGAGGACGGGGAGCTCGACGTGCACGTGCCCGTGGACGACGGCAGCGAGGTCGGACTGCTCCAGGCCGGCTTCAACCGGATGGCCGACGGCCTGCGCGAGCGAGAACGAATCCGCGACCTGTTCGGCCGCCAGGTGGGCGAGGACGTGGCGCGCAAGGCGCTGGCCGACGGCAGCACCCGGCTCGGCGGTGAGGAGCGCGAGATCGGGGCGCTGTTCGTGGACATCGTCGGCTCCACGTCGATGGCCCTGGCCATGCCGCCGACCGAGGTGGTGCGCCTGCTCAACCGCTTCTTCCGCGTGGTGGTCGAGGTCGTGGAGGCCGAGGGCGCGATGGTGAACAAGTTCGAGGGCGACGCCGCCATGTGCGTGTTCGGCGCGCCCGTACAGCTCGACGACCCCGCCGGCGCCGCGCTGCACGCCGCGCGCGAGCTGGCCCGGCGGCTGACCCAGGACGTCCCCGAGATCGACTTCGGCATCGGCATCTCCGCCGGCGTGGCGGTGGCCGGCAACGTGGGCGCCGAGCACCGCTTCGAGTACACGGTGATCGGCGACCCGGTGAACGAGGCCGCCCGGCTGTCGGAGCTGGCCAAGCAGCGGCCCGAGCGCGTGCTGGCGTCCGAGGCGACGCTGCGCGCGGCGAAGAACGGCGAGATCGACGAGTGGCAGGTGACCGACTCGGCCGTGCTGCGCGGGCGCGAGGTGGCGACGGGCGTCGCGCACCCGCGGCTGGCGGGCGTCTAGGGCTCGATCACGTTGCCCGGGTCCGGCTGCTCCTCCGCCGGCGCCTGCGAGTAGTCGCCCCACGGCCCGTCGCGCTCGGCCACCATCGCCCCGACTCCGTCGCGCTCGGCCTTCTCGATCGCCGCCAGCGCGTCCGGCGTGTTGCGCATCAGCCCGTCGAGGATCGGCCCCAGGGTCTGGGTCGAGGCCAGGCCCATGTTCTCGTAGGCCTGGTTCACCACCAGCTTCATCGCGGCGAGCTGCGATGACGGGATGGCCGCGAGCGCGCGCGCCTGCGAGCGCACCGTCTCCTCGAGCTCCGCGAACGGCACCGCCTCGTTGATCAGGCCGGCCTCCGCGGCCTCCGCGCCCGACAGCGGCTTGCCGGTGAGCGCGTACTCCTTCGCCTTGGTCAGGCCGAGCCGGTACAGCCACATGCCGCTCAGGTACGCGCCCCACATGCGCGAGTAGGGGGTGCCGATGCGCGCGTCCTCGGAGGCGATCACCAGATCGGCGCACAGCGCGAAGTCGCTGCCGCCGCCCACGCACCAGCCGTGCACCTGGGCGATCACCGGCTTGGGCGAGCGCCACACGCTCATGAACCGCGGCACCGCGCCGAAGCTCGACGTGGCCCACGCGAAGTCCTTGCCCGGGTCCCACCTGCCGCCGGTCGTCAGGCGCTCGTCCCAGTGGTGGAAGCCGCCGCCGAAGTCGAAGCCCGCGCAGAAGCTGCGGCCGGCGCCGCGCAGCACGATCACCTTCACGTCGTCGTCCTGCACGGCCTCCTGGACGGCGGCCTCGATCTCGTCGGGCATCGGCGGCACGATCGTGTTCAGCCGGTCCGGGCGGTTGAGCGTGATCGTGGCGATCCCGGCTTCTGCCGCATAGAGCAGGGTCTCGTAGGACATCGGGCGAGTATCCCGGCCGGGCCCGACATATCTGGCTACCCTGGCGCGCGTGGTCGATCGGTCGCCATACGCGGGTTGGCATGGCTACTTCGACGATCGGCGAGGAGCGGAGCTGGACGCGCCGTTCGACGCGCCCTTCGAGGATCGCCCCGGCCGCGAGGCGGTGGCGGCTTCGATCGCCCGCTTCGAGCTCGGCGAGTCGGGCGACGGCGCCAACCTCAAGCGCCTCGCCCGTGAGACCGGCGACCACACCTACGCCCGCACGATCGAGCTGTTCGTGGACGAGGAGGGCCAGCACGCCCGCTGGCTCGGAGTCCTGCGCGAGCGGTTCGGCGGAACCGCGCTCGAGTCCCACTGGAGCGACGCCGCGTTCGTGGCGCTGCGCCACCTGGGCGGCCTGCGGCGCGAGATCTGCGTGCTGCTCACGGCCGAGGTGGTGGCGCTCAGCTACTACCGCGTGCTGCCGCTGGCCTACGACGATCCGGTGCTGGCGGCGGCCTGCGACCGCATCCTGCGCGACGAGCGCGGGCACGTCGCGTTCCACCGCGCCACGCTCGGCTGCGAGTTCGCCAGCATGCCCGCGCCCGCGCGCACCGCCTCCGTGCTCACCTGGCGCGCCTTCGTGGCCACCACCGCCAAGGTCGTGGCCTGGGACCACCGCGAGGTGCTCGAGCTGGCCGGCGTGAGCCGCGCGGAGTTCGAGATCGAGGTGCGCGGACGGGCCCGCCGGCTGGCCCGCGCGATCCGGCGCGGCAGCGTCCTGCCGCTGGCGGACGCCCCCGCGGCCTAGGGCCGCTCCCTACACTGCGCGCTGTGCCACTCCCAAGGATGGGACTCCTCCTCGTATGCCTTCTCGCGCTCGCCCTGCCGGCGCCGGCGATGGCGGCGGTGAACGTGACCGCGTTCAGCGTCACGCCCAGCACGACCCAGGCGGGCGGGCACCCCGACGTCACGGTGTCCACCTCGTTCCAGTCGAGCCCGAGCTCCGACGACGTGAAGGACCTCATCGTGCGCTTCCCGCCGGGCCTGCTCGGCAACCCGACGGCCACGTCCAAGTGCTCGCAGGCCCAGTTCGCGGCCGACACCTGCCCGGCCGGCACCGCTCTCGGGTCGGTCGCGGTCACCGCGGAGGACGACGGCTGTGGCCACACGGCGTCGTGTCCCAGGGCACCGTCTACAACCTGCCGCCGGTCGGCGCCGAGCCCGCCCGGCTGGGGATCAAGGTCCGCCCGGCCGCGATCGGCCCGGTCGTGATCGAGAAGATCTCCCTGATCGCGGTGGCCAAGCTCGGCCCCGAGACGGGCTACGCGCTGGAGACCACGATCCCCAACCAGCCTCGCACCGTGAACAGCACCATCGGGCCGGTCGCGCTGGAGGTCACCAGGGTCGACCTCACGCTGCGCGGGAAGCCGGGAGCCAAGGACTTCATGATCAACCCGAGCTCCTGCGCGCCCGGCACGGCGACGACCAGGGCGGTGCCGTACGACAGCGGCTCGCCCTCCTCGCGATCCGCGCCCTACACGGCCACCAACTGCCCCGGCCTTGCGTTCGGACCGCTCGTCTCGGGCACGATCGGCGCCCGCAGGGCCAACCGCGCGGGCCAGAACGTGGCGCTCACGTCGGTGATCGACTTCCCGCTGGGCAACGCCTCACTGCGCGACACCGTCGTGCTGCTGCCCACCGACGTCGGCAGCGACGTGAACTCGATCGGACGAGCGTGCCCCGTGGCGACCCCGATCGCCGCCTGCCCGGTCAGCTCCCACATCGGATCGGCGGAAGCGGCTTCGCTGCTGCTCGACACGCCGCTGAAGGGGCCGCTGGTGCTCAAGGCGAGCGCGACGAGCGCGCTGCCCAGCCTGGTGGTCGACCTGAAGGGCGCCGCCCCGCTCACGCTGTTCGGCACGCCCGACTTCGTGGGCAACCGCGTGCGGAACACCTTCCCCGGCGCGCCGGACGTGCCGCTGTCGCGCTTCACCCTCAGGGTGGACGGCGGCAAGGGGGGACTGCTGCTCGCGGCGCAGGATCTCTGCCGTCCCGACAAGAAACAGGTCCTGGACGCCAAGCTCACCGGCTGGAACGGCAAGGTCGTGACCCGGAAGGTCGCGCTCAAGCCGCAGGGCTGCAAGGGCTACCGCCCGCCCAAGCCGAAGGCGACGGTGGCCCTGCGCCGCGGCGCCGGGCGGATGTCGGTGAAGGTGACCGCCGGCGACTACACCCGCCTGCGCTCGCTGCGGGTCACGCTCCCGAAGGGAGTGGACGGTCAGCCGCGGGCGCCTGGCGGGGCGGACCGCCGCCAAGCTGCGCGGGCGCGCTCTGCGTGTGAGCCGTGGCCGTGTCCTGCGCGTGAAGCTGTCGCGCCGCGGCGCCAAGGGCCTGAGACTGTCGGCGCGCGGGGTGAAGGTCGCTCGCCGGCTGGTGGGCCGGAGGGTGCGCGTCCGGTTCGCCGTCAAGGACAGCACCGGCCGCACCGTGCGCCGCACCGTCAGGACGCGCGTGCGGCGCTAGGCAAGCGCCTCACCCCACTCACCCGATCGATCCCCCGAAGTTCACCCGCGGTGGGGGATGCGCCACCGGTTCCGTGTGCCTTACGGTCGCTAATTGCGGCGGGCGGAAGCCCGCCGCACCACTTTGGCTCGCCTCGAGCTAGCGCGGCAGCGCTCTGGCCGTTCGGCCGATCCCCTTCCAGGGATCGCCCACGGAGTCGATACGGGCGCCGATCGTCTTCACCGTCCACCGGTCGGGCTTGAGCTTGGAGTCGCTCAGCTCGTCCCAGTGGATCGGGGTGGCGACCGGCGCCCGCGGCTTCGCCCGCACCCCGTATGGCGCCACCGCGTGCTGGGCGTAGGCGTTGCGGTTCACGTCCACGTAGATCTTCGAGCCGCGGTCGGCCTTCTTGTACTCCAGCGTGAGGCGCTTCGGGTCGTCCGCCACCATCTCCTCCGCCACCGCGCGGGCCAGCTTGTGCACGTCGCCGAAGCCCGGGCCTCGCCGCAGCGGGCAGACCACGTGGATGCCGCGCGAGCCGGTGACCATCGCGTAGGTGGCCAGGCCCCTGTCGCGCAGCCGCTCGCCCGCGTCCCGCGCGGCGGCGCGCACGTCGGCGAAGCCGCCGCCGGGGGAGGGGTCGAAGTCCACGATCAGCCGGTCGGGCTTGCGCGGCTCGTCCTGCCGGGACAGCCACAGGTGCGGCGTCACCACGTTCTGGCCGGCCAGGTAGACCGTCGTCGCCGCGTTGTTCGCCAGCGCATGGGTCACGGTGCCGCCGCGCTTGGGCACGGTCACGCGCTCGACCCAGTCCGGGAAGTAGTCCGGCACCGCCTTCATGAAGAAGCCCTTGCCGTCGATCCCGTCGGGGAAGACCTGCAGCGCCAGCGGCCGGTCGCGAACGTAGGGCAGCATCACCGGCGCGACCCGCTCGTAGTGCCCGGCCAGGTCGCGCTTCGTGAGCTTCGCCTTCGGGAAGAGCACCTTGTCGGGGTGGGTGACCCTCACCTCGTGCCGGCCGATCTTCAGGTACTCGGTCAGGGCGTGCTCAGAATCGTCTCGCCCGCTGGCGGGAGAGGCCGAAACCGTGGTGGTTGCGGCGATTCACGCATCGCATCCCACTTCTCCGGCTCCTGCACCGGAAGCGCCCGGCACTGATGGTCTTCCCGTAGGCGAGCTTGCGGCCCATCCTGAGCACGGTGTCCCCCGCGCACGTGAACTTCGCCTTCCCGCGGCGGCCAACCGTCAGGCCGTCGCCCCAGTCGACGGGACACGACCTGGGCTTGGGCGGGGGCTTCCACGACTTCTGCGCGATGTCGCAGCGCACACCGGTCGATGTGATGACGCAGCCGATGTTGCCGGAGGGCGACTGGAAGAACTTGGCCTGCGCCTGCGCCGGCACGAGCGCCAGCTACGGCGAACGTCAGAGCGAATGCGAGACGACGCATCGGGAGGAGCATAGGTCCGGCGCCGTCGAACCGCTAGCGCCTCTCCAGCAGCTCCATCTCGTCGAGCGCCCGCCCGGCGCCGAGCGCGACGCAGGTGAGGGGATCGTCGGCCAGGCGGGCCGGCACGTTGGTCTCCTGCTCGAGCCGCTCGACGAAGCCGCGCAGCAGCCCGCCGCCGCCGGCCACCAGGATGCCGCGCTCGAACACGTCCGACGCCAGCTCCGGCGGGGTCGTCTCCAGGGCCTCCTGGACGGAGTCGAGGATCTCCTGCACCGGGTCCTCGAGCGCCTCGCGCATCTCCTCGGCACTCACGTCGACCTGGCGGGGGAGGCCGGACACCGGGTCCCGGCCCTTCACCTCGGAGAAGCCCTCGTAGGCATCCGGGGCGACGCTGCCCACCTCGAGCTTCACCCGCTCGGCCGTGGTCTCGCCGATGGCGAGCCCGTGGTGGTGGCGCAGCCAGGCGGCGACGGTGTCGTCGAGGTCGTAGCCGCCCACCCGCAGCGACCGCGACACCACGATCCCCCCGAGCGAGATCACGGCGACCTCGCTGGTGCCGCCACCCACGTCGACGACCATGTTCGCGCGCGGCGCGTCGATCTCCAGGCCGGCGCCGATCGCCGCGGCCAGCGACTCCTCGATCAGATGCACCGACCGCGCCCCGGCGGCGTTGCACGCCTCGACCAGCGCGCGCCGCTCGACGTCGGTGATGCCCGACGGGGCGCACATCATCATCCGCGGCCGGGCGCGCCGGCTCGCATGGGCGCGCGCCATGAAGTGGCGCAGCATCTTCTCGGTGACCTCGAAGTCGGCGATCACGCCGTGTCTGCAGCGGCCGGACGGCGCTGATGCGCGCCGGTGTGCGCCCGATCATGCGCTGCGCCTCGTCGCCCACCGCGTGGACGTCGCCGGTGTCGGTGTCGACCGCGACCACCGAGGGCTCGGAGGCGACGATGCCCTCGCCGCGGACGAACACGAGCGTGTTGGCCGTGCCGAGGTCGATGGCGATGTCCAGGCCGCCGAAGCGGGGGAGGAAGCGCCGGCGGAGCCGCCCGTTTCCTTGTCCGTGGGAATTCACGAGGGACAAGTGTGGCGTTCGCGGGCCGAAAGCACACCCACGTGCAAGAGATGCTCCTTGCACTCGGTCATCGCAAGCTAGTTTGCCCGCACCGTGACGATCAGCATTCCCCGGGCGGCTGCTGACGGCTGCGCTCGCCTGTCTGGTGGTCGCGGCCGGTTGCGGTGGGGACGAGAAGGAGCAGGTCACGCGAGCGCCTGAGGCTCGAGCGTGCCGAAGCTCCTCCGCGTGCGCGCGAGAAGGCAAAGCCGCGGCCCGACCTCCCTCCGCCGCCCTGCCCGGCCGGCGTGGCGGGGTGCCGCACCGCGAGCGGCAGGATCCTCTACGTCGAGCGGGTGGACCCCGACGGCGACGGCGACGCCCACTTCGTGCTGGCCGGCGACGACGGCATCACCGGCCCCGGCATCTCGGTCATCGACGTGAAGCGCTCGCTGCGCCCGAGCCCGCTACCCGGCCGCGGGGATCGCCTCAGCGCCGCCGGGCCCGTCCGGGTCGGCTCGTACGGCCAGAAGCAGATCGAGGCGATCGCGGTTCGCGCTCGCTAGAAAGGCGCAGCATGCGTGAACTGACCTTCCAGCGCGCGGGCAGGCTCGCCTGGGGCGAGCGTCCGGCCCCCGAGCTGGTCGAGCCGACCGACGCGCTCGTGCGGCCGTTCATCGCGGGGCGCTGCGACGGGGACACGGTGCCATTGCACCGTCCCGTGTCGCGGGCGTTGCAACTCGGCATCGCGGTGCGCGCGATCGATCCGGTGGTGGCGTGCATCTGCGGCCGGGTCCCCTTCCGTGGGCCGTTCGCCATCGGGCACGAATGCGTGGGGCAGGTCGTGGCGGTCGGCGCGGACGCCGGCGGCCTGGCCGTTGGGCAGACGGTGGTCGTGCCGTGGGCGGTGTCGTGTGGGCGCTGCGACCGCTGCCGGGCCGGCCTGACCTCCAAGTGCGCGACGACCACGACCGGTGAGCTGGCCGCATTCGGGCTCGGCCCGGCCTCCGGCCCCTGGGGCGGCATGGTCAGCGATCTGGTCCGTGTCCCGTTCGCCGAGCACATGCTCGTGCCCGTCCCCACCGCCGTGCCGCCGGAGCGCATCGCCGCCGCCAGCGACAATCTCGCCGATGCCTGGCGCAGCGTCGTCGAGCCGCTCCGTGCGCGCCCCGGCGGACGCGTGCTCGTCCTCGGCGGAGGCGCCAAGAGCATCGGGCTCTACGCCGCCGGCCTCGCCGTGGCGCACGGCGCGACCACCGTCGACTATCACGACGACGACCCCGACCGGCGCGCCGTCGCCGAGTCCTTCGGCGCCCGCGCGGCGCCCCGTGGCACGCCGCGCGAAACGTACGACGTCGCCGTCGAGGCCACGTCCCGCGCTGCCGGGCTGCGCGCCGCGCTGCGCGCCCTCGCGCCCGGCGGCGTCTGCACCGCGGTCGGCTACTACATGGCGACCGGCACCCGCGTGCCGCTCATGCGGATGTACGCGACCGGCGCGACACTGCGGCTCGGCGTCTCCCACGCACGGGCGCTCATCCCGGACGTCCTCGCGTTCATCGCCGAGACGGGCTTCGAAGCCGAACGCGTCACGAGCCTCACCGCCGATTGGGACGATGCTCCCTCCGCCTATCTCGCCAAGACGACCAAGGTCGTCCTCGCCCGCGACCCCCTGAGCTAGCGCGCCGTCAGTCGTCGAGCACCGTCAGGTCGAGCTCGCGGAGCCGCTCGGGGTCGGCGAGGATGTCCATCTCGACGATCTTCCCGCGGGCGATCGTGAAGCCCAGCACCGAGAAGGGCTTGCCCTCGGGAGCCGTAACGAGCCCCGGCGCGCCGTTCACGAGCGCGGGCCGGGCGAACTCGCCCATCCGCCTGAACATGAGCGCCTGCTCGGCCACCTCCTGCGCGCCGCGGACCTCCTTCGACAGGTCCGCGCGCACGGCGCCGCCGTCCGCGCGAAGCACGACGTCCGGGTCGAGCACCGCGACCAGCGCGTCGAAGTCACCCTCGCGCGACGCGGCCATGAAGGCGTCGACGACCTCCCGCTGACGCTTCCAGATCAGGGTCGGGGACGGGCGCCGCTCCGCGCACCCGCCTCCGCGCGCGGCTCGCGAGCTGCCGCGCCGCGGTGGGCGTGCGGTCCACCAGCGGGGCGATCTCGTCGAACGGCATGGCGAACATGTCGTGCAGCACGAACGCCAGCCGCTCGGCCGGATCCAGCGTCTCGAGCACCACCAGCAGCGCCAGGCCGACCGAGTCGGCCAGCAGCGCCTCGTGCTCGGGATCGACGCCGTCCGCGGGGCTCACGATCGGCTCGGGCACGCGCGGCCCCTCCAGCGCCTCCTCGTGCCGTGACTTGCGCGAGCGCAGCATGTCGAGGGAAACGCGGGCGACGACCGTGGTCAGCCATCCGCTCAGGTTGTCGACGCTGCTCGTCTCGGTCCGGTTGAGGCGCAGCCAGGCTTCCTGGACGGCGTCGTCCGCCTCGCTCACCGAGCCGAGCATGCGGTAGGCCACCGCCCGCAGGTGGGTCCGGTTGGCCTCGAATTGCTCTGTCAGGGAGTCGTTCTCGTTCATCGGTCACATCTCCTCGTCGCGGTTCGTCATAGGGGTGACGGACGAAATCCACGGGATGTGACGAGGAGGCATGCATCATGGAATCAGGAGCCAACAACCACGGGAAGTTCGCGGTGGCCGGGGCCACCGGGAGGCTCGGGCGGCACATCGTCGACGTGCTCGAGGAGTCGGGTCACGAGGTCGTCCCGATCTCACGCTCCAACGGCGTCGACGTGATCACCGGGGAGGGTCTGAAGGAGGCCCTGGCGGGCGTGACGAGCCTGATCGACGTTTCCACGGGGCCCTCGCCCGACCAGGAGGAGGCCACGAAGTTCTTCACCACCTCCACCCGGAACCTGCTCGAGGCCGGCGAGGAGGCCGGCGTGCAGCGGATCACGGCCGTGTCCATCGTCGGGGCCGACCGCTTCAGTGCGGGCTACAACGCGGCGAAGATCGTTCAGGAGAAGGCCCTGCTGTCGGGGCCGATCCCGGCACGCGTGCTGCGCGCGACGCAGTTCCACGAGTTCGTCGAGGAGCTCGTGGGGTGGGGCACGCAGGGCGACGTGAGCTATGTGCCGCCCATGCGGACCCAGCTGATCGCGGCGAGAAGCGTCGCGGAGGCGGTCGTCGACCTGGCCACCGACCCGGACGAGTCAGAGGGGCCGATCGTGGAGGTCGCCGGCCCGCGGGAGGAGAGCCTTCCCGAGATGGGGAACCTGCTCATGGCCCGGCGCGGCGAGTCGGTGCGAGTCGAGGCAGCGAACGACCCGGATGACCCGGACGCCGGTCTGTACGAGGCGGGGGCGGCGCTCCCCGGTCCGGAGGCCACGCTCGCGGGGCCGACGTTTGAGGAGTGGCTGGACGCCCAGGCCTGAGGGCGCGGAACGGCGCGGCCATCGAGGCGGTTTGCGATGGCCGCGCCGCCCGGCTACGCCGAGAGGTGCTCCTGGATTACCTCACCGGCGTGCTTGTACGTCTCAGCGGTTGCATGGCCGCGCACAATCCCCGAGGCATCGATCGCGTAGACCGTAAAGCGCTGCTTCTGCTGAAGCCACACACGGACGAAGGCGATCTCCTCGTTCCCGACGAACCGAATCTCCGCGGCTATCTCCCACCGGCTGTCGCCGCCAGACACCAGCCGTCGGCCCTCAGCATGTGTGTGGCGGACCCGGCCGTTCAGGCCCAACGAATCTTGCGCGTGCTCGTACTTCGGCACACGAACCGATCCGTATTCCCCGCCTCCATCATCGATAGCAATGACGCGGAAGCCGTTGTCGGCCGGAGCCCACACACGAAGCACGAGCAGCGGCGCGTGCTCCTCGTGCACATCGGCGGCGACATACCAGCCGCCTTCCTGTAGGTGCCTGCCGGACGGCAGGACGAGTCGGATCCTGCCGTCGGCGACTGGCATTGCCTTGAAGCGAACGCTCATAGCGAGCCTCCTCTCGGGTCATCCCGAGCAGTTGCGTTGGACCGCGTCCTCGCGGCCCCCAACACGGCCACTCTAGCCCGGGACTCGGGATTTCGCTAGGACCGGCGCTCCAGCAGATCCATCTCGTCAAGCGCCCGCCCGGCGCCGATCGCGACGGTGGTAAGCGGGTCGTCAGCGAGCCGCGCCAGCACGTTCGTCTCCTCCTCCAGCCGCTCAACGGGGGAGGAGGCGTGCCACGCGGGGAGTGTGACGCCTAGGGCTGGTGGTGGGTCAGCCGCGGGTGCGGTACAGGTGCACTGTGAGCGGTGCGAACACGGCCATGAACCCCGCCGCGATCGCCAGGGGGATCGCCACCTCGCCCGCCGACGCCGTGCCGTTCATCAGCTCCCGCGCCCCCGTCACGAGCAGCGACATGGGGTTCACCTCCACGAACTCCTTCAGCCCGCTCGGGAGCGTGTCGGGCGGCACGAAAGCGTTGCTCAGGAAGATGAGCGGGAACAGCACCATGAAGCTCGTGTTCAGCACGGCATTGGGTGAGCGCATGATCAGCCCGACGGTCGTGAACACCCACGCCAGCCCGATCGAGAACACCACCACCAGGCCCAGCGCGGCGAGCACGCCGAGGAAGCCGCCCCCGGCCTCATAGCCGAGCACGAACCCGACGATGATCACCACCGTCCCGGCGATCACGTAGCGGACGCCGTCGCCCACGGTCGCGCCCACGAGCGGCGAGGCGGGCCAGATCGGCAGTGAGCGGAAGCGGTCGACCACGCCCTTCGTCAGGTCCGTGTTCAGCGCGACGCCCGAGTACACGGTGGTGAACACCGTCGACATCACCAGCGACCCGGGCAGGATGTACTGGAGGTACTCGCCGGTGGAGCCCGAGATGGCGCCGCCGTAGATGTAGGTGAACATCACGGTGAAGAGCACGGGCGTGATCAGCACGTCGAGCAGCTGCTCGGGCACGTGCTTGATCTTCAGCATCCCGCGCCAGCCGAAGGTGAGCGCGGTGGAGAGCGGGCCGGGCTGCGGCGGGCGCTCGGTGCTCGCCAGCGCCGTGCGCACCGCGGCCTGTTCGATGCCCTGTTGCTCGCCGGTGACGCTCATGCCGCCTGTCCTTCCTCGATCGAGGGTTCCTCGCCTTCGGGTTCCGCCGGCCGGCCGGTGAGCGCGAGGAAGACCTCGTCGAGGCTCGGCTGGCCAAGCGAGAAGGAGGCCACCTCGATGCCCTGGCCGCTCAGGCGGGTGATCGCCTCGGCGGCCTTGTCGCCCGCGGCGCACGACGCCGCCAGCGCGGCGGGGTCGGCCTCCAGGTGGACCTCGCCCAGCTCGCGCTCGAGCACCTCGGCCGCCTCCGGACGCTGATCGGGGTTGAGCAGTCGCACGTGCAGCGAGCCGACGCCCACGGACGCCTTGAGCTGAGCGGGCGTGCCCTCGGCGATCACCTTGCCGTGGTCGATCACGGCAATGCCCTCGGCGAGCTGGTCGGCCTCCTCGAGGTACTGGGTGCAGAGCAGGATCGTGGTGCCCTCGGAGGAGAGCGCGCGGATGATCTCCCACACCTGATTGCGCGCCTTCGGGTCGAGGCCGGTGGTGGGCTCGTCGAGGAACATCACCTGCGGCGTGACGACAATGCTCGCGGAGATGTCCAGCCTGCGCCGCATGCCGCCGGAGTAGTTCTTCACGAGCTTGCTCGCGGCTTCGGTCAGCCCGAACGCGTCGAGCAGCTCGTCGGCGCGCGCCTTGGCCTCCTTGCGGCCCAGCCCGAGCAGCCGGGCGAGCAGGATCAGGTTCTCGCGGCCCGTGAGATCCTCGTCCACCGAGGCGAGCTGGCCCGTGAGGCTGACGGCGCTGCGCACCTTGTCGCCCTCGGTGACGATGTCGTGCCCGAGAACCCTGGCCTCGCCCCCGTCGGGCTTGAGAAGAGTGGCCAACATGCGGATCGTGGTGGTCTTGCCCGCCCCGTTGGGCCCCAGCACGCCGTAGACCGAGCCGCGGCGAACGGCGAGGTTGACGCCGTCGACGGCCTTGGTGTCACCGAAGTGCTTGCGGAGGTCGGTGGCCTCGATCGCGAGGGCTGATGTTGAGCCGTTGATCATGGTCCCGCATTGTGGGGGTTCAACCGGGGTGGAGGTCAAGGGGGTTAGCCGTACTTTGGGATTCCCGGAGGCTGTGCTCGGTCACAGCGGCAGGATGCGCGGCAGCCCGAAATGCGGCAGGACGCCGGTGTCGCCGAAACGCGTGATGGCGGCGATCCGGTCGCCCTCCAGGGTCAGCAAGAACACGCCGCCGATCCGAGCGACGTCGGCGTGCGCGTCCGGGATGTAGTACGCGAACGCCGGCGCGTTGTTCGCGCGGGTGGGCACCAGCCGGATGCCCCTTCCGCCGCGCCAGATCGGGCGCGTGCGCAGGAACTCGCCGATCGCGGCGCGGCCCTGGTACTCGTGCGGCTCGGGTGGCATCCGGATCCAGGCGTCGTCGGTGAGCATGGTGACGACCGTGTCGATGTCCCCGCGCTCGAACGCCTCGGTGAAGCGGGTGAGCAGGTCGCGCTCGGTCTGCGAGCTCGGCAGCGCCCGCTCGCCCGCGGGGGCCTGGTCGAGCGCGGCGCGCGCACGCTGAAGCGCGCTGTTCACCGACGCCTCGGTGGTGTCCAGCGTCTCCGCCACCTCGGCGGCTCGGTAGCCGAGGACGTCGCGCAGCACGAGCACGGCGCGCTGGTGGGGCGGCAGGCGCTGGAGCCCCGACACGAAAGCCAGCGCCACGGCCTCCTTGGTCTCGTAGCGAACGTCGGGGCCGTCGGCGCGGTCGGGCAGGCCTTCGAGCAGGGAGTCGGGGTAGGGCTGGAGCCAGATCGGCTCGGCCCAGCGGCTGGGCTCCGGCGCGTCGGGCGGGCCGTCAGTGCCGAGCATGCCCTGGGGCCGCCGGGTGCTGTCGCGCAGCGCGTTGAGGCAGCGGTTGGTGGCGATCCGGTACAGCCACGAGCGCAGCGAGGCGCGCTCCTCGAAGTCGGCAAGGCCGCGCCAGGCGGCCAGCAGGGTCTCCTGGACCATGTCCTCGGCGTCCTGGATCGAGCCCAGGATGCGGTAGCAGTGCACGTGCAGCTCGCGCCGGTGCGGGTCGGTCAGGGCGCGGAACGCCTGCTCGTCTCCCTCGCGGGCTTTCTCCAGGGTGGCCTGGGTCAAGGTGTGGTCCTCGCTGGCACGTGCAGATAGGGACACCGCCGGGGGCCGAAACTCATCGCTCAATTCTCGCGCGTCGGCGGGTCTGCACGTACATGACCTCTACACAGAGATGGATCCTCGTCCTGGCATCGGTGTCGTCACTGATGGTGGCGCTCGACACGCTCGTCGTCTCCACCGCGCTGAGCACGATCCGCACCGATCTGGGCGCCTCCGTGGCAGAGCTGGAGTGGACCGTGAACGCGTACAACCTGAGCCTGGCCGTGCTGCTGATGACCGCGGCGGGCCTCGGCGACCGCTACGGGCGCCGGCGGGTGTTCGTGATGGGCATCGCCCTGTTCACGCTCGCCTCCGCCGCCTGCGCGCTCGCGCCGAGCATCGGTGCGCTGATAGCGGCGCGCGCGATCCAGGGGATCGGCGCGGCGATGGTGCTGACCCTGGGGATGGCGCTGGTGAGCGCGGCGTTCCCGCCCGAGCGGCGCGGGTCGGCGCTGGGGATCTACTTCGCGCGTCACCGGCCTGGCCGTGGCCAGCGGGCCGCTGGTGGGCGGCGCGGTCACCGAGGGGATCGCGTGGGAATGGATCTTCTGGCTGAACGTGCCGCTGGGGCTGGCGCTGATCCCGTTCGTCCTGGCACGCATCCCGGAGGGCTTCGGGCCAGACGCGGCGCTCGACCTCCCGGGCCTCGGCCTCGTGACCGCCGGCGTGTTCGGCGTGGTCTGGGGGCTCGTGCGCGGAAACGGCGCCGGATGGGGCAGCGTCGAGGTCGTGGCGTCGCTCATCGCCGGCGTCCTGCTGCTGGTCGCGTTCGTCGCCTTCGAGCTGCGCGCGCGGGAGCCGATGCTGCCGATGCGGTTCTTCCGCTCGCGGGCCTTCTCCGCGGGCAACTCGGCGATCTTCTTCGCGGTCGCCGCGCTGTTCTGCGGCGTGTTCTTCATCGCGCAGTTCATGCAGGTGGGGCTCGGAAGCGGACCGCTCGACGCCGGGCTGCAGGCTGCTGCCCTGGACGGCGACGCTGTTCTTCGTGGCGCCCGTCGCCGGCATGCTGGTCGACCGCTTCGGTGAGCGGCCGTTCCTGGTGGCCGGCCCGCTGCTGCAGTTCGTCGGCATGGGGTGGATCGCGCTGATCGCCGAGGCCGGCATGTCTTACGGCCGGTTGGTCCCGCCGCTGATGGTCGCCGGCGTGGGCATCTCCATGTCCTTCCCCGCGGCGCAGAACTCGGTGATCGGGTCGGTGCCCGAGGAGGCGATCGGCAAGGCGTCGGGCACCAACAACACCATGCGCGAGCTGGGCGGGGTGTTCGGCATCGCGGTGAGCGTGGCCGTGTTCGCGGGGATGGGGAGCTACGCCTCGCCGGGCGAGTTCACCGACGGGTTCGTCGGCGCGATGTGGGTGTCGGCGGGGCTGTCGCTGCTCGCGGCCATGCGCCGGTGCGGCGCTGCCGCGGCAGGTGCGCGCCGACGCGCCCGTTCCTTTGACGCCCGCGTTCGAGTCGAGAGGAGGAGAGTGACATGGGGATCGTGACCGTCCGCTACACCGTCAAGCCGGGGGAGGTGGAGCGCAACGAGGAACTCGTGCGTGCCGTGTACGCCGAGCTGTCCGAGCTCAATCCGGCTGACTTCCGGTACGCCACGTTCCGTCTGGACGGCGGGCGCACGTTCGTGCACTTCGCCGTGACGGAGGGCGACGCCCCGGCCCCGCTGCCCGGGCTGGCTGCGTTCAAGGAGTTCCAGCGCGAGCTCGCCGACCGGTGCGAGGAGGCCCCGGTGGTCAGTCGCTCCGAGGTCGTGGGCGCGTACCGGCTGCTGGACTAGGAAGTCCCAGTTCCGGTCGATCGAGGCGACGCGCTCGCGACGTCGGGCGGCTCGGCGAACGCGATCGCGTTCCCATCCGGATCGGGGACCTTCGCGTGGCGGACGCCGTTCGAGTAGGTCTCGATCGGTTCGTGCTCGATGCCCTGGGCAGCGAGGCGCTCGAGGAGCGCGTCGAGCCCAGCGGCGACCATCGTGATCCGGCCCGCGCCCGCCCGACGCCGCGTTCGGCTCGATGAAGAGCGTGGCGTGCTCGTCGATGTCCCAGAGGATCTCTTCCCCGGCGCGCATGTCCGGGGGTCGCCCGAAGAAACGCGTGTACCAATCGAGGCTGGCGTCGAGATCGGATACCGGGACACCGGCGATGAGGTGGGTGATCGCGCTCATCTCAGGGCGATGGTATGAGGCGCGGACCGGCTAGCGTGGTCGGCATGGACTACGACATCCAGCTGGACGACAAGTTCGGCAGCCTGACGCTGATCGACCTGCCCGCCGAGATCGCGGCCAACGAGCCGTGGTTCAACCAGACGCTGACCACGGTGAACGACTCGGTCGTGCGGCTGGGGATCATCGAGGGCGACTTCCACTGGCACAAGCACGACGAGGAGGACGAGTTCTTCCTGGTGCTGGAGGGCCGCCTGCTGATCGACATCGAGGACGCGGAGACCGTGAGCCTCGATCCGCACCAGGGCTACACGGTGCCCCGCGGCGTCGTGCATCGCACGCGGGCGCCGGAGCGCACGGCGATCCTCATGGTCGAGCCCGCCGGCGTGGTGCCGACGGGTGACGGCCAGTGATCGCGCGCACCTGGCGGGGCGCCGTGCGCCCCGCGGATGCCGACGCCTACGCCGACTACATCCGCGAGACCGGCTTCGCCGAGTACGGGAAGACCCCGGGCAACCGGGGCGCGTGGATGCTGCGCCGCGACGAGGACGACCGGACCGAGTTCATCACGCTCTCGCTGTGGGAGTCCGAGGACGCGATCCGCGCGTTCGCCGGCGAGGACATCGAGGCGGCGGTGCTGTATCCGGAGGACGAGCGGTATTGATTGATGGGGAGTCGAGCGTGACGCACCACGAGGTTGTTGACGTGGTGGAGCCCGGCTAGCCGCATTCCGGCAGCGCTATGTCGTCGGGCGCGCGACCAGCGACGAGGACGCGGCGCCCCGGGGACCCGAGCGGGCTAATCCTCCGCTACCCCGTTCCCCTCCTTACACCACCGCGAAATTCACGGTTTTTTCTGGGAAAGCTGGATGCTGTCCCTGCCGCGGCCGAGGGTGAGCCGGCCCGGCACCTGCCAGACCGAGCTGTCGTGGACCTCGCGTGCGGCGTCCGCGAAGGCGAGATATGCGCCGTCATAGACCTTGTCTGCTTCGGCCATCTTGGCCTTCAGCTCCGCCGCGGTCTTGAACTGGCCGTGGGAGTTGTCCCACATAGCCGCTGCTTGCTTACTGAGGGCACCCCCGGCCGCACCGTAGCTTTTCGTCACCTCCGCGTCGCCGAACCGCATGTGCAGCTTCATGCTGTGGCTCTCCAGAAGATAGATCTGGTGGAGCAACTGCTCCATGTCCTCGTGCCACGTCTCGTCCTTTGGCCCGAGGGCTCGCTGGCGCAGCGACTCGACCTGCGCAGTCGCGGCGGCGAGCGGCTCGGTGGCGGCGTCGAGCGCATCTCGCCTGTCCTTCCCGCCCTCACGCGACAGGGCGATGCGATGCGCGAGCCCACGGCGCGAGAGCCGCGGTGCTCAAGATGCCTACGACCCCGACGTGGCTGTGCCGTCCACGAGCCAGCCTTAGCCACTACCCGCAGCCGGTGTTATTCCCGCAGCTCGAGCACGTGTAGCAGCTACCCGTCCGCTGCATCATCCCGCCGCACTGCCCACACGCCGGGCCCAAATCCAGCCCCTGCATCTTCGCCGGCAGCGCCGGCGGCTCGTCGGTCATCGCCTCGGCTGCGGCGCGGGTCGTGCCCGGCTGGATGGTGGTCTCCGGCGCGGCCGGCGCAGTGGCTGAAGCGCCACCGTTCCCGCCATTGCCCGTGTGCGCCGTTGCCGCCGTTGGCGGGAGGCCCAGCGGTATCCCCCCGCAGCACGAGCCTCCTCAGCCGACTTCCTGCGCCCTGACCTCCGGCGTCAGAATCCCCAGCTCCTCCTGCAGATCCGCATCCAGGAAGCGCGAGGCCAGCCACCGCATGATGTAGTCCGGCATCGACTTCGCGAACGGGATCTCCGGGTTGCCGGTGATGCCCTCCGGGTCGAAGCGCATGTAGCTGAACTTGCGCACCAGGGTCTCGAGCGGCACGCCGTACTGGAGCGCGATCGAGACCGAGGTCGCGAACGCGTTCATCATGCCGCGCAGCGTCGAGCCCTCCTTGCCCACGTCGGTCAGGAAGATCTCGCCCACGGTGCCGTCCTCGTAGGTGCCGGCCGTGATGTAGCCCTCGTGCCCGGCGATCGAGAACTTGTGGGTGATCGACTGGCGCTCCTTCGGCATCCGCTTGCGCCGCGGCGGGGCCTCGGCCAGCGCCTGCTTCACCGCCTCGGCGATCGCGTCCTCGGCGGCGGGCTGCTCGCCCTGCGCCTCGGTGCGCAGCGCCTGCGCGGTCTTGGAGCCGTCGCGGTAGATCGCCAGCGCCTTCAGGCCGAGCTTCCAGCCCTGCATGTAGGTCTCGGCGACGTCCTCGATCGTGGCCTCCGCCGGCAGGTTCACCGTCTTGGAGATCGCGCCGGAGAGGAACGGCTGCGCCGCGGCCATCATCTTCACGTGGCCCATGTGGCTGATCGCCCGCTCGCCCACGGCCACGTCGAACACCGGCATGTGCTCCTCGGACAGCGAGGGCGCGCCGACGATCGTGCCGTGCTCGCCGATGTGCGCCTCGATCTGCTGGACCTGCTCGGCGGAGTAGCCGAGCGTCTCGAGCGCCTTGGGCACGGTCTGGTTGACGATCGTCATGTTGCCGCCGCCCACCAGCTCCTTGAACTTGACCAGCGAGAAGTCCGGCTCGATGCCCGGTGGTGTCGCAGTCCATGAGGAACGAGATCGTCCCCGTGGGCGCGAGCACCGTGGCCTGCGCGTTGCGGTAGCCGTGCTCCTCGCCGAGCTCCACGGCCTCGTCCCATGAGCGCCGGGCGGAGGCCAGCAGGCGGTCCTCGATCAGCTCCTCGGAGAGGTCCCACGCGGCGTCGCGGTGCTTGCGCATCACGTGGTTGTGCGGCTCGCGGTTCTCCTCGTAGCGGTCGTACGGCCCCATCGCCGCGGCGACCTCGGCCGACTTGCGGTAGCCCCGGCCGGTCATCAGCGCGGTGATGGCGCCGGCCATCGCGCGACCCTCGTCGGAGTCGTAGGGCAGCCCGTTGCTCATCAGCAGCGCGCCGAGGTTGGCGTAGCCCAGCCCGAGCTGGCGGAACGCGCGCGCGTTGTCGCCGATCTCCTCGGTCGGGTAGCTCGAGGGCGAGACGACGATCTCCTGCGCGAGGATCAGGACGTCGACGGTGTGCTCGAAGGCGTCGGCGTCGAAGGTGCCGTCCTCGCGGCGGAACTTCATCAGGTTGATCGAGGCGAGGTTGCACGCCGAGTCGTCCACGTGCATGTACTCCGAGCACGGGTTGGACGCGTTGATCCGGCCCGAGTTCGGGCAGGTGTGCCACTCGTTGATCGTGGTGTCGTACTGCACGCCCGGATCGGCGCAGCGCCACGCGGCGTCGGCGATCTGGCGCAGCACGTCGTCGGCCTTCTCGGTGGCGACGGTCGAGCCGTCGGCGCGGGCGGTGAACTCCCAGTCCTCGCCGCGCTCGGCGCGCTCCATGAACTCGTCGGACACGCGCACGGAGTTGTTGGCGTTCTGGTACTGGATCGAGGTGAAGCCCTCACCGTCGATCGACATGTCGAAGCCGGCGTCGCGCAGCGCGTTGGCCTTCTCCTCCTCCTTGGCCTTGCACCAGATGAAGTCGAGGACGTCGGGGTGGTCGATGTCGAGCACCACCATCTTGGCCGCGCGGCGGGTCTTGCCGCCGGACTTGATCGTGCCGGCCCAGGAGTCGGCGCCGCGCATGAAGCTCACGGGGCCCGAGGCGGTGCCGCCCTTGGAGAGGTGCTCCGTGGACGCGCGGATGTTCGAGAGGTTGATTCCCGAGCCGGAGCCGCCGCGGAAGATCTTGCCCTCCTTGGTGTTCCAGTCGAGGATCGACTCCATCGTGTCCTGCACCGAGAGGATGAAGCAGGCCGAGCACTGCGGGTGCTCCTCGAAGCCGACGTTGAACCACACCGGCGAGTTGAACGCCGCCAGCTGGTTGAGAAGGATGTGGGTGAGCTCGGCCTCGAAGGCGTCGCCGTCCTCGTCCGAGGCGAAGTAGCCGCCGTCGCGCCCCCACGCGGCGATGGTGCCGGCCACGCGGCCGACCATCTGCTTCACCGAGGACTCGCGCTCGTCCGAGCCGAGGCGCCCGCGGAAGTACTTCTGGCTGACGATGTTCGTGGCGTTCTGCGACCAGGTCGTCGGGAACTCCACGCCGCGCTGCTCGAAGGCGGGGTCCGAGGGGTCGCCGATGATGGCGTCGCGGATCTCCCACTCGACGGCGTCGAAGGGATGCTTGCCGGGTTCCGTGAAGCGCCGCTCGATGGTCACCCCATCGGCGTTGGGGACGGTCTGGGGGGCGGCGCTACGGCTTGTCGGCATGCTCTCTCCTCACTGCGGTTGTGACTGCGGGGGAACCACCGATATTGCGCTCGGGGTCGGACGGAAAGGGGTCATCAAACGGCATCTGGTCGGTACCCGGATGGGGGTCTTCCCGCAGCTTGCGGACAACGGCTTCCAGCTCGTCCAGATCGGCGAGCCTGCGGTAGACCGACGCGAACTGGATCGCGGTGACCGGATCGAGCCGCGCGAGGCCACGCTCGGCCAGGTCGCCGATGCTCGAGGCGGGCACCGACCGGCCGTGCCGGCGGATGGCCAGCGCGATCGAATCCGCAAGCTCTTCGAGTTGCTCGCCTCCCACCGGACGGCCACCGGCCGCCCGAACGAGCCCTCGAAGAAGCTTGCGGCGATCGAAGCGCTGCGTGGTGCCGTCGCGCTTGATCACGTCGATCGGCACCTCCTCCGTCCGCTCGTGAGTCGTGAACCGGTTGCCGCAGCCGGCGCACTCGCGACGGCGGCGGACCGAGTCGCCCGGGTCGGTCAGACGCGAGTCGACGACCCGGGTGGACTCAAACGAGCAGAAGGGGCAACGCACACCCTCATTCTACTAGGTGTAGTGCTCGATTCCTTCCAAAACCACAAGATATTGTGGTTCAGGAGCGACTTGATCTTCGCCCGCACCTTCGAGACGGCCACCATCGCGCGCTCGCCCGCGCTGCCGGGGCCCGGCAGCAGGCCCAGCTGGCGGCCCAGGTCGCTCATGTCGAACACGATCCGCAGCTTGGCCACCTTGCCGTCGCGGTACTCGTGGAAGTCCGCGCCCTCGAACTCGATCCGCTTGCCGGTCGCCGGGATGCCCGGCGGGTCGATCGGGCCGGTGTTGGTGCCCGTGCCCTTCCACCAGAACGCGGCGCGGGGGCCGTCGTCGGCCACCAGCGGCCCGCCGATGCCGTCGAACTCCATGTCGGGGAACGCGCGCCAGGTGTGCTCGATGAACTCGCGCACTTCGGCCTTGCCGCGCATGGTCGTCGGCCAGGCCGAGTCGTCGTAGACGATGTCGTCGGTCATGAGGTCGAGCAGCCGCTCGGGCTGGTGTGACCTCCATGCGTCGGACCAGCGCTCGAGGAACTCGCCGGCCCAGGTTGTGTCGATGGATGTGGTCGCCGTGGTAGCCATGCGCCGAGCCTAACGGCCCAGGCGCACGCTGTCCCAGATCTCGGCGAACGTGTCCGCGGTGCGCCCGCCGGCGTCCGCGAACGAGGCGCGCAGCGGGCGGGTGACGCCCTCGAAGGAGACACCGCGCAGGCGCAGGAGGGCGACGATGGCGGCGATCAGGCCCGCGGCCACCAGCAGCGGGGCGAGCCAGCCGGGAGCGTCGCTGCCGCCGGCCGGGTACGGCCGGTGTCTGGAGGTCGGCCAGGCGCAGCCGGCGCGTGACCTTGGGCGCCGGCGGTGCGGGCACCTCGGCCTTGGCGGCGGCGCCTCCGCCCGCCGCGCCTCCGCCCGCGCCATCGGCGGGGCCCGGCACGGACTCGAGCGCGCGGGTGTCCGACGATCCGGGCGAGGCGCCGCCGCAGCCCTCGCGGCCGGCGGAGAGCGGGTCGGTGAGCCCCGGCGCGTACTGCTGCACGTCGGGCGGGAGGCCGTTCAGGCCGTCGCGCAGCTGACGGTCGCTGTAGCGGCACGGGTCGATGCTGCCGTTGCGGCGATAGTCGTCCAGCGGCCCGGCGGCCGCGAGCGACGGGACCGCGAGCACGGCGAGCAGGGCGATGAGCAGGGCCTTCCGCACGCCGGGAACCGTAGCGCGCCTGCGTCCTAGTCAGAATGCCCGCGATGGCGGCCACGGCCACGAGGCACAGGATCCTCCGCGCGCGTGCGCGCGCGCACGGGCGACGTCCCCCCGGGGGCGGCGGCGCTGGGCGTCGCGCTGCTGGTGGCCACCGCTTACGCGGCCTTCGCCAGCGGCGCCATCGGGGTGACCGACCAGGCCCGCTTCCAGGTGATCGTGGCGGCGATCGCGTTCGGCACCCTGGCCGGACTGCTGTTCGGGCGCGGGCTGCGGTTCGAGCCCTCGCGCGGCGCGATGCTGGGCGTGGGCCTGCTCGTGGGCTTCGCCGCCTGGTGCGCTCTCTCGATCACCTGGTCGATCGCCCCCGACCAGTCCTGGCTGGAGGCCAACCGCGCGCTCTCCTACGGCCTGGTCGCGGCGCTGGGCATCGCGCTCGGGTCGAGCCTGCCGCGCGCGGTCGAGCGGGTGGCGCTGGCATACCTGGCCATCGCCACCGCCGTGGCGCTGTTCGCGCTCGGCGGGAAGCTGTTCCCGTGGTTCGAGATCCCGGGGGTGATCGACCTCAACCACACCGAGCGCTTCTCCCGCCTGCGCGCCCCGCTCGACTACTGGAACGCGCTCGCGCTGGTGTGCGTGATGGCCGTGCCGATCGCCGCCCGCGCCGGAGCGGACCTGGGCGGCCGGATGCGCGGCCGGGTGCTGGCGATCGTCGCGCTGGTGCCGCTGCTCACCACGATCGCGCTCACCTACTCGCGCGGGGGGCTGATCGTGCTCGCGGTGGCGCTGGCGCTGCTGATCGGCGTGGGGCCGGACCGCCTGCGCCTGGCCGCGGCCGTGGGCGCGGGGCTGGTGGGCGCCGTGCCGCCGATTCTCGTGACCTTCCTCAGCGACGACCTGACCACCGACGGCCTGAAGGTGGCCGACCGGACCGGCGAGGGCCTGCTGTTCCTGGCCGCCACGGTTGCCGGACTGGCGCTGACGCTGGTGCTCGCGCGCAGGCTGGTGCGCGCCGGCGACCGGGTGGTGCTGAGCGCGGCGGGCGCCCGGCGGGCGAGGACGCGCGGCGATCGTGGCGGCGATCGTCGTGCCGCTGGCCGCGATAGCCGCGCTGGCGCTGTCGGACCGCGGCCTGACCGGCACGATCTCGCACTCCGCCGACGAGTTCACCGAGGCCAAGTTCGACCCCCAGAACGACCCGGCGCGCGTGCTGCGCAGCAACTCCGGCAACCGCTGGGTCTGGTGGGAGGAGGCGGCGAGCGGCTTCGCCGACCGGCCGGTGATCGGCCACGGCGCCGGCTCCTTCGGGCTCACCCACCTGCTCTACCGCCGGGACCTGCTCCAGGTCCGCAACGCGCACAGCGTGCCGCTCGAGTTCCTCTCCGAGGTCGGGTTGATCGGCGCCCTGCTGGCCCTGGGCGGGCTGGCCCTGCTCGGCGCGGCGGCGGTTCGAGTCACGCGCGCGCGAGGGCCGGGCCGCGAGCGCGGGTTCGCGATCGCGCTGCTGGCGGCGCTGCTGGCGCTGTCGGTGCACCTGTGGGTGGACTGGGACTGGGAGATCCCGGGGGTGATGGCGTTCGCGCTGGTCTTCCTCGGCGTGCTGGCCGCACGCCCGCCCTCCGGCGAGCCCGGCGCAGCCCACGCCTGCCCGGGCGGGACGCCTGGCGGCGCTGGCCGCCGGCGCCGCCGTGCTCGCGGCGGTGGTGGCGCTGGCGGCGCTGCCCGCGGTGTCACAGGACCTGACCGACGAGGCGCTCAGCCAGGCCGCGAGCGGGCGGCCCGGCGACCTGCGCGACGCTGCCGAGAAGGCGGCGCGCGCCAAGCGCCTGAACCCGTTCGCGGTCGCGCCCGCGTTCGCGCAGGCGTCGATCCTCGAGCGCGGCAACCGGCCCGCCGACGCCCTCGGCGTGCTGATCGAAGCCGTGGACCGCCAGCCCGACAACCCCGCCACGTGGAGCCGCCTGGCGCGGTTCCAGACCCTGGTGGACGACTCCGCGGGCGCGCTGCGCTCGCTGGTGAAGCTGATCTCGCTGGACCCGGGCCGGGTGTCCGAGGCGCTCCTGGGCCAGTACCTGCTCTACGACGAACGCCGCTCCGCCAGCGCCACCGGCACGCCGCTGCCGGAGATCGTGAAGCGGGCACCGGAGCCCGACCGAGCCGGCCGCGCCCGCCACCCCGTCCGCGCCGGCCCGCCCGGCCCCGGCACCGGCGCCCGCGCCCACGCCGGCGCCCGCACCTGCGCCACAGGCGCCCAGCCCGCAACCGGCGCCCCGGCAGGCGCCCCCGCGCGAGCCGTCTGGCGGCGATCCGTTCCGGTTGGAGGGTGCTAGACTCGCTCGCCTCAGAGCCTCAGGCCTCAGGCCGAGAAGGTCGGCTGGGACCTCAGCCCTGATGTCTGAGGTCTGACGTCTGAGGTCTGACGTCTGATGTCCTAGCGCAGCGAGCCGAGCGTGCGCTCGAGGCCGTCCTCGATGCCCACCTCGGCGGTCCAGTCGAGCTCGCCCTTCGCCCGCGCCGCGTCGAGCGCGATGTGACGCACCTCGCCGGGCCGCTCCGGGGCCATCTCGGGCTCGAACGACGCCGCGGCGTGGGGGGCGAGCGCGCTCACGATGTCGAGCACGCTGGTCTCCACGCCGGTGCCGATGTTGAACGCGCCGGTGGCGTTCGACTCCGCCGCGAGGAGGTTGGCCGCCACCACGTCGCCCACGTACACGTAGTCGCGGGTCTGGAGCCCGTCGCCGAAGACGGTGGGCTGCTCGCCCTCGAGCAGCTTGCCGCAGAAGATGGCCACCACGCCGGCCTCGCCGAGCGGGTCCTGGCGCGGCCCGTAGACGTTGCCGTAGCGCAGCGAGGTGGTCGACAGCCCGTGCAGCCGGGTGAACAGGTCGCAGTAGCCCTCCGCGCAGAACTTCGACAGCCCGTAGGGCGCCTCGGGCGCCACCGGGTGCTCCTCGGGCGCGGGGATCATCTTGCCCTCGCCGTAGATCGCGCCGCCGGTGGAGGTGTTCACCAGCCGCCGGACGCCCGCGGCGCGCGCGGCCTCCAGCACGTTCACGGTGCCCTCCACGTTGATGCGCGAGTCCATCGCCGGGTCGGCCGCCGACTTGCGCACGTCGATCTGGGCGGCCAGGTGGAACACCACCTCCGGGCTCGAGCGCTCGAGCAGGTCGCCGACCGCCTCGGCGTCGCGGATGTCCAGCTCCACGAGCTCCGCTCCCGCGGACAGGGCGCCGTCGAGGTTCTCGCGGCGGCCGGTCGAGAGGTCGTCGAGCACCGTCACCTCGTCGCCCCGCTCGAGCAGGGCGTCGACGAGGTTCGAGCCGATGAATCCGGAGCCGCCTGTGACGAGTGAGCGCATGAGCGCGCGGATGCTAGCGTCGCCGCCGTGTCCGGCCTGTTCGTCACCCTCGAAGGCATCGACCGCTCGGGCAAGACCACGCAGGCCAAGCTGCTCGTCGAGGCGCTCGGCGATGACGCCGTGGCGGTGCGCGAGCCGGGCGGCACGGCGGCGGGCGAGCGCGTGCGCGAGCTGCTCAAGGACCCGGCCATCGAGCTGTCCGGCGAGGCCGAGGCGCTGCTGTTCGCGGCCGCGCGGGCCGAGCTGGTGCGCGACGTGATCCGCCCGGCGCTCGACGCCGGCCGCGTGGTGGTGTCGGATCGGTTCCTCGACTCCTCGCTCGCCTACCAGGGCGCGGCGCGCGGGCTCGGGGTGGAGGAGGTGGCCGCGGTGAACGCGCTCGCCACCGGCGGCCTGCGGCCCGACCTCACGATCCTGCTCGACCTGGACGCCGAGGCCGCGTTCGCGCGCGCGGGCGAGGAGGACCGCTTCGAGGCGGAGGGGGCGGAGCTGCAGCGCGCGGTGGCCGCCGCCTACGCGGAGCTGGCCGACGCCGACCCGGGGCGATGGCGGCGCATCCCCGCCGCGCGGCCGCCCGAGGAAGTGCACGCCGACGTGCTGGAGGCGGTGCGCGCCGCCCGCGCGGGAGCGCCTGCGTGACGCTGGCGGGGGTCGAGGACCACCCGAACGCGCGGATGGCGCTGGAGTCGGCGCTCGCCGGCGACGCCTCGCACGCCTACCTGTTCCACGGCCCCGCCGGCGTCGGCAAGGGTGCGGTGGCGAGAGCGTTCGCGGCCGAGCTGATCGCCGAGGGGACGGGCGATCCCGACGGCTCGCGCCGGCGCGTGCACACCGGCACCCACCCCGACCTCACCTGGGTCCGCCCCACGGGCGCGCACGAGATGCGCCTCGAGGACGTGGACGAGCCCGTGATCGCCGGGGCCACCCGCACCCCGTTCGAGTCGTCGCGGCGCGTGTTCGTGCTCGAGCGCGCCGACACGATGAGCGACCGCGTGGCCAACCGGATGCTCAAGACGCTCGAGGAGCCGGCGCCGTTCGTGCACCTGATCCTGCTGACCGACGCCCTGTCGCAGGTGCTGCCCACCGTGGTGTCGCGCTGCCAGCTCGTGCGCTTCGACCCGCTGCCGGCGGCGCGCATCGCCGAGCTGCTGCGCGCCGACGGCGTGGACGCGGGCGCCGCCGAGGCCTGCGCGCGGCTGGCGCTCGGGAACACCGAGCGGGCGCGGTGGCTGGCGTCGGAGGAGGGCGAGGCGATTCGCTCCGAGGCGGACTCCCTCCTGGAGGCGGCCCTCGCGGGCGGGGGATCGCAACCCTGGCGCGGGCTGCTCGCTCGGGCGAAGGAGCGTGGCGGAGGCGCGCGTGGGCCAGGTGGAGGAGCTGGCCGCGAAGCGGCTGGAGGGCGAGCCCAAGGGCCGCGACCGCTCCGCGCTCGAGCGCCAGTTCGAGGACACGGCCAAGCGCGAGATGCGCCGCGGGCAGCGCGAGGTGCTGGACCTGGGCCTGACGCTCGCGGCGCTCGGCCTGCGCGACCTGATCTGCCTGGCCGAGGGCGCCCCGGAGGCCGCGCTGGACCCCGTCCGCGCGGAGAGGCTGTCCGCCTCGGCCCACGGGCGCGATCCCCGCCGGCTTCGCGAGGCCGCCGAGCGCTGCGAGCAGACCCGGCTGTCGCTCGAGGTGAACGTGACCGAGGAGCTGGCGCTGAGCGCGCTCACCTACCGGCTGGCCGGGCTGGTGGGCTCCTCCGCGTAGCTCGACGGGAACTCGACCACGGCCGCCGCGCCGCGGCACCACGCCACCCGCCCCGGCCGCATCTCGCGGCGCTCGCCGATCACCTTGCAGTGCTCGTCGAGGAACAGCACGTCGATGTCGAACCGCATGCCGAGCGTGTGCACCGAGGAGCAGCCGAGCAGCAGCAGCGCGGACCGCGCCGGCATCTCGCGCAGCCCGGCCAGCCCGAGCAGCCGGGAGCGCCGGCCGGCAGCCACGTAGATGGCCGCGCCGCTCGCGTCGGCGAGCCGCTGCAGGCGCCTGAACCTCCGTGGGAGCACTCCCAGTAGAGGCCCTGGGCGACGCGAGTTCGCCCCCCCTGGACCGGGCTACACTGCGACCCGCCCGCCGCCGTAGCTCAGTTGGTAGAGCACGTCTCTCGTAAAGACGGGGTCATCGGTTCGAGTCCGATCGGCGGCTCTTACCGGTGCATGGCGAAGGTCTCCGCCACCCAGCGGTAGCCCGGCCGCTCCCGCAACGGCGCCAGGAACTCCTCGTAGCGCGGCGACGGCACCGGCAGGTGCGGACCCTCCGGCGGCAACACGATCGGGATGAACAGGCAGGCCGCGGTGAGGTCGGCGACCGAGAACGCGCCGCCCGCCAGCGTAGGCCACGCCCTTGTAATCCAGGGCCCAGCGCACCTTCTCGCTGTAGTGCGACACCTTGATGTGCCAGAGCACCGGCGAGCTCACGGGCACAGTCTTTCACCCAGTAGCGTCCCGGACATGCCCGCGGAGATCGCAGTCGAGCAGCGCGACGGCGTCGCCACGATCACCCTCGACGCCGCCGCCCGCCGCAACGCCCTCACCCACTCGATGGCGCAGGAGCTGGTGGAGGCCTGCGACCAGATCGACGCGGACGAGAGCGTGGGCGCCGTCGTGGTCCAGGGCGCCGGCGGCTTCTTCTGCGCGGGCGGGGACCGCAAGACGCTCGCGGACGCCGGCCGCGACCCCGCCTCCCCGGAGGCGTTCGGCGGCCTGGGCATCGTCTACCGCTCGTTCGCCCGGGTGGGCGAGCTGGAGCCGCCCACGATCGCCGCCGTGCGCGGCGGCGCGGTGGGCGCGGGCGTGAACCTGGCCTTCGCCACCGACCTGCGGATCGTCTCCCGCGAGGCGAAGATCATCTCCGGCTTCCTTCCGATCGGCCTCCATCCGGGCGGTGGGCACGGCGTTCTGCTCGGCCGCACCGGCCAGCGCGAGGCGGCCGCCGCGATGGCGTTGTTCGGCGAGGGCATCGACGGCGCACGCGCCGCCGAGCTGGGCCTGGTGTGGCAGGCGGTGGCCGACGAGGAAGTGGAGCCCACCGCCGCGGCGCTCGCCGCCCAGGCCGCCAAGGACCCCGAGCTGGCCCGGCGCACCGCCCGCTCGATGCGCGCGGAGTGGGGGCCGCCGGCGCTGCCGTGGCCGGCGGCGCTGGAGCTGGAGCGGGCCTCCCAGATGTGGTCGATGCGGCGCAAGGACCTGGCGGCGGGCGACGGCTGAGGCCGGTGGCTCCCCACGGGCCCCCGCCGACGCGCCTGGGTCTGACGCTGCGCGCAACCCCGGCGCTGACCCTTCTGGCGGTGGTCGTGGTGCTGTACGCCACGGGATCGGCGCCCTCGGTCGACGAGCTGCGCGATTGGGGCGAGGACCTCGGATGGGCTGGCACGATCGCCTGGCCGATCCTGTTCGCCGGGGTCAACTTCGTCGTCCCCTGGCCTCTGCTGGCCGGCGTCACCGGTCTGGTGTTCGGGACGGCCGCCGGCACGCCGCTGGCGCTGCTGGGGGTGCTGCTCGCCGCAGTCCTGCAGATGCTGCTCGCCCGCCATCTGGCGGGGCCGCACCTGCGCGAGCGAATGCTCGCGCGCGCGCCGCGGCTGGACACCGCGCTCGAGCACGACGGCCTGCTCGCCGTCTTCTACAGCCGGCTGGTCCCGGGTCTACCGTGGGGGCTCGTGAACGCACATCGCCGGCCTCGCGCGCGTGCGCGTGCGCGACCTCGTCCTGGGGACGCTCGCTGCCGGTCCGCCCAAGGTGTTCGCGTACGTGGCGCTCGGGGGCAGCCTCGACGATCTCTCGCGCCCGGAGGCGAAGGTGGCGATCGCGCTCTGGGTCGGGCTGGCGCTGGCCGGCCTGGTATTCGCCCGGCGGCGGCTGGCCGGCCTGGAGGGGCCGTGAGCTACTTCACCGCGGTCCGCCTCTACTCGCTGTTCGAGCTGTGCCTGTTCACGGCCCTGCTGGTCACGGCGATCGGCGGATTCAGCGAGGACGCCGAGCGGGTGCTGGGCTGGTCGCACGGGATCGGCTGGATCCTGCTCTGCATAGCCGTGGCCGTCGGGTGCCGGCGCAAGGTCTTCCCCTGGCCGCTGCTGGCGGCCACGGTCTCACCCGCGGGACCGGTGGGGAGCACGGCCGGGCTGGAGTACCTTGCCCGCAAGCGCTCCAAGGAGAAGAAGACCGCCGTCTGATGTTCCCGCTCAACCTCCCCAACGTCCTCACGCTGCTGCGGATCCTGCTGGTGCCGGTGCTGGTGGTTGCGCTGACCGAGGAGATCCCCAACGGGGACACGATCGCCGCGGCGGTGTTCGTGCTGGCGGCGCTCACCGACGGGCTCGACGGCTACATCGCCCGCTCGCGCCAGGCGATCACCACGTTCGGCAAGGTGATGGACCCCGTGGCCGACAAGCTGCTGATCGCCGCGGCGCTCCTGTCGCTGGTCAGCCTCGACAGGGTGGCCGCGTGGGTGGCGATGGTGATCATCGCGCGCGAGTTCGCCGTGAGCGGCCTGCGGATCGCAGCCGGTCAGCAGGGCGTGGTGATCCCGGCCAGCCTGCTCGGCAAGATCAAGACGATCGTCCAGTCGGCCGCGGTGCTCGCGCTCATCGCCGCGCCCGACACGGATGCCGCCTGGGTCCAGGGGCTCGTGTACGCGATGGTGCTCGCCACCGTGGTCTCGGGCGCCGACTACTTCCTGAACTTCAGGCGCCGGCTCGAGGAGCTCTCGCGCCAGCGGACGGCGACGAGCGAGACGACCTAGCTAGTGCGCCTCGGCGTGCTCGGCGATCTCGTCGATGCGCTGCAGCAGCTCCTCACGCGAGGCGCCATGCAGCTCGATCGCCCGGTCCATCACCGGGCCGTAGACCTCGAGCAGCGCGTACAGCAGGTGCGAGGTGGTGGTGGAGTCGGCGCCCTCGGAGGCTGGCCTGGGCGTGAGCCTGGCTCACGACCCGCTCCGCCACGTCGCCCTCGGGAGCCGGAGTGGGGGCGGCCGGCTTTCCCTCGAGGTCGTACTCGGCTCGCAGCGCGGCCTCGCCCACGCCGAGCGCCTGCATCGCCGATCCCACGCGCCCGTGTAGGCGCAGGGTCCGGATCCAGCTCTCGGCCTGATCTTCGGCCGAGCCTGCGAAGGGCATCGCCGTGGCGGCGAGAGCGGCTACCAGGGCGGCGTCTTGGGAGAGGGGTGTGCTCGAGGCTTCCATGTCTCGTTTCCCCCTGCATCGGCAGTTTCACCGTTTCGCATTAGCGCGAAACACGAGCGTGGTCGTTTCAGCCCAGGAGCGTCCGGTCCTCCAGCCATTCGCGCATCGTCACGTGATGGGGCACGGTGATCTCCTCGCTCAGCTCCCGCCCGAGCTCGCCCAGCAGGCCATAGCGCTCCGCCACCACGTTGTGGCGATGGATCGTCTCGAGGTTCTCCTGGCGGGCGAGCAGGAAGGCGTCGTCGCCCAGGTCGCCGAACTCCGCCACGGCCATCCGCACCATCTCGCGCACGCAGTCCTCCACGAAGCGCGGGTGCATGTGCGCCTTCTCGACCACCTCGACCTCGTCCGAGCGCTTCATCAGCTCGTAGATCTCCGAGCTCATCGAGCTCTCCACGATCCGCAGCAGCCGCTCGGCCTCGATGCGCGTGTCGCAGCCCTCGGGGCAGCCCACGTGCAGGCGGCCGATGCCGCGCTGGTTGTGGGTGGCCACCGGCACGGCGGCCAGCACCCGCTCGATCTCGTCCTCGGAGAACCCGTCCGCGGCGAGCCGGTCGCGCGAGCGCGCGGTCACCAGCTCCTGCGCGCACGGGCAGGCCGTCATCCCCTGCGCCTCCACGCCGATCAGCATGCGCGTGCCGCGCGCCGATGCCACGGCCGAGCCCAGCAGCTTGTAGATCTCCTGCGTGGCCGAGCCCGACACCGGCGCCTGCTTGTGCTCGGGATAGCGCGCCGCGATGCTGACCTCCGCGCGCATGCCCTCCTGGCGGTCGCGCACGCGCTCGGCGATGTGGGAGGCGAGCGTCTCGGCCTTGAAGGCCTCGCCCAGGATCACCTCGTCGATCGCCTCGTTGATGACCTCCTCGAAGCGCGACATGTGCGCGCCCTTCTGGTCGGGCGGGAGGTCCACGAAGCACTCCATCTCGGCGTAGAAGAGCTGCTCGTCGCCGTTCGACTGGATGCGGATGACCTTGTCGACGTTCGTCACGCCCACGCGCGTGAGCGACATGTGCGTGGTCGGCCGCCGGGCCTGGACGTCTTCGGTTGGTACCGCGGTGAGGTCGCCCATCCCGCCTGACGATACCGACCGCCGATTTCGGCGGTAGCGCTCCCGCCATCGGAATCGGGCGTGCCAATTCACACGAACGGCGCTACGATGGCCGCGGCTGGAAGCCAAGCCTGGCTCAGCCCCTCGCGATCGATATCGCGGACGCCCCACAAACCGAATATCCGCAGAACCGGGGCCACGGGCCTTGAACGTGTTCGGCAAGCGTCTTTGGAGGAGCGAGGGTTGAGGGAGAAGGACGACGAAGGTGTAGCTCTCTTGGCGGACCAGCCCGAGGCCCCCTTTCTGGAGGTCGAGGAGCTCCGCACCCTCGTCGCCGAGGGAAAGGAACGGGGCTATCTCACGTTCGAGGAGATAGCCGGCTGCCTCGAGGAGGTCGAGGTGACCAAGGAGCAGGTCCGCGACCTGCACGCGCATCTGGTGGAGAACGGCGTGGACGTGGTGGCCGCCGACGGCGTCAAGCCGACCGCCTCGCCGCCGGACGGCCAGCCGGCCAGCTCGGACGCCCAGCCGCAGACGTCCAAGAAGCCGGAGATCGACCTCACCGTCGAGCCCAGCCTCGACTCGCTGCGGCTGTACCTGCGCTCGATCGGCCGGGTGGACCTGCTCACCGCCGACGAGGAGGTGTCCCTCGCGAAGCGCATCGAGCGAGGGGACATGGCCGCCAAGCAGCAGATGGTCGAGGCCAACCTGCGGCTGGTCGTGTCGATCGCGAAGGGCTACCTCGGTCGCGGGCTGTCGTTCCTCGACCTGATCCAGGAGGGCTCGCTGGGCCTGATCCGCGCCGTCGAGAAGTTCGACTACCGGCGCGGCTACAAGTTCTCGACCTACGCCACCTGGTGGATCCGCCAGGCGGTCACGCGCGCGATCGCCGACAAGGCGCGCACGATCCGGATCCCGGTGCATATGGTGGAGAAGCTGAACAAGGTGGTGCACGTGGAGCGCCAGCTGGTGCAGGAGTTCGGGCGCGAGCCCTCCCCGGAGGAGATCGCCGTCGAGCTGCAGTGGACCGCGCGCGAGGTGAAGGACATCCTGCGCATCGCCCAGCTGCCGGTGTCGCTGGAGAAGCCGATCGGCGAGGAGGAGGACTCCGAGCTGGGCGACTTCGTGGAGGACGACGCGGCCGAGTCGCCGTTCGAGACGGCGTCCGAGAACCTGCGCAAGGAGAACGTTCGCAAGGCGCTCGACGCGCTGCCCCAGCGCGAGCGCGAGGTGATCGAGATGCGCTACGGCCTCAAGGGCCACCAGGCGCGGACGCTCGAGGAGGTGGGCCGCGCCTTCGGCGTCACCCGCGAGCGGATAAGGCAGATCGAGAACAACACGCTCAAGAAGCTGGAGTGCCTGCCGGAGGCGCAACGGCTGCGGGACGCCTCGTAGTTCCGTCCGGTACCGAACGTATGTTCGGTGCGTGAACCCGCGGGAGCAGGGCGATATCGGGGAGAGGGCTGCCGCGGCGTGGCTGCTCACCCAGGCTGCGCATGTCGCGATCCCGTTTGGTCACAGCCCGGACTGGGATCTGCTGGCCGAGATCGAGTGCCGGCTATACCGGATCCAGGTAAAGACCTCGACGTACTTCAGGAATGGTCGGTGGGTTGTCGCTGTATGCACCCGCGGGGGCAACCGGAGTTGGAGCGGACTCGTCAAGAGGCTCGACTCGAGCCGCTGCGACTACCTCTTTGTCCTTGTGGGCGACGGGCGGCAGTGGTTCATCCCGATCGAACACGTGGGCGGCGGCAACGGCCTGCTGCTCGGCGGGCCGAAGTACGCGCGGTTTGAGGTCGAACCAGGACGCCCGATCCTCGAAAAACGGGTGGCGGTTCTGGGGGCGGTCTAAGATCCCTCGCCGCCGCCCCGGTGGGGTACCGAAGCGGTCAAACGGGTCGCGCTGTAAACGCGATGGCAATGCCTTCGCAGGTTCGAATCCTGCCCCCACCACTAAGCCGCGCTACGCTGCCTCGCGCGCCCTCGTAGCTCAGTTGGTAGAGCACTTCCATGGTAAGGAAGGGGTCTCCGGTTCGAGTCCGGACGAGGGCTCTGTTGCGCTCGATCGGCTCGCTCACAATCACGGCTCTCGCACTGCTGCTGGCCGCGCTCGCCATGGCGCCCGGCGCCGCGGCCAAGACCCGGCCCGTCCTGCTGGTCGGCAACAACTGGGACGGGACCGCGGACGTGCTGGACGTGCCGACCTACAAGCGGGTTCGCCGCATCAACGTCGTCCCCGACCTCGAGGCGCGCCAGTTCGAGAACCTCACCCCGGCTCGAGCGCCCTTCGCCGTCTTCGTGCGCACCCAGGTCGGGGAGGGCCACGACCAGATGGTCGACGACCTGTACGCCTCGCCCGACGGGCGCACGCTGTACGTGTCGCGGCCGAGCTTCAACGACGTCGTGGCGATCAGCCTCGGCACGGGCAGGATCGTGTGGCGCCAGACGCTCACGGGGGTGCGCGCCGACCACATGGCGATCTCCCCGGACGGGCGGCGCCTGGTGGTGTCGACCGCCTCCGCGGCCGGTCCCAGCGTCGTCGACGTGCTGGACTCGGTGACGGGAAGAATCGTGGGGACATTCCCCTCCGGAGACACACCGCACGAGAACGTCTACTCGCGCGACGGCCGCCGGATCTTCCACGCCAGCATCGGACGCGTCTACACGGCCACCGACGACCCGGCGCTCGACTCGAGCAAGGGCAACCGCGTCTTTGAGATCGTCGACGCCCGCACGCTCGCCGTGCTCAAGACCTGGAACATGGCCGAGAAGCTCGCCCAGGCCGGCTACCCCAACATGAGCGCCGCGGTCAGGCCCATGGCGCTGTCTCCGGACGAGCGCTGGCTCTACTTCCAGGTCTCGTTCCTCCACGGGTTCGTGGAGTTCGACCTCGCGCGCGAGCGGGTCACGCGCGTCGCCCGGCTGCCTCTGAGCGCCGCGACCCCGGCGCGTCGCGAGGACTACGTCCTCGACTCGGCCCACCACGGGATCGCGATGAACGGCGCCGGGACCAAGCTGTGCGTGGCCGGGACGATGTCCGACTACGCCGCGATCGTGCACCGCAGGGACTTCTCCCGCCGCATCCACCCGCTCGGGGCGCGCACCTACTGGTCCACCACGAGCGAGGACGGGCACTTCTGTTACGTCTCCGTCGCGGGCGACGACACGATGGCCGTGTTCTCCTACGACACGCGAGAAGCAGGTCGCGCGCGTGCCGGTGGGCGACCATCCCCAGCGCGCGCGGACCGCGAACGTCTCGACCGCGATCTTCGGGCCCGGCATCCGGCTGCGGCCGGGCGCGCTGTCGTTGCGGGCGCGCCGCGGGCGCCGCGGTCGCGTGCGGCTGCGCGGGCGCATGGGACTGCCGGATACGGTCGCCGCCAAGACGGCCTGCCGGGGCCGGGTGCGGATCGTGCTGCGGCGCGGCAGGCGGCGCGTCGCCGGGACCCGGGTGCGTCTGCGCGCCGCGCGTCAGAGCTGCTCGTTCGCCCGAACCATCCGGCTCGCGCGCGGCACGCCGCGCCGCCGGCTCAAGGCTCGCGCCCGCTTCACAGGCAACGACCTCTTGCTGGCCCGCCGCTCGCGCGCCACGCGGGTACGCTGACGCTGGCCCGCAGGCCCGCGTCAGATGCAGCAGCCACGTCTCACCACCGGACTCGTCGCAGCCGTCGTCTCGGTGGCGGCGATCACGGGCGTCATCTTCGGATTGCGCGAGGCCGTGCCGGTGCTCTCCACCGGCGTCGTCTACCTGCTCGGCGTGCTGCTCGTGTCGGGCTACTGGGGCCTAGGCCTCGGCATCGCCACGGCGTTCCTCAGCGCGGCGGCGTTCAACTTCTTCCATATCCCACCTACGGGCAAGTTCACGATCGCCGACGGGGAGAACTGGGTCGCGCTCGCGGTCTTCTTCGTAGCGGCGGTGGTGACCGGCACGCTGGCGGAGGCGGCGCGCCGCCGAGCCGAGGAGGCCGAGCAGGGCCGCCGCGAGGCCGACCTCGCCGCCGAGATGGCTCGGCTGCTGCTCAGCGGCGCCAGCACCGAGGACTCGCTGTCGGCGGTCGGCCAGCGCATCGCCAAGGCGTACGACCTGCCCTCGGTCAAGCTCGAGTTGGAATGGAGCAGCGGTGACGATCGCAATCGCGCCTTGCCGCTACTGGCCGACGGCCAGCGCGCCGGCACCCTGCTGGTCCCCAAGGGCACCGATGAGGGGGTGCTCGAGGCGCTCCAGGATCGCGTGGTCCCCTCGCTCGAGGCCCTGATCGGCGCGGCCGCGAAGCGCGAGGAGCTCGAGACGCAGGTGGTCGAGACGAAGGCCCTGCGACGCAGCAACGTGGTGAAGACCACGCTGCTGCGCTCGATCTCCCACGACCTGCGCACGCCGCTGACCGCCATCACTACCGCGGCCGGGGGCCTGCGCTCGGACACCATCTCCCCCGAGGAGCGGGCCGAGCTGGCCGCGGTGATCGCTGAGGAGAGCGCGCGGCTGTCCCAGATGGTGGAGAACCTGCTCGACCTAACGCGGCTGCAGAGCGGGGCGGCGGAGCCGCGCAGCGACTGGTGTTCCGTCGACGAGCTCGTGACCGCGGCCCTGGAGACGGTGGCCGCGCCTCCCGGCGGCTTCGACTCCCAACTCGGGGATCTGCCGTTGATCCGCGCCGACGCTAGCCAGCTCGAGCGCGCCCTCGCCAACGTCCTTGGCAACGCCGCGGAGCTCGGTGGGGCCGAGCCGGTCACGATCCGCGCCAAGGTGGCCGGGCAGATGCTGAACCTGCGCGTGAGCGATCGCGGCCCCGGAATTCCCAAGGAGGAGCTGGAGCGCGTGTTCGAGCCCTTCTACCGTGCGCGCGGCAGCGGCGCGTCGGGGTCCGGGCTCGGCCTGGCCATCGCCCGCGGCTTCGTCGAGGCCAACGGCGGCCGGCTCAAGGCCGAGTCGCTGCCGGGGCAGGGCACGACCTTCGTGTTCCAGCTGCCGGTGCCGGTCGAGGCGCCGGTCTGATGAGCCGCGTCCTGGTCTGCGACGACGAGCCGCAGATCCTTCGCGCCCTGCGGGTGATCCTGCGCGACGCGGGCCACGAGGTGGTGACCGCGGCGACCGCGGAGGAGGCGCTCGACGCGGTGGCGGTGCGCCCGCCCGACGCGGCGATCCTCGACCTGATCCTCCCCGACGGCGACGGGGTGGAGATCACGCGCTCGATCCGGGAGTGGAGCGAGCTGCCGATCCTCGTGCTGTCGGCCGTCGGCGACGAGGCCGAGAAGGTGCGCGCGCTGGAGGCGGGAGCCGACGACTACGTGACCAAGCCCTTCGGACCCGTCGGAGCTGGTGGCCCGGCTGAAGGCGGCCATGCGCCGCGCCCGGCCGGCCGAGGAGCGCGAGCCGGTGATCGAGGTCGACGGCCTGCGGGTGGACTTCGCCGCGCGGAGGGTCGAGGTGAACGGCGAGGAGGTGCACCTCACGCCCACCGAGTTCGATCTCCTGCGCACGCTCGCGAACAACCGCGGCCGCCTGCTCACCCACCGCGCGCTGCTCACCGAGGTGTGGGGCTCCGCCTACGAGCACGACACCCAGGTGCTTCGCGTTCACATCGCCAACCTGCGTAAGAAGATCGGCTCCGCCCACATCACCACCGATCCGGGCGTGGGCTACCGCTTCGGCTCGTAGCGAACGGCTCTTTACGAGATCTGTATGCGCGCGGCCGTTTCCCTCATGCGGCCTTGACGACCCCGGGTCCAACATGGCCGTCATGGACCTGGGCTCGATCGCTCTCGACACCCGCGCCCGGTTGCACCGCAACCGCCTCGACACGCTGCTCGCCGCCGGCGCCCGGCCCGAGGACAGCGCCGAGCTGGCTCGCCGCGCGAAGCAGCTCGCCTCGCGCAAGATGCGACGGGGCCTGGGAGCCTCCCTGCGCAACGCCTTGGCCGCCGCCTGCGAGCCGCCCGCCGCCTTCAGCTCCCGCGCCCCGCTTCGCCGTCAGGAGATCCGCGCCTGTGCTTCGCTGATCGAGGAGGTGGCCTCTCACATGGAGGGGTCCGAGCCGGTCAGCGTGCGCGGCGTGGCCCTCGTCGAGCGGCTGCTCACGTGGGGCGGCTCGCCGCTCTACGCACCGCACCATCGACGGCGCGCTCGAGGCCGACCTGCGACACGCGCGAGCGGCGCTGCTGCTCCGGAGTCGCTGAGTGGACGTCCTCTCGATCGCGATCGCGCTCGTCTTCTTCGCGCTCGCCTACCTCCTGATCGATCTGCTGGAGCGCGTATGAGCGGAGCCGAGCTGTTCAGCCTGCTCGTGTCGGTGGCCCTGTTCGGCTACCTGGGCTACGCACTGCTTCGCGGAGAGAAGCTGTAGATGACCGCACAGGGCTGGCTCCAGATCGCCATCTACCTGGCGGTCCTCACAGCGCTGACCCCGGTGCTCGGCGCCTACATGGCGCGGGTGTACCGCGGGGAGCGCACTCTGCTCGACCCGGTGCTCGGCCCGGTCGAGCGCGGCGTCTACCGCGTGCTCGGCGTGAACACGTCCGCCGGCCAGGACTGGAGGGCCTACGCGAAGACCACGATCGTCTTCAGCGCCCTCTTCTGGCTGGTCCTCTACGTGATCCTGCGGACGCAGGGGATCCACCCCTTCAACCCGGAGGACTTCGACTCGGGCACCTGGGACGTGACCTTCAACACCACGTCCTCGTTCGTCTCGAACACCAACTGGCAGTTCTACGGCGGCGAGACGACGATGACGTACTTCAGCCAGATGGCGGGCCTGGCCGTGCAGAACTTCGTGTCGGCCGCGGTGGGAATGGCGGTGCTGGCAGCGGTGATCCGCGGGTTCGCGAGCCGCGGGAAGAAGGAGCTCGGCAACTTCTGGCAGGACCTCGTCAGGTCGCTGCTCTACATCCTGCTCCCCCTGGCGGTGATCGGAGCGCTGATCCTGGTCAGCCAGGGCGTCGTCCAGACCCTCTCCGGCTACCTCACGTACCCGACCGTCGCGGGCGGCGAGCAGTCACTGGCGTTGGGCCCCGTCGCCTCCCAGATCTCGATCAAGCAGCTCGGCACCAACGGCGGCGGCTTCTTCAACGTGAACTCGACGATGCCGTTCGAGAACGCCACGGCGTTCACGAACTTCGTCGAGATGCTCTTCATCCTGCTCATCCCGGCCGCGCTGACGGCCACGTTCGGGCGCATGGTCGGCAACCGGCGGCAGGGCTGGGCGCTGTACGGGGCGATGATGGTGATGCTCGTGGCGGGCATCGCCGCCACCTACGCGGCCGAGTCGGCGCCCTCGCCGGCGCAGGACGCGGCGCAGGTGGCCTCGGCGGAGGGGGACGGGACCACCGGCGGGAATCTCGAGGGCAAGGAGCAGCGCCACGGCATAGCCAACACCGCGCTGTGGGCGACCGCCACCACCGCCGCCTCGAACGGCTCCGTGAACGGCTCCCACGACTCGTTCACCGGCCTGGGCGGCGTCGCCCCCCTGGTGAACATGATGACCGGCGAGGTGATCTTCGGCGGGGTCGGGTCGGGCCTCTACGGGATGTTGCTGTTCGTGCTCCTGGCGGTGTTCATCGCCGGGCTCATGGTGGGCCGGACGCCCGAGTACCTCGGCAAGAAGATCGAGGCGAGGGAGGTCAAGCTCACGATGATCGGCACGCTCTACGCGCCGCTGGCGGTGCTCGGGCTTCACCGCGCTCGCGCTGGCCACCAAGTACGGCGCGCCGTCGATCTACAACTCCGGCCCGCAGGGCTTCTCCGAGACCCTCTACGCGTACACGTCCCAGGGCAACAACAACGGCTCGGCGTTCGCGGGATTCACCGGGTTCGTGCAGCCCAACGCGCCGGGTAACGCGGGCGCGTTCGGCATCACCTTCGCCGACCTCCTCGGCGGCGTCGCGATGCTGTTCGCGCGGTTCGTGCCCCTGATCGCCACGCTGGCCGTGGCGGGCGCGCTCGCCGTGAAGACCCCGGTGGCGGCGGGCGCCGGCACCTTCCGCACCGACACCCCGACCTTCGGCGCGCTTCTCATCTTCGTGGTCGTGATCGTCGCGGCGCTCACCTTCGTCCCCGCCCTGCTGCTCGGACCCGTGGTCCAGGGCCTGACCGACCAGCTCTTCTGATGGCGCGCGACCTCCGCACATCCCTGATCGCCGTCGTGGTGCTCACGCTGCTGTTCGGGCTGGCGTACCCGCTGGCGATGACCGGCGTCTCGCAGGTCGTCTTCTCGGACAAGGCCGACGGCAGCCGGGTCGAGCGTGACGGCAAGGTTGTCGGGTCGCGCCTGATCGGGCAGGACTTCAGGGGTGATGCGAGCTTCTTCCAGTCGCGCCCGTCGGCGACCCAGTACGACGGCGACGGCACCTTCTTCAACAACCTTGGTCCCAACAGCAAGGACCTGCGCGACCTGTTCGCGGAGAACCTGAAGGCCTACCTGGACCTCGAGCGCCCGTTCAATCCCGGGCTCACGGCCGCTGACGTGCCGCCCGACGCCGTCCAGACCACCGCCTCGGGCCTCGACCCGCACATCTCCGAGGCCAACGCGCGCATCCAGGCACGCCGCATCGCCGACGGGCGCGGCATCGCGCTCGAGCGGGTCAACGAACTTATCGAGGAGAACACCGACGACCGCGCCCTGGGCGTGCTCGGTGAGCCGGGAGTGAACGTGCTCGAGCTGAACTTGGCGATCGGCAGGGAGGCCTCGTGACCGCCGACATCCTCCGCCCGGCCCTGCTCGACGCGCTGCGCAAACTCGACCCGCGCCTGGTGATCCGGAACCCCGTGATGTTCGTGGTGTGGATCGGCGCGCTGATCACGACCGGAGGCTGGCTGATCCAGCTCTTCGGCGGCGAGCCGCTTGGTGGCGGCGACGAGCCGGCCTGGTTTGCGTTCACGGTCGCGGCGTGGCTGTGGCTCACGGTGGTGTTCGCCAACCTCGCCGAGGCCCTGGCCGAGGGCCGCGGCAAGGCACAGGCCGCGAGCCTGCGCGCGATGCGCACCGAGACGGTCGCCCGGCTGCGCGACGGCGGCGAGAAGTCCGCGGCGGAACTGGTGAAGGGCGACGTGGTGGTGGTCGAGGCGGGCGAGTTGATCCCCGGCGACGGCACCGTGGTGGCAGGCATCGCCTCCGTGGACGAGTCCGCGATCACCGGTGAATCCGCTCCCGTGGTGCGGGAGTCCGGTGGCGACCGCTCTGCGGTCACCGGTGGCACGCGCGTGCTCTCGGACCGGATCGAGGTGGAGATCACCCAGGAGCTGGGCCAGAGCTTCCTCGACCGCATGATCGCGCTCGTGGAGGGCGCCGAGCGGCGCAAGACCCCGAACGAGATCGCGCTCAACATCCTGCTCGCGGGGCTCACGATCGTCTTCCTCGCGGTGGTCGTGACGCTGAGGCCTTTCGCCGAGTTCGCCTCCACCGAGGCTTCCATCGCGACGCTCATCGCTCTGCTCGTATCGCTCATTCCCACCACCATCGGCGCGCTGCTCTCGGCGATCGGGATCGCCGGCATGGACCGCCTGGTGCGCCGCAACGTGCTCGCCCTCTCCGGCCGCGCCGTGGAGGCCTCCGGCGACGTGGACGTCCTGCTGCTCGACAAGACCGGCACGATCACGCTCGGCAACCGTGAGGCCACCGAGCTGATCCCGATGCCGGGCGTCCAGGAAACCGAGCTGGCCGAGGTGGCGCAGTTCGCGTCGCTGGCCGACGAGACACCGGAGGGCCGCTCGATCGTGGTCCTGGCCAAGCAGTACGGCATCCGCGAGCGCGAGCTGGACCCGCGTACCACCCACTTCGTCCCCTTTACCGCGCAGACGCGGATGAGCGGGGTGGATCTCGACGGCTCGAGCCTGCGCAAGGGCGCGGGCGAGGCCATCGTGGACTTCATCGTGGCCCAGGGCGGGCATGCGCCGCCGGAGCTGCGAGCCGAGCTCGACCGCATCGGCGCGGACGGCGGCACGCCCCTGGCCGTGGCGCGCGACAGCCAGGTGCTGGGTGTCGTCTACCTCAAGGACGTGGTCAAGGAGGGCCTGCGCGCGCGCTTCGACGAGTTGCGCAGCATGGGCATCCGGACGGTGATGGTCACCGGTGACAACCGGCTCACCGCCGCCAAGATCGCCGAGGAGTCCGGCGTGGACGACTTCCTGCCCGAGGCCACGCCCGAGCAGAAGCTCGAGCTCATCCGTTCCGAGCAGGCCGAGGGGCGTCTCGTGGCAATGGCCGGCGACGGCACCAACGACGCTCCGGCGCTCGCGCAGTCCGACGTCGGCGTGGCGATGAACACCGGCACCCAGGCCGCCCGCGAAGCCGGGAACATGGTCGACCTCGACTCGAACCCGACGAAGCTGATCGAGATCGTCGAGATCGGCAAGCAGCTGCTGATCACCCGCGGCGCGCTCACCACGTTCTCGATCGCCAACGACGTGGCCAAGTACTTCGCGATCCTTCCCGCAATCTTCGCGGCCAGCTACGCGGCGTCCGGTGACGGGACCGGCCCGCTCGACCAGCTCAACGTGATGGCGCTGGGCACCCCGGAGTCGGCGATCATCTCGGCGATCGTCTTCAACGCGCTGATCATCCCGGCGCTGGTGCCGCTCGCCCTGCGCGGCGTGCGCTACCGCCCGATCGGCGCCACCGCGCTGCTGCGGCGCAACATCTGGGTGTTCGGCTTCGGCGGCCTGATCGCGCCGTTCGTGGGCATCAAGTTGCTGGATCTGGTGGTCCACAACCTGCTCGGCGCCTAGCCGGGGAGAATGCGGCCATGGCAGCGACCGGCCGCGGGCGCTACAAGGTCTTCCTGGGCATGGCCGCGGGCGTGGGCAAGACCTACCGCATGCTGCAGGAGGGCAGGGCCGAGGCGGAGGCCGGGCGCGACGTGGTGGTGGCCTACCTCGAGCCGCACGACCGGCCCGAGACCACGGCGCAGGCCGAGGGCCTGGAGATCCTCCCGCGGCGCAAGGTGGAGTACCGCGGCACGCTGATCGAGGAGATGGATCTCCCGGCGATCTTCCGGCGCGCGCCCGAGCTCTGCCTGATCGACGAGCTGGCGCACACCAACGTCCCGGGCGTGGAGTACCGCAAGCGCTACGAGGACATCGCCGACGTGCTCGACGCCGGCATCGACGTGTTCTCCACGGTGAACGTGCAGCACCTGGAGAGCCTGAACGACCGGATCCTCGAGCTCACCGGCGTGCGCGTCCGCGAGACGTTCCCGGACTCGGTGCTAAACGACGCCGATGAGGTCGTGCTGATCGACCTCACGCCCGAGGCGCTGATCCAGCGCCTGCGCGAGGGCAAGGTCTACCCGGCCGAGCGGGTGCCGAAGGCGCTGACCAGCTTCTTCCGGATCGAGAACCTCGCGACTCTGCGCGAGGTGGCGCTGCGCGAGGTGGCGGAGGAGGTGGAGGCGAAGCGCACCGACGTGCCCAAGGTCGTAGGGACACGCGACGACCTCCCACCGGTGGAGGTGCCGGGTGCGGTGCGAGAGCGCCTCCTGGCGCTGGTCACCCCGAGCGCGCGGTCGCGGCGGCTGGTGAGGCGCGCCTGGCGCTCGGCGCAGCGGCTCGGTGGCGAGCTCGACCTGCTGTACGTGACCCCGCCCGGGGAGCGCCCCAGCGACGACGACCGTCAGGGCCTCGAGGAGCTGCGTACCCTCGCCCGGGTCTTGGGCGCGGAGCTGCTCGTGGAGGAGGGCGACGACCTTGCCGAGGTGGCCGGGCGGGTGGCCGGGGAGCGCGGCACCACCTACGCAATGATCGGCCAGCCCGCGCGCCCCCGGGGCCTCAGGCGGCTCGGCGAGCCGCTCACGGAGCGCCTGATGCGTGAGCTGCCGGGGATAGACCTCCGGGTACTCGCCGACCGTCCATCAGAGGAGGACTGACATTCCACCCGCTGAGGCTGGGGCCGCAGGGTGGCCGACCGGCTACGCGGGGCGCCGCCCCCAACACTGCAGGAGCGTGAACGTGGTGCCCCAACGGTCAGGCGCCGTCAGCTCGGACTCGCCCTCCGTACGAAGCTGCTCCAGCTCGTCGGCACTCACCAGCGACAAGAGCCGTTCTTCCAGCGAGGTCGCGAACTGGAGCGGCAGGCGCAGGTACGGATGCCCAGGGGGTAGCGCGAGGACCTCGGCGCCGACGTTTCCTTCGATGCCGAACTCGCGCAAGCAGGTGGAGGTGCATTCGTCCCGCTCCCCAGTCTCCGCCGCTGAGCCGAAAAGCCTCCTCGATCAGCACGATCAGCCTCTCCAGAGCGGGTGCCGGCGGATTGAAGTGCCAGGACCCCGTGTCGGGATCCTCGAGCACGATCGTGCCGCCGGGGCGGGCGAGCCGCACATACGTCTCCATCTGCTCGTGGCCGCGACCGAGCGGGCAGATCTCGTAGCGGGCGTGGACGAGGTCGAACGAGTCCGGCTCGAGCTCGCTGGCAAACAGGTCGTCCTTGACCAGGCCGACATTCTGGAGGCCCTCCTCGGCCGCGAACCGCTCGGCGGCGGCGAGCATCCCCTCGTCGATATCCGCCCCCGTCACCTCCCCGTCGGGCCCTACCCACTCGCTCAGCACACGCAGCCAGCCGAGCACGCCGCAACCGACATCAAGCGCGTGGGCGCCGCTACCGCCGCCGATCTCCTCGAGCAGCCGCCGGCCGCTGGGCTCCCAGACCCGCGATTGGAGCTGGAGCCGCTCGAGCTCCGAGGCCTGCCCGGCAAGCAGGTACGTAGGCGTGTCGGCCATCCGTTCCTCTCCTCGATAGAGGATCACGATGGAGGTTACTCCGCTACCTAGGAGGTTCGCGCGCGTTCTCAAGGAACAGGACAATCCATGGAGGGAACCTTGAGACGCTCATTGCCCATCGCCGCCGTAGCCGTTGTCGCCGCCGCGCTGCCCCTCGTAGCGCAGGCCGACCACAAGCCGGGCCATAAGCCCGGTCCGGGCGGCAGGGACATCACGATCGCCGCGCGGCCCGGGATCACGGTGTTCCAGGGAGCGACCGTCATCTCCGGCCGGCTCAAGGGCCCCGGCAACGCCGGCGCGAAGGTCACGCTCCGCGAGGACGAGTATCCCTTCGGAGCCGGCGACAAGCCCGTGGCCACGGCCACCACCGACGCCAAGGGGGACTACAGCTTCACCCGCCGCCCGGCGAGCAACACCACCTACCAAACCGTCGCCGGTCCGGTGCGCAGCGCCAGGGTGCTCGTGAACGTCCGGATCAGGATGAGCCTGTACGTGAGCGACGCGACTCCCGGGGTGGGGCAACTCGTGCGGTTCAAGGGGCGGGCCTGCCCGGACCACGACGGGCTGCTGGTCCGCATCCAGCGCAGGACGCGAACGGGCGCGTACCGCACCGTCCGCCGTACCACGCTCAAGCCCGCGACCCGGTGCTCGGTCTACAGCCGGCGCTTCCGGATCCGCAGGGACGGGACATACCGGGCGTCGGCCGACGACGCCAATCACGCGACCGGCCGCAGCCGCCTGCGCTTCCTGAACGCGCATCGGTAGCACCGGCGTCCGGGGACACTCCCCCGGACGCGAGCGGTACAACCCCGGGGTATGCCGATCGAAATCGCCCCCGGGGTCCACCGCCTCGGCTCCGAGATCGTGAACTGGTACCTGGTCGAGGACGGCGGCCGCTACACCGCCATCGACGCCGGCCTGCCGCGCTTTCGCGGCGACCTGGAGAACGACCTGGCCGCCCTGGGGGCGAAGCCGGGCGACATCGAAGCCGTGGTGCTCACCCACTCGGACTCGGACCACACGGGCCTCGCGCCCGCCATCCGCGAGGCGGGCGCCCGGATCCTCATTCACCGCGGGGACGAGCGCTCGCTCTCAAAGCCCGGCCCGAAGAAGGGCGACGCCAGCCCGGTCCACGCCGTGCCGCTGATCGTGCGCCCGGCCTTCTGGCGATTCATGCTCTACATGGCCCGCGGCGGGGGCGCGAAGCCGGCCAAGATCGAAGGAGCGGAGACCTTCGGCGGGGGAGACGTGCTCGACGTGCCCGGCTCGCCGATGGCGGTGGAGACGCCCGGCCACACCGCGGGCCACTGCGCGCTGCTGCTCGAGGACAAGAACGTGCTGTTCGCGGGCGACGAGCTGTGCACCTGGAACCCGATCACGGGAGTGCGCAAGCCCCAGCTGATGCCCAGGCAGTTCAACGAGAGCAACGAGGCGTGCCTGGATTCCCTGACCGCCGTCGAGGCGACGGGCGCCGACGTCGTCCTACCGGGCCACGGCGAGCCGTGGACCGAGGGCGCCGCCGCGGCGGTCGCCTCCGCGCGGAACCTCCTCGCGGGCTAGGCGCCGGCGCCGGCGAGCAGCCGCTCGCGCAGGAACGCCGCGTCGTGCGCGGCCGGCTCGGTCGAGGCGATGAAGTCGGCCAGCAGCTCGGCGAACCGGTGGGGATCGTCGAGCTGGGGGAAGTGGCCGGAGCCGTCGAACACCTCGAGCCGGCTCTCCGGCACGGCGGCCTGCGCGGCGCGGCCGTGCTCGACGGGGATGATCGGGTCTCGCTCGCCCCAGACGATCAGGAACGGCACGTGCTCGGCCAGGTAGAGCCGGTCGGTGGCGGTCACCCGCTGGCCGAACGGGCTGACCACCGAGCGCACGGTGCGCACGAACGCGGCGCGCCGCTCGGTGTCGCCCAGCGATGCGATGCCGCGCGACACCTCGGCCAGGTCGGCGCCGGGCTTGAAGCCGAGCCGGCCGAAGGCGCTCGCCACGAACCGGCCGGCATTCATCAGCGGCTCGGCGGTGAGAAGGGGCAGCACCTGCTCGGCGCCGGGCAGCGCCGCGCTGCGGATGAGCGGGCTCACCTCACGGCCGAGGCCGCCGCTGCACACGAGCACCAGGCGCTCGGTCATCTCCGGGAACTGGTAGGCGAACTGCATCGCCACGCCGCCGCCGAGCGAGTGGCCCACCAGGGTCACGCGGTCCACTCCCAGCGACTGGACGAGGTCGCGCAGCATGCACGCGTGCGCGCCGAGCGAGTGGTCGCCACGCTGGCGGGCGGAGCTGCCGTGCCCGGGGAGGTCCGGCGCGATCACGTCGTGGTCCCTCGCGAGCTGCCGGAACACCGGCGCCCAGCTCTGGGAGTCGTTGGTTATCCCGTGCACGAGCAGCACGACGGGGCCCTCGCCCTCGCGGCGGTAGGCCATCTTCCGGCCATGCAACTGCTGGAACTTGATCTCGGCGGACACGACGCTCTCCGACCCAACATACCGCGCTATCCTCCAACTCAACCTCGCGGCCGGCGGGGTTTTCCTTTGCCAGGCCGCCCACACCACGAAGAGATTCACAGGGAGCCATGGCTCGCGGAGACGTACGAATCGCCGTCACCCTGGAGTGCCAGGAGTGCAAGCGGCGCAACTACCAGACTCAGAAGTCGAAGCGGAACAACCCGGACCGCATCGAGCTGCGCAAGCACTGCCGCTGGTGCGGCAAGCACACGCCGCACAAGGAGACGCGCTGAGCCTCGCGCGCGTGTAATGGCTCGTAACCGACAGAGGGCGAAGGAGCGCCAGGCTCGCCGCAAGGCGCAGCGCCAGACGGACGGCGCGGCCGAGCCGCAGCCGCAGGCCCAGCCGGCGCCGGAGCCCGAGCCCGAGCCCGATCACGAGCCGCACGAGCTGTCCGCATCCGAGCAGCTGCGCTCCGGCGCGCCGCCCACGGACCTCGGCACCTCCGAGGCCGTGCTCGAGTTCGAGCAGGCGCTCGACGAGCAGGAGGGCCTCGAGCACTACGACCCCGCCGAGGACCACCCCGAGGAGGACGGGCCGGCCCCCTCAGGCCCGCGCGGCGTCCGCGGCGGCGACGAGGCGGAACACAAGGACCGCAGCCGTCTCGTACAGTTCCTCTTCGCGGTGGTGGCCGAGCTCCGGCGCGTGCAGTGGCCGGATCGCCAGACCCTCACCACGCTCACCGGCGTGGTTCTCGGCTTCGTCTTGATCGCGGGCGGCTACCTGGGCCTGCTCGACGCGATCTTCTCCCGTGTAATCCAGGCAATCCTTTAGAGAGGCTTCCGAACCCCAACGTCATGTTCCGCTGGTACGCAGTCAACACCTACTCAGGCCACGAGAAGAAGGTCAAGCAGAACCTCGAGCACCGCGTGCAATCGATGGGCCAGGCCGGCGCGGTGAAGCAGGTCGTGATCCCCACCGAGCAGGTGCAGGAGATGAAGGACGGCCAGAAGGTGACCAAGGAGCAGCGCACGATGCCCGGCTACCTGCTCGTGAACATGAACCTCACCGACGACTCGTGGGGCCTGGTGAAGAACACGCCGGGCGTGACCGGCTTCGTCGGCGCCCAGCAGAAGCCGGTGCCGCTCAGCCAGGGCGAGATCGACCGCCTGCTCAACCGCGAGACCGCCGAGCGCCCGCGCACCCGCGCCCAGTTCTCGATCGGCGAGTCGGTCAAGGTCGTGTCCGGCCCGCTGTCGGACTTCTCGGGCGAGATCTCCGAGATCAACGACGACGCCGCCAAGCTCAAGGTGCTTGTATCCATCTTCGGTCGCGAGACGCCGGTCGAGGTCGGTTTCGACCAGGTCAAGAAGATCTAGGCCGTTCCATGGCGAAGAAGGTTCTGACACTCATCAAGCTGCAGGTCCCCGGCGGCGCCGCCAACCCGGCGCCCCCAGTCGGCCCTGCGCTGGGCCAGCACGGCGTGAACATCATGGAGTTCTGCAAGGCGTTCAACGCGCAGACCCAGGGTGAGAACGGCACGATCATCCCGGTCGAGATCACGGTCTTCGAGGACCGCTCGTTCACCTTCATCACCAAGACGCCGCCGGCGGCCGTGCTGATCAAGCAGGCCATCGGCCTCGACAAGGGCTCGGGCGAGCCGAACCGCGAGAAGGTCGGCACGATCACCAAGGCCCAGGTCCGCGCGATCGCCGAGAAGAAGATGCCCGACCTCAACGCGCACGACCTCGACCAGGCGTCGAAGATCATCGAGGGCACCGCGCGCTCCATGGGAGTCGAGGTCGCCTGATGGCCAAGCACGGCAAGCGCTACCTCAACAACCTCGAGAAGGTCGACCGCGAGCGCACCTACCCGCCCGCGGAGGCCATGTCGATCATCAAGAGCTACGAGCGCACGAAGTTCGCCGAGACGGTCGAGGTGCACATCCGCACCGGCCTGAACGTGCGCCACGCGGAGGAGCAGCTGCGCGGCACGATCTCGATGCCCAACGGCCTCGGCAAGGAGATGACCGTCGCCGTGTTCGCCAAGGGCGACAAGGCGCGCGAGGCCACAGGAGGCCGGCGCCGACCACGTGGGCGACGACGATCTGGCCTCGAAGGTCGAAGAGGGCTTCACCGACTTCGACGTGGCCATCGCCACGCCGGACATGATGCCGGTGGTCGGCAAGCTCGGCCGCGTGCTCGGTCCGCAGGGCAAGATGCCCAACCCGAAGGTCGGCACCGTGACCAACGACATCGCCAAGGCGGTGTCCGAGTCCAAGGCCGGCAAGGTCGAGTACCGCACCGACCGCCACGCGATCGTGCACCTCCCGATCGGCAAGGCGGACTTCGAGGAGGGCGCGCTGCTGGAGAACTACACCGCGCTGATGGACGAGATCAACAAGCGCCAAGCCGGCCGCCGCGAAGGGCCGCTACATCCACTCGATCAGTCCTCACCACTTCGATGGGCCCGGGCGTGAAGGTGGACCCCGGCGCCAGGGCGGCCGCCGCCGAGGAGGCGGCCGCGCTAGCCTGACCCCGAACTTCACCGAGCCCCAGACCACCGGCAACCGTAAGTCCGGTGCAGGCGAGAGCGAGAAGCAGTTGATCTTCGAGCCCGCCTGCGTGCGGGCTTTTTCTTTGGAGCCAACTTATGAATCGAGACAGAAAAGGAAGCGGTGGTCGACCAGGTCGCCACGCAGATCAAGGAGTCCGAGGCGGTCTTCGCCGTGGACTACCGCGGCCTCAGCGTGCCCCAGGCCGCCGAGCTGCGCGAGAAGCTGAGCGAGGCCGACGCCACGCTGCGGATCGTGAAGAACACGCTCACCCAGCTCGCCGCCGACAAGGCCGGCGCCGAGTCGCTCAAGGAGCTGCTCGAGGGCCCGACCGCCTTCACCTTCGTGAAGGGCGACGCCGCCCTGGCCGCCAAGGCCATCGCCACCTTCCGCAGGGAGCACGAGGTGCTCGCCTTCAAGGGCGGCACCATGGACGGCGAGGTCGTCTCCATCGAGGAGATCGAGGCGATCGCCAAGCTCCCCGCGCGCGACGTGCTCAACGGCCAGCTGGTGGGCATCATGGCCTCGCCGGTCACCGGCCTGGTGCGCGGCCTGAACCAGCTGATCGCCGGGCTGGCGCTCCAGCTGGGGCAGATCGCGGAGCAGGGGCTGGTGTCGGGCGAGGAGCCGCCGCCGAGGAGCTCGCAGGAGGAGGGCCCGCCGCCGAGGAGAGCCTGCAGGAGGAGGCGCCGGCCGAGGCGGAGGAGGCCCCGCTGCCGAGGCCGAGGAGGAGCCGCCCGCCGAGGAGGAGACGCCTCCGGCCGAGGAGGCGCCCGCCGGCGACTCCGGCAATGCCCCCACCGAGGAAGAGACTTCGGGCGACGAGCCCGCAGAGAACGACGAAACCGACGCGCCCTCCGAGGGCGACGAGGAACCCAAGGAGGACTAGATGGCAGCCACCGACACAGAGAAGTGGATCGAGGAACTGAAGGGCATCTCCGTGCTGGAGCTGTCCGAGCGCATCAAGGCGCTGGAGGAGGCGTTCGGCGTCTCGGCGACCGCGGTCGCCGCGGCCGCCCCGGCCGCGGCGGCGGCGGCGGTGACGGCGCCGCGGCCGAGGAGGAGAGCAGCACGGTCGACGTGGTGCTCACCGCCGCGGGCGACAAGAAGATCCAGGTGATCAAGGTCGTCCGCGCGGCCACCGGCCTCGGCCTCAAGGAGGCCAAGGCGCTCGTGGACGAGGCCCCCAAGCCGATCAAGGAGGGCATCGAGCGCGACGAGGGCGAGAAGCTCAAGAGCGAGCTCGAGGAGGCCGGCGGCGAGGCCGAGCTGAAGTAGAGCTCAGGCCTCAGACGTCAGACCGTCAGAGGGGCCGCCATCGTGCGGCCCCTTCCGTCGTTCTGCACGCTACAGGACCGTCGAGAACACGAGCGCCCAGAACGCCGCGCCCAGCGCGGCCGCGCTGAAGCCCCACAGCAGCGCCCAGCCGCGCGGCCTCGTGGGGCTTCATCGCCGGGCGGGCGATGCCGAAGATCAGGGCCAGCTCGATCAGCACGCACGCGGCCACGAACACCAGGAAGTCTGAACTCGCCCGTGAACGCGCCGACGATCAGCAGCATGACCGGCGCGACGATCGAGGCGCCGACCGCGGAGACCACGAACACCACCAGCTCGTTGAACGGGTCGCGGTAGATCCGCTGGCGCGGGTCGAACGCCGCGCCGAGGGAGCTCTGGGACTGGGCCGAGGACGCTTCCATCGCGGCCATCATAGGATCGCGCGCATGAGCCGCGCGCTACTCCTCGACCGCAAGGTCGCCCTGATCACCGGCTCGGCCCGCGGCATCGGCTACGCCACCGCGCAGGAGCTTCACGCCCGCGGCGCCTACGTGGTGCTCACCGACCTCGACGAGGAGGCCGTCACGCGCGCCGCGAAGTCGATCGGCGAGCGCGCGATGGGCATCCCGGCCGACGTGACCGACACGGACGCGATGGAGGGCGTGGTCTCGAAGTCGGTCGAGAGCTTCAAGCGCCTCGACATCCTGATCGCCAACGCCGGCGTGGCGCCGCCGGGCGCGTCCATGCGCCACATCGACCCCAACCTGTTCGAGCGCACCGTCGAGATCGACCTGCTCGGCGTCTGGCGGTCGGTGCGCCCGGCGCTGCCCCAGATCGTGGAGAACCGCGGCCACGTCGTGGTGGTCTCCTCGGTCTACGCCTGGATGAACGGCGATGTTCGCCGCGCCCTACGCGGCGAGCAAGGCGGGGGTGGAGGCGCTCGGCCGCGCGCTGCGCTCCGAGCTGAGCGTGACCGGCGCCTCGGCGAGCGTCGCGCACTTCGGCTTCATCGACACCGAGATGGTGCGCCAGGGCTTCGACACCGAGCGACCCCCTGACCGAGCGCTTCGCCGAGACCTTCCCGGGCTTCATGCGAAAGCGCCTGCCGCCGAGCGCGGCGGCCGCGCGGGGTGGTCGACGGCATCGAGAAGCGGCGCCCCGCGGATCATCGTCCCGCGCTGGTGGGGCGTGTGGTTCGCGCTGCGCGGGATCCTCAACCCGATCTTCGATCGCGCGATGGAGCGCCAGGAGCAGTACCAGTCGATCCTGCGCGAGGCCGACAAGCTCGCCGGCGCCGATCGGCCAGGAGGGCCTGACCAGGCCGGCGACCGCCGCCGACGTGGCCGAACAGCCGCAAGCGCGGTAGAATCGCGCCCCGGCCTATAGCCGCAGCCGTCCCTTTCAGAGCCGCTCCGCCACATATCGCGGGGCCTCGGGACGGGGTCCGTGACGGCCATGCACGCGCGCTGCAGAGCGGCGCGGCAACCGCCCCTTGAGGGGGCGGGTTTCACTTTGCTATCTTTGCGGGTCGCGCTTTGTGCCCCTCTGCGCAGCCCCGCCGACGTTTCTGTCCGCCGAATCTCTAAGGAGTCGCCGTCTTGGCACGTGTTGATGCCTCCCGCCTGCGCCGCAGTTTCTCGCGCCTTGAAAACCGCCTCGAAGTCCCCAACCTGATCGACATCCAGCGCCGCTCCTTCGAGTGGCTCGTCGACACGGAGAAGGGCGGTCTGAGGGAGACCATCGACGACGTCTCGCCGATCGAGGACTACACCGGCAACCTGGCCGTGGTCTTCGAGGAGATCACCTTCGACGATCCGGTCGCCACGATCGCCGAGTGCCGCGAGAAGGACCTCACCTACGCGCGGCCGCTCACCGTCAAGGTCGCCTTCCAGAACCGCGAGACCGGCGAGATCCGCGAGCAGTCCGTCTTCATGGGCGACTTCCCGTGGATGACCGACTGGGGCACGTTCATCATCAACGGCACCGAGCGCGTGGTCGTCACGCAGCTGGTCCGTTCCCCGGGCGCGTACGTGATGGAGGCCAAGGACCGCGAGAAGCAGGTCTTCGTGGCCAACCTGATGCCGGCCCGCGGCTCCTGGCTCGAGCTGGAGATCGACAAGAAGGGCAAGGTCTTCGTCCGGATCGACCGCAAGCGCAAGCTGCCGGTCTCCGTGCTGCTGCGCGCGATGGGCGAGGTGCTGCGCGAGTCGGGCATGGCCAAGAGCTGGACCGGCACCGACGAGGACATCCTCGCGCTGTTCGACGACTCGCTCTACATCAAGAACACGCTCGAGGCGGACACCGAGGTCACGAAGTCCGAGGAGGGCGCGCTGATCGAGCTGTTCAAGAAGCAGCGCCCGGGCGAGCCGCCCTCGGTCGACGCCGCCAAGAACCTGCTCAACCAGCTCTTCTTCGACCCCAAGCGCTACGACCTCACGCGCGTGGGGCGCTACAAGCTCAACTCGCGCCTGCACCTGGACGAGTCGCTCGACACGCGCACGCTCACCCCGCGCGACATCGTCGAGCTGATCAAGGAGCTCGTGTCGCTGCCCAAGGCGCTGGGCATGCCCGAGTCCGGCGAGTACGAGGGCGAGCCGATCAAGGACTACGCCGCCGAGGCGCAGACCTACCCGCGCGAGCCGATCGAGGAGCGCCTCGACGAGTACGAGCACTTCGGCAACCGCCGCCTGCGCACGGTCGGCGAGCTGATCCAGGAGGCCTTCCGGATCGGCCTCTACCGGATGGAGCGCGTGGTCCGCGAGCGCCTCACCACCGAGGACTCGGACACGATCACCCCGCAGACGATCATCAACATCCGCCCGGTCGTGGCGGCCCAGAAGGAGTTCTTCGGGTCCTCGCAGCTGTCGCAGTTCATGGACCAGACGAACTCGCTGTCCGGCCTGACCCACCGGCGCCGCCTGTCGGCGCTCGGCGCCGGCGGCCTCACGCGCGAGCGCGCGCCCATCGAGGTGCGCGACGTGCACCCGACCCACTACGGCCGCATGTGCCCGATCGAGACCCCCGAGGGCCCGAACATCGGCCTGATCGGCTCGCTCTCGAGCTACGCGGAGGTCTCCGAGCACGGCTTCGTCACCACCCCGTACCGCGAGGTCGAGAACGGCGTGGTCACCGACAAGATCGTCCACCTGGATGCGAACCAGGAGGAGGAGAAGGTGATCGCCCAGGCGAACGCCGAGATGGACGAGAAGTCCGGCAAGCTCAAGGGCCCCGGCGTCACCTGCCGCTCACGCGACGGCGAGCTGGTGCTGGCCGCGCCGAAGGACGTCGACCTGATGGACGTGTCGCCCGACCAGATCTGGTCGGTGGCCACGGCGCTGATCCCGTTCCTCGAGCACGACGACGCCAACCGCGCGCTGATGGGCTCGAACATGATGCGCCAGGCGGTGCCGCTGCTGAAGACCGAGGCGCCGCTGATCGGCACCGGCATGGAGACCCGCGCCGCCATCGACACCGGCGACGTGATCACCGCCGAGAACTGCGGCGAGGTGACCTACGTGGACTCCGAGCGGATCGTGGTCGACAAGGCCGAGTACCCGCTCCACAAGTACATGCGCTCCAACCAGGGCACGATCATCCACCAGAAGCCGCTGGTGTCGGTGGGCGACAAGGTCAAGACCGGCGAGGCGCTGGCCGACGGCTCCTCCACCCGCAACGGCGAGCTCGCGCTGGGCAAGAACTGCCTGGTCGCCTTCATGTCCTGGGAGGGCTACAACTTCGAGGACGCGATCATCATCTCCGAGCGCCTGGTCAAGGACGACGAGCTCACCTCGATCCACATCGAGGAGTACGAGATCGACGCCCGCACCACCAAGCTGGGCGACGAGGAGATCACGCGCGACATCCCGAACCGCTCCGAGGAGTCGCTGCGCAACCTCGACGACCGCGGCATCGTGCGCATCGGCGCCGAGGTCGGGTCCGGGGACCTGCTGGTGGGCAAGGTCACGCCCAAGGGCGAGACCGAGCTGACCGCCGAGGAGAAGCTGATCCGCGCGATCTTCAAGGAGAAGGCGCGCGAGGTCCGCGACACCTCGCTGAAGGTGCCCCACGGCGAGGGCGGCGTGGTGATCGACGTGAAGACCTTCTCGCGCGACGACGAGGACGACCTCTCGCCGGGCGTGAACGACCTCGTGCGCGTGTACGTGGCGAAGAAGCGCAAGATCGCCGAGGGCGACAAGCTCGCCGGCCGCCACGGCAACAAGGGCGTGATCTCCAAGATCGTGCCCGAGGCCGACATGCCGCACCTCGACGACGGCACCCCCGTCGACGTGATCCTCAACCCGCTCGGCGTGCCGAGCCGCATGAACATCGGCCAGATCCTCGAGACGCACCTCGGGTGGGTCGCCGGCAACGGCTGGTACGACGACGGCTCCGAGGCCTACAAGCACTCGAAGACCAACGGCGGGCGCGTGAACATGGCCACTCCGGTGTTCGACGGCGCCACCGTCGAGGACGTCGACGAGGCGCTGGTGAAGTGGCAGGAGGAGCACTCCGACCGCGGTATCGACCTCGGGATCGACACGAAGGAGCGCGCCGGGCGCGCGCGCCACCGGCAAGGCCCGCCTCTACAACGGCCGCACCGGCGAGCCGTACGAGGAGACGGTGACCGTCGGCTTCATGTACATCCTGAAGCTGCTGCACCTCGTGGACGACAAGATCCACGCGCGCAGCACCGGCCCCTACTCGCTCGTCACCCAGCAGCCGCTGGGCGGCAAGGCGCAGTTCGGCGGCCAGCGCTTCGGCGAGATGGAGGTGTGGGCGCTCGAGGCATACGGCGCGGCCTACACGCTCCAGGAGATGCTCACGATCAAGTCCGACGACACCGTCGGGCGCGTGAAGGCCTACGAGGCCATCGTCAAGGGCGAGAACATCGCCGAGCCCTCGATCCCCGAGTCGTTCAAGGTGCTGCTGAAGGAGATGCAGTCCCTGGCGCTCGACGTGGACGTCCGCTCCGAGGAGGGCGGCGGCGTGGAGATGCGCGACGAGGACGACGACCTGCTCCGCGCCGCGGAGGAGCTCGGCATCGACCTCTCGGGCGTGCGCGCCACCGACGGCGAGGCCGCGGACGAGTCCGAGGAGAAGACCGAGGCGCAGGGTGAGGGCGGCCAGACCGACGAGTCCAAGGCCGAGCAAGACAAAGAAATGATCGAGACGGATGGGAAGAAGGCCTGATGATCGACATCAACAACTTCGACAAGATCTCGATCGGGCTCGCTTCCTCGAAGCAGATCCGCTCGTGGAGCTCCGGCGAGGTCACCAAGCCGGAGACGATCAACTACCGCACGCTCAAGCCCGAGAAGGACGGCCTCTTCTGCGAGCGCATCTTCGGTCCCACGAAGGACTGGGAGTGCTACTGCGGCAAGTACAAGCGCGTCCGCTACAAGGGCATCGTCTGCGAGCGCTGCGGCGTCGAGGTCACCCGCTCGAAGGTGCGCCGCGAGCGCATGGGCCACGTGGACCTGGCCGCCCCGGTCAGCCACATCTGGTTCTTCAAGGGCGTCCCCAGCCGCATCGGCTACCTGATCGACATGGCTCCCAAGGAGCTCGAGAAGGTCCTCTACTTCGCGGCCTCGATGGTCACGTGGGTGGACGACGAGGCGCGTGAGAAGGACGTGCCGAAGCTCGAGAAGGAAGTCACCAAGGTCATCGACTCCTACGAGGCCGAGAAGGAGCAGCAGGTCCAGGAGCTGCAGCGAGTCGCTCAAGCGCCGGCTGGAGTACCTGAAGACCGGCAAGCAGACGAGCTTCTCCGACGAGGACCACCTGTGGGCGGACTCGCTCGACATCAACATCAAGAAGCTGTCCGACGAGGACCGCGAGAAGATGGAGAAGGAGGTCACCAAGACCTTCGAGTCGGACATCTCCGACACCGAGGCCTACATCGAGGACGCCGCCGAGCGGATGCGCCAGGTCTGGGAGCTCTTCCAGGAGATGAAGCCGAAGGACGTGGTCACCGACGAGACGCTCTTCCGCGAGCTCAAGGACCGGTTCGGCTCCCCCTACGGCTTCGGCGAGTACTTCCGCGGCGGCATGGGCGCCGAGGCGGTCCGCGACCTGCTCCAGCAGGTGGACCTCGACGCCGAGCAGGCCGACCTCGAGGACCAGGTCAAGACGGCCAAGGGCCAGAAGCAGAGCCGCGCGGTCAAGCGGCTGAAGGTGGTGTCGGCGTTCATCAACTCCGACAACAAGCCCGAGGACATGATCCTCGAGGCCGTGCCGGTGATCCCGCCGGAGCTGCGCCCGATGGTCCAGCTCGACGGCGGCCGCTTCGCCACGTCGGACCTGAACGACCTCTACCGGCGCGTGATCAACCGCAACAACCGGCTCAAGCGCCTGCTCGACCTGGGCGCGCCGGAGATCATCGTCAACAACGAGAAGCGCATGCTGCAGGAGGCCGTCGACGCGCTGTTCGACAACGGCCGCCGCGGCCGCCCGGTCACCGGGCCCGGCAACCGCCCGCTCAAGTCGCTCAGCGACATGCTCAAGGGCAAGCAGGGCCGCTTCCGCCAGAACCTGCTCGGCAAGCGCGTGGACTACTCGGGCCGCTCGGTCATCGTGGCCGGCCCGAGCCTGCGCCTGCACCAGTGCGGGCTGCCGAAGCTGATGGCGCTGGAGCTGTTCAAGCCGTTCATCATGGCCCGGCTGGTCGAGCGCAAGTCGGTGCAGAACATCAAGGCGGCCAAGAAGATGGTCGACTCGATGATCCCCGAGGTCTGGGACGTGCTCGAGGAGGTCATCAAGGACCACCCGGTGCTGCTCAACCGCGCGCCCACGCTGCACCGCCTCGGCCTGCAGGCCTTCGAGCCGGTGCTGGTCGAGGGCAAGGCGATCCAGGTGCACCCGCTCGTCTGCCACGCGTTCAACGCGGACTTCGACGGCGACCAGATGGCCGTGCACCTGCCGCTGTCCGCCGAGGCCCAGGCCGAGGCGCGGCTGCTGATGCTGTCCGCCAACAACATCCTGTCCCCGGCCCACGGCGCGCCGCTGGCCACGCCCACGCAGGACATGGTGCTGGGCGCCTACTACCTCACCTACGGCCCGGACGAGACCGAGCTCGAGAAGCTCGGCGAGAAGGAGCGCGCGGGCAAGTGGGACGAGAAGAAGGACGGCAAGCGCCCGCACATGTTCCGCTCGGCGCAGGAGGCGGAGCTCTCCTACGAGCACAAGATGGTCCAGCTGCACGACCTGGCGGAGTACCGCCGGCTGCACGGCCAGGGCCACATCCTGACCACGGTCGGGCGGATCATCTTCAACGAGCGCGTGGAGCGTGCGCTCGAGGAGGTGCTCGGCGACAAGTACGACCCTGCCACCAGCTACACGTTCGTGAACCGGCCGCTGAAGAAGCGCGACATGGGCGCCGTGATCGAGGGCCTGGTGGAGCAGCACGGCCCGCACGCCACGGCCCAGGTGCTCGACGCGTTCAAGGAGCTCGGCTTCCACTTCGCGAGCCAGGCCGGCATCACGATCTCGAAGAACGACGTGGTGATCCCGCCCTCCAAGGAGCAGATCCTGGAGCGCTACGAGACCGAGGTCGGCGACATCCTCGACCAGTACGACACCGGGCTCATCTCCCAGGAGGAGCGCCACGAGGCCGTGGTCGAGAAGTGGAACGCCGCCACCGACGAGGTCGGCCAGGCCATGCAGGACAACCTGGACGAGCTCAACCCCATCTTCATGATGGCCAACTCGGGTGCCCGCGGATCGTTCAAGCAGATCCGCCAGCTGGCCGGCATGCGCGGCCTGATGGCGAATCCGAAGGGCGAGATCATCGAGCGCCCGATCAAGGCCAACTTCATGGAGGGCCTGACGGTGCTCGAGTACTTCATCTCCACCCACGGCGCCCGTAAGGGCCTGGCCGACACGGCGCTTCGCACGGCCGACTCGGGCTACCTCACCCGGCGGCTCGTGGACGTCGCGCAGGACGTGATCGTGCGCGAGGAGGACTGCGGCACCAAGGAGTTCATCGAGATGCCGCTGATCGCCGAGGACGGCAAGCCCAACGGCAACCTGCTCGGCCGCTACACGGCCAAGGAGGTCAAGACCAAGCGCGGGCGCTCGCTCGCCAAGAAGGACGAGCTGCTCACCAAGGAGTCGCTCGTCGAGGTCGTCGAGGGCCTGTCGGCCGCGGGCGAGAGCGACACCGTGCCGATGCGCTCAGTGCTCAAGTGCGAGGCCAAGACCGGCATCTGCCAGCACTGCTACGGCGTCGCGCCGGCCACCGGCAAGCTGGTCGCCATCGGCGACGCGGTCGGCATCATCGCCGCGCAGTCGATCGGGGAGCCGGGCACGCAGCTCACGCTGCGGACCTTCCACACCGGCGGCGTCGCGGGCCTGGACATCACCCAGGGCCTCCCGCGTGTCGTCGAGCTGTTCGAGGCGCGCAAGCCCAAGGGCCTGGCCAAGCTGGCCGAGCACGACGGCAAGGTGTCGATCGAGCGGACCGAGAAGGCGCTCAAGGTGCTGCTCACGGACGCCGGCGGCGAGGAGCACTCCTACTCGTTCCCGGTGCGCACCCGCCTGTTCGTCGAGCAGGGCGACAAGGTGGAGGCCGGCCACCAGCTCAACGAGGGCTCGATCTACCCGCACGAGCTGCTGGAGATCCGCGGCCGCACCGACACCGAGGTCTACCTCGTGCAGGAGGTCCAGAAGGTCTACCGCTCACAGGGCGTGGACATCAAGGACAAGCACATCGAGATCATCGTCAGGCAGATGATGAAGAAGATGCGCGTGGACCAGAAGGGCGATTCGTCCTACCTGCCGGGCGCCTTCATCGACCGCCACGAGATGGCCAAGGTGAACGGGGAGCTGAAGAAGGCCAAGAAGGAGCAGGCCCAGGTGGAGCCGATCATCCTCGGCATCACCAAGGCCTCGCTGGCCACCGACTCGTTCCTCTCGGCGGCCTCCTTCCAGGAGACCACCAAGGTGCTCACCGACGCCGCGCTCGAGGGCAAGACCGATCGCCTGCTCGGGCTCAAGGAGAACGTGATCATCGGCAAGCTGATCCCGGCGGCCACCGGCCTGAAGCACTACCGGCGGCTGGAGATCGAGCCCACGGAGCCGATCCGCCGGCACACGCCGGACGAGATCGGGCTGCTCGACGAGAACGAGCTGGCGCAGGAGCTGGGGCTCACCGAGGACGGCGAGCTGGAGGGCTTCGGCTTCGGCGAGTCCGACGGCGGCAACGGCGGCGGGGCCTTCGGCGACGAGCTGGCCGACGTGCCGGCCACGAAGGACGACGACAAGAAGTAGCTGGTAATCCGGGGGTTTTCGGCCCCCGCGTCGCTACTTGGAGCGCTGGCGGTCGGGGTGGAAGACGGTCAGCGCCACCAGGCGTGAGACGACCATCGCCACGTAGGCGAGCCCGGCCACCTGCTCGATCATCGAGACGCTCCTCGCGGACGCCTTGACCGGCACCACGTCGCTGAGCCCCGTGCTGGTGAGGGTGGTGAAGCTCAGGAACAGCAGCTCCATCCAGCTGCGGTCGCCGGTGGGGTCGAGCGCGGCCGTGAAGCTGCCCGGCTCGATCGCCTGGATCACCGTGTACAGGTACGCGAACGCCCAGGCGCCTAGCGTGAACGTGGCGCCGACGGCGAACATCTCGTCGCGGGTGATCTCGTGGTCCTCGAGCATGTACGCGATGAGGGCCCCGGCCGCGTAGAAGTAGAGCACCGCCTCCAGCGCCGAGGAGTAGGGCAGCAGAGCGTCGTCGCCGGTCACGGCCTGGATCAGCAGCAGCACGGTCGCCGGGACCGCGAGCAGCACCCCGAACCACGTCCGCGCCGGGGTGCTTTTTACCGCGAGCAGAACGAGCCCGAGCACGCCGATCCCGACCACGCTGAAGAGCGCGCGGCCGACGTCGCTGTCCTCCATGAACGGGTACAGCAGCACCGCGACGAGCTGAACCGCCAGAAGGATGGCCGAGGGTTCGCGGCGGGCAATGCGCAGCACGGCGCCAACGTAGCTCGCGCATCGGTCGCTCCAGGGCGCGCGTAGGATCCGTGGCGGGCGACCGAGGACACCCCCTGGACGACCAAGCCACACCGACTCTCTACGAATGGGCGGGCGGCGAGCAAGCCTTCCGCCGGCTCATCGACGCGTTCTACGACCGCGCGGAGACCGACGAGCTGATCGCCCCCTACTTCCCCGGCGGCGTTCACGAGGCTCATCGCGCGCACGTGGCCGCGTGGTGGCGTGAGGTCTTCGGCGGCCCGACCGAGTACAGCGATGAGCTCGGTGGATATGACCACATGGTCTCCCGGCACCGCGACCTCGGGATCACCAGGGAGGCCCAGGCACGGTTCGTCTCGCTGATGAGCCTCGCGGCCGACGATGCCGGCCTCCCGGCCGACCCGGAGTTCCGCTCGGCCCTGCTGGCCTACGTGGAGTGGGGGACGCGGCTTGCGCTGGAGAACTCGCGGCCGGGGGCGGAGATCGTCGAGCACGCGCCGGTTCCCCGCTGGGGATGGGGCGAGGCGCCGCCCTACCGGCCCTGAGCGTGTTCGACCAGCTCGACTTCATCTACCTCCCCAGCGACGACGTCGCCGCCGACATCGACCACTACACCGAGGGGCTGGGGGGCGAGCTGGTCTTCGCCATCGAGCGCTTCGGCACGCGGGTCGCGATGGTGCGGATGGCGCCGGAGGGCCCGGCCCTCCTGCTGGCCGAGCACCTGGAGGGCGAGCGGCCGATCCTGGTCTTCCACGTGGAGGATCTGGAGGCGGCCACGGCCGAGCTGCGGGCGAGCGGGGTGGAGCTCGGCGCCCCGTTCGAGATGCCGTACGGGCACGGCGTGGAGGTGAAGAACCCGGGCCCCCAGCGCCTCGCCGTCTACGAGGCCAGCCGCCGGGAGCGCGGCGAGGGCCTGGCCGGCCGCAGGGACTTCTGAGAGCGAAACCGCCGCTGTTAGGCTCAATCGCTTGGCCGAATTTGACTTCAACTCGCCTTGAACTCGCATGATGCCGGGGTGCACGCCCTCCAGGTCGAAGACCTCGTAAAGCGCTACCCCACGGGCACCGAGGCCCTGCGGGGAGTGTCGCTGGACATCGAGGACGGCGAGTTCTTTGGCCTGCTCGGCCCCAACGGCGCGGGCAAGTCGACTCTGATCCACTGCACCACCGGGTTGGCGCAGGTCACGTCGGGGTCCATCCAGGTGTTCGGGCATGACGCGATCGACCACTACGAGCAGGCACGGCTGGCCGTGGGGCTGGCGCCGCAGGACCTCAACCTCGACTGGTTCCTCACCGCCGCGGAGACGCTCGATTACCACGGCGGCTACTTCGGGATGCCCAAGAAGGATCGAAAAGAGCGCACGGCGGAGCTGCTGGACGCGTTCTCGCTCACCGACAAGCGCGACGAACGCACGCGCACGCTGTCGGGGGGAATGAAGCGGCGCCTAATACTCGCGCGCGCGTTGATGCACCGCCCGCGGCTGCTGATCCTGGACGAGCCGACCGCCGGCGTGGACGTGGAGCTGAGGCTCGAGCTGTGGCAGTACGTCCAGCGCATCAACGAGGAGGGCACCACGATCCTCCTGACCACGCACTACCTGGAGGAGGCGGAGCAGCTGTGTGATCGCGTCGCCTTCATCAACGACGGCCAGATCGCCGCCACGGGCAGCAGCGAGGAGCTGGCCGCCGAGTACGGGGTGGCGAGCCTGGAGGACGCCTACCTCGGCCTGGTCGGGCGCAAGGAGCTCTCGCGCGCGAAGGTCATCGAAGAAGTCGTCCCGTGACCGGGTCGCAGATTCGCTTCCTCGCCCTGGTCAGGCGCGAGGTCACCCGCTTCACCAAGATCAAGCGCCAGACGCTGGGTGCTCCGCTGCTGGAGACCTTCCTCTACATCTCGGTCTTCGGCGCCGCGCTGGGGTCGCGCATCGACACCCTCCACGGGATCGACTACGTGGTGTTCATCATCCCCGGGCTGATCATGATGGCCTGGGCGATCAACGCCTTCTCGAACAACTCCTCGTCGATCCTCCAGCAGAAGTTCCAGCGCGCGATCGACGACCAGCTGAGCTCGCCGGCGTCGCCGCTCCAGCTGCTGCTCGCGTTCTCGCTCGGGGGCTTCCTGCGCGGAATGATCGTGGCCGTGCTCACCTTCACCGCGGCGTCGTTTCTGGTGGACATCGGCGTCGAGCACATCCTGGTCCTGATCCCGTCGCTGTTCCTGGTGGGGTTCTTCTTCGCCCAGCTCGGCGTGCTGGTGGGCGTGCGGGCCGAGCAGTTCGACGACGTGAGCTTCGCCCAGACGTTCGTGCTGACGCCGCTGATCTTCCTTGGCGGGGTCTTCTACTCGGCGTCCCTGCTGGAGGAGCCGTTCCAGACCCTCACCCACTTCAACCCGATCTACTACATGATCAACCTGGTCCGGTACGGGTTCCTGGGCTACACCGAGGCCAACGTCGCCCTGTCGCTGGGCATCCTCTCGCTCGCCACTTTTGCCCTGTTTGCAGCGAATTTGCGGCTGTTCAGGACCGGCTACAAGCTGCGCGCCTGAGGCGCGTGCGGTTCATCGCCGCATCGTCCCATCCGCCCAGGCCAGCAGCTCCTCCACGTGCTCGTCGGACATCCCGGTGGCGGGGTCGGTCTCGATCAGCAGCGTCGGGGCGCCGCGCTTCCTGGCCCACTCGTGGCACTCGTCGTCCAGGCTGTCGTCGATCCAGGCCGCGGGACGGTCGCCCGCGTATTCGTCGATCGCCTCCAGCTTCCAGTGGGCGGAGCCGAATTCCGCGCGGCCGGCGAACGACAGCACCGGAAGGTCCCTGAACGGCAGCTCGAGGATGAAGGGCAGGTACTCGTTGGCCTTCTCCTCCCAGCCCGTGGCCCAGACCAGCTCGAACCGCTCGGCCAGCCGCCGCAGGTGAGGTCCGCAGTCGACCGCGATGCAGTGGGCCACGCCGTCCACCCAGTGGAACGGGCCGGGCGCCTCGCTCAGCCCGGGTGGGAAGCCGAACAGGCTGATGACCCCGTCCACGTCGACGAACAGGACCGGCTGCGGGTCGGAATTGGTGTTTGAGCCCACCGCGTTGTTGGGTAATGCGACTTTGTCCAGCCGAACCTGTTGTAGTTAAGCGGGCAGGCGGTACGGCCGATAGGACGAATACCGCGGCAGGGAAACGCCGCAGAGCAGCAACCTCCCAGCCGCTCTACTTCCCATGACTGTTCAACTAGGCATCTTGCTGGCGCTGTTGTGCGCCCTTACCACCAATCTGGGCTTCCTTTTGAAGCACAGAGGCGCCTGCGCTGCGCCGGACGTGAGCATGCGCCACCCGCTTCGCAGCGCGGTCGGGCTGTTCAGGTCGAAGTGGTTCGCGATCGGCATGCTCGTGGCACTTGGCGCATGGCTCCTACACGTGGCCGCGCTCGCGATGGCCCCGCTGTCGCTGGTCCAGGCCGTCATCTCCGGCGGGCTCGTGTTCCTCACGGTCCTGGCCGACCGCTACTTCGGCTTCACCGTCGGCCCCCGCCAGTGGGCGGGCGTCGGCCTCACGGCCCTCGGCCTGTGCCTGCTCGCGGTCACCATCCCGCACGGCACCGACGCCTCCTCCGCCTACTCCACCCCGGGCATGATCGCCTTCGAGGCCGGGCTGCTGGGCGTGGGCATGCTGCTGGTCTTCCACCGCCGCTTCGGCGAGCACCACGAGCACCACGGCGTGCTCATGGGCACAGCGGCGGGCATCCTCTTCGGCGTCTCCGACGTGGCCATCAAGGCCATGACCGGGGGCGGCCTGGTCTCACCCTGGCTCATCACCTGCATCGCCGCATCGGTTCTCGCCTTCTACGCCTCGGCTCGCGGGCTCCAGCAGGGCGAGGCCGTGCCCGTGATCACGCTCACCAGTGCCGCGGCCAACGTGTCGGCCATCACGGGCGGGTTCGTGGTCTTTGGCGATCCGATGCCGGGCGACACGCTCGGCATCGTCGTCCAGGCCGCCGCGTTCATCATGGTGATCGTGGCCGCCGCTCTCACGCCGGCGCCTCAGCGCACGCTCGAAGCTCAGCCCGCAGCGGCCTGAGGCTCGCGCGCGCCGGTCGGCGCCGTGAACTCGAGGATCGTCGCTGCGGCCACCTCCGGGTCGTCGCCCATGGGCGCGTGGCCCAGGCCGGGCAGGCGCACCAGCTCCGCGCCGCGTACGTGCTTCACCCACCGTGGGCCCTGGCGCGGAAACAGCAGCAGGTCACGGCTGCCCCAGGCCACGCGGAACGGGCAGTCGATCGAGTGCAGGCCCCGCGGCATCTCCTTGCCCGCCTCGATCCAGTCGAGCGTGCGCAAGAAGCTCGGTGAGCCGGCGAACATGCGGATCGCATGGGCGGCGTCGGCCGGGTCCAGCCGCTCCGGACGCGCGTAGGTCATCCCGAACGCCATCCGGCGGCCCGCGGCCGTGGCGGTGATGCGCTCGGCGTGCGGGGCGACCCGCTGGGCCCCCGAGTAGGACCAGCGCAGCATGCCGCGCGAATAGCGCATCTCCTTGGCGGTCCACATCCCCGCCGGCGAGAGCGCGACGACCGTCCTGGCCCGCCCGCGGGCCGCCAGCTCCGCGGCGATCCAGCCGCCCATGGAGTTGCCGACGATGTGGGCGCTGTCCCAGCCGACCGAGTCCATCGCCTCCTCGACCGCGTCCACGAGCGCCGGCACCGTGGGCTCGCCGGCCACCGGGGCGGAGCAGCCGTAGCCGGGAAGGCTGAGCGACAGGGTGTCGTGGCGAGCCTCCAGCGCGGGCAGCACCGGCTTCCAGACCTGCCAGCACGACCCGATCCCATGGATCGCTACGAGCGGCTCTCCTGCGCCGGCGCGGCGGTGCTCGAGCGCTGTCTCGGCCACGGCTGGGACACTACCTCGCTGCTACTATCCGCCGCCGCCTTATGCCCAGCATCAACCAACTCGTCCGCAAGGGCCGCAAGTCGCCCAAGAAGAAGGTGGCCACGCCCGGCCTCAAGTCCGGGCAGGGGCGCAAGAAGCGCATCGCGGCGCCGCAGCGGCGGGGTGTGTGCACCCGCGTGTACACCGTCACGCCCAAGAAGCCGAACTCGGCGCTGCGCAAGGTCGCGCGCGTGCGGCTCACCAACGGGATGGAGGTCACGTCCTACATCCCGGGCGAGGGGCACAACCTTCAGGAGCACTCCGTGGTGCTCATCCGCGGCGGCCGCGTCAAGGACCTTCCGGGCGTGCGCTACAAGGTCGTGCGCGGCACGCTCGACGCCGTCGGGCGTGAGCGACCGCAAGAAGAGCCGCTCCGCCTACGGGGCCAAGGCCCGCTAGGCATGCCCCGCCGCGCCGCCGCAGGCTCCCGGCCGATCGACGCCGACGCCATGCACGGGTCCAAGCTCGTGCAGCAGGTGATCAACAAGGTGATGGTCGACGGCAAGAAGTCCACCGCCGAGAAGATCGTCTACGACGCTCTCGACATCGTCTCGCGCAAGACGAACGAGGAGCCGGTGGTGGCGCTCGAGAACTCGATCAAGGTGCTCACCCCCGTGCTCGAGGTGCGCTCCCGCCGCGTTGGCGGCGCCACCTACCAGGTGCCGGTCGAGGTTCCCTCCGCCCGCGCCCGCACGCTCGCCGTGCGGTGGCTGGTGGAGTTCGCCCGCAAGCGCCGCGAGAAGTCGATGTCCGAGCGCCTGGCCAGCGAGCTGCTGGACGCGCAGTCCCAGCAGGGGCTGGCGTACAAGCGCAAGGACGACATCTACCGCATGGCCCAGGCCAATAAGGCGTTCGCGCATTACCGCTGGTAGCGGTCCGCCGGTAGTCCTCACAAGACTCTCATCGTGCGCTCGGTAGACCACCGGGCATGCGCAAGCTCACCTACATAGCTCTTATCGGAGCCGTGCTCGCCGGCTGCGGCGATGACGACTCGACGAACAAGCCCAAGCCCGCCAAGTCACCGCTGCCGCAGGGCGCCGAGAAGGTGACGCTCGACCCGGCCGACTTCACCACCGAGATCGACAACCGGTGGTGGCCGATGAGGCGCGGCACGCGCTGGGTCTACCGCGAGACCGCGCCGGACGGCACGCGCCAGAAGGTCGTGGTCACGGTCACCGGCAAGACGAAGCGGATCGCGAACGGGGTGGAGGCGGCGGTGGTGCGCGACGAGGTGACCGAGGACGGCGTGCCCGTCGAGATCACCGACGACTGGTACGCCCAGGATCGCGAGGGGAACGTCTGGTACCTCGGCGAGAGCACCACCGAGTACGAGAAGGGCAAGCCGGTGTCCAAGTCAGGCTCGTTCGAGGCCGGCAAGGACGGGGCTCAGGCCGGCGTGATCATGCCCGCCGATCCGAAGCCGGGGCTCTCCTACCGCCAGGAGTACTACAAGGGCGAGGCCGAGGACCGCGGCAGCATCGTGAGCGTCGACGAGCAGGCCGAGGTCCCGGCGGGCCATTACCGCCCGGCGCTGATGACCCGCGACGAGAACCCGATCGAGCCGAAGGTCCTCGAGTTCAAGTTCTTCGCCGAGGGCGTGGGGCCGGTGCTGGCGGTCGGGGTCTCCGGCGGCGCCGACCGCGAGGAGCTGGTCAGCTTCCGTCCCGGGAAGGGCTGACCCCGGGACGGCGCAGCCGGATCAGTCCCGCGGCCGCCACCAGCACCGCTCCGGCGATCTCCATGAAGAACCCGGCGCCCGCCTTGGCCTCGGCCTCCTCGTACTGGAGGCCGACCAGGCCGGTCTCGTTGGTGTCGGGCAGGTCGCCGGCCAGCGCGAAGGCGAGCACCACCACACCCACCGCCACGAGCGCGATCGCCGCCGGCCGGCTGGCTCCGCGCCCGGCGCCCCAGGCCATCACCAGCGCGGCGACGCCCAGCAGCACGAAGGCGCCCCCGTGCTGCTCGAAGCCGTTGGAGTCGCAGGCGTCGCGGACGTTGGCATCGGCGATCTCCTCGCAGGTGCCGGTGGTCAGGACGTCCACGTGCACGATCGTCGACAACTCCGCCACGATGATCAGCACGGCACCGATCACGCCGAGCGCGAACACGAGCACGGAGACGCCTCCGGCGGACCGGATCGCGCCGCTCAGCCGGGCCGCGGGAGTGGGGGCCGATGCCTCCATCTGGCCGCAGCGTATCCACCTCTCGCAATCCCGCTTGGCAAGCGGGTGGAGCCGATTTCCTCTGCTACCATCGTGCGTCGCCTCGCGGCGCGGTTCTTCACCGTGGCCGCGTGGCTCACGCACGTAGCGATGGAGACCTCCACCACATAGACCCCACGGGCCATCCGCGTAGACGCATTGGGCCCGCACAGGGCCTTTTTTCTGCCTCGAACCCCCACCCAGGACTGCACCAATGCCACGCAAAGTTTCACTAGAGAAGACGCGCAACATCGGGATCATGGCCCACATCGACGCGGGCAAGACGACCACGACCGAGCGCATCCTCTTCTACACCGGCCGCACCCACAAGATGGGTGAGGTCCACGAGGGCGCGGCGGTGATGGACTGGATGGAGCAGGAGCAGGAGCGCGGCATCACGATCACCTCCGCGGCCACCACCGCGTCCTGGAACGACCACCGCATCAACATCATCGACACGCCCGGCCACGTGGACTTCACGGTCGAGGTGGAGCGCTCCCTGCGCGTGCTCGACGGCGCCATCGCGCTGTTCGACTCCGTCGCCGGCGTCGAGCCCCAGTCGGAGACGGTGTGGCGCCAGGCCGACAAGTACAAGGTCCCGCGCATCGCCTACATCAACAAGATGGATCGCACGGGCGCCGACTTCGAGATGTCGGTGCGCACGATGCACGAGCGCCTGGGCGCCGACGGCAAGACCGAGGGCGCGGGCAGCGCGGTCCCGATTCAGCTGCCGATCGGGGCGGAGGGCGACTTCAAGGGCGTCGTCGACCTCGTGACGATGAAGGCGATCGTCTACCAGGACGATCTCGGCCAGGAGTGGGGCGAGGAGGAGATCCCCGCGGACATGGCGGACACCGCCCACGAGGCGCGCACCCACCTGATCGAGGCGCTCGCCGACTACGACGACGAGCTGATGGAGGACTACCTCGAGGAGAAGCCGATCGAGCCGGACCGCCTGCGCGAGGACATCCGCAAGGCGACCCTCGACATCTCGATCTTCCCGGTGATGTGCGGCTCCTCGTTCAAGAACAAGGGCGTGCAGCCCCTGCTCGACGCGGTCGTCGACTACCTGCCCAGCCCGCTGGACGTGCCGCCGATGGAGGGCCTCGAGCCCCCGCAGAAGGGCGGCGACGGCGAGGCGACCCCGGCCACCCGCCCGCCCGACGACGACGCTCCCTTCTCCGCGCTGGCCTTCAAGGTCATGTCCGACCCCTTCGTCGGCAAGCTCACCTACTTCCGCGTCTACTCCGGCACGCTGGACGCCGGCGGGCGCATCCTCAACTCCAGCACCGAGCGCACCGAGCGCATCGGGCGCATCCTGATGATGCACGCCAACCACCGCGAGGAGGAGGAGACGATCTACGCCGGCGACATCGCCGCGGGCGTCGGCCTCAAGCAGACCTCCACCGGCGACACGCTGTGCGCTCCCGACGCTCCGATCATCCTCGAGACGATCTCGTTCCCCGATCCGGTGGTGCACGTCTCGATCGAGCCGAAGACCAAGGCCGATCAGGAGAAGATGTCGGTGGCCCTGGGCCGCCTCGGCGAGGAGGACCCCACCTTCCACATCCGCACCGACGAGGAGACCGGCCAGACCGTGATCTCCGGCATGGGCGAGCTGCACCTCGAGGTGATCGTCGACCGGATGAAGCGCGAGTTCAACGTGGAGGCCGGCGTCGGCCGCCCGCAGGTCGCCTACCGCGAGACCGTGCGCGGCGAGGCCACGAAGGTCGAGGGCAAGTTCATCCGCCAGACCGGCGGCTCAGGCCAGTACGGCGTGGTGTACATCAACATGGAGCCCGCGCCCGGCGAGGGCTTCGACTTCGTCAACAAGATCAAGGGCGGCTCGGTGCCGTCGGAGTTCATCCCCGCGGTCGAGAAGGGCATCGAGGAGGCGCTGGAGTCGGGCGTGAAGGCCGGGTTCCCGATGGTGGACGTCCGCGTGACGCTCACCGACGGCAAGTACCACGACACCGACTCCTCGGAGGTGGCCTTCAAGGTCGCCGGCTCGCTGGCCGCCAAGGAGGCCGCCAAGCGCGCCAAGCCCGTGCTGCTCGAGCCCGTCATGGCCGTGGAGGTCGTGACCCCGGACGAGTTCCTCGGCACCGTGATCGGCGACCTGTCCAGCCGCCGCGGCCGCGTGGAGGCCCAGGAGCCGCGCGGCAACGCGATAGCCGTCCAGGCCAGCGTTCCGCTGTCATCGATGTTCGGATACGCGACCGACCTGCGGTCCAACACCCAGGGCCGGGCGAACTACTCGATGCAGTTCGACCGCTACGAAGAGGTCCCCGGCAACATCGCCGAGGAGATAGTGGAGCACAGGACCGGCGAGCCGGTCGGGGCCAGCGCGTAGAGAGTATGTTTCAGCGGTTCGCCTTCGCCAGAGCGCGGAGCCGGCCGTAACAAGACTTCGAAAGGAGAAGTTCCCAAGTGGCGAAGGAGAAGTTCGAGCGCGACAAGCCGCACTGCAACGTCGGCACCATAGGTCACATCGACCACGGCAAGACCACGCTTACGGCGGCGATCACGAACGTCCTGGCCGAGGCCCAGGGCGGCGAGGCCAAGAGCTTCGCGGAGATCGATAACGCGCCGGAGGAGAAGGAACGCGGCATCACGATCGCCACCTCTCACGTCGAGTATCAGACGGAGAACCGCCACTACGCACACGTGGACTGCCCGGGCCACGCCGACTACATCAAGAACATGATCACCGGCGCCGCCCAGATGGACGGCGCGATCCTGGTGGTCTCGGCGGCCGACGGGCCCATGCCCCAGACCCGCGAGCACATCCTGCTCGCCCGCCAGGTCGGGGTGCCCTACATCGTGGTGTTCCTCAACAAGGTCGACCAGGTCGACGACGATGAGCTGCTCGAGCTGGTCGAGGTCGAGGTTCGCGACCTGCTCTCCGAGTACGACTTCCCGGGCGACGACGTCCCGGTGATCCTCGGCTCCGCGCTCAAGGCGCTGGAGGGCGACGAGGAGCAAAAGGCCAAGATCCTCGAGCTCGCGGAGGCGCTGGACAACTACATCCCGCAGCCCGAGCGCCCGCTCGAAAAGGACTTCCTGATGCCGGTCGAGGACGTGTTCTCGATCACCGGCCGCGGCACGGTCGCCACCGGCCGCATCGAGCAGGGGGTCGTGCACACCGGCGACACCGTCGAGATCGTCGGCATCAAGGAGAAGACCGACCAGACCGTGATCACCGGCGTCGAGATGTTCCGCAAGATCCTCGACGAGGGTCAGGCGGGCGACAACGTCGGCTGCCTGCTGCGTGGCACCAAGCGCGAGGAGATCGAGCGCGGCCAGGTGCTCTGCAAGCCCGGCTCGATCACGCCGCACACCAAGTTCAAGGCCGAGGTGTACTGCCTCAAGAAGGAGGAGGGCGGCCGCCACACGCCGTTCTTCAACGGCTACCGGCCGCAGTTCTACTTCCGCACCACCGACGTGACCGGCGTCGCCAACCTCCCGGAGGGCGTCGAGATGGTCATGCCGGGCGACAACGTTCAGATGGAGGTCGAGCTGATCCAGCCGATCGCCATGGATCAAGGCCTGCGCTTCGCTATTCGCGAGGGCGGCCGCACCGTCGGCTCGGGGGTGGTCTCCGAGATCGTCGAGTAAGCAGCACACCGGGGCCGGCAGGCCCCGGTGTTGTTTCTAACGGCGGGTCCGCTGTATTGGGGGCCCGCCGTCGGCACGTCTAAGACCAGTCATGGCAACACTCACCCAGAACAAGATCCGGATCCGCCTTAAGGCGTACGACCACTCGGCCATCGAGACGGCCGCGCGCGAGATCGTGGAGACCGCGCAGCGCACCGGAGCCAGCATCTCGGGGCCCGTGCCGCTGCCCACCGAGAAGAACGTCTACTGCGTGATCCGGTCCCCGTTCAAGGACAAGGACTCACGCGAGCACTTCGAGATCCGCACGCACAAGCGGCTGATCGACATCCTGCAGCCCACCCCCAAGACGGTCGACTCGCTCCAGCGTCTCGACCATCTCCCCGCGGGCGTGGATATCCAGATCCAGTTGATCTGATGGCTGGACTGTTGGGACGCAAGCTGGGCATGACGCAGGTCTTCGACTCCGAGGACGGACACGTCGAGCGCGTGACCGTGGTGGAGGCCGGCCCCTGCTGGGTCACCGCCATCCGCACCGAGGAGCGCGATGGCTACGAGGCCGTGCAACTGGCCTTCGGCGGCATCCGGGAGAAGAAGATCACCAAGGGCGAGCTGGGCCACCTGCAGAAGGTCGACGCCCCGCCGCTGCGCCGCCTCGCGGAGTTCCGCGACGACGTCGGCGAGCTCACCCTGGGCGACCAGGTGAAGGCCGACGTGTTCGAGAAGGGCGACACGATCAAGGTCTCCGGCGTCTCGAAGGGCAAGGGCTTCCAGGGCACGATCAAGCGCCACAACTTCACCCGCGGCCCGGTCAGCCACGGCTCGCACAACGTCCGCGGCCCTGGGTCGATCGGCGCCTCGGCCACGCCCTCGCGCGTGTTCAAGGGCATTCGCGGCCCCGGCCAGATGGGCAACGAGCGCGTCACCCAGCGCGGCCTGACCGTCGTGGACGTGCGCCCGGACGAGAACCTGCTGCTGGTGCGCGGCTCGGTGCCCGGCCCCAAGGGCTCGATCGTCGAGATCAGGACGGACGGCTAGCCATGGCCGCCCCCCAGGCACCCTTCATCGGCAAGAAGACCGGCAAGGTCTCCCTCGACGAGGCCGTGTTCGGCGAGAGCTTCCACGAGCACCTCGTGCACCGCTGCGTCGTCGCCGAGCTGAACGCCCGGCGCCAGGGCAGCCAGTCGGCCCTCACCCGCGGCGAGGTGTCGATGACGGGCGCCAAGGCGTGGCGCCAGAAGGGCACCGGCCGTGCCCGCGCGGGCGCCCTCTCGGTGCCCCAGCGCACCGGCGGCGGCGTGGCCTTCGCGCCCAAGCCGCGCAGCTACACGGTCAAGGTGAACCGCAAGGAGCGCCGCAGGGCCCTGCGCGCCGCGCTGTCCGTGCACGCCTCGCGCGGCAGCCTCGCGGCCGTCGATGCCGGAGCCTTCTCCGACGGGCCCTCGACCAAGATCGCCGCCGCGGACCTCGCCAAGTTCACCCCCTCCGGGGGTACAGGCGGCAGCGGTGGCCGAGCGCTGATCGTGCTGGTGGACGGCGAAGAGAACGCCGTGCTCAGCTTCCGCAACATCGACGGGGTGACCGTGCTGAACGCCGACGCCGTGGGCGTGGCCGACGTGATCGGCGCGGCCCGGCTGATCGCCTCGGAGGGCGCGCTCGAGCGCCTGACCCAGGCGGCCACCGCGCCCGCGAAGGAGGCCAGCGCCGCATGAACGCCCGCAACGTGATCATCCGCCCGGTCATCTCCGAGAAGAGCTACGCGCTGCTGGCGGCCAACAAGTACACCTTCCGCGTCCACGACGCCGCCAACAAGACCCAGGTCCGCCAGGCGGTGGAGGAGATCTTCGGCGTCCGCGTCCAGGGCGTGCGCACGCAGAACGTGAAGCCCAAGCCCAAGCGGCGCGGCTTCACCGCCGGCAAGCGGCGCGAGTGGAAGAAGGCCGTCGTGACCCTCCATCCGGACGACTCGATCGAGCTGTTCGAGGGCCAGGAGATCGACGGATGACGGCGATGAGCTTCCCCTGCCGGCGTCATCGGTCGCTCGCGTGCGTTGCACGCGTCGCTCCCTGCTTCCTTGGCAGGGTCGCTCCTCGCCGCCCCCGTCGATCCCCTACGGAGATCGAGTAATGGCCATCCGCAAGCACAAGCCCACCTCGCCCGGCCGCCGCTTCGCGACCTACTCGGACCATGCCGAGGTCACGAAGAGCCGGCCCGAGAAGGCCCTCACCGAGGGCCTGCGCAAGTCCGGCGGGCGCAACTCGAAGGGCCGCGTCACCTCGCGCCACCGCGGCGGCGGGGCCAAGCGCCTGTACCGCAAGGTCGACTTCAAGCGCACCAAGGACGGCGTGCCGGCCACGGTCGCCGCGATCGAGTACGACCCCAACCGCAGCGCCTACATCGCCCTCGTGCACTACGCCGACGGCGTCAAGTCCTACATCCTCGCCCCCGCCCGGCTGAAGGTGGGCGACACGGTGCAGTCGGGGGTCGGCTCGGACATCACGGTCGGCAACTGCCTGCCGCTGTCGAGCATCCCCACCGGCACCACGGTCCACAACGTCGAGCTCACCCAGGGCCGCGGCGGCCAGATGGGCCGCTCCGCGGGCACCGCGATCCAGCTGGTGGCGAAGGAGGGCGACTACGCCACCCTGCGCCTCCCCTCCGGTGAGATGCGCATGGTGCGCATGGAATGCCGCGCGTCGATCGGCGCGATCGGCAACGCCGAGCACCAGAACATCGATCTGGGCAAGGCCGGCCGCTCGCGCCACAAGGGCAAGCGCCCGCAGACGCGCGGAACGGCCATGAACCCGGTCGACCACCCCCACGGTGGCGGCGAGGGCTCCACGACCCCGGGCCGGCACCCGGTCACGCCCTGGGGCGTGCCCACGCTGGGCTACCGGACGCGCAAGAAGAACAAGAAGTCGGACCGCTACATCGTGCGCGGGCGCCGGCGTGGCAAGAAGGGATCCCGCTAGATGTCCCGCTCATCCAAGAAGGGCCCGTGGGTCGAGGAGCGCCTGATGGGGCGCATCGAGGCCATGAACGAGTCCGGCAACAAGCAGATGGTCAAGACCTGGTCGCGCGCCTCCACGATCTTCCCCGAGATGGTCGGTCACACGATCGCGGTGCACGACGGGCGCAAGCACATCCCGGTGTTCATCTCCGAGTCGATGGTCGGCCACAAGCTGGGCGAGTTCGCGCCCACGCGCGTGTTCCGCGGGCATGCCGGCGGGGATCGGGTGCGAGTCAAGTGATCGCCGAGCCCAAGGACACCGAGAAGGATGAGGTCGGTTGAGGCTGATGAGGCGACAGAGTGGCGACAGTCGACAGTCGACAGAGCCCAAGCCCAAGCGGCGCGGTTCTGCCGAGACCGGCGCCCCCAAGAAGGCGGAGGCCGCTGCCGCGGAGGTGCCGCGCGACGACTCCGGCGCCATCGCCGTGCGCGCGCAGGCCAAGTTCGTGCGCTCCGCGCCCCGCAAGGCCCGGCTCGTGATGGACCACATCCGAGGCAAGGACGTGGCGGACGCCCGCGCGATCCTCCGCCATACATCCCGCGCGGTGGCCGCCGACATCTCGAAGCTGCTCGAGTCGGCCGTGGCCAACGCGGAGAACAACTTCGAGCTCGACCCCGACGAACTGCGCATCGGCCGCGCCTACGTGGACGAGGGGCCGACGATCAAGCGCTACCGCCCCCGCGCCCAGGGCCGCGCGACGCGGATCAACAAGCGCACCAGCCACATGACCATCACGCTCACCGACAGCGAGGGGAGGGACTAGCCATGGGTCAGAAGGTCCACCCCGAATCGATGCGGGTCGGCTACATCCACGACTGGAAGTCCACGTGGTTCTCCGAGAAGGAGTTCTCCGACTACCTGCTCGAGGACATCAAGATCCGCGAGCACATCGACAACAAGCTCTCGCACGCGGGGCTGTCGAGCATCACCATCCGCAAGAACAAGGGCGAGGTCGAGGTGAACATCCACACGGCCCGCCCCGGCATCGTGATCGGCAAGTCCGGCAGCGAGGTGGACGCTCTGCGCAAGGAGCTCCACAAGATGACCAACAAGGCCGTGAAGGTGAACATCCTCGAGATCAAGCGGCCCGAGCTCGACGCCAAGCTGGTGGCGCAGTCGATCGCCGAGCAGCTGGTCAACCGCGTGGCCTTCCGGCGCGCGATGAAGCGCTCGCTCACCTCGGCCATGCGCTCGGGCGCGAAGGGCGTGAAGGTGCAGGTGTCCGGCCGCCTCGGCGGCGCCGAGATGGCGCGCACCGAGGGCTATTCGGACGGGCGCGTGCCGCTGCACACGATCCGCGCCGACATCGACTACGGGTTCTTCGAGGCCAAGACCACCTTCGGCCGGATCGGCGTGAAGGTGTGGATCAACAAGGGCGAGATCATGCCCAAGGGCTTCGCGCAGGACCTGACCGAGCTCGACGCGCCACAGCAGGCCTCCCAGGGGCGGCGGTCGCCGTGGCGGAGGGCCCGGAGGGCCCGGAGGGCGTGGAGGAGGAGGCGGCGGCGGCCGGCCCCCGCGGCGGCGGCGGTGGCGGTGGCGGCGGCGGTGGCGGGCGTGGTCCGCGCGGTGGCGGAGGTGGCCGCTGATGCTGTCCCCCAAGCGCGTCAAGCACCGCAAGCAGCACCGCGGCCGCAGGGCCGGCTACGCCAAGGGCGGTACCTCGGTGGAGTTCGGCGAGTACGGCCTCAAGGCGCTCGATCGCGGCTGGGTCACCAACCGCCAGATCGAGGCCGCCCGAATCGCCATGACCCGCTACATCAAGCGCGGCGGCAAGGTCTGGATCAACATCTTCCCCGACAAGCCCGTCACCCAGAAGCCGGCCGAGACCCGCATGGGCTCCGGCAAGGGCTCTCCCGAGGGCTGGGTCGCCGTGGTCAAGCCGGGGCGCGTGGTGTTCGAGCTCTCGGGCGTGCCCGAGGACCTCGCCCGCGAGGCGATGCGCCTCGCCGGCCACAAGCTGCCCATCAAGACCAAGTTCGTGAGGGCCGGTCAGTGAAGGGCGTCGAGGTGCATAACCTGGATGACCCGCAGCTCGTCGAGTTCGTGGACCGTTCGCGCCAGGAGCTCTTCAACCTCCGTTTCCAGCACGCGACCGGGCAGCTCGAGAACACCGCGGGGTTGACGAACGCCAAGAGGGACCTGGCCCGGGGCCTCACGATTGCCCGCAGTCGTGGCCTCGACGTGCAGGCTGAGATTAGGAAGCAGAATGGCTGAGGAAGAGAAGAACGATCAGGTAGAAGAGACGCCGGAGGAGACGCCCCAGGCCGAAGAGGCGCCGAAGGCTGACGAGACCCCAGACCCCAGTCCCCAGGACGAGGGCTCGGACGCCCCTGAGGGCGCCGAGGATGAGGCTCCGGAGGCTCTCTCGCCCAAGCAGGCCCGCAAGCGTGCGCGCTCGGCCCATTCCGGCGAGGCGCGGCCGTCAGCGATCGGTCGAGGAGCGCACCGCGGAGCGGCTCGAGCGGCGCAAGAAGAAGGCGGCGCAGCGCCGCGCGTGGCGCGCCAAGAGCCGGGAGAAGCACAAGGCCGGCGGCCCGCGCGAGGGCACCCCGCGCGCGGAGGGCGACAGCACGGGCGCGCCCCGCGAGCGGCTCGGAACCGTGGTCTCCGACAAGGCCGACAAGACGATCACCGTCCGCATCGACATCGCCCGTCAGCACCGCACCTACGGCAAGATCGTGCGCACCTCGTCCACGCTGCACGCGCACGACGAGGGCAACGAGGCCAGCGCGGGCGACACCGTGCGGGTGGTCGAGAGCCGGCCGCTGTCGCGCACCAAGCGCTGGCGCCTGGTCGAGATCCTGGAGAAGGCGCGGTAGCACGTGATCCAGCAAGAGACACGCCTGCGCGTGGCCGACAACACCGGCGCGCGCGAGATCCTCTGCATCCGCGTGTCCGGCGGGTCCAAGCGCCGCTATGCCGGCGTGGGTGACGTGATCACGGCCACCGTGAAGCAGGCGATCCCGCACGGCTCGGTCAAGAAGGGCGAGGTGGTCAAGGCCGTGATCGTGCGCACGCGCAAGCAGTTCGGCCGTGACGACGGCACCTACATCGCGTTCGACGAGAACGCGGCCGTGCTCATCGACCCGCAGAACAACCCCCGCGGCACGCGCATCTTCGGGCCGGTGGCCCGTGAGCTGCGCGATCGCAACTTCATGAAGATCGTCTCGCTCGCCCCGGAGGTCCTATGAGCCACCGGATGAAGATCCGCAAGGACGACACGGTCAAGGTCATCTCCGGCAAGGACCGCGGGAAGACCGGCAAGGTGCTGCGCACCGAGCCCGGCCGCCAGCGTGTCTACGTGGAGGGCATGAACATCCAGAAACGCCACCAGCGCCCGCGCTCCCTGCGCGACACCCAGCGCGCGCAGGACATCGGCGGGGTGATCGAGGTGGAGGGCCCCATCCACGTCTCGAACGTGATGCTGATCGATCCGAAGTCCGGCGACCCGAGCCGCGTCGGCATCGTCCGCAAGGACGGCCGCCGCGTGCGCGTGGCGAAGAAGTCGGGCACGGAGGTGGACAACTGATGCCGCTCGCCGAGCCCAAGGTCAAGCCGCGCCTGCGCGTCCGCTACGAGGACGAGATCGTTCCCGCGCTCACCAAGCGCTTCGGCTACACCAACCCGATGCAGGTCCCCAAGGTCGACAAGATCACGCTGAACATGGGGGTTGGCGAGGCCAAGCAGGACAGCAAGATGCTCGACGCCGCCCAGGAGCAGCTGGCCACCATCGCGGGCCAGAAGCCCAACGTGCGCCGGGCGCGCAAGTCGATCGCCGCCTTCAAGCTGCGCGACGGCATGCCCGTCGGCCTGTCGGTGACCCTGCGTGGCGCGCGCATGTACGAGTTCCTCGACCGGCTCACGTCGATCGCGATCCCCCGTATCCGCGACTTCCGCGGCCTGAACCCGCGCAGCTTCGACGGGCGCGGCAACTGGACGCTCGGCATCCGCGAGCAGATCATCTTCCCCGAGATCGACTACGACGCCATCGACCAGGTGCGCGGCCTGGACGTGGCGATCACCACCACGGCGCCCACCGACGAGGAGGGCTTCGCGCTGCTCGACCTGATGGGCCTACCCTTCCAGGAGGCCGGCCGCCCGGGGCAGGAAGAGGTGGTGGACGAGGCCGAGGAAGAGCGTCGTGCCGAGGAGGCCAGGCTCAAGGCCGAGGCCGAGGCGGCGGCGCTCGAGCAGCTCAAGGAGGAGAACCCAGAGGCCTATGCCAAGCCGGAGAAGCCCGAGGAGGGCGAGGAAGGCGAGGAAGGCGAGGAGGGTGCCGAAGGCGCCCCCGCAGAGACTTCAGAGGAGACAGACAGCTAGATGGCAAAGACTTCCCAGCGCGTGCGCCAGCAGCGCACGCCCAAGTACAAGACCCGCGGATACAACCGCTGCCGCAAGTGCGGCCGGCCCCGCGCCTACATGCGCAAGTTCGGCCTGTGCCGGATCTGCCTGCGCGACCACGCGCACGAGGGCCATATCCCGGGGTTGACCAAGTCAAGCTGGTGATGCGTGGTACATCACGAGGACATCAGAACGCGAGAGCTCGGAGCCTGCGGAGGTAATCACTGATGCACTACACAGATCCCATATCCGATCTGCTCACGCGGATCCGCAACGGCCTCCAGGCCGATCACGACGCCGTGGAGCTGCCGGCGTCGCGGCTCAAGAACGAGATCGCCCGGATCCTCACCGAGCAGGGCTACGTCGAGTCGTACTCGGTCGAGCCGGGGCGCGTCGGCCAGGTGCTGAAGGTCGTGCTCAAGTACACCGAGGACCGCAAGCCGGTGATCTCGGGCATGTCGCGCGTCTCCAAGCCGGGCCGGCGCACCTACGTGGGCTCGGGCGAGGTGCCCAAGGTCCAGGGCGGCATGGGCACCACGATCGTCTCCACCTCGCGCGGCGTGATGACCGGCCACGACGCCCGCCGCTCCGGCGTGGGCGGGGAGCTGTCGCGAAGGTCTGGTAGCCGACAGTGAGTCGGATCGGAAAACAGCCCATCTCCCTGCCCGAGGGCGTGATCGTCTCGATCGAGGACGGCCTCGTGCGCGTCAACGGCCCCAAGGGAGAGCTGTCCGAGCGCGTGAACGGCGACCTCAAGGTGGAGCAGGAGGATGGCTCGGTGCTCGTCAGCCGCCCCACCGACCGCGGCGAGCACCGTGCCCTGCACGGCCTCACCCGGAGCCTGATCAACAACATGGTCCTGGGAGTCACCGACGGCTTCGAGAAGCGCCTGGAGATCCAGGGCGTGGGCTACCGAGCCCAGCTCAAGGGCAAGAACCTCGAGCTGGCGCTGGGCTACTCGCATCCCGTGCCGATCGAGGCCCCTGAGGGGATCGAGTTCGAGGTGCCTTCGCCCACGGAGGTCGTCGTCCGCGGGATCTCCAAGCAGGCCGTGGGTGAGATGGCTGCCCAGATCCGCAAGAAGCGCCCGCCCGAGCCCTACAAGGGCAAGGGCATCCGCTACAAGGACGAGTACGTGGCCAGGAAGGTCGGCAAGCGGGCATGAGCGTCAAGACCCAGCAGAGGCTGCGCCGGCGGCGGCGAGTGCGGGCGAAGGTCCGCGGCACCGCCGAGCGTCCCCGGCTGGCCGTGTTCCGCAGCAATCGCGGCATGACCGCCCAGCTGATCGACGACGCGGCCGGTCACACGGTCGCGTACGTCACGTGGACCGAGGACGACCTGCGCAAGCTCAAGCCGATGGAGCAGGCCGAGCAGGTGGGCAAGGCGCTGGCCGAGCGGGCGAAGAAGGCCGGCGTGGAGTCGTGCGTCTTCGATCGCGGCGGCTACCGCTACCACGGGCGCGTGAAGGCCCTGGCCGAGGGCGCTCGCGAAGCAGGCCTGACCTTCTAGATACCCTCGACGGAGACTTCAAATGGCACGAGAGAGCAACAGACAGCAGCGGGGCGGGCGCGACAGCGACCTGCAGGAGCGCGTGGTCGAGATCAACCGCGTCGCCAAGGTCGTGAAGGGCGGCCGCCGCTTCTCGTTCACCGCGCTGGTCGTGGTCGGCGACGAGAAGTCCAAGGTCGGCGTCGGCTACGGCAAGGCGAACGAGGTGCCCGTGGCGATCCAGAAGGGCGTCGAGCGCGCCCGGCGGGATCTCAAGGAGGTGCCGATGCACGGCTCGACCATCACCCACCAGGTGACCGGCGTGCATTCGGCGTCGCGTGTGCTGCTCAAGCCCGCCTCCCAGGGAACCGGCGTGATCGCCGGCGGCGGCGTGCGCGCGGTGCTCGAGCTGGCCGGCATCCACGATGTGCTCTCCAAGTCGCTCGGCAGCCAGAACCCGATCAACCTCGTGAAGGCCACGATGGCCGCGCTCGAGGGGCTGCGGCGCCCCGAGGACGTGGCCAAGCTGCGCGGTCTCACGGTGGCCGAGGTGCTCGGCCTGGATGAGAAGGAGAAGTCGACAGTCGACAGTCGACAGTCGACAGAAGCCGGCCGAGGAGGAGTCGACCCCGGCGTGAAACCTCACGATCACCAGGTGCGCTCCCCCAACGGCGCGTCCAAGAAGCAGCGCGAGTCCCTGCGCACGCTCGGCCTGGGCCGCATCGGCAAGCACTCCGAGCGTCCCGACGACGCCGTGAACCGCGGCCTCCTGCGCGCGGTCTCCCATCTCGTGGAGGTGAAGTGATGGCCGACGAGCGCGAGATAGGCCTGCACAACCTCAAGCCCGCCAAGGGCTCCACCCACCGGCGCAAGCGCGTCGGGCGGGGCGAGGGCTCGGGCAGCGGAAAGACCTCCGGCCGCGGCCACAAGGGCGCGGGCCAGCGGGCGGGCGCGAAGTCGCGGCCCAACTTCGAGGGCGGCCAGATGCCCATCCACATGCGGATGCGCAAGCTGCGCGGCCCGCACATGAAGAAGTCGATGCCGTTCGAGAAGTTCCGCACCCACACCCAGCCGGTGAACGTGCGCGACCTCGAGGCGCGCTTCGACAAGGGGGCCGAGGTCACGCCCGACTCACTCTTGGCGGCGGGCCTGGCCAAGCGCCGCGGCACACCGGTGAAGATCCTCGGCAGCGGCGACCTGAGCAAGGCGCTCACCGTGCACGCCCATGCCTTCTCCGCCACCGCGCGCGAGAAGATCGAGGGCGCCGGGGGCACCGTTCAGGTCATCGGGGAGTAGCCGGTGCTCAAGACGTTCCTGAACTCCTTCCGGGTCCCCGAGATCCGGAAGAAGCTCGCTTTCACGGCCGCGATGCTGCTGCTCTACCGCGTCGGGGCCTACATCCCCGCGCCCGGCATCAACGTCGACGCGGTCAAGGACATCTCGGAGAACTTCACCGGGTCGAACGTCCTCGGCTTCCTCAACCTCTTCTCCGGCGGGTCCCTGCAGCGCTTCGCGATCTTCGCGCTCGGGATCATGCCCTACATCACCGCCTCGATCATCCTGCAGCTGATGACGGTGGTGGTGCCGTCACTCGAGAAGCTCCGCAAGGAGGGCGAGGTCGGCCAGCAGAAGATCACGCAGTACACCCGCTACCTCACCGTCGGCCTGGCGTTCGGGCAGTCGATCGGCTACGTCTTCCTCTTCCGCAGCTTCTCCACCGGCGGCGCCGACGTGGTCGAGAACTTCACGTTCGGCCGGGTGTTCGTGATCGTCACGACCCTCACCGCCGGCTGTGTGCTGCTGATGTGGTTCGGCGAGCTGATCACCCAGCGCGGCATCGGCAACGGGATCTCGCTGATGATCTTCGCCAGCATCGTCGCCGGCCTGCCCAGCGGCATCCAGCGCTGGTACGAGAGCCCGGACCCGGTCTTCCAGGTGCTCATGCCGTTCCTCTGCATCGCGATCATCGCGGCCATCGTCTACATCCAGGAGGGCCAGCGGCGAATACCCGTCCAGTACGCGAAACGCGTGGTGGGCCGGCGAATGTCCGGCGGCGGCTCCACCTATCTGCCGTTGCGCGTGAACATGGCCGGGGTGATCCCGGTGATCTTCGCCGCCTCCCTGATGGCCTTCCCGCCCACGATCGGCGAGCTGTCACAGGCGTCGTGGGCGCGGGACTTCTCGGCCTTCTTCACCCCCAACGGCTGGGCCTACATCGTCGGTGAGTCGATCTTCATCGTGCTGTTCACCTACTTCTACACGGCGGTCACCTTCAACCCGGTGGAACAGGCGGACAACCTCAAGAAATACGGCGGGTTCATACCCGGGGTGAGACCCGGCCGGCCAACGGCCGAGTATCTGGATCGCATCCTCGCCCGGCTCACGTTCCCGGGCGCGCTGTACCTCGCCGCCGTCGCGGCCCTCCCCACGATCATCGTGAACCAGACCAGCGCGAACTTCCTGTTCGCGGGCACCTCGATCCTGATCGTGGTGGGCGTGGCGCTGGACACGATGAAGCAGCTCGAGGCGCAGCTGATGATGCGGAACTACGAGGGATTCTTGAAGTAAGAGCGTCAGGCCTCAGGCCTCAGGCCTCGGGCCTCGAGGTACTGCACCGCACCGATACTCTTGGCGCCTTCTTGAGCGAGCTCAATCTCATCATGCTCGGTCCTCCGGGCGCCGGCAAGGGGACGCAGGCCGAGCGGCTTGTGGCCGACTTCGACCTGCCCTACTACGCCACCGGCGACATCCTCCGCGCGGCGGTGAAGGAGGACAGCGAGCTGGGCAGGGAGGCCAAGGAGTACATGGACCGCGGCGACCTGGTGCCGGATGACGTGATGTGCCGCGTGGTGGTGGAGCGGATCGACCGCCCGGAGGCGCGCGACGGCTTCGTGCTGGACGGGTTTCCCCGGACGATCCCACAGGCCGAGGAACTCGGCCGCGCGATCGAACGGCTCGGCCGCCACCTCACCGCCGTCCTGCTGATCGACGCGCCCGATGAGGAGGTCATCCGGCGCCTCTCGGGCCGGCGCGTGTGCAAGGAGAACGGCCACGTCTACCACGTCGAGTTCGACCCCCCCAAGAACGATGGGTTCTGCGATCAGGACGGCTCAGCGTTGATCCAGCGCCACGACGACGAGGAGGGAACGGTCAAGCACCGCCTCGAGGTCTTCCACGAGCAGACCAAGCCGCTGGTGGACTACTACGACCAGCACGGATTGCTGCGCCGCTTCGACGGCACGCGCGCGCCCGACGAGGTGAACGGCCACATCCGGGCGACCCTTGCCACACTTCGCCTGGAAGAGGAGCTCTGAGCGTGGCCATCATCCGCAAGACACCCGAGGAGATCGAGGCCATCTCCGCCGCCGGCCGGGTGGTGGCGCGCTGCCACCGGCTGCTGCGCGGGAAGGCCCGCCCGGGTGTGACCACGGGTGATCTCGACGGGGCGGCCGAGAAGTTCATCCGCTCCCAGGGCGGGGAGCCGGCGTTTCTCGGCTACCGCGGCTACCCAGGGTCGATCTGCGCCTCCCCCAACTCGATGGTGGTGCACGGGATTCCCGGCTCGTACGCGCTCCAGCGCGGGGACGTGCTCTCGGTGGACATCGGCGTGGAGCTGGACGGGTGGGTGGCCGACGCCGCGGTGACCCTGCCGATCGGCCCGGTGACCCCCGTGGCCAAGGGCCTGCTCGACTCCACCGAGGGCTCGCTCTACGAGGGCATCGAGCAGGCGCGCGCCGGTAACCGGCTGGGCGACATCTCGGCCGCGATCCAGCGCCGGGTCGAGGCCGATGGCTACTCGATCATCCGCTCGCTGGTGGGCCACGGCGTGGGCCGCGACATGCATGAGGACCCTCAGATACCCAACTTCGGCAAGCCGGGCACCGGGCCGGAGCTGGAGGAGGGAATGGTGCTGGCGATCGAGCCGATGGTGAACGCCGGCGGCCATGAGGTGCGGATGGGGGCCGACAACTGGGCCGTCTACTCCGCCGACGGGTCGCTCACCGCCCACTTCGAGCACACCGTGGCGATCACCGCGGAGGGGCCCAGGATCCTCACACCGTGGCACGTCGAGGACGGAGCCGAGGCCAAGATTGCGGCAGCCTCCGCCGGGCAAGCCTGATTCGCTAATCTTTCCCGTTGGCGTTCAGCCGTCTCCTGGGCTGATTGCCGGTTCTCTCTATACGGAAGGTAGTTTCACGGAGCCATGAAGGTCCGAGCCTCGGTCAAGCCCATGTGCGAGAAGTGCAAGGTAATCCGTCGCAACGGTGCCGTTCTCGTGATCTGCCAGAACCCACGGCACAAGCAGAGGCAGGGTTAAGAATGGCACGGATCAGCGGAATAAACATCCCCCTCAACAAGAGGGTCGAGATAGGCCTCACCTACATCTTCGGGATCGGCCGATCCCAGTCACAGGCGATCCTGAAGAAGGCCGGCGTGGATCGCGACACCTACGTCAAGGATCTCACCGACGACGAGGTGCTCAAGCTCCGTGAGGTGATCGACAACGACCTCATGGTGGAGGGCGACCTGCGCCGCGAGCAGTCCCAGAACGTCAAGCGCCTGATGGAGATCGGCGCCTACCGCGGGCTGCGCCACCGTCGCGGCCTGCCCGTGAACGGCCAGCGCACCAAGACCAACGGCCGCACCCGCAAGGGCCCCCGCCGGATGCAGGTGGCCGGCCGGAAGAAGGTGACCAAGTAATGGCTCAGCAGCGCCCCGCGCGCCCGCGCGGCCGCCGTAAGGTCAAGAAGAACGTCCCCTTCGGCCAGGCCCACATCAAGACCAGCTTCAACAACACGATCGTGTCGCTCACCGACCGCGAGGGCAACGTGATCGCGTGGGAGTCCGCCGGCGGCGCCGGCTTCAAGGGCTCGCGCAAGTCCACCCCGTTCGCCGCGCAGGTCACCGCCGATGCCGCCGCCAAGAAGGGCATCGAGCAGGGGCTCGAGAAGGTCGAGGTGTTCGTGAAGGGGCCGGGCTCCGGCCGCGACACCGCCATCCGCTCGCTCCAGGCCGCCGGGCTCGAGGTCACGGGCATCCGCGACGTCACGCCCCAGGCCCACAACGGCTGCCGCCCGCGCAAGCGGCGGAGGGTCTAGGCATGGCCCGCGACACCAGCCCCCAGTGCAAGCTGTGCCGGCGCGAGGGCCAGAAGCTCTTCCTCAAGGGCGAGCGCTGTCTCACCGACAAGTGCGGGATCGAACGGCGCAACTACCCGCCGGGCGACCACGGACGCGGCCGCTCGCGCCAGTCCGAGTACCGGGTGCAGCTGCGCGAGAAGCAGAAGGCGCGGCGCTACTACGGCGTGCTCGAGAAGCAGTTCCGCAACTACTACGCCAAGGCCTCCGGCCAGGAGGGCGTGACCGGCGAGAACCTGCTGCGGCTGCTCGAGACCCGCTTCGACAACGTGCTCGTCCGCCTCGGCTTCGCCGCCTCGCGGCGCCAGGCGCGCCAGATGATCCGCCACGGTCACTGGTGCATCAACGGCCGCCGCGTGGACATCCCCTCCTACCAGGTGCGGTCCGACGACGTGATCACCTTGAAGCCCGGCTCAAAGGGCGACGCGACGATCAGGGAGGCCACGGAATTGGTCTCCGTCGTTCCCGCATGGCTCCAAGCCGACCACGACGGTCTCACCGCGAAGGTTCTGCGCCATCCCGCGCGCGACGAGATCGCCGCGCCGGTGCAGGAGCAGTTGATCGTCGAGCTCTACTCGAAGTAGCCAGCAAAAGACGCGCACGCCGCGGGCAGCGGCGGTGCGCGCACCAACGCGAAGGAATCACCCACCCATGATCGAGTTCCAGACCCCCCAGATCACCGCCGAGAACGTCCAGGACAGCAAGGGCACGTTCACCATCGAGCCGCTGGACCGTGGCTTCGGCTACACGTTCGGCAACTCGCTGCGCCGAGTGCTGCTGTCCTCGCTCGCCGGCGCCGCCGTCACGAGCGTGCGGATCGAGGGCGTGGCCCACGAGTTCTCCACGATCACCGGGGTCACCGAGGACGTGACGGACATCGTGCTCAACCTCAAGGAGATCGTCTGCCGGATGCACTCCGACGCCGCCGAGGTGGAGGCGCCGCTGGTGGTCACCGGTCCCGGCGAGGTGACGGCCGGCGACATCGACCTGCCGTCGGGCGTCGAGATCCTCAACCCCGACATCCACATCGCCACGCTCGAGAAGAAGACCAAGCTCGAGATCTACCTCACGGTCGGGCACGGCCGCGGCTACTCGCCGGCGGAGGACAACAAGACCCCGGACCAGCCGATCGGCGTGATCCCGATCGACTCGATCTTCTCGCCCGTGAAGCGGGTGGCGTACGAGGTCGAGGCCGCGCGTGTGGGCCAGAAGACCGACTACGACAAGCTCACGCTCGACATCGAGACCGACGGGTCCCTCGATCCCCACGCGGCGCTGCGTGAGGCGGCCGAGATCCTGATCAAGTACCTGGCGATCTTCTCCGAGCCGGAGCGGGTCGACGCCCTGCGCGAGGCCGGGGCATCGCTGGCGGGCGCCAGCGCGGCCGCCGAGCTCGGTGCCGTGGGCGGCGGGGGCTCGATCCCCGGAGCCGACGGGATGGACGACATCCTGATCGAGGAGCTCGAGCTGGGCGTGCGCTCGTACAACTGCCTCAAGCGGGCGGGCGTGCAGACGGTCGGCGACCTCGTGCAGAAGAGCGAGTCCGAGCTGAACGCGATTCCCAACTTCGGTCGCAAGTCGATCGAGGAGGTCAAGGAGACCCTCGAGGCGCGCGGGCTCGCGCTCCGCGCCTAGACTCCGACGTCGCGATGCGCCACGGCAAGCAGAAAGGCAAGCTCAGCCGCTCGGCTTCCCACCGGAAGTCGCTGATGATGAACCTCTCTCGGGAGGTCATCGACCACGAGCGCATCCAGACCACCGAGGCGAAGGCGAAGGCCGTCAAGCCCGAGCTGGAGCGGCTGATCACCCTCGCCAAGAAGGGCGATCAGCATTCGCGCCGGCAGGCGATGGCGCGGCTGGGCCAGGACAAGTTCGTCGTCTACAAGCTGTTCGAGGAGATCGCTCCTCGCTACGCCGATCGGCCGGGCGGCTACACGCGGATCCTGAAGCTGGGGCCGCGGAGGTCGGACTCGACCGAGATGGTGTTTCTCGAGCTGGTCGGTAGTTCTCGGGCTCGCACGCCTCCGGCCCGCTCGCTGCGCGCGGGCGGCGAAGTCCCGTCCACCCGCGGGAGGCGCTGCTGTCTCGGGGAGCCGCCCGAGGGAGCTGGCCGGACTTGACCACCGTATAGGTGGTGAATCCGGACAGCGCGGCGTCAGTCGGTGAGCCCGATCCGCCGGTCGAAGCCGGCGGGGGCGTGGATGTTGAGCATCCGCACGGGCACCTCGCCGTGGTTGGTGAAGCCGTGCTGCACCCCCGGCGGGACGAGGACGAAGGTCCCGGGCGGCGCGACCACGTCTTCGTCGCCGAGGTTGAAGGTGAGCTCGCCCTCGACGATGTAGAAGGCGTCGTCCTCGTCTTCGTGTGCGTGCTGCTCCATGTTCCGGCCGGGGGCGAAGTCGATGATCCCGAAGGTGAATCGCGGCGTGTCGGCGGTGCGGGCGAGGAACTCGACGTTGCCCACACGATGTCCCTCACCGGGCGGGACCACGATGGCTCGAGCGCTCATGAGCGGATCCTAGAGCGACTCCCACTCGCTCTTCGCGGCGCTGAGCGACGTGAGCACCACGATCGCCGCGGCCAGGCCCACGAACGGGCCGAAGGTCGGGTCGAGGTCCGCGCCCGTGCCCTCCGGCGGGTAGAGGATCCGGGCGGAGATCGCGATCGTCGCGAACGCGCCGGCCAGCGAGATCGTCGTCCACAGCGTCCAGGCGCGCAGGACGAACGACAGCAGGGCGCCGCCTGCCGCGGTGATCGCCAGCGCCGCCAGCGTCGCGTCGAGGCCGTCGAACGCCTGCCAGGCGTCGCCCGAGTCGCCCGCCGCCGTGTACCACGGCAGCCACAGGCTGCCGAGCAGCGCCAGGCCTCCCACGGCAGCCATCGCACGCGCGCGCTGCATGGCGGCAACGTAGTAGCTTCGCGCCCGTGGATGTCGCGAAGATCAAGGAGCAGTCGGGCCGGGCCTGGGGGATGGGCGAGTACACGTGGCTCTCGGAGCAGCTGCGGCCCGCGGCCGCGGCGCTGGCCGAGGCGTGTGCGGTGTCGGCCGGTCAGGAGGTGCTCGACGTGGCGGCCGGCGACGGCAACTTCGCGATCGAGTGCGCGCGCGAGGGCGCGAGCGTGGTCGCATCGGACCTCGCGCCCGGGATGGTGGAGAAGGGTCGCAGGCGATCCGACGCGGACGGCTTCGACATCGAGTGGGCGGTGGCGGACGCCGAGGAGCTGCCGTTCGACGACGGGCGGTTCGAATGCGTCGGGTCGGTCTTCGGCGCGATGATCGCCCCGCGGCCGCGGGTGGTCGCCGAGGAGATGTTCCGGGTCGTGCGGCCCGGCAACACCGTCGGCATGACGGCGTGGACGCCCGGCAGCGCCGCGCAGGAGCTGTTCCAGGTCGGCCGCGGATACGCGGAGGACGACCCCGACCGGCCCAAGATCGAGGAGTGGGGCGTGGAGGACACGGTGCGCGAGCGCTTCGACGGGCTGGCGAACTCGATCGAGATGGAGCGGCGCACCCTCCCGTGGTCCGCCGGCTCGCCGGACGAGTTCATCGACCTGATGGAGGTCCACGCGCCCATGCAGGCCGCGGCCAAGGCCGCGATGCCGCCGGACCTCTACGGACAGATGCGCGAGGACATGGTGGCCGTGGTGCGTGGATGGGCGGGCGGCGACGGCGCGTTGTCGGTGGACGTGGAGTACCTGCTGATCGTCGCGCGCAGGCGCGGGTAGTCCTGACCGCGCGCCTGCTGCTCGAGTACGACGGGTCCGGCTTCGCCGGCTGGGCTCGCCAGCCGGGCCAGCGCACGGTGCAGGAGGTCGTCGAGGAGGCACTTGCCCAGAGGCGCGGCGAGCCTGTGACGCTGACCGTGGCGGGGCGCACCGATTCGGGTGTGCACGCGCGGGGACAGGTGGCCAGCCACCCGGGCCCCCCGGCTTCCGCCGGCTCCCTCAACGCGCTTCTTCCGCCCGACGTGCACGTGATCGAGAGCGAGGTGGCCCCGGACGGCTTCGACGCCCGCCGCGACGCGCTCGCGCGCACCTATCGCTACCGCGTCTACGCCGCCCGCGACGAGCGCGTGTTCGAGCGCGGCCGCGCGCTGCGCTGGCGCTACGGGCTCGACCGCGCGTTGCTGCACGAGTGCGCGGCGCTGCTGCCGGGGACCCACGACTTCACCGCCTTCACGCGCACGCAGACGAGCCATCGCCACTTCCAGCGCACCGTCGCGCGATCGGAGTGGGTGGAGGAGCCCGACGACGTGCTGGCCTACTGGATCGAGGCCGACGCGTTCCTGCGCGGCATGGTCCGGGCGCTGGTGGGGACGATGCTCACGGTTGCCGCCGGGCGGATGGGCCTCGATGAGGTGGAGGCGCTGCTCGGGGGCGGCCACCGCCGCCAGGCCGGCGACAGCGCTCCGGCGCATGGGCTGTATCTCGAATCCGTGCGGTATTGAGAGCCTCAAAGGGGGGCAAACATGCCCCCCTTTGCAACCCCCCCGGAACGGCGCGCTTTGCGCGCCTACACACCTTGGACGCTGGGTAACGGGCAGCCGCTGGAGATCACCACGCGCCACCAGTTGGCGAGCATCCCCAGGATGCCGCCGCGCGGGCGGACGTGGAAGCTCTTGCAGCCGGGCTCGCCGATGTCGGCGTTCGAGACCCGGACCCAGCGGTGGGACTCGGGGTCGAGCAGCATCTCCTCGATCCGCACGCGGTGACCCTCCTGCTCAGCGGTCCGCTCGGCCACGGCGTGCCGCGCCTCGGCCACCCGGTGCGCGAGGTCGTCGCGCAGCCACTCGAGCTGCTCGAAGCCGAGCAGCCGCGGCCCTCCCGCACGTGGTACCGGGGCGGGGGCGGGCCCCCGGGGCCAGGCCTCGGTGAACAGACCGGCCAGCTCGTCCTCCAGCCGGCGGATCTGGTCGCGCAGGGCCTGCCGCGCGGCGCGCTCGTCGGGCGACTGAACGGTGCAGGGTGGATTAGGCGCGCGAAGCGCGCCGTTCGGGGGGTTGCAAAGGGGGGAGCGTTCTCCCCCCTTTGAGGCTCTCTGAAGCGTGTCAACCACCGATCGGCGCCCTTGGATTCGAGCCCCAGAACACCTGCGTGCCGACCATTCCCACCAGGTGGACCATCACCGTGTTCAGCACCATCGACTTCGCGGTGGCGGTGCCCACGCCCACCGGCCCACCGCTCGCGGTGTAGCCGTAGTAGCAGCCCACCAGCACGATCACGGTGGCCATCGCCATCCCCTTCACCAGGCTGTAGACCAGGTCGGGCGGGTTCTGGAACATCCAGAAGATCAGGAAGAACCCGCCGGATGAGACCTCGCCGATCTGGTGGACCACCGCCAGGTACGACGCGAAGAAGCCGGCCCCCACCGCCCCGATGTAGATGAACGGAAGCACGATCCACGCCGCCAGCAGCCGCGTGGAGCACAGGAACGTGAGCGAGCTGATGCCCATCACCTCGAGCGCGTCGACCTCGTCGGAGATCCGCATCGCGCCGATCTCCGCCACGAGGCCGGTGCCCACCTTGGCCGACATCATGTAGCCGAAGGCGTAGGGCATGACCTCGCGCAGGTCGCACCAGGCGGAGAACACGCCGGCCTGCGCAGGTGCTCCGACGCTGCGTGAGAAGTAGGCGCCCTCGATGCCGCAGGTGAGCCCGAGGATGAACGCCAGGCCGAGGATCACCAGCGCGGAGCCGAGGATCAGGATGCCGGACTGGCGCAGCGCCTCGCCGAAGAAGCGCAGCACGCGACCGCTGTAGACCTCGCCCATCACTCGCGCCATGAAGCGCCCGATGTCCCCGATCGAGGCAACCATCTCCTTTGGCACCGCGAGCCAGCTCATGACATCGGCGCCAGCTTCATCTCGGCGAGGAAGAAGAACCAGACCAGCAGCAGCACCAGCGCGGTTATCGCCGAGGCCGTCATCGCGATGTCCACGAGCGGGCGCGGAGCGCGGGCGCGGCGGGAGCCCGCGCGCTCCTCGCCGAGGCTCACGTTCCACGCGGAATGAGGCCGCGGAGCGTGACGCTCGCCCGGCCGTGCCGCCTCGTAGACGGCGTTCAGCCGGTAGATCAGGAACCCCGTGCCGACCATCGTCAGCGGGATGCCGGCCAGCGTGGCGAACAGGAAGCCGACGTTGCTCGACGTGAGCTGCCCGGCGATCCACATGCCGAGCACCGGCACGCCGATCCAGAGGAAGAGGCTGCCGAAGACGATGGCCCCGGCGAGGGTGGCCGCCCACATGCGCTGGATGAGGTTGGAAAAGGTCATTTCATTCATTTGATCACCGATATCTCGGGGTGTGTGGCGAGCAGGGTTTGGGTGAAGACGTAGTTGAAGGCGAAGATGCCGAGGAAGCTGATGACGACGCCTTGGTTGACGGCGCGGCCGACGCCTTCGGCGCCGCCGGAGGCGGTCATGCCCTTGTAGCAGGAGACGATCGCGATGATCGCCCCGAACAGGGTCGTTTTGACGACCGATCCCCAGAGGTCGGTGGTGGAGGCGTTGTTGAGCAGGGTGGCGAAGAAGGGGCCGAGGGGGGCGTCGAAGGTCGAGCGTGGCGAGGACGCCGCCGAAGATGCCGAAGATCAGCGCGTAGATGTTGAACAGCCCGGTCACGATCATCAGCGCGAAGAAGCGGGGGACGACGAGGTTTTTGATCGGGTCGACGCCGAGTACCTGGAGCGCGTCGAGCTCCTCACGGATCTTGCGCGCGCCCAGATCGGCGGTGATCGCGGTGCCGCCGACGCCGGCGAGGATGATCGCGGTCACAAACGGCGCGAACTCCCGGATGCTGGCGAGCACGAAGAACCCGCCGAGGCGGTCGATCGCCCCGAACAACACCAGGAAGTTGCCCGCCTGCAGCCCCGGTGCGCCGTAGCCGAACGCGATCGTCGAGATCGTCAAAGGGAACCAGCACAGCCGCAGCGCGAACAGAAACTGCTGCACGAACTCCGTCCCATACGGATACGGCGGACGCACAGCCGAGAGCAACGTCTTGCCCGTGAGGATCATCATGTCCCCCACCTGCTCCAGCAGGTTCTTCGTCGGCAAAAACGCTCTGTCTGCGACAGCTCTGACCATTACGAGACTGTTATAGCACAGCTAGTGTGCTGGTCAACCGGCACGGTTGATATAGTGAGCATCTAGATGACGCTGCGAGTCGACCGCGATACCGGAGTACCGCTGGGCACGCAGCTGGCATGGGCGCTGACCGAGCGGATCTCCGGGGGCGGGTTGAAGCCGGGCGACAAGCTGCCCAGCGTCCGCGAGCTCGCGGTCGAGGCGGGTGTGAACGTGAACACCGTCCGGGCGGTGTACGCCAGGCTCGAGAGTCAGGGGCTGATCCGCTCCGAGCAGGGCCGAGGCACCTTCGTCACGGACCAGGAGGAGGCGGCCGCGGCCTCGGACGCGGAGGTGCGGCGCGACCTCAAGCGCCGCATCGCGATGCTCGAGGCCGAGCTGGTGCGCCGGCCGCAACTCCCGGCCGAGGCGAGCGCCGAGCGGCGCGGGGGCGCCGGGAGACTGGCGAGCACCGAGGAGCTGGCGCAGATCCACGACGACCTGCTTGGTCGCCTCCAGCGGATAGACGAGGACCGTGCCGAGATCCTGCGCAGCCTGGAGGAGCTCCGCGCCGCCGCGCGGCTCGAGCCCGAGCCCGCCCCTGCGCGCGAGGATCGCCGCTCGAGCGCCAGCCTCAAGGGCGCGCGCGTGCGCTGGGTGGGCGCCTAGGCGCGTCGGATTCCGAAGCGGGCCACGACTATCGTTGTGGGCCGCGGAATGAAGATTCTCCTCACCAACGACGACGGCATCAACGCCGCGGGGCTGCACGCGATGCGGCGGGCGCTCGCGGAGGTGCCCGGCGTCGAGCTGGCGACGATCGCCCCGGACTCCAATCGCAGCGCGACCGCACGCAGCATCACGACCCGCGAGCCGCTGTGGGTCGACGAGGTGGATCTCGGCGACGGCACCACCGGCTACGCCACCGACGGCACCCCGGTGGACTGCGTGCGCTTCGCGGCCCTGGGCCTGATCGAGTTCGAGCCTGAGCTGATCGTCTCCGGGATCAACCACGGCTCGAACCTCGGCGACGACATCACCTACTCCGGGACGGTGGCCGCGGCGCTCGAGGGCATCGTGCTCGGGATCCCGGCGATTGCGGTGTCCCAGCAGGCGGAGCGCGGGCAGGTGGACTTCCGCGCCGGGCGTCGCTGGGAGCCGGAGGATTTCGAGCCGTCCGCGCGCTTCGTGGCCCGAATGGTCGAGGAGCTGAACCACGTGCCGATGCCCGAGGGCACGCTGCTGAACGTGAACTGTCCCGCGGGCGAGGTCTCCGGCGCGCGCGCCTGCCGGCTGGGGAAGCGGATCTACCGCGACCGGCTCGAGCTGGCGGAGGAGGAAGAGGGGCGGCGCAGGTACCGGATCTACGGCGAGGCCCCGGGCTACCACCACGAGGACGGCACGGACTTCGCCGCCATCGCCGACGGAGAGATCGCCGTGACCCCGCTGCACTTCGACCTGACCGATCAGGCCGGGGTGGAGGAGCTGTCGGGATTCGACCTCGGCCGGCTGCTGGGCCCGGCCGTGCGCGAGGTTTGAGCAGCCCCGCGCAGAGGGTGGACGAGCTGCGCGCGCAGCTGGACCACCACAACCACCGCTACTACGCGCTCGACGACCCGGAGATCTCCGACTCCGAGTACGACGCCCTGCTCAACGAGCTGCGCGACCTGGAGGCGGACAACCCGGACCTGGTCACGCCCGACTCGCCGACGCAGCGCGTGGGGGCGAAGCCCCAGGAGCGGTTCGAGCCCGCGCGCCACCTCCAGCCGATGCTCTCGCTCGGCAACGCCCGCAACGAGGAGGAGCTCCGTGCATGGCTGGAGCGTTCCGAGCGCCTGCTGAACAAGGAGGGGGTGGAGGACGCCGAGATCCTGTTCGTGGCCGAGCCGAAGGTCGACGGGCTCGCGATCTCCCTCGTGTACGAGGACGGCAAGCTCACCCGCGGCTCGACGCGCGGGGACGGCGAGATCGGCGAGGACGTGACCCAGAACCTGCGCACGATCAAGGCGATACCGCGCCGGGTGGAGGGTGCGCCGCCGCCTGCTGGAGGTGCGCGGCGAGGCCTACCTGCCGCGGAGCGCGTTCGCCGAGCTGAACGAGCAGCGCGCCGCCGCGGGCGAGCCCACCTACGCGAACCCGCGCAACACGGCCGCCGGGTCCATCCGCCAGCTGGACTCAGGCGTGACCGCGTCGCGCCCGCTGTCGATCTGGGCCTACTCGGTGGGCGCGCTGGAGGGGATGGAGTTCGACAGCCAGCCTCGAGTCGCTGGAGTGGCTGCGCGACCACGGCTTCCCCGTGAACCCGGACATCGAGCGCCTGGACACGCTCGACGAGGTGGTGGCCGCCTGCAAGGCGTGGGAGGAGAGGCGCGAGTCGCTGGACTTCGAGATCGACGGCGTGGTGGTGAAGGTCGACGACCTGGCGCTGCAGCGCCGCCTCGGGGTGGTGGGCCGCGAGCCGCGCGGCGCGATCGCCTGGAAGTTCCCGCCCATGACCGCCACCACCACGCTCGAGCGGGTGATGTGGAACGTGGGCCGCACCGGGCACATGGTGCCGTTCGCCCAGCTCACGCCGGTTCAGGTGTCGGGCGTGACCGTGAAGCTCGCGACGCTGCACAACGAGGAGGACATCGCGCGCAAGGACGTGCGCGAGGGCGACGAGGTGATCGTCACGCGCGCGGGCGACGTGATCCCGCGGGTGGTCTCACCCACCGCGAAGGCGCAGAAGCGCAAGCGCCGTTCCCCGCTCCCCAAGGCGCCGGAGCGCTGTCCCGCGTGTGACACGCCGACGGTCCGGCCGGAGGACGGCGTGTGGACGATCTGCCCCAACCGCACCGGCTGCCCGGGTCAGCTGTTCCAGGCGGTGAAGCAGTTCGTGAGCCGCGGCGCGATGGACATCGAGGGGCTGGGCGAGGAGCGGGTGGGCCAGTTCCTCAAGGACGGGGTGATCGACGGGATCGCAGGCATCTACGACCTCGACGCCGAGACGCTTCAGGCACAGGAGGGGTTCGCCGAGATCTCGGCCCGGAACCTCGCCGACGCGATCGAGCGCTCCAAGGAGCGGCCCTTCTCCCGCGTGCTGTTCGGGCTGGGCATCCAGGGCGTGGGCTTCACGAACGCCCGCGCGATCACCCGGCACTTCCGCAACATCGAAGCCCTGCTGGACGCCACGCCCGAGCAGATCGCCGAGGTGCCCGGGATCGGGCCGATCCTGGCGCAGCAGATCTTCGAGACGCTCGACGAGGAGGGCTTTCGCTCGCTGATCTCACGCCTGCGCGACCACGGCCTGCAGTTCGAGGAGGAGGGCCCCGACCCGCGCGAGGCCGAGGGCCCGCTGGCCGGCAAGACCGTCGTTCTCACCGGCACGCTGCCCAACCTCACGCGCGAGGAGGCCACCGAGAGGGTCGAGGCCGCCGGAGGCAAGGTGACCGGCTCGGTGTCCAAGAAGACCGATTACGTGGTGGCCGGCGCCGACCCCGGCTCCAAGCTGGCCAAGGCCGAGAAGGTGGGCACCGAGGTGCTGGACGAGGACGGGCTGCTGGCGCTGCTGAGCTGAGACGACCAGCTCGCAGGCACCGCCTGCTCCCGAACTACCGCGCGCCGGCGATCGCGTGCAGCATCCGGTCCTGGATCGCGCGGGCGCCGAAGGGATTCACGCCGTTCATCAGGATCGAGAAGGCGTACGTCTGGCCCGAGAGGGCGCGGCAGTAGCCGGACACCGCCGAGACGCCCGAGATCGTCCCGGTCTTGCCGCGGCAGCGGCCCCGAGCGGGCCCGCGGCGCATGCGCGGGCGGAGCGTGCCGTCGCGGCCCGCGATCGAGAGCGACGCGAAGAACGAGTGCGAACTCGTCGCGCTTGCGCATCGCCAGCAGCAGCCTGGTCACCCGGTAGGGCGACGCCCGGTTCGCGCGCGAGAGCCCCGAGCCGTCGGCGAGGCGCGACGGGCGGCCGCCGATCCGGCGCGCGAACCGCGCGGCCACGCGCGCGCCGCCGGCGGTGGTGCCGCGGCGCCCCGGCCGGGCCGCAAGGTCCTTGATCAGCATCTCGGCGAAGAAGTTGTCCGACGGCTTGTTGGTGAGCGCCGCGAGGCGGCTCATCGGGGGTGACTGGATCGCGGCCAGCACGCGCGCGTCGACCGGCGCGACGCCGGCCCTGGGCGCGCCCCTCACCGAGATGTCGCGCCGGGCCAGAGCCGAGTCGAGCCGCGCCGCGGCGAACGCCGGCGGGTTGGCCTGGTAGCCGCGGCCGCTCTCGCTCGCGAGCCCGCGGTTGTAGGCCAGGCCGCTGAGAGGGCCGACGTACGGTGAGATCCGGAAGCGCGACTCGGGCCCGCCCCGGCGCGAGTCGAGATGCGACTCGTCTCCGTAGATGCGGCCGGTCACCCGCCTGATGCCCGCATCCTCCAGCAGCGCCGCGAGCTCCTCCACCGTGCCACCCGCCCCGTAGGCCCGGCGGGCGAAGCGCCGGCTTCCGAAGGTGGGGTCGCCGCCGCCGACCAGGTAGAGGCTGCCGTCGAATGTGCCGTCCGGGGCAAGCTGGCCCGTGCCCCGAACCTCGGTCGACAGCCGTCCCTCCACTCCGAACTGGGCCAGAGCCGCGGCGGTGGTGAAGAGCTTGGTGTTGGAGGCCAGGATCCGCGGGCGGTCATAGCGATAGCGGAACACCGGCTTGCCGGTATCCGCGTTCACCACGTAGGCGCCGGAGAAGGACCCGGCACCCCGCATTGCGCTGCGGAGCTTGCCCGGAAGGCTCTGCGCGGAGGCCTCGGCGGCCGGCAGCACGGCCAGCGCCAGCAGGGCCAGGATGGTGGTTCGGCGAGCGGCCATCAGGAGTCCGAACACGCTAGCGAGCGATGTGCTGCGGCGAAGATCCGCCACTTGCCCGATAATGCACGGCTCGTGGGCGAAGTCGTCAAGCTCCAGAAGCCGGCCGGAAAGAAGAAGGGCAAGGCCCCGGCCAAGCAGGCCCGGCGCCGTCCGCGGCGCTCGCGCACGGCTCTCGTGCTGGGCGGGGGCGGCTTCACAGGCGGCGTCTACGAGATCGGAGCGCTGCGCGCCCTGGATCTGCTGGCCGTGAACCGCACGGTCAACCAGTTCGACGTGTACGTGGGCACCAGCGCCGGTTCCTTCATCGGCAGCATGGTGGCCAACGGGGTCACGCCCGAGGAGATGATGCGGGTGGTCAACCAGCAGGTGCCCACCCCGTTCAGGGATGTCGACAGGGGCTCCCTGATGCGGCCCAACTACCTCGAGTTCGCACAGTCCGCCGCGCTGCTGCCGCTGCGGCTCCTGGGCCTGGCGCGGAACATGGTCACCCAGCTCGGCCAGTTCTCGCTGATCGACCTCGGGCGTGCACCTGGCGGAGGGCCTCCCGTCGGGCCTGTACGACAGCACCGCGATCCAGGAGTACCTCGAGAAGGTCCTCGGGGATCCCGATCGCAGCAACGACTTCCGCCTGCTGGAGAACGAGCTCTACCTCACCGCCACCGACCTCGACACCTGCGAGCGCATCGTGATCGGCGGGGAGGACTGGGACGACGTGCCGATCTCCCGCGCGGTCGCGGCTTCCACCGCGTTGCCGATGGTCTACAAGCCGGTGGAGATCAAGGGCCGCCAGCTCGTCGACGGCGGCATCCGTTCCACCACGAACGTGGATATCGCGGTGGAGCGGGGGGCCAAGTTCGTGATCGTGGTGAACCCGCTGGTCCCCTACGTGAACGACTTCCAGAAGGTGATCCCCACGATGCTCGGCAGCCGCGTGCGCCGGGTGGCGGACATGGGCTTCCCGCAGGTCGGCTACCAGACGTTCAAGCTGCTCGCCCACCAGCGCCTGCACGAGGCGGTCAAGCACTGGCAGGAGAAGTATCCGGGCGTGGACATCATCCTGATCGAGCCCGACCCCAACGACGAGCTGATGTTCGAGACGAACATCATGAACTTCACGAAGCGCGTGGAGATCGCCCGCCACGGCTTCGAGTCGGTCACGCTGAAGCTGGCGGAGGACTACGACTCCCTGAAGTCGGTGTGCGCGAAGCACGGGATCGAGATCTCGGCGACGCGCGTGCGCAAGGTGGTGCGCAAGTTCGCCAAGGAGCGCGAGAAGACGGCGGCCTGGCGGCGGATCCTGGAGCAGACGACCGGGGCGTTGCTGCGGCAGTCCGAAGAGGGCTGACTCGCGCCCGGTTGGGCTACTCCAGCGCCTTGCGCAGCGCGCTCACCAGCCGCTCCGTCGCCGCCGCGTCCCTGATCGTCGCCCGCACGTGGTCGTCCGCCCCCAGCGGGCCCCCCGGGGCCACCAGCACGCTCTCCTTCTTCAGTGCGCTGGCCAGCGCGAAGCCGGACATGCCCTCCGCCGCCATCCACACGAAGTTGGCCTGGCTGGGCGAGACGTCGACCGGCAGGTCGGCGAGCACCTCGAACAGGTGCGCGCGCTCGCGGATCACCGATGCGCGGCGGCTCTCCACCTCCGGGCCGCCGATCTTCAGCGCCTGGGCGATCGCGGACTGGGTGAGCGCGTTCACGCCCAGCACCGGGGAGATCGCGTCGAGCAATTTGGTCGACGCGTTGGAGCCCACCGCGTAGCCCGCCCGCAGCCCCGACAGGCCGTAGATCTTTGAGAAGGTCCGGATCACGGTGAGCTGCGGCAGGGCGTCCGTGAGTCGCAGCACGGCGTCCACCGGCTCCGCGTCCTGGAAGTGCACCAGCGCCTCGTCCACCAGCACGTGCACCCGCTCGGGCAGCTCGGAGGCGATCGATGCGATCTGCTCGGCGGTCAGGTACGAGCCGGTCGGGTCATTGGGGTTGCAGAGGACCAGCATGCGAGTGCGCTCGTTGACCGCTGCCACGAGCTCGGGCACGTCGTGCACCGCGACCGGCCGGCCGCCCGCACGGGCGGCCATCAGCGGGTAGAGGGGATAGGAGGGCCAGGGTGTGAGCAGCTCGTCGCCCTCGCTCAGCAGCGCCAGCGCGGCGGCCTGGAGCAGCTCGGCCGCGCCGTTGCCGAGCACGATCCGCTCGGGCTCGACCTCGTGCCGCGTGGCGAGGGCTCGGCGGAGGTCCTCGGCGTGGCGGTCGGGGTAGCCGTTCACGCGCCCGCGGGCGGTGAAGATCGAGGCGTTCATCACCTCGGCGTTGGGCAGCTCCGGCCACTCGGTGCCGGAGATGTCGAGCTCGGGCACCTGCTCCAGCGCCAGCGCCTTCTCGCGGGCGCGGCGGGCGCGGCGGAGCTTGTTCAGCTCCTCCTCGTCGACGTCCTCGAACTGCCTGTAGTAGTCGAGAAGACCCAAGCGAGGGCTAGTTCGTCGGGGCCAGAGACGGGCCGGGGCCCGCGATGATGAAGAACCAGAAACCGAACCCGATCACCGCCACCCCTACGCAGGCGGCGAAGATGATCTCCAGCGCTCCGCGCTCCTGCCTGTGCCCGCCGGCGCGGCGGACGAGCTTCCAGGCGTGGTCGACCCGCTTCGCGAGAGCCATCGTGAGCATGAGCGACGCCATGCACCCGAGCAGGATGGTGGTGATGCCCGCGGTGACGAAGCCGGTGAGGTACTCGACCTGCGAGCCGATCCAGAACCAGGCGAGCGGCTGCGGGCCGAACAGGCTGAGGCACAGCAGCACCTCGATCAGGAGCAGCCCGGCCGCGAGCATGCGGTCGCCGCGCTGGCGGCGTTCGCTGCCGCGCACGGCGCCCTCGCGGATGCGCACGGGCGCGGTGCCCGGGCGGCGCCCGATGAAGAGCCCGCCGGTGTCCGAGGGGTCGTTGGAGGCCATCCCTGGCCTATGACGCTAGCGGGCTAGCTGTTGTAGAGCGAATCGATGACCGCGGCGTTCTTCTCGTTCACCACGTTGCGCTTCACCTTCAACGTGGGCGTCAGCTCCCCGGTCTCCTGCGCCAGGTCCTGGGGCAGGATCTTGAACTTCTTGATCTGCTCCACCGGGCCGACCTTGGAGTTCACTTCGTCGATCGCGGCCTGGACCTCGGCCCGCATCTCCTCGGACTCGGGGATGTCCTCCACGGCGACGCCGTGCTGCTCGGCGAACGCCGGGGCCTCCTCGGGGTCGATCGTGATCAGCGCGACCAGGTACGGGCGCCGGTCGCCCACCACCACGGCCTGAGAGATCCAGCGGTTCTGCTTGAGGCCGTTCTCGAGGTTGGCGGGGGTGATGTTCTTGCCGCCCGCCGTGATGATGATGTCCTTCTTGCGGCCGACGATGTAGACGAAGCCGTCCTCGTCGATCTTCCCGAGGTCGCCGGTGTGCAGCCAGCCGTCCACGAGCGTGTCGTTCGTGGCCTCCTCGTTCTTGTAGTAGCCCTTGAAGATGTTGGGCCCGCGCAGCAGCAGCTCCCCGTCCTCCGCCACCTTGCCCTCCACGCCCGGGATGAACTTGCCGACCGAGCCGAAGCGGTGGTCCTCAGGAGTGTTGGCCGTGGCGATCGTGGAGGTCTCGGTCATCCCGTAGCCCTCCATCACCGGCACGCCGCACGCGTAGAAGAACTCGAGGATCTCGCTCGCGATCGGAGCGGCGCCGGTCACGCACTGGCGGATCTTGCCGCCGAAGATGCCGCGCACCTTCGTATAGAGCGCCTCCTCGGCCTTGTCGAACCCGGCCTGCAGCTCGGCCGGGACTTCCTGGCCCGCCTGCTGCATCTGCCGCACCTTCAGGCCCACCTGCACGGCCTGCTCCATCTGCTCCTTGTCGGGCGCGTTGGAGGTGGCCAGCGTGTAGATCTTCTCGAACATGCGCGGCACGCTCGGGAAGTACGTGGGCTGGGTCTCCATCAGGTTCGGAATGATCTTCTGGGGATCCTTCTCCCAGTAGGCGAGGGTGCCGCCGAGGTCGAGCGTGACGAACTGGATCAGCTTCGCGAACGCGTGCGCGAGCGGCAGGAACAGGTAGACGACCTCGTTCTCCTCGAGCACCCGCATCGACTCGGTCATCGAGGTGACGTCGCGGTAGTTGCCGTGGCTGATCAGGCAGCCCTTGGGCGGGCCGGTGGTGCCCGACGTGTAGATCGTGATGCAGATGTCGTCCTTGGTGACGGCGTCCGTGCGCGCCTCGAGCTCGGCGGCTTCGCGGGCCGCCCCGCGCTCGCGCAGGTCGGCCAGCGCAACCGCGTCGCCGACGTCGCCGGACGGGTCGACGATCACGATGTGCTCGAGGTTGGGAAGCTCGCCCTGTACCTCGCGCACCTTCGCCAGCTGCTCGGCGTCCTCGACGAACACGGCCTTTGACTCGGAGTGGTGCAGCACGTAGTGGCACTCCTCCGCGGAGTTCGTCGGGTAGATCGAGACCGAGACGGTGCCGGCGGCGAGGATCGCGAGGTTCGCGAAGGTCCACTCGGGGCGGGTGTGGCAGAGGATGGAGACCTTGTCGCCGTGCTCGAGCCCGAGGTCGAGCAGGCCACGGCCGATCTCGCTGACGGCGGTGCCGAGCTCCGAGTAGCTGATGTCCTGCCACTCCTCGCCGACCTTGTGCCTCAACGCAGGGGCATCCCCGTGCTTGGCCGCGGCAAGCGCGGCCAGATCCGCCATCGTCTTCGAGCCCGTGCCCGTGGACGGGGCCGTCACTGCTTCCATCGCTCTCTCCTCCGAATCCGCTTGTCGGCGGATTCTAAGGGGAGCTACCTGATGTGAGGGCTACGCCTTCGCGAGCTGGGTGGTGCCCGCGCGGCGCTGCGCGTCCTTCAGAGATTCCGTGAACAGCGTCTTGTCGATCCTGCCCTGGAAGATCGGCACCCCGAGCTCCATGCACTTGGTGATGACTTCTCTGCGGTGCATTCCGGCCTCCCGACCGAGCTCCGTGGGCGTCAGGTGGATCGCCATATGTTCTGCTCCTCCTAGTCGCTGCCTGTGGTGAAACCAGGTTACCTCCTGACGGGGACGGCGCAACTATTCCGGCCTACACCGGGTTCGGTATGTCGGCGAACTCGTGCAAGACGTCGAATTTCGCGGCGAGAAGGTCGCCGAGGCGCCTGACCCCGAACGTCTCGGTGGCGTAGTGCCCGCAGGCGAGGAAGTGGATGCCGGCCTCGCGGGCGTCCGCCATCGTGTGCTCCGCCGGCTCACCCGTTATGAAGGCGTCGAGGCCGAGGGCGATCGCCTCGGCGAGCGACGACGAGGCGGCGCCCGAGACCACGCCGACGCTGTGCACGACGCCCGGCCCGGAGTCCCAGACGAGCGGCTCCTGCCCGAACAGTGAGGCCGCGCGCTCGCGGAGATCGGTGAACGGGATCCCGGCCTCGCTGCGCCCCACCCATCCCACCGCCTTCCCCCGGGCCGTCCCGAAAGCCTCGGCGCGCTCGAGCCCCAGGCCCTCGCAGATGAGGGCGTTGTTGCCCACCTCGGGGTGCGCATCGAGCGGGAGGTGGTAGGCGGCGAGCGCGATGTCGTGCTCGAACAGCAGCGCCAGGCGGTGCTTCATCGCCGGGGTGATCGCCCGCGTGTGGAAGTCCCAGAAGAGCCCGTGGTGGCACAGCACGAGCTGTGCCCCCGTCGCCGCCGCCCTCTCGAAGAGCTCCCTTTGCGCCGACACCCCGGTCACGACGCCGGTGACCTCCCCTGCGCCCGGAACCTGGAGGCCGTTGGGGCCGTAGTCGTCGAACGACCGCGGCTCCAGCAGCGCGTCGAGGTGGGCGATCAGGTCGTCGGTTCGAGCCATCGCGGGAAGGTACCCCGTCGGGGTCCCCCCTGGGGGGATTTTCAAACTGCCCTCGACCGGGTACTTTTCCTTGCGGTAGGGGAAACAGACCGGTGGGAGGTCGTCAGGGATGAGCGCCGCAGGGATCGCGGCAGTGAACACCGTAGTGGCCACGGACATTGATCTGGTGGCCGCCGTGAGGGACGGGGACGACGCTGCCTTCGAGGAGCTGTACCGTCGCTACTACCCGCGCATCGCCGCGTTCGTGCGCGGCTACCTCCGGGACGGAGGCCGCGCGGAGGACGTGACGCAGGAGGCGTTCATGTCGGCCCTGAGGCGGCTGCGCCAGACCGACTCGGCGATCGCCTTCAAGCCGTGGATCTTCGAGATCGCCCGTAACGCGGCGATCGACCAGTACCGGCGCAACACCCGGGCGGACGAGGTCTCGATCGACATCGAGGGTGGGTTCGCGCCCGGCGAGGTCGCTCGTCTGGTGCGCCCGCGCGAGCCCGAGTCGTCGATGCTCGACAAGCAGCGACTGGACCACCTCACCGGCGCCCTCGACGAGCTTTCCGAGACCCACCACCGGATCATCGTCATGCGCGAGCTGGAGGGCCTCTCCTACCGCGAGATCGGTGAGCGCATGGAGCTCACGCCGGCCGCGGTCGAGAGCACGCTCTTCCGCGCGCGGCGCAAGCTCGAGCACGAGTACTCCCAGCTGGACACCGGGCGTCGCTGCCAGCTGATCGGAGCGGTGATCGCGAGGCTGGCCGAGGGTCTGGACTCCGAGCGCGACCGCAAGCGGCTGCATCGTCACGCCCGCCGCTGCTCGACCTGCCGCCGGCGCTCGCGCGAGCTCGGCGTGGAGCCGATGCTTCCGCGCCACGGCATCGCGGCCCGGGCCGCCGCGCTGCTGCCGCTGCCGGCGTTCTTCCGCCGCCGCATCTCGGGCGACGGCAGCGCCGCGACCATGGGCGCGCACAACGCGGCCGCTCCGGTCGGTGTGGTGGGCACACCCACGCTCGAGCTCGGCGTGGCCGTGGCAGGCAAGGCCGCCGCGGTGGTCGCGGCCGTGGCGCTCGCCGGAGGCGGTGGCGCCGCACTCGACGGTACCGGCCCGCTCGACCTCGGCGGGAAGCGTGCGACCGTCGAGCAGTACAAGCAGCAGCGCTCGGCGCCGGCGCCGAGCCGCTCCGGCGAGCGGTCCGAGACCTCCCGTGGCAGCTTCCACAGGAAGACCGAAGCAGGGTCGGGCACGAAGGGCACCGCGGAGGAGAAGCGCTTCCAGCAGGTGGGCGAGGACGCGGCCACCAAGAAGCCCGCCGCGCCTCCGAAGCCCGCGCGGGGGCGACCCTCCGGCGCGCTTCCGGCTCTGACCCCCGGGCTGCTCGGCGTTCCGCGTGAAGATCCGGGCGGGTCCGAGTCGCCACCGGAGGACCAGTCGCCCAGCCCGCGCCTCGAGCTCCCGCGCGCCGAGCCCCAGAGCCCGGCGCCGCCGGCCGCAGCGGTCGTCACAGCTGCGCCCGAAGCCGTCGCGGGTGCTCTCGGGCTTCAGTAGACCGCGCCGGGCGCGCCGCGCCGGGTAGCCTGCTCGGCCATGGCCGAGGGCTCGAAAAGCGACGCGTTCCTCGAGTCGCTCATGGACACGAGCCTCTACTCGATGGGGGCGTTCTTCTCCGACGAGCACCCCGACCTGGTGCAGGACGTGATCGCCCAGAGCGAGGCGATCGAGCGCACGGGCATCCGCACCTATGCCGACGAGCACGGCATGACGCCTCAGGCGTGCTTCGAGACGCTGCTGACGGGGCTCGCCGTGCGCTACTACAACGCGGTCGCGGCCTAGACATCCTGTCGAGCCGCGGTCGGCCTGACTCGACCGGCGGACCATTCAAGTCCGCTCCCGCGGGACCTATTCTCACCGCCGGGGACGTGCCATGAGCTCTCGCATTCGCAGAACGACGCTGGTCGGCGCCGCGGCCGCGGTCGCGGCGCTCTGTGCACCCTCGGCCGCGGTTGCCGGTCATCCCGGCGACCGATCGCTCGCGGTTGGTGACAGCGCCTTCTGGGACGGCGCCACGGTGCGTGATGCCAACGTGCCGGACCCCGCCCTCTGCGGCGTGGCCGGCGAGTGCTTCGAGTATCCGCTCAGGCTCGCGAAGGGCGGGGCCCGCCTGCGCGTGGCGATCGACACGCCGTCGCGCGAGGACAGCTTTCAGTTCCAGCTGATCGATCCGGCCGGTGGCGTGGCGGCGTCGCAGAGCAACTCCAACCAGTTCAACGAGGAGGCGTTCGTGAGCACGCCGGCGGCCGGCAGGTGGACCGTCCGCGTTGTTCCCAAGGGCGCCAAGCTGGCCTTCTTCCGAATGCGCGCGAAGCTCGAGGCGGCCGTGCCGAAGCCTCCGCGGGGCACGGTGGCGCTGCTGCCGAACCTCAAGGCGGTTCCGCCGTATGAGTTCGGGTTCATCGCACCGGCGAACCCGCTGAACGGCGTCTACCCGCCGGACACCGTGAACCCGCCGCTCGACGCCGGGGGCGTGCACCCGCTGTCGTGCACCGCGGACGAGATGGCGCCGCCGGAGGCCGGGGGCTTCGCCGCCCGGCGTTGCCTGCGGCTCACGTCGGGCCCGATCAACACCGGCCGGGGGCCGTACGACATGCGCTTCACCCTGGTCGACGACCTGGGGACGGGCGAGGGCCAGGTCGACCCCGGCGTCTCCACTATCGCGCGCGGCCCGATGTTCCAGGTGGTGCACTACTCGGACGGCTCGTCCAAGAGGCGCGCGGCGGGCACCTACTCGTTCCACACCACCCATGCCCACTTCCACGACGACGGCGTGCTCACCTACGAGCTGTTCTCGGCCAACCCCGCCCGCCGCACGCTCGTGCGCGCCGGGGACGGCTCGAAATCGGGGTTCTGCCCCGCCGACCAGCTGTTCGGCGAGTGGTGGGACTTCCGCCAGCAGCCGTCGGGGTACTTCGGCGAGGGCGACTCGCCCGGCGGCAACTGCTTCTCGGCCTCGGACGGGTTCCTGGGGCTGACGGTGGGCTGGGGCGACGTGTACCGCTGGCAGCGCCCCGGCCAGTACGTGGAGTTCGGCGAGAATCCGGATGGGCTGTACGTGGTGCGCTCGACGGTCGACAGGGGCGACGACGTGCTCGAGACCAGCGAGTCCGACAACTCCGCCTACGCGCTGATACGCGTGGTCGGCGAGCGGGTGGACCTGCTGGAGCGCGGCCAGGGTAGCTCGCCGTACGACCGCAGGAAGAAGGTCTTCGAAGGACCCGGGCCGGCGGGCTACCGCGGCGGTAGCGCGTCATGGCCGCGGCCGGGCACCAGGGCGAGCGCGCCGGTCACCTCTCCGCGGCGGAGCCGGTCGAGCGCGTGGTCGGCCTGCTCCAGCGGCAGCGTCTCGACCTGCGTCCGCACCGGCACGCGCGGAGCGAGTGCCATGAACTCCTGCCCGTCCGCGCGCGTGAGGTTCGCCACCGAGCGCACGATCCGCTCGCCCCAGAGCAGCTCATAGGGGAACGAGGGGATGTCGCTCATGTGGATGCCGCCGAGCACCACGGTCCCGCCCTTGCCGACCACCTTGAGCGCCTCCGGGACCAGCTCGCCCACGGGTGCGAAGACCAGCGCGGCGTCCAGCTCCTCCGGCGGCGGCGAGTGCGAGTCGCCCGCCCAGCGCGCGCCCAGCTCGAGCGCGAACGACTGGGCCGCGTCGTCTCCCGGCCGGGTGAAGGCGAACACCTCTCGCCCCTCGTGCACGGCCACCTGGCACGACGATGTGGGCCGCGGACCCGAAGCCGTAGATGCCGAGCCGTTCGCGCGTCACCGGCCATCCGCAGGGTGCGGTACCCGATCAGGCCCGCGCACAGCAGCGGCGCCGCCCCGGCGTCGTCGTAGGCCTCGGGGATCGGGAAGCAGAAGCGCTCGTCCGCCACGACCGTCTCGGCGAAGCCGCCGTCGCGGTCATAGCCGGTGAACCGCGCGCGGTCGCAGAGGTTCTCGCGTCCGGAGCGACACCACCGGCACTCACCGCACGTCCATCCCAGCCACGGCACCCCCACGCGGTCGCCCGTGGCAAACCGCTCGCCGCCGGCGGCCACCCGGCCGACGATCTGGTGGCCGGGCACGAGCGGCAGCTGCGGGTCGGCTCAGCTCCCCGTCGACCACGTGCAGGTCGGTGCGGCAGATCCCGCAGGCGCCGACCTCGATCAGGACCTCGCCGGCGGCAGGCTCCGGCGTGGGGATCTCGGCGGCGCGCAGCGGGAGTGCGCGGGGCGTCAAGGACCATCGCGCGCATGGCTAATTGTTACCCCGTGCGGGCATCCAGCCCGCACCGTTGAGAACCAAGGATCCATCCTGGATCCGATTGGGTGCGGGCATTCCCTTGTCATCGGGCTGCCCAGATTTGAACTGGGGACCTCTCCGACCCGAACGGAGCGCGCTACCAGGCTGCGCCACAGCCCGTGGCGAACGGACACGATAGCCGGATTCGGCGTCGTGCCGAATCCGGAAACGGCTAGGCCGCGTCTTCCTGCAGCGCCCGGCGAAGCGCCTCGTCCACGCCCACGGGCCGCAGGTCGAACAGGTCGGCGCCCGACGTATCCGTGATCACCGTCTCGGTGGACAGGCCCTCGACCAGTGGCCGGGCCACGCCGGCGTCCACGGGGGTCACGAGGCCGATCCAGTGAGAGGACAGCCACGGCGAGAGCACCGGCACGGGGATCTTCGGTCGTGGCCTGACGCCGAGCGCGTGGGCCATCCGGTCGAGCAGGTCTGCATAGGACACGATGTCGGGGCCGCCGATCTGCACCTCGCGGCCCTCGCTCGCCGGGACCTCGGGGGCCGATGCGAGATAGGCGATCACGTCGTCGGCGGCGATCGGCTGCGTGGGGGTCTTCAGCCACGACGGCGCGAGCATCACCGGCAGGCGCTGCACGAGGTGCCTCAGCGTCTCGTAGGACTCGCTGCGCGCGCCGACGACCATGGCCGCGCGGAAGTAGGTGAGCGGCGGGCCCTTCAGGGCGAGGATCCCGGCGGTCTCGTGGCGGCTTTGCAGGTGCTTGGACTCGGGGTGCTCGCCCAGCCCGCCGAGGTAGACGGTGCGGGCAACTCCGTCCGCCTCCGCCATGCCGGCGAAGTTCGCGGCGGCGGTCCGCTCCCTCGCCTCGAAGTCCCCGTTCGAGCCCCGGCCCATCCCGTGCACGAGGTAGTAGGCCACGTCCACGTCGCGGCCGGCTCCGCGCAGGCTGTCCGCGTCCAGCACGTCGCCCTCGTGCAGCTCGATGCCGTCGAGATCACGGGCGCGGTGGCGGTCCCGCACCAGCGCGCGCACCTCGTGGCCGCGCTCGGCCAGGTGGCGGGCGAGTCGCCCGCCCACGAAGCCGGTCGCACCTGTCACGAGTACACGCATCACAAATGAGTACGGATCTCGCCCCGGCCTGGGTTAGGCTGGCGCGCGCATCCACGAAAAGAGAGGACCGCATGGCAGAGGAAGTGCAGATCAAGGGCTCAGACTACACGGGCAAGATCCGCAACCCGCTGGGCATCATCGGCCTGGCGATCATCACCCTCGGGATCTACGGGATCTTTTGGTACTACTTCACCAACAAGGAGCTCGCGGAGATCGGGAAGGCCCACAACACCGAGGAGCTGGGCACCTCCCCGGCGACATCGGTGGTGGCCATCACCCTCGGCGCGCTCGTGATCATCCCGGCGTTCTACTCCGCCTACAAGTTCTGCGGGCGCCTGTCGGCCGCAGGCCGGCTCACCGGTGCGGGCGAGGGGCTGGAGCCGCCTCTGCTGTGGCTGCTCTACGTCTTCCTGGCGCCGATCGCGGCGTACCTCGCACAGACCCAGCATGAACAAGGTCCTGCAGGCACAGGCCGGCGGCGGTGCCGCGCTGTCGGCGGGCGCGGGGATCCCCCAGGCCGCGCCGGAGCAGCCGCAGGCCGCGCCCGCGCCGGAGTCGCCGCCCGCGCCCGAGTCGCCGCCCGCGCCCGAGTCGCCGTCGGGCCCGCAGTCGCCGTCTAGCTGAGCGAAACCCAGACGGTCTTGTCCTCCAGGTAGGCCTCGAGCCCGGCGTCGCCGTGCTCGCGGCCTATCCCGGAGGCCTTGAACCCGCCGAAGGGGGCCGCGGCGTCACTCGGTCCCCACACGTTCACGTAGACCGAGCCCGCGCGGAGCTTGGCCGCCAGCGTGTGCGCCTTGGCGACGTCACGGGTCCACACGCCGGCCGCCAGGCCGTACTCCGAGTCGTTCGCGCGCGCGGCCACCTCGTCGAGGTCCTCGTAGGGCAGGGCCACCAGCACCGGGCCGAAGATCTCCTCGCGGGCGATGGTGAGGCTGTCGTCGGTGGCGGTGAACAACGTCGGCTCCACGAAGTACCCGCCGCCGCCTGTGCCCCCGTGGGTATTGCCGCCCGCCGGCTCATCGCCGCCCGTCACGAGCTCGGCGCCCTCCGACTTGCCCTTCTCGATGTAGGAGCGCACACGCTCGTGCTGCTCGGCCGAGACGAGCGGCCCGAGCTGGGTGCCCTCGGCCAGGCCCGGGCCCACCTTCGCCTGCCCGGCCGCCTCGGCGAGTGAGGAGACCACCGAGTCGAACTGGTCCTTCTGGACGAACAGCCGCGAACCGGCGTTGCAGGCCTGGCCGGTGTTGTAGTAGATCGCCTGGAAGCTGCCCTTGATCGCCGCCTCGAGATCGGCGTCGGGCAGCACGATGTTGGGGGACTTGCCGCCCAGCTCGAGCGTCACGCGCTTCAGGGCCTTGCCCGCCTTCGCGCCGATCTCGCGCCCGACCGCCGTGGACCCGGTGAACGCGATCTTGTCCACGCCCGGGTTGTCAACCAGCGCCGCGCCGGTCTCGCCGTCGCCCGTGACCACGTTGAGCACGCCCTCGGGGATGCCGGCCTCCAGCGCCAGCTCCCCCATCCGCAGCGCGGTGAGCGGGGTCTGCTCGGCGGGCTTGAGCACCACCGTGCAACCCGCGGCCAGCGCGGGCGCCACCTTCCACGCGGCCATCAGCAGCGGAAAGTTCCACGGGATGATCTGGCCGCACACCCCCACCGGCTCCTTGCGCGTGTACACGTGCATCCCCGGCTGGGAGACGGGGATCGTCTGCCCGACGATCTTCGTCGGCCAGCCCGCGAAGTAGCGCAGGTGCTCGACCGCCAGCCGCACGTCCACGACCTTCGCCAGCCCGACCGGCTTGCCGTTGTCGAGCGATTCGAGCTCGGCCAGCTCGTCGGTGTGCTGCTCCATCAGGTCGGCCAGCGCCAGCATCAGCGCCGAGCGCTTGGAGGCGACGATCGAGCCCCACTTGCCCTCCAGCGCCGTGCGCGCCGCGGCCACGGCGCGATCGACGTCGTCCGCGCCGCCCTGGGCCACCTCGGCGATCACCTGGCCCGTCGAGGGGTCGATCGTGTCGAACGTCCGGCCGTCGGCAGCGGGCACGCGCTCACCGCCCACCAGGTGGTGGTGGGGGCCGCCGGCGAACGAGCGGGCGGCGTCGGAGAGGGCGTCGGGCAGTGTGGCGCTGGTCATCAGATGCCTTTCGTCAGTGGGTGAAGCCGACTTCGATGCTGCCGAGATGTCCAAGGTCGAGCGCGGCGCTGCCGCCGGGCCTCACGGGCTGGGGCGGGGTGAGCGTGCCGGCGATGATCCGGTCGCCGGCCTCCAGGCGCTCGCCGGCCGACTCGAGGATCTGAGCCACCAGCCCGACGGTGGCGGCAAGGTCCACCGTTGCGGCGTCAGCCGACGCCGCCACCTCGTCGTCGATGGAGAACGTGGCGTCGCCGGGAGGGCCGTCGCCGGTGGACGAGCCGATCGCCACCGCCCGGTGGAAGATGTTGTGCTCCACCACGCCCGCCACCTCGTCCGGTCCGGCGGGCACGGAGTCCATGTCGATCACCTCGATGGCCGGGCCGAGCCCGACGATCGACTGATCGGGCCCGACGTGGATGGCGATCTCGGGCTCGGCCAGCGGGTTCTGGGCGCCTGTGAGGGAGTGGGCGCCGTCCGCGCCCACGAGCGTGGCGGTGGTCAGGTGCCCGACCAGCGAATGGTCCAGGCCGAGCTGCTCCTGGATCGCCGGGGCGTTGAAGCCGATCTTCCAGCCCACGCGGTGGGCGCCGCTGCTCAGGTCCGAGCGCCAGTGGGAGAGCTGGCGGCGGGTGGCCTCCACCAGGTCCGGGTTCACGGCTCCATCACGATCTTGAGCGCCTCGCGGCGGTCGTAGACCGCGTAGGCCTCCTCGGCTTCGTCGAGCTTCATGTGGTGGGTCACGAGCGGGGTGGGATCGACCTTGCCCTGCTGCATCAGGTCGAGCACGGCGTCCACGTGGCCGATCACGTTGGCGTGGCCGGTGCGGACGGTGAGCGCCTTGATCCAGACCACGCCCATGTGCACCTCCATCCGCTCGGCGTAGACGCCGATGGCGGAAACCGTTCCGGCCTTGCGGGTCAGGCGGCAGGCCATGTCGAATGCGTCGGGGTGGCCGACCGCGTCCACGGTCACGTCCGACCCGCGTCCCTCGGTGAGCTTCTTCACCTCGCCGCGCACGTCGTCATCGGTCAGGTGCAGCGGCGTGGCGCCGAACGACTCGGCCGCCTCCAGCCGGTCGGGCACCGAGTCCACGGCGATCACCTGGCCGGCGCCGAGCGCCCGGGCGGCCTGCACGGCGCACAGCCCGACGGGGCCCAGGCCGAGCACGGCGGCGGTGGCGCCCTGCTCCAGCCCGGACTCGTGCACGGCGTGGTAGCCGGTGCCCATCACGTCCCCGGCGAACAGCGCGGCGTCGGTGGTCATGCCCTCGGGCACCGGGCGCAGCGTCAGGTCGGCGTTGGGCACGAGCACGCGCTCGGCCTGGGCTCCCTGGAGGTCGCCCAGCACCTCGCCGTGGCCGAACACCCGGCCCTTGTCGCACTTGTGGAAGTCGCCCCGCCTGCAGAAGAAGCATTCGCCGCACGCCGAGCAGTAGCAGCCGAGCACGCGGTCGCCCTCGCTCACGCGGGTCACGTCCGGGCCGGCCGCGAGCACGGTGCCGACGAACTCATGGCCGAGGGTGAAGCCGGGCGCGATCTGGACGCGGCCGTGGTAGATGTGGAGGTCCGAGCCGCAGACGCCCGTGGCCTCGACGGCCACGATCGCGTCGTCGCCGGCCAACAGCTCCGGCTCGGGCTTCTCGTCCACCCGCACCTCGCCGGGGGCCTGGAAGGTGACCGCGCGCATGCGTTGAGACTATTGAGCGGTGGACCGCACGAGCATCCTCGGCCTGCGGAGCCAGCCCGGCTACGTGCGGTTCCTGTCGGCGGCCACGCTCGCGCGGGTGGCCGACGAGATGTTCTCCGTGGGCGTGGTGCTGCTGGTGCTCGACCGCACGGACAGCCCCTCGCTGGCCGGCGCAACGGTGGCGGCGGTCACCCTGCCCAGCCTGGTGACCGGCCCGCTGCTGGGCGCGTGGATGGACCTGACCGGGCGCCGGCGCTCGCTGATGGTGTTCGACCAGCTGGCCATCGCCATCAGCGTGCTCGGGATCCTGCTGGCGGCCGGCGAGCTGCCCGACCCGTTCCTGCCCCTGATCGCCGTGGTCGCAGGGCTCACGTACCCGCTCTCGTTCGGCGGCTTCACCAGCCTGATCCCGGTGCTCGCTTCCCGACCGGCTGCTCACGCCAGCGAACGCGATGGAGGCGTCGAGCTACAACTTCGCGCTGATCGTGGGCCCCGCGCTGGCCGGCACGCTGGCGGCCGTGGCCGGCCCCGAGGCCTCGCTGATCGTGGAGATCGTGCTCACGCTCGCCGCCCTCGGCCTGATCCTGCTCGTGCCCGGGCTCGACCAGCCCGGGCGTGTGGGGCAGGGCGGCGAGACGGTGTTCGACGTCGCCCGCCAGGGGCTTCGCCTGATCCTCGACGTGCCACAGCTGCGCGGCGTCACCGCCGCCGGCATGCTCGGACTCGCCGGTCTGGGTCTGCTCACCGTGGCCTTCCCGCTGTTCGCCGTGGAGCACCTGGACGCCGAGCGCAGCGCGGCCGGGTACATGTGGGGCGCCTTCGCGCTCGGCTCGATGCTCGGGGCGCTGCTGCTGGTGCGCCTGCAGCACCGGTGGCGCTCGGAGGCGATCGTGATCGGGGCGCTCGCCGGGTTCGGCGGGCTGATGCTGCTGTGGCCGCTGCAGACCAGCCTGGCGGCGATGCTCGTGGTCGTGGCGCTGGCGGGCCTGGTCGACGGGCCCGGCCTGGCGGCCACGTTCGCCACCCGCCAGCGCTTCGTGCCACCCGAGCTGATGGGCCAGGTGTTCACCACCGGCGCCGGCCTGAAGGTGGGCTCGTTCTCGCTGGGGTCGGCGCTCGCCGGGCCGGTGGTGCTGAGCGCGGGCTCGGCCGGCGCGCTGCTGATCGCCGCGTGCCTGCAGTTCGTCGCCGCGGGCGGCGGCTACCTGCTCATGCGGAGGCCCTCGCGAGCTGACGCTCGCGCGGCACCCGCTGCACGTCCCACGCCAGGCCGGTGACCTCGAGCGCGCGGATGAGCATCGCGGCGAAGTCGATCTCCCACGGCCGCAGCCCGTGCCGCGCCGACGTGGGGAAAGCGTGGTGGTTGTTGTGCCACGACTCGCCGAACGACAGCGGCGCCAGCCACATCAGGTTGCGCGACTGGTCATCGGTGGGGAAGCGGCGCCGCCCGAAGAAGTGGCAGAGGGAGTTGATGCTGTAGGTCACGTGGTGGAGCACCAGCATGCGCACCGCGCCGCCCCAGAGCAGCCCCGTGAGCCCGGCCTTGATGTCGCCGCCGATGGCGAAGCCGAGCCCGAACGGCACCACCAGCCCCACGGCGACCCACAGGAAGAAGGTGCGGTTCACGAAGCTCACCACCGGATCCTTGATCAGGTCGGGTGCATAGCGCTCCTTGTTGCCGCGCTGGGTGTGGATGAACAGCCAGCCCAGGTGGGCGTGCGTCAGGCCCTTCAGCGCGCCGCGAAAGCCCCCGCCGTGGTCCACGTGGGGGCTGTGCGGGTCGCCCTCCTGGTCGGAGAAGGCGTGGTGCTTGCGGTGGTCGGCCACCCAGGAGATCACGGGCCCCTCGACGGCGGCGGACCCGAGCGCGGCGAACGTTCCACGCAGCCATGGCTTGGTCTTGAAGCTGCGGTGGGTGAGCAGTCGGTGAAACCCTACGGTCACGCCCAGGCCCGTGGCCGCGTAGAGGATCAGGAAGACGACCAGGTCGTGCCAGTAGAGGGCGTCCTCCCATAGCTGCCAGCAAACGAAGCCCAGCCCGATCACCGGGAGGACCGTGATGGTGCCGGTCGCGATCCGGTCGAGGGTCTCGTTCGCCACGGGCTGGATGTCGTCCCTGCCGGGCGATTGCACGGGCGGCAGGGTAATGGGTTCGCTGCGCATCGCCTTGAAGTGTAAGAGTCGCGGCATGAGCGAGAACGGAGCAGTGCTGATCACGGGATGTTCCACCGGCATCGGCCGGGCCACCGCGGAGTACCTGGCGGCGAAGGGGCACAAGGTCTACGCCAGCGCGCGGCGGCCCGAGTCGATCTCCGACCTCGAGGCCAAGGGCATCAAGACCCTGGCGCTCGACGTGACCGACGAGGCCTCGATGCGGGCGGCGGTCACGGCGGTCGAGCAGGCCGAGGGTCACGTGGGCGTGCTGGTGAACAACGCCGGCTACAGCCAGTCGGGGGCGGTCGAGTCGGTGAAGCTCGACGACGTGCGCGCTCAGTTCGAGACCAACGTCTTCGGCCTGGTCCGGATGTGTCAGCTCGTGCTTCCGGGAATGCGCGACCAGGGCCGCGGGCGGATCGTGAACATCGGCTCGATGGGCGGCACGCTCACCTTTCCGGGCGGGGGCGTCTACCACGCGACCAAGTACGCGGTGGAGGCGATCAGCGACGCGATGCGCTTCGAGGTGAAGGGCTTCGGCGTGGACGTGGTGCTGATCCAGCCCGGGCTGATCACCAGCGACTTCGCCACCGCGGCCGTGGGCGCGCTGAACACCGGCACCACCGGCGACGGCCCGTACGCCAGCTTCAATCGGGCGGTCGCGGAGGGCACCGCCGGCGCGTACGAGGGTCCGACCGCCAAGCTCGGGGGCCCGCCCGAGGCGGTCGCCAAGGTGATCGAGCGGGCGATCACCAGCCGCCGTCCGAAGACGCGCTACAAGGTCACGGCGTCCGCGCGGCTGATCATGGGCCAGCGCAAGCTGCTGTCCGATCGGATGTGGGACCGCTTCGTGGGCACGCAGTTCCCGCAGCCCCGCTGAGCTGACCCGGACCGGCGCCTTGCGCGGGCCGGGCCCCAAGGAGGAGGATGGGGTGAAGTGGACCGCCTCACCTCCATCGACGCGTCGTTCCTGGCCCAGGAGCGCGAGGGCTCGCACATGCACATCGGCGGCGTGCTGCTCTTCGAGGGCGACCCGCCGGAGTGGGAGGAGCTGACGCGGCACATCGAGTCGCGGCTGCACCTGGTGCCGCGCTACCGCCACAAGCTCTCGGTCCCCCGCTTCGAGATGGGCAGGCCGCTGTGGGTGGAGGACCCGAGCTTCAACATCGGCTACCACCTCCGCCACGCGGCGCTCCCGGCGCCGGGGAGCGTCGAGCAGCTGCGCCTGCTGGTCTCGCGGATCTTCTCCCAGCGCCTCGACCGCTCCAAGCCGTTGTGGGAGCTGTGGCTCGTGGAGGGCTACGAGGATGGGTTCGCGATCGTCAGCAAGGTGCACCACGCGGTCGTGGACGGGGTGTCGGGCGCCGACCTGACGACCGTCCTGTTCGACCTGTCGAAGGACGGCACCGAGGTGCCGCCTCCCGAGGAGCCCTGGAGCCCGGCTCCCGAGCCGAGCGGCGCCCAGGTGGTGGCGAAGGGGGCGGCCGACCTGGCCGCCACACCCGTGGACCTCGTCCGGCGCGCGCTCGGCGTGGTGTCCAGCCCGAACCGGGCGGCCGAGCGAGCCCGGGAGGCGGCCTCGGGCATAGGCGAGATCGCCTGGAGCGGGCTGAACAGGGCGCCCGAGACCCCCCTGAACGGGCCGATCGGCCCGCACCGGCGCGTGAGCTGGGTGCGGATCCCGCTGGCCGAGCTGAAGGAGGTCAAGAACGCGCTCGGCGGCACGGTGAACGACGTCTTCCTCGCCACGGTGAGCGGCGCGCTGCACCGCTGGCTGCGCGCGCGTGGGATCCGCACGGAGGGGCTGGAGATCCGCTCGGCGGTGCCGGTGTCGGTGCGCGCCGAGGGGGACAGCGCGGCAATGGGCAACCAGATCACCGTGATGGTGGGCAGGCTGCCCACCTATGTGTCCGACCCCGTCGAGCGGCTGCACGTGGTCAGCGAGTCGATGAAGGACCTGAAGGAGTCAAAGCAGGCACTGGGGGCTCAGGCGATCGCGGGCCTCGAGGACTTCGCGCCCCCCACGATCTTCGCGCGCGCGTCGCGCCTGCACTTCTCCAACCGGATGTACAACCTGCTCACCACGAACGTCCCCGGCCCGCAGTTCCCGCTCTACCTGGTGGGGCGGGAGATGAAGGAGTTCATACCGGTGGCATTCCTTGCGCCCGGCCAGCGGCTGGCGATCGCATGCATGAGCTACAACGGCTCCGTTGGGCTGTCGTTGATCGGCGACTACGACGGCATGCCCGACCTCGAGGACCTGGCCGGATACGTGGTGGACGAGGTCGCCGTGCTGCGCGAGGCGGCCAAACCGGAAACAATGGCCACGCACTGACCTTCACCCAGGAGGAGAGAACTTGCCCTACTTCAAGGACGCGGACGAGGTCTACGAGTTCATCGGCACGCTTTTCAGCGACCTGGCGGACGACGACGAGCTCGGCCCCAAGTTCCGCAAGGCGAACACGATCGTGCAGTACCAGTACTCCAACCCCGACTCCCAGATCACCGTGAAGATGATCGACGGCGAGGACGGCCAGGTGGATCTGGGCGAGACGACGCTGGAGCCCGAGGTCGTGATGACGATGGAGGCCGACACCGCGCACAAGTTCTGGCTCGGCAAGGTCAACGTCACGGTCGCCCTGGCCCGCGGGCAGATGAAGGCCAAGGGCCCGGTGGCAAAGATCCTCAAGCTGGTGCCGCTCGTGAAGCCGGTCTTCCCGCGTTACCGGGCGATGCTGGAGGAGAAGGGCCGCACCGACCTGGTAGAGGCGTAGCGGTGGAAGCCGGCTCGGAGCTCGGCGCCCGCCAGATGGCGGGCTTCAAGGACTTCTACCAATCGGCCAACGAGACCCGGGTGATCGCCGGGCGGGACCTGCTCTCGAGCACGGGGTTCGAGTTCGCAAAGGAGGGCGCCCACCGCGTGTTCGTGGTCACCGATCAGGTGATCCGCGGGACCGGGCTGGTCGACAAGGTGATCGCGGGCGTGGAGGACGGCGGGCTCGAGGTGACCGGCGTGTTCGACGACGTGCCGCAGGACTCGTCGACCGAGGTGGTGGACCGCTGCGCCGAGGAAGGCAAGGCCGCCGGCGCGGACTCCTTCCTCGCGGTGGGCGGCGGCTCGGTGATGGACACGGCCAAGATCGCGGACGCCGTGTTCACCCACGGGGGCAGCGCCGCCGAGTCGGAGGGGTTCTTCCTGATGCCGCGGGCCGACGACGGCATGGGCAAGCCGCTTCCTATCGCTCCGCTCGCATGCATCCCCACCACCTGTGGCACGGGCTCCGAGGTGTCGATGGGCGCGGTCGTGAAGGACCACGAGCGCAAGGTGAAGCTGGAGATCGCCGACTTCCCGCTGTTCCCGCGGCTGGCCATCCTCGACCCCGAGACCACCGCGACGCTGCCGCCGCAGATCGCCGCCGCCACCGGGATGGACGCGATGACCCACGCGATCGAGGGCTACGTGTCGCTCGACTGGAGCCCGCACCAGGACGGCCGCTCGATCGTGGCCCTGAGGCTGATCCGCGACAACCTCGAGCGGGTGGTGGCCGACCCGTCCGACGAGGACGCGCGCGGGAACATGCTGATCGCGGCATCGCTGGCGATCACGATCTCGCTCGGGTCCACCCACGCGATGTCGCACCCCTGCGGCGCGCAGTTCGGCGTTCCCCACGGCGTGGCGAACGCGATCAACCTGCCCCACATCGTCCGCTTCAACGCCGAGGGCGGCGATGACATCGCCGCCCGCTACCGCGATCTGGCGGAGATCTTCGACGTGGAGTCCGGCGGATCCGGCGCCGACGTGGGCGACGCCTTCGCCTCGCACGTCGAGGGGATGGTCGAGCGGATGGGGCTGCCCACGCGGCTGTCCCAGGTCGGCGTGCCCGAGGACGGCATCCCGGCGCTGGTGGAGGGGGCGATGGGCGACGGCCTCAGCCTGATGAACCCGCGCGAGCCCACGGAGGAGGACTACGAGGCGCTGTACGCTAGGGCCCTCTGACCATGCGCAGACTCGCCGTCATCGCGCTGCTGCTCCTGACGCTCGTGCTATCGGGTTGCGTGGTCATCATCGGGCCGGTCACCAGCGCGCAGCAGGACGTGATCGGGAAGGTGCGGGTGAGCTTCAGGATCTGCGCGTCGGGCGTGGACGACGGGCCCCAGCCGCCCCCGCCGGACGAGACCGAGGATCACCCGGGCTGCCCGGATGGGGGAAACAACGGCACGGCCGGCAACGACACCGTGCAGGTGTTGCTGGCGTTCAGGGTGCCCGCGGGAACGGGCGTCCCGGACACGATCACGACCGACCCGGAGCCGTCGCCGCCGGCGGGCGGTCCGGGCACCTTCGCGCGTAACGCGGGCTACGCGAGCGAGCTGCAGACGCTGGTCCCGGCGCCGGCCGGCTTCGAGTGGGTGGGGTACATCTCGACCCCGTACGTGCACAGCAACGGGGACGACGACGTGCCCGCCCAGTTCTCCGACATCAGCGTGGACTTCGATCTGCCGCGCGCCGCGAACGGGGGCCCGTTCGCCGGCCCGTTCAGCGTTCGGCCGGTGGTGGGCTTCCGCGGCGGAGAGGTCCCCGCCACGCAGCGGGTGAGCTGCGGGGACAGTGCCTTCGGGGGCGGGGGGCCGTTCGGCGGCGGCACCGCGTGCATCGACTCGCCGAGCTCGATGGTGACCGCGACGAGCATCGCCGTTGCCACCCGCGACCTCGGCATCGTGGCGGGTAATGCCACCGCCAGCCCGGGCCAGACCGTGCAGTTGCCGTTCGACGCCAACGTGAACGGCACGCTCCCGGGCGGGACCACGTTCTCGGTGGCCGCGGCCACGAACCTGCCGGGGGCGACCGCGACGCCCAGCCCGGCCTCGTTCACACCGGCGCCCAACTCGAGCACCCGGATCACCGTGCCGGTGGCGGTCCGCCGCAATCAGGGGCCGGGCACCTTCAACGTGACCGTCACGGCCAGCCTCCCCAACGGGCAGACGCGCACCGCCACCTCGCAGCTCACGGTGCGCGACCGCCAGAACCCCGTCGCGGCCGCGCTCAGGATCCGGCCGAAGACGATCAGCCCCCAGGCCCCGTCGGTGGCCGCGCCGGCGCGGGTGTCCTATCGCCTGAGCGAGGCGGCGACGATGCGCTTCCGCATCCAGCGCTGCCGCAAGGTGCGCCGCGGGAACCGCAGGCGCGCCCGCACCCGCTGCCGCACGCTCCGGGGCAGCTTCACCCACGCCGGCAAGGCCGGCGCCAACCGCTTCCGCTTCACCGGCTTCCTGCGCAACCGCGCGCTGAGGCCTGGCAGCTACCGCCTGGTCGGCACGCCCACCGATCCGGCCAAGAACAAGGGCAAGTCGATCCGGGCGTCGTTCCGGGTCAGGCGCTAACGAGGAGGCAGCAGATGGCCGTCGCACCCACTCAGGACCTGAAGGCGTATCGGAACTACATCGGCGGTGAGTGGGTCGACGCCTCGGCCGGCGAGACCTTCGAGGTGGAGAACCCCTCGTCGGGCGAGGTGTTCGCCACGGTGCCGAAGGGCGGGCGCGAGGACGCCCACGCCGCGATCGCGGCCGCGCGGGAGTCGTTCGACTCCGGCATATGGGCCGACATGGATCCCGACGAGCGCGTGCGGATCATGCGCTCGGTGGTCGACAAGTTCACCGAGCACGAGGACGAGCTGGCCGAGCTGGAGTCCCTGCAGTCGGGGATGACCATGCGCGCCACCGCCACGGTGGTGATCGGCTACTGCATCGAGCACTGGGACTACTTCGCCCGTCAGGCCGGGCGATCGCGCCAGGAGGCCCTGCCGCCGGTCTCGTTCCCCACCCACTCCTACAACTTCGTGCTGCGCGACCCCGTGGGCGTGTGCGCGGGGATCGTGCCGTGGAACTTCCCGCTGGTGATGGCCGTGTGGAAGCTGGCGCCCGCGCTGGCGATGGGCAACAGCGTGGTGCTCAAGCCGGCGTCGAACACCCCGCTCACCGCGCTGCGACTGGCCGAGCTGCTGGACGAGACCGACCTGCCCAAGGGCGTGGTGAACGTGATCACCGGCGGCGGCGCGACCGTGGGCGAGGAGCTGGCGTCGCATCCCGACGTGGACAAGGTGTCGTTCACCGGCTCGACGGTGGTCGGCCGGCGGATCATGCAGCTGGCCTCCTCCACGATCAAGAAGTGCACGCTGGAGCTGGGCGGCAAGTCGCCCAACATCGTCTACGAGGACGCGAACCTCGAGGCGGCGGTGGACGGCGCCCTGTGGGCCACGTTCTTCCACCAGGGCCAGGTGTGCGAGTCCGGCACCCGCCTGCTCGTGCCGGAGTCGATCCACGACGAGTTCGTGGAGCGGCTGGTGGAGCGGGCGAAGGGCCTCAAGATCGGCGACGCGCTCGACTACGACTCCGACATGGGCCCGCTGGTCTCCGCCGAGCAGTTCGAGACCGTGTCCAACTACGTGCGCATCGGCCAGGAGGAGGGCGCCAAGCTGGTGCTGGGCGGCGGCCGGCCCGAGGGCGCCCCGGAGGGCGGCCACTTCTTCGAGCCGACGATCTTCACCGAGGTCGACAACTCGATGACGATCGCGCAGGAGGAGATCTTCGGGCCCGTGCTGTCGGTGATCAAGTTCAAGGACGACAAGGACGCCATCCGGATCGCGAACGACACGATCTACGGGCTGGCGTCGGCCGTGTGGTCGGAGGACTACGACCGCTGCCTGGAGACGGCGAAGAAGCTGCGCGCCGGCACGGTGTGGATCAACGATCACCACCTGATCAACTGCATCGCGCCGTTCGGCGGCTACAAGCAGTCGGGGCTGGGCCGCGAGCTGGGGACCTACGGCATGGACGAGTACACCGAGGTCAAGCACGTGCACGTGGACCTCACGCGCGACCCTCAGCGCAAGATGTTCGGCGTGCTGCTGTCGGAGTAGGCCTCAGGCCTCAGACATCAGACGTCAGATACGGCTGCAACGGCCCCGGCGTGGGGGGTTGCCCGGTGGGCCTCGACCATCTCTTTCAGCGTCGCCTTCGCGGTGTGCTTTGGCTTCCACTTCAGCTGCTTCTGGGCCCGGTCGGTCTTCATCAGCACCGGCTTGCGCACGCTGTGGATCCAGGCGGTCGCGGCGGGTAGCGGCAGCCGCTGCACCACCTCTGCGGTGGCGTCCACCGCGAGGTCGGGCACCGGGATCGAGTACCAGCCCAGCTCGTCCGCGAGATCGCTGATGCGCAGCGTGCCGCGCGCGGCCAGGTTGTAGGGGCCGGGCTCGCCCTTGCCCTGCGCCGCCGCCAGGAACGCCGACGCCACGTCGTCCTCGTGCACGAGCTGGAAGCGCGTGCCGGGATCGGGGATCACCGGCTTGAGGATCGGCATGTTCGAGAGGAACGAGCTCACCGCCCCCGGCATCGAGTCTCCCAGCCGCACGTACGGGATCTCGTCGATCATCGTGCGCGCCTTCGGGCCGGCCACGATGCACGGGCGGAAGACATAGGCCACGGTCTTGCGCCGGCGCAGCAGCACCTGTGCGAGCACGCCCTCCACCTCGGCCTTCTGGGCGGAGTAGGGGTGCTCCGGGGTGCCGAGCGGGTCGATGTCCTCGGTCAGCCAGTCGGGGTTGTCGTCGTGGAAGCCGTAGGCGGCCACGCTCGACGCGTAGGCGATCCGCTCGACGCCCGCCTTCGCGGACTCTTCGAACACCTTCTTCGAGCCCTCCACGTTCAGCTCCCGGGTGGCGTCGCTGGCCTCGAGGATCGCGAACGCCAGGTGCACCACCACGTCCGCGCCCTTCACCAGGTCGCGCACGCTCTTGGCGTCGGTCACGTCACCCTCGCGGTACTCGGTCTTCTTCCACCCCTGCTCGGCGGGGTCGAACGGGCGTCGGGCCATGCCGATCACGCGCTTCACCGACCGTGATGCCTCCAGCGCGTCGACCACGGAGATGCCGAGGTCTCCGGTCGGCCCGGTGACGGCGACGGTCAGTCCCTGCGTGGCCACATGTGCGGTTCTATCCGATCTGGACGCGCTGCGCGCGCTTTTCGCAGTCGCGCAGGATGTCGAAGGCGTCCGCCGCCACGGTGTCCTCGCCGGAGCCGCAGTGCACGCGGTCGCGCCTGCCGTCGCGCACGCTCACGCGGTCGTCGCCCGGGCCGGTGGCGATGCCGTCCGCTCCGCCGCCTCCCGTCACGGCATCCGCGCCGGCGCCGGTGCGGATACGGTCGCGCCCGCTGCCACCGCGCACGGTCAGGTCCCCGCCGGAGCCCAGGATCACGTCGTTGCCGGGGCCGCCCAGCAACTCGGCGTCGCCCGCGTCGGCCGTCAGCCGGTCGGGGCCGCTGCCGCCGTCGGCCACGTCGCCTCCGCCAGAGGCGTACAGCCGGTCGCGGGAAGCCCCGCCGAACAGCCGGTCGTTGCCCGCCTGGCCGAACAGGGTGTCCTTGCCCGATCCGCCGAGCAGCAGGTCGTCGCCGGCGCCCGCGTAGACCACGTCGTTGCCGGGGCCCGCGTCCACGCGATCGGCTCCCGTGCCGGCGATCACCAGGTCGAGGCCCGACCCGCCCTCCGCGCGGTCGTTGCCGGTGCCCGCCTCGAGGTAGTCGTTGCCGCCCAGGCCGTTCAGCTGGTCGTCGCCGGCCTCGCCGTAGAGCTGATCCGGCGATCCGGTGCCGTTCAGCGTGTCGGCGGCATCGGTGCCGATCAGCGAGTCCGCGACCGCGACGGCACCGTAGGCCGCCAGTAGCGCTGCCGCTACAAGAAGTGTCAGTGCGCTTCGCCTCACCATTGGTCAGAACCCACCAGGACGCTACTCGTTGCGGCGTACCATGTGCCCGTGGCGAACGTGACCGTAGTCCTCACCGATGAGGCCACCCGCGTCTTGGAGCGCGTCCGTGGTGAGCTCGGGGACGAGCTGACGATGCTGATCGGCAACGGCTGCTGTGACTCGACGGCACCCTTCCTGTTCGCCCGCTACGCGCCGGGGCCGGCGGAGCAATTCGTCGGTGAGGTCTCCGGGGTGCCGGTGCACCTGGATGCGGCGCTGGTGGATCTGTTCGCCGGCCGCGAGGTGGTGGTCGACGTGCGGGAGGACCCGGGAGGGGACTCCTTCTCGGCGGAGACCGAGCTGGGCGTGCGCTTCACGATGGAGCGGATGCCACTTCCGTCGTAGCCCGCGGCGGCGGTGTGAGCGCAGCCGCGGCGATCACCAGCACGAACGCGGCCATGCGCACGACCAGTCCCAGCGTGTCGTCGGGCAGTGGCTCCCCGAACACGATCGGGCCGGACGCGATCGTGCAGACGTTCGCCGCGGCGCTGGTCACCGCGATCACCGGCACGGCCGGGCCAATCTGAAGGCTGCGGGCCGAGATGCCCAGTCCGATCAGCGAGAGGGTGAGGATCACCAGCGCGAGCGGATGGGACATCACGGTCACGAACCCGTCGTCCACGCGGCTGCTGAGAGCCTTGATCGAGACGTCGGAGGCGCCCCAGATCAGCCCGGCGGAGGCCGCCAGCAGCGTGCCGCCCTGATCGATGGACCGGGCCGCGGCCGCGGCCGCAAGGCCGAGGGCCGCCGCGCCGCCCACGTAGGCGACCAGTACCGCGACCTCGTAGTCGTGATGGGCCTGGTCGGCGGTGTCGCCGAGCGTCGCGGCGAGGAACGCCAGCCCGGCCGCGGTGAGCGCCACCCCGATCCACTCGCGGCGGGTGACCGAGAACCCGAACAGGCGGTCGGCCACGACCGTGAGCAGCACCAGCCCGCCGGCGATCACCGACTGGACGATCGAGATCGGCGCCAGCGAGAGGGCGGCCACGTGGAAGCCCCACGAAGCCGTGGCCACAAGGATCCCGAGCGTGTACCAGCGGGAGCGAAACAGCGTGAGCGAACTGGCCACGGGCCTCCGCCACTCGACCGCCGGGGACTCGACCGCGCCGCGGTGCTTGTAGAGGAAGCCGACGATCGACGTGAACGCGCACGCCAGCGCAAACGCCAGGCCGAGTTGGACGCCGAAGGTCATGGGCGCGCTGAGGGTAGAGACCTCAGACCTCAGACGTCAGACGTCAGACCGATCTCGGCCCTGAGGTCTGAGGCCTGAGGCCTGAGGTCTTCCTATTCGTACCCCGGCTCCCCGGGCAGCAGCACCTGCGCCACGCCGCCTTCCACCAGCACGCGCGGTTCCACCGGCTGCACCTTGCGCTCGCGAGCGGTGCTGAGGGCGTCGTCGACCGAGGAGTGCTCGGCCAGCTGCTCCAGATGCTTGATCGTGGGGAACACGAGCATCAGCTCCTCGCTCTCGCCCTTGTCGAGCGCGTCCTGCGGGCGGATCCAGATCGCTCCGACGCACTCGCTGCCGTCCACCCGCGCCTCCGCGCCGTCGGGAGCCCGCGCGACGAAGAAGTGGGTGTCGAACCGGACGGTCACCTGTGCGGGTGTGATCCAGCGCGAGTAGCGGACCAGGTCGGCGTCGTCGTCCAGCGCGATCCCGGCCTCCTCCTCGAGCTCGCGGCGCGCGGTGCGCATCTCGTCGCCGTCGTCCTTGGAGGTGGATCCGCCCGGGAAGACCCAGGCGCCGCCCATGAACCTCTGCTCGGGGTTGCGCTGCACGAGCAGCACCTCGGGCCCATCGCTCGAGTCACGGAGAAGGATGAGGGAGGCAGCCTCGCGCGCCTCGGTGACCTCGCCGGTGTTCAGCTCCTCGCCGGGCGGCGGTTCGTCCACGCGCATCGGCGCAGCGTACCCGAGGCCGCGGCGCTAGATTTCGCGCCGTGAGCGAGACCGCGACCGCCCAGCAGTGGATCTGCCAGAGCTGCGGGTTCATCTACGACCCCGAGCAGGGCGACCCCGACGGCGGCATCCCGCCGGGGACGGCCTTCACGGACATCCCAGACGACTGGTTCTGCCCCGTGTGTGGAGCTCGGAAGAAGGATTTCGAGCCTCACGAGGTCTGAGCCAGACCTCAGACGCTCAGGCCTCAGGCCTCAGGCAGCTTCCGCCAACCCGGCGGCGGTCGCCGCCCCGATCGCCCGGGTGGTGATCGACACCAGCCGGCGCAGCTCGTCCTCGGAGATCGCCAGCGGGGGCATCAGGATCACGGTGTCGCCCAGCGGGCGGATGATGGCGCCCCGCCTGCGGGCCTCGAGCGTCACCCGGTGGCCGATCCGCTCCTCCACCGCGTGCCCGGCGATCTCGATGCCGGTCATGAACCCGCGCCGGCGGACCTCGGCCACCATGGGCATCGCCTCGACCTCCGCCAGCAGCTCGCCGAGCAGCTCGATCTTCGGCTGCAGCCGCTCGAGCGTGTGCTCCTCCTCGAACACCTCGAGCGTGGCCAGGGCGGCCGCGCACGCGAGTGGGTTGCCCGTGTAGGTGTGGCCATGGAAGAACGTGCGGAACTCCTCGTGCTCACCGAGGAAGCCCTCGTAGATCTCCTCGGTGGCGAGCGTGGCCGCCAGCGGCAGGTAGCCACCGGTGATGCCCTTCGCCAGGCACAGCAGGTCCGGCGCAACGTCCTCGTGCTCGCAGGCGAACATGCGCCCGGTGCGCCCGAAGCCCACGGCCACCTCGTCGCAGATGAGCAGCGCGCCGTGGCGATCGCACAGCTCCCGCACCGCGCGCAGGTAGCCCTCCGGGTGCACGAGCATCCCCGCCGCTCCCTGCACCAGCGGCTCCATGATCACCGCCGCCACCTCGCCCGGGTGTTCGGCGAACAGGCGCTCCATCTCGGCGATGTCGCCCGGGGCCGCCTTCAGCGTGTCGAACAGCAGCGGCCGGTACATCGAGTGGAACAGGTCGATCCCCCCGACCGACACGGAGCCGATCGTGTCCCCGTGGTAGGCGTCGCGCAGCGCGATGAACCGCTTGCGCCGCAGCTCGCCGCGCTGCTGCCAGTACTGGAACGCCATCTTCAGCGCGATCTCGGTGGCGGTCGAGCCGCTGTCGGAGTAGAAGCAGCGGGTGAGGCCCGCCGGCGCGATCGCCGTGAGCCGCTCGGCCAGCCGGATCGCCGCGGGGTGGGTGAGCCCGAGCATGGTGGAGTGCGCCACCCGGTCGAGTTGCTCGCGCACGGCAGCGTCGATGTGCGGATGGCGGTGCCCGTGGACCGTGCACCAGAGCGATGAGACGCCGTCGATGTAGCGGTTGCCGGCCGGGTCGATCAGCTCGCAGCCCTCGGCCCTGTCGACGATCAGGGGCTCCTCCTCGGCCCATCCCCGCTGCTGGGTGAACGGGTGCCAGAGGTGCTTGCGATCGAGCTCTGCAAGACGATCGTGGGCAAGCGTCACGGCGAGCGACCCTAGCTATCGTGCCAGTCGGAATGCCGCCTCTCCCAGTGCTGGTTTTCGTGGTCGGGACCGGCTCGCTGGGCGCGGAGATCGCGGCCGTGCGGCTGCTCTCGCCCTACTTCGGCGCCTCCACGATCGTCTGGGCGAACACCATCGGGGTCGTGCTCGTGGCCCTCTCGGTGGGCTACTGGCTCGGTGGCCGCTTCGCCGACCGCCACCCGCACATGCGCGGGCTGTGCCTGCTCACGCTCACGGCGGCCGGGCTGCTCGCGATCGTGCCGTTCGCGGCCGACCCCCTGCTCGACGTGGCGGTGGAGGCCCTGGACTCGATCTCCGCCGGCGCGTTCATCGGCTCGCTGATCGGCGTGCTCGGCCTGGTGGCGGTCCCGGTGCTGCTGCTGGGCATGGTGTCCCCGTGGGCGATCCGGCTGGCGGTGCAGAAGGTGGAGGAGGCCGGGGAGGTGGCCGGCCGCCTGTACGCGATCTCCACGGCGGGCAGCCTGGTGGGCACCCTGCTCTCGGCGCTGGTGCTGATCCCGGCGGTGGGCACGCGCCGCACGTTCCTGATCTTCGCCCTGGCGATCGCGCTCGTGGCGGTGTGGGGCCTGCGCCCCGTGCGCCGCTACGCGCTTGCGCCGGCCGCGATCATCGCGCTGATGGCGCTGCCCGTCGGCACGCTCAAGGCGGAGAGCGACGACGGCCGCGTGATCCACGAGGCGGACACCGAGTACCAGTACGCGCGCGTGGTCGAGCGCCCCGACGGCTCGCGGGCGCTGGAGCTGAACGAGGGCCAGGCGCAGCACTCGATCTACGAGCCGCACACGGTGCTCACCGGTGACGTGTGGGACGGGCACCTGGTGCTGCCGTACACCCGGCTCGGCCGGCCTCCGCGCCGTGTGGCGATCCTCGGCAACGCCGCCGGCACCACCTCGCGCGCGTACGAGGAGTTCTTCCCCGGCACGATCGTGGACGGCGTCGAGATCGACCCCGAGCTGTCGGAGATCGGACGCGAGTACTTCGACATGAACAACCCCAGGCTGAACCTCCATCACGAGGACGCCCGGCCCTGGCTGAGGCGCACGGACGACCGCTTCGACGTGATCTCGGTGGACGCCTACCGCCAGCCCTACATCCCGTTCTACCTGGCCACGAAGGAGTTCTTCGAGCTGGTTCGCGACCGCCTCGAGCCGGGGGGCGTGGTGATCGTGAACGCCGGCCACCCCGAGGGCCAGGACGATCTGGAGAAGGTGCTCACCGCCACCATGAGCGAGGTCTTCCCGAAGCGTCCTGCGCGACCCGATCGAGGACACCAACACCCTGATCGTGGCGAGCGAGTCGCGCGTCTCGGGCGCGCGCCTGCGGCGGGCCGTCCCGCGGTTGCCGGCCGGCCTGCGGACCACCGCCGCGGCGGCGGCGGCGCGGATCGGGCCGCCGATGGAGGGCGGTTCGGTCTACACCGACGACAAGGCGCCCGTGGAGTGGCTGATCGACAAGTCGATCATCGACTACGCCGCTGACGACTGACAAGTTGCCGCGCGACGGCCACGAGTAGGCCGGCGGGGCTCGGGTAGGTTGGGCGAAGGAGGAGGGACCGCATGAGCCACCGCAAGTATCGGCTGGGCAGCTACGAGGAGATGCGCGCGGAGCACCGCTGGGAGGTGCCCGAGCGCTACAACATCGCCGTCGACGTGTGCGACAAGCACCCGCGCGACAAGCTCGCGATGGTCTGGGAGGACTACGAGGGCAACGAGCGGCGGGTGGACTTCGGTGAGCTCCAGGACCTCTCGAACCGGTTCGCCAACGTGCTGGTCGCTCACGGGATCGAGCGGGAGGACCGCGTGGCCACGCTGCTGCCGTCGCTGCCGGAGACCGCCGCCGTGTTCCTCGGCACCTACAAGCACGCGGCGATCCTGCTGTCGATGTCCGTGCTCTACGGCGACGAGGGCATTCAGCACCGGCTGCGCGACTCAGGCGCGCGCGTCTTGGTCACCGACGCCGCCAATCGCCACCGGATTCCCGAGGGGCTCGTGGAGCACGTGTGGGTGATGGAGGACCTGGTGGGGGAGATGCAGGCGGCCTCGGCCGAGTACGACGTGGTGGACACCGCGGCCGAGGACCCGGCGCAGCTCTACTACTCGTCGGGCACCACCGGGCTGGCGAAGGGCATCCTGCACGCCCACCGCTACATCCTCGCCCACGAGGAGTTCGAGTTCTGCCACGACCTCCACGACGGGGAGCTGTTCCACGGCATGGGCGAGTGGGCGTGGGCCGCCGGCATCGCGCCGCTGCTCGGCCCCTGGCGCTACGGGGCCACCGCGCTCGTGTACGCGCGCAAGGGCGGGTTCGACCCCGACGAGCAGCTGCGCTTCCTCGCCAAGCACGGCGTGCAGGGCATGTTCACCACCCCCACCGCGCTGCGCGCCATGACCGCGATCGAGGACGCGGGCGAGCGCTACCCGCTGCCCGAGCTGCGCAACGTGTGCTCGGCGGGCGAGCCGCTGAACCCCGAGGTGATCCGCTGGTTCCGCGACCAGTACGGGCTCACCGTGCTCGACTACTACGGCCTCACCGAGAGCTATCCGCTGTGCGGCAACTTCCCGAACCTGGAGGTGCGGGAGGGGTCGATGGGTCGTGTGATGCCCGGCTGGGACGTGGCGATCCTCGACGAGGACGAGAACCCCGTGCCCACGGGCGAGCGCGGCGAGATCTGCCTGAGGGCGCGCTCGAACCCCCACTATCCGCTCGGGCTACTGGAACCGGCCCGAGGACACCGAGGCGGACTTCGGCGGCGACTGGTTCCACACCAAGGACGCGGCGCAGATGGATGAGGACGGCTACGTCTGGTACGCCGGCCGCGCGGACGACGTGATCATCAGCGCCGGCTACCGCATCGGCCCGTTCGAGGTGGAGTCGGCCTGCGTGGAGCACCCCGCGGTGAAGGAGGCCGCGGCGGTGGCGTCACCCGACGAGAAGCGCGGCGACATCGTGAAGGCGTTCATCGTGCTCGCGGCGGGGCACGAGGGCAGCGACGAGACCGCCGACGACATCAAGCAGTTCGTGCGCGGCCACCTCTCCGCGTACGCCTACCCGCGCGAGATCGAGTTCGTCGACGACCTGCCGAAGACGCTCACGGGCAAGATCCGCCGGATCGAGCTGCGCGAGGCCGAGCGCGAGGGTAGCTCGGCGGCACCTGCCGCCCTTGAGATCGAGGCGCCTTCCGGGCGGAACGGGCGGCTTGCCGCCTCTAGAGAATCGGCACCAGCGGGATGTCGTAGAGCAGCGCCCAGGCCACGAACGCGCCCACCACCAGCAGGCCGGCCACGCCGGTGATCGCCTTCTGGCGCGGCGTGGCGTTCTCGGCCCGCTGGGCGGCGTTGTCGGCCCACACGATCGCCTTCTCGAGGATGCGCTCGGCGCGGTCGAACTCCAGCGCGAGGAAGCTGAGCCCGATCAGGATCACGAGGATGCCCGGGCCGGGGACGCCGGGCCCGGACATCACGATCCCCGCCATCACGAGCAGCACGCCGATGATCACGACCCCGATCCGGCGCACGATGCCGGCGTTCTCGTGGCGCTTCTTGCGCTCCTGGAGCTTGCGCAGCAGGTCCGGCACGTCCTCGGGGTCCGGGCCGCGGTGGGCCCCGAGGTGGTGGTGCTCCTCCTCCGTGGCGCGCTCGGTCATCCGACGAGCATTGTGACCAGTTCGTCGCCGGCGCCGGCGAGCCGGTCCGGAGCCGTGGGCGCCAGACCGGTCACCGCGACTCCCGCCAGCCGCTGCACGGTCTCGCGGTTCGATACCTCGATCGGCTCGGGCTCCGCCGGCCAGGGCGTCATCACGATCCCGGCCACGGCGAGGCCCGCGGTGCGCGCGGCCTCCACGGTCAGCAGCGTGTGGTTGATCGTTCCGAGCCCGGTGCGCGCCGCGATCACGAGGGGAAGGCCGAGGTCGACCGCGAGGTCGCGTACCGAGTAACCGGGCGTGAGCGGCACGAGCAGGCCGCCCACGCCCTCACAGACCACGAAGCCCGGCGCGGCGCGCGCGGCCGCGACCAGCCGCCGTGGCTCGATCGGCCGGCCCTCCAGCTCCGCCGCCCAGTGCGGTGACACGGCCGGCCCGAACGTGTAGGGCGCGACCTCCTCGGGCGCCTGGCCCGTCGCGCCGGCGAGCAGCTCGTGGTCCATCGGCCATTCGCCCGGTGGGTCGTCGAGCCCGGTCACGGCCGGCTTGAAGGCCGACACGCGCTCTCCGCGCGCGGCGAGCGCGGCACAGATGGCGCCGGCCACGACAGTCTTGCCCGCACCCGTGTCGGTGCCGGTTACGAACAGCCCCGGCAAGCGCGATCAGGCGGCGTCGGCCAGGCCGTCGAACACCCCGGCCACCGGCTTCCGGCGGGCGTCCTTGACCGCGGTGGCGATCGTGGCCGCCGCGTCGCGCAGCTCCGACTTGGTGTGGGACGCCATCACGGTCAGCCGCAGGCGCGAGGTGCCCGCGGGCACGGTGGGCGGGCGGATCGCCTGGGCGAAGACGCCGCGCGAGAGCGCCGCCTCGCTGGCCGCCACCGCGCTCTCCGCTTCGCCGATGAGGATCGGCAGGATCTGAGTCTCGCCCGGCACGGAGCCCAGGCCGCGCGCCTGCAGCGCCTCGCGCATCAACGAGGCGTTGCGCTGGAGCTTCTCCACCCGGCGCGGCTGCTCGCGCAGCAGCTCGAGCGCGGCCATCGCGCCCGCGACCGAGGGCGGCCCCGGGGCCGTCGAGAAGATGAACGTGCGCGTGGTGTTCACGAGGAACTTCGCCATTCGCTTGGAGCAGCAGACGTAGGCCCCGTAGGACCCGAGCGCCTTGCCGAGGGTGCCCACCAGCACGTCCACCTCGTCCTCGACACCCGCGGCCGCGACCGCGCCGCGCCCACCGGGCCCGATCGCCCCGGTGCCGTGCGCCTCGTCGACCATCACCCGCGCGTCGTGCTCTTGCGCCAGGGAGACGATCTCCTGGAGCGGCGCGACGTCGCCGTCCATCGAGAACACGCCGTCGGTCACGATCAGCGAGCCGCGTCCCTGCGCCTGGGTCAGCCCCCAGGCCAGGTGCTCGGTGTCCGCGTGGCGGTAGACGAAGGTCTCGGCGCCGGCCAGGCGGCACCCGTCCACGATGCTCGCGTGGTTCAGCTCGTCGGAGAACACCACCTCGCCCTTGCGGGCAAGCGCCTGCGTGATGCCCGTGTTGGCCAGGTACCCGGAGCCGAACAGCAGCGCCGCCTCGGCGCCCTTGAAGTCCGCCAGCCGCTCCTCCAGCCGACGGTGGATGCGCATCGTGCCCGAGATCAGGCGCGACGCTCCCGCGCCGGCGCCGTAGCGCATGGCCGCCTCGGCGGCGGCCTCGCGCACGCGCGGGTGATCCGCCAGGCCGAGGTAGTTGTTCGAGCACAGGAGCAGCACCGGGCGCCCGTCGAGCAGCACCCGCGGGCCCTGGGGGCCGGAGATCATCCGCATCCGCCGCAGCAGGCCGCGATCCCTGATCTCGCCCAGAGCGCGGTCCAGGTCCACTAGTCGGCCGCCTCCACGTGGACCACCTCTAGGCCGGCGTTGGGCGCGCCGTCGGGCCGCGGCGGGACCTTGTCCTTCTTCACGCGGCGCAGCTGGATCTCCGGGTTCCAGAAGTTCGCGTCGGCCTGGCTGTCGATCAGCTCGTCGACCGGCGTGGCTGGGGCGTGGCCGTCCAGCCACCCGGAGCGGTTGTCGGGGCGCGGGTTCGAGCCGTTGTCGGGCTGGCGCGCAACATTCAGCCCCAGCTCCTCGAACATCGCGCGGTCGTCCTCCGGCTCCGAGCCCAGCGTGGTGAGGAAGTTGCCCATCATCACCCCGTTGATGCCGGCCTTCACCGCCATCCGGTGCAGGTCGCCGAGGTTCTCGACGCGGCCGCCGCAGAGGCGGAACAGCGCGCCGGGGAGGATCAGCCGGAAGATCGCGATCCACTTGACCGCCTCCCACGGGTCCATGAACTCGCGGTCGCCGAACTTGGTCCCCGGACGCGGGTTGAGCATGTTGATCGGCACGCTCGTGGGGTCGATCCTCGCCAGCTCGAAGGCCATCTCCACGCGCTGTTCGCGTGTCTCGCCGAGGTTGAGGATGCCGCCGACGCAGGTTTCGAGCCCTGCCTCGATCACCGCGTCGATCGTGCGCAGCCGGCCCTCGTAGCGGACCGTGGTGGACACCTCGTCGTAGTAGCTCTCGGCCGTCTCCACGTTGTGGTGCACGCGCTGGATGCCGGCTTCCTTGAGCTGCTTGGCGCGCTTGACGCTCATGTGGCCGACCGAGGCGCAGCGCTTGAGGTTGGTCTCCTGGGCGACCAGCCGGGCGCCCTCGAGGATCGAGTCGAAGTCCTTCTTCGACAGGCCCTGGCCCTGCGTGACCATGCAAAAGCGGTGCGCGCCCGCGGCCTCGGCCGCCCTGGCGTGCTCGAGGATCTGCTCCGGGGTCATCATCGCGTGCATCGGCGTGTCGGCCTCCGCGAAGCGCGACTGGGCGCAGAACCCGCAGTCCTCCGCGCACCCGCCCGACTTGGCGTTGACCAGCGAGCACATGTCGGTGGAGTCCCCGAACGTCTCGGTGCGCGCGCGCCAAGCCCGCTCCACGAGCGCCTCGATCTCGCCGTGATCCTCGATCTCGCCGAGCCGGCGCGCCTCTTCCGGGGTGATCAGCGGGGGCACCGCGGCGCAAGGTAGGCGCGCGGTCGGACGGACCCGAACCTTTGCTAGGCGGGCTGAGCCGCCTCCGCGCGCACGCAGAAGCCGCCCTCGGTGAACCCCTGGGACCCGAGTCCGAAGGCCCAGTTGAAGCGCGCCCGGTAGTTCTCGATCGCGATCTCGTTCGCGAGCTCCACCAGCTGGGCCTCGTCGAAATGCTCGCGCAGGCGCGCGAACAGCTCCTCGGGGACGTTCACCGGCGTGCGCGTCATGGCCACGGCGAAGTCGAGCACGAGCCGCTCGAGCTCGTCGAACTCGGCGCTGGTGGCGTGCTCGGGAAGGGCGCGAAGCTGGGCCTCGGTCACGCCGTTCGACGCCGAGATCATCGACCCGATGTCCATGCAGAACTCACAGCCGGCGAGCGCGGCGGCCTTGGTGGCCGCCAGTGCCTTGAGCTTGGCCGGGACGAGCTCCGCCTTCTCGGTGGCGTACTCCAGCGCGCCGTACCCGGCGAGGATCGTGGGGTGGTGGGCGTACACGCGCGTGGGCTCGGGCACGACCCCGAACTCCCGCCGCGAGTACGCGTAGGTCGCGCGCGCCATCAGCCCCGCCTCCTTGTCGCCGACCAGGGCGATCCGCGCGCCGTCCGGCCCCGGCGCCGCGCCCACCGGGCGCGCGTCGCGGCGAAGGGCCAGGAGGAGGATCAGCACCCCGCCGATAACCGTCCAGGCGAGCGTCACGACGTTGCCGACGGTGTCGAAGCCGTCGTACGGCTCGAGGTTGAACGCGTGCCAGACGAAGTGCGGCACGGCGAAGATCAGCCACGTGACCGCCGCGGCCACGACCAGGTTCCGCCGCAGCGAGACCGCCGCCAGGGTCATCAGCACCGCCAGGCCCACGAACAGGGCGCCGACGTCGGTCACCAGGTGCTCGTCGAACGGCCCGAGCACGTTCACCCACCCGTCCGTGCCGGCCGGGAAGTCGTCGTAGAAGGAGCGCGGGGCGAGCAGCGCCCACAGCCCGATCAGGCCCTGGGGGATCCCGAGCGCCAGCAGCAGGAAGCGAATCCCGCCCCGGTGCCGGGCGATGCGGTCGTCGGTGCTCATCGTGGTTCCTCCTTGTCGATCAGGTCGTGCTCTGCCAGGAAGGCGACCGTCGAGTCGGTCCAGGCAGCGATGAAGCGGTCTGCGTCCACGTCTCCCGGTGGCCGGCCGAACAGGGTCTGCAGCACGCAGTAGTTGATGATCGGGCCGAGCACCACCGTTGCGAGCGCCTCCACATCGAGCCCGTCCACGGCCCGGTCCGCGGCCATCGCACGGAAGGTGGCCACGAGCTTGTCGTGCCCGCGGCGCACGATCCGGCGGTGGAACTCGTCGCGCAGCTCGGGGAAGTTGTCGCCCTCGCGCAGCACCACCCGGAGCAGCGGCTGGTCGTCGGTGATCTCCTCCAGCGCCATCCGGCCGAGCAGCTCCAGGTCGGCTCGGGGATCCTCGAAGGCCGCGGCGTCGACGGCCGCCTCGACCTCCGCCACGGCGCTGTCGCGGCGCTGCATCACCGCCTCCAGCAGGCCGGCCTTGCTCGGGAAGTGCTTGTAGAGGCCGCCGGAGCGTGGAACCAGGCCGGCCGCCGTCTCGATCTCGCCGACCGACGTGCGATGGAAGCCCTGGCGCCCGAACAGGTCCACGGCGGCGTCGAGGATGCGCTCGCGGGTCGGGGCGGACGTGGTAACCATCCGATTACCGATGGTAAACGAACGATTACTCAGGTGCAACGCGGACCGGATCGGGCAGGATGTGCCAATGGCGCTGCATCCAGCCGAGAACCGGGGCTACCGGGAGCTGTACGCGTACTCCCGCCAGCTCGGCGAGCACTGGCGCTCGCTGTCGGCCGCGCTGTCCGATCCCGCCATCTCGAAGGTGCTCGACAGGGGCGCCGCGGCGGCGGACGAACTGATCGAGGAGCTGGCGCCGCTCACCGGCCGCCACGACCTGCACGGCAAGCCGGCCGCGCAGGGGGCGGGCAAGTCGATCGCCGGCGGCGCTCGCGTGCGCGACCGCTTCCTCGAGCGCAACCAGGCGGCGCGGTTCGCCATCGAGGACCTCCAGCACGTGGTCACGCCTGCTCGCGTACCTCGGGACCGTCAGCGAGACCTCGGGCAACCAGGGCCTCGCCGATTTCTGCGGGCGCTGGGAGCGCAAGCTCAAGCGGCTGGAGGGCGAGGCGCGCAAGGCGGTCGCGGCGCTCGGGTCCGACCCCGACGGCGCGATCGCGCCCGCTCGATGATTCGGCGGTGGGCAAGGCGGCGCACCAGGTGGGCTACGTCGCGGGGACCGTGGGGGAATGGCTCGACCGGCGGTCGGCGCGCAAGCTCTGACCGGCTGAAGATCGCTCGCGGGGTGGGGGCGAGATGGACATTGCCCTTCCGGGCGACAGTGAGCACCCTCCAGGGCAAGTCCATCTCGCCCCCTCGCAAGCGCCCTCTTAGCTCATAAGGCGAGGGCCGGGGGCGAACCCGAGGGCGCGCCGTAGTGGTGTAAAGCAGGGTTCTCGAAGGGCGGATTTTGGGATGCCCTGGAGGGTGCTCACTGTCGCCCGGAAGGGCATCCCAAAATCCGCCCCGAAGACCCCGCCCGGTTTACCGCCCCTTCCACTCCGGCTCGCGCTTCTCGCCGAACGCCTTCACTCCCTCCAAGAAATCCTCGGTGCGGAAGCACGACTCGCGCAGCTCCACGAGCTCGCGCTCGACGTCGGGCGGCAGCGCGGCGGCGTGTTTGCGCAGCTCGCGCATGATCCGCTTGTTCCCGCTCAGCGACAGCGGTGCGTTGGCCGCGATCTCCGCGGCCATGGCGCCGGCCCGCTCGTCCAGCTCGCCGCTCTCGACCACGTGGTTCACCAGGCCGATCTCCGCCGCCCGCTCGGCGTCCACGTTGCGGCCCACGTGGAACAGCTCGGCGGTGTGCGCCGGCCCCACGACGTCGATGAACTTGCGCAGGCCGGTGTGCGAATAGATCAGGCCGAGCTTGGCCGGCGGCATCCCCAGCTTGATCCCGCGTGCGGCGAACCTGATGTCACAGGTGAGCGCGAGCTCCAGGCCGCCGCCGATGGCGTGGCCGTTGAGCGCGGCCACGACCGGATACTCGAACGCCTCGAGCGCCTCGATGGCGGCGTGGAACGGGTGCGCGACCAGCTTCTCCGCGTTGTCCTCGAACTCGCGCCCCTCGAGGTTGCCGAGGTCGTAGCCGGCGGAGAACACCCGCCCCGTGCCGGTCAGCACCAGGCAGCGGGCGTCGAGCGCCGGCACCGTCTCGGCCAGCGTGTCGAGGATCTCGTGATCGAGCGCCCCCCGCCGTTCCTCGTTGTGGATGCGCAGGCGGCAGACGCCCGGGTCCGGCTCGTCGAGGATCAGCTTGCCGGACGCCAGCTCCGTCATGGCGCTACTCGAGCACGACCAGGACGTCGCCCTCGCTCACCGATTGGCCCTCCTGGCACTTGATCTCCTTGACCTTGCCGTCGTCCTCGGCCTCGACGGGCATCTCCATCTTCATCGACTCGAGGATGGCCACGGTGTCGCCCTCCTCGATGTCGTCGCCGACCGCGCACTCGATCTTCCATACGGTGCCGGTGATGTGGGCCTCGACGTCGGGCAAGTCGTCCTCCTGCCGGGTTGGTGACCAGATGCGCGGGCACGATACCTTCGCGCCGTGATCCTCGCCCTCGACCAGGGCACCACCGGCTCGACGGCGATCGTCTTCGACTCCGAGGGCGCCGCCGCCGGACGCGCCTACAGCGAGTTCCGCCAGCACTTCCCGCGGCCGGGGTGGGTCGAGCACGACGCCGACGAGATCTGGGCGGTCACCCGGCGGGTGGGGCGGGAGGCGCTCGACGCCGCGGGGATCGACGGCCGCAAGCTGGCCGGCATCGGCATCACCAACCAGCGCGAGACCGTGGTGGCCTGGGACCGCGAGACCGGCGAGCCGATGCACCGCGCGCTGGTGTGGCAGGACCGGCGCACGTCCGCGCGCTGCGACGAGCTGCGCGAGGCCGGCCACGAGCCGCTGGTGCGCGAGCGCACAGGGCTCGTGCTCGATCCCTACTTCTCCGGCACGAAGATCGAGTGGCTGATCCAAAACGGCGAGGTCGATCCCGCGCGCGCGGCGTTCGGGACGATCGACTCATGGCTGGTGTTCAAGCTCACCGGCCGGCACGCCACCGACTACTCGAACGCGTCGCGGACGCTGCTGTTCGACACGGAGAAGCTGGCGTGGGACGCCGACCTGTGCGAGCTGCTCGGCGTACCGCAGGGGTCGCTGCCCGAGCCCTGCCCGAGCGCGCACGTGTACGGCGAGACCGATGCCTTCGGAGGCAGCGTGCCGGTGGCCGGCATCGCGGGCGACCAGCAGGCCGCGCTCTACGGCCAGGCGTGCCACACGCCCGGTCTCGGCAAGAACACCTACGGCACCGGCAGCTTCGTGCTGCAGAACGCCGGGACCGACCGGCCCGATCCGCCCGACGGGCTCCTCACGACCGTTGCCTGGGGCGTCGACGGCCGGGTGGACTACGCCACCGAGGCGGCCATCTTCGTGACCGGCGCGGGCGTGCAATGGCTGCGCGACGGCCTCGGGGTGATCGGCAGCGCCGGGGAGACCGAGGAGCTCGCTCGCTCGCTGGACTCCAACGACGGCGTGTACCTGGTGCCGGCGTTCACGGGCCTGGGCTCACCCCACTGGGACCCGTACGCGCGCGGGACCATCGTCGGGCTCACGCGCGGCTCCGGCGTGGCGCATCTGGCGCGCGCGACCCTGGAGGCGATCGCCTACCAGACCGTCGATGCCGTGCGGGCGATGGAGGCGGCATCCGGCGTGGCCCTGGACGAGTTGAAGGCCGACGGCGGGGCGGTGCACAACTCGTGGCTGATGCGCTTCCAGGCCGACGTGCTCGGCGTGCCCGTGGTGGTGCCGGAGATCTCCGAGACCACGGCGCTGGGCGCCGCTTATCTGGCCGGAGTCGCGACCGGGCTGTGGAGCGAGGACCAGGTGCGGGCGATGTGGCGCGAGGCGGCTCGCTACGAGCCGCGCATGTCCGAGGCGCAGCGGGAGTCGCTGCTCGCGGATTGGTCGCGAGCGCTCGAGCGCTCGCGCGGTTGGGCGCGTAACGAACCCGGCGCTGATGGGTAGGGTCGGCAGATGGGGGACGAGGGCCCGAAGACGAAGATGAAGGCGCAGGTCTACAAGGACCCGCGCCCGGCCGAGCACTTCACGCGCTTCCATGAGCGCACCCGCTCGAAGCGCCCCAACTGGATGTACGAGCTGGTGCGAGTGGTGCTGAGCCCCTACATCCTGTTCTTCTTCCGCACGCGCGCGATCGACTCCGACAAGGTGCCGCCGGACGGGCCCGCGATCATCGCGCCGAACCACTTCTCGTTCCTCGACCACTTCTTCGTCGCGGCGTTCCTGCGCCGCAAGGTGCAGTTCATGGCCAAGTCGCAGCTGTTCCAGATGCCGCTGGAGATCGTCTACAACAACGGCGGCGTGTTCCCGATCCGTCGCGGGCATCGCGACGAGGAGGCGTTCAAGACGGCGCACGCGGTGCTCGCCCGCGGCGGCGTCCTGGTGATGTACTGCGAGGGTGGCCGCTCCCGCACCGGCGAGCTCGGCGATCCCAAGCCGGGCATCGGGCGGCTCGCGCTGGAGTCCGGCGCCCCCGTGGTGCCGGTGGCGCTGGTGGGGTCCGAGCGCGTGCGCGACTGGAAGCGGCTCCAGTTCCCCAAGGTCTCGGTCCAGTTCGGCGACCCGATCCGGTTCGAGCGGGTGGAGGAACCCACCCGGGAGCAGTCCCAGGCCGCGTCCGAGCAGATCTTCATGCGCATCCGAGGGCTCTGGCAGGCGCTCCGGGAGAACGGCCGCAGCGCGACGGTGAAGGCCGCGCGCGCGGCGCGGCGGGCGGCCGAGGCCGCGGGCCGCCGGCCTGCTAGTCCTTAGTCCGGAGAAGTTGTGACGCGTCACAAACATCGCGCCGCAACTTCGGGCAGCGCCCACTGTGAATCCGCGCCTTCTAGTTCACAATCCAAGCCGTGGCAGGGGTGCGGTCAGGGAGGGCTGCAGTAGGCGCGAGCTTGCTTGCGCTCACCGGAGGAGGGGCGGCGGTCGCGGCCGACGATGGCAGGGATGCCTCGCCGGCGGCGAAGCCGCGCGCCGAAGTGCTCACCTCGAGCCAGCGACAATGCGCTGCGGCTCGGGTACCTGCGCGTGCGGGTCAGGTCGAGCGCGCCGGTCAGGCTCCGGCTAGGCGCGCGGGCGCGCCGGAGCCACGGGTGGCCCGGCCTTCCGGGTCACCAAGCTCCGCCGTGTGCGGCTCCGGCGCTCCGGGGCGCGCACGTTCCGGCTCGAGCTCACCCGATCGGGCCGCCGGATCCTCGGCTCGTGCCGGGCGCTGGTGATCGACGCCAGGGGCCGCAGCGGCTCGCGCCGCTTCGCCGCGGCGGCCCGGGGGATGCGGCGAGATCCGTCGCGCTGCCGAGGCGGGAGCGGCGGGGGCGCCGGGGACGGCACCAAGCCGCCAGAGGATCTCTCGGCCGCCGCCGGGCGGCCGGCCCCTGGGAGCGCTGAAGACCGAGGACGCGGACAGCTGCGACTTCCTCGACCCCTCGCTGTGCCTGTACCCGTTCCCCAACGACCACTTCACCGTGGCGGACGCCTCCACGCCCACCAAGCGGCGGCTGAACATCGACTCCTCCTTCACGCCCACGAGCACGAAGACCCAGCAGACGATCGACACGACCGACCAGAACCGCGCCGACGGCTTCAGCCCGGGCAACATGATCGTGACCCGCGTGCCGGGGCTGGACAGCCCGGAGGCGTTCCGAGCGAGACCGGGGCCGTGCCGATCACCGACATGGAGCGCAGCTTCGACCCGGACCAGCCGGTGGTGGTGATCAACGCGCGCACGAAGCAGCGCCAGCTGATCTGGGCCGAGATCGACTCGAACCCGCTGACCGGCGACCCGCCCAGGCGCGAGGACGTGACCCTGATCGTCCGGCCGGGCAAGAACTTCGAGGAGGGCGAGCGCTACATCGTGGCGCTGCGCCGGCTGCGTGGCGCCGACGGGAAGCTGCTCGAGCCGCGGGAGGAGTTCCGCGCCTACCGCGACGGGATCGTCACCAGCAATCCGGACATCGAGGCGCGCCGCTCGAAGTTCGAGGGCATCTTCGACACCCTCGGCGAGGCGGGCATCGCGCGCAAGGACCTCTACCTCACCTGGGACTTCACCGTGGCGAGCGAGCAGAGCCTCTCCGGCCGCGCGCTGGCGATGCGCGACGACGCCTTCGAGCAGCTGGGCGACACCGACCTGGCGGACCTCGACGTGGAGGGCGACACGCCGCAGTTCGTCCAGAACCCCGACATCCCGGACTCGGTCGACGGCGAGGCCGGCGACCTCGACGGCCGGCGCGACTTCGAGCCCTGCTCCGCGGGCGATCCGGGCCAGTGCGAGGACGGCGAGAGCGACCGCACCGCGCGGCGGGTGAGCGGGCAGATCACGGTGCCGTGCTACCTCGACCAGCCCACCTGCCCGCCCGGCTCCGGGTTTGCGGGCGGCGAGCCCGCGCAGACCGCCGGCAACACCACGCTCGCGAACGTGATCTGCACGATCCCGCGGAAGGCCGTCGACGACGGCGGGCTCCCGGGCCAGTCGCGCCCGTCGCTGTACGGCCACGGTCTGCTGGGCGGCGCGGGCGAGGTGGGCGGGGGGAACGTCCAGGCGATGGGCCAGGAGCACAACTTCGTGTTCTGCGCGACCGACTGGGCCGGGATGTCGACCCTCGACGTGCCGCATGTCGCCACGCTGCTGCAGGACCTGTCGCGCTTCAACACGCTCGTCGACCGGATCCAGCAGGGCTACGTGAACTTCATGTACGTGGGGCGCTGGCTGCTGCACCCCGACGGCGCGTCGGCCAACCCGGCGTTCCAGGTGAACGGCGCCTCGGTGATCGACACGGACGAGCTGTTCTACGACGGCAACAGCCAGGGCGGCATCCTGTCCGGCGGCCTGACCGCGCTCTCGCCCGACTTCCGCGCCGCGGTGCACGGCGTGCCGGGGATGAACTACTCGACGCTGCTCAGCCGCAGCGTCGACTTCGACATGTACGCCACCGGCAACATCGAGGGGCTGCCGCTGCCGATCGGGCTCTACCAGGCCTACCCGGACGAGCTGGAGCGCCCGCTGATCTTCTCGCTGATGCAGCTGCTCTGGGACCGCGGCGAGTCCAACGGCTACGCGCAGCACATGACGAACGATCCGCTGCCCGGTTCACCGGAGCACCGCGTGCTGCTGCATCCCGCCTTCGGCGACCACCAGGTGGCCAACGTGGCGGCCGACGTGGAGGCGCGCACGATCCGCGCCTGCACCAGCCGGCCCGTCGTCTACGCGGGGCGCTCGCCCGACGTGGAGCCGCTATTCGGCGTGCCCACGTTCGGCGACCCCCGATGCGAGGAATCCGGGCATCACGTACTTCGACACCGGCCCGGTGCGCGAGGGAGGGGCGAAGGGAACCCCCGCGCCACCGACGGGCAACGTCCCGCCGCGCGAGGGCAACGACCCCCACAGCGCGCCGCGCAACGACCCGAAGGGGCGCCAGCAGAAGTCGGACTTCCTGAAGACCGGTGGCGGCCTGACCGACGTGTGCGCCCCGCTGCCGTGCTTCGCGGGCGGCTTCACCGGGCCCTAGTAGGAACTGTCGAGCAACCGCCACGCGCGCATGTCGTGGCCCGGGACGACCACTGCGTCGGGCGTCTGATCGATGAACAGCTGGATCTCCTTCAGCGATCGCCGGAAGCGGTGCTCGTCGGCCATCTTGAACGGCAGGTGGGTGTCCTCGATCGTCTTCATCGTGTAGGCGGCGTCGCCGCAGATCAGCGCCTCCCGGCCCGATAGGCGCAGCACGACAGAGCAGTGGCCGGGCGAGTGGCCGGGCGTGAAGACCATCCGCACGCTGCCGTCGCCGAACAGGTCGAACCCGCGGCCGAAGCTGGCGAAGGAGTCGGTGTCGGGGCCCTCGAAGTCGAGCGTCCGGTAGTCGAAGGCGTGGTCGTACTGGCGCTTGATGTAGCCGTCCAGCTCGCGGCCGCCGGCGGCCGCCTCCCACTCCTGCTCGCTGAGCACGAACGTGGCGTCGGGGAACTCCGCGATCCCGCTGGCGTGGTCGGAGTGCAGGTGGGTCATCACGACCGTGCCGATCTCCCCGGCTCGATGCCGCGCCGGCGCAGCTGGGCGGGCACCGGAGTCGGTCGGTCTCCATCCGCACGTCCTTGGCCACCAGCCCGCCGAGAGCGGCCCATCGCCTGCGCCGGGATCGACCGCCACCGAAGGGTGGAAGCCGGTGTCGATCAGGATCGTGCCCGGCCGACGGGTGCTGCACCAGGAAGGCGATCACCGGGATCTCCATCCACTCGTCACGCGGCACCCGGACGCCCATCGCCTTGAGCGGCGCCAGCCGGCCCTCCTCGCGGTGGAACATGGCCGGCGGGCTGACCATCCGGGCGCAGAGCATCGGATACAGCTTCACGGTCGCGCCCTGCCTGCCGCCCGGCAGCGGGAGCTCGGCCGGGCGGGGCTCCGCGGCGGTGGCCATGGCGGGGAAAGCCTACGTCAGCAATCGCTTCCAGAACCGGATCGACTCGCGCTCGTGGCCGATCCCGGCCTCCAGCGCAAGCCATGGGCCGCGCGGCTCGCCTCCCGAATCTAGGCTCTTGAGGCCCTCGTACGCCGCCAGCTTGCGCCGGTGGGCCTCGAGCTGGGTCTCTGCGAGATCCCGGGGGTCGGCGCCGAAGAAGAGTTTCAGAAGGCTCATGTCACGCAGCTCGTATAGCCGCTCGGTCGGGGCTCGGCGCCACTCCTCCAGGGCCTTGCGCCCCTTCGCGGTTATCGAGTAGTGCCTGCGCCGCCGCCCGCCCTGCTCGCGGCGCTCCTTGAGATATCCGGCGCCGGCCAGGCGTTCGGGCTCGGAGTAGAGCTGCGCATGCTGGAGGGACCAGAAGTTCCCGAGCGTCAGGCCCACGGCCTGCTTGAGGTCGTACGGAGTCGCCTCCTTCGAGAGCTCGATGAGCCCGAGCACGATGTACGACGTGGGTGTGAGGTTCAGGTCTTGCAATAGTCCAAAATAGACGGTATGGTCTGGCCTATGGAATCTAGCACGGTCACCCACACGTCCGGAGGCCTCGGCCTGGAGAGCCTGGAAGAGGAGATCGAGGCCCGGCCCCTGGCGGTGGACGGGGAGCTCCCGGGATGGCTCGCGGGAACGCTGGTGCGCGTGACGCCCGCGCTGCTCGATCCGGGCGGAACCCCGTTGCGCCACTGGTTCGACGGGCTCGCGATGCTCAACGCGTTCACGCTCGCCGATGGAAGCGTGTCCTACGCGAACAGGTTCCTCGACAGCCAGGCCTACCGCAATGTCCGCGAACACGGCGAGATGCGCCAGCGGACGTTCGGGAGCGACCCCTGCAGGACGATCTTCCAGCGCGTCTCGTCGCTCTTCTCGCCCTCGATGACCGACAACTGCAACGTGAATGTGACGCGCCTGGGCGAGCGCTGGATCGCGATGACAGAAACGCCCATGGCGATCGAGTTCGATCCCGAGACGCTCCAGACCATCGGCCCGCGCAAGTGGGCCGGCAGCAGCGATCAGGGAACGGCGCACCCCCACTACGACTTCGATCGCCGCGAGGCCGTCAGCTACTCGGCCCGCTTCGGGCCCTCCAGCTCCTACCGGCTGTTCGTCACACCCGACGGCTCCGGGGATCCGCGGGAGGTGGCGAAGCTCCGCGTGCGCGAGCCGGCATACATGCACTCGTTCGCCCTCACCGACCGGTACGCGGTCCTGTTCGAGCAGCCGCTGGTGGTCAACCCGCTCAAGCTGGCCCTCGGCAAGCGCTCCTTCATCGAGAGCTATCGGTGGGAGCCCGAGCGCGGCACCCGCTTTCTCATCATCGATCGCGAAAGGGGTGAGCTGCAATCAACGGTGGAGGCGGAGGCGTTCTTCACGTTCCATTCCGTGAACGCCTTCGAGGAGGACGGCGAGCTGGTCGTCGACCTCGTCGCCTACGACGACGCATCGATCATCGACGATCTGCTGCTCGAGAACCTCCGCGAGAACGGCGCTCCGACGGCTGCCGGCTCCTCGCTGCGGCGCTATCGCCTGCCACTCGACGGCGGCTCCGCGCGGCGGGAGGACCTCTGCGGCGAGCGGATCGAGCTGCCTCGGATCTCGTACCGTGCGCGCAGCGGCCGGGACTACCGCTATGTGTATGGCGTGGGCCAGAGGGGCCACGGCTGGGACCAGCTCCTGAAGGTGGACGTGCGCGAGGGTGACACCAGGGTCTGGCGTGAAGATGGCTGCTACCCGGGCGAGCCTGTCTTCGTGGCGGCCCCGGGCGCCGAGACAGAGGACGACGGGGCGATCCTCTCCGTGGTACTCGACGCGGCGAGGGAATGCTCGTTCCTGCTCGTGCTCGACGCGGGCGACCTGACTGAGCTCGCCAGAGCCGAGGCGCCCCACGACATCCCATATGGTTTCCACGGCGACTTCGCGGGGAAGATATTTAGCCATGGACTCCGAGATTCGTACATCCCAGGCTGAGCGCGACCAGGTGGTGGAGCGTCTGCGTGCCCACGCGGCGGAGGGGCGGCTGGAGGTCGAGGAGCTCGAGCAGCGCTCGGAAGCGGCGCTGTCGGCGCGGACCCATGGGGACCTGGCCGCGGTGGAGGCAGACCTCCCGCGACCCGCCGCGCCACGCCGCCGTAGCGCCGGCGCCATCCGGTGCGCCGGCACTTCGTCGCGCTCTCGGTGCTGCTGGTCGTGATCTGGGCCGCGACCGGAGCGGGCTACTTCTGGCCGGTGTGGGCTATCGGCGGGCTGGCCTGGTGGGCGTTCGCGCCGGGCTGTGGCTCGAGGCGGGCGCAGGTAGGCTCCCGCCGCGATGCCGTCCAAGCTCTTCGCTCCTGACCTACTCGCGGGCCAGGTAGCGCTCGTGACCGGCGGGGGCTCGGGCCTCGGCCGCGCGATCGCGGTCGAGCTGGCGGCATGCGGCGCGCAGGTGGTGGTGTGCGGCAGGCGGCTCGAGCCGCTCGAGGAGACCGCCGGGATGTGCGAGGGCGGCCGCTGCGAGGCCCGCGTCTGCGACATCCGCGAGGAGGACCAGGTGGCGAGCTGGTGGACGGTGTGCTGGAGCGCCACGGCCGCATCGACCTGCTGGTGAACAACGCCGGCGGCCAGTTCATGACGCCGGCCGAGGACATCACCCCCAAGGGCTTCCGCACGGTCATCCGGCTCAACGTGGAGGGCACGTGGCTGATGAGCCACACGGTCGCCACCAAGGCCATGATCCCGGCCGAGGGCGGCAAGATCGTGAACGTCACTCTCTCGCCGCATCACGGCCTCCCGGGCATGGCCCACTCTTCGGCGGCCAGGGCGGCGGTGGAGAACCTCACCCGGGTGCTGGCGATCGAATGGGCCCGCTTCGGGATTACGCTCACTGCCCTGGCGGCGGGCCACTTCGCAACGGAGACGCTGCGCACGAAGTACCCGAAGCCCGTCGTGGAAGGCGTGGCCACGACCGTCCCCCTCGGGCGCCTGGGCACCGAGGAGGAGTTCGCATGGATGGTCGCCTTCCTCGCCTCGCCCGCCGGCGACTACCACTCAGGCTCGATCATCACCATCGACGGCGCGCGCGACAACTGGTTCGGCCCCTGGCCACCCGGCGGCCTGGTGGACGCGGGCGGCAAGCCGCTGGCGGAGGAGCGGAAGAAGACGTCAGACGCCAGACCTCAGACCTCAGAGCCCGTGCCCGATCCTGACGTCTGACGTCTGACGTCTGAGGTCTGTCTAGGTCGTCATCCCCGTGAACTGCCCGCCGGTCACGTTCAGCACCTGGCCGTGCACGTAGTTCGACCACGGTGAGCAGAGGAAGAACACGCCGCCGGCGGCCTCCTCGGGGGTCGCGGGGCGGCCGAGCGGGATCATCATCGAGGCCATCTGGCGCAGCTGCTCGGGGATTCCGAGCTTGATCTCCTGGCCCTCGCGCTCGATCGACTGGGACTCCTCCTTGGCGGCCGTGAGCCTGGTCTCGACGAACCCGAACGCAACCGCGTTCACGTTGATCTTGAACTGACCCCACTCCTTGGCCAGCGTCTTCGTGAGGCCCACCACGCCGGACTTGCCCGACGAGTAGTTGACCTGGCCGGCGTTGCCCATCGTGCCCGAGATCGACGAGATGTTCACGACCTTGCGGAACACCTCCTTGCCCTCCTCGCGCTCCTTCTTCGCCGGCTCGCGCAGGTGAGGGGCGGCGGCGCGGAGCACGCGGAACGGCACCACGTTGTGGATGTCGAGCATTGCCTGGAACTGCTCGTCGGACATCTTGTGGATCGGGCCGTCCCAGGTGTAGCCCGCGTTGTTCACCACGATGTCGATCTGCCCGAAGGCCTCCGCGGCGGTCTCCACCAGCTTGTCCGGCACGCCGTCCTTGGTCAGGTCGCCGGCGAACGACACGGTCTCGCCCGGCATCTCGTTGGAGGCCTCCTCGGCGACGTCGCCGTCGAGGTCGTTGATCAGCACCTTCGCGCCATGCTCGGCCAGCAGCTCGGCAGTGGCGCGGCCGATGCCGCGGGCCGAGCCCGTGACGATCGCCGCCTTTCCATCCAGTACTCCCACGAACGCTCCTTTGTCTCTCGTCAGTTTCCGGCCCGGATCATGACGATCCGCGTCCGGCCACGGCATCCGCATGCGCGATGGCGGTGTCCAGGTCGAAGTCGCCGGCGTCGCTGCCCAGCCCCTGGGCCACCAGTGCGGCGGCGGCGGTGCCCAGCTCGGCGGCGGTCGCGGCGTCGCGTCCCAGGGACAGCCCGCGCAGGAAGCCGGCGGTGAAGGCATCGCCGCAACCCGTGGTGTCGATCACTTCGATGTCGAGCGCGGGCACGCGCGTCGAGCCGCCCGCGTCGACGATCAGGCTTCCCTCGGCGCCGCAGGTGGCGGCCACCCCCCTCACGCCGCGGTCGCGCAGCGCGGCCACTGCCTCCTCCAGGTCGTCGAGCCCGGTCAGGCCACGCGCCTGGTCGTCGTTGGGCACGAACCAGTCGACGTGCGCCAGGATCGGATCGAGCATGTCCAGCAACTCGGGCCAGCCATCGGCCAGCAGGTCGACGGACGTGACCACGCCGTGCTCGCGGCAGAACTCCAGGATCTGCGCGGCGGCCTCGGGACCGAGGAACTCCGGCCCGCCCATGTGCAGGTAGCCGGCGGACTCGACCAGGTCCCAGGGCACGTCGTCCACGCCGTACGAGCCGTTGGCCCCGATCACGTGCAGCGCGGGCCGGTCGCCGTTCGGGCGGATGGGGAGCACGCTGGCCGAGGTCTGCACGTCGGCGCGGCGCAGCAGGTGAGCGGTGTCCACGCCGTGGGACTGCAGCTCGGCCAGGAGGACGTCGCCCAGGCGATCGGTGCCCACCGCGCCGGCGCTGAACGTCTCGGCGCCCAGCTTCGCCAGCGTGACCGCGGTCCCGCCCGCCGCGCCGGCCGGGGAAAGCCGGATCTGCTCGACCAGCGTTCCGCCCTGGCCCTCGGGGATCTCGGTGACCGGTCGGGCAAGCACGTCCAGCACGTGCGCGCCCAGCGCGACAACCCGGACCGCCGCGTGCTCGCTCACTCGTCGCCTCCGGCGGGCTGCGTCGTGCCGTAGCCGCGCTCCTGCACCGCGGTGGCCACTTCGGACAACTGCGCCTCGTCGAGCGTGACCGGCTCGCCGATGGCACGGGCGCGCCAGTACACGCCGCAGTTCCACTCCAGCAGCTCGGCGATGTTCAGCGCGCTGTCCAGATCGGGTCCGAAGCTCACCGAGCCGTGGTTTCGCATCAGCGCCGCGCTCCGGCCCTCCAAGGCCTCGGCGACGCCGCGGGCGAGCTCCGGGGTGCCGAACGTCGCGTACGGCGCCACCCGCACCGGGCCACCGAAGGCCAGCATCGAGTAATGCACGACGGGCAGCTCGTCGACCACACAGGCGAGTGCCGTGGCCATCGGGCCATGCGTGTGAACCACGGCGCCGGCCCCACCGCCTTCATAGACCCCCAGGTGCAGGAAGAGCTCCGAGGTGGGCTCGAGGTCGCCCTCCACCAGGCGGCCCTCCATGTCCACCACCGGCACCTGCTCGGCCGTCAGCCGCCCGAGATCCGCCCCCGTCGGAGTGACCGCCACATGGTCGCCCTCCCGGACGCTCACGTTGCCCGCGGTGCCCTCCACGAGCCCGCCGGTGGCCAGCCGAACGCACGCGTCGGCCAGCGCCTGTCTCTGGGCCTCGAGCACGGCGGCATCATGACGCGTCGGGGCACCGAGGCGTCTCGGTCCTCAGTGGGCGCGCCTCCCGCCCGGAAGCGGGTCCGCGGATGTGGGATGGTTGGCGCGATCGACGTCTCCCGACGGAAGGGCAGGGCCATGACCTCGAAGCAAGTCGCACCCCTCACCGGGATCCTCTTCGTGCTGCTGGTGATCGCCGCGGTCGTCGTCTCCGGCGAGACGCCCGGGACGGACGATTCGCGCCGCGAGATCATCTCCTTCTACCTCGACAACGACTCTGAGTTGGTGATCTCGTCGCTGCTGCTCGCGCTGGCGTGCGTCGCGTTTGCCTTCTTCCTCTCCGCCGTGCGTCAGGCGCTTCGGGCCGCCGCCGGGGATGACGGTGGCCTGTCGACAGCGACCCTGGTCGGCGGTGTGATGCTCATCGTGGGCGCCTCCATCTTCGCCGGGATCGGGTTCACGCTCGGCGACGCCGCCGAGGATCTGCCGCCCTCGGCGATCCTGGCGCTCAACGCGCTGAACAGCGACCTCTTCTTCCCGCTGGCCGTTGGCACGGCGGTGTTCAGCCTGTCGCTGGGACTTGCGGTCCTTCGCCACGGCGGCCTTCCGCGCCCCCTCGGCTGGCTGGCGCTCGTGATCGGCATCCTCGGTGTGACTCCCGTGGGGTTCTTCGCCTTCCTGGCGATGGGCATCCTGATCATCTGGGCGAGCATCGTGATGGCCGGGCAGGCCTCACAGGCCCCACAGGCCCCACAGGGCTAGAGCCCCAGCTGCCGCCCGAGGATCTCCTTCATCACCTCGTCGGTGCCACCGCCGATCGGACCCAGCCGCAGGTCGCGCGCCGCGCGCTCGATCTCGTACTCCTTCATGTAGCCCGCGCCACCGTGGATCTGGAGCGATTCGTCGGCCACCTCGAACGCCGAGCGCTGGCTGATCAGCTTCGCCTCGGTCACCTCCCTGATCGCGTCCTGCCCGTCGGCGAACAGGCGCAGGGCGTGGTAGGTGATCGAGCGTGACGCCTCGAGCTTCAGCGCCATCTCGGCGACCTTGTGGCGGATCGCCTGGAAGTGGCCGATCGGGCGGCCGAAGGCGTTGCGCTCCAGGGCGAACGCGATCGTCTTCTCCAGGATCTGCTGCATCGACCCCACGGCGCCGAGCGCCATCAGCAGCCGCTCCCACTGGAAGTTGGCCATGATCAGGTAGAAGCCCTTGTTCTCCTCGCCGAGCAGGTTCTCGTCGGGCACGAACACGTCGTCGAAGGCGAGCTCGGCGGTGTCGGACGCGTGCCAGCCCATCTTCTCGAGCTTCTTGGAGACCGAGAAGCCGTCCATGTCCTTCTCGATCAGCAGGAACGACAGGCCCTGGTGGCCGCCCTCCTCGGTGGTCTTCACAGCGGTCACCACATAGTCGGCCCGCACGCCGTTGGTGATGAAGGTCTTCGAGCCGTTCACCACGTAGCCGCCGTCGACCTTCTTCGCGAAGGTGCGGATGCCGGCCACGTCGGACCCGGCGCCGGGCTCGGTGATGCCGAGCGCGGCGATCCTCTCGCCCTTGATCGCGGGCGCCAGGAACCGCTGCTTCTGGTCCTCGGTGCCGAACTTCCACACCGGCGGGGTGGCGATGCCGATGTGCGCGCCGATGCCCGCTGCCGTCCCGCCAGATCCGCAGCCCGACAGCTCCTCGGTGAAGACCGCGTCGTGCACGTAGTCGCCGCCCTCGCCGCCGTACTCCTCCGGGTACTTGAGGCCGAGGAAGCCCACCTCGGCGAGCTTGCCGAAGACCTCGTTCGGGAACCAGCGGGCGTCCTCCCACTCCTGGGAGTGGGGGCGCAGCTCCTTGGCCACGAACCGCCGGATCGACTCGCGCAGCTCGGAGTGCTCCTCGGTGAACGGCGGGATCGGCTGCTGGGGCGCGGCCGCCGGGACGCCCTTGGTGAACTCCCTCACAGCGTCGTGTGCCCCCGGCCCGCGTGGTCGAAGCCGAGCAGGTCGCCGCTGGGGTTCTTGCGGTTCCCGTGGTGGTAGGCACGCACCTCGCTGATGCGCCCGTCGCGGAACTCGAACCACTCCGTGCCGCGGTCGATCCGGCGCTCGCCGGACTCCGGGTGCTTCCAGGTCATCGTCCACTCGATCACCACCCGCTCGCCGTCGGTCAGCGCGTCCTCGATGCACCACTGGCCGTCGATGTTCTCCACCGCCCAGTGGGTGTGCTCGCCGATCGTGCGGGCTCCCTCGTGCGGGCCCAGGCGCGTGTAGTAGTGAGTGGCGTCCTCGGTGAAATGCTCGGCCACGCGGTCGGCGTCGCCGGTGTTGAGCGCCTCGTAATAGGACCGCACGTGATCGAGCAGCGTCGCGATGTGGGCAGACTACGTGAGGTGCTCCGCCTCTCGCGCACCGCCGTGCTGGCGCTCGCCGGCGCCGCAATCGCCGCAGCCGTGGCCGTGTTCGTGCTCACGCGCGACCGCGGCCTGCCCGACCCCGATCCGGTGGCGGTGATCCCCGCCGACGCCCGCGACCCGTTCGCCTACGACGAGGCCCGCCGCGCCGACTTCGAGCGCCGCGCCGCCGCCGGCCACGCCCACACGCTGTACGCCAAGAGCCCCGGCGGCGTGGTGGAGAGCGCCCGCCGCACGGCCGCCCTCCGGGCCGAGGTGGAGCGCGCCGCGCCCGCGGCGGGCGTGTCGCCGGAACTGCTGGAGGCGATCGTGTTCCTCGAGTCGGCCGGCCGTCCCGGGGCCGTGGCCGACCCCAAGCTCGAGGGCGCCGTCGGTCTCACCCAGATCCTCGCCGAGACCGGTCGCAACCTGCTCGGGATGAAGGTGGACACGCGCGCATCGCGCAGGCTGACCCGCCGCATCGGCCGCGCGGAGCGCGCCGGGAACGAGAACCGGGCCGCCAGGCTGCGCGCCCGCCGGCAGCGGGTGGACGAGCGCTTCGACCCGCGCAAGGCGCTGGAGGCCACGGGCCGCTATCTCACCCTCGCGCGCGGGAGCTTCGGCGGGCGCGAGGACTTCGGCGTGGCCGCCTACCACATGGGCATCGGCAACCTCCGCAGCGTGATCCGCGACTTCGGCGGAGCGCCGCGCAGCTACGCGGAGGTCTTCTTCGCCACCAGCCCCACCGAGCGGGCGGCGGCGTGGCGGCGCCTGTCCGACCTCGGCGACGACTCCTCGACCTACCTCTGGCGGGTCTACGCCGCCCGGGAGATCATGCGCGAGTACCGCGAGGACTCGGACGCTCTCGCGGACAAGGCGGACCTCTACACGGCCAAGAACTCGGCCGAGGAGGTGCTGCATCCGGAGGACGACACGGAGACCTTCGACGATCCCGACGAGCTGGAGGCCGCCTACCGCGACGGCGCGGTGCGCTCGTTCCCCCAGGCGCCGAGGAGCCTCGGCCTGCGCCGCGACGCGCGGATGGGCGAGCTGGCCCAGCGGCTCGAGCGCGAGCCGCGGCTGTACCGCGGCCTGCGCCCGGACGCGTACGCGCTGGCGGCCTACGCCGCGTGGCTCACGCGCCGGGCGGGGGGCGGGTCCAGCCCCCTCACGGTCACGAGCACGGTGCGCGACGGGGAGTACCAGGACGTGCTGGCCGGCCGCAACCCCGAGGCCACCGCGAACTACTCGCTTCACACCACCGGCTACGCCTTCGACGTGTCGCGCACCTACGCGTCGCGCGCCCAGGCGCGGGCGTTCCAGTTCGCGCTCGACCGGCTCCAGTCGCTCGACCTGATCGCGTGGGTGCGCGAGCCGGCCGCGATCCACGTGACCGCCGGGCCGGGGGCCGCGCGGCTTACGACGCTGCTGCGGGAGCCGTAGGCGCCAGCCGCGCCGGCGTGTCGTCGTCGCACTCGGAGAAGAACGAGCCGAGCACGTCGATCAGGTGCTCCATGCCGTCGGCCGCGAACAGGATCGGCTGGTACTTGGTGATGTCGTAGGGCTGGACGCCCATCACGGCCACGTCCAGCTCGCGGATGTCCGCGCCGCGGAACTCCTCGATCTCGCCGAACGACGACAGCAGCCCGGCGCCGTAGGCGCGCAGCTCGCCGTCCTCGCGGATCACGCCGAACTCGAGCGTGAACCAGAACACGCGCGCGAAGAAGTCGCGCCCCTCCTCGGTCTCCAGCCGCCGGGCGGCCTGGCCGGCCAGGCGGTTCAGCTCGGCGAACCGCGGGCTGGCGAGGGTGTTGCCGTGGCCGATCACCTCGTGGATCAGGTCGGGCTCGGGCGTGTACAGCGGCATGTCGTGGTGGCGCACGTACTGGGTCGAGTGGAACACGCCGTCGGCCAGCGAGCCGTAGAAGCCCTCGAACGGGACGACGCCCGCGGCGGGGTGGTACTCGAAGCCGGTGAGCGGGCGCAGCGAGTCCGACACCTCGTCCAGCTGCGGGATGTGGTCGGTGGGCAGGGACAGGCGCGCGGCGGACTCGCGGTACTCGGCGCAGGCCAGCTGCTCGTGCTTGGCCGCCAGCTCACGGCAGACCGTGCGCCACACGTCGTGCTCCTCGTCGCTGTAGTCCACGCGCGGGAGCGGCTTGCCGGGCTCCCACGCCAGCGCCAGGGAGGCGATGTGGTTGCGGCGGTCGCGGTAGTTGGGATCGCCGACCCCGGGGTGGTCGTCGCCGAGATGGACGGTCACCTGCCCGTCCTCGCCGGTGGTCACGGGCGCGTAGAGCTGGCCTTCCTCGAACATGCGCCAAGCGAACCACTCGAGCCGCCCGCTGGCAAGAGTGCACAGCAAAACTGGTCATTCTGACCATTTCCTGCCAGGATCGGGCGCTCGATATGAGCGATTTGTCCATAGATCAGCTCGACTCCCGACTGATCGAGGCAATGAGGGAGCACCCACGGGTGGGGTTGATGGAGATCTCGCGCCAGCTCGGAGTGGCGCGCGGAACCGTGCAGGCCCGCCTCGACAAGCTGATCGCCCGCGGCGCCATCACCGGCTTCGGCCCCGATCTCGACCCGGCGCACCTCGGCTTTCCGGTGCTCGCGTTCGTCTTCCTCGAGATCAGCCAGGGCCGGGTCGACGAGGCGGTGAAGTGGCTCGAGGGCGTGCCCGAGGTGATGGAGGCTCACGGCACCGCGGGCCCGCGCGACCTGATCTGCCGGGTGGCCGCGCGCGACCCGGGCCACCTGCAGGAGATCATCAACCGCATCCTCGAGACCTCGGCGGTGCGGCGGTCGACGAGCTACATCGCGATGTCGGAGCAGATCGCGTTCCGCACCGGGCCGCTGGTGGAGGCCGCCGGGCGAGGCTAGGCCGGCAGCCCGGCGGCGCCGAGCGCCTCGGCGCGACTGTCCGCCGCGTACTCGTCCATGCGAACCACCTTGCCGGCCCGCACGGTGAAGACGTTGTAGGCGAACTGCTCGAGCGGAACGCCTCCGGTCTTGCTGCGGCCGCTCCAATGGAGATGCAGGAGCACGTGGTCGCCCGCCTCGATCTGCTCGCGGATCGACACGTCCACGTCGTCCCACATCTCCGTCCAGCGGCCGAGCGCCGCGAGCACGGCGTCCGGGCCCACGACCGCGACCGGCTCCTCGATCTGCTTCCACTCGACCTCGGGGTCGAGGAGCTGCGTCAGCGCCTCGATGTCGTCCTGCGACAGAGCCTCGAAGGCCTCGAGCACCACCCGCAGGCTCTCGCCGGCCATCAGACCTTGACGGTGATCACGCGGCGCCCGCCCACCGTCTTCCACTGCCGCCGGCCGTGGTCGCGGAAGCGCACCTCGATGCGGCCGGGAAGGTGCGTGAGGTAGACGGAGCGGACCGGGTCGGTGGGCTGGCGCACCCTGCCGGTGCCGACGATCGCCGAGAGGTTCACCGACAGGATCGAGCGCTTCGGGGCAAGCGGCGCGCGGGTCACGAAGCCGGGCGCGCCGATGGGTGAGTGCGTGTGGCCCGACAGCCACGCCTTGGCGATGGGATGGCGGGCGAGCAGCGCGCGGATCTTGCCGTCGGGCTTGGCGTAGAAGTGCTGCGAGTCCGACCGGTAGTGGGTCTTCTTGTCGCCCAGCACCGTCTTCCTCAGCGGCCAGTGGCAGGCGATCCAGCAGTCGCGGCCCTCCGAGCGTTCGAGACGGAGCTTCATCCACGCGAGCGTCTCGTTCGACAGCAGGCCGGCCTGCTCGTCGGGGTCGTCGCGATCGGGTGCGACGCAGATGATCCGCAGGAACGGCAGGTCGATCACGTAGTTCGGTGACTCGTTGCCGTAGATCTTCGCCCACTGCGCCGGCGTTCGCTTGTTGTCCATCACGTCGTGGTTGCCGAGGATCGTGCGGTGCGGACCGGGCAGGCGCCCGAGCCACCGCAGGGCGAGGACGTCCTCCTCCGGCAGGCCATGCTCGGTTGAGTCGCCCGCCTGGAGGTGCAGGGCGGGGGTCCGCAGGGTCTTCACGTCGTCGAGCAGCGCCGACACACGAGGGCGCTTGACGCCTCCGGCGTGGAGGTCGCCAATCCCGTGGATCATTCTCGACCAGTCGGCCACGCGGGAATCTTGGCACTTGGGTCCGCTGACTAACCTGGCCCCTGTGCACGTTCGGGTGCTGATTTCGGTGGCCCTGATCACCGCGGCGGCGGCTGTCAGTAGCGCTGATCCGCGCGTCGGATGCCGCGCGAGCCACGCAGCGCACCGTGCTCGTGGTGAGCGAGGCCCGCGGCTTCGTGCACGACTCGATCCCGGCGTCCGTGGACTTCTTCCGGCGGCTCGGGCGGCGCGACAGGCGCTTCGACGTGGTCGTGCTCGGAGGCGCGCGCGAGCTCACGCCGGCCCGCCTCGCAAACGCCCACGCCGTGGTGTTCGCGAGCACGACCGGGGAGCTGCCGCTCGAACGGCGCTCGAAGGACGCGCTGCTTCGCTTCGTCCGCCGCGGCGGCGCGTTCGTGGGGACGCACTCGGCGACGAACACCTTCGACGGATGGCCGCCGTTCCAGTGGATGCTGGGTGCGCGGTTCGTGCGCCACCCACCCGTGCAGACCGGCCGCATCGTCGTCGAGAACCGCCGCCATCCCGCGACGCGAGGCCTGCCGCGGGCGTTTCGCGCGCGCGACGAGACCTACGAGTTCCGCACCCCGCCGCGTCGGCGTGTGAACGTGCTGGCACGCGTCGACCCAGACAGCATCGAGGGGGAGACCACGCGCGACCTGCCGGTGGTCTGGACCCGGCGCTACGGCCGCGGGCGCGTGTTCGACAGCGCGCTCGGCCACTTCGGCGCGGCGTGGGCGCAGGGGACGCGCAACGGCAGGATCGTGGCCGGGGGGCTGCGGTGGGCCCTCCGGATCACACACTGAGCAACGGCCTACGGCCTCGGCCTCGACTCCCGGGACCTCTCGCCCGACGACCGGCCGCAGGCCTGTAGAGGTCCTGGGCGCGAGCGGCGCCCTGGGCGCGAGGACGTCGATCCGTCGGCCCGCCGGTGGCTCAGGTACAAGGGGATGAGGCACCGCCAGCGGCTGATCCTGAATCGCTGCGGCGAAGAAGCCGAAGCTGATCTCCCGGTGCCCCGATCGATGCCGCTACAGCGAGCGTCACGAAGCGCTTCGTGGTGTGGACCGGCAGGCACAGCGTCGTGATCCACAGCATCCTGACCGGCCGCCGCTTCAAGCTGCGCTTTCCGCGCTACGACAGCGGGAGGACCGGCTACTTCATCCAGCTCGCGGCCACGGACCGCCGGGTCCGGATCTCGCTGGCGCGGCCAATTCCTCAAGGCCCGGGCAAGTTCCGCATCGTCGAACTGCGGCTGCCGCGCTTCCTCCGTTAGGCCTTCGTGCAGAGCACCTGGTAGATCGAGGTGAAGCCGGTCTCGAACCCGTTGCGCGCGGCGCGCAGGTAGAGCCGCCAGACACGCGTGCGCTCCGGTCCGGCCAGCCGCTCGGCCTCGGCGAGGTTCTCGTCCAGGCGCCGCGCCCAGTGGTGCAGCGTCTCCACGTAGTCCTTGCGGAAGTCCTCCACGTGGTTGGGCTGGAAGCCGGCGCGCTCCAGGGCGAGCGCGATGCGGGAGAGGTGGAGGGGGTCGGCGTCGGGGAACACGTAACGCTCGGAGAACGGTCCCGCCGCGGGGTCGGAATGGCGCAGCCGCGCGATGCCGTGGTTGAGCAGCCGGCCGCCTGGGGCGAGCAGCTCGGCGAGCTGGCGCGCGTAGACGTCGATCTGCTCCTCGCCAACGTGCTCGACCATGCCGATCGACGCCAGCGCGTCGAAGCGCTCCCCGCGCAGCTCGCGGTAGTCCTGCACGCGGAACTCCACGAGGTCGCTCGACACCGGCCGCCGCGGCGCGCGCTCGCGGGCGCCCTCGGCCTGGGGCTCGGACAGGGTGATGCCGGTCACGTGCGCGCCGTGCTCCTTCGCGGCATGGATCGCGAACGCACCCCAGCCCGAGCCGATGTCCAGGACCCGGTCGCCCTCCTTCAGCCGCAGCTTGCGCGCAGACCAGCTCGTTCTTGGTGACCTGCGCCTCCTCGAGCGTGTTGGCGCCGCGCGAGAAGATCGCGCACGAGTAGGTCATCGACTCGTCGAGGAACAGGGCGAAGAAGTCGTTCGACACGTCGTAGTGGTGGCGCACCGCGCGGCGGTCGCGCTCAGGGGTGTGCCGGGCGCCGCGCGGCTTCAGCTCGGCGGCGGGCGGCCGCGGGGGGATGGTGAGCCCGACCGCGCGAGCCGCGGCGCGGGCCAGCCTCAGCTTGTCGGCCGTCTCGATCGGCGGCGGCTTCCACTCATCGAGCAGGCGCATCACCTGGTCGAGGTCGCTCACGGCGAGGTCGCCGGACGCGTAGGCGCGGCCGAGCCCGAGCTGGCCCGGGGCCAGCAGCGCGTGGGCCACCGCCTTCGGCGAGGTCACGATGAAGGCGGGACCGCCGTCGGTGGATGGCAGCGCCGTGCCATCCCAGAACTCGACGTTGAACGGCCGCTCGGGGAACAGCCGCTCGATCTCGTTGCGCAATGGCTCGGTACGAGCGAACGCCATCAGCGCACAGTGTTACGCAGCACGCCCAGGCCTTCGATCTCGAGCTCCACCTGGTCGCCGGCTTGCAGCCAGCGCCCGTCGCCGTGCTCGAGGATGCAGCCGCCGCCGACCGTGCCCGATCCGAGCACGTCGCCCGGCTGCAGGCCGGGGGTGTTGCGGGCCGCCGCGGCCAGCAGCTCGTCCCACGAGAACTGCATGCCGCCCGTGCGCGAGTCCGTTCGCACCTCGCCGTTCACGCGCGCGACCGCGCGCATGTCCAGGTCGTCCGGCAGCTCGTCCGGGGACACCAGCTCGGGGCCGAGCGAGGTGGCGAAGTCCTTGCCCTTGGCCGGCCCGAGCCCCACCGACATCTCCTTCATCTGCAGATCGCGTGCCGACCAGTCGTTCATGATCGTGAACCCCTCCGGCCGCCCGTCCTCTCCGATCACGCAGGCCAGCTCGAGCTCGTAGTCCAGCGCCTCGGTGTCGGCCGGCTTGGGCACCTGCTCCCCGTCGCGGTAGAGCGCCGCCGGGTTGGAGAAGTAGAAGACGGGCAGCTCATACCAGGCCTCGGGCACCTCGAGCCCCCGGTTGGCGCGCGCGTTGCGCACGTGCTCCTCGAACGCGAAGAAGTCGCGGATCGAGGGCGGCTGGCCGTCGGGGAACGGGCGCCTCATCGCTGGAAGAGGGTCGACAGCACGACCTCGGTGACGGTGCGGCTGATGCCGTCGGTGTCGCGGATGCGCTCCAGCGCCAGCTCCAGGTCCTTGGTGTCCTCGGCCATCACGTGCAGCATGGCGCTGGCCTCCCCGGCCACCGTGTGCGCCGACGCCACCCGCGGCTCGGACTCCACGACCCGCTTGATCGCGCCGCCCGACATGCCGCCCTCGCAGTACAGGTCCACGAAGGCCTCGGCGTGCCAGCCGAACGCGTGCGGGTCGATCACGGCCGTGTAGCCGCGGATCACGCCGTCGGCCTCCAGCCGGTCCACCCGGCGCTTCACCGCGGGAGCGGAGAGTCCCACGTGCTTCCCGATGGGTCTTGGAGGAGACGATGAACAGCGTGCTGGCCGGGTCGAGGTCGCGGGTGGCCTCGACGATGTCGGTGGGGTCGATGTTGGAGACGAACCGCATGTCGAACGACGCGGTCGGCGTAGGCCCGCAGCGCCTCGTAGGCCATCACCGGGCCGAGGTCGGAGCCGCCGATGCCGATGTTGACCACGGCCCGGATCCGCTCGCCGGTGTGCCCGGTCCAGGCCCCGGAGCGCACCGAGTCGGTGAACTCGCCCATCCGGGCCAGCACCGCGTACACCTCGGTCACCACGTCCTGGCCGTCCACGCCGAGCGCGGTGGCCCGCGGCGCGCGCAGCGCGGTGTGCAGCACGGCGCGGTCCTCGCTGGTGTTGATGTGCTCGCCGGCGAACATCGCCTCGGTGCGCTCCGGCAGCGCGGCGCGCGCGGGCCAGCGCGGTGAGCAGGGCCAGCGGTGTCGCGGGTGATCCGATGCTTGGAGTAGTCCAGCACCAGGTCGGCCCCGGTGGCGGTGAGCGCGGTCGCGCGGTCGGGGTCCTCGGCGAACAGCTCGCGCAGGTGCCGCCCGGCCACGGCGGCGTGGTGCTCGCGCAGGGCGTCCCACTCGGGTGTGGCGGTGATGTCGGCGATGGCGTCGGTTGCTTCGATAGCGGACACGGGCGTCATCCTGCCGGGTCTCAGCTCAGCGCGGGGGCCGGGACGGCGTCCAGGTTGGCGCCGCTGGTGCGCTCCCACAGCGCGATGCCGCCGAGCAGGCCGGAGATGTTGGGCACGATCGTGCGGTTCGGGCCCAGCGTGTCCGGGTTCAGCCGCTTCGCGTTGCCGCCGCCGATGAAGAGGTGGTCGGGCAGCACCATCTCCTCGAACGCGTCGAGAGCGTTGAGCACCCGGGCGCTTCCACTCCTTGTGGCCGATCCTCTTGCGTTCGTGGTCGCCGCAGCCGACCTCGATGGACTGCCCATCGCCGAACCGGCCGTGCGACAGCTCCATGTGCGGCAGCAGCACCCCGTCGAAGAACACCGCGCAGCCGACCCCGGTGCCCAGGGTGATGACCAGCTCCATGCCCCGGCCGGTGACCACCGCGCAGCCCTGCACGTCGGCGTCGTTGGCCACCCGCACCGGCTTGCCGAACCGCTGGGCCAGCGCGGACTCGATGTCCCAGCCGAACCACTGTTCGCGCAGCTTCGGGTCCGGATCCGCTCGCCGGGGCGGGCCGGACGAAGGCGGTGACGTGCCGCACGTGACCGCGCCGGACGGCGCCCGGGAAGCCGACCGACACCCGGTCGTGGTCGGGCTGGGTGGCGGCCAGCGCGGTCAGCTCGTCGAGCAGCACCGGCGGGGTGCACGGGTACGGGGTCTCGCGCCGCGCCCGCTCGGAGAGCATCTCGCCGTCGGGGGCGAGCACGACCGCCTTGAGGCCGGAGCCGCCGACGTCGATCGCCAGCGTGAGTGGTCCCTTCGTCATCTCAGTCCTCCTCGAGCCGGTGCGCCGCACGGTAACCCTATGCGGCCGGAGGGCGCCGGTGTGCAGCACGTCAGCGGGTGGCGGCACCGATCCGAGAGATCGAGACGGCCTCGGTGCCCCTCGGTCGGCGATGGTCCCCCGACCCCGTTCCAGCAGGAGTGAGCCACGCGCCGGCACTGTCGTCAACCCTGCACTGGCGGCACCCCCATTCGTCGAGATTGGATGGCCCGATGGATGACGCCGTACCGGTCGGGCCGCTGGCCGCATGGTTGCGGGCGTCGGTGCCGGGCTGGCCGAGCGGGCCGATCGACATCGAACGGATCGCCGGCGGCCACTCCAACCTCACCTACCGGATCACCGACGCCGCCGGGCGGCGGTGGGCGCTGCGCCGGCCGCCGACCGGGATGGTGCTGGCCACCGCGCACGACATGGGCCGCGAGTGGCGGTTCCTCACCGCGCTCGCCCCGACCCCGGTCCCGGTGGCGCCGCCGGTGGCGTACTGCGCCGATCCGGGCGTGATCGGCGCCGAGTTCTACCTGATGGGGTTCGTCGACGGCGAGGTGCTCGGCGACGAGGCGGCCGGGCACCGGCTGGCCGCCGGGCGCTCCGCGGCGCACCGCCGGGCTGGACGCGGTGGACGTGCTGGCCGCGCTGCACGCGGTCGACCCGGACGCGGTCGGGCTGGGCGACCTGCGCCGCCCCGGGCAGCTACCTGGAACGCCAGCTGCGCCGCTGGCACCGGCAGGTGCACGAGTCCGCGGTGCCCGATCTGCGCGGTGTGGACGCGGCGCACGAGCGGCTGGTGCGGCGGGCCGCGCAGCTGCCGCCGGCCGAGGTGCGCATCGCGCACGGTGACTTCCGGCTGGGCAACCTGGCCGTCGGCCCGGACGGCCGGGTGCGCGCGATCTTCGACTGGGAGCTGGCCACTCTCGGGGACCCGCTGGCCGACCTGGGCTGGCTGATCGCCTCCTGGGGCCGCCCGGGCGACCCGGTGCCGCCGACCATCCCCGGTCCGAGCCTGGTCGACGGCTACGCCGACGCGGGCGAGCTGGTCGCCCGCTACGCCGAACGCTCCGGCCGCGACCTCGACGACCTGGACTTCTACCTGGCCTTCGCGCGCTGGCGCTCGGCCTGCATCGGGGCCGGGGTGTACAGCCGGTACGCGGCCGGCGTGATGGGCGCCGGCGAGCCCGACGGCGGCGCCGCCCGGCTGCGGTCGGTGCACGAGCAGGCCGCGGCCGCCCTGGCCGCCCTGGCCGGGTGATCCGGCGATGCGTACCGGGCTGACCGAGCTCCTTGGCATCGAGCTGCCGATCGTGCAGGCCCCGATGGCCGGCTCCACCGGGCTCGGCGCTGGCCGTCGCGGTCGGCCAGGGCGGCGGGCTCGGGTCGCTGCCCTGCGCAATGCTCGCCGCCGAGCAGGTCCGCTCCGAGGTGGCGCGCATCCGGGTCGCCGGGACGGCCCCGTTCAACCTGAACTTCTTCTGTCATGCCGAACCCGCCGACGACCCGGAGCGGATGGGCCGCTGGCTGGACCGACTCGCTCCGTACGCCGCAGAGCTCGGGGTGTCGCTGGCCGACCCGGGTCCGGCCGGCCGCGGCTCGTTCGACTCGGCCCGCTGCGAGCTGGTCGAGCAGCTGCGACCCGCGGTGGTCAGCTTCCACTACGGGCTGCCCGAACCCGCGTTGGTGGACCGGGTGCGCGGCACCGGGGCCGTCGTCATGTCCTCGGCGACGACCGTCGCCGAGGCCTGCTGGCTGGTGGAACACGGCTGCGACGTGGTCATCGCCCAGGGTCTCGAGGCCGGTGGGCACCGGGCGATGTTCCTGACCGACCGGCTGGACACCCAGCTCGGCACCATGGCCCTGGTGCCACAGGTGCGCGACGCGGTACCGACGCCGGTCGTCGCGGCCGGCGGCATAGCGGACGCGCGCGGCATCGCGGCCGCGCTCGCCCTCGGCGCGGACGGCGTGCAGATCGGCACCGCGCTGCTGCTGTGCCCGGAGGCCGGCACCGGCGAGCAGCACCGCCGGGCCTTGCAGGCGGCGGCCGACACCCGGTCGGCGATCACCAACGTGTTCACCGGCCGGCCGGCGCGGGCGCTGGTCAACCGGGCGGTCGACGAGCTGGGTCCGCTCGCCGAGGAGGCGCCGGCGTTCCCGCGGCCGGCGGGGGCCATCGCCGGGATCCGGGCGGCGGCGGAAGGGGCTGGCTCGCCGGACTTCTCCCCGCTCTGGGCCGGTCAGGCCGCGGCGCTGGCCCGGTCCGCGCCGGCCGCCGAGCTCCTGCAGTCCTGGATGGCCGGGGTCGCCGAGATCACCGGTCGGCGCTGATGCCGGCCGGCGACGCGAGCGGGCGGGTGGTCCGCACGAGCGCCAAGGCGGGCCGGTTCACCGAGTCGGTGATCCGGGAGACCTTCCGGCTCGCCGCCCAGCACGGGGCGATCAACCTGGGCCAGGGCTTCCCCGACTACCCGTGCCCGCCGGAGCTGAAGGCCGCGGCCTGCGCGGCGATCGAGGCCGACGACAACCAGTACCCGATGACGTTCGGCACCCCGGCGCTGCGGACGGCGATCGCGGCCAAGACCGCCCGCACCTACCCGGGCTGGGTCATCGACCCGGACACCGAGCTGTGTGTGACCTGCGGCGCGACCGAGGCGCTGGTCGCAGTCACGTTCGCGCTGCTCGACCCGGGCGACGAGGTGGTGCTGTTCGAACCGTGGTACGAGAACTACCAGCCGAACGCGATCCTGGCCGGCGCGGTGCCGCGGCTGGTGCGGCTGCACGAGCCGGACTGGACGTTCGACGAGGCCGAGCTGCGCGCGGCGTTCGGCCCGCGCACCCGGGCCGTGTTCCTCTGCCACCCGAACAACCCGACGGGCAAGGTCTACCGAGCCGACGAGCTGGCGCTGCTGGCCGAGCTGTGCCAGCGCTGGGACGCGGTGCTCGTGGTGGACTCGATCTACGAGCACATCCACTACCTCGACCCGGCCGCGTACCTGCCGCCGGCCCGGGTGCCCGGCCTGGAGGACCGCACGATCACCGTCAACGCGATGTCCAAGACCTACGCGGTGACCGGGTGGCGGGTGGGGTGGACGGTGGCGCCGCCGGCGCTCACCGCGGCCGATCCGCAAGGTGCACGATTTCCTGACCATCGCGGCGCCGGCCCCGCTGCAGGCCGCCGGCGTGGCGGCGATGGGGCTGCCGGCGACGTACTACGCCGAGCTCGCCGCCGGCTACCGGGAGCGGCGGGACCTGCTCTGCGCCGCGCTGGAGGAGCTCGGGTTCCGACTGCGCCGCCCGGACGGCTCCTACTACGTGCTGTGCGACATCGCCGGGCTTGACCCCGGCCGGGACGGCGTGACGTTCGCCCGGCGGCTGATCACCGAGATCGGCGTGTCCGGCGTGCCCGCGGTCTCGTTCTGGCGCCCGGAACAGGCCGACGCCGGCCGTAGCAAGATCCGCTTCGCCTTCCCGAAGCGCCGCGAGACCCTCGAGGCGGCCGTCGAGCGGCTACAGCAGCTGCGCCTGCGGTAATTCGGTTGCCGCGGCCGGTGCGCCGCTGCTGCACTGCACGATCATTCGTCGAGCCGAGGGGAAACCGATGCGAGCAGCGTTCCTGTCCGAGCTGAGCGGAATGGCGACCGAAAAGGACAGAACGCGACGTGGCTGTGCTCAACCTCGGGATCGTGGCCCATGTCGACGCCGGTAAGACCAGCCTGACCGAGCGGCTGCTGTTCGCCGCCGGGGTCACCGACGAGCTGGGCAGCGTCGACGCCGGCACGACCCGGACCGACGCGCTGGCGCTGGAGCGCCGGTGCGGCATCACCATCAAGGCGGCGGTGGTCTCGTTCGAGATCGGCGGCAGCACCGTCAACCTGATCGACACACCCGGCCACCCGGACTTCGTCGCCGAGGTGGAGCGGGCGCTCGAGCGTGCTCGACGGTGCGGTGCTGGTGATCTCCGCGGTGGAGGGCGTGCAGGCCCAGACCCGGGTGTTGCTGCGCACCCTGCGCCGGCTTGGCATCCCCACCCTGATCTTCGTCAACAAGATCGACCGCCAGGGAGCGCAGGACGCGGTGCTGCTGGGGCAGATCGCCGCCACCCTCACCCCGGACGCGGTGGCGATGGTCGCGGTGCGCGGCCTGGGCACCCGGGATGCGCGGGTCCGAGCCCTCGACCCGGGTGATCCCCAGGTCACCGCGGGGCTGCTCGACCTGCTCAGCCGGCACGATGACGCGCTGCTGGCCGGCTACCTGAACGGCCGGGTGCTCTCCGGCCGGCAGCTGCGCACCGAGCTGGCCGGGCAGAGCCGCCGCGCGCTGGTGCATCCGGTGTTCTTCGGCTCGGCCGTCACCGGGGCCGGGATGGACGCCTTGGTCACCGGCCTGACCGAGCTGCTGCCCGCGGCCGATGAGGACGCCGACGGCCCGCCGACCGGCACCGTGTTCGCCATCGAGCGGGGCCCGGCCGGAGAGCGGATCGCCGACGTGCGGATGTTCCGCGGGACGCTGCGCACCCGGGACCGGTTGCGCCTGCACCGCGGCGCGGTCGGCCGGATCACCGCGGATCGGCGTGTTCGCGGCGGGTTCCGTGCAGCCGCGGGGATCGGTCGGGGCCGGCCGGATCGGGCAGCTGCGTGGACTGGAGGACGTCCGGATCGGCGACACCTTCGGCGTCCCACGGCCCGCCCCCGGCGCCGGCCAGTTCGCCCCACCGTCGCTGGAGACCGTCGTGCTGCCGCGCCGCCCCGCCGACCGGGGGGCGCTGCACGTCGCGCTCACCCAGCTGGCCGAGCAGGATCCGCTGATCGACCTGCGGCAGGACGATCTGCGTCAGGAGATCGCGGTGTCGCTCTACGGCGAGGTGCAGAAGGAGGTCGTCGCGGCCACGTTGGCCACCGACTTCGGCGTCGAGGTGGACTTCCGCGAGACGACCACGATCTGCATCGAGCGCCCGGCCGGCAGCGGCGCGGCCGTGGAGCTGATCGGCGCCGAGTCCAACCCGTTCCTGGCCACCGTCGGGCTGCGGGTCGAACCCGGGCCGCTCGGACAGCGGGATGCGGTTCCGGCTGGGGGTCGAGCTGGGCTCGATGCCGCGGGCGTTCTTCGTCGCCGTCGAGGAGGCGGTGTACGCGACCTCGGGCCAGGGACTGCACGGGTGGCGGGTCACCGATGCCTGGTCACCATGACCCACTCCGGGTACTGGCCGCGGCAGAGCCACGCGCACGGCACCTTCGACAAGAGCATGTCCAGCACCGCCGGCGACTTCCGCAACCTGACCCCGCTGGTGCTGCTGAGCGCGCTGGCCCGGGCGGGCAGCGCGGTGTGCGAGCCGATGCACCGGTTCCGGATGGAGGTCCCGGCGGGCGCGGTGGGCCCGATCATGCGCGTGCTGGCCGGGCTGCGCGCGGTGCCGCACGCCGCGCACCCCGCCGGGCGCGTCGGACCTGCTGGAGGGCGAGATCCCCGCGGGGGCCGTGCACGGGCTGCGCCAGCAGCTGCCCGCGCTCACCGCCGGCGAGGGCGTCCTGGAGACCGAGTTCGCCCGTTACCGGCCCGTGCGCGGGCCGGCGCCCAGCCGCCCGCGCACCGACCACAATCCGGTGGACCGCGCCGAGTACCTGCTGCACGTCCAGCGGCGGGTCTGACGGAGATCCGGTAGGACGGAGAAGTGCCTGACCCGCGCCTGCTCGCCGTCAGCGACCTGCACGTGCGTCACCCGGAGAACCGCGCGGTCGTCGAGGGCCTGCGACCGGGCTCGGACCGGGACTGGTTGATCGTGGCCGGCGACGTCGCCGAGCAGGTCGCCGACGTGGAGTGGGCGCTGCGGCTGCTGCGGGAGCGCTTCGCCCGGGTGATCTGGGTGCCCGGCAACCACGAGCTGTGGACCCGCGGCAAGGACCCGGTGCCGCTGCGCGGCGAGCCGCGCTACCGGCACCTGGTGCAGGTGTGCCGGTCCATCGACGTGGTCACCCCGGAGGACCCGTACCCGGTGTGGGACGGCCCGGGCGGCCCGGCCACCGTGGCGCCGCTGTTCCTGCTCTACGACTACACGTTCCTGCCCGACGGCGCGGCGACCGCCGAGCAGGGCTGGCGCATCGCGCGCCGGGCCGGGGTGGTGTGCACCGACGAGTACCTGCTGCACCCCGACCCGTTCCCGGACCGCGCCGCCTGGTGCGCGGCCCGGGTCGCGCGAGTCGGGGCGCCGGCTGCGGGAGTGCGACCCGCAGCTGCCCACGGTGCTGGTCAACCACTGGCCGCTGACCCGGCTGCCGACCCGGGTGCTGCGGCACCCGGAGTTCGCGCTGTGGTGCGGCACCGAGCCGCTACCGCCGACTGGCACGTGCGCTACCGGGCCACCGCGGTCGTCTACGGGCACCTGCACATCCCGCGGGTGACCTGGGAGGACGGGGTGCGCTTCGTGGAGGCCTCGCTGGGCTATCCGCGCGAGTGGCGGGCCCGCGAGCGGCGTGACGGCGTTCTGGTCGCCGACCTGCTGCCGCGCAGTCGTGCTCCCGCACCCCTGAGAGTCGAATCCGCCCGGGCCACGAGGTCGTCGACGCGGGCCCGGATTCCTCAGTCCGAACTCCGCAGCGGGCGCCCGCAGCTGCGCAGGGTCCACCGCCCCGGACCGCCGCGCAGCTCGGTCGCGGTGAGGGGCGCGATGTCGACCCGCCAGAATCCGGCGGCCGGCGCGCCGAGGGTGGCGACCACCGCGGCCCTTGACACCGCCGCAGACGTGACGGCCACCGTGTGTCCGTCGGTCGGCGCCGCGGCCAGCCAGCCGCCGACCCGGGCCAGCAGCTCGACCAACCGCTCCCCGCCGTGCGGCGCGGCGTCCGGCTCGGCGAGCCAGGCCCGGACCGCGTCCGGCTCGGCCGCTGCGACCGCGTCGAGGCCGTGGCCGCGCCACCGGCCGAGATCCCAGTCCCGTAGCGCGGGCTCGACCTGCGCGCTCAGCCCGAGCGCGGTCGCCGTCTCCCGGCAGGCCGCGGCCGGTGACCGCAGAGCGAGATCGACCCGGGCGGGAAGTCCACCCCGGGCCTCGTTCGCCCACCGCCGGCCGCGCTCGTCCAGCGGCTCGTCGGTCGGGAACGCGGTACCCGCGGTCGCGGCGGTGGGGGCCTGGCACACCAGGATCAGCCGCGCGCTCACCGCGGCAGGCTAGCCGCGACAGGCCGGGCGCAAGATCCCCGCCGGCGGGCACCCCGAGATTTCCGGGCGGCCGGGTGCCGGAGGTTTCCGGGTGGGTGGGTGCCGGAGGTTCCCGGGTGGGCGGGTGCCGGAGGTGCCCGGGTGGGTGGGTGCCGGAGGTTCTCGGGTGGGTGGGTGCCGGAGGTTCCCGGGTGGGTGGGTGCCGGAGGTTCCCGGGGTGGGCGGGTGCCGGATTCCCGGGCGTGCGGGTGCCGGAGATGCCCCGGGCCGACCGAGCGCCCGAGATCCCCGGGCCACCGAGCGCCCGAGATCCCCGGGCCACCGAGCGCCCGAGATCCCAGGCCACCGAGCGCATGCTCCGCGCACCCGAGCGCGGTCCGCGCACACCTTGGCGCCGCCGCACACCGTTCAACGTCTGCGTGACGAGCACGAGGTCTGCACGACCCGCCGCCGGCTGCGCGGAACATGCGCTCCGTGCGGGTGGCGACGCCCGGATGCGGTGCACCTCGCGCGAGCGCGGGCCGGCCGCCACCCACCCGACCGCGACGCGGGCCGGCCGCCACCCACCCGACCGACGCGGGCCGGCCGCACCCGCTCCCGACCGACCCGGGCCGGCCGCCACCCACACCCCGACCGATGCGGGGCGACCTTGACGCGCCGATCCGACCACCGGCATCATCTGAACAGTTCTGCAGATGTGCGGTAGTCGCCGCCTCGTCGGAGGGTTCTTCCCATGTCCCAGGCCGCGGCCGTCCCGAACACCGGCACCGTCCCCACCGTCCCGGTCCGCGAGATCGTGCCGTGGGCGCTGTTCGTCGGGGTGATCCTGCTCAGCCTGCTCTACCTGGTCGGCATGGACCAGGGCGCCACCTCGGTGTTCTCCGGCAGCATGCTGCACGAGTTCGTGCACGACGGCCGGCACCTGCTCGGCTTCCCCTGCCACTGACGGCCGGGGTACCGCGCGTGGTAAGGGTTCTGCTGGTCCGCGGCATGCTGGCCGGCCTGGCGGCCGGTCTGCTCTACGCGATCTTCGCCTACCTGTTCGGTGAGCCGCAGGTGGACGCGGCCATCGCGTTCGAGGACCAGCTGTCGGCCGCCGCGGGCGAGCCGGCGGGGGAAGAGCTGGTCAGCCGGGGCGTACAGAGCACGGTGGGGTTGACGGTCGCCGCCGTGGTCTACGGGGTGGCCATCGGGGGCATCTTCGCGCTCGTCTACGCCCTGGCCCAGGGCCGGGTCGGCCGACTGGGCCCGCGCGGGACCGCCGCGCTGCTGGCCCTGCTCGGGTTCGTCACCGTCTACGCGGTGCCGTTCCTGAAGTACCCGGCGAACCCGCCGGCGTCCAGCATCGACGACACGATCGGCCAGCGCACCGCGCTTTATCTGATCATGGTTGTGCTGTCGGTGGCGCTGGGTCTGGGCGCGGTCGTGCTGCGTGAGCGGCTGGTGCCGGCGCTGGGGGCCTGGAACGCGACGCTGGCTGCCGCGGCGGTCTATGCCGTGCTGGTCGGGGCCGTGCTGGCGGTGCTGCCGACGATCGCGGAGACCCCGGCCGACTTCCCCGCCACCGTGCTCTACGACTTCCGGCTCGCCTCGTTCGGCGGGCAGCTGGTGTTCTGGGCCGCCCTCGGCCTGATCTTCGGCGCCCTGGTCGAGCGCAACTCGCGGCGCACCAGCGCGCCGACGGCCTCCCGCTGACCCGGCCCCCGAGGTGAACGAGGTGGCCTGGCGCACCCTGGCCCGGGTGATCGTCCTGCTCGGTTCGATCGGGATCGGGCTGGTCGGCGCGGCCGGCACCGCGGCTGCCCACGGCAGCGGGGGGCTCGGGCCGGAGGCGCACATGCCGCAGGTCCGCGGGCTGGACCCGCCGGTGCCCGGTCTGACCGTGACGGTGATCGAGTCCGGGGCCCGGCTGCGCATCGACAACCGGACCGGGGCCGCGGTCGACGTGCTTCCGCCGACCGGCGCGCCGCGCACCGCCGAACCGGTGGTCGCCGCCGGGTCGACCGCTCGCTGGGCCGACCCGCGGGTGTCGGCCGCGGCCGGCAGATCCGGCCCCGGTCGAGGGCCGCCGGGCCTGGACCGTGCCGCTGCGGGTCGGGGACCAGCTGGTGACGGTGCAGCGGTGAGCAGGTCTGGCCACCGCCGCCGCCCGTGGCGGCCTGGTGGCTGGCCACCCTGGTCGTCGCGGCGGTGACGGCGTTGATCGGGACCCGGGCGGTCACCCGGCGCCGGTGGGCGCCGGCGCTGGCCGCACTGGCGGTGCTGGTTGCCGGCGCGCACCTGGTGCACGCGGTCGGTTCAGCACTGATCGTCGAGGACCGCAGCCCTGCTCGGCGTCGCTGCTCGGCGCCGCCGGGCCGGCGGTGCTGGCCTGGGTGCTGGCGCTGGTCGGCGCTGCCCTCACGCTGGCCCGGACGGGCCTACGGCCCGCTCCTCTGCGCGCTGTCGGGCGGCGTGTTCGCGCTGGTCAGCGCGTTCAGCGGGAACAACTTCGGAAGCGCGGTGCTGCCCTTCGCCGGACCGGCCGACCTGGACCGGGCCGCCGTCGTGCTCACTCTGGGCGGGGGAGCGGGCTGTTCCTGGCCGGGTTCGCCGCGTTGCGCGAGCTGACCCCGCCGCGAGCGGCGTACGCGCACCCCGGCCCGATACCCCGGCGCCGGCCCGAGCGCTTAGGGTCGGCGACATGCGCGACGCGAGGCTCGCGCGACGACCCGTACGCTCGCTGCTGGAACCGGATCGAGGCCGCCGCGCCGACCGACGTCATCGCGGTCATCGAGGACGAGCTGGCGGCGTCGATCGGAGGCCGCGCGCGGTGAGCTTCCTGATCGCCGACTACCTGGGCCGGGCCGTGGTCCGGTTCGATCGCTGGAGCTTGGTCGGTGCGCCGACGGCCGGGAACCGGTGGTCGAGCACAGCGAGGCCATTCCGCTGCCGGGAACGGTCTACGAGCGGGTCATGCAGACCCAGCGGACCGACGTGCGCGAGACGGAGCTGGGCGTGGTCCTGGTCGTCCCGGTGACCGTCAACGGGGACGCGCTGGGCGTGTTGGAGATGCGTCTGCCCGCCCGGCCGGACGAGCGGATGGTGCTCGCGGCCGAGGCGGTGGCGCACGCCCTCGGCTACATCGTCGTGGTGAACCGGCGCTACACCGACCTGTTCGAGCGCGGCCAGCGCACCGCCCCGCTGTCGCTGGCCGCGGAGATCCAGCGCCGGCTGCTGCCCAGCGCGTTCACCCATGAGTCCCGCCAGTTCACCGTGGCCGGCTGGCTGGAGCCGGCGACCACGGTCGGCGGCGACACCTTCGACTACGCGCTCGACCACAACATGCTGCACGTGTCGATCACTGATGCGGTGGGCAACGACGTCAAGGCGGCGCTGCTGGCCACCGTGCTGGTGGGCAGCCTGCGCAACGGCCGCCGGCAGGGCATGACGCTGGCCGACCAGACCCGCTCCGCCAACGAGGCGCTGGCCGCCCACTCGCCGGTCGGGCGAGTTCGTCACCGGCCAGGTGCTGCGGGTCGACCTCGACACCGGAATGACCGACGCTGGTGAACGCCGGACACCTGTTCCCGCTGCTGCTGCGCGACGGTCGGGTCAGGAGCTGCAACTGGAGATCGACCTGCCGTTCGGCCTGTACCCGGGCCGGGAGTTCCGGCTGCAGCGGCTGCAGCTGCGGCCGGGGGACCGGCTGCTGCTGGTCACCGACGGGGTGCTGGACCGCAACAGCGCCCACCACGACGTGCCGTCGATGCTCGCCGAGAGCGCCGGCACAGCACGCCCGCGAGCTCGTGCAGGAGCTGGGCGACCTGGTGCTGCGGATCACCGGCGGGCAAGCTGCGCGACGACGCCACCGTGCTCTGCCTGGACTGGGCGGGTGGCCGTGAGCCCGGCGAGGGGTTGTGACGGTGGAGGTCGCTGGCGCACTCCGCGCCTGTCGTCATCTCCGTTGGCGGCGAGCCGGCCGCGGATCGGCCCGCTGCGTCGGCGCCGGGTGTAGGGTCGACGCGTCGAGGCATTGTTGAACGCGGGCGAGCAAAGTCCACGTCGTCCTCGATGACATCCAATCTGGACGGATCATCGTCCGAGGACCGGAGCCCGACCGTGACGTCGGCGTCCAGCACATCCGCGAACTCTGCCCAACCATCACCGCTCGTCCGGGAATCGGCGATCCCGGCCCCCGGACCTGTTGCCGCCGCCGTCTATGTCCCCCGCTACGAGCAGCGGCTGCGCCTGGCCGCCGATGCGCTCGTGCAGAACTCCCAGCTCGACGAGAAGGCTGCCCGCGATCTGGCCGTCCACGTGTTGTACGCCATCGATCACATTCCCGAGAAGCTGCGGTGAGCTGATGTTGGACGGTCGCGGAGATCCGGACCGTTCGTGGCATGGGCCTCGGCCTCGTACCGCAGAGTAGCTGCAGTGGAACAGAACGGAGTCACTCAGACATGACCTGGACCGGAAACCCCTGCACGATTCCTTCGGGCGGCCACTTCGCCGCAGCCCAGCTGGCCCACTCGCTCGAGTCCGATCTTCAGAACCAGCGTGCCGCGCGAGTCGTGGCGGGCCGAGCCCTCGACGCGATCGACTGCGCGGAGATGCTGGACATGCTCGGGCTCACCGTTCCGGTCCAGCGCAAGGGACCCTGGTCAACTTCTACCGGGGCCCGGTAGCCACCACGGGATGGGCCCAATACCGTCGCGGTCGCCGCGAACCGACGCCCGAGCCCGGCGAGCCGCTGCAGCGCGGCCAGCTGGCCCGCGCGTTGAACACCGAGCCCGCGGTCCGCATGCCGAGCACCTCCGCTTGGGAGATGGTGTGCGCGGGTGGCGTCGACAACCCCCGCAGGTGCACGAGCAGGTGAGGGATGCCGATGCGCACCGGGCGGACCTCGAAGCACCGTCCGCACAGCGATGAGGCGTAGGGCAGCGATTTCAGGCTCTTGATCAGGTCAACACGCCGAACTCCTGGTGCGGGAGAAGGATGTGGCGTAGCGTCTCGCCCGGTCCCGCAGCGCGCCATCTCCGACTTGCGTCGAGGTGAGCTGTGCGGTTATTTCTACATGTCCGACCCGTTGCGGGGCGGCTGCTGTCGCATGTGTGCGATCCGCGACGTTTCGCGGCGGCGGCATGGTCCGAGGCTTCGGGTACGGGTGCAGTCCAGGGCTGGGCTGCGATGCCGTACTGCTCGATCCGGTACGACAGGACGTCAGTCGGTGCACCACGTGGTCATCTGACCCACGCCGATGAACACATTTACCACGGACGCCGTTGTCGATGCGCGTCGCACAGCGCCGGCGTTTGGGGCTTCATTGCCGGCGGGGGCCAGTACTCGACGTGCTCGCAGCCGCACTGTTCACCCGGTGTTTTCGCATGACCGTCCGGATCTGCGACCGATGCGGCCTGATCACTGTCGATTGTGAGTTGTGCGCCTGCGACACGTCCCACGATCCCGTCGCGGCGCGCCGCCGACATCAGGAGGCCGTGAACGCGGCGAAGGGCGGCACCCCGTCACAGCGATCCGTTCAAACGGGCGCCTCGTACGCACAATCCCGCAGCCCCCGGCGCGCCGGGTGAGGACACCGACCGCATGTAGAACGAGTTGTGACGACGCTCAGGTGAATCTCCCCAGACCTGCTCACTGAAATTCCCACCCGCGTGGCTCCGCCGAGACGGTGGAGGTCCCTTCGAGGCTGCTGGTCTCTGACCACCGGCCGCCCGAAGGGACCTCCACCGCTCATGCTGACACGGGAGGACGATGTGGACGCGCACGCGTTGCATTGCCGGGGCTGGACGATCTCCGCGATCGCTCGGCACCTGGGACATGACCGCAAGACCATCCGCGCCTACCTGTCCGGTGGGCGGGTCGCCGGCCAGCGCCGTCGGGATGAACCGGACCCGTTCGAGCCATTCGCCGGTTACTGCCGGGAACGGCTGGTCGAGGACCCGCATCTGTGGGCGAGCACGCTGTTCGACGAGCTGCTCAAGAAGCTGGGCTATGACCGCTCGTATCCGACGTTCACCCGCCAGTTACGGGCCCGGTCGCTGCGTCCGGCGTGCGAGCCGTGTCGCCCGGCCAAGGATCGGCCGGTGGCGGTGATCGAGCACCCGCCGGGTGAGGAGTGTCAGTTCGACTGGCTGGAGCTGCCCAACCCACCCGCGCAGTGGGGCTGGGGGTCTGGCGTTCCTGTTGGTCGGCGCTTTGGCGCACTCCGGGCGGTGGCGCGGGGTGCTGGCCGAGTCCACCGACCAGCCGCACCTGATCGACGCCTTGCACCGGGTGTGCGTCGGGCTGGGTGGGCTGACCCGCACCTGGCGGTTCGACCGGATGGCCACCGTCTGCCACCCCGCCACCGGCCGGATCACCTCCTCGTTCGCCGCGGTGGCCCGCCATTACGGGGTGTCGGTGGCGATCTGCCCGGCCCGCCGCGGCAACCGCAAGGGCGTGGTGAGAAGGCCAACCACACCGCCGCGCAGCGCTGGTGGCGCACCCTGGCCGACGAGTGCTCACCCGAGCAGGCCCAGACCTCGCTGGACCGGTGGTGTCTGCTGCGCGGCGACACCCGCCTGCGCCCGACCAGCGACGGACGGGCCACGGTGGCCACCGTCGCCGCGCGCGAGCCGCTGGTCTTGGTGCCGGCGCCGTTCCCGGCCGTCCTGAGCGTCGAGCGAACCGCTTCGGCGCAGGCTTTGGTCGCCTTCTGCGGCAACCGCTACTCGGTGCCACCCGAGCTGGCCCGCGCCCAGATCACTGTCTCCCACGGCTCGGCGCCACCCACATCGACCTGGCCACCGGCAGCGGGATCATCATCGCCCGCCACGCCCTGGCCCCGGCCGGGGCCGGCGCCACCGTCCGCGACACCGGGCACGTCCAGGCCCTGGAGCGCGCGGCGATGGCCGCGTTCACCGACGCCGCGCCGCACCGGCGCAAGCAGCGCATCCCACCCGGCCCGGCCGCCCGGGCCGCCGCTGAAGCCCTGCGCGCCACCACCACTGCAGGCACATCGTCCACACCAGACACCACAACCGACACCGAAACCGACACCGCCGGCGAGGTCGTGATCGATCTCGCCCGTTACGCCGCCGCAGCCCGGGAAGGAACACCCTCCGATGACCGCGACACCGACCGCGACACCGGGCACACCCGCGCAGGCCAGCCTACCAGCAGCTGCGCGCCCACCTGGCCGCGCTCAAGCTGCACACCGCCGCCGAAGCACTGCCCGCCGTGCTCGACCACGCCGCCGCCGAACTGTCGCTGACCGCGGCGCTGGAGCGGCTGCTCGTCAAGGTCGAGGCGACCGAGGCCCGCCGCCAGGCCGGGCGGCTGCGGTTCGCCTCGCTGCCCACCCTGGACACTGGAGGAGTTCGACTACGACGCCGAACCCGGCGTCGACCGCAGCTGATCGGGGAGCTGGCCACCTGCGCTACCTGGAATCGAGCCACCAACGTGCTGCTGATCGGCCCACCCGGCATCGGCAAGACGATGCTGGCGATCTGCCTGGCCCGAAGGCCGCTCGAGGCCGGCCACTGGGTTCATACTTCACCACCGCCGCCGACCTGGCCGCCCGCTGCCACCGGGCCGCGCTCGAGGGCCGCTGGGCTACACCATGCGATTCTTCGCCGGCCCACGCTTCTCGTGATCGACGAGCTCGGCTACCTCACCGTCCCCGAAGAGGCCGCCTCCGCGCTGTTCCAGGTGATCACCCAACGGTACATCAAGGGCAGCATCATCCTGACCACCAACCGCGGGGTCGCGGCCTGGGGCGAGCTCCTCGGCGACACCACCGTCGCCGCCGCCATGCTCGACCGGCTCCTGCACCGCTCGGTCGTGCTCAACCTCGACGGCGACTCCTACCGCCTGCGCGACCACCAGGCCCGCGCCGAAGCACTCCGACGCGCCACCGCCGGACACCCCCGCCGACCCCTATAGTGACACCCGCCAGGCTGGGGACTCTCGATGAGCAACACTGGGGAAGATCGGCGAGCGCCATCAGTTGCTCATCGCCACAACTGCACGGCTCCGAGCAGAGCACGTCGGAATCGTTTGATCGATCCGCCACGCGTACGCCCCGGACTGAAATCCCGTCGATGTGCTGCGTGGCCACCCACGACGATGAGGAGAGATAAGTGGCTGGAAACTCCACTGAGTCGGGTCGATCGGTCACCAGCAAGATCACATCGATTCTTATGACCTTTACCGAGGGCAGCGAGCACTCGCTCACCGAGATCGCTCGCCTGGCCAGGCTGCCCATTTCCACCGCCCATCGCCTCACCTCGCGAGCTCGCCACCTGGCGGCTCCTGGAGCGCACGGAGGACGGTCTCTTACCGGGCGGGCCTTCCGCTTGCGCAGAATCGGTACCGGTGAATCGTGGAACGCGCCGAGCCTGCTGGAGCGCGCGCCCTGCGTGCTTGAGGACCTCGCGGCCGCCACCCGCAGCCGCGCGCGCCTCGGCGTACTTCGCGAGCTGCGAGGTCGCCTACATCGAGAAGGTGCCGGGATTCCAGCTCCGTCACGGCCTTCTCACCCGCGGCGACGTTGCCCGCGCACCCCACCGCGCTCGGCAGGGCCCTGCTCGCGTTCTCCCCCGGGCGAGCACGGTCGAGATGGTGATCATGCAAGGCCTTCGCCCCTACACCACGCATACGGTGACCTCGCCCGATGCGCTTCCGACGGGCACTAGCCGTCACCCGCCTGACGCGGGTAGCCGTCACCCGGCGGGAGCTGGATGCCACCACCTGCGGTGTCGCCATGCCGATCTTCGGACCCGGCGGTGAGGTGGTCGCCGCCATCGAGCTCGCCATAGGCGCCCTCGGCCATGAACTGCAGCCGATGGCGGCGGTCCTGTCCGTCGCCGGTCGAGCCTCTCCCGCGAACTAGCGAGCGAGGCGCGCCCGAACCACCCCTACCGGATCCCGCGCCCGCGGATGGTGCTACCGACCGTGGAGCAGGCAGCGGCGCTGATCGCGGAGGCCGTCGGTTGAGTGTGGAATGTGAGCGATCGTCCAAGCGGCCGACCCGGACCTTCCACTGCTGCACACCGCGACGCGCTGGCCCTCGGTCCGGCCGCAGCCGCGCCGTTACCACTGGGGCTGTCGGAGGCGCCGCCCCAGACGGTCAAGCACAGTTTGTGCTCGCATCACCGGTTTCGCTGCGGTATGGGACGATGCTGGGGTTGGAGGCATTCCGAGCCCATCAAACCTCGTGACGGGCCGTCTTTGACTCGCCGCTGCCGGAGCCTCCGCTCCCAGACCGGTCGTGTCCCGTGTCCGAGCAAACCCCTTCCCTCCCACCGTCGACATCTGGGTCCACATCGGCGGCTGCCGAGCTGCAGCAACTGCTGCTGGCCACCGAGGACGTCACCGGATTCCTGGACGAACTGGCCACCCTCGCGGCCAAAGTGCTACCCGGGGACTTCTTCTGCGGAATCACCATGCGGACCGGCCGCGCCGCGATGACCGTGGCCAGCAGCGACACCCGCGCCAGCCAGGTCGATGAGATCCAGTACGGCCACGATCAGGGCCCCTGCCTGCACGCCTTGAGTAGGGGCCAGGTGGTCGTGGTCGACGACCTGGCCCAGGACGACCGATGGGGTTCCTACCAGATGCCCGCGCTCGTGACGACGCTCAGGTGAATCTGGCTCTGGCGCACTTTGCGTGATCACCGCCCGGCGCGTCACCCGATCGTGGCGTGAGCGCGGCCGGATGATCACGGCCATGTGATCTTGCTGCTCGGTTCCTGCCGCACCTGGATGACATCGTGCTCGAGGAAGTCCGACACGGACCCGGTGGTGTACGGCTGACTGCCCGAGTACGCGCCGTGACAGCGGAGTGCGCCCGGTGTGGGCAAACCGCCGCCCGGGTGCACAGCACGTTACCGCCGCCACCTCGCCGATGCGCCCATCGGCGGCCGACCGGTAGACATCGTGCTGCAGGTTCGCCGGTTCTTCTGCGACAACGCCGGTTGCCGAGCGCGGACCTTCGCCGAGCAGGTTCCCGGGCTGACGACGCCGCGGGCCCGACGGACCGGGCTGCTGCGCACCGCGTTGGAGACGATCGGGCTCGCGCTGGCCGGGCGAGCCGGTGCCCGTCTGGCCGACAAGCTCGGCATGCCCGTCAGCCGGGACAGCCTGCTGCGGCTGGTCCGTGCCCTGCCCGACCCGCCGATCGGCACGCCCGACATCCTGGGCGTGGATGACTTCGCGCTGCGCCGCGGGCACGTCTACGGCACGGTCATCATCGACATCACCACCCACCGGCCACTGGATCTGCTGGCCGACCGGACCTCCGAGACCCTCGCGGCCTGGCTGCGTGAGCACCCCGGCGTGCAGATCGTGTGTCGCGACCGGGCCGGCGCCTACGCCGAAGGCATCCGGGTCGGCGCCCCCGATGCGGTGCAGGTCGCGGATCGCTGGCACCTGTGGCACAACCTCGTCGAGGCCGTCGAGAAACTCGTCCGCCAGCACCACGCCGACCTGCGCGAACCCGCTCCCGTCGCGACGCCGGACACAGCGCAACACGGGCTGCGAGATACCGAGGCATGCAGACCGCCGCCCGCCGGGCCCGAGGACACGCAGGCGGCGCACGACCAGCCCGACCCGGCTGGCTGCGCGGACCCAGGAGCGTTACGCCGCGGTGCAGGCACTCGCTCGCATCCGGGACGTCGGTCTCGGCGATCAGCCAGACGCTGGGACTGGACCGCAAGACCGTGCGGCGCTTCGCCCGCGCCGGCTCGGTCGCCGAACTGCTGACCGCGCACCCCAAACGCGCCAGCGTGCTCGACGACTACGCGCGATCACCTGCAGCAACGGTGGGCGGCCGGCACCACCGACGCCGTCGCGCTCACCGCCGAGATCACCGCCCTGGGCTACCGCGGCAGCGTCAAGACCGTGCGCCGCTACCTGCAACCACTGCGCAGCCCGCAGACCGCGACGCCCCGACCACCGGCACCGCCGACCGCGCGGGAGGCGACCGGGTGGCTCACCCGCCATCCCGACAGCCTCACCGACGACGAACGTGGCGCCCGCGACGCGGTCCTGGGCCGCAGCCCCGCGCTCCGCACCGCCTACGACCAGGTCGGGGCGTTCGCCGCGATCCTCACCCAGCGCCGCGGCCACGAACTCCACGCCTGGCTGCAGCGGGTCGACACCGACGGCGCCCCAGCCCTGCGATCGTTCGCCACCGGCCTGGAGCCGGGACCTCGACGCCGTCACCGCCGGGCTGACCCTGCCCTACAGCTCCGGCCCCGTCGAAGGAACCATCAACCGCATCAAGATGATCAAACGCCAGATGTTCGGCCGCGCCAACTTCGACCTACTCCGCAAGCGAGTCCTCCTCGCGACCTGAACGCCAGGACATCACGCAAAGTGCGCCAGAGCCGTGAATCTCCCCAGACCTGCTCACTGAAATTCCCCACCCGCGTGGCTCCGCCGAGACGGTGGAGGTCCCTTCGAGGCTGCTGGTCTCTGACCACCGGCCGCCCGAAGGGACCTCCACCGCTCATGCTGACACGGGAGGACGATGTGGACGCGCACGCGTTCCATCGCCGGGGCTGGACGATCTCCGCGATCGCCCGGCACCTGGGACATGACCGCAAGACCATCCGCGCCTACCTGTACGGCGGGCGGGTCGCCGGCCAGCGCCGTCGGGATGAACCGGACCCGTTCGAGCCGTTCGCCGGTTACTGCCGGGAACGGCTGGTCGAGGACCCGCATCTGTGGGCGAGCACGCTGTTCGACGAGCTGCTCGAGCTGGGCTATGACCGCTCGTATCCGACGTTCACCCGCCAGTTACGGGCCCGGTCGCTGCGTCCGGCGTGCGAGCCGTGTCGCCCGGCCAAGGATCGGCCGGTGGCGGTGATCGAGCACCCGCCGGGTGAGGAGTGTCAGTTCGACTGGCTGGAGCTGCCCGACCCACCCGCGCAGTGGGGCTGGGGGTCGAAGGCGTTCCTGCTGGTCGGCGCTTTGGCGCACTCCGGGCGGTGGCGCGGGGTGCTGGCCGAGTCCACCGACCAGCCGCACCTGATCGACGCCTTGCACCGGGTGTGCGTCGGGCTGGGTGGGCTGACCCGCACCTGGCGGTTCGACCGGATGGCCACCGTCTGCCACCCCGCCACCGGCCGGATCACCGCCTCGTTCGCCGCGGTGGCCCGCCATTACGGGGTGTCGGTGGCGATCTGCCCGGCCCGCCGCGGCAACCGCAAGGGCGTGGTGGAGAAGGCCAACCACACCGCCGCGCAGCGCTGGTGGCGCACCCTGGCCGACGAGTGCTCACCCGAGCAGGCCCAGACCTCGCTGGACCGGTGGTGTCTGCTGCGCGGCGACACCCGCCTGCGCCCGACCAGCGACGGACGGGCCACGGTGGCCACCGTCGCCGCGCGCGAGCCGCTGGTCTTGGTGCCGGCGCCGTTCCCGGCCGTCCTGAGCGTCGAGCGGACCGCTTCGGCGCAGGCTTTGGTCGCCTTCTGCGGCAACCGCTACTCGGTGCCACCCGAGCTGGCCCGCGCCCAGATCACTGTCTCCCACCGGCTCGGCGCCACCCACATCGACCTGGCCACCGGCAGCGGGATCATCATCGCCCGCCACGCCCTGGCCCCGGCCGGGGCCGGCGCCACCGTCCGCGACACCGGGCACGTCCAGGCCCTGGAGCGCGCGGCGATGGCCGCGTTCACCGACGCCGCGCCGCACCGGCGCAAGCAGCGCATCCCACCCGGCCCGGCCGCCCGGGCCGCCGCTGAAGCCCTGCGCGCCACCACCACTGCAGGCACATCGTCCACACCAGACACCACAACCGACACCGAAACCGACACCGCCGGCGAGGTCGTGATCGATCTCGCCCGTTACGCCGCCGCAGCCCAGGGAAGGAACACCCTCCGATGACCGCGACACCGACCGCGACACCGGGCACACCCGCGCAGGCCAGCCTCTACCAGCAGCTGCGCGCCCACCTGGCCGCGCTCAAGCTGCACACCGCCGCCGAAGCACTGCCCGCCGTGCTCGACCACGCCGCCGCCGAGAAACTGTCGCTGACCGCCGCCCTGGAACGGCTGCTTGCCCTCGAGGTCGAGGCGACCGAGGCACGCCGGCTGGCCGGCCGGCTGCGCTTTGCCTCCCTGCCCACCCCGGCCACCCTGGAGGAGTTCGACTACGACGCCCAACCCGCCGCCGACCGCCAGCTCATCCAGGAGTTGGCCACCTGCCGCTACTTGGAATCGGCCACCAACGTGCTGCTGATCGGCCCGCCCGGCACCGGCAAGACCCACTTGGCCGTCGGGCTGGCCCGCAAGGCCGCCGAGGCCGGCTACCGCACCTACTTCACCAGCGCCGCCGACCTGGCCGCCCGCTGCCACCGCGCCGCCATCGAAGGACGCTGGGCCTACACCATGCGCTTCTTCGCCGGCCCCACCCTCCTCGTGATCGACGAACTCGGCTACCTCCCGCTGCCCGCCGAAGCCGCCTCCGCCTTGTTCCAGGTCGTCGCCCAGCGCTACACCAAAACCAGCATCGTGCTGACCACCAACCGCGGGGTCGGGGCCTGGGGCGAGATCCTCGGCGACACCACCGTCGCCGCCGCCATGCTCGACCGGCTCCTGCACCGATCGGTCGTGCTCAACCTCGACGGCGACTCCTACCGACTGCGCGACCACCACGCCCGCGCCGACACCCTCCGACGCGCCACCACCGGACACCCCCGCCGACCCCTATCCTGACCACCGCCACCGGATGGGGAATTTCGGTGAGCAACTCTGGCCAAGATCAACAAGCGCCATCACTCGGCCACGGAGTCCGTTCCTCGCTATCGCTGCCCCTGCGAGCCGACGACCAGGTGATCGGCGCGATGAACATCTACGCCACCCAGCCGCGCGCGTTCGGCCCGCACGAACAACTCGTCGCCGGGCGTTTCGCCGACGAGGCCTCACGCGCGCTGGCCCTGGCGGTACGGCTGGCCGAACGAACAGAAATGTCAGAACACCTGCAGAGGGCGCTTGCCTCTCGTGCGGTGATCGACCAAGCGATCGGGATCGTCATAGGCCAGAACCGGTGCACCGCCGAAGAAGCGTTCGACGTCCTGCGCAGCATCTCGCAGAACCGCAACGTCAAGTTGCACCACATCGCCGCCGAGATGATCACCGCAGTCAGCGGTCAACCCCCCACCAGCGAACCCCGCTTCTCCTGACAGAGCTGACCGACAACACAACACCCACACGGTCGGCGACGGATCATCTCCGCCAATCTCGGCCTGCCTGTGTTGTGGGCACACAGAGGGCCAGACATGCTCCAACAGTGCGAGATGCCCCTGACCCTGCAGGTCAGAGGCATCTCAGCCGGTGGGCGATACTGGGATTGAACCAGTACCTGGCACGACTCTGCGACACTGGCCGCGATCTGCTGATAGGCTGCTCTAGCTGCAGTGATACGCGCCAGTATCGCGTGTCAGTCGTGCCACGAGCGGACACGGATGCACGTTCGATCTGGCACACAACTGGCACGGGGTCTGGCACGCGGGAAGATCGGGGAGCGGCGATGGCGACCAAGCAGGGCAAGCGGCAGTTCGGCAACATCCGCAAGCTGCCCTCGGGCCGGTTCCAGGCTCGCTACACCGGCCCGGACGGGCGCATGTACGCAGCCCGCCGGGAGAACGGGCAAGCGCTGACCTTCGAGACCCGGGGTGACGCGAACGACTGGCTGTCGCTGCGGCGTTCGGAGATCCTGCGTAACGACTGGCTCCCCCCGGCGGCGCCCAAGGCGGCCCCGGTCACCCTCCGCGAGTACGCGCAAGCCTGGCTGGATCACCGCGGCATCGAAGCTCGGACCCGTGACCACTACGAGCAGCTGCTGCGCGACCACGTGTTCCCGACGTTCGGCTCGACTCCGGTCACCAGCGTCACGCCGGCCGAGGTGCGGACCTGGCACGCGACCTTGGCCAAGGCCACCGGGCCGACGGCCCGCGCGCACGCCTACGCGCTACTGCGCAACATCATGAACACCGCCGTCGCTGACGACCTGATCCTGGCGAACCCCTGCCGGGTCCGCGGGGCGGGGCAGACCCGGCGGGTGAAGAAGATCGTTCCGGCGACCCTGGCCGAGCTGGAGGCGCTGACCAAGGCCATGCCCGCCAAGTACCAGCGCTGGTGCTGCTTGCCGCGTGGTGCGGCCTGCGCTTCGGCGAACTCGCCGAACTCCGCCGGTCCGACATCAACCTCGCCAATGGCGCGATCCATGTGCGCCGGGGCGTGGTCCGGACCAACGCCGGCCGGGTGGTGAAGGACCCCAAGAGCGACGCGGGCAAGCGCACCGTCGCCCTCCCGCCACATCTCCTGCCGGTCGTGACCGCCCACCTGCGCGAGCACGCGGCGATGGGCCGCAACGGGCTGCTGTTCCCCGCCGGACACGGCGAACAGTTGGCCCCGTCCACCCTGTACCGCGTGTTCTACCCGGCGCGGAAGAAGGCTGGACGCGAGGACCTGCGATTCCACGACCTGCGCCACACCGGCGCCGTACTCGCTGCCTCCACTGGTGCCACCCTCGCCGAGCTGATGGCCCGCCTCGGCCACTCCACACCAGGCGCCGCGCTGCGCTATCAGCACGCCGCCCAGGACCGAGACCGTGTGATCGCTGCAGCACTTTCTGACGCTTCTATTGATGTCAAGAGGTTCCGGCGAGCATTTCCGCGGTCGCGGTCGGTCAGCTGACCTCGGTTACGGGGGTCATGGCGGTGGTCAGGGTGCGGTAGAGCTGGCGTGCGATGTACCGCTTGAGGCAGCGCCGGATCTCCTTCGGGTTCTTGCCTTGAGCGGTGCGGCGGGCGACGTAGGCCTGGGTGGTCGGGCAGCTGCGCATCCGGGTCGCGGCGATGGTGTGCAGCGCCCGGTTCAGGGCGCGGTCCCCGCCCCGGTTGAGCCGGTGCCGCACGGTGCGCCCGCTGCTGGCCTCAAGCGGGCTGGCGCCGCCCAGGGCGGCGAACGCCGCGTCGTTGCGGCAGCGGCCGGGGTGGGAGAACGACACGATGGCCTGGGCGGCGCTGACCGGGCCGATGCCACGACGCTCGATCAACCCGGGGACGATGTCGTTGACGATGGTGTGCAGCTGGGCCCGGTTGGCCTTGAGCTCGCGGGCGGATTCCTGCAGGGCGAGGGCAAGGCGGCGGATCTCGGCGTGTCGTACGGCCTGCTCGCGGGTGGCCTCGCGGAGCGGGCGGCGTCGGGCCAGGCCGGCCAGGCGGGTGTCGGTGAGCGCGCCGCGCGCGTATTGGCGGTCGGTGTCATCGCCGCCCAGCAGCAGCGCCCGCAGCCGGTTGGTCTGCGCGGTGCCGGTGGTGGTGAGTTCCTGACGTGCACTGAGCAGGATCCGCAGCGCCTCGCGGTCGCCGTCGGCGCGTGGGGTGGGCAGCCGGTCGGCGTCCAGGCGCAGCGCGGCCAGCACGGCCAGGTGGGCGTCGATCGGGTCGGACTTGCCGCGCCCGCGGCGGGCCTTGCGGTGGGGCTGTTCGCACTCGAGCACGATCAGGCCGGCCGCGGCGGCGGCGCGGGCCAGCCCGATGCCGTAGCTGCGGGTGCCCTCGATGGACACCGCCAGCCGCGGTCCGGGGGCGTGGTCGACGATCCAGGCCAGCAACTCGGCGTAGCCGGTGGTGTCGTTGCTGATCGTGGTCACGGCGATCGGGGCGCCGCTGGGGAGGGCGATCTCGACCTGGTGGGTGTCGCGGTGGGTGTCGACACCGACGACGGCGTCGACGAGTTCTGCCAGCATGGGCACCGGCCTGGTTCCTTCCAGTGGGGAGCGGGTCAAACGGTCGGCACCGGCCTGGATGAGAGTCACCGAGTGGCACATCTGTGACGGGTCACGCCCACAGGGCGGACAGGCTTCTGATCAGGCCAACTGGTGGGCCAGGCCGGTGCCGGCAACCACAGCGGACAGGTCAGAAGAAGGGCACGCCGGAGCGGCCAGATCTTGTGCGAGTCACGCCGGGTCACCGACACCGAGACTGGTGGTTCTCCATCCAGGAGCACCGCAACGACACTCACAGATCTCGTGAGCGGAAGCGTGACGCCGATTGCGGCGACCAAGCAGAAGGAGCGGAAGCGGGTCGTCAGTGTGTAGGGCGTCACCGGAAGTCCCGCTCGACGACCAAAACTTCGTTCGTTGGCCGCTCTCCCACCATGCGGCGTTCAGGGGCCATTGTGCGAGCCGCACCGTTCGGGGCCGTTTCCGCTGGTTGAGCGGTTGCGGTCCCCCGTTCCCGACGTCTACGTGGCTTGGGACAGATCCGGTGTTTGATCGAGTCCGGTGAGATTCCACCCGCTTGTAGCACCTGACTCTTGCCACTTTGTCGATCTTGGGTGATTGTGGCGCGCTGACCTGTGGGTTCGCCGGTCGTATGGCCCGAATTGGTGCACTAACGCGGATTTCCACGCAGCTGGTTCGGCGCAAGGGTCAGGCGAATTCGTAGCGGAGGGTGCGGTTGCCCCACCAGGGGACGGGGGTGTCGGGGAGGGCGGCTTGGCGGAGGACGGGGGTGTAGGCGCGTCGGTCGAGGCGGACGGTGATGGTGTCGGCGGTGGTGATGATCTTGCCGGGGGTTTCCAGGAAGCGGCGTTGGAGGGTGTCGGGGGTGACGGCGGCGTAGCCGGGTAGGCGGGCGCGGAGCGCGGCGAGCAGGGCTTGGGCGAGCACGCAGAGCATGATGTCGAGGTCGACGTTGAGGTTGACGGTGGAGGACAGGGCGTCGGCGTGGAACGCGCGGATGATCTCGGCGAGGCGTTGTTCGATGGTCATCCGGCGGGCGTAGCGGGTGATCAGTTGGCGGGTGGTGGACTGGCGGGTCGTTGGTGATGATCACGGTGGGTGCGTCGCGGCCCAGGCCGGTGACGATGAGTTGCCGCAGGACGGTGCCGGGGTAGTCCGTCAGCGTGCACGGTGGATTCGTGCACGCGGGGCCGGTTGTGCGGGCCGGGGCGGTCCAGGGTGATCGTCTTGTAGTCGGCCGGGTGGCAGGGCGTTGATCTGGCGGATCAGGGCGGGGAGCGCATCCGCAGGGTGAGGAACTTGACCCCGCGTTGGTCGAGTTCGGCGAGCACCGGGTGGGTGGTGACCTTCTGGTCCATGACCAGCATGTGCGGGTCGTGGCCGCTGACGGCGTTCCAGTGGTCGCAGAAGGCGATGACCTCGCGGTTCTGGGTGGCCTTGGACAGGTCGGCGTTGGCGTAGACCAGGTTGTGGGTGCCGGTGTCCTGGGCGAAGAAGGTCAGCACGGAGCGGGCGCGTTGGGAGCGGGTGGGCACGTAGTGCTTCTCCAGGGCGGGGTCGGTGCCCCAGTGCATGACGGCGTGGAAGTCCAGGTCGAAGATCGCCTGGTCGCCGGTGGCCAGCCCGCCGGCGATCATCTTGGTGTCCAGGGCGGCGAGGAAGGCGCGCTGGTGGTCGTGGCCGGTGCGGTAGGAGTAGTTGGTCAGCGCGGACTTCTTGGGCAGCGTGGCCAGCCCGGCGAGCAGGGCGGCGGCCGGGTCGGTCAGCAGCAGGTCGTCGACGTGGGAGACCCGGCGGGTGCGGGTCAGTTTCAGTGCCAGCAGGGACAGCAGCCAGCTGGTGGCGGGGACGATCCGGGTGCCGGGGTAGCCGGCCGGTGTGACCAGGGCGGGCAGGTCGAGCGCGACCAGGTCGGGGATCACCAGCAGCAGCCCGGCCTTGGCCGAGTCCACCCGGTGCGGCCAGGTGGCGAAGTCCAGCACGGCGGTGCGGGGCAGCCGGGTGTCGCGGCCGGGGGTGGCCGCCGCGGTGGAGGCTGCTCGGCGGGGTGGCGCAGCAGCCGGCCGAAGCCTTCCTCGGACAGGATCTCCGCGACGCTGGTGCGGTTGAGCGGGGTGCCTTCGGCGGCCAGCCGGGCGGAGATCTCGTAGGTGGACAGGCCCTGCCGGCGCAGCGCGATCACCCGGCCGCGGGCGCGGTCCTTGGCCGGGGCGGTCCCCGGCGGCGGGCCGGGTTTGCGGGGCGGGGCGAACAGCTCCAGCCTCCCGGCCCGGTACTCGCGGACCAGGTTCACCATCGCCCAGCGGGTGTAGCCGAAGCGTGCTCCGGCCTCGGCGTGGGTGAGCCCGTCGACGAAGAACGCGCGCAGCGCCTCGTAGCGGCGCTGGTTGACCTGCCCGGGCGTGGTGAACCACTCCGCCCCGTCCGTTGCGGCGATCCTGCTGTCACAGCGCAGTTCTACCAGTCGACGGGTCGCCAATTTGTGGATCTTCAGCGGCGACGTCCCCGACCTGATGCCGGAGTTTGTCCTGGTCAGCCGCTTGCCGCTGTCGGGCAACAGGTCATGTTGCGACACGATAACGAACTACAATGATGTGATTTGACAGGCCGATCGGAGCAACATCTGCCGTCGTCGATGAGTCTGTCGATCAATGTCATCGCACGTCAGCCGCTCCCCGCCCGCCGGAGGGGTTGCCCCGAACCGCCTGCGTGGAAATCCGCGCTAAGCCGAGCTCGTAGGGTCGGTGATCGTGGCGTATGTGCGCACGGTCAAGACCGCGTCCGGGGCGACGGCGGTGCAGATCGTGTACTCCAAGCGGCGCGGCGCGCGGCGGATGGAGTACGTCGGGTCCGCCCACGACGAGCAGGAGTTGGAGGCGCTCAAGGCGGCTGCGGCGCAGCTGCTGGCCGGTGGCCAGCAAGAGCTCGAGCAGGCCCGCGAGCATCAGCCCACCCCAGCCGTGCCGGCTAAGGTGATCGGCGGGCCGGCCCGGTTCGCCCGCGACCCCGGCGAGTTCCAGGCAGGGCCGCGATGAACACGATGAACACCTCGGTGCGCGCCCCACTCGATGAGGACCTGGCCGAGGACCTGCACCGAACGGTCAGCCTGCTCGAGCAGAACCCGGTGCGGGAGACGAGTCCAATCAGCACCAAGCCGAAGAACCCGCCTCGGGCCCTGACGGAGCCTCAGGCTTTGCAGCTGAAGGCTCTGCTCACCTACGACGATCAAGCCGTGGCGCGCGACCTGCCGGCGCTCGTCTCCACCATGCTTGCGAGCGGTCTCCGCCTCGGCGAAGCGATAGCAGTGACGTGGGAGGCGGCCGATTTCGAGGCGGAGACTATCGAGGTCCGCGGGACGGTGATCCGGGAGAAGGGCAAGGGACTGCGCATCAAGCTGGCGCCGAAGTCCAAGGCCGGCGTGCGCAAGCTGCGGCTGCCGAAGTGGTGCGTCGAGCTCTTGCGCGAGCGTGCCGTCTCCCGCTTCGTCAAACCTGACGATCCCGTGTTCCCCGCTCCCCTCGGCGGCCTGCGCGACCCATCGAACACAGCGGCCGACATCAAGGACGCGTTCGAGAAGGCCGACTTCGGCTGGGCAACGAGCCACACACTGCGCAAGACGACGGCCACGCTGCTCGACCGAGGCGGCCTGACCGCGCGGGAGATCGCCGATCAGCTCGGGCATGCCAACCCGTCGATGACGCACGACAGGTATGGCTGTAGCACTCTGATACTGGATCTGGCCCACATTTCGTGATCGGCTGGCCCCGGCGTGTCGCCCGGTCGGAGTGACGGCCGCTTGGTGATCATGTCTGCGGTGCGATCTTGAGTCGATGGACGTCTGTTTCCGCAGCTGGAAGGGGTGCGTGGTCGAGCGGGTCGAACGGGTGGCGGATCGGGTGGTGATCACCGCGAGCCGCCGTCGGGACGGCAGGCAGCTGTCCCCGGTGCGGGACGGCGGCGGCGCGGGTCCACAGCCGCTACGGGCGCCGGGTGGCCGATGCGCCGATCGGCGGCGATGCCGGTGGTGATCGAGCTGGGTGTGCGGCGGTTGTTCTGCGACGCTCCGGACTGTCCGAAGCGGACCTTCGCCGAGCAGATCCCGGGGTTGACCTCGCGGTATGCCCGGCGCAGCCTGGGGCTCGGGCGGATGCTCGCCGCGGTCGGGTTGGCGTTGGCCGGCCGCGCCGGCGCCCGGCTCGGTGCCCGGCTGGGGCTTGCTGGCCGGCCGCAGTCCACGCTGCTGCGGATGATCCGCCGGCTGCCCGACCCGCCGGTCGGCGTCGGTGGCGGTGCTCGGGGTGGACGACTTCGCGCTGCGCCGCGGCCACGTGTACGGCACCGTGCTGATCGACATGGACACCCACCGGCCGGTGGATCTGCTGCCCGACCGCGAGGCCGCGACGCTCGCCGCCTGGCTGCGCGCGCATCCCGGGGTGCAGGTGGTGTGCCGGGACCGGGCCGGCGCCTACGCCGAGGGCGCCCGCAGCGGCGCGCCGGACGCCGTGCAGGTCGCGGACCGCTGGCATCTGTGGCACAACCTCGCCGAACACGTGGAGAAGACCGTGGCCCGCCACCGCGGCTGCTGGGCCCAGCCCGCCGACGGCCCGCCGCGACCGGCCGAGCCCGGATCGACCCGGTCGACCGGATCTCCGGGCAGCTCGCCGAGCAGGCCGCCATCGCCCGACGGGAGGCCTCCGCCCTGGTCACCCGAACCCGGGAGCGCTACACAGCGGTGCAGGACCTGCGTGCGCAGGGCAAGGGCATCAAGACCATCATGCGCGAGCTCGGGCTGGCCAAGGAGACGGTGCGCCGCTTCGCCCGCGCCAGCTACGGTGGAGGAGCTGCTGGCCACCGCCCGCGACGGGCGGCCCAGCGTCCTGGACGAGTTCAAGCCCTACCTGCATCACCGGTTCAACCTCGGGCACACCAACGGCAGCCTGCTGTTCGCCGAGATCCGCGAGCAGGGCTACCGCGGCAGCCTGGGCACCGTGCTGGGCTACCTGCGCCCGTTCCGGGCCCTGGCGCGCGGCCCCGCCCGCGGTGCCCGCACCGCCCGACCGTCCGGGCGTCGACCGGCGTGATGCTGCGTCACCCCGACACCCTCGACGCCGACGACCAGCTCACCCTCAAGCAGGTGCGGGCAGCGCTGCCCGCACCTCGACGACCTCGCCGACCACGTCAGCGGGTTCGCCGAGATGATGGTCGGCCGCCACGGCGAACGCCTCGACGCCTGGATCGCCCGGGTCGAGGCCGACGACCAACCCGACCTGCACCGGTTCGCCAACGGCGCTCCGCCGTGATCACGACGCCGTGCTCAACGGCCTGACCCTGGCGCACAGCTCGGGCGCGGTGGAGGGATCGGTGAACCGCATCAAGATGATCAAACGACAGATGTACGGCCGCGCCGGGTTCGACCTACTCCGCAAGCGCGTCCTCCTCGCCCAGCTGACGCCCGACCCACGGACGGGGTCGAGACGATCACGAAATGTGGGCCAGATCCAGTTCTGGTTGACACAGCCAACAGGTATCTCGGTAGAAGTGTCGCCTCCCCAGCGGCAGCTGCGGTTCTTGAGCATTTGGCCTAGCCGCGGATTGCTCCGCGGATTCTCCATCGAGCGACTCGCAGCGCTCGGGTCCGCGCAGGCGGCATAAGCGGAAACGCCGGGGACAACCAGCCCCGGGCTGTTGCGTTGGGGGCGAGGACGCAGACTCTTCGGTGTGGAGGCGCTGATCAGATGGCGAGGGCGAGTTCGGTGAAGATCGCCTCGAGTCGATGGGCGGGTTCGGTGTCGAGTCCGAGTTCGTAGTGGCCGCGGCCCAGGTTCTGGACGAACGCGTGCCCGCTACAGCCAACCTGGGCGGAGCGGATGCGTTTCAGGCCGCGCATCGGTCGCGTTTCGAGGCTGCGAAGGGCCCGAAACCCATCGGGTTCGGCAACTGCTGGGTCATCGCCGGCATCATCGTGCAGCTGCCGTTTCTGTCCCGCCCGGTGTGTCTGCCGGTGCCGGCTCGGCTGCGGCGACCTCGGCATCTCGGGAAGATCGCGCACGCCCAACAGCTGGCCGAGTGGCTCGCCGCCCGCTACCCCGACCGCACGGTGCAGGTGGTCGGCAATGCCGCCTACGTCGGCGAACGCCTCCGCCACCTCGACGACCAGATCACCTGCACCAGCCGACTAAAGATCCTCGGTGATGCACGAGCTGCCACCACCCCGCACCGGACGCTCCGGACGGCCACGGACCCGAGGCGCCCGGTTAGGCACCCCGACCGACCTGGTCGCCAGCGCCACAGCCGGTGCACGGTGGCGCGACACCCGGGTCCGCCGTTACGGCCGCACCGACGCCGTGCAGATCACCGAACTGATCTGCTTGTGGTACAGCGCGTTTCGCAGCCAAACCGTGCGGGTCATTCTGATTCGCGACGATAAGCCTCGGACTCGCGATCGTGACGATCGCGGGTATGGGCTCCCCTTGGTCACTTCCGATCTGGAATCAACCGCCGAAGACCTGGTGGCCCGGTATGCGTCGCGATGGGGAATCGAGCAGGCGTTCGCCGACGCCCGCCAAATCGTCGGTGTGGGTGAGGCCCGGAACCGGACACGTCGCGCCGTGGAACGGATTGTGCCGTTCGGAATGAGCTCGTGCCCGCGACCGCCCGGTCAACGCGCACGCCTCGCGAACCAGCTTCCACGCCGCCGCCCGGCACCCGCGCCGAGGTCTGGCCGCATCCCAGATGCACGGCCTCGTCGCCGAGCGGCCCCGGCGATTCAGGACTACCCCCGGAGCCGGGCCTGGATGACCACCAATCCGAGTGCGGCAATAACACGTAAAGATCAAATCCGGGCGGTGTTGCTGGACAACTCGATCAGACACATGCAGAACGCCGACGCCGTGATCAGGCAAGAGTGCCGTTGGAGCGGATTGTCCTGCTTGCGCGATCCGACATGGAGAAGGGGCAAGGCCGCAGGCCGCCGAATCGACTATCGGCGCGTCTCGCCGCGTCGCCTCTAGGACCAATCCATGATGTTGCACCCACGCCCCGTTGACGGGCCGAAGAGAATCGGGGCCGAGGGATGAGAGTGCCGGTCGACCGTGGTGGCGTGTCGACCGGCACTAATCACACAGTTAGGCCGCGGCGAGCGTTTCGTTCTCGGGCGTCACCGGACGGAACGTGGTCGTCGGTGCCTCGTTCGGCATCAGGATCCATAGGAGCGGGTAGACGAGGAGTTGGCTCCCCGGCACGATCAGGAGGATGAGGACGAACAGCAGCCTCGCGGGCCCCGGTTCGAGGCCGAAGCGGCGGCCCAACCCGGCGCACACGCCGGCCAGTACCCGACCCTCCTGCGGCCGGACAAGGCCTGCCTGGTGGAAGGTCGAGTGGATGGATTCCATTAACTGATCGTTCCTCTCTGCGTTTCGCAGTCTGAGCGTCGTGGACCGGACAGGACTAATCCTGCGCTCCACTTCGCCCGAAACGATCAGGGACAGCCCCTGGTCTGACCCGGAGACTCTTGCACCCGGTGAGTCAGGGTGGGCCGGCCGCCAGCATCCCTGAGAAAGGTTCGACTCAGAAGACCAGGACCGAGTCTGCTCCCTCGAGCTCAGCTACCTCGGGGTCGTTGAACCAGTGGCCGTTCTCGGCCAGGTAGCGGAATCGGATGCTGGTGCCGCGAGGCACGGTCACCGAGGCCGATCGGGTGCCGTTGGCGCGACGGCGCATCTGGTGCGTGCCGGGCTGCCACTCGTTGAAGTCGCCGACCACGCTGCAGCCGCCGGCTGTCTGGTCGAGGGGGAGCGCGAAGGTCACCTTCACAGCCTTGCTAGTGGGGGATAGACGGATCACAGCGGTCTCCTGGGTCGCGGTCGGGGGCGTGCCGCCGGCATCGTGCCGGGGATCGACGTGCACGGCCACGCTGACGCGCCGCCATGGGCGGTCACTGTCGGGTGACTCGTCGAGCCGCGCGTCGCGACTATCTCTCCGCTCCCCGACGGCCACGAGGCTGTGTTCGTTCCCGGACCTGACGTTCCGACGGTTGACCCGCGTTGACGTTGGCCGCTCGCTGATCGTGACGTAGCTCACTGATGCTGTTGCCTCCTTGAACATCGCGAGAGCATCCCGACGCGCGATATCACTAGACGGCGTCACCACGAAGACTGCGGACTGCATGATTGCGTCAACTGCCTCGACGGCTTGGGTGTGTCCGAACTTCTTCCCAAGGATGTTGATCGTCTCGGACAGTACTTCGCTTGGGATAAGTACCACGAACTTCTCAGTGCTGAGGTGCTTCGCGATGTCGCGAGCCTTGCCGTGATTGGTATCTGAGGCGATGAGTAAGGATATTCGGCCGCTGGAGTCGGCAACGATGGTGCTATTTTTCTTCTCCATAGAGGTAGTCGTCGTGATTCGTGGAGAGATCCGTCGGACCACTGAGGCCGAGATCTTTCCCGAGCGCTACCAACCCCAGGAGAGCTTCTCCTGTGGTTTCCTGCCGCTTGCCAGTGGACCTAAGCCGGCCGCGGTCGAGCAGGTCGCGGATAACGTCTGCTTCTCGGCGTCGCTCACGCTGGGCACGGACCTTGTGTTCTTGCTTGCTCTTCTGTCAGATAAACTTGCGTTCTCACCATATGATCCACCTATAACATACAACGTATGTCAAAGTCAATACGGGAGATCGGCAGGGTGGAATGCACAAACCACGCCAGGAAGGCGTGGCTCTGCATAAATCTGCATGCAGGATTATACGTCGTTACATTGCAGAAGACAAGATCATCTAGTTTGGTTGTCGGCGGTCAGGGGGATCGCGCGGCATGCTGAGATGCACCTGGAGACCACGGCGCGGATCGCGGGCAACGTACCCGTAACAGGTCGCGGCGGCGCCTCGCGCGTGGATAACGTCGACAAGCTCCGCGTATCGCCGCGTCATCGCCATCGTCAGCTCACCGACGCGGACCCCACCGAGACGCACCTCAATGGCCCGTTGCCCCCGGTACTTTCCTCGACACACTTCGCAGAAGTCAAGTGTCGGCCGAACAGACGCAAAGTCCTCACCGTCACGGGGTGCGAAGGGCAGCAGCGCGTCCTGGTGATCCTCTTCCCTCGTAACCGTGCAGCCCCACTCCGGTTTCAGGACAATTTCCCCGGCGAGGATGCGAGCAAACCATGCATCGTGCCCGATCGGCGGCGGCGCCAGGATCGACTCCGGCGACGCAATATGGAGATAGATGCCGTAAAACCGGTCGGGTCCACCGCCGCAGACGCGGGCCGGGCATGTCCCGATGCGTCCTTCCTCCCGGAGCTCCAACAAGAACGGCTGATACCGCTCAGCATTCTCCCTGGCGAGGTAGCCGACCTTCAGGGACTTATCGCCGGCAAGAACGTCAACCCTGACCGCGTTTGCGTCATACGGGTTCTCAGGTTCGGGCACAAGCACCGCAGTCACCGGTAGATGGTCATCGAACGACGTCCCGAAGCTCCGGCCGCCCGCAACGATCTGCAGTGCCTCCTGGTAGAAGGATTCACCGACAACACCGAGCCGCCCGTCATCGCAGAGCGGTGTCGTCGTTAAGGTGATCGGTGAGTAGCTGGGCGGCTTGACGCCGGAGTACCTGTCATCCTCAACCGAGTCGTCCCATTCGTCCTCGAAGCATCTGGGCGCACCCAGCGAAACAGCCACCATCCTTGGTGATCCAGTCAGAAAGCTCGTTACGTTCGGCGTTCTGCCTGATGACTCATTCTGGTCCGAGTTCAACCCGGTAGCAGGTTGACGCGCAGCAGCGCTCTGATCTGTGAAACGACTTGCTTAGCTTCTTCCTTACATGCGCCCCGCTATCTGGAGCCTTCGACAACGACCTCTGCATCGAATCTTCAAGGAACCTCATCGACAACCACGGTACTTCAAAGTGGTCAGTTGCTGTGCTGGTTCAAGGTCTAGCCAAGCTGGTACTGGCGTTCCGATGTCGCACAATATTGTTGTCCCCGCCACGACCGCCCCTCCTGCAAGACCAATCAATTGCGCTCACCAATCATCATCAGGCCCGGCCACGATGGCCGTAGCTGGTCGGCGTACGGTGTGACGCCCAACCCTTGAGCGAAGACGGTGACATGACAGACACATGGACAATTGCAGTGCAGGCAGCCAATTGGGCGGGCAAAGCGTTGGAAGCCGCGCGGAACAAGAGGGAGCAACACTTCGCCCGCTCGGTTGAACACGCAGGAACCGTGACTACGGCGTTGCGTGCCCTTGATGAAGCACACCGACTTTTCCTTCCTCTGTTCTACGGGAACATCTCAACATGGTCCTCAAGCCGTCGCACAAGTGGGCTGATGACATCGTCGCTCTGGCGTATGAGGATCGGATAAGCTCAGCGCTAAGGATCTCGCTATCGGCGTTCAGGGGACCTTAAACTACAACAATTCGATATTGATCTTCGTCGTCATCTTGAGAACTTGCACGCGCTTGCTGAAGCCCCAAAGACCTACTTTGTACCACAGTACCTGATGCTCGGTTTCGGCCAAATTCCACATCGATAGCCGGGGTGTTCACAGTCCCCATTTGGGGACATCTCTGGTCGGCGCTGCCAGGGCAAAAATCTTGCGCGTCACCAGACAGTTGCCGCGCCGCCCTGTGACAGTCCTGCAATAAGGCTCGCGCAACCGGCCCCAAGAATCGCACAAGTTGTCTCCCGTTTGGGGACTATCGCGGGACGTCGGGTCGATTACACCTCTCATCACGGGGACCTGTCGCCGGAGCAAGGCGTCAAGGAGCGACCATGGCCAAGCGCCACGGGACGATGCTGTTCACCCTCGCGCCGGCTGCGGCCGCGACGCCGGCGCCGGGAGCTCTGATCTCAAACCTGCGGCAACACCGGGAGGTTCCGATGAGGAGGAAGCACTTCGCCATGAGCTTGCTCGGCAGCTTTGCGATCGCTGCCGGCCTGCTGTTCCCGATCGCAGCGAGATGCCCAAGAGGTTGTCGATTTCGCGACGCTTCGGCGACTCGGAACGGGCCCTCCGTGACAGGTCGGCTCGCTGACCGTAACTGGCTCCGGCCAGATGTCGAGCTTCACTGCGGACTTCTGGTCTGGGCATCGGCGGCGATCCACGGATCCATTGATCCAGGAGAAACGGTCATCTTCTCTTTCGCAAGGCCGGCCTCAAACGTGAGATTAACTGAGTTTGCTGGCGCAGTCCACGATGACCTTACGCAGTCGACGACGTCTGGTGCTTCGACAACGGCGACGCTTCCGGACGGCAGCGCGTTCTGTTGGATATCTCCGGAGTCCTCAATTTTGATCCGGTGTCCAGACGTAGAGCTCACCAACTTCGGCAGCTCGTGCAACAACGGGCACACCTTCCGTAGGGTCAATCGCGATTACTTCGACAGCGACGACGACGGGGTGTCGGACGACGTCGACAACTGCCGTGGAGCGTCGCCAATCCCGACCAGGCTCGACACCGACGGCGACGGCGCGGGCGATGCCTGCGATGCCGACGACGACAACGACGACGGTCGCGGATGCCGCCGACAACTGCCCGCTCGATCCGAACCCGGATCAGGCGGACGCCGACGGCGACGGCGTGGGCGATGCCTGCGATGCCGACAATGCCGACCTCGACAACGACGGCGTGCCGGACAATGCCGACCGCTGCGTGCCGACGCCCGGGGCCAGGTGGTCAATGCCGAGGGCTGCGCGATCGCGCAGATCTGCCCGTGCGAGGGGCCGTGGCAGAACCGCGTCGCCTACGTCGCCTGCGTCGCGCGGACGGGGAACGACTTCCGCAAGGACGGCCTGATCAGCGCGCGCGAGCTGGTCAGGATCGTGCTCGAGGCGGGCAAGTCCCGCTGCGGGGCGAGGTCCGGAGAACTAGCCGGGCCGGACTGAAGCGTGCCGGGGTGGCGCCCGCTCGGCCCACCCCGGCCGTCCGTCTCCCGCAAGGGGAACGCTGCAAACGGATCGCAATCGTACCGCTCCCATGACGGGGAGCTGCTTGTTGCCCCCTCTCCCTGGAGCAGGGAGGAGTGGGGTGATCAGTGCGAAGGGTGAGAGAAACATGCTGTTCCTGACGTGCGCTGCTCACCGGCTTTGGCAGGCCTGCCTGTCGGCCGGCTTTTTTCTGGCTCTGATCGCGTCCGCCGCGGCCGAGGATGCACCCGCCGAGGGCCCGTCGGCCGCCGGCGTCGAGGCCCGGGTCACCGACGGCCGGCTCACGCTGCAGGCCGATGGGACGCCGCTCGCCGAGGTGCTGCGCGCGATCGGCGCGGCGGGCGGGTTCGAGGTGGTGCTGCGCGGGGCGTTCGCCACGCCGGTCAGCGCAGTCCTTCGCCGACCGGCCGCTCGAGGACGCCATCCGGGAGCTGGCGGAGGGGCATTCGATGATCGTCCGCCACGGCGATCCGGACCCTGAAACCGGCGCAACGGCGCTGGCCGAGATCCGGGTGCTGGAGAATCCGGATCTCGCCGCGGCGGCAGAGACGGCTGCTGACGAGCCCGTGCCGGAGGCGGACGCAAGGCGCCCTGGAGGACGACGGCGAGTATGCGCTGAGCGAGCGCGAGGCGTTCCGGCTGGCCAACCGCGACGTGCCGCCGCCGACCCGCGACGACATCCTGATCGAGCTCGGCGATCCCGACCAGGCCAAGCGCGTGGCGGCGGTGCCCAAGGTCGGCGCGCTGCAGCCGGGCGCCGCGGCCGACGTCCTCGCGGGCGTCTTCGCCGAGGAGGACGACCCCCTGGTGCGCAGCCGGGCGGTCGCCGCGCTCACCCGGCTCGAGGGGCCCGGGCGCCAGGAAGCTGCTGCGCGAGCGGGCGCTCGGCGATGACGACGCCGAGCTGCGCATGCAGGCGCTGAACGCGCTCGCCACCTCGGACGGCGAGCGCTCGGTCAACCTCCTGGGGCAGGCCTTGCGCGATGACGGCGATCCCGAGGTCCGCAAGGCGGCGATCTCGGCCTTGCAGCGGGTCGGCGGCGACTGGGCGCGGCGCCCCCTGGAGCGGGCCGCGCGCGATCCCGACCCGAGTATCCGCACCGCCGCCGAGCAGGCCCTCGAGGCCTGGCCGGAGAGCCCCGACTGAGCCGAAGCCTGCGCGGGCTGTTGGGAGATCCGACAGAGCGGTAGCTGCCCCTGCCAGCATCCATCGCATGCACGCAGGCGAGGATCGACAGGACCACATCGGTTCGGGTTCGTTCCAATCTACTCCCGGCCGTTCCTGCCCAAAACCAGCCGGTCGATCGGGCAGTCGTGCACTCGAGGGTACCCTTCGCCGCACGGGCCGTGGCGCGAAGCGCGTCCATGATCGACCGGGATCGCTCGAACGTGACCCAAACACGGGGTGCAAGCCCGAAACAGCGGCGCTACGCAACCTCGGGGCTCGTTCCGGCTCCTGCAGCCTTGTCTCCCGCGCTGGAATGGCACATCGTAGGCTTTCAGGAGCCGCCATCTGGGGAATCCCGCTTGAGATACAGGGAGGGTGAACATGAAGGCGCAGTACATCACGCAGCTCCCGAAGACCCTTTTCGTGATCGGCGTCAGCGCAACGCTGACCGTGTTCGGCAGTGCCGAAGCTCCGGGGCAAGAAAAGTGTAAGATGAGCTGGGTGGTTCCGGCGGCCAACACCGAGTACACCGTGCAGCACACGATCGAAGTCGGCGACGTGCCCGGCCATCTGGTCCGGATCTTGGAAGTGCACCGTACCTTTCCCGACGACGCCCAGCCGAACTGCGAGGGGCTGAAGCTGGTGGAACAGTGGTTGCGCGGCTACTCGGATTACATCGACCTCAACGGCCCCGGCTGGGGTTACGCGGTGACACTGCTCGAGAACGGTGACAAGATCTTCGCGGAGTGGTCCGGCACGAGCCAGACCGTCGTCGCTCCGGACGGCTCGAAGAAAAGCACCTTCACCGGTGTGACCACCTGGACCGGCGGCACCGGCAAGTACCAAGGCGTGCGCGGCATTCAGTGGGACAGCACCGTGTACGACCCGGAAAAGAACCTCAACGAAACACGCGCCGAGGCGGAATACTGGTTCGTGAAATAGCTGCCGATCGAAGTAGTGGTGCAGCCCTCTCCGCGCGCGAACTCTCGGACGAGGGCGCCGATCCAGGCGCGTAACAGTCCGCCTAGCAGCGCGACACTCCTGGTTCAGTCACGCCACGAAGGTTCATGCTAAAACCTCAACACGGGGGGAGGGTTCGATGACGCAACCCTCCGCTGTGCCAGCGTCACGGTGGCCTTTTTTGCGGGGGTAGTTGAAAACTTGAGCACCTCGAATGTCTGAAGTGTACTCCGCAGAACATGCCATACAAATCTTTTTGCGTCCCTCGCTTCCGGTTGTCCTTTTCAGATACCGCCTCCTGCAAACATGCCTTTCCGTAAACCTCTGCCAGCGGGCCATTTTCCGGTTATGATCTCGATCATTTCGGCGGGCGTCGTGCGGGCAAGCGCCGCTCCTAAATCCTTGTCGGAAATCTCCACATCGTCCGGGAGATACTGGCTAAGAGCTTTGCCGCCCGGCGAGGTCCTGCACGTACTGCCAGGCGACCCGTCCCGAGCGGGCGCCGCGGGTCTGCGCCCACTCCAGGGCCTCCCGCCGCATCTCCTGCGGCGCGATGCGCAGCCCGAAATGGCGCACGTAGCCGTCGACCATGGCCAGGTAGTCGTCCTGCGAGCAGGGGTGAAAGCCCAGCCACAGGCCGAAGCGGTCGGACAGCGAGACCTTCTCCTCGAGCGCCTCGGCCGGATGGATGGCGGTCGAGCGCTCGTTCTCGATCATGTCGCGGGGCATCAGGTGGCGCCGGTTCGAGGTCGCATAGAACAGCACGTTGTCGGGGCGGCCGTCGATGCCGCCCTCGAGCACGGCCTTCAGCGATTTGTAGGTGGTGTCGCCGAGATCGAAGCTGAGATCGTCGCAGAACAGCAGGCACCGGCGACCGGTGCGCGCCAGGCGCTGCAAGCAGGCGCGGCAGGCTGTCGATGTCCTCGCGGTGGATCTCGATCAGGGCCAGCGCATGCGGGCGCGCGCCGTTGATCCGGCCATGGATCGCCTTGATCAACGAGCTCTTGCCCATGCCGCGGGCGCCCCACAAGAGCGCGTTGTTGGCCGGTCGGCCGGCCGCGAACCGCTCGGTGTTGTCGAGCAGGATGTCGCGCACGCGATCGATCCCGACCAGGAGCTCGAGCGGCACGCCGGACACCTGCGCCACCGGCCGCAGCTGTTGCGCCTGGGCTTCCCACACGAAGGCGTCGGCCGCCGCGAGGTCGGCCTCGGGCATGGTCGGCGGCGCCAGGCGCTCCACCGCGTTGACGAGACGCTGCAACAAGCCGGTCAGGTCCGGTGCCATCCGCCCGCAGGCCCCTTCATTGGGAAAAATCGCGCCGGCAGGCTAGGGTCTGGCGGGCGCTCGATCAAGCGGCCGCCCGGCGGGAAGCGCGCTCGGCGGCGCCAGCTCCGCCAGCTCCTGTTGGTACCTGGCGGCCTCGCCCAGCAGCCAGGCCCGCACGGCAGCGATGCGCGGCCGCTCGGCGCTCGCCTCGGGGCAGACGAGGTAGTAGGCGAGATCGTGCGGCATGCTGACGTCGAACGGCCTGACCAGACGCCCGGCGGCGATGTCCCAGGCCGCGAGCGCCGTGCGCGCGAGCGCGACGCCCTGCCCCTCGGCCGCGGCCTGCACGCTCATGGCGGCATCCGTGAAGGTCAGGCCATGGCTGACGTCCACGCCCTCGACCCCGGCGAGCTCGAGCCACAGCCGCCAGCCGGTCTCATCGTCTTCATGCAGGAGCACATGGTGCTTCAGATCCTGCGGACGCCGCAGCGGGGCCTCGCCCGCGAGCAGCGCCGGGCTGCACACCGGCACGAGCGTCTCCCCGAACAGCCGGTCGACGCGCAGCCCGGGATAATGGCCGCGCCCCATGCGGAGGCCGATATCGACGTCCTCGCGCGCGAAGTCGACCAGATGCTGCGAGGTGCTGATGCGCAGGTCGATGTCGGGATTGGCGGCGCGGAAGCGGCCGAGGCGGGGCACCAGCCATTTCGCCGCGAAGGAGGGCACGACGCTCGCCGTCAGCGTGCCGCCGGTGCGCCTGGCGAGCAGCTCGGCCGTGGCCGCCTCGAGCCGCGCGAAGGCGTCCCGCACCGCCGGCAGATAGCGCTGCGCCTCATCGGTCAGCACCAGCCCGCGTGACAGGCGGCGGAACAGCCTGACTCCGAGGCGCTCCTCGAGCCCGCGGATCTGGTGGCTGATCGCGGTCTGGGTCACGTGCAGCTCGTCGGCGGCGCGCGTGAAGCTGAGATGGCGGGCGGCGGCCTCGAACGCGCGCAGCGCCGCGAGCGGTGGCAGGTGCGGCATGTGCCACTCTCTGGCATGAGCTACTTTCATGCATTGCATGAAAAGTCATCGTTGGTCAAAGCCCGTGGGAGCGCTCATGTTCATTGCAGAGACAAGTTTGGGCATGAGGAGAGGTCATATGTTCAGCACCCACGTCGTGACGTCTGGCACGCTTTCATCCAGCCGGCCGGTCGCCCGGTCTGCGGAGCGCGTCGCCGGAGACCGGCTCGTGCAGGCGTACGAGCAGGTCCTGAGCTGGCTGGAGCGCGTGCACCAGCGCCGGCACCTGGCGCAGCTCAGCGATCATATGCTGAAGGACATCGGGCTCACGCGGGTTGACGTCGAGGCCGAGCTGTCGAAGCCGTTCTGGCGGGCGATGAGGCCCGTGCGAGAGCAGGAGCAGGTCCGCGCGACTGGCGGTTGCCTCTGCGGTCGGGTGCGCTACACGGTGCGCGGACCGCTCCGCGGCATCCTACTGTGCCACTGCGGGCAATGCCGCCGCGTGCACAGTCACCTCGGCGCCTTCAGCTCGGCGGCGCGCGCCGACATCGATCTCGAGGGAGCGGAGGCGATCGTCTGGTTCGAAAGCTCCGAACGCGGCCGCCGCGGCTTCTGCGGGACCTGCGGCTCGAGCCTGTTCTTCGAGCCGACAGGTGAGGCCCGTCTCGCGATTGCGGCCGGCAGCCTCGACCAGCCGAGCGGTCTCGAGGTGATCGGCCACGAGTATGTGGCGAATAAGGCCGACTACGTGCGCATCGACGACGACCTGCCCGCCTGCGCCGGCGACTGGGTGGCGCCGTGAACCTGGTTCGGCTGCTCGCGCAGTCGCGCCAGCGTCGATGCGACGGCATCGCCAACTAGCGTCCGATGATCGGCCCCGGTCTGGAAGGCGCGCGGGGTCCGCCCCGGCCTGCCCGATCATGATCCTCCAGGCGCCGCTGGAGTCCCCGCTGCTGACCGGCGTACGGCGACCGGCGTGGCGCGCCGAGCCTCGCGGGCTGTTCTCAAGTCCGCGATCGCTGCTGGAACCCGAGAAGTTTCTAACCATCTAAGACCTTTAGTCGCAGACGCGCACGTGGTTGGCTTTTGCAGGCCCCGTGGCTATAGTCCGCGCGCCGATCACGCCACGCGCTCTCTACGAGGAACGTAATGCTGATTTCTCCGGCCTACGCCCAGGCAGGCGCCCCAGCGGGATTCGATCTGATCTCGCTGATGCCGCTCCTGCTGATCTTCGTGGTCTTCTATTTCCTGCTGATCCGGCCGCAGCAGAAGAAGATGAAGCAGCACCGCGAGCTGATCAGCGCGCTCAAGCGCGGCGATCGCGTGCTGACCGCGGGCGGCATCATCGGCAGCGTGGTCAAGGTCGAAGACGCCGAACTGCTGGTGGAGATCGCCAAGGACGTCCGGGTGCGGGTGGCGCGCAGCACGATCTCGGATGTGCTGAGCAAGCCTCAGCCCGCCGGGGAGACGGCGACACCGGCGGGCGGGACCGCGGCCGGAGCCAAGTCCGGGCTCATGTCGCAGCTGTTCGGCAAGAAGTAGGCCGCGCCCGGCGATGTTGCGCTTTTCCTCCTGGAAGGTGGCCCTGGTGCTGGGCATCTGCCTGCTCGGCCTGGTCTACAGCCTGCCAAACCTGTTTCCGCGCGCCCAGATGGAGCGCATGCCGGACTGGTTGCCGCACGAGCAGATCAATCTCGGGCTCGACCTGCAGGGCGGCTCGCATCTGCTATTGGAGGTCCAGCTCGGCGCGGTGATCAGGGAGCGCCTGGAATCCCTGGTCGACGACGTGCGTGGCACCTTGCGCAGCGAGCGCATCGGCTACCGCGGGCTCGGCGTGCGCGGTGACGCCGTGATGCTGACGCTGACCGATCCGGCAAGCGCACCGCGGGCGCTGGAGGTGCTCGAGCAGCTGGATCAGGGTGGCATGGCGCGCGAGCTGATGTTCGCCCAGGCAGGCGACCGCATCGAAATCCGGCTGGCCGAGAGCGTGGCGGAGGAAATACAGAGTTCTGCTGTCGCGCAGTCCCTCGAGATCGTGCGCCGGCGGATCGACGAGGTCGGTACCCGCGAGCCCACCATCCAGCGCCAGGGCGACAATCGCATCCTGGTGCAGGTTCCCGGCGAGAAGGATCCGGACAGCATCAAGCGCCTGCTCGGCCAGACCGCCAAGCTGACGTTCCATCTGGTCGACCTCGACACCTCGATGGAGCAGGCGCGTGCCGGCAATCTGCCGCCCGGGTCGGAGCTGTTGCCCAGCGACGAGAACGACGGCTCCGGGCAGGCGGCGCAGTACGTCGTGCGCAAGCGCGTCGAGGTCAGCGGCGAAAGCCTGGTCGACGCTCAGCCCACCTACTACCAGAACCAGCCGGTGGTCAGCTTCCGCTTCGATTCGGTGGGCGGGCGCAAGTTCGGCAACGTGACGCGCGATCACGTCAGCGAGCTTCTCGCGATCGTGCTCGACGGCCGAGTGATCAGCGCGCCCCGGATCGATGAGCCGATTCTCGGCGGCAGCGGCATCATCCGCGGCAGTTTCACGGTGCAGGAGGCGAACGAGCTCGCAGTGCTGCTGCGTGCGGGCGCCCTGCCGGCGCCGCTCGAGATCGTCGAGGAGCGCAGCGTCGGCCCGGATCTCGGCGCCGATTCGATCGCCGCCGGCAAATGGGCGAGCGTGATCGGGCTGATCCTGGTGGGTCTCGCGATGGGGCTCTACTACGGCCTGTTCGGCGTCTTCGCCAACATCGCGTTGCTGGTGAATCTGGTCCTGATGATCGGCGCGCTATCGGTGCTGCAGGCCACCCTGACGCTGCCGGGCATCGCCGGCATCGTGCTGACCATGGGCATGGCCGTGGACGCCAATGTCCTGATCTTCGAGCGCATTCGCGAGGAGGTGCGGGTCGGGCGCCCGCCCATGAGCGCGATCGACGCGGGCTATCGCGAGGCGATGCGCACGATCATCGATGCCAACCTGACCACGCTGATTGCGGCGGTCCTGCTCTACGCGTTCGGCTCCGGGCCGGTGCGCGGCTTTGCCGTGACCCTCGGCATCGGCATCATCACCTCCATGTTCACCGCGATCACCTTCACGCGTCTGCTGATGGCGACCTGGTTCCGGCGCACCCGCCCGGCCATGCTGCCGGTTTGAGCCGGACAGTCTCGAGCGTCCGCTCCACGTTCGAGGGAACAGCTCCGGTCGTGCGCTCTTTCTGCCGACCAAGGGTCTGACCTTCGGCGTCTGAGCGACCACGGCTCTCCTGACCGGCCCCGGGGTCTTTGCGGCACCGCCGGCCTTCGCACATTAGTGGTCAGGTTCTCGCGTTCGAGGAGAGGCCGATGGAGCTCACCCGGATCGCCCCGGAGGGCCGGCAGCTCATCCAGGCCCATCGCGAAGGCGGCTTCACCATCGCCGGCGTGCGCCACGAGGGCTCGGTGCTGGTGCTGCCGGATCGCACGTTGCCCTGGTCGGTGCGCGAGCTGTCCGCCGTGACCATCGACAGTCTCGAGCCGATCACGGCGGCTGCCGCGAGCATCGACATCCTGATCCTCGGCGCCGGCGCGCAGTTCGGACAACCGACACCGGATCTGCGCCAGGCGCTGCGGGCGCACGGCATCGTGACCGAAGTCATGGACACGCGCGCGGCGTGCCGCACCTTCAACGTCCTGCTCGCCGAGGATCGGCGCGTCGCAGCCGCGCTGATCGCGCGTTGAGCGCTCAAAAAATTCCGGCGATCGCCCGGGTCAGGCCGGCCACCAGCTCCGGCGCGGCGTCCTCGAAATCCAGGTTCACCTGGTTGGCGCTGCTCATGACTCGGGTCTGATACCGCTTCCAGTCGTGCACCTCGGAGGTCGACAGGATGCGCTGGCCGCCGCTGCCCTGCGCGAGGTCCTGGCTCATGCGCTCGGTCACCATCACGCCTTCGCCGGCACGCTCTGAGACCTGCACGTCGGTGATGATGCTGTAGGTGACGTCCTGAACGAAGGCGTCGGCGACCGCGGACGCGGCCACGCCGGCCACGGCGCCCGCGATGATTACCTCGGTCTGGTCGCTCGCCACCCGGCCGACGCCGGCACCGGCGGCGCCGCCGATCATCGCGCTGCCGAATCCGCTGGCGAACGCCCCCTCGGCCGCCGCCCTGGACGTGCGTCCGACCTGGAGCACGGTGGCCTGCAACAGGAAGCGCGCGTCGGCGGGGTCGTCGACCAGGCGATAGCCGCGCTGGGCCAGCGCCGCGCGGACCGCCGGCGCGATGTCCAGATCCGCGCGGTCCGAACTGTTGCGCACCTCGACCAGCACGGTCCGCTCCGACGCCGTGACCGGCTCGAGGAAGAGCGAGTGCGTCATCTTGGTCTGAACATCGAGTGTGCGCCTGCCGATCGCTGTAGTGGTCGCGGCGCAGCCGACCAACAGGAACGCGAGAGCGAGGGCGAAAGGTCGGAAGGCAAGAACCGTCATCACGTCGCTCCTGTCAGGGCGATGAACGACGTCGGACGGTGCTCCTTCGGTCGGTCAAGAGGGGTGCCGGCGCACCCCGATGTTCTGGTTCTTGGCGGCGCCGGTTCCGGCGCCTGCGCCGCTACATCACAAGCCCTTCTGCAGCTCCGCCGCCACCTCGTCCCAGTCGACCAGGTGGTTGAGGAACGCCGCGACGTACTCCGGCCGCCGGTTCTCGTAGTCGAGGTAATAGGCGTGCTCCCAGACGTCGATCCCGAGGAGCGGGGTCATGCCCTCGACCAGCGGATTGGCGCCGTTCGGGGTCTTGAGCACCTTGAGTGTGTCGCCATCGAGAGCGAGCCAACCCCAGCCGCTGCCGAACTGGGTGACGGCGGCGGTCTTGAACTGCTCCTTGAAGGCCTCGAAGCTGCCGAAGGCGTCGTCGATCCGCTTGGCCAGCTCGCCGTCGGGGACGCCGCCGCCGCCCTTCTTCATCACCCGCCAGAACAGGTTGTGGTTCCATGCCTGGCCGGCGTTGTTGAAGATCCCGGCCTTGGCCGGATCCTTCGCCGAGGCCTGCACGATCTCCTCCAGCGACGCCTTCTTGAGATCGGTGTCCTCGATCAGATTGTTCAGGTTGGTGACGTAGGTCTGATGGTGCTTGTCGTGGTGCAGATGCAGGGTCCGCGACGACATGTACGGCTCCAGGGCATCGTACGGATAGGGGAGATCGGGCAGTTCGAAAGCCATGGTTTCCTCGCCTCACGCTGTCGTGGTGCCAGCCGGATGCCCGCTAGATAGTCGATCGCGGGGGGAAAGCAAACCCTGCGTCCCTGATGCTGCCCGGGGCGCGGACCGGCAGCAAACCCACGCGCAGCCGCGCCGGCGCCGGCGTCTTGCAGTGCGCCATCGGCGCCATATTGTCGCTGCCGTGCGCTGAGCGACCCGCGAGTGGAGCGACGACCGACCTGGTGGATATCTCCGATCCCGGCCTCCAGGGCAGATCCGCGATCGTGACCGGCGCGACCAGCGGCATCGGCCTCAGCATCGCCACGGCGCTCGCCCAAGCCGGCGTCCACGTGACGTTCGACTATGTGGCCCGGTATGCTGTCGCCGTATCAGACCAACCCTTGCGCGCGAAGCGGGATTGAAGGTTTGACCATCGTCACCAATGACAAGCTGCCGCGCCGACACCACGTCGACTGTCTGTGGTGAGATCTCGGCTCCGCAGGCCACTTTTGCGGCTCCAAAAGGCGCATTCACAGCTCTCCTATTGCGCAGCACAGGTCCGCGAGCATGACCCGGACCGGTATCTCGCGACTCTCTTCGCACCCGCCGATGCGCGGGAGGAGCTGTTCGTGCTTTATGCATTCGATCACGAGATCGGACGAGTGGGGCGCATCGTGAGCGAGCCGATGGCCGGGCTCGTACGCCTGCAGTGGTGGCGCGATGCCCTGGACGCGGTCGCTGGGAGCAGGCCGGCTGCTCACCCCGTGGTCGAGGCGCTGCATGCGCGCTGGACCAGCTTTGCGCCGCTGCAGTCGCGGCTCCAGGCCGCGATCGACGCGCGCGACCAGGAGCTGAGCGCCGAGCCCCCGGCCGATCTGGCCGCCCTCGAGGAACGGCTCGGCTCCAGCTGGGGCGAGATCACGCTCGGCGCCTTGGACCTCCTCGGAGTGGCGGAGAAACCGGCGCGCGCCGCCGGTCGCCATCTCGGCCTGGCGCTGGGCCTGGTCCGCCTGCTGCAGAACCTGCCCGGCGACCTGCGTCAGAATCGGATGCCGTTGCCCGATGCGATGCTCGCCCGCCACGGCCTCGTGCGCGAAAGCCTGCGGCAGGAAGAAACAGCGCCGGCGCTCCGGCCGGTTGTCGCCGACCTGGCGGGACGGGCACGCGAGCATCTGGAGGCGGCGCGCCGGCACCGGCACGCGGGTGCCGAAGCGGGCACTGGCGGCGCTCCTGCCGGCGCCGCTGTTGGAGTCGTACCTGCGGCGCCTGGCTCGGGCCGGCTTCGATCCGTTGGCGCGCGTGCGCACCACTCCAGTCGGCTTGGCGCCGCTATGGCTGCTCGGACGCCATGCCCTTGGACGCTACTGACCCGCGCGTCTTCCCAGGTGACGTCGGCGCCGTGCAGCGCGACCGTGCTGACGTCCATCTTGGCGCTGCCCTCCACCACCTGGCGCGAATAGATCACGTACACCAGAGTCTGGCGCGCCTCGTCGTAGATCCGCCGCACGGCGAGGTTCTTGAACACCAGGCTCTTGCGCTCGTTGAACACCTCCTCGCCTTCGTCATCGCGCTCGATGTCCCCGATCACGATCGGGCCGGTCTGGTGGCATGCGATCGAGGCGTTGGATGGGTCCTCGAACCAGTTGCCTTTGCGCAGGCGATCGATCACGCCGCGCTCGAAATGAGTGACGTGGCACGTGATCCCCTTGACCTTGGGATCCTCGATGGCTTCGACCACGATCTCGTTGCCCGACCAGTCGTTGGTGAAGCTGCCGATCTCCTGTGCCATGGTCGGCAGCGCGATCAAGATGCCGGCGGCGATCAGTGTCCAGGTTGGGCGCATCGACGTCGCTGCCCTCTAGTAGGTCGGGTTCAGGCGCAGGTAGCGGTAGCGATCGCCGGACTTGACCAGCACCGGCTGGACTTGCATGCCCTGGAGCACGTCGAGAGGTACCTCGATGCCGGCCGCGCCCCGGCCCCAGAGCTGGCGGTAGAAGTCCATGAGACCGTGCACCTGCGTGCCGTCGATCCCGAGGATCACGTCGTCGGGGGCGATGCCGGCCGCGGCCGCCGGGCCGTCGGGCGAGACGCGCGTCACGAACACGCGGCCCTTGTGCTCCTCCAGCGTTACCCCGAGCCAGGGCCGCCCCGGGTCGGCACGGCGGCCGCGGGTCAGCAGATCCCCCATGATCGGCTTGAGGTGGTCGATCGGCACGAACATGTTGCCCGGGACCGGACCGCCGCTGAAACCGGCGTCGTTGACCAAGAGTGAGCCGATGCCGACCAGGCGCCCGGCCTCGTCGATCAGGGCGGCGCCGCCGAACTGGGCGTGCGGCGGCGCGGTGAAGATGGCATCCTCGAGCAGATACTCCCAGTAGCCGGCGAAGTCGCGCCGATCGACGACGTAGACGCCGGCGGCGTCGAGCTCGCCGGTTCGGCTGACCACCAGGACCGGCTGCCCCGTCCGCACGTCAGCTGACGCCCCGAGCGGGATCGGCGCCAGCTGCAAGGGGGATTGGGCGCGCACCAGCCCGAAGCCGCTCTCGTGATCGTAGGCGACGATCGAGGCGGGAATTGGCTCGGGTCCGCCGCCGTCGATCTCGACCTCCGCGGCCTCGACGACGAGATAGCCGATCGTCAGGATCAGGCCACTGTCGTCGATCACCACGCCGCTGCCCTGCCGCTCGGTGCCGAGCGTGCTGGCGGTGCGGGCCTCCTGCGGCACGTAGGCCGTGATCTGCACCACGCCTTCGAGCGAGTCGCGGGTCGCGGCGCGGGCAACGCCGGCATGAGCGGCGACCACGCACACGATCGTGAACACGGCCATTTGAAGGGCGGTGCGGCGATACAGCCAGCTCACCTTGGCTCGTAGGGGGCTCTTGGTCATCGCGAAGTGATCCTCCGCAGGCCGGCCGCAAGTGCCGACCTGATGCAATGAAATATGCCGCGAATGCGCGGTTCGTACAGATGGCGCCTCGGATTCGCACGGTTCCAGCTCGCTGCCATGCATGACAGCTGCGGGCGGCGGCCGTATATTTCGAGCGAGGTCCAGCCAGCCGGACGTGTTGACGAGGACGACGTGACGACCAGGACTCTCCTCGATGCGCGGCAGCTGCTCGAGCGGCTGGTCGGGTTCGACACCACGAGCCGCAACTCGAATTTGGGGCTCGTCGCGTTCGTGCAGGACTACCTCGACGGCCTGGGGATCGCTTCCGAACTGGTGTTCGACGCCGCGGGCGCCAAGGCCAACCTGCTCGCCACCATAGGTCCTATGGACCAGGCCGGAATCGTGCTGTCCGGCCACACGGACGTGGTGCCGGCGGACGGCCCGGGGTGGTCGAGCGAGCCGTTTACCTGTGTCGAGCGCGACGGGCGCCTGTACGGGCGCGGTACGGCCGACATGAAGGGGTTCATCGCGACCGCGCTGGCGCTGGTGCCCGACTTTCGGGCGCTGCGTCTCTCAGCGCCGATCCACCTCGCGTTCAGCTACGACGAGGAGGTCGGCTGCAAAGGCGTCCCGAGCCTGCTCGATCATCTGAACGCGCGCCTGCCGACCCCGCCGTTCGGTTGCGTGGTGGGCGAGCCCACCGGTATGCGCGTCGCCAACGGTCACAAGGGCAAGGCCGGTTATGTCTGCACGGTGACCGGGCTGGCGAGCCACGCGGCCCTCAATCACCTGGGAGTGAACGCGATCGAGGTCGCCGCGCAGATGATAGCCGAGCTGCGGCGTCTGAACGATCAGTTTCGGGCTGAAGGGCCATTCGCGCCCGGCTTCGAGCCGCCCCATTGCACGGTCAGTACCGGGGTCATCGCCGGCGGCAGCGCGCTCAACATCGTCCCCGAGCAGTGCCGCTTCGAATTCGAGTTTCGGCCGCTGCCCGGCCAGGACCCGGACGCCCTCTTCGTCCGGATCCGCGGCTGGGCGGAACGGACGCTGCTCCCAGCCATGCATGCGGTGTTCCCCGCCGCCGGCATCGCCTGGCAGGAGCAGATGAGCTATCCCGCCCTTGGCGTCACGAACGGCGCCGCGATCGAGGAGGTCTGCTGCCGGCTCACTGGCACCGAACAACCCATCAAGCTGGCGTTCGGAACCGAGGCCGGCCACTTCGCGACCCGCGGCATTCCGACCGTGGTGTGCGGCCCGGGCGAGATCAGAGTGGCGCATCGCCCGGACGAGTACGTGGAGCTGTCGCAGCTGGAGAGCTGCGCGCGCTTTTTGCATCAGCTGGTGCACGCGACGGTGGCGGCCTGAGCGATGCCGGAGATGGTGGTCGAAGTCGCGGTGCCGGATCTCGGCCCGCACCGCTACGGCAACACCGGGATTCCCGGCGTGACGACTCTCGACAGCGGGACGCCCGGGCCGCACGTCGTGATCACGGCGCTGGTGCATGGCAACGAGCTGTGCGGCCCATGGGCCCTGCTCAGGCTGCTCGAGCGGGACATCCGGCCGTGCCGCGGGCGCCTGTCGCTGGCGTTCGTCAACACCGCCGCCTTCGATGCCTTCGATCCCGCCAATCCGAAGGCGTCGCGCTATCTCGATGAGGACCTGAACCGGGTCTGGAACGCAGCGACGCTGGATGGGCCGCGGCGCTCACGCGAGCTCGAGCGTGCGCACGAGATCCGTCCTCTCGTCGAGGACGCCGACTTTCTGCTCGACCTTCACTCCATGCAGTCGCCGGCCCCGCCCCTGCTGCTCACCGGAGTCACCGACAAGGGTCGGCGCCTGGCTGTGGCAATGGGTTTCCCCGGCTGCATCGTCGCTGACGCCGGCCATCGCAATGGCGCGCGGCTGCGCGATTTCGGCGCCTTCGGCGACCCCGACAGCCCGCGCACCGCCATCCTGGTCGAGTGCGGGCAGCATTGGGCCAAGCGCAGCGTGCGCGTGGCGATCGCCGCTTGCCGGCAGTTCCTCGCGGCGCTGGAGGTGGTCGAGACCCGCCTGCTCGATCGTCTCGGCTCGGCGCCTCCGCTCGGCCCCCAGCGGGTGGTCGAGGTCACGCAGGCCATCACGGTTGCCGACGGCCGGTTCCGTTTCACTGAGGACTATGCAGATCTGGAAGTGATCCCCAAGGCTGGCACCGTGATCGCCTACGACGGCGCCCAGCCGATCCGCACGCCGTACGACGGATGCGTGCTGATCATGCCGTCGCGTCGCCTGGCGCGTGGTTTCACGGCGGTGCGGCTCGGGCGGTTTATCGAATGAGCGCGGTGCGCGTCCGCTCGGCACGACCGGCCGACGCCGAGATGATCGTGGCCTTCTCGCATGCGCTGGGCCGCGAGGAGGGCTATGCGGCACCGGCGCTGCAGGCCCGGCACGTGCGCGCCGAGGGGTTCGGCCCGAGTGCGCGCTTTCGTGCGTTGATCGCGGAGCAGGACGGGCGGCCGGTCGGCTATGCGCTGTTCTACCCGGCCTACGATACCGATCACGCCGCGCGCGGCCTGTATCTGCAGGACCTCTACGTCGTGGCCGAGGCGCGCCGCCAGGGCGCCGGGCGGGCGCTGATGGCGGCCGTGGCCCGGGCGTGCCAGGCCGATGGCGGCTGCTACGCGTTCTGGAACGCGCTGCCCAAGAATTGCGCGGGACTGGCCTTCTACCACGCTATCGGCGCCCTCGAGGAGCCCGTGCTCACGCTCAGCCTGCAGCCGGATGCGCTGCGCCGGCTGGCGGAGGGGACCTGACGGGGCGCCTGCGCTCACCGGGTGCGCTCGCCGTGACCAGATGCGCTACCGCCGGCAGGCGGACGCCGTCTGCCGTGGCGTAGGGCGAGACGGTCGGCGAGCTCAGCGATGAGCGTGGCGCGCGTGGCCTCATCGGCGCCGCGGTCGCGCAGCAGCCGGGCGAGCGGGCCGAACAGCGACATCAGCTCCGCTTCTTCGTCGTGCTGTGGGCGCCGGGCAATGCGTGTCGACCTGTTCGACGCGCACGTCGGCGAAGCCGGCGGCGGTCAGGATCTCGTCGATGTAGTCTGGCTCGCTGAGCGCCAGCGGGCCGGGGGCGCGGGGCGGTTGCGGCTCCGGCGGCCCGAGCCTGGGCACGGCGACCTGAGCGGAGACGAACCAAGGATTGTCCTCGAGCGGCCCCAGCTGACGAACGCGAGATGCCCGCCGGGACGAAGGCGGCCGCCAGGTTGGCGAAGGCCCCGACCGGATCTCGAAGAACATCACGCCGAAGCGCGCACCACGTGGTCGTGGCAGGCGCGCTCGAAGCGGTGGGTCTGCGCGTCCGCCAGACCAGTCGGACGTTGGTCCGGCCGGCAAGAGAACACGTCGGCGCGCCGCCGCGAGCAGCGGCTCCGAGATGTCGATCCCGAGCACCAGCCGCGCGCGCCGACCGCGTCGGCGAGCAGCAGCGTGGTCGTGGCGGCGCCGCAGCCGATGTCGATGACGGCGTCGCCCCGGGACGCTGCACCGTTCGATCAATCGCCCGGTCAGCGGCACCAGGCGCTGATCGAGCGCCTCCGAGAGGTCACCCACTCTCTCCCGATGCCGAGTTCCAGAACCGGCCTGTCGGCGTTCGCCCGGCGCTCTCGACCGAATCCACGACCATGGGCGCCCGGCGCGCCACGCCGCTGGGGCAGCCGGGCAAGCCAGGCGTCGAGGTCGGCGAGGGCGCGTCGGGCCAGCGCGGTTGCGCTCGGTCTTGGCGATGCTCCCGTCGGGCGCCGGGAACAGCCCGAAGTTGATGTTCATCGGCTGAAACGTCGCGGCATCGGCGCCCCTTGGTGATGTGTGCGAGCAGCGCGCCGAGCGCGGTGGTCCCGGGCGGCGCCGCGATCGGCTCGCCATACCTCTCGGCCGCGGCGAAGCGTCCTGCCAGAAGGCCGATGG
>CAVXGW010000009.1:0-403485 GCA_963761505.1 uncultured Thermoleophilaceae bacterium
CCGCCTAGGTCTGCGCTAGCACCAGAACGATGGTGGTCATCGCAAGAATGACGCCGCCGGTGGAGAACAGCGCGACGAGCCGGAAACTGAGGACGCCGATCTCGTCGTCGATGTTGAGAGCGACGTCGATGGCCTCGGCAACGGCTGCTGATCTGAGAAATCGGGCAGAGCCCTAGACCCTCGGATTCATCCCGCTTCTCAGATCGGGTACGGGTCCTGCGCCGGAGCTCTCAAGGTTCCAGAGGCACCGTTCAGGGCTCCGTTCTGAGGGCAAGCGAGCCAGAATCTCGGGCTCGTCGCCACGTTCGCTGCGCCGGGTACCCGAGACGCGCCCATATGAACATCGGCGGGTCTGGTAGCGCACTCGGCTGGGGGCCGAGCGGTCGCTGGTTCAAATCCAGTCGCCCCGACAAAGCCTCTCCCACCAAGACGTAGACCTAGACGGAGTTCTCCAGCCGCTAGGGCCGATCATCCGCGTCGACGCGCCCGCGGGCCGACGGCGGCGGATCGTCAAACTCGTCGTGACGGCGGAACCAAAACGACCCCGGCGCCCGCGGCCAGCCCTCGGGCAAGTCCTCGTCGTCGGACTGCCCGCCATAGGGCGTCAAGGACCACAAGCTCCAGAGGCTGCCGATCCATTGGACCATCGCTCCGTGCTGCAGGAAGTAGGTGCGGTAGACGTCGTCGCCGTCGCGCAGGAAGACGTTGAAGCCGAACCACTCGTCGACCCCGAAGTCAGCCGAGAAGCGCTCGCTGCGGATCGTGTACCAGGGCACGTCCGTCCAACCCATGCGTTCGGCGTAGCGGCGGAGGTTCGCCTGAGGTGCCGGCGATGCCATCGCAAAGGTGATGTCGCGAGCATGCAGGAGGCCGAGCTGGGGGATGCCGTCGGCGACGGACGAGCAGCCAACGCACCCGGCGTCGTCACCCTCCTCGAAGAAGAACCGGTAGAGGATCAGCTGGCTGCGCCCGTCGAACAGCTCGGGCAGTGACCGCCGCCCGTCAGGACCCTCGAACGCGTAGTCGTGCTCCACCCGCACCATCGGCATGCGCTTCCGTGCGGCGGCGAGCTCGTGCATCGCGGTGGCGACGGTCTGCTCGCGTTCGAGCAGGGCGGTCAGCGCCTCGTCCCACTCGTTCTGACTGACGACAGGCGGACGAGCGAGGGCGGCTCGGGTTTCCCCAAGCGGAGCGTCTAACCGACTGTCGCGGGACCAAAACGATCCGGAACCTCGGGGGACAATTCCCGAACAGGGGGTCAGGTGGGCCCGATGAAAGGCACGCTGACCGTTTGACCGCCATTCGCGCGTTGGCTAGGGTCGGCATGAGGAGGTCTTGTGGCGCGCGTCGCCCTGTTGTTCTCTGTTCTCGGCCTCGTATTCGCAGCGCCGGCGGGCGCCGCGGTGACGATGCGCTTCGTGCCGCAGGGCGACATCACGCCCCCGTTCTGGCTCGTGACGGGCGACGACGCCTCGAATCGAATCGTGGCCCGCTGCACGGCGGACGGCCGGCTGGCTGTGGACGGCGTGGGAGTCGCGCCGTCGAAGTGCAACGACAACTTCGTGCTCCTCGTGAGGGTGCGCGGGGCAACGACGTGATCGACATGTCGGCCGTCACCATCGAGCCGGGCAACGGGATCTACGACGCCCCGACCAGAGCGCAGGGCGACGAGGGGACCGACCGCATCGTCGGCAGCCGGTTTCCGAACCGCCTGGACGGAGACAATCCAGGCGGGGGGTCGTCAGCGGACGGCGGCGACACGGTGATCGGCGGCGCGTCCGGCGACGAACTCAACGGCGAATCCGGTAAGGACACGATCGTCGGCAACGGAGGCCGCGACGGGATCAACCCCGGGGGCGACGGCGACCGCGTCATCGCAGGGTCGGGTAACGACTTCGTGTTCTCGGACGGGGACTTCCCCTTCAGAACCGCCGGTACGAATGACGTGATGGACCTCGGACCGGGCGCTGACCGTGCCTACGGCGGCGACGGCCGCGACCGCATCAAGGGTGGAGCGGGCCACGACTCGATCGACGGCGAGGCCGGCAACGACTCACTCTTCGGACAGGCTGGCAACGACTACCTGGTGGGCGACATCGGCAGGGACCTGCTGAACGGCGGCACCGGCAAGGATGAGCTCCTCGGCGGCCGGGGAAGAGACAGGCTGTTCGGCGGCGCGGGCAACGACAAGCTCAGGGGCGGGCCGGGACGCGACCGGCTGAACGGCGGGCGCGGCCGCAACAAGCTCAAGCAGTAGCCGGGCTGATCTGGCGAGTAGCGCACTCGACGGGGGCCGAGCGGTCGCTGGTTCAAATCCAGTCGCCCCGATCTAGCAAGAAAGGTTGGGCCCAGGCGCGACTGTTGCTTTCACGCAGGTTCACCGTAAGCGCCGCCGAAGTCCCAGCAGTGCGATGTCCATGAGCTCTCCTCCACGCTTAACGCGAACGGATTCGTTTGATAGGGCGCGCCGCGCTCGCCCTGATGGCGGGCGAGCGCGGCGAGCTGTGACATTTCCGACGGACGGTGCTCACCCGGATCTCATGCTTGGTTGTCTCCGAGCGCGACCTGGTGGCCGCCCGCGTGTTCTCAGGAGCGCCTCCAGCGAAGCGGTTGACGAATGCGAGCGCACTTTCGGCCACCTCGCGCCAACCGCTGTCGATGGTGAGCGCGTGACCGCGGTTGGGGACCTTCTCGAACTCGGTGACCGCCTGGTTCCGTCGCTGGCGTTTGAACGCCGCGTTTGCGATCGCCGGCGCCACTGTGTGGTCTTTCTCTCCCTCGATGATCAGCAGCGGCCCGCGATCCGGGTTCTTGGGGTCCAGCTTCGCCTCGGTGCGCGGGTTCAGGTTGGCGTTGGCCATCTGCATCAGCGCCACGCCCGGCGCCGCCACGTGGTAGGTCTCATACAGGCGCTCCGCCTCCTCGTCGTCGAGGGCGTTCGCCCAGCCGTACTTGAACTGGTCCAGGGTCAGCGTGACGGCGCGGCCCCGGTTCAAGGGGTTTCGAAGCACGGCGCTCGAGACCCGCAACGTTGAGATCGGCAGCGGCAGCACACCGCGGAACGGTCCGGGATCGATCGCCACAGTCACCGCGGACAAACCCCGGTCGGCGATGATCTGCGCCAGCAATCCGCCGGTCGAGTGGCCCATGACAGCGGGCTTCTTCTCCAGCCTCCCGATCACCTCCGCGGTGTGATCGGCGACCTGGCCGAGCGTCTTCTTCGCGAGGACCTCGGGGTTCGCCCTGGCCTCTGCGACCGTCTCGGGATCGTCGGGCCAGCTCGGGGTCACCGCGGCATAGCCCGCGTCCTCGAACAGATCGGCCCAGCGATCCCAGCTGCTCGGCAGCAGCCAGAGCCCGTGGATGAATACGACCGGCGTCCGCCCGCTCGCGTTCGCCTGCTCCACCTGTCGCGTTTCCCGCTCAGAGAATGTGGTCGTGGGTGTCATGGTGGTCCTTTCGTTGGCGTGAGTGATCGGGATGGCGCCGCCTCCTGTCGGCCTCAGAATTCAGGAGCTCGAGACCGACTTCCAGCGTTTGAGCCGTTCTGCGATGAGCTCGGCACGCTGCCCATCGTCGTCTCCATCGAGGATGGTCAGGTCCTCAGGGTCGGCGCGTACATAGACGCCTGACGTTCGTGCGTTGAGGTCGGGCGACTTGTCCGATCGAGTCGTCCAATAGCCGGCCGCGCGATCCGTCGACTCGATGCGGATCTCTCCCGTTCCTTCGAGCTGAGGCACGTCGGGGTCCCGGGGCCGTTCTCCGTTCCAGTAGTAGAAGAGACCCGAAGGGTCTGACTGCTCCTTGGCCGCTTCGCTCCGATACCGCGCCGAAAGCGTCCCGTCCTCTTGCCACGCGCTGCCGGTCATCTCCAACGCCCCGCCGCGGTCTCGCGAGATTCGCACGAGGCCGAGAGCCGAAGGCTCCTCGGAGGTGCGCTCCGTCAGGGAGAATTGCCACCAGGCGCCCTCGATCGACGCGATCCGGCCTTCGCTCTCGATCGCCTCACGGAGCTTCTGATTGAGGCTTCTCACCTCAGCCGGCGGTCGTCGCCTGGTCGTAGCGCACGGTGGTGAGGCCGAGGAGATCGCTGGGAAGCTTCGCGCCGCTCGCGTGGAGGATGAACGTCCGGCGCAGTCCGAGGGCGCTACCGAAAAGGCCGGCTTCGAAGACGACGTTGTCGCGCGGCGAAGCCTGGCCGGGCTCAGGCGAATCGGAGGTGGGCGCGCCGTCGGCCGTCCAGTCGTCGCGTGCGAACACGAACGCCGCGAAATCGACCTCATGCGAAAGGTCGATCAGCCGCTGCAACGTCGTCGTCCCGGGATTGAACGAAGTCGTCCAGGGCTCGACATGCGCAACGGGTTCGAGTCCGCGCGTCAGTGCCTTGAGAAGCTTCTCCTGCTTCCCTGAAGAGCCCAGGAAGATGCGCGGCTTCTCCATGGCTTCCCACGAGCTACCCGGAGGCCATCGCGCAGGGTGATGCGACCCTGACATCTTGCTTGCGCCGCGGTTCCGGGCTTAGGATCGGACCGACAGCAAGCCAGGAGGTATCGCAATGGCAGCTAGCCCAGCAAGCACGGTCCGTGAGGCCATGCACGAGGGCTGTGAGTGCATCGGCGAGAGCCAAACGTTGCTCGACGCGGCGAAGTGCATGGCGGAGCTCGACGTCGGCGTGTTGCCGATCTGCGGCGAGGACGATCGCCTGAAGGGCATGCTCACCGACCGCGACATCGTCGTGAAGGCGCTCGCCCAGGGCCGCGACCCGGCCACCACCACGTGCGGCGAGTTCGCCCAGGGCACGGTGCGCTGGATCGCCGCCGACGCATCGCTCGACGAGGCGCTCAGCATGATGCGCGAGCACGCCGTCAAGCGCCTGTGCGTCATGGACGACAACAAGCGGCTGAGCGGCATCATCACCGAGGCCGACGTCGCCACCCACGCTCCGGAGGGCAAGACCGGCGAGATGGTCGAGGCGATCGCCGCCAAGCCGCCCCAGCACTTCTAACGGACCGCGCGGGGCCTTAGGCAGCGAAGTGCGCCATCTGCGCACCCGCGTTGCCGGCGCGACGCACCCGACGACCACGGTCGAGCTGTTCTTCGACCTCGTCTACGTCTTCGCGATCACCCAGCTCTCACACCTGATCCTCGACGACCTGTCCGTCGGTGGGGTCGCGAGTGCCGCGTTCCTCCTCCTCATCGTCTGGTGGGCGTGGATCTACACGACATGGATGGCCAATTGGTTCGACCCGGCCTCGCCCGTGGTCCGCGCGGTGCTCACCGGGGTGATGCTCGCCAGCCTGCTCATGGCCGCGGCGCTGCCGGAGGCATTTGGCGAGCACGGCATGCTGTTCGCGGCAAGCTACGTCGCGCTGCAGGTCGGACGTAACGTCGCGGTCGTCTCGTTGTTGCCGCGCGGTCATCCACTCCGCCACGTGTTCGAGCGGCTGGTCGCATGGAGCATCGTGTCGGGCGTGCTGTGGCTGGCCGGCGCGGGCCTCGACGGCGACCAGCGACTGGTGCTGTGGATCCCGGCGCTCGCGCTGGATCTCGCCGCGCCTGTGGCGGGCTACTGGCTGCCGGGTCGCGGCCGCGCGGCGACGACCGAGTACGACATCGAGGGTGGCCACTTCGCCGAGCGCTGCCAGCTCTTCATCATCATCGCGCTCGGCGAATCGATCGTCGTCACGGGAGCGACCGCCGCGGACGCGGGGCTGGCGTCGACGGTCGTGCTCTGCCTCGTGCTCGCGTTCCTGCAGACGGGGGCGCTGTGGTGGCTGTACTTCGGCGCCGGGGAGGAGGAATCGCGCGCGGCGATGAGCGCCAGCGACGACCCGGGCCGCCTCGCGCGCGACGCCTACACCTATCTCCATCTGCCGATCGTCGCCGGGATCATCGCCACGGCGGTCGGCGTCGACCTGCTCATCGCACACCCACACGACCCTCTGCACGGGGTCGGCCTGGCGATGGTGCTCGGCGGGCCCGCCCTCTTCCTGCTTGGGCGAGAGCCTGTTTCGCTGGACGCTGACCGGAAAGCCGAATACCAAGCGCCTGGCGGTCGCCGCATTGCTCATCCTGCTCGCGCCGTTCGGCGGCCTCATCAGCGTTCTGTTGCTCCTCGTGATCGTCGTCGCGCTGCTGGCCGCGCTCGCCGTCTGGGAGCTGGCGTCCGAGTCGCTCCCCGTTGACAGCTCTGCGAAGCTCGGGTTGTGAGTAGGTCCGCCAGCCACCCGGTGGTTCGCGACCAGCGCGAAGTCCGCCTGCGCCTGCGGCTTCAGATGTAGATCTTGGTGATGATGTGCCCGACCGCCCCGCCCGGGTAGGTATACGGCGCGCCGATTTCAAACCCGCATTTCTTCCAGAACTTTTCGGAGTCCTGCACCGCGACGGCCGTTACCTTCGTGAATTGTTCTGATTCCAGATAGGCGCTCAGCGCATCGAACAGCAGGCGGCCGATGCCCTTGTTCCTGTGCGCGGTGCTAACGCATAGGTCGTGCAGGTAAAGCGCGGTTTCGGAGCCGGAGAGCGGCGGCGGGCCCTTGCCGAAGTTCTTGCAATCATCGGGAATGGGGTGCGCCAGCAGATACGCGGCCATGACGCCCTCATACTCAGCCGCAAGACAGGTGTCGGGCGACGCGCCGATGATTCTTTCGAACAGCGATGCTGGTTCCTGCAGGGAAGCCCCGTAGGACTGCAGCTGAAGTCGCATGATGCCGGGAAGGTCTTCGGTTCCGGCGCGCCGGAACTTTACGGTTTCAGGTCCCATGCCTTGATTGTCCATCGCCCGCCGATGAGCTGGCGGGGACAGGCGAGACGCGTGGGACGCGACAGGACCGATCGACACACCTGCGGCGTCGGCTGGGGGCCGAGCGGTCGCTGGTTCAAATCCAGTCGCCCCGATTGGCTGGACAGCAGGGTTTGCGACTTTCAGCGAGCCCTTGTGACGCGTTCGAGTACCCGGCCCGCGAGGTTCATCTCCGGAGTGCGCCATACGTGTCGCTCCTCGAAGGGCCAGGCGTAGGTCGGGATGCCGTCGCGCACCAGCTCGAGCAGGCAGGGTTCGCCGAGCTCCTCGGCTGACCACTCGTACAGGCATTGCAGCTTCGGCCCGATCACGGCGTAGTCCAGCATCCGGCCTAGACGCTGCTCGTCGGCGATATAGCGCTCCACGTCGAACTCGAGCGGATAGCGGTCTGGCAGCACGCGGCCGAGTGAGAGGAACGCACCGGCCATCCCGAGCCGGGGGTCGCCGAGCAGGCGGCCGAGCGGAGCGAACCATCCGAGCGCCAGGCGCGGCGCCCCGGCGAGTGCGTGCGCGTAGAGCACGCGCAGCCAGCACGACGTTCATGAAGAAGCGCTCCGGCTCGCCCTCCGCTTCGGCGAGGTTCCGGTGCTCCAGGTATCCGGCCACGATGCTCGCGTTGTGCGCTCGGTACCAGTTGCGCCCCGTCGGTCTGGCGCCGAACTCCAGCCAGAGGCGCACGGCCTGCGATGACGGCTCGCCGGCCAACCCGCCGAGGAGCGCGACCGTTTCGCATCCGTCCCGCAGCAGTCGCTCGTTGACCGCCCGCCACCACGCGCTGCCGGGCGGCGACGCGTCGAGCGGATTGAGCAGACCGCGGCCCGCCTGCCAGCGCATGAACGACAACGCCGCCCGCCGGAACGGCAGGTGTCGCGGCGCGCGGCCCGTCGGCCCGCGGAACACCTGCGCCATCAATGCAAGACGCGCCGCCGGATCGTCGCGCACGGCCGCGACCTGCGCCTCAGCCGAGGTGAGCGCGTCTGCGCGGTGGCTCATCGCGAGGGGTAATAGCATCGCCGCAATGTCCCGGAGCCTGCGCTGACCCAGGTCCTCGTCACCGGCGGTACCGGATTCCTCGGCGGCTGGTGCGTTGCCGAGCTGCTGAAGCGCGAGCACAGCGTCAAGACGACCGTGCGCGACCCAAGTCGGGAGGACGCCGTGCGGGCGTCGCTCGCGGCCGCCGGGGTGGACCCGGGCGATCGGCTCACGGTGATGACGGCTGACCTCGGCCGCGATGACGGCTGGGCCGAGGCGGTGGCCGGCTGCGACTACGTGCTGCACATCGCGTCGCCGTTTCCGCCGGCGCAGCCGAAGGACCCGGACGAGCTCATCGTTCCTGCCCGCGACGGGGCGCTGAGGGTGCTGAGCGCGAGCCTCGAGGCCGGCGTCCAGCGAGTGGTCATGACCTCGTCGGTGGCCGCGGTCCGCCACGGGCGCGCCGCCTCGTCCGAGAAGCCCTACGACGAGGCCGACTGGACCGACGGCACGGACACGAACCGCACGCCGTACGTGCGCTCCAAGACGATCGCCGAGCGCGCGGCCTGGGACCACGTGCGCGCCGCGGACGCCGAGGACCGGCTCGCGACTGTGAACCCCGGGGCCATAGTCGGGCCGGTGCTGAGCGACGACCGCTCCTTTTCAATGCAGGTGATCGAGCGGCTGCTTGCCGGCATGCCCGCGATGCCCCGGCTCGGGTTCACGTTCGTCGACGTGCGCGACGTCGCCGACCTCCACATCCGCGCGATGACCGACCCGGCGGCGGGCGGCCAGCGCTTCCTCGCCACCGACCGCTTCCTCTGGATGGCGGACGTCGCCGCGATCCTGCGCGACCGGCTCGGCGCGGACGCCACCAAGGTGCCCAGCCGGGTCGCCCCGAACCTGATGGTGCGGGCTATGGCGCTGTTCGACCCGGGCGCCCGCTCGGTCGTGGGTGACCTCGGCAAGTCGGCTGCCTACTCGAGTGAGAAGGCGCGGTCCATGCTCGGCTGGTCTCCGCGCCCGATCGAGGACTCGATCGAGGACTCGGCGCGCAGCCTGATCGAGCACGGCGTGGTCACCTAGACGTCCAAGGCCCCGTCGATGGTGAGGATGACCCCGGCGGCAACGAGCGCGGCCGCCAGCAGCCGGCCCGCCCACCGCAGGCCGCGCCCCCGGGAGCCCTCGGTGGGCCACCCGGCCACGAGGCCGGTCAGCAGCGCGACACCCATCGCCATCGCGCCGGCGGTCACGAGGACGCCCACGTCGGCGCCCGCACCCAGCGCCACCACCAGCAGCGCGGGGCGGGCCACCACCGGTATCGCGACCGGGACGAGTGCTGCGCGCCAGCCTTCGAGCGCGGGCTCGGCCGGAGGTGGTCGCCGGAACAGGTCGATGGCGCCGGCCAGCCCCGCCACGATGCCGGCGGCGATGCGGAACGAGGGGTCGCTCACGTCGAGTGCCTCGAGAAGCGGGCTGCCCACGGCCGCGGCGGCGCACACCGCGAGCCCGCCGATCACGCCGCCGGCGGCGGCCACGCCTACAGCATTCCGCGGCGAGCGCCCGGCCCGAGGGACACCGAACGCGGCCCGGGCCGGGTTGAGCGCCAGTACCAGCACGGCCGCCCACAACCAGGCCGACGGCCCGTCATCGCCGCCTCCCGGGCTCGACCCTCCGCGCGCTTCGACGATCGGGATGGTGCGCAACAGCCCGGCAAGCGCATGTTGCTGGTCATCCATGCGGGTCTCACCGTCCAGGAACCAGGCGCCCTCGACCCGCTCCGGCCGGGCGGAGTCCGCGGCGTCCTCACTGTCTGATTGGGCCTCGATGGCCAGTCCGGCGATGCATGTCGCGCGTTCGGCGATCGGCTCTTGCAGGCCGGCCAGCCGGGGTTCCGCCCGGGCGGTCAGCCACCAGCCGGTGAGGGCCTCGCTGATCACGCCGTAGCCGCCGCCACGGGGTGTGTAGGTGCCTCGCACCAACCCGCCCCACGGCCCGAAGCGCTGAGCGACCCACCGGGCCTGGAAGCCGAACAGCTCGGCCTGCCGGCGCGCGTACTCCACCTCGTGCGAGGTGAGCGGTCGGCGGCCGCGCTCGGGGAACTCCACGGTCTCGGCCGCGCCGTACGCGGCCCAGTGATCGGGAATGGGGGGCCAGTGGCCCTCGGCCTCGTCGCGCGACTTCGCCAGGTAGGCGCCGACGCGGTCCGCCGGCTTGCCCCAGCCCTCGGTCGGGAATGCCCTGTGGAGGCGTGCCAGAGCCCAGTAGGCCTCGCCCGTGTAGTACTTGGAGTACTTGCCCGCCACCGGCTCGTCGCGCCCCACGTCGTAGGACGCGAGCACCGCTCCCGACGGCTCGGACTGAGCGAGCAGGAAGCGCCCGAGCCGGCGCAGCTCGCCGTCGTAACGGGTGTCACCGGTGGCCTCCCGGCGAATGGTCAGGCCGGCGGCCAACAGAGCGGTCGCGCCCGTGGTGACCTTCCCCGGCGAGCCGAACGCGGCCCAGCCGTCGCGCTCGATCAGCCTGTCGAGCGCCCATTCGGTGCCTCGGTCGGCCGAGCGCAACGCCCCCGGCAACCCCGCGGCGGCGGCCTGGTAGAGGCCCATCGTCACACCCGCGTGGCGAACCTGGTTGTACTCGGGCGGGGTCGAGTCGTCCTCGGCGTTGTAGAGGTAGAGCCAGGTGCCATCCGGGTCCTGGTTACGGACGAACCAATCGACGCTCGACCCTGCCGAGCTCCGCAGCTCCGCGGCGGTGACCGAGGGGCAGCGCTCCGGAGGCGCCACCACCGCGAACGCGGCGACGGCTATCAGCGCCAGCGTCAGGAGGGCCGGCAGGACGCGGGTTGCGATCATCGCGCGCGGGCCCGGCGGACGCCGGGTAGTAGCAGCGCCGGAAGCGCGAACCACGCCGTCAGCGGCAGGCGGCTGAGGACCAGCGCGACGGCCGGAGCGCCGCGAAGGGTCGTGCCATCTCGCTCCACGACCTCAAAGGGTGAATCGTGTGCAGCGGGCTCGACGCGAAACCGGGCCAGCCAGTCCAGCCCGCGGACGACGGCGCTCCAGTGGCGGTGGCTACCCGTCGCGTCGATGCGGATCACCCGATCCCGGGTCGACGGGACCGCCCAGACCACCAGCACGGCGACGCCGAGGACCGAGAAGACCTGCACCGATGCCGATGTCTCGATGCCGAGGTGAAATGCCACGGCAACCCACACCGCCACGTAGCGGGTGGGACGCCACCACAGGCCGGCGGCGATGAACAGCTCGGTGAGCACGATGGCCTTGGCCGCTCCGGTGTGGAAGCCGCGGTCGGTGAGCACCGACACGGCCCAGTCCGGCAGGGGCCACGCCTCCAGGTCGTCGCGCGCCCGGACCACGCGCTGCCAGGTGACGGTGCCGCCGAACCAATCGGGATCGAGGAGCTTGCTCAGGCCGGAGGCCCCGTAGATGGCGGCGCACTCGAACCGGAGCAGCCACAGGGGCCAGGCCGGCGCCGAGCGATCGAGCGCGGGGAGGCCCCGCCGGCGGCGAAGCCACGCGTCCATGGACAGCTCGCGTCCGCACGGCGCCACCGCGAGCAGCCCCAGGACGATCACCAGGTAGGCCCGGTTGTTGTGGAAGTGCGTGGTCGACAGCGACAGGTTGTAGGCGACGATCAAGAACGTCGTCGTCGTCGCCAGGCGGGTGAGCAGGCCGAGGGACATGGCGATCGCTGCGCCCGCCGCCAGCCAGAGCAGCCCGACGTAGACCGACTCGGGCACCTCCGGATACCAGGCGGCGTAGGGCTCGTGGAAGACGTCCCGGTAGGTCTGGCCGTCCAGGCTGTCGGACAGGAACGGCGCCAGGTGAAGGAGCACGACGGGGCCGATCAGCACCCGCAGCAGGGCAAGGGCCCGCATGCTGACCGGGCGGCCGAGCAGGTGGTCGAACGCGGCGATCAATCGCGGACACGGCTCCGGAGGACTTCGACCCGGGGTGGATCGGCGTTGTGCCAGGAGGTCACCCTGGCCTCCAGGTAGCGGGTCTCATGGTCGCGGGGCGTGTTGCCCGCGACCCAGTCGAGTGCCGACTCGAGAAACGCCAGCTGGTTGTCGAGCCCGGCATCCGCGTGGTGGCGTATCGCGGGATACCTCAGCCCCCGGTTCGGCACCAGCTCGTCCCAGCGATATCCCGACCACGGACGTTCTATCCGGACGCGCCGGCCGTCGGCCGTGACCCGGACCACATCGGCCCGCCAGGTGCTCGCCTCCGGGAACATCTGGAACGCGAACTGCTTGTGGTCGGACCAGTAGCCGCGCGCCACGAACCCGAGTTGCAGGACGACGACGGCGACGACCACCACCCGCCGCCCGACGACTCTGGCCCTCGAATTCACGCGGCTACGATGACACCGCCGGGTGTACTTCGAGGCCGACACCTCGCTGCTCGACGCCGCCCAGGCGCTCTGCATCGCTCTCCCCGCTGCGGGGCTGCCGGCAGCGCTGTCGCGGTTCGGTGCGCGCGGCTGGTCGCTGGTGGCGCCGCTGTCGGTCGTCGCGACCGTGGTGGCGATCACCGTGGCGGGGGCGAGCGCGGACGTCCTGACCTGGATCGCGCTGCTGCTGGTGCCCCCCGGCTGCGCGCTCGCGCTCGGCTGGGCGGCACACGGCGCGCGGCCGTGGATGGCCGTCCTCGTCGTGCCCATGCTCGCCGCGGCGCTGGTCGCGCCCGACGATCCGCTCGGCCGGCTCGGCAGGCTCGCACTGATCGTCGGCTCGTGCGTGACCGTGGGGCGGCTGCTCGCCGGCGCGTCGCCGCTCACGCTCCTGAAGGCCGGCGTGGTTGCGATGGCCATCATCGACGCCGTATTCATCTTCGGCGACTTCTTCGGGGATCAGAACGCGCAGTTCAACGCGGCCGCGCCCGCCGGCGACCTGCCACGGCTGCAGGTCGCCGACGTCGGTGACGTCTCGACGGACTACGGCGACTTCTTCGTCGCCGGGCTCGTCGGCGGAATCCTGGCCGCCGAGCGGCGTCCCCAGGCGCTTGCCGCGCTGGCGACGTTCGTGGTCGCCCAGGCGTTCAATCAGCTCTTCCTGGTCGTCGATTCGCTGCCGGGCACGGTGCCGCCCGCTCTTGTCCTGCTCGCCTTCGAGGTCTGGCGACGCCCGGGCGGAGAGGCCGAGGGCGCTCAGGCGGGCCGTGCGCCGGTGACGACGACCGGAACCCGCTGAACCTCGTTGTTGGCGTAGCCGCCGAGGTTCCAGGGCGGCTCGAGCGGCTGCGTGTTTCCCGCGCTGTCCGTGGCCCGGCAGCAGAGCTCGTAGACGCCCGGCTCGCGAGGCTCCCAATCCCACTCCCACAACGCGCCACGCCCAGGTGGAGGCCTGCCCGCCGAGCCGCGCGTCGCTCCAGCTTGCGCCGGCGTCGGCACTCACCTCCACGCGCTCCACCGTGCCGAGGCCCGACCACGCCCGGCCACGAATCGTGCAGGGACCGGGCTCGAGCGTCCGCTCGCGGGTCGCGAAATCGGGGATCCCGGGCGGGACCATCAGCGAGCGCGGCACCATCCGCGACACCGGTTCGCCCGCCTCGTCGGGCACCTGCCGCAGGCGATAGCCGCGCGCCTGCTGGTAGCCCTCGAAGGGCCGGTCGAGCACCGTGATCCCCTCCAGCCACTTGACGCTCGTCATCCCGTACCAGCCGGGCACGACCAGCCGCAGGGGAAAGCCGTGCTGGGGTGGGAGCGGCCCGCCGTTCATCGCGTAGGCCAGCAGCACGTCCTCGTGGAGCGCCTCGGCCAGCGGGAGGCTGCGCTCGTATTGCTGCTCCTCACCGCCCTCGACCCCGCGGTCGGCCCCCCGGAAGAGCACCTCGGTCGCGCCCTCGTCCACTCCCGCCTCCTCGAGCAGGCCGCGGAGTGGCGTGCCGGTCCACTCGGCCGTGCCCACCGCCTCGAGCAGCCACGGCTGGCTCAGCGGCCGCGGAGAGAGCGCAGCGCGGCCGTTTCCGGCGCATTCCAGCGTCACCGGGAGAGTCACCGCCGGGCGGGAGCGGAGGTCGTCGAGCGAGAGGGACAGCTCGCGGCGCACGCGGCCGCCTACGCCCAGCCGCCAGCGGGCCGGGTCGATCACGGGGATGTCGTAGTGGATCAGCAGGTAGTGCAGCCCGACCGGCGTGACGTCGTAGGAGAGCGCCTCGAGCGGCAGCCCGTGGTTGCGAGTCGCCAGCCGCAGCTCGGCGGGCGTGATCTGCTCCGACACCTCCACGCCGGGAAGCTCGGTCGGCGTCTGCTCAGGCGGCATAGGCGGAGTAGGGCAGCACGACCGCGGCGGCGGCCAGCAGGGCGACGCCGGTGACCGGGACGGAGCGGGCGCCGGACGGCCGCGTCTTCTCGTAGACCATCAGGGCGGTGAGGACCGCCATCCAGACCAGGCTCGCCACTCCCACGGAGAACATCACGAACATCAGCGCCCAGCAGCAGCCGAGGCAGAACATGCCGTGGCGGGCGCCGAGCCTGAAGCCGCCGCCGGGCCCCCGCTCGTAGAAGCGGATCAGGAACTGCGCCGGGTGGCGGCACTTGTCGAGGCAGGCGTCCTTCAGCTTCGTGAACTGGAACGCGCCGGCGAGCGCCAGCACCGAGCCGCCGAGCAGCCAATCGTGGTCCGCGAGCCAGGGGCTCGAGTCGACCGCGGCGTGCACGCCCACGTCGAAGAGGAACGCCAGCGCCCCGAAGGCCGACCAGACGAGGGCGTAGCCGCCGAGGAAGCCGGCCATCGCCGCGCCGGGGCGGGGTTGCCCGGCCGAGGCTGCCGCGAACATCCGCACCAGCGGCAAGCTCGACGGCAGCATCATCGCCGCGATCATCACCTGCCACGCGACGAGGAACAGGGCCACCCCGATCCAGACCGGCGGCCCGTCCTCGATCAGGGCGTCGTGGTGCAACAGCGACGCCGTCCCCGCCGCCTCTGCGGCGAGGGCGACCACCCACGCCAGGGCGATGGCGGCGACCACGACGAGCGGGAAGCGCCCCAGCCGGGCCGCGCTCGCCGCCGCGATTCGCGGCGGCGTGGACCGGGGCGGGGCGCTACCCGCCGTCGCCGCGCTCAGTCCCCGCGGTAGTCGAGCTTCCAGTCGGACTGGATCGCGTTCTTGTTCTCGTACGACCACTCGTAGCCGTGCTCGGGGATGTCGATCTTCTGGCTGTCAGCCACCCCGACGTAGGCCGGCGAGCCGGGCACCGTCGAGAAGATCGAGTTGTTGAGCGTCGTGGTAGTTCCGTCCGGGCCCACGTACGGGTGCATCTTGCAGTCGATCTTGTCGCCCACCTTGAGCGTGCCCGCGCCGTCCACGATCTCGTGAGAGATGGACGCCCGCTCGACGGCGACCCTCTCCCCGATGAGCTCGGCCAGGTCCGCGAGGGGACCCCCGAGCTTGCCGCTGAACGCAGCGAGCATCGCGTCCGCCTGCTCGTCGGTGGCGTTGTCGTCGACAAAGACGAGCTGGCGCCAGTTGCCCTCGAGAACGTTGCCGGGGATGTTCACGGCGCTGACGATGCTCAGCCCGGTCACGTCCACACCACTGATGGTGCCGCTGTCGAAGTGGTAGGCGACGACCGCGTCGCAGGTTCCCTGGTCCGGGTCCTCGCCGATCCAGCATGGACAGAGCACGTCGCACGAGCAGACCTCCAACAGCGACCCCTCGAGCTGGTAGCCCACCTCGGTGGCGGTTGCCATGTTGATCTCCTTCCACCCCCGTCGCGCGGGGATTGCCAACCGAGTCGTACCACCCTCTCGCTCTGCGGCCCGGGGGTCAAGGGCCGCGGCGCTGATTGGCGTGGGACGGCGCTGCTAGGCGCCTGGGGGCTGGTACCGGATGTCGCTCGCCTTGTTCAGGGCCTCGATCGTCTCGTCGACGGTCAGGAGCACGGTCGTCTCCAGCGAGCTGATCGCACCGCCGCCGCTGAGCGCGAGTGCCACCGCGGCCATCGACACGTCGTCGGGTGCCTCCCACAGCGTGTAGCCGTCGTGGGTGCCGAACGCGTACCAGAACCCGTGGAGGCTCCCGCCGACCGACTCGATGTACGCCTGCGCGGCCTTTCGGCGGTCCTCCGGGTTGCCGATGAGGCGGGCCCAGGTCTCCGGCGTGTAGCTGAACTTCGAGAGATAGAGCGGCATCGGCGGAGTATGACCGTCAGCGGCCGTCGGCGGCCGTGGTGTCCCGCGAGCGGCTGAGTCGCGTGAAGCGGGCGAGGCCCCACGCGAGCGAGCCGATCAGCCCGACCGCCACGAACAGGACGAAGAGGTAGGCGCCGGTCACGAGCAGCCCTGAGACGTCCTCCTTCTGCTCGCGCTGGAGGTTGTCCTTGTCCAGGATGAACTCGCGGCGGAACCGCGCGGTGGCCGGGATCCCCCTCACGGGGATCGCCTCGTCGGCCGGCATGTAGATCGGGAGGCCGGCGACCTGGCGGTCCTTGTGCAGCCGCAGGGTCGACTTCCAGTTCCCGTACACGGGGATCGGGCCGGTCGTCTCGTAGACGCCGCGCCTCACCTCGCGCAGCGACTCGACCACGCTGCCCCCGCCCTGCCAGGCGGTGGCGTTGAACCACTCGGCGTCCTCGGCCGCGTCGGGCGGGATCGAGCCTGACGGTCAGCCGCACCTCGCGCTCGGGCGGTGGCGCCACCTCGCGGGCGCTGACCACGGCCGTCGTCCGCGGGCCCGCGTTCACCTGGAGGGCGAACACGAAGAGCCCCACGAACACCACCGCGGCCGCGGGCGCCAGCCAGCCGGGCTCCGGCTTTCGGACCACGTCGGGCGCTCGCAGAGACCCGCCCACGAAGCCGCCGATCACACCGGCGGCCACGCCCGCCAGGACCCCCGCGACGATTCCCTCCGGCACCAGGGCCGAGGTCCACGGGATCGTCCACCAGATGTGCGACCACGCCCACTCGGCGGCGAGGCCGATCGTGCCGATGCCGAGGCCCGCGAGCAGGCCGAACCTGAGCGGCCGGTCCAGCGCCACCTTGAGCGCCACCGCCTCCACCACCAGCGCCTCGGCGATGTAGAGGGGGAAGTGCAGGGTGGTGTGGCCGGTGAGGGGGCCGACCCAGAGCGACAGCACGCCCCGGATGGCGATGAATCCAGCCACCGCGAGCAGCGCCCCGCCTCTGCCGATGAGCAGCCGCGCCGACACCAGCCCGATCCCGGCCGCCAGCATCAGCAGGATCGGGTGCCAGACCAGGCGGAACTGCGGCACCGAGAAGTCGTATTCGGCCTGGAAGGTGGAGAGGGCCACCAGGAACGCGCCCGCGAGGATCGCCTGGCGCAGCAACAGCCAGCGCGGCTGGGTGCGGGGGGTGGCGTCGACCCGCGCGGAGATCCCCTCCGACAGGAGGATCAGCGCCCCGACGGTCGCCAGGCCGGCGCCTCCGATCAGGAGCAGGTGGGTGGGGCCCCACAGGGTCACGTCCTGGCCGAACAACCGGTGCCATACGTCGTCGAGCGGGAACGCGCCGAGGGCGAACGAGGCCGACACGGTCATGAGCAAACCCCCGAGCGGCGCGTACCAGTCGCCCACGATCCTGATCGCCGTGGCGCTGGGACGGCCCTCCTTCGGGAGGGTCATCGAGAGCACGCCCGCGAAGAACACCCCGAACAGGCCGGCCAGGATGAAGTAGTGCGCGGCGTTGGCAAGCGGACCCTCGTCCCGGCCCTCGTCGAGGTGGATCGAGATGTCCCAGTACATCCCGAGCACGGCCACGCCGAGCGCGCCGGCCACGAAGAACAGCGGCAGCGAGGCCCAGCCCGGGATGCCCGACGACCGCTCCGCGAACGCCGCCACGCGGGCCACCTGGGGAAGGCGGCCGCTGCGATGCCCGACCACCACGCCCAGCATCAGCGCGGTGATCACGAGCGCCCCGGCCGTGGCGGCCAGCGCCTCGCCGATCGCGGCGCCGCCGGCCGGCGTGGCCTCTCCCAGTATCAGCGCCGCCTCCACGGGCGGCATCGTAATCTCAGAGCCGCTCAGCTGCGGGCCGGTGCCGGCTCGTCCGCGAGCGCGCGCCACCGCCGCTCGGCGTCTCGCAGCATCGGCGGGTACACGATCAGGTGCCGGAACGGCCTGATCGCGGCCATGTAGGCGCTGCCCGAAGGGCCCGTTCGGCTTCACCAGCACGGCCATCTGGGCACGGAAGCCGCCGGCCTCGTCCGGGATGCGGCCGATGTGCATTACCCCGTGCATGGTCTTGTTGGCGATCTCCGCGGCGAACTCGTCCTCGAGCAGGTACAGCGAGGTGAAGGGGAGAGCGTCGAACTCCGGGCCGGGTGGCGCGTCGCGCAGGTCGGCCGGCATCCGGTCGCGGAGGGTGGGCACCCTGGAGTCGAGGCCGGTGTCAGGGTCGTCCCAGCCGAACAGCTCCCCGAGCTTCCAGCGGAGCGCGAAGAGCGAACGGGCGGCGCGGGAGGAGCTCTGCTCAGGGTCCATGGAGGCGATCATCGCCACCAGCCGGGGGAAGTCGTCCGGGCCGCCCCGCGCGGCCAGCCCCCACACGTCCTCCAGCCGGAAGTCGGGGGTGAGCTCGTGGATCCGCCAGGGCCGGGATGTGTGCGCGGTGTCCGGGAGCTTCATTCGTGGACCTCGATCCATACGGTACGACGTGCGATCCGGGTTAGTGTCCTCTTACTTGACCCCCGGCAACGCCGACCTGATCCGCCCGATCTACGAGGAATGGGGCCGCGGCAACTGGCGGCCCAACTTCGAGGTCTACGACGAGGACATGGAGTGGGGATGGTCCGACGAGTTCCCCGGGCTCGGGGGCGTCTACAAGGACCGCGTGACCCCCAACCCGCGGCTGCGCGCCTGGCTCAGCCCGTGGGAGCACTGGCGCGCCGAGGCCGACGAGTACCTCGAGCTGGGCGACTACGTGGTGGTGCTCGCGAGCTACTACGGCCGGGGCAAGGGCAGCGGCGTGGAGATCCGCCAGCTGGGCGCGCACGTCTTCAAGCTGCGCGACGGCAAGGTGGTGAGGCTGGAGATCTTCGCGACGCGCGAGCTGGCGATGGAGTGGGTGCAGGCCGCGCTCGCGGACGAGGCCGGCCGCGTCCCGTGATCATCGTGGCCGGAGCGCTGACCGTCGATCCGCCCGAGCGGGCGCGGTACCTGGAGGGGTGTGGGGAGGTTGTCGCGGCCGCGCGCGAGGCGCCGGGGTGCCTGGACTTCGCGCTGTCGGCCGACGTCGTCGACCCGGCGCGCATAAACGTGTACGAGAGATGGGAGTCAGAGGAGGACCTGAAGCGCTTCCGCGGCTCGGGCCCCGACGGCGGCCAGCTCGACGTGCTGCGCGAGATCAACGTCGCCGAATACGACGTTATGGTCCCGTCAACCGACCAACCGAGGAGCCGATGAGCGACACCGATACACCCAAGCCCTACGAGCCCCCCGCTGCAGAGGAGATCGACACCGGCGCCGGCCCGGCGGAGACGGCCGCCACGATCGTTCCCACCTCCTCCTGAGCGCCTAGACGCGGGCGAGGAGCCCGCGCACCACCTGGACGACGAACTCGCCCAGGGAGGCGCCCTTGATCTCCACCCGCCCCATGAGCAGCGGGTCGGTCTCCGGCGTGATCGCGGTTCGGCGGCACGTGACTCCCACGGTGAAGCCGTGTCGGCGCACGGCCTCGGTCACGCGGTCGTCCGAGTCGCCGTGCGGATAGGAGAACGCCATCAGGCGCCCGCCGGCAAGCCGCTCCAGCTCCTCGCGGCCGTCGGTCAGAGCCGCGTCCAGCTGCGCGTCGTCCAGCACCGGCAGCGAGTAGTGGCGGCGCGTGTGGAACCCGATCGACTGGCCGGCGTCCACCAGCTCCGCCGCCTGCTCCTGGCTCATCGCCTCCCATCGATGCTCGCCGGCCGACTCCCGCAGCGCCGCCGCGGCCGCTTCCCGTTCGGCCGGGGGCAGGCGCGCCATCGCATAGGCATGGCGGAAGAGCGCATCCCCCTGCGGCGCGCGGCCGGCGTCCGCCGCTCTCTGCAGGTCGTACCACCAGACACCGCGGTCATCCGGATCGAGCCATATGCCCGAGAGGAAGAAGCGTGGCCGGCACGGCCTCCGCCCGCAGCGCGGGCAGCGCATGGATGGCGTGGCCGGGCTCGTCGTCGTCGAAGGTCACGCTCACGGGATGTTTCTGCCCGCGGCGCCTGCCGGCCACGGCCGCGGAGAGCGCCTCCAGCGGGACGATCTCGTAGTGGCGCCGGAGGTGGCGCAGCTGGCGCTCGTACAACTCGCGCGCGAGCGGCGCCACCAGCTCGCGGCCGGAGTCGCCCTGGCGGTCGCTCACGAGATGGAAGAGAACGATCAGCCCGGCGGGCCTGCCGCTGAGACGCTGCGCCAACGCCGCGATCGCGCCCGCGAACGGCGCGAGCGCCTCCACCACACGGAGGCGCATGAGACGCGACAAGGCGCCGGCCGCGGTCACCCGCGGCGCAGCAGCACGACCGCCGACCGCCGCTTGCCGGCGTAGCGGTAGCGCACCCTGAGCCTGCGGGTGCCATCGGCCACCGGCACCTCGACCAGACGGCCGACGCGCGAGCGCACGCGGCGCAGCCCGCCCACCACCACGATCCGCCTCGCCCCCCGCAGGCGCTCGCGCGTGCACGCGAAGCGCAGCCGAACCACGAAGCGCGCCACCCCGGCCGTCACGCGGCGGCGCTTGCGCGGGCGGGTGAGCGAGGGGCCGCAGCCGCGCTTCTCCTTCAGGTCCCAGCGCGAGCCGAAACGGCGCTGGCCGAGCCAGACGCTGCCGGCGCGGGCCCTCGACATGGCCGATCGCAGCCGCTGGCCCTCGAAGCCGGTGCGCGGAACGCCGTTCACCACGCGCGTCGACGCGCAGGCGCGCGGGGCCCCCTGCGCGGATACCCGCGCGCGCGGGACGAACCAGTCGCCCGACGCGTCGCGGCAGGCCGCCCGGTGGCGCTCGGCGCAGGATCGCGCCTCCCAGCGCCCGCTCGAACGCTGCACCGAGCAGCGCCCGCCCGAGGGCTCCCCGGGCGCCCAGCTCCACACGAGAGCGGCCAGCCGGGGGTCGCCTCGCTGGAGGAAGTCGAACCCGATCAGGTCGACGCCGCAGCGAGTCATCGCGCCGGCCAGCCGCGCGTCGATCGGGTCGGTGCGGCGGTTCACCGCGCGCGACAGGTTGGTCCCGTCCTCGTAGTAGCGGATCACCTGCCGGTCGTACTGCCTGCGCGTGAAGTCCGGGCCGCAGTTGGGGAAGTCGCGGAACGGGAAGTTGTCCGCGCCGGTCTTGCGCTCCTCCTCGTCGAATACGAGGCCCTGCCAGCGGTTGCCCTCGCCGCACGGCCCCATCAGCACCACCCGCTTGAGCGCGGCCCGCACCTGGTCGCGCGTGAGCTTGAGCGGCAGCGGCTCACAGCGCGCGCCGCGGCTCTTGGGCCGGTAGACGAGCCCGCCGAGGGCCTCCTCGACCGAATCCGCGCCCGCGGCATACCCGGCGGGGGACTCGAGGTGCGACTCCAGGTAGAGCAGCAGCACCTGCCTGGGATGGCGGTCGAGCCACTCACGCACCTCGCGCAGCACCACCACCAGCGGCTTCTCGGTGGTGCAGCCGGCGTGGCCCTGCTCCTCGCCGCGGGCGTGGCAGACGATCGGCCCGCGCGGGCCCACCCGCGGGTCCTGCGGGCTGTTGAACAGGTGGGTGTCGATCTCGAGGCTGCGCACGCCCTGGTCGAGCTGCTCGACGATCGTGATCGTCTGGTTGGGGTCGCGCGCGGACAGCGTCGGGCCCATCTCGGCGGTGCTGTTGTAGGAGTTGTGGGTGTAGACCCACGGCGTGTTGCGCAGCTCCACGTCGCTTCGCCAGCTCGTACTGGAGGGCGAGCGCCTTGCGCGCCCAGGAGGCATCGTCCGCGCTCGCGGCCACCGGCAGGAGCAGGCACGATCAGGCAAGCGGCGATCGCGACAGCCCGTCTCACGCTGGAGAATGTAAATGCGACGAGTGGCGCGGTGCGCCGCTGGGCATCCGGCCAGGCTGACCGACGTCGGCAGCTAGGCCTTGACGGCCGCGAGCGCGGTGGCCACGCAGCTGCGCACCACCTGCTCCGGTTTCACCGCGAAGGCCACCGGCACGCCGCGCGCCTCCTGGCGCAGCCCGATCCGGATCCGCGCCAGGTGCATCGCCCCGAGCGTCGAGGTCCACAGGTAGTTCGCCAGGTAGTCCGGGTCCTCGACCGCGAAGTCGCCCGCCTCGACGCCCTCCCTCAGCACGACCGCGAGCTGGTCCGAGCAGCGCGCCATGCCCTGTCCGAGCCGCAGCCACACGGACTCGGAGACGATCTCCTGCAGATCGCTCGCCGGGCGGCGCATGAGCGACAGCGCGCAGTCGATGAACGCCGGATAGCGCACGCAGAAGCCGGCGTAGGCCTCCGCGCACCGCTCGAGCTTCCTGACCGGCGTGCGAGCCCTGCCGATCGCCTCCGCGAGCACCCCGTCGAGCTCGGAGAGGTAGTCGGTCACCGTGAGGATGAACAGCTCCTCCTTGGAGGAGAAGTGGCGGTAGACCAGCCCGCGCGCGATGCCGGCCGCCTTCGCGATGTGCTCGATCGGCGCGTCCTGCATGCCCCTCTCGTCGAACAGCGTGCGGGTGGCCGCGCACGAGGTCGCGCTCGCGCGTACGGCGCAGCGGCTCTCGGCTTGTGTGATGAACGCACGGTTGACACTTGTTCTCATAGAGGCTACTACTTCCGGCCATGGCTGAGAAGGGCGCGACCCCCAAGGTCCCGAGGTTGCAGCGGACGGCGCTCCGTGCCGTGCGCGCGTTCACCACGCCGCTGCTGCCCGACGACTACCTCGAGCTGATCAACCCGCTGTGGTCCACGCGCGAGCTGCGCGGCCGCATCGAGGAGATCCGCCGCGAGACCCCCGACGCCGCCACGGTGGTGATCCGGCCCGGGCTACGACTGGATGGGCCACGAGCCCGGCCAGTACCTGCGCATCGGGATCGACACCGGCGGCCGGCGCCACTGGCGCGCCTACTCGCTCACGTCCGACCCCGAGCGCGAGGACGGCTTCATCAGCGATCACCGTGAAGCACGTGGACGAGGGCGTGGTCTCACCGTGCCTGGTGAAGCGCGGCCGGCCCGGCAAGCATCGTCAGCCTCGGCGGGGTGGAGGGCGACTTCAAGCTTCCTGACCCGCTGCCCGAGAAGCTCCTGTTCGTGAGCGCCGGCAGCGGCATCACGCCGATCATGAGCATGCTCCGGAGCCTCGCCCACCGCGACCGGCTCGACGACGCCCTGCTGATCCACTCCGCGCGAACGCCCGAGGACGTGATCTTCGGGTCGGAGCTGCGCAGACCTGGCCGAGCGCCACGAGGGCTTTCGACTGCACGAGCAGCACACGGGTGAGCACGGCCGGATGACCACGGCGACGCTGGACGAGGTCTGCCCCGACTGGCGCGAGCGCGAGGCGTTCATCTCCGGCCCGGGCGAGATGCTCGACACGCTCACCGAGCACTGGGAGGCCGAGGCCGACTGCGACCGCCTGCACATGGAGCGCTTCCAGCCGATCATCGGCGGCGCCGGGGAGACGGGGGAGGGCGGCACGATCCGCTTCCGGACGCAGCGACTGCGACGCCGAGAGCGACGGCACCACGCCGATCCTCGTGGCCGGCGAGGAGGCCGGCCTCGAGCTGGCCTTCGGCTGCCGCGAGGGCATCTGCCACACCTGCGTCGGAACGCTGCGCAAGCGGCCAGGTGCGCGACCTGCGCACCGGCAAGGTCTCGGGGCAGGCAGGGCGACACCGTCCGAACCTGCATCAACGCCCCCGAGGGCCCAATCGAAATCGAACTCTGAAGGAGACACATGACACCGACCACCGAGAACCCCCTCCACCGCCTCACCCCCGAGCAGATCGAGGAGATCGGCAGGGAGTTCGACGCGCTTCACGACGAGGTCTTCGAGGACCTCGGCGAGCGCGACGCCGCCTACATCCGCGGCATCATCGCCCTGCACCGCCGCCTGGTGCTGATGGGCCGCCTCGAGCTGCTCGCCTCGAAGAACCCGTTCGATGCGCGCGCTCGGGCACGGCCACGCTCTCCGCGGCCAAGATCCTGGAGAACATGGAGATCGGCCACAACGTGATGCACGGCCAGTGGGACTGGATGAACGACCCCTACATCCACTCCCGCTCATGGGACTGGGACTCGGCCTCCACCAAGGAGGCGTGGAAGCACTCCCACAACTACGTGCACCACACCTACACGAACATCCGCGGCAAGGACCGCGACCTCGGCTACGAGATCATGCGGATCGACCCGAACCAGAAGTGGTATCCGTTCTACCTCGCCCAGCCGTTCTACAACCTCGTGCTCGCGGCGTTCTTCGAGTGGGGGGTGGCGGCGCACGACCTCAACTTCGACGAGATCCGCAAGGGGGAGAAGGACCCCGAGGACCTCAAGCGCGAGCTGAAGGGGATGGTCGCGCAAGGGCCGGGAGCAGATCGTGAAGGACTACATCGCGTGGCCGGCGCTGAGCGGGCTCGTGGCCGCGGGCGTGGAGCACGCGGTGGCAACGCGCCGCGCGTCGAAGGTCAAGCGCCGGCCGTGGCGGCGCGCGAAGAGGCCTCGGTTCGCCGACGCGCTGGCCGGCACCGGGCGCGAGACGTTCGTGAAGACCGTGCGGGCGGACTTCACCGCGAACATCGTTCGCAACGTGTGGGCCTACGCGATCATCTTCTGCGGCCACTTCCCCGATCAGACGTACACGTTCAGCCAGAAGGAGACCGAGGACGAGACCCGCGGCGCCAAGTACGTGCGCCAGCTGCTGGGGGCGGCGAACATCGAGGGCAGCCCGTTCTTCCACGTGGCCAGCGGCAACCTCGGCTACCAGGTGGAGCACCACCTCTACCCCGACATGCCGAGCACTCGCTACGCGGAGATCGCGCCGAAGGTCAAGGAGATCTGCGAGCGCTACGAGCTGCCCTACAACACCGGGCCGTTCCTGAAGCAGCTCGGGATGGTGCAGCGCACGATCCTGCGGCTGGCGTTCCCCGGCGGTGAGGAACGGCCCAAGCCGGGGCCGTACGTGGCAGACGCGCCCGAGCGCGAGCCCGTGGCGGCCTGATCGCGCCTAGGCTATCCTTAGGCCGCACGCGGAACGCCCGGACACTGCGCTGTCGCCATGGTCCCATGGCTCTGCCACGGTCCTGGCGGCCCGCTGGGTCCTGGCGCCGGAGCCGCTGCGGGTAGACAGCGCCGGGCCGAAGGGCGACCGACGCCACGCCCAGGCCGACCTGCCTGAACGAGCGCTGGTAGATGTTCTGCGGTGCGGGGGGCTGCGCAGCCAGGCGCGAAGGATGCCGAGCGGGCCGCCGGCGGCCGGCGGCCAGGTTCTCGCCCACGAGCCACCGCCGTGCCGGCAGGTAGCCGGTCCGGCGCAGGCGCGAGATGAGCGCCACGCCGCCCGGGCCGATGTGGGAGAAGTACCCGCCCTGAACCATCGAGCGTGAGTGGGCGGCGGCGGCCCGCTGGAGGCGGCGGTCCATTCGCAGCCCGCGCAGGCCGCTTGCGGCGGCGCGCGGCGTTCATCACGCAGAGCAGGTTGGCGGCGGCCTCCCGCCGCGAGGCGGCGGTGTTGCGCACGCGCCGGCTCGCGCCGGGGCAGCGGGCCGCGGCCATCCGCACCGTCGAGAGGTCGTGCGCCGAGAGTGTCCCAGGCGGCACGAGCGGGCCGGGCAAGCCCGGTCCCCTGGGAAGCAGCCCGGCGAGCTGGTGGTACGGCACCGAGTCGGCCGCGACGACCTTGGGCGCGGCGCTCGCCGGCGCCGCCGCGATCAGAGAGGCGAGCACGACGCCCGGCATCCACCGGCTGGCATGTGAAGCTGCGCGAATCAGGGATCCGTCCCTTGGAGGGCCACCTCGATTAGAGCGCAGGTACCCCGATGCGCCACGTGGGCCATGGCGTTCGGCTAACGCAGCCCGGCGAGCCTCAGGTAGCGCCGCAGCGTCCTTGGCCTGGCGATCAGATCGCGGGTGGCCAGCCCGGTGAAGCGGATCGTCTTCCCGCGCACCCCCACGATCTTGTTGCTGCGCGGGCCGGCGCGGAAGATGCCGCGGCCCGCCGCGCGCAGCCGCGGATAGCCCCTCACGAGCCGGAGCGCGGGCGAGCCGGGGCGCGCGCCGCGATTGCCGTGACCGGTGGCGGTGCTCACCAGCAGCCGCGCCCGCCCGCGCCGTGAGAACGCCGCGCGCACCTGCGCCGCGGGAGCCCTTCACGCACCACCGCCACGAGCGGCGCGTACGCGTACGAGGGGCGGGGGCCTGCCGCAGCAGTCGCCGGCGGCTGAGGCCGAGTCCCAGCCGGCCGATGTTGCGCCTCCCGATCGAGGTGCGCTGCGCCAGGCATGCATCGCGGTCGGCGAACCGCGCCGACTCGACGTCGAAGGTCATCAGCTTCGGCCGCACGTAGTCCACGGGGTCATACAGCCAGCGCACCTCCGTCGGCAGCGGGCCGCGCTTGGCCATCTCCCGCCGGAACACCCCCTCGAGGCCCTTGGACCCGCCGTACTCGGCGATGAAGTCGTGATGGTTGGGATAGAAGAGCTTCGGTCGCAGCGCCGCCATGTAGTCGACCGGATCGCGCTGCCCGTTGGTGGGGTCGTTGAACCCCAGCGTGGAGCCCACCTCGACGTCGGTGCGCGGCAGCTTGCGCAGAAGCCCGAAGATCATCGGGGCGCGCTCGCGCAGGGGGCCGACCGTGTCGTGCCAGGTGAGCGCGAACTGGCCCACACGGAACTGGTACAGCAGGCTGGAGCCCTCGTCCCCGCTGCTCGTCAGGCCACCCGCCGTGCCGGGCCCGGGTGGATGCAGCAGCACCTGGCTCGCGTCCGGCAGCCCGGGGGAGGAGAGGCTCGTCTCGTGCCCCTCGCCGTCGGGCGGCTCCGCGGCGCTGTGCACGTGCTTGAGCACCGTGACCGCCACCTCGTCGCCGATCGGGGTGATCTGCCTCACCTGGGCGCCCGGCGCCGACCCGCGCCCCACGGTGGCGGCGCAGCGCACGGGCTTCTTGGGGCCGGGCACGGAGGCCGCCTGCTCCTTGGCCTGGTCGCAGTGCTCGGGGGTCCCGACGATCGTCGCGCCCGTGCGAGCCGCGATCTCCCCGCCGGTGTTCGCGTGGTCGAAGTGGCCGTGACCGATGAACACCGCCTCGGGCGCCAGCGCGACGAGCTCGTTGGTGGTGGTGGGGACGTAGTTGGGGGTGTCCTCCCCCTTGTGGATGTAGGTGTCGAGCAGCACCACGTGACCGTCGATCGCGGCGGCCATGCTGGCCACGCTGAACCAGGACAGCACCAGGCGGTCCCGGCGGATGCGCCCGCGCGCGTCCACGTTCTCCGAGCCGAAGAAGTGCCGCCTTGCCCTCACCGTGTCGGCGGCCGTGGCGGCGAGCATCGGCTCGGCGGTGGCGGTGCGGCCCGGATGGCCCGCGTGGGCGGGAGCGGGGGCGATCACCGCTGCGACGATCGCGAGCAGGCCGAACCTGGCGGCACCTCCCATGGCCATAGGCTAACTCCGCGCGCTGGGAGGGGCGTCAGGTCTCGGGACCCTCGCCTAACCCACCGTGCGCCGGGCCTCCACGTACTTCACGAGCGCCTCGAGGTCGGTGCCCATCCGCCGGACCCGGCGGCCGCGCTGGAGCACCGAGAAATCGTCCGTCCCCTCCACGAGCAGCTCGTTGGCAGCCACCGTGTAGGTGCGCCTGGGGTCGAGCAGCAGCGGCAGGCCGCTCCAGTGCAGCATCACGTCCGGCTCGAGCGCCGTCTGCTGGGCCTGGAGGGCCCTGATCTCGCGGCCGGTCAGCTCCATCCGCAGCACCTGGTGCTCGTATGCCGAGGCCCTGAACAGCTCCGCGTAGGTGATCGGGCCGGCGTCGACAGTCGAGCGGGCGTTGCCCTCGTTTACCACCGCGATGTCGGCCTTCGCGAGCCGCCGCTGGGCGCTCGCGGCGACGGCGATCAGGCTGCCGCTCTCGTCCCCGGCGCGGTTGCGCAGCAGCGATCGCCGTGCGCGTCCCACCACTCGGTTCGCCGAGCGGCCCGAGCCGGCGCGCGTAGGAGGACACGAGCCGGCCGGTCTCGGCGTCCGGCGTGACCGCTGCGCCGGGCGTGGCCGGCGTGTCGCCGCTCTTCGCCGTCACCTCGCCGGTGGCGCGGTCGATCGTCATGCGCACGCGGTCGTAGGCCACCCCGAGGGACTTCGCCTCGATCACCAGCTTGTCGCCCTCGTCCGCCGCGGTTGCGCACGCGCGTGTTCAGCAGGCTGTGGGTGTGGCCGGCGATCACCACGTCCACGGCGTCGCTCATGTCGCGCGTCTCGTCGATGATCTCGCCGGCCGCCGGGCTCCCGGGGCCCTCCAGGTGCTTCGCGCCGGAGTGGGCCAGCACCACGATCGCCTCCACGCCCTGGCGCTGCAGCCGGGCCGCCTGGCGGTTCACGGTGTCGGAGATGTCGAGGAAGCCGAAGCGCTGCTTGTGGCGGGCCAGCAGGTAGTCGGGCGTCTCGTGGGTGGTCACGCCGATGAAGCCCACCCGCACCCCGGCGCGCTCGACGATCCGGGTCGGCGGCAGCCCCAGCTCGCCCTCGTTGTCCACCGTGTTGGCGGCGATGTAGGGAAAGCGCACGCCCTCGAAGTCCGGCGCCGAGGTGTTCACGGCCTGCCGCTCGGCGTCGCGCTTGAACTGCAGCCCGTCCGCGCGCTGCCCGCCGCGCAGCAGGCGCACCATCTCGTCGCCGCCCTCGTCGAACTCGTGGTTGCCGAGCGTGCCGACATCGAAGTCCATGAGGTTCATCGCCCGCACGGACGGCTCGTCGTGGAAGTGGCTCGAGAGCAGGGGGGAGGCGCCGACCATGTCGCCGGCGTGCACGCGGATGGTGCGGCCGGGGTGCTCGCGCTCCGCGCGATCGAGATGGGCGGCCAGCGTGGCTGCCCCGCCCAGGCCCGGCCGCGGCGGCTGCAGGTTGCCGTGGAAGTCGTTCACCCCGAGCAGCTGGATCTCGACCGATCCGCGCGGCGCCGGCGGGCGCGACTCGGGCTTCGGCGCGGGCGGCTTCGGGGGAGGCCCGGGGGTGCCCGCCACGGCGGCGAGACCGAGGGCCGCAACCGACACCGCGCCCGCGAAGGCCGCCGCCCCCACCTTGCGTGCCTCCGGGCTGATCGCTCGTCGCGCCACCTCGGAAGTTCAAGCTAGGGCCAGGAAAACCCCTGCGTGTTACGGAAAAACCGCCTCAGCGTGAAGGGGCTGTGAACCCGCCGATGGCCCCGCTCTAGAGGTCGAGCCGGGCCCGGATCATGCCCTCGAGGAAGTAGTAGTCCCCGAAGATCAGCCCGGTGTCGACGATGCCGCGCGAGTGGTGGGCGGTGCCGTGCAGCAGGATCGAGCGCGAGCGGCTCCCGCGGGCGAGGTAGCGGGGAGAGGCCAGGGAGCGCAGCGTCGCCACGCCCGAGCCTCCGGTAGCGCCGCGCTCCGCGCGTGCTGGGCTCGAGGCGGGCGAGCTCCACCAGGCCCGACGCCGCGATCGCCGCGGCGGAGCTGTCGCGTGGCGTTGCCGACCAGCCCGGCGTCGAAGTCCCACGGAGGCACCAGGTCGGGCGGCACGTGCCCGCCCCACCAGTCGGAGACGCGCCGCGCCGCCGTGAGCAGCCGCGGGTCGCGGGTCTCCCGGTAGGCGGTGGTGAAGCCGTGGATCGCCCAGGCCTGGCCGCGCGACCACGTCGACTCGCTGGAATGGCCCTGGTTCGTGCGCTTGGCGATCGGCTCGCCGGTGTCCGGGTCGAAGTCCACCACGTGGACGGTGCTGCCGTCGGCCCGGACGAAGTGCTCGGAGCGTGGTGACGGCGTGCTCGTGGGCCATGTCGCGCCAGTCCTCCGAGCCGCCGTTCTTGGTCGCCCAGAACAGCAGCTCCACGTTCATCAGGTTGTCGATGATCACCGTGAACGGCGAGGTGCCGACGCGGCCCCACGAGCGCGTGGCGCCGACGCTGTAGCTGAACCGCTTCGCGAGCGAGCGCGCCCCGCGCAGGGCGATCCTGCGCAGGTCACGCCTGCCGGTGAGCCTGGCGCCCGTCGCGTAGGTGGGCAGCAGCATGAAGCCGACGTCGTGGGTGGTCACGTTCGTCCGCTGACGCCACAGGCCGCGCTGACGCCGCAGCGCCCTGCGCCGCCAGACCGGGTCGCCGGTCTTGCGGTACAGCAGCCACATGGCGCCTGGGTGAAAGCCGGCGGTCCAGGCCCTCGGCGGCGTGACCTGCCAGCGCCCGGAGCGGCGCGTGTGGTTGGGGTAGGTGCGGTGCTCGAGCGCGCGGTCGGTGCGGCTGACCTGGCGCTCGGCGAAGCGCAGCGCGTCGCCCGCCTGGGCCGGCGATGCGGACACGGCGATCAGCAGGCACCCCAACGCGGGCGCCGATATGGCACTGCGCAGAACCACTCCTGCGCTTCAAGGTAGTCCCTAGGGAGTGGCCGGCGCCGAGATGTAAACGCTTCCGGCGCGTGCGAGAGGTCGCAGCGTGATGGGCGTGGCCGCGCGCCTCGGCGGGCTGCCCGACAGCCGCCCCTGTGCGGTGAACACCACGCCCTCGCCGCTGCCCAGCTCCACGTAGCGGATCGGCACCTTGAGCTCCCATGCGAGGTGGGTGTCGAACTTGCGGTTCACCGTGGGCGCGCCGTAGCGCATCACCTCGTCCGGTCCGCCGGCCCGGTCCACGGCGCGCTCGAGCTGACCATGCAGGCGCGCCAGCGGGCCCACCGCCTCGGCCTGGTCGGTGAAGCCGCCGATCCGATCGGCCAGAAACGGGGCCGCGAGCAGCGCCAGGCCCACCGCGGCCAGCGCTCCGGCGGGCGCGCCACGCTCGGCCGCGGCGGCCACGGCCCTGGCGGCGCCCGCCGCGGCCAGCAGGATCAGCACCACCAGCGGCGCCAGCAGGTAGCGGCTGTTGCCCGAGAAGCCGGCCTGGGTCATGGCCACGATCAGCGCCACCCAGCCGACCGCGAGCACGCCGAGCGTGAGCGTCACGCGCTCGCGCCGCCGCCAGGCGAAGGCAAGGCCGAGCAGCGCGCCCACCTGCAGCGGCAGCCCTGCCAGCCCGTGCCAGCGCTCGAGCAGCGCCAGCCACGGGCCGCTCCTGCAGGGACAGGCTCCACGACGGCTCCGAGCGGGCCTGGCGAGCCGCCCCGAGCGGGTCGCCCGAGCCGATCCATTCGGGCACCAGCCACAGCACCGGCAGCGCCAGCGCCAGACCTGCCACCAGCCGCCGCGCTTCCGGCTCGCGCACCCACACCATCGCGCCGTAGAGCGCGAGGAAGGGAAACACCTCGGGGCGCAGCAGGCATGCGAGGAAGCCGAGCACCAGGGCGGCGCGCCGCGAACCGCTGAGGTGACGGTCGACCGCCGCGAGCATGAACGCCACCGCCATCGGGGCCTCGTTTCCGTGCGCCATGTAGCGCAGCCAGCTCGGCGACAGCGCCAGCGCCAGCGCCGCCACCAGGCCCGCGCCGACCGCCACGCGGCGGTCCGGGCCCGCCAGCCGCCCGGCCACCCTGAAGGCGTAGAACAGCGCCATCAGCGCGCCCGCGCGGGCCGTGAGCAGCCAGAGGGCGGGCGGGATGCCGTCGTCGATCTTCCCCAGCGGCGAGAACAGGGTGGTGAACGCCACAGGCAGTGGCTTCCAGGAGGGCCCATTGCGCGTGTCGAGGTCCAGGAACGCGATCTCGCGCCCCCAGTTCAGCCACGCCCACGGGTCGTAGCTGGGCACGGACGGCAAGGCGAGGGAGAGGGCGGCCAGGATCAGGCAGCCGAGCAGAACCCGCTTCTCGGACATCGCCCGGGAGCTTGCGGGCGCGCTCGCGCGCGCGCGTGAACGAGGCGCTGCGGCGGCGTGAAGAAGTGGTTATCCGCAGCCGGGCAGGCCCAGGCTGAACGCCGCGCGCCCGCGGGCGGAGAGACCGCACCCGCACGACCGGGCCGCGTGAGGGCGAGCGAAAGCGCCCGCCGAGCACGATGTGGCCCGCTCCCCGGTAGCGGGCCAGCACGTGCCGTCCGCGCACGGAGCGCTTGCCGGTGCGCCGCGGCCGCGGCCGGGTGGGGAGGAATGCGGTGAGGTTCCAGCGCCCGCCGCCCCGGGCGCCGCGATCCGCACGCCGCAGGCGGTGGGGAAGATGTCGGCGCGGGCGCTCAGGCGAGGCGACAGGCGCGCGGCCGCCAGCCGCCGCGCCGTGGCGCCGTGGAGCACCAGGTCGCGCCAGGCCCCGCGGCGGTCGCGCGCCTTCAGCGCCATCAGCGCCAGCGTGCTCCCGCGCCGCCGCGCGGCCAGCCACACCCGGCCCGTGGAGCGGACGGCGAACTGGCGCCGGCCACGGTCCAGCCGGCGGGTCGAGCGGGTGCTCGCGCCAAGGCCGCCGATCGCGCCGGGTGGGCCGACCCGCTCGCCCACCCACGCGAGCCCGAGCAGCGTGAAGCCGGTGTAGGCGCTGCCCGAGACGTAGTCCTCCTGCGCGGCGATCGCGGCCGCGCGGTCCTCCCGGAAGGCCGGGGTGAGGTAGAGGCCGTCGGGCCCGCCGGCGTGCTGCATCCGCAGGCGCTCGAGCGCGCGGTGGGCGAGCGCGCGGTAGCGGGTGGCCCAACCGTGGCCGGCGTCGTCCGCCGCCTGAGTCGGCGCCGTAGGCGGTGAGCGCCAGGCTCCATGCCTGCTCCTGCGAGCGCCCGAAGTAGGAGATGTCGCCGTCGGGCCCCGCCAGCGCCCAGGATGCGCGCGTGAGCCGATCCAGCAGCGCCCGCGCGGCCGGGGACGCGCCGCCCCCGAGCAGCTTGATCGCGCGCGCGTAGAAGCCGACCGTGAGCGCGTGGTAGGAGAGCGCGCCGTCGGAGGCCATCGTGGTGCCTCCGCCGGTGGTTGCCCGCAGCAGCCGGGGCAGCCGCTCGTTCACCAGCGCCGCCGCGTCGCCGGCCGCCGCCGCGGCCGGCGATTGCACGCCGGCCCGGGCCAGCTCCAGCACCGTCACCGCGTCCACCAGGTGCTGGTTGAAGTAAGGACTGCGTCCCCGGCCGATCCAGGTGGGACGCATCGCTCGCAGGCGCTGGCGCCAGCGCGCGCCCGCGCGGGTGAAGAGGCGGTTGGATCCGGCGCGGGCCCGCGCGAGGTTGTAGCCCGCGGCCAGGGCGAGCTTCTCGAACACCACGCTGTGGAACGGGCGCGGGTGGTCCACCGCGTAGACCAGGCCGCGCAGCCCCGAGTCCACCAGGCGCCCGTCGCCGCGCTGGACTCCCGTGGCCAGCAGCCCGTACCCGAGCATCGCGTGGCCGTAGAGGTCGCGTGCCCGCGAGCCGCGCGCGCTCCATGTAGTCGGGGAACGAGCCCGCCGCGGTCTGGCGCTCGGGCCACGGCTTCGCGATCTGCGCCGCGATGCCGGGCGCCGACTCCCGCGCCTGGGCATCGGACGGCGCCGCCGCGCTGATGAGGATGCCCACGCCCGCGACCACGAGCAGGACGCCGATCGCCCGCAGCAACTGGTCGGGCGAGAGCCGGCCGGTCAGCCGAGCGCCGATCACGGCGCCGGGCACCGAGGCGGCGCCGCCGATCGCGAGCAGCTCCCAGTCGACACCCTCGGGAGTGTGCCCAACCACGCCGGCAGCTCCCACGCAGACGCCCACCGTGAGGTTCGTGCCCACCGCGCGGTGGGCCGCCTCGCCCACGTTGCGCAGCAATGCCGGCATCCGCAGCGAGCCGAGGATCAGGCCCACCAGGCCGCCCAGCAACCCGATCAGCGCCCCGGTGGCCACCGCGGCGCGATAGTCCAGGTGCTCCTTCGGCTTCGGAGCGGCGTCGCCCCGAGCGCGCAGCAGGTCGATCCCGAAGTACAGGAGGGTCAGCCCGATCACGCCGAGCAGGAGCTCGTCGGGGATCGCGCCGGAGACATATCCGCCCACCAGCGCCCCGGCCACCGACGGCGGCGCCATCCACGCGAACAGCCGCCAGTTCACGCGGCCGGCGCGGATGTGGGCCACCGAGGCCGCCGCCGCCGCGATGCCCGAGATGCCCAGGTTGGCGCCGGCGCCGGCGGCCGGGCTCGACGCCGCCGCCAGCACGGCGGGCAGCCGGATGTTGCCGAGCACCAGGCCCGCCAGGCCGCCGGCCAGCGCGACGGCGAAGCACCACGCGGCCAGCGCGGTCAGCGCGAGCGGGTCGCCGGTCACCTGGCGCGCAGAACGCGAACGCGCTTGGCCCGCCGCAGCGTTCTGCGGTCCGAGCGCACCAGCAGCTGCACCACGTAGCGCCCGGCCCTGGCCGCGCGCAGCTTGCCGCGGCGCCTCACGCGGCCGTCCCAGGCAACCCGCAGCCGCTTGCTACCGGGCTTCAGGCACGCGTCGCGGAGCACGCGCACGGTCTTGCCGCGCCTGCGGACCCGCACCAGCACCCGCGCGGGCTGGCCCAGCTTGATCCGCGCGACCGTGCGCCGCCGGCGCGGGCGCAGGCCGCGTGGGCGGACCACGCGGGCGCGGCGCACGATCCGCCCGCGCTTGGACGGCACGGAAACGTTCTTCACGGTCGTCTCGAACCCGGAGGTGATCCTCATCCGGGCCCCACCCGGGCAGCGTGCCACGAACAGCCCGCCCTCGGTCTGCGTCCGAGCGTTGCGGCGGGGATCGTCGCCCCTGGCGGCCAGCGGCGCCAGCACCTGGGCGTTGCTCGAGGTGAAGATGCGCGCCGGGGTGGGCAGGCTCTCGCGCGGGGTGGTGGTGGGCTCGGACTGCTGTGCGAGCGAGGCGCCGGAGACCGCCACCACGCCCACGCCCGCCGTGGCGCACGCGAGCACCAGCGCCCGCCGCCGCGGTGCGGGGAGCGTGCCGTTCATCGCCAGGCCGCCGAGCACCAGGAGCAGGACCGGCACGAAGATCCACCCGCCGTCGCGCACGAACGCGCCGATGCCGGCGCTGTTCGCCGGCCGCTGGGGGTCGGGGTCGCGCAGCTCGAGGTTGGGCACCTTCGCCGGGTCTTTGAACACCGGCTGGTTGCCGAACGCCTCGAACTGGCCCTGGCGCCCGGGGTTCAGGGTCGACGGGCCCTCCAGCCGGATGCCGTTCTTGGTGAAGATCGGGACGGTGTCGGTGGTGATGCGCCCGTTCGCCACGCGCACCAGCCGGAACCCGTGCCAGTAGCCGTGGTCGGCGCCCACCGGGCCCTCCGTGTAGAGCTCGCCGCCGGCGCCTCCGTCGATGAAGTACGGCACGTTGCCGCGTCCGCGGTAGAGGAACTGGCCCTTGATGTGGCCCACGAACACGCCGTCGATGCCGCTGCGCTCGGCCACCTGCTCGAAGGTCTGGTTGTCGGGGGCCTGCGAGGGGTTGAGCCCCTTGCCCTGCACGTGGTTGAACGTGGTCGGGTCGATGTAGCTCTGGTCGCGCGGGTCCCGGGTGGGCATGTGCATCACCGCGAACGCCGTCATGCCCTTCGAGCGCGCCTCGCCGGCCGCGCGCTCGAGGAACTGGAACTGGCCGGTGTTGCCCTGGGCGTCGGGGAAGGAGGGGTTCTGGGTCGCGTTGCAGTCCGAGATCCCCCAGCAGGAGTTGTCCACGAAGATCCAGCGCACCTTCCCGTAGTCCACGAAGTAGTGGGTCGAGGCGCCGGGCGGGTCGCTCGACGGGCGCGAGCGCTGGGCGAAGTTGCGGTCCTTGTACGGGGCGGCGTCGCCGAACGGGTACGGCCTGCCGGCGAACACGCTCTTGTAGTTGGCGATCGAGCCCTGGATCGCCGGGTTGAACAACCCGCCGGTCCCGGGCGGCACGCCGGGCGGCGACTGGCGGTCGTGGTTTCCGACTCCGGGGAAGTAGGGCACGCGCACGGCGTCGTAGGCGCCCATGATCTTTCGCCACATCGTCAGCTGGTCGACGGTGCCGTCGTTGTCCTTGTCTCCCGACATCGTCACGAGCGCGGGCCGGTAGCGGCGGGACTCGTCCACGACCTTCGGGAGCAGCGTGAGCCCGTCGTCGTCGTTCCAGTGCTCCTCGCCGAAGTGCACGAACAGATGGCCCGCCCCCTTCATCGGCGGCCAAGGGTCGGTGGCCACGGCGGCGTTCGCCGTGGCGGGCACGCAGGCGAGCACGGCCAGCAGGGCGGTCGGGAGGAGGCGGCGCATCGGCAGGGGGAAGGGTGACGACGATCCGGCGGCGCCGCAACCACGAACTGTCACGAGCCTGTGAAGAAAACCCCGGTCGCACGCACCGCGTGCTCCCGGCTGCGGCCCTTCCTCTACCCTCTCCGGTCGCATGGCTCGATCGAACAAGGAGAAGCCGCGCCGCACCAAGCCCGGGCTGAGGGGCGAGGCCCGCCGCTACTCCAAGCTCCCGCGCGAGGAGATCGACAAGATCGACTACAAGAACATCAGCCTTCTCCAGAGGTTCGTGACCGAGCGCGGCAAGATCCGCTCGCGCCGTGTGACCGGCCTCTCTCGCCGCGACCAGTCGAAGATGGCGAGGGCCGTGAAGCGCGCTCGCGAGGTCGGCCTGCTGCCCTACGTGGACGTCACCAAGGGCCTCGAGCGCACCGGCGGCCGCGGCCGCTCGCGCGACCGCGACTAGCCGCAACCGAGAACAGTTCTCACTAAGGTCCGCGGGATGAGGGCCTTCGTCATCGCGATGGTCGTTGCCGTGGCGCTGGCCGCCTGCGGTGAGGACGGATCATCGAGCTCCGGCACATCGGTGGTCGCGACCACCACGCACCTGGGGGACTTCGCCCGCCAGGTCGCCGGCGAGCGCGCCGAGGTGGAGCAGATCCTCGCGCCGAACGCGGATCCGCACGACTACGAGCCGCGGCCCAGCGACGCGCGCGACCTGGAGCAGGCCGACGTGGTGCTGCGCTCCGGCGGCGACGTGGACGAGTGGCTGTCCGATCTGATCGAGAGCGCCGGCGCGGAGGCCGAGACCGTCCAGGTGTTCGAGCCGAAGGGCTCCGACCCGCACTGGTGGCAGGACCCGCGCAATGCCCAGAGCGCCGTGGTGGCGATCCGGGACGCGCTCACCGACGCCGATCCGGCCGGGCGGGACGAGTACGAGCGCAACGCCCGCGCCTACCTCGCGCGCCTGAGGCGCCTGGACGCCGCGGTGGCCGGCTGCATCGCGCGGCTGCCGCCGGAGGCGCGCAAGCTCGTGACCACACACGATGCGCTCGGCTACTACGCCGACCGCTACGGCCTCCAGGTGATCGGCGCGGTGATCCCGTCGCAGTCGAGCCAGGCCCAGCCATCCTCCAAGGACATCGGCCGGCTGGTCGATCAGATCCGCGACGAGGGGGTGAAGGCGATCTTCCCGGAGGCCTCCCTGAACTCGAAGCTGGAGCGCGCGGTGGCGCGGGAGTCAGGCGCCACGGTGGGAGGCGACCTGTGGGCGGACTCGCTGGGCCCGGAGAAGTCGCACGTCCGGGAAACACGTACATCAACTCGATCGCGTCAAACACGCGAGACGAAATCGTGAAAGGCCTGTCCGGAGGCAAAACAACCTGCCGACCAAAGCCCTGACGCGTGCTCGGCTCGGCTGCCTGTGGTCTCGAGGCCTCGGCTGCCTAGCCGGCCGCCCGGCAAGCCGGGCACTCACCGTGCAGCGTCACGTCATGGGCGGCCACCTCGAAGCTGACCCGGTCCGACAGCCGGTGGATCGCCTGCTCCAGGCCCTCGTCCTCGAACGGCTCGACGGTGCCGCAGCTGTCGCAGACCACGTGGTGATGATGGTGGCCGTCGGGATGCGCGGGCTCGTAGCGCGCGACTCCCTCGCCCACGTCGAAGCGCTTGATCAGGCCGAGCCGCTCGAGCAGCTCCAGCGCCCGGTAGATGCTGGCCAGCCCGACCTCGCCGCCACTGCGGCGCAGCGACTCCGAGATCTCGCGCGCGGTGACCGAGCATCCCAGCGAGTCGATCGCGTCGATCACCGCCTCCCGGGGCGCGCTGGTTCGGTGCCCGGCCTCGGCCAGGGCCTCGCGCGCGTGATCGGTCCACGTCTGCTGGGTGGCTGGGGAACCCACGCGGCCAAGGGTAACCCGCCGCTACGATCCCGCCCGTGAGCCGCACGGCCAGGCGCAACTGCATCGCGTTCGCGATGCTCTCGCTGCTGTTCCTCCTCGCCGTGTCCGCCGGCGGGCCGGGGGCCGGCCTGCTCTACGTGGCGCCCGCGCTCCTGCTGCTGGTGCCCATGCTCACCGACTCCGGCGAGCGCCGCGTGATGGCGCTGGCCGCCCGGCTCGCGCGCCCGCGCCGCCGGGTCCTTTCGGCACCACGGTTGCCCGCCGCGCCGGCCGCGCCGCTGCTCGCTCGCGGCGGCCGCCTGATCGGCGCCGGCCTGGCCGCGCGCCCGCCGCCCGCTCTCGGTTTGGCCTAGCAACCCGACCGAACCAGGAGTGGCGAATGAGACGCCGCCTGGGCGCGGCGTTCGCGATCGCGATCACGGCCGCCACGCCCGCCTACGCCCACAAGGGCGACCCCAATTACCTATCCACCATCGAATCGGTGACCCCCGCGGTCGCCGGCGTGAAGGTGTCCGTGCTCGATCGAGACGACCGCCTGGAGCTGCGCAACCGCAGCGGCCGCGACGTCGTGGTGTTCGGCTATGGCGGCGAGCCCTACGCCCGCGTGCTGGCCGACGGGCGGGTGCAGGTGAACACCCGCTCGCCCGCGCTGTACCTGAACAGCGACCGTGACGCCAAGGCCGAGGTGCCCGCGCGTGCGAACGCGAAGGCGCCGCCGCGGTGGCGAACCGAGTCGGGCACCGGGCGATTCGAATGGCACGACCACCGCGCCCACTGGATGGGTAGCGAGCGCCCGAAGAAGGTGACCGACCCCGACCGGCGCACGCGCGTGTTCGCCTGGAAGGTGGAGATGGCGGTGGACGGGCGGCGCGGGCGCATCGCGGGCGTGCTCGACTGGACGCCGGCCGAAGACGGCGGTCCGCCCGCCGGCGCGCTCGTGGCGCTGGGCGGCGTGGTGCTCGCCGGGGGCGCGCTGGTCGTGGTCGTACGGCGGCGGCGCCGGGGCGGAAGCGGTGGGAGCGGCGAGGCCTGGTGAAGCGCGGGCTGCTTCTCGCGCTGGCTGTGCTGCTCCTGCTGCCGGGCAGTGCGTGGGCGCACGCGGTCGTCGAGGACACGGTCCCCGCTCGTGGCGCCGCTCTCGAAGCGGGCGCCCGAGCGGGTGGAGATCCGCTTCAGCGAGCCGGTGGAGACGCGCTTCGGCGCGATGCGCGTCTACGCGGCCGACGGCGAGCGGGTGGACGCCGGTGACCTCAGCCGGCCGGCGTCCGATCGCGTGTCCGTGGCGCTGCGCGGTGACCTCGAGGATGGGCCGTACACCGCCACCTTCCGCGTCGATCTCGGCCGACGCTCACCCAGTGTCGGGCGGGTTCACGTTCACCGTCGGGAGGGCGGGCGGCACGGCCGCCGCCTCGGTGGCGGATCTGATCGACGAGGACGGCGCCGGGCGGGTGACCTCCACCGCGTTCGGCGTCGCCCGCGCCGTGGCTATGGCGCCACTGCTCTGCTGGTGGGCGGCGCCGTGTTCCTCGTGGCGGTGTGGCTGCCGGCGCGGCGGGCCGGGGCGATCGGCGAGCCGGCGGCCGCGCGCTTCGCCTCGCGGGCACGGGCGGTCGGGCTGGCGGCCGCCGCGGCCGGCGCGGCGGCCACGCTCGCGGGCATCGTCCTCCAGGGCGCCACCGCCGCCGGCACGAGCTTCTGGTCCGCGCTCGAGCCGTCGGTGATCGAGGACGTGCTCGGTACTCGCTTCGGCACGATGTGGGCGCTGAGGCTGGCGGCCTTCGTGGCGCTGGGCGGCGTTGCTCGGGCTGCTCGCCGGGCGCGCGCGGTCGGGCGCGGTGCGCGCGCTGGGCGCCACGGCGCTGCTCGTGCTGGTGCTCACGCCGGCGCTGGCGGGCCACGCCGGCGCGGACGACTCGCCCCTGCTCGTGCCGGCGGACGCCATCCACGTGGCCGCCATGAGCGCCTGGGTGGGCGGGATCGCGCTGCTGCTGCTGGCGCTGCCCGCGGCCACGCGTGCGCTGGACCCGCCGCAGCGCTCAGGGGTGCTCACGGCCGTGCTCGACCGCTTCTCGGTGCTCGCGCTGGCGGCGGTCGCGGCGCTGGTGGCCACCGGCATCGCGCAGTCGATCGTCCACCTCGATTCGTTCGGCGAGACTCACCGAGACCGCGTTCGGGCGGGCCCTGGTGGTCAAGGCGGTGCTGCTGGTGGGCCTGATCGGCCTCGGCGCCTACCAGCGGCGCCGCGCGCTGCCCGGCCTACGGCGCATGGTGAGCACCAAGGCGGCGCCCGGCGCCGCCGGGGTCTCGCTCCGGCGCGCGCTGCGGGCGGAGGTGGCGCTGATGGCGGCCGCGCTGGCCGTGACGGCCGCGCTGGTGAGCTACCCGCCGGGCGCGCAGGCCGTGGGACGGGCCCGTTCGCGGCCGACCGCGAGCTCGGTCCCGCCCGCCTGGAGCTGACGGTGGACCCGGCGCGCGTCGGTCGCAACGAGATCCACCTGTATCTGTTCGACCGACGCACCGGGGCGCAGTTCGACCGCTTCGACGAGCTGACCGTGGAGGCCACCCAGCGCGAGCGCAGGATCGGGCCGATCGAGCTCAAGGCCAGCGAGACGGGCCCCGGCCACTACACGGTCCGGGCCGCGGACCTGGCGCCGGCCGGCGACTGGGAGCTGGCCGTGGCGATGCGAATCGGAGAGTTCGACCAGCTACGACGCGTCGGTGGAGGTGCCGGTGCGGTGATCGAGCTGCTGGCCCACCTGCTGCCGCTGCTGCTCATGCTCGTGGCGCTGCTTGCCGGCCGGTACCCGGGCGCCGACGCCCTGGCCCGGCCGCGGCGGGCGCGCCCGCGGCACTTGCGCGCGGCCGCATCGCTGCTGGGCCGCCGCTGCTGCGCCGCGCCGGGGCTGGCCCGCGGCGGACGGCTGGTCGCGGTCTCGCTGGCGGGACGCGCGCCCCCGCGAGCGGCCTGATCGATCGACTCTCGAAACGAAAGGGAAGAAATGAACAGGACGATCACCGCCGCCACGATCGCGGCGGCCACACTGGCGCTCCCGGGCGCCGCCCAGGCGCACGTGACGCTCCAGCCGGAGGAGGCGCCCGCGGGCGGCTTCACCCGGCTGGACGTGCGCGTGCCCAACGAGCGCGACAAGGCCGGCACCACGAAGGTGGCGGTGCAGATGCCGCCGGGCTTCTACTTCGTCTCGTACGAGCCGAAGGCGGGCTGGACCGCGAAGGTGACCAAGCGCAAGCTCGACAAGCCGGTCGAGCAGTTCGGCGAGAAGATCACCGAGGAGGTGGGCCAGATCACGCTCACCGGCGACGGCAAGACGGGGATCGTCAAGCCCGGCCAGTTCGAGGACTTCGGGCTCTCGGTCGGCGTCCCGAAGGGCAAGGCCGGCTCGAAGCTCACGTTCAAGGCCACCCAGACCTACGAGAACGGCGAGGTGGTGCGCTGGATCGGAGGCTCCGGACGCCGACGAGCCGGCCCCGCAGGTCACGCTCACCGCCGGCCGAGGACGAGGAGGGCGACGCCGCCCACGGCGACGAGGAGGAGGCGGCCACGGAGCCGGCCGGCCGCGGGGTCGGCCGACTCCGGCGATGACGACGGTCCCTCCACCGGGCTGGTGATCGCCGCGCTCGCGCTGGGAGCGCTCGGCGTGGCGGTCGGCACCTACGGGCTGATCACGGCCCGCCGGGCGACCGCCTAGAAGCGCTCATCGAATAGCGTCCGGCGTGTGGAGGTCTTCCGCACGCCGGACGAGCGCTTCGAGGGCTTGCCCGGCTACTCGTTCGAGCCCAACTACGCGGATGTCGACGGGCTGCGGATGCACTACGTCGACGAGGGCGCCGGCGACCCGGTCGTCTGCTTCCACGGTGAGCCCACCTGGGCCTACCTCTACCGCAAGATGCTGCCGCCCCTGGTCGAGGGAGGCCACCGCGTGATCTGCCCCGACTACGCCGGCTTCGGGCGCTCGGACAAGCCGACCGACCTCGGCTGGTACTCCTACGACCGTCACGTGGAGACGGTCTCCGCGGTGCTCGCGACGCTCGACCTGTCGAACGCGACCGTGGTGGTCCAGGACTGGGGCGGGCCGATCGGGCTGCGCTGGGCGGTCGAGAACGCCGATCGCGTGGCTCGGCTGGTGATCCTCAACACCGGCCTGTTCACCGGCCGGGTGAGCAAGGGGTTCATGGCCTGGCGCGACTTCGCGGAGAAGAACCCCGACCTGCCGGTGGGGTTCGTGATCCAGGGCGCCACCACCACCGAGCTGCCCGACGAGGTGGTCGCCGCCTACGAGGCGCCGTTCCCCGACGCCGAGTCGAAGGCGGGCGCCGCCACCTTCCCGCTGCTGGTGCCCACCGAGGACGGCGCGACCGGCGCCGCCGAGATGCGCGCGGTGATGGACGAGCTGAGCCGGTGGGACAAGCCGGCCCTGATCGCGTTCTCGGACGGCGACCCGGTGTTCCCGTTCCCGCGCGCGGGGGACAGGTTCGCCGACACGATCCCGGGCGCGGGCGAGCAGGTGCGGATCGAGGGCGCCGCCCACTTCCTCCAGGAGGACCGGGGCGAGCAGATCGCGGAGCACATGCTCCGCTTCCTCAGCGCCGGACGATCCTGAACGCGACCGGCCGAGAGGTGCGCGACTTGTTGCCGGCACCATCCGTGGCGCCCACGGTCAGGCGATAGCGCCCCAAGGCCAGCCGCTTGCGCCGCGTGAGCCGGCCCTGGAACCTCACGCGGTTGGTGCCCGCCTTGCCGTTGATACGGAGCGTCCCGGCCTTGACGTACCGCGTGCAGCGCCGCCGCGTGCGGTTCCTCCGGGTGGGCTTCACGCAGCGGCGCCCGACCCTGCGGCCGCGGGCCTTGCGGGCGAACGTGAGCGTCACGCGGGCGTCCTCCGAGAGGCGGAAGGAGATCGTCGTGCCGACGGCGCGCCGCGCGCGAGAGGACCGCCGGCAGGCGCCGGCCGCGCCGCCAAGTGCGGCGTGACAGGCCCACCCGGTCGATCCTCGCGGCGGTTGCATCCTTGCCGTTGCGCGCCGCCGCCCGGATCCACACCGACGTTCACGGTGATCGTGGCGGGGTTCGAGTCCGAATTCCCGTCGCTGCCCGTGAACGTGAACGAGTCGGTGCCGGAGAAGTTGGCGTTGGGGGTGTAGACGACGGTGTCGGCATCGTCGTCGACCTCGCCGAGGAGGCCGCGATTGGCGGGCTCGCGATCTCGCGATCGATGTTGTCCGGGTTGCCGATGTCCCGGTCGGTGCACGAGAGCGGAACCGTGAGGAACCCGTTGACGGGCACGTTGAGCGTGCTGTTCTGGCACTGGGGCCGGAAGTTGGCCGCCCAGTCGCCGTTGCCGTCGAAGACGCCTGGCGACGCCCGTGATGTCCGTCGGCGAGGCCGGTGGGCGAGGTACCGACGTCCTTCTTCAGCTAATCGCGCCGCTGCGTGAACGCGCCCCTGGTGAACGCGATCTCGGTGCCGTCCGGCGACCAGACGCAGTTCAGGCTGCCCAAGGTGTTGGGAGTGGGGGCGTCTGAGGCGAACGGCGCGAGGCCTGAGTTCGCGGCGCCGGTGATGCGCCGTCCAGATGTCGGCCGTGTTGTCCTTGCCGCCGCGCAGGAAGCACAGCTTCGAGCCGCCGGGGAAACGTGCGGGCTGCCAGTCGTTGGTCGACGCCCGTGACCAATGGGTCTCGCGTGCCGCGCCGGCGCGACCGGGGACTTCTTGACGATGTCGAAGACGCGTCCCCGCCGTCGACCGTGTGGTTGTAGTAGATGGTGTTCCCGTCGGGCTCCACACCGGGCGCTCGTTACGGAGCGTGCCGTTGGTCGACGAGGTCCCCCGCGTCCGGTCCGCCCGGCGGCGGCCGGGCCGAAGGCCTTGACGTGGATCTTGCCGCCCGGAGCCGTAGGCGATCTTGGTGCCGTCCGGGGACCAGGCCGGCCGATCCTGGACGGCGGCGGTCGCGACACGTGAGCTGCTGAGTCGGTGTTGTGCCACCAGGTCGCTGATCCGTGATCTGGTCCAAGCCGGCGTTATCGCTCGCGCGCATAGACGATCTTCGTGTGGTCCGGCGACCAGTCGGGCTGACGGTGGTGGCCCGTGACGAAGAGCGGGTGGGCTCGTTGTGCTCGTCACCTGGGTCTCGCCGGATCCAAACTGTCGAGACGGTCCAGATCTGCGCCTGGGCGTCGGCTGTTCGGCGTGCGCGCCCGCTCGTGAACACGATCCGCCGTTGGGCCCCGGCCTGGAAGCGTCGGCTCCGGCGATCGCCGGGAGCAGAGCGAGCCGACGCCATGAGGCTACGAGGGCCAGCGCGAGTCGCTTACTGCGGGACCAAATCCGTCTCCAGCATCCGGGAGCTGGCGTCGTTTCCGAGCCTAACACGTAGGTTCTTCCCCTCAGGCCCGGGGGACAGCAGAACGCCGAGCGACCGGACGACTCGATGACCCAGGAGCGTATTCCGTAAGGAAGCTCGCCCCTTCGCTCGCCGTCGTCGCCCTGCTCGCTCTTCCCGCCGTCAAGCCACGCCGCAACCAACTTCGGCAGCCGGCTGAACAACGAGCCGGCGAACGCGGGCAAGTGCAGAGCTGCTCGGCTCCGTGCACCCTGGTCTCCTTCATCCACCCGAGCGACCCGGACGGCGATCCCTACTCCGGCGGCTCGCCGGTCGACGGCGTGATCACGAAGTTCAGGGTCCGGGTCTTCGGCGAGGGAGGCGTGGCGACGAGGGTCACCCTGCGGGTGGCGAACATCAGCCGGCCGAACCCGGGCAACGAGGACAACGCGGTGGCCACCGCCGCCGGCATCGGCCCGACGGTCACGTTAACCCCGGCCCCGGGCCGGCGACACCCCGATACGCGAGTTCCCCGCCCGGCTGTCGGTGGCGAAGGGGCAGCACCTCGGGCTCGACGGGCCGCCCAACCTGTGGGCGACCTACAACAGCAGCGGCGACAAGTTCAGCTACGTGTTCGCCCCGCCGCTCCAGCAGGGGCCAGGGCGCGCGCGGCTCGAACGACACCGCCGGCGAGCTGCTCGTGGCGGCGACCGTGGAGCCCGACTCCGACAAGGACGGCTTCGGCGACGAGACCCAGGACAGGTGCCCCACCGAGGGCAACGGCGGCGCCGCGTGCTCAACGGCCGACCGGAGGAAGCCGGCGCTCTCGCGGCTGCGGTTCTCGCGATCGAGCTTCCCGGCGCAGCCGACCGGGCCGAGCTTGCTCGCGCAGCAGCGCACCTTCGGCGCGCGGATCCTGTTCCGCCTGTCGGAGACCGCGACCACGACCTTCAGGGTTCAGCGGGCCCGCACCGGCCGCCGGATCCGGGGCCGTTGCCGCAGGGCAACGCGGCGCAACAAGCTGCTCTCGCGCAGGCGCTGCAGGCGTTACGTGCGCGTGCGCGGCAGCTTCAAGCACACCGACGGCGCGGGGGCCAACAGCCTGCGCTTCACCGGTCGCGTGGGTGGCAGGCGGCTCAGGCCGGGCCGCTATCGCCTGGTGGCCAGAGCGACAGACCTGGCCGGCAACAAGTCCGCGGCGAAGACGAAGCGTTTCCGCATCAGGCGCTAATCGGCGCGAGCTAGCCTCCGCACGCATGAGGTCGATCGTCGCGGTCCTGCTGGTCCTGGCCGTGGCCTGCGCGGCGCCGGCCCCAGCCGCCGCCGGCCACAGGTCCAAGAACTGCGGGCTGATCGCGAAGGGGTCGCGCGACTACCGCGTGAAGGCCCGCGCGATGAAGTGCAGGCACGCCCGGAGGTGGGCGCGCGCCTTCCTGCGCGACCGCACCCGCGCGCCCCGCTTCCGCTGCCTCAACCCGCCCGACCGCGAAATCCCGTTCTTCTGCTCGCGCGGGGTCAAGGCGTACTGGGTCGTGCGGCTGTGAGGCGCGCCGCGGCGGTCGCGATCGGCTGTGCCCTGCCGGCCCTCTGCGCTCCCGGCGCGCTTGCACATCCGGGGCACGGACCGGTCACGGTCGATACCGCCAACTTCGCCTTCCAGCCGGCGAACGTCGTGATCGGCCAGAACGACACCGTGGTGTGGTTCTTCAGCGGCGCGGTCGACCGCAACCACTCGGTCACCTCGCAGCCCGGCCAGGCCGACCCGTTCGACTCGGACCCGGGCGTGCAGTCCCCGCCGCAGAAGCAGCGCTACAGCTCCTACAGCCGCGTGTTCAGGACGGTCGGGAAGTTCTCCTACTACTGCAAGAACCACGGCGAGCATGCGCGGCACCGTGGAGGTGCGGCCGGTCGCCGGGGCCGTCGACAACGTGCCGCCCACGCTCAGCCGGGCGCGGGTGCGGAGGGCCACCCTCGCGTTCGACCTCTCCGAGACGGCCGACGTGGTCGCCCGCATCCAGCGCAGGCAGCGCGGGCGGTGGCGCACGAAGCGCACGTTCGACATCCGCGGAAAGAGGGGCCGCAACAGGCGCAAGCTCTCATTCCGCCGCCTCAAGGCGGGCCGCTACCGGATCCTGCTGCGCGGCTACGACGCCGAGGGATTGGCGTCCGGCGCCGTAGCCGCGCGCTTCAGGGTGAGGAAGCGGCGCTAGCCGGCCGCCTCGAAGCGCTCGCCCACCTTCGACCAGTCGACGGTGTTCCACCACGCGTCGATGTAGTCGGGGCGCTTGTTCTGGTACTTCAGGTAGTAGGCGTGCTCCCACACGTCCACGCCGAGCAGGGGCGTCTTGCCGTCGGTGATCGGGTTGTCCTGGTTGGGCGTGCCCACCACCGCCAGGCCCGAGCCGTCGTGCACGAGCCAGGCCCAGCCTGAGCCGAACTGGCCGACGCCGGTCTCCTTCATCTTGTCCTGGAACTCCGAGAACGAGCCGAACGCGTCGTTGATCGCGTCCGCCAGCGCGCCCTCGGGCTCGCCGCCGCCGTCGGGGGACATCGACTCCCAGAACAGCGTGTGGTTGAGATGGCCGCCGCCGTTGTTGCGCACCGGGCCGCGCTTGTCCTCCGGGACGTCCGAGAGGTTGGCGATCACGTCCTCGATCGGCTTGTCGGCGAGCTCGGTGCCCTCGAGCGCGGCGTTCGCCTTGTCCACGTAGGCCTGGTGGTGCTTGTCGTGGTGCACCTTCATCGTGGCCTCGTCGATGTGCGGCTCCAGAGCGTCGTATCCGTATGGAAGGTCGGGTACCTCGTAAGCCATTTGCTCTCCTTTCAGGGTCTACCGTCGAGCCTATCGCCCGCGAATCGAACTACCCTGGGCGGGTGAGCTCGCAAACGGGAGAGCGCCGGCGGCGCCGCAGCCCGGAGGAGGCCGAGGGCGAGATCCTCGCGGCCGCGGAGGCGTTCCTGCGCGCGCGGCCGTTTCGCGACCTCACGATCGACGAGGTGATGGACGGCACCGGCCTGTCGCGACCGTCGTTCTACGTCTACTTCAGGGATCGCCACCACCTCGCCCTGAGGCTGCTCGAGCAGATCGGGAGCGAGGTGTTCGCCAGCGCCGGGCGCTGGCTCGAGGGCGACGATCCCGAGGACCTGCGCCGCGCCGTGCGGGGAACCGCCGGCGTGTTCGAGGCGCACGGCCCGATGCTGCGGGCGATCGCGGATGCCTCGACCGAGGACGCCGAGGTGGAGCAGGCCTACCGCGGGCTGGTGGAGGGCTTCGTGGAGGTGGCCGCGCTGCGCATCGAGCGCGACGTGGCGGCGGGCCGCTCGTCGGTGGCGGATCCGCGCCGGACCGCGGCGGCGCTGGTGTGGATGAACGAGCGCACCTTCAGCGAGAAGCTGGGCCGCGAGCCGGCCGACGATCCGGACGCGCTGGCGGATGCGCTGTTCGGCGTGTGGCGCGCGGCGATCTACGGCTAGCCGTCGAGCAGCCCACGCGCGGCGCCGGCGGTCTCGCCGCCCAGCCAGCCGTCGGCGAGCGGGTCTCCCGCCCCGGACGCCACGGCGTCGAGCACAGGGCCGCGCAGCTGTGCCTTCACCGTCGCGTAGGTCTCGGCGGGCGCGCCGGCCAGCTCGCGCGCGCGGGCGAGGGCGCGCTCGAGCAGCTCGTCCTCGGGCGCCAGCTCGTCCAGCGCGCCCAGGGCATGCGCCTCCTCCATGCCCACCAGCTCCGAGCCCAGCACGAGCCTGCGGGCGGCGGCGGGGGAGAGCTCGGCGCGCACGACCGCCATCGCGACGGCGGGGTAGGGCACGCCGGCGCGCAGCTCGGTCAGGCCGAGCTTGCCGTCGGTGGTGCCGATGCGGTGATCGCCGCACAGGGCGAGGATCAGCCCGCCCGCGATCGCGTGCCCGTTCACGGCGCACACCAGCGGGCGCGGTAACGAGTACCAGGCCGCGAACAGGCGGTTGATGCGGGCCACCATGTCGCGCTGGCCCTGGGCGTCGAGGGTGGGGGCGAGCTTGAGGTCCACGCCGGCGGAGAAGAACCCGGGGCGGCCGGTGAGCACCACGGCCGCGGGGAGATCGTCCCCGAGCTCGTCGAGCACGGCAGCCCCATCGTCGAGCAGCTCCAGGTCCATCGCGTTGGCCGGAGGCCGGTCGATCCTGACGAGGGCGACGCCGTCGTGGTCCTCGACCGTTACATGGCGCGGCATGGCGGCAGTGAATCAGGCCTTGGGGCCGATGAACTCGTCGAGGCGCGCGACGTCGGCCTTGCGGGAGACGTAGACGGTGTGGGGAGCGTGGGTGTAGCGCAGGCCGAGCAGGTCACAGCCCCAACAGAAGATCACCCGGATGTCCTCGGAGCGATTCGAGAAGCTGTACCTCGGCTGTTTCCAGCCGCCGCTCCCAGTGTTGATGAAGCGGCAGCCGTCGGACTGGATCAGACTGCGAAGGAGCAGTTCGGGCGCCTGCTTCACCTGATCGATCTGCCAGTCAGAAAGTTCGATCGGCCGTTCGTGCTTTCGGCCGGGTCCGTGTTGAGGAAACAGGCACGGCCATGACATCGCGTAGCTGTAGATCTCGTAGCACCCGGGGCACAGCCGACGATTGACCTTGCTGGTGGGCATCACCGCGGCCATCGCCGCTTCGCATTCGTCGAGGATCTTCGGATACTTCGCGTCGAGCGAGACGCGTAGCTTGAAAACGCCGCGGGGATGCGGCGACAGGCATCCATCACCGAGATAAAGGCCAAGCAGGTACGTGTAGATCTGGGGAAGGCCGTTGAGGTCGTGCGGTTCGCCGCCGCAGGTCGGGCAGCTTGGTTGATCTCGCCGGAGGAACCGGGCGGGGACGCATCCGTTCAGCCAATCCCGAATCGTCCCTCGCGGCACATTTAGGAGTCGTGAGATCTCCGTCGCGCCAAGGCCGTCCGCGGACAGTTGGAGAGCATCGGAGACTGAGTCATTGGGCCGAGTCAATACGAACAGATGTTCGCTGGTCGACCGGACGTCAGATCGATGCGGCTGAGAGGACTCGAACCTCCAAGGGGTTTCCCCCACGGCGACCTGAACGCCGCGTGTTTGCCAATTTCACCACAGCCGCCTGTGGGCCTCCAATCTAGCGCGCAGCCGCCACCAACAGCGCCGCCGCGGCCTCCTGCAGCCCCGCCGCAGCCTCCTCCAGATCCGGCAGCGCGTCGCGGTCCGCCAGCAGCCCGAAGCGCACGCCGCCGTCGTAGCTCACGATCCCGATCGACAGCGCCTGGTTGCGCGGGTTCAGCGGCACGGCCGGGAACACCTCCAGCAGCGGCACCCCCGCGAGGTAGAAGGTCTGCTGCGGGCCGGGCACGTTGGACACCACCAGGTTGAACATCCGCGGGCCGCTCATCGCCCGCACCGCTAGCGAGGACACGATCGGCGGCACCAGGCCCGTGGCTCCCACGATCAGCGAGCCCGCGCGCACCTGCGCGGAGCCCTTCACCTCGGTCATCGCCCGGTTGATCTCGCGCACGCGGTCGAGCGGCTCACCGGTGAGCGGCAGGTCCACGAACACGGTGGAGATGCGGTTGCCCAGCTCGCCGCGCTCATCGTCCGTTCGCACCGACACCGGCACCAGCGCCACCGCCTTGTCCGGCCGCGTCCTCGCCGAGGTACTCCGAGAGCATCAGCGCGACGATCGCCAGCAGCACGTCGTTCACCGTGGCGCCGGTCACGCGGCGCACGGCCTTCACGTCGTCGAGCCGGGTGCGCGCCAGTGCGAAGCGGCGCTCGCGCCCGATCTCCGCGTTCAGGCGCGTGTCGGGCGCCTGGGGCCTGACCCGCGCCAGCTCGCCCACGAGCCCGGCGGCGTCGCGCACCTGGCCGGCGTAGGAGCGCGGGTCGATCGTGCGCGTGACCGCCTCGCGCGCGAGCTTGCGCGGCAGCTCGGTCTGCGCCGAGGCGATCCGCGTGAGCTGGTCGAGCCCCGCCAGCCGGCGCTTCTCCTCCGGCTCCCGCGGCTCGGGCGGGGGGATGTCGAGGCCCTCCTCGGAGGGGTCGAGGATCACGGTGCTCACGTCCACGGCCGCCAGGCCGTCGACCAGGGCGTGGTGCATCTTCGCCACGATCGCCGTCCTGTTCCGGGCCACGCCCTCGACCACCGTGAGCTGCCACAGCGGCCGCGCCCGATCCAGCGGCTCGGACAGGATGTGGCCCGCGAGCTCGCACAGCTCGCCGTCGCCGCCCGGCGCCGGCAGCGCCACCCGGCGCACGTGGCGGTCGACGTCGAAGGACTCGTCGTCCACCCACACGGGGTTGGCCAGCCCGAGGGGTGTTCCCTCGAGGCGCATCGTGTAGCGCGGGATCAGGTGGATCCGCTCGCGCAGGCGCTCGACCACGGTCTCGCGCGCGATCGGGCCGTCGAAAACGCAGACGCCGCCCACGTGCATGTGCACCGGCCCGCGCTCGGCGGAGATGGCCGAGAGGTCGGAGGGGGAGAGCGGCTCGGCCACCGGCCAAGCCTACGGTGGCGCGATCCGAGGGGCCTACTGAGCCTGCGGGCCCGAGCTCGTGCGCTTCTGAGGCGTCCGGAACACGTAGTCCCAGAACGGTGCGCTCACGCCGAAGCCGCGCGTGTCGTCCTGGAAGTGGTGGCGCATGTGCAGCTCGCGGATCAGCTTGCCCAGCCGCGTGCGCGGGGTGTGGTGGTGCAGGTGGTAGTGGGTCATGTCGTAGGCGAGGTAGCCCGTGAGGAACCCGCACGCGAACAGGTCCGCGCTCTGACCGCCGATCACCAGCGTGAAGAGGCCGTAGAAGGCCAGCGCGAGCGGGATGCTCACCGACGGCGGCATGACCAGCCGCATCGGGTCGTTGGGGTGGTCGTGGTGCACGCCGTGGATGATCCAGTGCAGGCGCGCGCCGATCCCCTTCTGGGGCTCGAAGTGGAACACGAGCCGATGCATCCAGTACTCGGTGAGCGTCCAGAAGATGTAGCCGCCGAACAGCCAGGCGGTGACCTCGAGCGGCGGCGTGCCCTCCTGCCCGAGCGCGAACGTGACCGCGATCGCCGGGATGAAGATGATCAGCGGTACGGAGGGGTGCACACGGGAGAGCCGGTCAAGCAGATCCGACTCGAACATCCGCGGCGACGCGCGGAGCACGTCCGTGCGCTTGGTATTCACATCCCGAATCTACCAGCGGTCGCGGCTCGGGTCGAGTCGCGGAGGATCGCCTGCGCGCCCCGTCCACATCGACCCCACGAACTCCAGCCCGAAACCGGCGGCGAGGGCGAATATGACGCCGCCCAGGAGCCCGGACGGCCCCCTTGTCGCCTGCTCGAACACCAGCGCGAGCAGGCAGGCCGTTACGCCACCCATGAACGCCAGCACCATCAGGCGATGCACCCTGTGCATTGTCGTTTCTCTCATGCCGTCAATCGTCGGCCGATGGCGCGCCGGCGCTGTGATCGCTGGGTGATCGCGGTGTGAAGAGCGCGTGAACGGGCGGGAGGTCAGTCGCCGGATTCGGCTTCGGAGTCGGCCTCGCGCTCGGCCTCGGCGCGCTCCTCGAGCTTCTCGCGCAGGTAGGCCTGCTTGTCGGCGCGGCGCTCGTGCTTCGCCTTGGCCTCCTCGGCGCCCACCGCCTCGGACTCGCGGGCCTCCTCAGCGGCGGCGCGCTCGGCCCGCTCGCGCTCGCTCTGCTGGATCCGCAGCTCCTGTGTGGTCGGTTCCTCGTCCACGCCGGGCACGGTAGCGCGCGCGGCCCCTACCCGGCCACGGGCACGGCTTCCGGCTCGCCCGCCTGCGCCGCCCGCGCGTGGTCGCGGCTGTCCTTCGACGAGATCATCACCGCGGCCAGCAGCGCGCCCAGCACCGCGAAGCCCGCGCACACGAGGAACGCGTCCTGGAAGCCCTCGGTCAGCGCGATCGCCTGGCTGCGCTCGCCGGCTGCGAACGCGTCGCTGGTCGTGGCGGTCGCGACGGTGGCGGTGATCGCCAGTCCGAGCGCCCCGCCCACCTGCTGGGAGGTGTTGATCAGGCCCGACGCGAGGCCGGCCTGGTTGGGTCGCACGCCGATCACGGCGCCGATCGTGGACGTGACGAACGAGAAGCCGAGTCCGATCGCGGCCAGCAGCGACGGGAACAGGACGTCGCCGAGGTACGTGCCGCCCGGCGCCGAGACGTTCGAGAACCAGAACGTGCCCGCCGCGACGAACAGCAGCCCGGTGACGAGCACCGGCTTGAAGCCGATCCTCGTGACCAGCGCCGAGGCGATCCCCGCGCTCGCGATGATCGTGAGCGCCAGCGGCAGATACGCGAGCCCGGCCTTCAGCGGCTCGTAGCCCAGCACCTGCTGCAGGTACAGCGAGATGAAGAAGAACATCGAGAACAGCGACATGCCGATCAGCAGCCCGGCCACGTTCGATCCCCGCAGGGTCGTGAGCCGGAAGATCGAGAACGGCATCAGCGGCTTCTCGGTGCGCAGCTCGATCACCACGAAGGACACGAGCAGCGCCGCCGCCAGCGCGAGCAGCCCGATCGTCTGGGTGGAGCCCCAGCCCGCCGAGTTCGCGTCGACGAGCGCGTAGACCAGGATCGAGAGGCCGGCGGTCACCGACACCGCGCCCGGCACGTCGAAGCTGCCGGCCTGGCGGTCGAGGCTCTCGCTGAGGATGCGCGGCGCGAGGAACGCGGCGAACAGCGTGATGGGCGTGTTCACGAACAGCACCCACTCCCAGCCCAGGTACTCGGTGAGCACGCCGCCGAGCAGCACGCCCGCCGCGCCGCCCGAGCCGGCCACCGCGCCCCAGACGCCCAGCGCCTTGTTGCGCTCGGCGCCCTCCTTGAAGGTGTTGGTCACGATCGAGAGCGCGGCGGGGGAGACGAGGGCGGCGCCGAGGCCCTGGAACGCGCGCGCGACGATCAGCATGACGTCGCTCTGCGCGAGGCCGCCGGCCAGTGACGCGACCCCGAAGAGGATCAGGCCGCTGATGAACATGCGCCGCCGGCCGAGCAGGTCGGCCATGCGCCCACCGAGCAGCAGGAAGCCGCCGAACACGAGCACGTAGGCGTTCACCACCCACGACAGGTTGTCCTGGGAGAAGTTGAGGTCCGTGCCGATCGAGGGCAGGGCCACGTTCACGATCGAGGCGTCGAGCACGACTACGAACTGGGTGGCGGCCAGGAGCGCGAGGGCGAAGGTCTTGGAGCGGTCCGAGGTGTCTGCTGGCATTGCCGGGTCCTCTTGCGTCGGGTGCTATAAAGCGGAACTATGCTTCCGGTTGACAATAGACCATAGCGGAATCATCATTCCGGTTGTAGTTAGACTGGTCACATATGCCTGAGACCCTCACCATCCGACCCCAGCGCGCCGACGCTCGCCGCAACCGCGAGCGCATCCTGGCCGCCGCGAAGAAGGTGTTCGCCGAGGTGGGGACCGAGGCGAGCATGGAGGTCGTGGCTCGCCGGGCCGGAGTCGGCGTGGGCACGCTCTACCGCCACTTCCCGACCAAGGGCGACCTGCTGGGCGACCTCGTGGCCGAGCAGTTCACCGGCTTCCGAGACCACGCGCTCGCGGCGCTCGACTCCGGCGCCGACCCGTGGGAGGCCCTCGCCGGGACGCTCCGCGCGAACGCGCTGCTCGCCTCCGAGAATCTGGCGGTGCAGAACGCGCTGACGGGCTCGGAGGTGAACTGGGAGCGAGTCGAGCCGGTTCGCGACGAGCTGTTGGCGGCCACCGAAGAGCTGATCCGGCGCTGCCATGCCGCCGGCGCCGTGCGCGACGACCTCGAGGTGGGGGACATCCCCACCGTGATGTGCGGCCTGTGCTCCACCATGGGCGCGACGCGGCCGGACGGGGCGCACCAGGACTGGCGCCGGCACCTCGAGATCCTGCTCGACGGGCTCCGGGCCCGCTAGGCCTCAGCCGCCGGCGTCCGACGCGGTCAGCCCGGCGGCCGCCAGCGCCGCCGACCTGCTGCCGAGCATCTTCGCCCGGACGGCCTGGTCGTCCTCCGCGCTAGCGCTTGCGGCGCACGCGCATCAGCAGCGTGACGGCGAGGGAGGCCATGCCCGTCATCGCCAGACCCGCCGGGCGCCGGGCGCCGGGCTGCGGCTGCGGCTGCGGTGCGGCGGGCTCCATCGCCTCGGCGGGTTTGCGCGGCTCGGGCGCGGCTGCCGGCGCGGCCGGGGCGGGATCGACCACGGGGGCGCGCTCGGCTTCCCACGGCGGTGGCGGCAGGGGCGGGGGCGGCGTGGCCTGAGGGTGCGTGGGCGGCGCGGTCCGACGGTGGTGGGCAGCGCGGTCTGAGGGTGCGTGGGCAGCGCGGTCTGAGGGTGCGTGGGCAGCGCGGCCTGGGGGTGCGTGGGCGGGGGGGCCGGGGCCGCAGTGCCGTGTGACCGGCGGCGCAGGAGCAGCGGCGTGGCGGCGGCGATCGCGGCCAGCGCGAGGATCAGTAAGAGCGGCCACGGGGCGGAGCCGTCGTCGCCGTCCCCGGATGTCAGCGTCCCTGCGGCCCGCGGGCGCTCCCGGCTCGGCGGCGGGGCGGACGCGCGCTGCGTGCCGAGCACTTCGCCCGCACCGGAATCGCCGTCCGGGGACGGAGCGCTTCCGTCGGTCACGAGTGCCGGAGCGGTGGTCACCGCGAGCAGCGTCGCCGCGGTGCGCGCCATGCCCGCGGGCGGAGTGCTCATCGCGCAGCCGTCGGAGCCCGCCGTGGCCTTGAGCTTCGTCAGCCCGGTCCGCTGCGCGCTGTCGACCCGGCGGCTGGACACGCCGAGTCGCCGCGCGACACGCTCGGCCGACGCGGCGGCGAACCCCTCGAGGCCCGCCCGGCGCACCAGGACACGCCGCTCGAAGCCGTTCACGGCGTAGGAGCAGGCCCACAGCTTTCGGACCGCGCGCCGGAACCGCCGCTCGCGGGAGCTGGCGACGGTGCGCCTGCGGGCGGTCCCGCGCCGCGCCTTACCGGCCCGGCCGCCGGCGCTCGCCGTGGTCGCGCGCCGCTTGGCAACGGTCGCCGCTTGTTCCCGCCGGGACGGACCGGCAGCCGGTTGGGCCGCGCGCCCGGCGGTGGCCGGGGCCGCGGAGGCGGACGGCAGCGATCGCGCGGGTGACGGCACCGACGGCGCGGGCGCGTTCACGCGCGGCACAGGGGCGGAGGGCACGCGAGGGCGCCTTCGGGACCTCGAGCTGGGGCGTGGGCTGCAGCGGCGGCGCCTTCGGCACCGAGGGCAGTTCGACCTTCGGCACCGCGGGCACCTCGGGCAGCCCCGCCACGGCGCCGGCGTCTGTGACCGCGAGCGTGCACAGCACGGCAACCGCCGGCACGAGCCTCCTCCCATGGCGCCCCCAAGACATAGGAAGTATGCGGTACCCGTTTTGGCACCGGCCTACGCCCCCGTGGCGGTGTGCGACGGGGAAACGGCTGCTGAAGAACGCCTGCTAGCCGCCCAGTTCTCCCAGTGCCTCCTGGAAGTGACCCATCGCCCGCGCGAGCGCTTCGCCGGTCACCGCGGGCACGGTGCCCGACCCGTCGACGATCATCGCGACCCGCGTCTGAAGGCGCTCGAACTCCTCGCTGCGCATGATCTCGTCGAGGGCATCGCGCTCGCCGCGCAGCAGGACGAAGCCTCCGAGGTCACCACCGTGCGGTGCCAGGAAGTAGGGCTCGAAGCTCTCGATCTTGCCGTCCTGCTGCAGCTTGCCGTAGTACTGGATCGTCTCGTTGAAGACCTCGACGGCCTTCGCCTCACGCCCTCGCACGACCTCTCCCCATCCCAGGAAAATCGCGTCGTCGGCCATTGGTCTCTCCCCTCGTTCGGTGGAAGGTCCGAACCTAACCCAGTACGGGGTTGGGTCGCTAGCTTGAACTGAATGCGGCCCGGCATCTGGATCGGCCTGGCGGCGCTGGTCGCGCTGGCGGCGTTCGGCCTGCTCGTGGGCACACGCGGCGAGAGTGAGGACGCCGGAGACGATTCGGGCGGGCGCGCGCAGACCGCCGCGCCCGGGGCACCCCCCGCCTCGCCTCCGCGGGCTGTCGCCGTCGTATGGGGCATCGAGGACGCGGGGAGCGCCGCGCGCCGGCTGGCTCGGCATGCGGCGGTCGAGCACACGACCGTGGTCAGGCGCGGAGCGGCACTGCTGCGTTCGGCGCACGCGGCCGGGGGGCGGGTCGTGCAGCGAGTGCCCGCGGGCTACGGCATCCCGCTCGACGTGGTCTCGGTGGATCCGCGCGGCTACGCGGCGATCACGCCGCCGGCACGGAGGCGCCTCGTCGCGCGCCTGCGGCGCGGCCGGACACTGCTCTCCCGCACCTCCGCGCGGCTGCGGCGCGTGCGCGAGGGCGCGACGCTGCAACTCCACGGCGGGCGGCGACTTCGCGTGGCGGGCGTGGTGCCCGACGAGCTCGCCCAATCCTCCGAGCTGCTCGTGAGCGAGGCGGAGCGCATGCCGAGCGCCCGCGACAGCGTGGTGGCGGTGCTCGAGCGGGGCGCGGACGCGACGCCGCGCGAGCTCGCGCGCGCTGCCGGTGGCGACGGCCGCGCGCGACTGATCGCCCCCGCCGACGGCGACACTGGGGGCCGGCCGTTGCGCGGCCCCGCCCGCCATGCGGAGCTCAAGGCGCGTTTCGGGGAGCCGGCGGTGGGGCTCCCCTACGGCGACGACTGGGTCCGCCTCGACCCGGGGTTCCTCCGGCGCCAGATCGTGAGCGCGCGCGTGCCGGTGCTCGGCGGGGTCACCTGTCACCGCAAGATGGTCCCGGCACTGCGGGCCGCCATGCGCGAGCTCGACCGCCGCGGTCTCGCCCGGCTGGTGAACCCCGACGACTACGCGGGCTGCTACGCCCCCCGCCGGATCAGGCCGGGCGGGTCGTTGTCGCTGCACGCATGGGGGCTGGCGGTGGACCTGAACGCTCGCGCGAATCCCTTCGGCGGCCGTTCACGCCAGGACCGCAGGCTGGTGCGGGTGATGGAGCGACACGGCTTCACATGGGGTGGCGGCTTCCCCACGTCGCCCGACCCGATGCACTTCGAGTTCCGCGGCCGGGGAGCGGTTGACGCCGGCTGAGAGACTCGGCGGGAGATGTCGCAGGAAAGCCTGGAGGAGCTGCGTGCGCTGGCGGATGCCTCGTACGGCGCGCTCAACTCGGGAGATCTGGACGCGTTCCTTGCCCTGATGGCCGAGGACGTCGAGTTCACGTCGATGGTCGCGGAGGTCGAAGGAACCACCTTCCGCGGCCATGACGGGATACGTGCCTGGTGGGAGACGATCATTGGCGCCTTCGAGGACGCGCACTGGGAAGTGCTCGATGTGCTCGACGTCCCCGGCTCTGACAGTCGTGGCGTCGTCCATTTCCACATTGCTGGAAGGCTCGGCGGCGTCCCGGTCGAGCAGACGATGTGGCAGGCCGTCGACTCGAGAGACGGCAAGGTGAGGTGGTGGGCCTTCTCTCGCTCTAAGCGCGAGGCCCTCGAGGCCGCGGGGCTGTCGGAGTAGGCGAGAGGGACGTCAGGCCGGCGGGTTCTCGGCGAACTGCGGCGCGTCGCCGCCGATCTCGTGCCAGCTGGCCTTGTATGCGACCTGGAGGTGAAAGCTCGGATCGAGTTCGAGGTCGCGCATGAGTCCTGCGGCCACGAAGTACTTCTCGCCGAGGTCGTCATAGAGGCTGGATCCGCAGTTGCTGCAGAAGTTGCGGGGCGCGAACTCGCTCTCGTAGCGCGTGACCAAGTCCTCGCCCTTGGTGAACCTGAAGTTCTCCTTGGCGACGACCACCCCTGCCAGGCTCGAGCCCGTCCACCGCTGGCAGCGAGTGCAGTGACAGTAACCCAATGACTCGGGATCTTGAACCTCGTACTCCACGCCGCCGCACAGGCAAGTTCCCACTAGCGCTTCAGCCATCGGACACCTTCTCGAAGTCGCCGTTGAACGATCTGCGGCAACGCTACCACCGTCGCGAACATCGACCAAAACCCGCTCCTCAGGGCCTGGCCGGTCCCCAGTCCGGTGCCGTGGCGCGCTTGATCACGAGCTTTCGGCTGACATTGCAGGTGTCCCCGGCGAGGCTCCCGAGCTTGCCCACCCAGATCCCGCTGCGGTCGGCCCAGGCGAGCGACCTACCGTCCGGTGACCAGCTCGGACTGGTGAACTTCCCGTTCGGGCCGGTTATGCGGCAGAAGTGCGGAGGGACTGCCGTCGGCGGCTGGGGGAGCGGGTACACGAACAGCATCGCGCCGGCCTGGGCCGCATTCAGGTTGCCGGCTACGACAACGGCCTTGTCGCTCTTGCGCGTGAGCTCGGCCTCGTCGAGCGGATACTTCTGAAGGGTTTGGACGCTGCGGCAGTCGGTGCACTCGGTGAACCAGCCCTTGTAGGAGTCGGCCCCTCCGCCGATCGGGTCGATGGCGACGGTGTCGAGCACGTTGCCGGCGTAGTCGTACAGATTCGGCGTCGTGGCCACGAAGCTCTTGTTGCCCATCCACGAGCCGCGGTAGTAGAACCGCATGTGTCCGAACTTCCTGTCGGGATCGGAGACGAAGCGGTTCGAGTAGGTGTAGGCCGTGTTCAGCGACGGCGCGGTGGAGACGCACTGGCAGCCCGGGTCGTAGTGCGACTCGGTGAACGAGTAGGTGTAGGCGATCAGCTTCCCGTTTGGCGACACCTCCGGGAAGAACGGGCCCTTGAAGCTAGGGACGATTCGGCTGGTGCGGAAGGCAGTGGTGATCGGCTTGTTCAGCCGCCGGCCGCGGCGGCTGAGGCGGTAGAGCTTGATGCCCTTCTGGGCGACGATTCGGCCCCGGTTGTCCTGCGAGGGATTCGAGAGCCCGCGGGAGTGCTTGATCCGGTGCGCTTTCTTGCCACTCGGGCTCGCGACCCAGAGGCTGCCTCCCTTGCGGTAGAGGATGCTCGACGCGTCCGCGCCACTCGCGAGGGCTCCGCTCAAGAGAGCAGCGGCGGCCACGGCGACTCCCAGGTGACGCATGTCCATGCGTGACGGTGTCCCCTGCAATGAGTCTCCTGCTCGTTCCTGCTCCTACTTCAGCGGTCGTACCCAACGTACCCGTTTGGCCTGAGCTAACACCCAGGGTGGGGCTCAGCGCCTCACGACCCGGAACGTGACCCGATTGTGCCTGGTGCGCTGGCCCGCCGCGTCGGTGGCGGTCAGCTGCGCGCGGTAGCCGCCGATGGGCAGCTTTACGTTGCCGAGCCGCCCGGAGAACTTGGTGCTCACCTTGCCCGGGCCCTGGCCCACGCGCCGGAGCGTGCCCGACCTCTTGTAGACGGTGCAGCGGCGCTTGCGCGTCGCGCGCGCCAGTGCCCGCTTGCGCCTCTGGCCATTCAGCCGCTGGATGCTCTTCCGCTTGACGAGCTGCCTCACGAGCGTGCGCCGGTTCTTCTTCGTCGCGCTCACGCAGGCGAGCTTCTTGCGCCCCTTGCGCTTCAGCTTCACGCCCTTGCGGGCGCGCTGGATCTCGATCGCGACGTCGGAGCGTTGCGACAGCGTGTACTGGAAGGTGGTGCCCTTCGGGGCGAGCTTCCCCGTCTTCCGCTGGGCGATCAGCGCCGTTGGCTCGTCGCCGACGCGGAAGCGCTTGTTCGTCACCGACAGGCCGGTGTTGGGCTTGGCGTCCTCCACGTCGGTGGCGGGCTTCGCCAGGGTGGAGGGCGGTGGGGGCGGGGTGCATGTCCCGGTGCCGGAGTCGAGCACGGCTCCGTCGTCGGTGGCGATGAAGTCGTGCTCGAAGGTGGCCCCGCCGGAGCCGACGGCGTTCAGCTTCAGCCGCAGCACACCGAAGTCGGTGCTGTTGACGAATGCGAAGCGCGGGTCGGGGTTCGCGGCGTGGTGGCTGTGGCCACCCGCCCCCGATACCAGCTCCGTTATCCCGTCGACGGCGTGGGCGCGCATCATCGCGTGGGCATGGCCGTTGACCGCGAGGCGGACCTTGTTCGCCATCAGGCTCCAGAGCGGCTGGACATCGGTAGCGTCGCTGTGCGAGCCGGGCGCCACGTAGCGAGGACGGTGGAAGAACGCGATCCGGCAGTTGCCGCCATCGGCGAGCTTCTGCTTGAGCCACTCGTACTGGGGCGAACCGACCGCCATGTTCTCCTCGGTGTTGAGGCTCAGGACCTCCCAGCCGTTCTCGGTGAACGAGTAGTAATGGCCGCCGCCGGTCTGCGGGGCCCGGGCGCCCCAGTATGGGTCGTAGCCGGTGGCGCGATTGGCCCACTCGTGGTTGCCCGGGGTCGGGCTCGTGAGCGCCTTGAACCTGCCCCATACCGGATCGAAGTTGCTCGCGAACTCGGCGGCCGTGCCGTTCTCGTAGACGTCCCCGAGGTAGAGGAAGCGGTCGATCTGCCCCGCGATCCGGTTCGCGGTCGCCTGCGAGTCGGCGTTCGCGTTGGCATCGCCGACGGCCCACACGACCGAGTTGGAGGGCTGTTGCTGCGAGTTGATCGGCACCCGCAGCACCCTCTCGTTGGCAGAGTTGTTGGAGGTCGTCAGGTACAGAAAGCCGCCGGCGTAGACCGCGGTCCGAAGCCGGCCCAAGTCGAGCCGGAAGTGCTCTCGCTGACGGGTCACCTGGCCGCCGCTGATCGAGAACTGGCGCAGGTGCTGGCCGATCAGGGCGGGTGCGTAGAGCTCGCCGTCGGGCCCGAACGCCACCCCGCCCGGGGCCCAGGCCACCGTGTCGCCGCTCGAGACCACCGGCGAGCGCATCCCGGCCTGCTGCTCGTCCCCCATGATCGTGGGCCAGCCGTAGTTCGCTCCCTTGTCGATCCGGTTCAGCTCGTCGCGACAACATTTCCCGCCGGCGTGGGCCTCGCCGCTGGGGCCGTGCTCGGTCTCCCACAGCTGACCCGAGGCGTCCCAGGCGATCCCCTGCGGATGGCGGTGCCCGTAGGTCCAGACGAACCTGGAGTTCGATGTTGCCGATGGGAACGGGTTATCGGCCGGAGCGGTGCCGTCGGTGGCGTCGCCCGGAGCGTTCAGCCGCAGGATCTTGCCTGCGAGCGACTCGAGGTCCTGCGCGGGGACGCCCTGGAAGGTGTCGCCGGTGGTGGCGTACAGCTTGCCGTCCGGCCCGAACTTGATCCGCCCCCCGTCGTGGCCGTTGGTCGTCTGATCGCCGGGGATTCCGTCGAGGAGCGTCGTCGAGAGCGTCAGCGTGGTCCCGTTGTAGACGAACCGCTGGATCCGGTTCTTGAAGGTGCCCGCGTCCGAATAGTTGTTGTAGAGGTAGACGAACTTGTTGGTCGCGTAGTTCGGGTGGATCGCCAGTCCGAGGAAGCTCCCGCCGAGGCTCGTGTACGCCGGCTGCGGGAGGAGGTCGCCGCTCGCGTCGATCACCCGGACGCGGCCCGGGCGCTCGGTCACAAGGAGGCGCCCGTCGGGCATCGGAAGTACCTCCCACGGGAAACTCAGCCCGGACGCGACGGTCTGGGGCGGGCCCGTGATCGCCGCGGGCGCCGGCGCGGCGCCGGCCGCGAGACAGGCACGCCGTGGCCAGCACGACGCAACACAGCTTCCCGAAGTTCAAGGCCATCCCGCATCGTAGGTGCGAACGGGTTGGCCTGCCAGAGCTTCGCGGCCCGTCAGGAGGCGAGATCCTGGGCGCCTCCTGGAAATGGCCCATTCCCCGCGCGAGCGCCTCGCCGGTGACGGCCTGAACGACGCCCGATCCGTCGGCGATCAGAGTGACGCGGGCCTGAAGCCGCTCGAACTCCTCGCTCCCCAGGGCGTCCGCGGGGCTGACGGAGTAGCGCGCGGTAGCGGCGCTAGTAGTAGTTGCCGCCTAGGTCAGTCCTTCCCCGCAGAGGCTCTAGAACGGCGAAACCCCGCCTAGAAAGCGGGGTTCCTGAGTACCGCCACGGGGATTCGAACCCCGGTTTCCGCCGTGAGAGGGCGGCGTCCTAGTCCCCTAGACGATGGCGGCTTGGTCGACGGGCGATTGTAGCGGCGGCCTTCGCGCCTCCGCGCACGGGAACCGTCGCTAGCGTGAGCCGCGATGCGGCCCCGCACCCTTCTCGTCGGCGCAGGCGCCTGCGCGCTCGCGTTCCTGGTGCTGCTCGGGCTGGCGTACGGCTCGGACTGGGCTCGGTGGGTGGACGCCGCGTCGCTTCAGGGCTTCCTCGGCCTGCAGGGGCCCACCACGTCGCCGCTCGCGGCGCGGATGGCGGTGCTGGGGAACCCGGCGCCGGTCGTGCTCCTCTGTGGCATGCTCGCGCTGGTCGCGCTCGCGCGCGGCAGGCCGCGCAGCGCCGCGTTCGTGGTGGCGCTGATCGGCCTGACGAGCGTGTCGAGCCAGGTGCTCAAGGAGCTGCTGGCCTACCCGCGCCACGACCCGGAGATCGGGACCACCTTCGTGGTGCCCGCGGCGTTCCCGAGCGGGCACGCGACGGCCTCGATGGCGATCGCCATCGGGCTGGTGATCGTGGTTCCGGGCCGGTTCCGGCCGGCGGCCGCGATCGTGGGCGCCGCGTTCGCCATCGGGGTGTCGTTCTCCGTTGTCGCCCTCGGATGGCACTTCCCGAGCGACGTGGTCGGCGGCTACCTCCTGGCCACCGGATGGGGACTCGTCCTGCTGGCTGCGCTCACCGCGCTGAACCGGAGGTTCCCCGAGCGCCACGTGCGCAGCCGGCTGGCGGCCACCGTGCGTGACGCCGCCGACCGGGCGGCGGCGGTGGGCGTGACCACCGCGGCGCTGGCGGTCCTCGCGGCCGCCGTGGTGGTCGGCACGGCGCTGCTCGCGTTGCGGCTGCCCGAGCTCGGTCACTACGCGCGCGACCACACCGCCTTCGTGGCGGTGGCGGGCGCGGTATCGCTCAGCGCGGTCGCGCTGCTCGCGGCGCTCGCGCTCGCCTCGACGCGCCGAAGCTGAGGTAGGATCCTCTCCCGTCCAAACGGCCGGTGGCCAGGGAAGTCCGGTGAGAAACCGGCGCGGTCCCGCCACTGTGACCGGGCGACGAAGCTCCGCAGGCGCGTAGGCGCCAGCCACCGAGAGGCCGACGGCCGACGGGAAGGCGCGGGGTGGAGCCCGTGAGCCAGGAGACCTGACTCCGGCCGGATCAATCAACCCTCGGAAGAAGGGCGATCCATGAAGAACCGATTCCGGCGGCACGTGCCGGCCACGCTGATCGTGGTCTGCGCGCTCACCGCTCCCGCGGCCCAGGCCGCTCCGGCCTCAGTGCAACTGCGCATCGAGGGCCGCAACACCACCATCTACGAAGGCCCGGTCACGACCGACGGCAAGGTGGTCCGGCCCGAGCCCGGCGAGGACCACACCTGCGACGGGACCAACAACGGCGCCAACCCGCAACCCGGCCCGACGCCGGTGAGCGCGCTCGACGACGGGCAGCCGCTGGGCGGCTACACGTGGGCGGGCACCTGGTTCCCGAGCTTCGCGGACTACCAGGTCGAGCGCATCGGCCCCGACGCGATCACCAGCTCGGAGTTCTGGGGCCAGCTCGTGAACTTCAAGTTCTCGCAGGTCGGCGGCTGCCAGGAGATCGTGAAGGGCGGCGACGAGGTGCTGTGGGCCTTCGACGCGTTCTCGAAGGCTCACGCCGCCAAGCTCACCGGCCCGACCGCGGCGACCACCGGCCGGCCGTTCGCCGTGACGGTGACCGACGGCGCGAACGGCGCAGCGCTGGCCGGCAGCAGCGTCGGCGGGGCCGTGACCGGCGCCGACGGCAGGGCCACCCTGAGGTTCGATCAGCCCGGCATCTACCGGCTGAAGGCCAGCCGGGCGGACTCGGTTCGCTCGAACGCCCTGAGCGTGTGCGCCGACCCGGCGGGCGCCGCGCCGTGCACGTCGACCGACAAGAGCGCTCCGAAGCTGAGGCTGCTGCTCTCCGGCAACACGCTGGCGACGCGAGAACGGCAACTCGCGCACGGTGCTGTTCGAGTGGCGGGGCGACGACGCGGGCGGCAGCGGGGTGACCGGCTACTCGGTCGACGTGGCCGAGCTGACCGGTGCGGGCGTGAGCTCCAGCGCGGACGTCTTCCGCCCGTTCATCGCGCGCACGCAGCTCACGCGCGCGCACTTCCGCGGCGACCCGGGCAGCTCGTACCGCTTCCGCGTGACGGCGTTCGATCGAGCCACCAACAGGGCGGCGCTCGAGAGCGGCGTGATCTCGATCCCGGTCGACGACCGTGACCGGGCCTTCCGGCGAAGCCGCGGCTGGAAGCGCCTGCGCCGCAAGAGCGCGTGGGGGCGCACGGTGATCCGCTCGACCCGCAAGGGCGCGCGGGCCGCGTTGCGCTTCCGCGGGCGGCGGGTCGCGCTGCTGGGTCGCAGGCTGCGAGACGGCGGCCGCGTGAAGGTCGACCGTGGACGGCAGGTCGCGCGTGGTCTCGCTGCGCGGGCGGCCGCGGTTCAAGAGCGTGCTGTTCACCTCGCGGCGGCTGCGCCCGGGGCGCCACACGCTCAGGGTGAGGACGCTCGGGCGCAACCCGGTCGAGCTCGACGCGGTGGCGCCGCTGCCGTGAGGCGAGCGCTGCCCGCATGTCTGGCGCTGGTGTGCTGCGGGGCCCTGGCGGGCCCCGCGGCCGCCGCGCCCAGGGGCCCGGTGGTGCGCCAGCTGGTGGCGTTCAAGAGCGGGGCGGTGAAGGAGAAGCGGGTGCGGGCGGCGGCGACGACGGTGAAGGTGGGCCGGCGCCGCTGCGCGGCCGGCCGCGCCACCCCGCTGGCCGCGCTCGTGCGCTCGAGGCCGGGGAGGATCGGGCTGAAGGACTTCGGCTCCTGCTCGCGCGACGCCGGCGACTCCGGCCAGCTGTTCGTGCGCTCGATCCGCGGTGAGCGCAACCGCGGCCAGGACGGGTGGGTGTACAAGGTCGGGCGCAAGCTGGCCACGGCCGGGGCGGGCGATCCCTCGGGCCCGTTCGGCCGCGGGCGGCTGAGGACGGGCAGCCAGGATCACGTGGTTCTACGGGCGCTCGCGCGGGGGCAGCTTCCAGCGCACGCTCGCCCTGACCGCCCGCCAGTCCGGCGCCGCCGCCGTGGTGGTGCGCGTGCGGGGCTACGACGACGACGGCCGCGGGGTGGCGGTGGAGGGTGCGCGGGTGACCGCCCGCGGCGCGAGCGCCACCACCGGCGCGGACGGCACGGCGACGCTGTCGCTGGTGCCGGGCGCGTACGTGCTCCGGGCGAGCAAGCGCGGCCTGGTGCCCTCCTTCGGCGAGCGGCTCACGGTGCGCTGATGCGCCGGCTGGCCCTCCTGCTCGCGCTGTCGCTGCTCGCGGGGTGCGGGCTGGGCGAGGGCGCGGAGAAGCCGGGCGAGGGTGCGCAGCTGCGCGTGACGCGCGACTTCGGCCGCGAGCTGCTGTCCAGCGGCTCCCAGGAGGAGCTGCGCGAGGGGAGCACCGCGATGCGGCTCGTGCAGGCGCGCAACGACGTGAAGACCCGCTACGGCGGGCGCTTCGTGCAGTCGATCGACGGGCTCGAGGGCGGCGGGTCGGGCGGCTCGGTGGACTGGTTCTACTTCGTGAACGGCATCGAGGCCGACGTGGGCGCCGCCGAGTACGAGCTCTCGCCCGGCGACGTGGTGCAGTGGGACCACCGCAACTGGCGCGGCACGCCCGACGTGAAGGCCATCGTGGGCGCCTTCCCGCAGCCGTTCACCGGCGGCACCGAGGGCAAGCGCCGGCCCGTGCGGGTGGAGTGCGGCGGGGCCGACGAGGCGTGCCGGACCGTGAAGCGCGCGCTGCGCGACGCGGACGTGCCCGCCACCGGCTCCTCGCTCGGCGCGAGCGGCACGCGCAACGTGATCCGCGTGGTGGTGGCGCCGTGGGAGCGGGCGCGCGAGCTGCCGAGCGTGCGCGCGCTGGAGGGGCCGTCCCGGCGCAGCGGCGTGTTCGCCCGGTTCGACCCGAGCGGGAGCCTGGCCCTGCTCGACGAGCGCGGCCGCGAGGTGCGCGACGCCGGCACGGGCGCCGGGCTGGTGGCCGCTCTGCAGCCGCGCGAGGAGGAGCTGGTGTGGGTGGTGACCGGCGGCAGCGGCGAGGCGGTGGACGCCGCGGCGGCCGCGCTCGACCCGGCCGCCCTGCGCGACGCGTTCGCGCTGGCGGTCACCGACTCGGGCGACGAGAAGCTGCCCGCGGAGGCGGAATGAGGCTGGTCCCCGTCTACCGGCCGCGGCCGAGCCCGCTGCACGCCGCGCGTGCGGGGGCGACCGCCGCGCTGTGCGCCGCGTTCGCGCTGGTGTGCGCGATCTACGAGCACCCGCTGGTGCTGCTGGCCGTGCTGGCCGGCGTGATCGGCGCGGGTATGGCGGCCGGAGTGGGCGCCGAGCTGCGCCGCGCCGCCTGGCTGTCGGTGCCGCTGGCGCTGCTGATCGCGCTGGTGAACCCGCTCGTCTACCAGGGCGGCGACACGCTGCTCGTGCGCGGCGGGACGTTCCTCGGGCGGCGCTGGGACATGACCCTCGAGGCGCTGGCCGCCGGAGGGCTGGCGGGGCTGCGGGTGATCGCGTTCCTGATGGCCTTCGGCCTGTTCGCCGCGTGCGTGGACCCGGACGAGTTGCTGCGGCTGTTCCGCCGCGTCTCCTACCGCTCGGCGCTCACGGCCTCGCTGGCCACCCGGCTGGTGCCGGTGCTCGCGAACGACGCGATGCGGATGAGCGACGCCGTGCGCTGCCGGCCGCAGCCGCCGGGCCGCCTGATGGTTGCTCGGGCCGCCCTGGCGGGCGCGCTGGACCGCGCCGTGGACGTGGCCGCGGCGCTCGAGGTGCGCGGCTACTCCCGCGGCGGCAGGCCGGCCCGCGGGCGGCGTCGGGCGTGGTCGCGCCACGACCTGCGCGTGCTGGGCGCCGCCGCTGCCATCGCCACCGGCGCGATCGCGGTGCGCGCCGCGGGTGCCGGCGGGATCGAGATGTACCCGGCGCTGGAGGTGCCGACCGACACGGGCGTGCTGGTGCTGATCGGCCTGATCCTGGCGGCCTCCGCGCTGCCGTTCGCCGGCGCGGCCGCGCGGCTGGGGGTGAGCCGTGTCTGACCCGCTGGTGACCGCACAGGGCTTCGGCTACCGCTATCCCGAGCGCGACGCGGACGCCCTTTCGGATGTGACCCTGGAGATCGGGCACGGCACGTTCACGGTGCTCGCCGGAGTGTCGGGCTCGGGCAAGTCGACGCTGCTGCGCGCGCTCTGCGGGCTGGTGCCGCACTTCCATGGCGGCGACGCCCGCGGCGAGCTCGAGGTGGGGGGCATGAGCGTGCGCGAGCACGGCCCGGGCGAGCTGGCGGCGACCTGCGGCACCGTGTTCCAGGACCCCGAGACGCAGGTGGTGATGAGCGGCGTGCGGGCCGAGCTGTCGCTGCCGCTGGAGCACCGCGGCGAGTCGGCCGCGGCCGTGGCGCGGGCCGTGGAGGAGGTGGCGCTGGCCCTGGGCGTGGCGCACCTGCTGGACCGCCGCACCGACACGCTCTCCGGCGGCGAGCTGCAGCGGGTGGCGATCGCCGCCGCGCTGGTGCATCGCCCGGCGCTGCTGCTGCTCGACGAGCCCACCTCCCAGCTCGACCCGGTGGCCGGCGACGAGCTGATCTGGCTGCTGCGCCGCCTGAACGAGGAGTGGGGGACGGCCGTGGTGCTGGCCGAGCACCGCCTGGAGCGCTGCCTGCCCGCGGCCGACCGCGTGATCGCGATGGACGGGGCCCGCGTGGCCTGTGACGCCGCGCCGAAGGCGTTCCTCGACTGGGCCACGGCGGACGGGGGCGCCCTGGCCACCCCGGTGGCGCGGATGTTCTCGCTGGCCGGGCTGGGTCCGCTGCCGGCGTCGGTGAAGGGCGCCCGCGCCGCGCTCGGCGCCGCGGGGCTGGCTGAGGCCCCGGTCTCGGAGCCGCCGCGGCAACCCGCCCGCGGCCGCCGCCGCGCCGCCGGCGCGCTGGCCGCCCGCGGCCTGTGGCACGAGATCCCCGACGGCCCCCAGGTGCTGCGCGGCGTGGACCTGACGCTGGAGCCCGGCGAGCGGGTGGCGCTGATGGGCCGCAACGGCGCCGGGAAGTCGACCCTGCTGCGCCTGCTGAAGGGGCTGGACGAGCCGACCCGCGGCCGGATCGAGCGCGGCGGGGAGGTGGCGCTGCTGCTCCAGAACCCCGGCGACTACCTGATCCACGAGCACGCGGTGGACGAGGCCGGGGAGCGCGGGCTGGTGGCCGCCGGCCTGGACGGGCGCGCGAGCTCGAACCCGCGCGACCTCTCCGGCGGCGAGCGCCAGCGGCTGGCGCTCGAGGTGGTGCTGGGGGGCGGGCCGGTGTCCGCGGTGCTGCTCGACGAGCCCACTCGCGGGATGGACCGCCCGCACAAGGACGCCCTGGCCGCGCGGATCGCGGAGCTGGCGGAGGCCGGCGCCGCCGTGATGGTGGCCACCCACGACACCGAGTTCGCCTCGGCATTCGCCGAGCGCGTGGTGCTGATGGGTCAGGGCGATGTGATCGCCGACGGCTCGCCCGCGGAGGTGCTGGCCGGCGGCTGGCACTTCTCCACCGAGGTGGCCCGCGCCCTGGGCGGCGCGGCCGGCGCGCTCACGCCCGAGCAGGGCGCCCGGGCATTGCGCAGGGAGCTGGTGTCGTGAGCTGGGAGCTGGGATCCGCGGCGGTGCTGGCCCTGGTGCTGGTCGCCGGCTTCGCGTGGTACGAGCGCCGCCGGCCGCCGGCGCGGATCGTCGCGCTGGTGGCGGCGCTGGCGGCGCTGGCGGTGGTGGGGCGGCTGGCGTTCGCGGCCATCCCGAACGTGAAGCCCACCACCGACATCGTGCTGTTCGCGGGCTTCGCGCTCGGCGCCGTGCCCGGGTTCGCCGTGGGGGCGATCACCGCGCTGGTGTCGAACATCTTCCTCGGCCAGGGCCCCTGGACCGTGTGGCAGATGGCGGCGTGGGGCGGCGTGGGCGTGGCGGGCGCCGGCCTGGCCAAGCTCTACGGCGACCGCGAGATCGGCCGGGTGCCGCTCGCGATCGCCTGCGGGCTGGCGGGCCTGGCCTTCGGCGCGGTGCTCGACCTCTACCAGACCACGCTCGCCGCCAGGCAGGACCTGTCCACCTATCTGGCGGTGTCCGGCACGTCGCTGCCCTACAACTTGGCCCACGTGATCGGCAACGTGGGCTTCTGCCTCCTGATCGGGCCCCCCTTCATCCGCGCCCTGCGCCGCTACCGGCGCCGGTTCGAGGTGCGCTGGCAGCCGGCGACGGCGGTGGCCTCGGTGGCGCTGCTGGCCGCGACGGTGGCCGCCACGCTGCCGGATCGCGCCCAGGCCGCCGCCTCGCCGGCGGCCAAGGCGGCGCGCTACCTCGAGCGGGTCCAGAACACCGACGGCGGCTTCGCCGCGAAGAAGGGGCAGCGCTCGAGCCAGCTGTTCACCGGCTGGTCCGCGCTGGGCCTGGCCGCCGCGCGCCGCAACCCGCGCGACGTGGCGCGCCGGGGTGGGAAGAGCATCACCGCCTACATGCGCAGGGCCCGGAGGATCTCCGATCTGGGCGAGCTGGAGCGCACGATCCTGGTGCTGAAGGCGGCCGGGGTGTCGTCGCGGCGCTACCGCGGGCGCAACCTGGTGGCCGACCTGCTGCGGCGCCAGCGCGCCGACGGCTCCTGGAAGGGCAACCTGGCGCTGACCGCGTTCGGCGTGCTGGCGCTGCGCGCGGGCGGCGACGCTCCCGGCGCGGGCTCGGTGCAGAAGGGCGCGAACTTCCTCGAGCGGGGCCAGAACGGCGACGGCGGCTTCGGCTTCGTGGCCCGCGCGGAGTCCGACGTGGACGACACCGGGTCGGCGCTGCAGGCGCTGGCCGCCGCCGGGCGGCGCAACGGGGCGCCCGCGCGCAGGGCGGTCGCCTACCTGCGCGCCGCCCGCAACGCCGACGGCGGCTTCGGGCAGATGAAGGGCGACCAGTCCAACGCCCAGTCCACGGCGTGGGCCGTGCAGGGCCTGGTGGCCGCCCGCGCCGCGGTGGGCGCGGAGCCGATCCGCTACCTCACGGGCCTCCAGCGCCGCGACGGCCACATCTCCTACTCGCGCACGAGCGACCAGACCCCGGTGTGGGTGACCGCGCAGGCGCTCACCGCGCTGCGGCGCAAGCCGTTCCCGCTGGCCACGGCGCCGCGCAAGCGCAAGCCGCGCAACCGCAGGGGGACGGCGAGCAGCGCGACCGCCGCGCCGAAGCCCGATCGCAAGCCGGAGGCGCGGGCGGCGGACGCGGAGCCGGCCACGCCGCGCCCGCGGCGGGCGGGGCCCGCGGCCGCCGGAGCCGCCGAGTGCGGTGGCGGCCGACCGCACCGCCCAGGAGGACGGCGGCGCAGGACGGGCCGTCCGGACCGCTGATCGCGGGCGCGGCCGGAGGCGCGCTCGCCCTCGTGCTGCTCGCCCGGCGCGGGCTGAGGCGCAGGCGCCTCAGCGGTTGACCGGGGCCAGGTACTCACGGGCCTCGCCGTAGGCCCACATGCAGAACCCGGCGAAGACCAGCGGCGCGGCGACCAGGAACCGGGCCCGGTAGTGGCCGTTGCGGAACACCGTGAGGGCGGTGCGCCCGAACATCACGAACGGCACCGCGGGCGCCATCGCGGCCCGCGCGAGCCGTTGCCCGCGCGCTGAGGCCCTGCTCCTTCGCGCGCACCCTGGCGAACCAGCGGGCGTGTCCCGGCTGGAAGCCGAGGAAGGCACGGAACGACGGGATGTCCGCGCGCGCGACGCGCATGGAGGGATCCACCCACGCGCGCTGGCCCGCCGCGTTCAGCGTCCAGCTGAAGGCCGTGGCCGAGCTGTAGGTGCGTTCCAGGAACGGCCCGTGGGCCTCGAGCGCCCCGCGCTTGATCGACAGGCACTCCGAGGGCAGGTCGCCGATCTCGTGCGCGTGGCGGCGGGGCATCCACTTCGCGAGGTTGCAGAAGTAGTAGGGCCAGCGCAGCGCGCCGGGGTCGCCGTTCTCGACCACGCCGCCGATCGCGGCGGTGCCGGCGCGATGCGCGCGCGCCACCTGGGCCAGCAGGTCGGTCGCCGGCACGCAGTGGGAGTCGATGAACAACACGACCTCGCCGTCGGCGCCCGCGTAGCCGAGGTTGCGCGCCTCGCCGGGGAACAGCTTCTGCGGCGATCGCTCGAACCGGAACTCCGGGAAGCGCCCGGCGATCTCCGCGGCCGCGCCCTCGCCCGACCCGTCGACGAGGGTCACGTCGAAATCGCCGTCGTAGCTGCCGGCGCGCAGCGCCTCCAGGCAGCGCTCGATCGAGCGCTCGCCGCCCACCGAGGACACCACCACCGACAGCTTGGGCGCGCGCGCCTCAGCCGGCATGGGCGCGCCGGTAGGCGCCGAGGAGCGCCCCCGGCCTGAGGTAGCTGAGCATCAGTCCGGTCCAGTGGAGGAGGGTGGCCGCGGCCGCGATCGGGGCCGCGAGCGGCAGCAGCGCCAGGCGCCGCCGGTCCTCGGAGAACACCGCCGGCGCCCTCAGCACCAGCTGCTTCACGCGCCCGCCGGCGATCGCGGCGCACAGCAGGGCGTCGCGCACGGGCCGCACGCCGCGGCGCCCGGGCGCACGCGAGAAGCGGGCGATGGTGAACGCCTCGTCGCCCAGGAGCAGGAAGCGCCAGAAGAAGTAGGGCAGGCCCTCGGGCACGGGGTGGGTGGCCCGCGCCGCGGGCTGGCGCCAGATCGCATGGCCGGCGCGGACCAGCGCCCGCGCCTGGATCACGTGGTTGCCCCGGAACATCGGCAGCCCGGTGGGGAAGGGGTGCGCCAGCAGCAGGTCGCGCCGGATCGCGACGTTGTTGGTGTCGTAGGAGGCGGATCGCTGCAGGCCGCGGTCGCCGGAGGGCCGCGGGAACAGGTAGGCCAGCGCCATCGCTACCCCGAACGGCCCGCGGGCGTCGGTGGTGGTCTCGCCGGTCACGATCTCCACGTCGTCCGACTCGGCGAACGGGGCCAGCAGAGCACCCAGCCAGCCCTCGCCGTAGGTGCAGTCGGAGTCGCACATCACGATCACCTCACCCGTCGCCGCCTCCGCGCCGCGCAGCTTCGCGTCGTAGTAGTCGCAGTCGTCGCCCGATCCGCACCACCCGCGCCCAGGGGTATCGCTCACGCAGGCGCTCGAGCGCTTCGGGCGCCGCCTCGCCGCTGTCGAGCACGAGCACCTCGTTGGCCCGGCTCGGTGGGACGTCCTGAGCGGCGAGGGCGGTCAGGCAGCGGTCCAGGGCACCTCCGTCGACGACGGCGAGGTTCTCGGTCTCGACCAGGATGGAGAACGAGGGCGATCCCACTGCTCCGCCGAATCTATTCCACGAGCAGCGCAAGGCTCGCGCGCGCTTCGCCCAGCGCCCAGGCGGTGTACCCCAGCAGCTGCAGCGGCAGCGTGGCGGGTGCGAGGTTGCCGCTCCGCGCCGCTTCCCGCGCGCCGCGCGCGAGCAGCAGGGCGGGCACGACTGGCGACAGCGCCGCCGCCCGCGCCGCCCGCGCCCGCGACCAGCCCTCGAACCGGCCGCGCATCTCGCAGAACGCCCGCCCGCGCTCGACGCGTTCCCGTGAAGAAGCCGCCCAGATCCTGGGACTGCGCGTGCGTCACGATGGCCGCGGGCTCGAACGCCAGGGTGTACCCGGCGCGGCGGGCGCGCCAGCACAGCTCGGTGTCGCCCGACCAGGCGACGCGCTCGAACGGCCCGATGTCCTGCCAGGCGGCGCGGTCCAGCATCAGGTTGGCCGTGGGAAGGGTGGTCCGGGTGCCGGGGCTGCCGCCCGGCACCCATGCGCCGAACTTGCACAGGTGGATGCCCAGCGCGCGCCGGCCATGGCCCGCCGCCTCGATGGCTCCGCCCACGATCCGATGCCCCTGCCGGTTGGCCGACACCAGCTGCGCGAGCCAGTCCGGATGCGCGGCGCAGTCGGCGTCGGTGAACACGATCAGCTCTCCGCGAGCCAGCTCGGCGCCGCGGTTGCGGGCGGCGTGGGGCTCGAGCCGCAGCGGCGAGCGCTCGTAGCGCACGCCGGGGAACCGGTCGCCCACGAGCTGCCCGGTGGTGGCGTGAGGTCCCGAGTCGACCACCACCGTCTCGAAGTCGCGGAACGTCTGCCGCTCGAGCGCTCCGAGCGCTCGCTCGATCGTTCGCTCCGCGCGAAAGCAGGGGATCACCACCGAGACGTGCATCCGGTTGCGCAGCGTAAGCGGCCATGCGCCAAATTGTTCCGAACACCGGTACACTGGCCGCCATGCCGTCCGCGATCAAGCGCTCGCTGGTGTCCGACCAGGTGTTCCGGGCGCTGTCGGAGGAGATCCTCACGGGGCGCTACGCGCCCGGCGAGAAGCTGCCCACCCAGCGCGCGCTGGCCGCCGAGATGGGCGTGAACATGGCCTCGGTGCGCGAGGCGGTGAAGCGCCTCGAGCAGCTCAACCTGGTGGAGGTGCGCCACGGCGACGCCATGCGCGTGAGCGACTGGCGCACCGACGGCGGGCTCGACGTGGCCGCGCACCTCCTGTTCGCCGCCGGCGGCGTGGACGGCACCACGCTCGCGGCGCTGCTGGAGGCGCGCAGGCTGATGCTGGCCGAGGCGGCGCGGCTGGCGGCGCAGCGGCGCTCGGCCGCGCAGGCCGCCGCGCTCGCGGAGCTGGCCGAGCGGCTGGCCCAGGCGCCCGACGCCGCCGCGGCGCAGATGCTCGACCTGGCGTTCATGACCGAGCTGGTGGATGCGTCCGGGAACGTGGTGTTCGTCCTGATCCTCAACACCGTGCGGCGGATCTACCTGGAGAACGCCGACCGGATGGCCGCGCTGGCGTCGGCCGACCTCGCCCCGCTGTACGCGAGGGCGGCGAAGGCGGTGGCGGCGGGCGAGGCCGCCCGCGCGGCGAACGCGGTCGCCAAGCTCGCGGGCGAGCAGGAGCGCCGGCTGCTGGAGGCGCTCGCGTGACCCTCACGGTGCTGACCCCGCGCGAGGCGTCGATCTTCACCTGCGTTTGCGACACGGTGGTGGCGCCCGAGCCGCTGCTGCCGCCCGTGCGCGAGACCGACGCCGTCGCCTTCCTCGACCGCTGGCTGGCCGCCGCGCCCGCGCTGAACCGGCTGGGGTTGCGCGCGCTGCTGTACGTGAGCGAGCTGTCCCCGCTCGCGCTGGGCCAGCGGGCGCGCCTGCGCGCGCTGCCGGAGGCGGGGCGGGTGGCGGCCCTCGAGCGCGCGGCCTCCTCCGCGGCGGCCGTGCGCGCCCTGCTCAAGCTGGTGAAGGGCGTGGCGTTCCTCTCCTACTACGGCGACGACGCGGTGATGGGCAGGCTGGGCTACGACGCGGACGCCGTGGTGGAGCGCGGGCGCACGCTGCGCGCGCGGGAGGGCCGCCCGTGAGCCGCGACACGGGCGCCGCGGCCTACACCGACGGCACCGGCATGTTCGTGCCGCGCGTGGAGCGCGTGGAGCGCGGCTCGCGCATCGCCGGTGAGCGGCGGGTGCGGGTGGACGCGTGCGTGATCGGCAGCGGCGCCGGCGGCGCGCCGGTGGCCAAGGAGCTGGCCGAGGGCGGGATGAGCGTGGCGATGCTCGAGGACGGCGCCCGCTTCACCGCCGACGACATGACGGCCCGCCCGCGCGAGATGACCGCCCGCCTCTACCGCGACGCGGGCCAGATGGCGACCGTGGGCAACACGCCGATCCTGCTTCCGCTCGGGCGCACGGTGGGCGGCACCACGCTGGTGAACTCGGGCACCTGCTTCCGCACGCCCGCGCCGGTGCTCGAGCTGTGGCGCGAGCGGTTCGGCCTCGAGGCTCTCACCGAGGCCGAGATGGAGCCGTGGTTCCGGCGGGTGGAGCGGATCCTCAACGTCTCCCAGGTGCCGCCGGAGCTGGCCGGGCACAACGCCGCCGTGGTGAAGCGCGGCGCCGACGCCCTCGGCTGGTCGGGCGACTACATGTACCGCAACGCCAAGGGCTGCGTGGGCTCCGGGGTGTGCGCGTTCGGCTGCCCGACCAACGCCAAGCAGCACACCGGCGTGACCTACGTGCCGCGCGCCTGGGAGGCCGGCGCCACCACGTGGTCGGAGGTGCGCGCGAGGGAGATCGTGGTGGAGGGCGGCCGCGCCCGCGGGGTGGTGGCCACGACCCGCGGCGGCGGCACCCTGAGGGTGGAGTGCGAGCACGTGATCGTGGCCTGCGGCGCCATCCACACCCCGCTGCTGCTGCGCCGCAACGGCCTCGGCGCGGAGTCCGGCCAGCTGGGCGAGAACCTGGCGATCCATCCCGCGACCGCGGTGCGCGCGCTGTTCGACGAGACGATCGACATGCACGTGGGCGTGCCGCAGTCGTTCTACATCGACGAGTTCGCCGACGAGGGCATCATGTTCGAGGGCGCCGCCGGCCCGCCGGACTACCTGGCCACCACGTTCCCGTTCACCCGCGAGCGCCACCGCGACCTGATGCTCCAGTTCCGCCACCTGGGCCAGTTCGGCGTGATGGTGTCCGACCTCTCCCGCGGCTCGGTGCGCGAGCGGCTCGGCCGGGTCGAGATCCGCTACGACCTCTGCGACGAGGACGTGGCCACCATCGCCCGCGGGATCGACCTGCTGGCGCAGCTGTTCCGCGAGGCGGGGGCGACCGAGGTGTTCAAGCCGGTGGAGGACGGCCGGCCGCTGCGCGCCTCGTCGCTGAGCATGATGGCCTTTCACCCGCTCGGCACGGCCCGTGCCGACGCTTCGCCCGATCGGGGCGTGCTCGACGGCGACCTGCGCGTGCACGGGGTGGAGGGGCTGCACGTGTCCGACGCGAGCGCCGTGCCGAGCTCGCTGGGCGTGAACCCCCAGATCACGATCATGGCCCTGGCCACGCGGCTGGCGTTCAGTCTGCTCGGCCAGGCGCCACCCGTGGGTGAGCCGGAGCCGGAGTCGATCGCTCGCCCGCGGATCGAGCACGCGCACGCAGTCGCCCCCTGAGCAGCCCGGCCAGCGTCACCGCGCCCGCGGTGGCGAGGATCCACGTGATCGGCGCGACCTGGATCGAGTAGCGCCACGCGCTGCCGTTGGAGAGTGCGGTGCCCAGCGCCATGCACACCCAGACCGACAGCAATGCGGCACCGGCCGCGCGGCGCTCGCGCGGGCCGGCGAACGGCACGATCAGCGCGGTGGCGGTACAGAGCGTGAGCACCCACCACACGTCCATGAGCCGGCTCATGCCGCCCCACAGCCGGCGGAATGCGGCACGGTGGTAGGGGGGATCGGTTCGCTCGAGGTCGGCGAGCAGCTCGTACCGCCGGTCGGACCACCGGATGTGCCTGGCCGGCTGTCCGAACTCCCGTACGGTGCCCACCAGGTAGCTGCCGGGGTGCTCGCGCACGCCCTGCAGCGCCAGCCGGCCCTCGACGTGGAAAGCCTCGTCGTCGGTCTGGCCGCGCTCCCTGATGCTCGCCCGCATGAACTCGTAGTAGAGATCGGCGCCCTCGGGGATCCGCGCCTGCACCCGGCGGGCGAAGCGGGCGTCGGCCGAGTCGTCGGGGAGCGGTGTGCCGTCCACCTCGAAGACGCGGTAGAACAGCGCCTGGCCGCCCTGCACGGTCAGGTGCGGGTTGCCGTAGCGCTCCCAGTTGCGCGCGAGCCACGGGGAGATCGTGATCACCAGCGCCGCGGTGACCACGGCCGCGCCCCTCAGCGTGGCCTTCGGGCTGCGCGTGACCAGTAGGAGGGCGAGCGGCGCGGCGGCCACCAGGAACACCCCCGCCGCCTTCACCCACACGGCCGCGCCGAAGAGAACGCCCGCGAGCACCAGCAGCCGCGTACGGGGCGTCTCCGGGCGCACCGCCGCGGCCAGGGCCACCGCGCCCGCGCACACGACGACGCCGAAGAAGAAGTCGGGCAGCAGGCGATGCTCCTGGACCACCAGGATCGGGCTCGCCGCCGCCAGGAGCGACGCCACCACGGCCGGGACCCGCCCGAACCAGCGCCACGCCACGACCAGCATCCCGACGCACACACCCACGCCGAGCAGGTGCTGGAGGATCGTCATGGCGTCCGCGGTCCTGCCGGGGAGGAGGCCCACGATCGCCTCGAACGTCATGTACCCGGGCATCCAGAAGTGGCCGGGATCGCCGTCGCCGTGCAGCAGCCTGTCCGCGACCTGGAGGAAGAACTCGTCGTCGCTGTTCGGCGGCACCTCGTGGGGCCCGAACAGGAACGGGAATCGCACCAGCACGGCGACGCCCGCCACGACCGCCACCCAGAAGCGCAAGGTCAGCGCTAGCTCGCGCGCCACGCTGCTATCTCAGCGCGCGGGCGATCAGCGCGTCGAACCAGCGGTCCGGCACCCGCTTGGCGATCGCCCAGCGCAGCTTGGCGTCGCGGCCCGAGCAGGTAGCGGGTGCGCGGGCGGTCGGCGGTCACGGCGTGAACGATCGCGTCGGCCACCACCGAGGGGTCCATGCCGGTCTTGGTGGCGATCTGCTCGACCTGCTTGCGGATCGCGGCTGGTGATCGGGGCGTAGCGCTCGCGGCCCTCCGGCGGCATCGTTCTGCCTCGATCGCGTTCGCGGTGTCCACGCCCTTCTCCCAGATCGGCGTCTTCACGCCGCCCGGCTCGATCAGGGACACGTGCATCCCCTCTGCCCGCAGCTCGCGCCGCAGCGAGTCGCTCACCGCCTCGAGCGCGAACTTCGAGGCCGCGTAGGGGCCCGCGAGCGGCAGGGCCATCCGGCCGCCGATCGAGCTCACGTTCACGATCCGCCCGCCCGGCCCGCCCGCGCGCAGCGCGGGGAGGAACGCCTGGGTGACCGCCACCTGGCCGATCAGGTTGATCTCGAGCTGGTGGCGCCATTCCTCGATCGGCACGTACTCGACGGGCCCGGACACGGCCACGCCCGCGTTGTTCACCAGCGCCTGGAGCGATCCGATCCGCTCGGCCGCGGCCGCGATCGACGCGCTCGTCGGTCACGTCGATCGTGACCGGGTCCAGCCCGGCCTCGCGGGCACGCTCGGCGTCCTCGGCCTTGCGCACTCCCGCGAACACGTCGAGGCCCTTCGCGCGCAGCGCTTGCGCGGCGGCCGCGCCGATGCCCGTCGATGCTCCCGTGACGAGGACCGCCATCGCCGCGCACTATGCCGGATATCGTCGCTTCGATGGATGTCGAGGAAGCGATCCGCGGGCGGCGCACCCACAAGGCCTACGCGAGCGAGCCCGTGGAGCGCGAGACGCTCGACGAGCTGCTCGAGCTGGCCCGCTGGGCGCCGAACCACCACCTCACCAATCCGTGGCGGTTCCGGGTGCTCGGCCCGGAATCGCTGGCGCGGCTCAAGGACTCGGCGGGCCCCGACGCCGCCGCCAAGCTCGATCGCGCGCCCACCCTCGTGTGCGCCTCGGTGAAGCTGAGCGGCGACCCGGTCCAGGACGAGGAGGACCTGTGCGCCACCGCGTGCGCGGTCTACGCGGTGCTGCTGGCCGCGCACGGCCGCGGGCTGGCGGGCTACTGGCGCACGCCCGGCGTGCTGCGCACCCCCGACGGCGCGAAGGCGGTGGGGATGGGGGAGGACGAGCTGTTCGTCGCCCTCATCCACCTCGGGCACGCGCGCGCCGAGAAGAAGCCGCCCGAGCGGCTGCCCCCCTCGGATTTCGTCGAGTACCTGGCATAAGCGGGCGGGACGGGCTGTGGGGACGGATTTGGGGATGCCCTTCCGGGCGACAGTGAGCACCCTCCACGGCATCCCCAAATCCGCCCTCCGACAGCTTGCTTTACACGAGCGGCGAGCCGCGGGGCGGCCCAGGCCCTCGCGCTATGAGCTAAGAGGGCGCTCGCGGGGGCGAAAATGGACTTGCCCTGGAGGGTGCTCGCTGTCGCCCGGAAGGGCAATGTCCATTTTCGCCCCCAGCAGCCACGGCCAAAGGGCTCGCCGTGACCTCGTAGGCTCTACCGCGTGATCCCCCGCGCCGACGCCCTCGCCGCCCTGGAGCGCGACGAGTTCGACGTGGTGGTGATCGGCGGCGGCATCACCGGCGCGGGCGTGGCCCTGGACGCCGCGTCGCGCGGCTACAGCGTCGCGCTGGTGGAGAAGGCGGACTACGCGTCGGGCACGTCGAGCCGCTCCTCGAAGCTGATCCACGGCGGGCTGCGCTACCTGCAGAACTTCGACCTCGGGCTGGTGCGCGAGGCGCTGCTGGAGCGCCAGCTGATGGTGAACCTGGCGCCGCACCTGGTGAAGCCGCTGGCGCTGCTGATCCCCGCGTTCGAGGGCAAGCGCGCCGACCGTCTGCTGGGCGTGGGGCTGAACGCCTACGACGTGATGGCGCGCGAGCGCCTCCGCGGCCGGGACGACGAGTGGAGCCCCGAGCGCCACCGCACGATCGACGCCGCCGAGACGGTGGAGCTGCTGCCCGCCCTGGCGGCGCGCGAGCCCACCAGCGCCTACCTCTTCTACGACTGCCAGACCGACGACGCGCGCCTGGTGCTCACGGTGCTCGGCGAGGCCGAGCGCTTCGGCGCCGTGTGCTGCAACGGCGTGGAGGTGGCGGGCCTGGTGGAGCGCGACGGGCGCGCGGCCGGCGTGCTCTGCAAGGACGCCGTGGGCGGTGGCGAGTTCGAGCTGATCGGCGCGAACGTGATCAACGCCACCGGCGTGTGGGCCGACCGGATCCGCCCCGACGAGCTGCACGACGAGGCCGAGGTGCCCACGATCCGGCCCAGCCGCGGCACGCACGTCACGATCTCCCAGGACGACCTGCCGGTGGTGGCCGGCGCCATCGTGCCGGCGGGCTCGGGGCGCTCGATCTTCGTGCTCCCGTGGCTGGGCCGGACCCTGATCGGCACGACCGACAACGACTACGAGGGCTCGGTGGACCACGTGCCGCCGGGCGAGGACGACATCGAGTACCTGCTGGCGGCCACGAACGAGTTCTTCGGCACGTCCCTCGGGGCGGCCGACCTGACGGGCGCGTACGCCGGCGTGCGCCCGCTGATCTCCACCGGCGACCCGAAGAAGTCCGTGGACATCTCGCGCAAGGCCGAGCTGTACGAGACCAGCTCGGGACTGGTCACGATCACCGGCGGCAAGCTCACCACGTGGCGGCGGATGGCGAAGATGGCCGTGGACCGGATCGTCGAGCGGGAGGGCCGCGAGGCGCCCTGCCGCACCCACGAGATCCCGCTGGGAATGCCGGCCGAGCCGGACGAGCTGGAGGCCTTCGGGCCGGTGGGCGAGGACTCGCGCGACCACCTCGCCGGCCGCTACGGCCACGCCGCCGTCGAGGTGCTGGAGATGGCGCAGTCGTCCCCCGAGCTGGCCGGGCGGCCGAGCCCCGACCTGCCCGACCTGGTGGCGGAGGCCGCCTTCGCCGCCCGCCGCGAGCAGGCGCGCTCGCTCGCCGACGTGATGCTGCGGCGGACCCGCCTCGGGCTTCTCGACGCCCGCCGCCTGACCGATGCCGCCGCGCCCGGCCCGGAGGCGATGGCACGGGCGATGGCGCCGGAGCTGGGCTGGGACGACGCGGAGATCGACGCGCAGATCGACACCTGGCGCCGGATCGCCGGGCTGGAGGGGCTGGTGCCCGGCGCGAAGGAGCCGGTGTGACGCCCGCGCTGATGGGGATCGTGAACGCGTCGCCCGACTCGTTCTCCGACGCCCAGGGCGCCAAGGACCCCGCCGACCTGATCGAGCGCGGGTTGCAGCTGGTGAGAGAGGGCGCGGCGATCGTCGACGTGGGGGGCGAGTCCGGCCGCACCGATCGCGAGGCGGTGTCCGAGGACGAGGAGGCCGCGCGCGTCGTGCCGGTGATCGAGGGTCTCGTGGCCCGCGGGACGACCGTGTCGGTGGACACCTGGCGCGCCGGGCCCGCGCGGGCGGCGCTGGAGGCGGGGGCAACGATGGTGAACGACGTGAGCGGCCTCTCCGATCCGGTGCTCGCCGATCTGTGCGCGGAGCACGGCGCGGACCTGGTGATCACGCACACGCGCGCGAGGCCGAAGGTCAAGGAGTACGCCGATGCCCCCGACGTGATCGAGGACATCGCCGCGCTGTGGGAGGAGCGGATCGCGACCGCGCTCGAGCACGGTGTGACCGAGGATCGGATCGTGCTCGATCCGGGCTTCGATCTCGGCAAGCCGCCCGAGCACTCGGTCGAGATCCTCAGGCGGCTGCCCGAGCTGGAGGCCTTCGGCCGCCCGCTGTTGCTGGCGATCTCGCGCAAGGACTTCGTCGGCTCGATCACAGGCCGCGGCCCGGCCGAGCGCGACGCCGGGACGCTCGGCGCGATCGAGCCCGCGCTCGACCTGCGCGTGGACAGCATCCTGCGCGTGCACGACGTGGCCGGCGCACGGGACTTCCTCGCCGTCCGCGAGGCGCTGCGCGAGCCGGGCGCGGTGGTCGAGGAGCTGCGGCCCGAGCTGAGGCGGGAGGCGGGGTGAGCGCGTTCACGATCGCCCAGATCTCGGACCTTCACTGCGGGCACCCGCACTTCGTGCCGAGCCTGCTCGACCGCGCGATCATGGAGATCAACGAGCTCGGCCCGGACGTGGTGATCGTGTCCGGCGACCTCACGGGTGACGGCTTCCGCGGCGAGTACGAGCTGGCGCGCGAGTACCTCGACCAGGTCGAGTGCCAGCGGATGATCGTGATCCCCGGCAACCACGACTCGCGCAACGTCGGCTACGTGCACTTCGAGGAGCTGTTCGGCGAGCGGCGCTCCGAGCTGCACTCCGACGGCGTGTCGATCCTCGCCGTGGACTCCACCGAGCCCGACCTCGACCACGGGGTGATCGGGCGGGGGCGCTACGAGTGGATCGAGGAGCGCTTCAAGGCCAACGAGGCCTACCTACGGATCTTCGTGCTCCACCACCACCTGCTCCCGGTCCCCGGCACCGGTCGCGAGCGCAACGTGGTGCACGACGCCGGCGACACGCTCGAGTGCCTGCTGCGGGCCGACGTGCACCTGGTGCTGTCGGGCCACAAGCACGTGCCCTACGCCTGGCGGCTGGAGGACCTGTTCGTGGTGAACGCGGGCACGGTCTCCACCACGCGCCTCAGGGGCAAGACCAAGCCCTGTTACAGCGTGATCGAGGCTTCGCCCGAGCGCGTCACGGTGTACCGCAAGTACCCCTTCCACGAGCGCGAGATGCTGGTTTCCTTCGACCCGAGGACGTTTGACTACGAGAAGACCGGGGCGATCCTCGGCGAGACCACGCACGGATGAGCGAGCTCCGCGAGGCGCCGGAGACCGCCTACGTGAGGGCGGCCGACGGTGTCAACATCGCGTACCAGGTGGTGGGGGAGGGCCCGCTCGATCTCGTGTTCGTTCCCGGCTGGATCTCCAACCTCGACCTGTTCTGGGAGCTGCCGGCCGCGCAGAGGTTCTTCTCACGGTTGGCGTCGGTGGCGCGCCTGATCATCTTCGACAAGCGCGGAACGGGGCTGTCCGACCCGGTCGACGAGGCCGCGACGCTCGAGGTCCGCATGGACGACTTGCGCGCGGTGATGGATGCGGCCGGGTCCAGGCGCGCGGCCGTGTGCGGCTATTCGGAGGGGGCTGCGATGGCGGCGCTGTTCGCCGCGACGTATCCCGAGCGGGTCTCGAAACTGGTGCTGGCGGCCGCGGCAGTGGCGCCCGCGGTGCTTCAGCCGGCACTGCTGCGTGACGCCCGGAAGGAGATTGCCGCGGGTTGGGGCCAGGGCGCGCTGATGGAGCTTTTCCTGCCGAACCACGTAGACGACGCGCGCGTCCGGGCGGTTTGGGCGCGCACTCAGCGACTGTCGGCCCCACGCGGAATCGCCCTCAAGTACTGGGACCTGCTCGAGCAGATGAATGCCCTCGACGTCTTGCCGACCATCACGGTCCCGACACTCGTGGTGGCTCGCCGCGACGACCCGGTGATCCCGCTCGATAGTCAGCGCACGATCGCCGCCGCCATCCCGGACGGGCGTCTCGTGGAGCTCCCGGGCAACGACCACCTGCTGTGGTTGGGGGACTGGGAGGGAGTGCTCGACATGATCGACGAGTTCGTGACGGGTGAGCACCGCCACCGGGAGCCCGACCGGGCGCTGGCGACCGTGCTGTTCACGGACATCGTCGATTCGACCGAGCGCGCAACCCGGCTCGGTGATCGCGGCTGGCGCGAGCTGCTTACCGAGCACGAGCGGATCGCACGGCGCGAGCTCGAGCGCCACGACGGCCGGCTCGTGAAGACGCTCGGCGACGGGGCGCTCGCCACCTTCGACGGTCCGGCGCGAGGCATCCGTTCGGCCTGCGCGATTCGCGACGCGATCCACGATCTCGGGGTGGACATCCGCGCGGGGCTACACACGGGCGAATGCGAGCTGATGGGCGACGACATCGGCGGTCTGGCCGTGCATATCGCCGCTCGAGTCTCCGCGGAGGCCAAGGCGGGCGAAGTGCTCGTGTCGCGCACCGTCAAGGATCTGATCGCCGGCTCGGGCGTCGAGCTCGCGGATCGCGGAGTGCACTCGCTCAAGGGCGTGCCGGATGCGTGGAACCTGTATGCCGTGGTGTCCGACTAGATCGTGGCGCCCACGATCGCGCTCATAGACGGTGAGCATCACCCGTCCGCGGTCCAGGACGCGCTGGGGCGTCTCGAGTCGGAGCGGGGCCTGGCGGGCGTCGTCTTCTGCGGCGGCGGGGAGAAGTTGCCGGACCGGCCGCTGTCGGAGGTCTACGGCCGCCCGGTCGAGGACGACCCAGAGCCGGCCCTGCGCCGGCTGGCGGGCGAGGCGGAGGCGGTGGTCGACCTGGCCGACGAGCCCGCGCTGCCCGCCTCGGCCAAGCTGCGGCTGGCGGCGCTCGCGCTGCATCTGGGTCTGCGCTACGAGGCGCCCGGCACGCGGCTCGAGCCCCCGGTCTACGCGCGCTGCGGCTTCGCCGGGCCCAAGCTCGCCGTGATCGCGACCGGCAAGCGCACCGGCAAGACGGCGCTGGCCGGCCACTGGGCGGGACTGTTGCGAGAGCGCGATCCGGTGATCGTGTGCATGGGGCGGGGCGGCCCCGCCATGCCCGAGGTCGTGGAGCCCAGCCTGGCGCTCTCCGACCTGCTGGCGCTGGCGCGCTCCGGCCGGCACGCGGCGTCGGACCACCTCGAGGACGCCGTGCTGGCCGGGGTGCGCACGATCGGCTGCCGGCGGGTGGGCGGCGGCCTGACCGGCCAGCCGGCGGAGTCGAACGTGGCGGCGGGAGCCGAGGTGGCTGCGTCGCTGCGGCCGGGCGCGCTGATCTTCGAGGGCTCGGGGTCGTGCATCCCGCCGGTCGAGGTGGACCGCACGGTGTGCATCGTGGGCGCCGGCGCCGACGAGCCGTTCGCCGACTACCGGCTGCTTCGCGCCGACCTGCTGCTGGCCGCCGACGGAGCCGCCGCTCCGCCGGCGGCGCTGCGCTTCGAGCTGCATCCGGAGCCGGCGGAGCCGCTTCCGGAGGGCGCGCGGGTGGCGCTGTTCAGCACCAGCGAGGCGATTCCCGCGGGGATCGAGCCGATCGTCGCGTCGGCCGCGCTCGCGCGCAGGCGCGACCTCGCCGCCGACCTCGACCGCGCCGCCGCGGAGGGCTGCGACGTGTACCTGACCGAGCTCAAGGCCGCCGCGATCGACACGGTCGCGGAGCGCGCCGCCGCCGACGGCGCGCGCGTGGTGTTCCTGCGCAACCGGCCGGTCGGGGTCGACGCCGACCTCGATGCCGCGCTGATGGAGCTGGTGGATGCCTGAGACGGTGGTGATGCATCGCGGCCACGGGCTGCCCTACTCCAAGGGCCTGATGTCGCAGACGCTGTCGGCCACCGGGCTGGCGCCTCAGCGGGCATTCGACCTGGCGCGGCTGATCGAGGATCGCCTGGCCGAGCGCGGCGAGGCCGAGATCGACCTGGCGGGCCTGCGCGCCCTCGCGGAGGAGGTGCTGCGCGAGGCCGAGGGGGAGGCGGCGGTGCGCCGCTTCCGCGACTGGAACCGCCTCGACCAGCTCGACCGCCCGCTGATCGTGATGGTGGGCGGCGCCGCGGGCGTGGGCAAGTCCACGCTGGCGACGATGCTGGCGCACCGGCTCGGCATCACCCGGGTGATCGCCACCGACGTGATCCGTCAGGTGCTGCGGGCATATTTCACCCATGAGGCCATGCCCGTCGTTCACCACTCGGCCTTCGAGGTGGACCTGGCGGGCTTCGAGGAGCAGGCCGACCTCGTGGGCACCGGCATCGAGGCGATCGTCGAGCGCGCCGGCGCCGAGCGCACACCGATCGTGGTGGAGGGGGTGCACGCCGTGCCCGGCACGCTCACGCCGACAGCTGCGCTCGGCGTGCGTGGCGGTCGAGGCGCTCATCGTGGTGGAGGACGAGGACGCCCATCGCGGGCACTTCGCCCTGCGCGGCGCCGCCAGGCCGGCCGAGCGCTACCTCGCGCGGTTCGGGGAGATCAGGGAGCTGCAGGCCCACCTGGCGGAGCGTGCGCGCGCCGAAGGGGTGGCGGTCATCGACAACGCGGGCGCGGATGACGCGCTGCGCCTGCTGATGGGTTTGGTTCTGGACGCGGTCGGTAAGTTGGAGGAGGAGACCTGATGAAGCTGTTCATCGACACGGGATCGATCGCGGAGGTCGAGGAGATCGCCGCCTGGGGGGTGCTCTCGGGCGCCACCACCAACCCGAGCCTGCTTGCGAAGGAGGAGGGCGATCCGGGGGACATCGTCCGCCGGATCTGCGACCTGGTCGACGGCCCCACCTCGGCCGAGGTCGTGGCCACCGACGCCCAGGGCATGATCACCGAGGGCCGCGCCCTCGCCGGGCTGCACCAGCACGTGGTGGTGAAGGTGCCCTTCTCGCCGGCCGGGCTGGAGGCCACGCGCGAGCTCACCTCCGACGGCATCCGCGTGAACATGACGCTGGTCTTCTCGGCCGCCCAGGCGATCCTCACGGCCGAGGCGGGCGCCACGTACGTGTCGTGCTTCATGGGCCGGGTCGACGACATCGCCGTGGACGCGACCGCTGTGCTCGCCGAGATCGTCGAGGCCATCCGCACCACCGAGGCGCAGGTGCTCGCGGCCTCGCTGCGCCATCCGATGCACGCCGTCACCGCGGCCACGCTCGGGTGCCATGTGGCCACGGTGCCCGGCAAGGTGCTGAAGCAGATGCTCGTGCACCCGCTCACCTCGGCGGGGATCGAGAAGTTCGCATCCGACTGGGAGTCCGACCCTCGCTTCGCTGAGTGGCTCGCCGGCCTGGTCGAGGGCGCCGGCGCGCCGTCGCGCTCCTGAGCCGCAAGCCGTCCGCCGCGGGCGAGTAGGGTTGCTGGCCCCCAATGTCCGTACTTCAGCGCAAGGAACTCGAGGACAGCCCCCTCGCCGACCTCCACGCGATCGCGTCGGAGCTTGGGATCGAGGGGTATCGCGGGCTGCGCAGGGGCGATCTGGTGAAGGCGATCCTTGACAGCCAGGGCGGCGAGGAAGAGACCTCAGACGTCGGGCCTCAGACCTCAGAAGAGCCTGAGGCGCCGGAGGAGGCGCCGCCCGAGGCGCCAGATGAGAAGCCGGGCCGAGAAGCCGGAGGAGAAGCCCGAGCCGCCTGCTCCCGAGGGCGATCCCGTTGCCGGCGTGCTGGACGTGCTGCCCAACGGGTCCGGCTTCCTTCGCACCGGGGAGGGCGACGACGTGTACGTCTCGCCGGCCCAGATCCGCCGCTGCGAGCTGCGCGCGGGCGACGAGGTGGCCGGGCCGTCGCGCGGCGCTCGGCGCAACGAGCGCCATCCCTCTCTGGTGCGCGTCGAGACCGTGAACGGCAACCCCGCCGAGCCGCCCGAGCAGCGGCCGCTGTTCGGCGACCTCACCGCCGTCCATCCCAGCGAGCGGCTGACCGGCCCGGCGGCGCTCGATCCCGTGGCGTTCGGCAAGGGCTCCCGCGTCGCAGTGGCGGGCGGACCCGGGTCCGGCGCCACCAGGCTCCTGCGCGAGGTGGTGGCCGCGGTCGCCGACAAGCACTCCGACGTCTCGATCTCCGTCGTGCTGGTGGGCGCGCGCCCCGAGGAGGTCACCGAATGGGAGCGCGAGTCCGGCGCCGCCGTGACCGGCGGCTCGTTCGACCGCTCGGGCGAGGCGCAGGCGCAGGCGGCCGAGCTGGCGGTGGAGCGCGCGAAGCGGGTGGCCGAGCGTGGCGGCGACGCCCTCGTGGTCATCGACTCGCTGGAGTTCCTGCCCGCCGGTGCCGCGCGCCGGACCTTCGGGGCGGCGCGAAAGCTCGAGGAGGGCGGCTCGCTCACCGTCGTCGCGGCCACCGGCATGGCGTGGGAGCCCCAGCGCCAGGCGTCCACCCGTGTGGCGCTGGATCCGCCGGGCGAGGACGGCTCACCGCAGGTTTCGGCCGCGCGGTCGGGCACGCTGCGCGCCGACCTCCTCAAGTAGGCCGGGTCTACGCTGTCCGGCGTGGGGCCAGAGGCGCGCGAACCGACCACCCCGGACGAGGAGCTGCTCGAGGCTGAGACCCTCGCGATCGTCTCCCTGCTCGACGACCAGTCGCGCGTAAAGCGGGTGGACGAGGAGCTCCGGCGTGGTTTCGCGACGCTGGCGCAGGTCGGCAAGGCGGTGTCCTTCTTCGGGTCCGCCCGGACCACGGAGGGAGACCCCGACTACGAGGCCGCCCGCGACCTGAGCCGGCGGCTGGGGGAGGATGGCTTCGCCGTGATCACCGGCGGCGGCCCGGGGATCATGGAGGCGGCCAACCGCGGGGCGCGCGACGCGGGCGTGCCCTCGATCGGCCTCGGGATCGAGCTACCGGACGAGCAGGCCATCAACGACTGGGTCGACGTGCCGCTGGAGTTCCACTACTTCTTCACCCGCAAGGTGATGTTCGTCCGCTACGCCAGCGCGTTCGTGGTCTTCCCCGGCGGGTTCGGCACCCTCGACGAGCTGTTCGAGGCGGCCACGCTGCGCCAGACGGAGAAGATCCGCTGGTTCCCGATCGTGCTGTTCGGGTCCGACTACTGGAGCGGGCTGCTCGACTGGCTGCGCGACCGGGTCGAGGCCGAGGGCAAGGTGTCGCCCGGGGACGTCGGCCTGATCGAGGTGACCGACGATCCCGAGCGCGTGCTCGAGCTGGTGCGCGACGTCGAGCACCGCCGGCCGCGGGCCAGTCGACAGTCGACAGTCGACAGTCGACAGGACGAGCTATCTGGCGACTCAGAAGCTGATTATCGCCGGTAGGCGACGCGCTTCCAGGACGGCTCGGGACTCAGCTCGATCAGCTCGTAGCCCCGGTCCGGCTGCGCGTAGCCGAAGGTGTGCGTCTCCTCCTCGAAGACGATCTCCAGCTCACCCTCCATCACCCGCTGGTCGAGCCAGGCGCCGCGGAACACCAGCCGCCGCAGCCAGTGCACGAGCGAGCGGTCCGACGGGCCGTGGAGGTCGCTCCAGCAGTCCACCACGTGCTCGCCGAGGTCGGAGTGAGCGTCGATCACCTCGCCGTTCACGGCCAGGTTCACCAGGTCCTCGCGCTCCTCGTCGCCCAGCGGCGCGTCCACGAAGCCGAGCTTCACGGCAGCCTGCTCCACGCGCTCGGTGAAGTCGCGCTCGTTGAAGGTGAAGCGAAGCTCCCCGTACTCGAGGACGTAGTCCGCTCCGGATTCGTAGTTGCCGCGTCGGGTGGTATCCATGGAATGGCGAGGGGCCCGGGGTCCCGCGGGAGGCGGCGGCCCCGAGGCGTCGTGATCCTAACCTCGATCCCTTCCTCGACGGACGTAGTGCAACGTGTTTTGCATCGAGGGGGCGAAGTTCGCCCGGTCGCGACCTCTACGTGGGCGTGAAGCACTCGCTGCTGATAGTGGAGGACGACGAGGCCACGCGCGCGTTCCTCGCCGACAACCTCGCCGCCGACGGCTTCGGCGTGGCCTGCGCCACCGGCGCGGCCGAGGCGATCCGGGCGATCGAGGTGCGCAACCCGTCGCTCGTGCTGCTCGACCTGCTGCTCGACGACGGCAGCGGCCTGGACGTGCTCGACCGGGTCCGCGCCGCCGACGGCATCGCCTCCCGGATCGATCCCGACGTGCCGGTGATCGTGATCACCGGGCGCAACGGCGAGGCGGACCGCGTGCGCGGGTTCATGCGCGGCGCCGACGACTACGTGCTCAAGCCGTTCTCCTACAGCGAGCTGCTCGGGCGGGTGCGCGCCGTCCTGCGCCGCGCGCAGGGCCGCCCCCAGCGCGGCATCCTGCGGGTCGGCGAGCTCTCGGTCGACCCCGCCACCCGTGCGGTGCGGCTGGACGGCCGGCCGCTGCATCTGTCCGCGAAGGAGTTCGCGCTGCTGCGGGCGCTGGCGGAGGAGCCCACGCGGGTGCTCAGCAAGGCCGAGCTGCTGCGCGATGTGTGGGGCTACGTCTCGATCGGGCAGACGCGCACGGTGGATGCCCACGCCTGCCGGCTGCGGCGCAAGCTGTCCGGGTCGGGCCGCGACTGGGTCGTGAACGTGCGCGGCGTGGGCTACAAGCTCACGGAGTCGGTGTGAGCGCGCTGGCGGGATGGGCCCTGGCGGCCGCGCTCGCCATCGCCTGCCTGAGGCTGCGGCGGAGGCTGGAGCTCGTGGCGGTGGCCGATCACGAGCTCCGTGGCCCGGTCACCGCGTTCGGGCTGTCGCTGGCGGCCCTCCGGCGGGAGCCGGGAGGCCTGCGGCGCGCGCTCGCGTTCGAGGCCGAGCTGGAGCGGATGCGCCTGGGGCTCGACGACCTGGCGGCCGCGCGTTCCGGCCGGCGGGCCCGGGCGCTCCCCGTCGCGCTGCCGCTGGAGCGCGTGTTGCGCGGCGCGGCCGCGGGCTGGCGCACCGCCGGGCGCCCGCTGCGGCTTCGCTGGGATGCCGGGCCGGCCGTGGTGCGCGCCGATCGGCGCAGGCTGGCGCAGGCGTTCTCGAACCTGCTGGCGAACGCGGCGGAGCACGGCTCGGGCCCGGTGGAGGTGAGCGGGCGCCTCGCGGGCGCGGGCGTGCGCGTGGAGGTGACCGACCGGGGGCCCGCGCCGGGCACACGCCCAGCGGATCCCGATCGTGGCCGCGGCCTCGGCATCGCCGCCCGCGCGGTCGAGGAGGCGGGCGGGCGGCTCGAGCTGGAGCGCGCGCCTCACGGCACCACCGCGGCCGTGGAGCTGCCGCTGGCGGAGCGGTGAGCAACCGCGTGCGCCGCCGCCGGGCCGCGGTGCTCCTGAGCCTGGCGCTGGCGTGCGGCGGCCTCGCGGCCTCCGAGGTGGGCAGCAAGGTGCGCGAGGTGGAGGCGCGCGTGGGCCGGCCGGTGCCGGTGGTCGTGGCCGTCCGGGACGTGGAGGCGGGAAAGGAGATCGGGCGAAGCGACCTCGCGGTGCGCGAGGTGCCCGAGCGCTTCGCGCCGCCCGACGGGCTGGCCGCTGCGTCCGAGGCGGTGGGCGCGGCGCCCGTATCGCCGCTGGCGCGGGGTGCATACGTCACGGCCGCGGTCCTGGGCGGAGCCGGCGACTCCTCCGGGCCGGGGGCGCTGCGCCGGGGTGAGCGGGCGCTCGAGGTGGCGGTGGCCGGCGGCGGCGCGCTCGCGGAGGGCGCCGGTCCCGGCAGCCGGGTGGACGTCGTCATCTCCACCGGCCCCGGAGGGGGGCGAGGGCGCAGCCTGCTGGCGCTCGAGGACGTGGAGGTCCTGGACCTGACCGCGGGCGGCGACCCCGCCGCGGCGGCCGGCGAGGGAGGCGAGGGCGCGGTCGCGGCCGCCACGGCCACCGCCACCCTGCGCGTGACGTTGCGCCAGGCCGTCTATCTCACCGCGGCCCAGAACTTCGCCCGCGAGGTGCGCCTGCTGCCGCGCCCGCCGGGCGACCGCTCGCGCGCGGGCCGCGCGGCGGTCAGCGCCGGGGGGTGTGACGCTAGAGGGCTGGTAGCGCCATCTGTTGGGGACTTAACGTCGTCCCAACCACGTTAAGTCCCCAATGATCGCTTGAGCCGCCCTTACCCAGCCCGGCGCAGTCGGCCTGAATCAGCTGTGAACGAGATCGGCAGCTCGTTCAGGCCGTGCACGCCGAGCGGCGTGTCGTAGACCGGCTCGCCGGCCAGCTCGAGGTCCTTCATGCGCGGCGCCAGGAACGCGAACGCCTCCTCCAGCTCGGCGCGCGCCAGGTTCGCGCCAAGGCAGAAGTGCGGTCCCGCGCCGAACGTGAGCGGCTTCGCCCGCCCGCGATCCGCGGTGATGTCGAAGTCCCCGGGGTCGTCATATGACTTCGGGTCGCGGTTGGCCGTCAGGGCGCAGGCGAGGATCACCGTGCCCTTGGGGAACTGGATGTCGCGGTACTCCACGTCCTCGAGCGTGATCCGCGCGGTGAGCGGGGTGATCGGCTCGTAGCGCAGGACCTCGTCGGCCGCGGCCTTCGCCATCCCCTCCGGGTTCTCGGCGAGCATCGCCCACTGGTCGGGGTGCTGGGCGAACAGGCGGACGCCGTGGGCGAGCTGGGCCTGTGTCGTGTCGACGCCCCCCACGAGCACCGCGCTCACGAGGTGCGCCATCTCCGTCTCGGTCAGGCGGTCGCCGTCCTCCTCGGCCTCGATCAGCTGCGTGATCAGGTCGTCCTTCGGGTCGCCCTTGCGCTTCTGGATCAGGTCGTCGACGTAGGCCACGAACTCGGTCGACGCCCGCTCGAGCTCGGGGAGCATCGTCGCGATCTTCACCGGGTCGAACTGCCCCTGGATCAGGTTCGCCCACCGGCCGAGCCGCGGCGCGTCCGAGAGCGGCGAGCCCATCACGCCCGCGATCATCCGCGCGGGGTAGGGCTTCGCGAACGCCTCGACGAACTCACAGCCGCCGTCGCCCTCCACCGCGTCCCACAGCTTCCCGAGCTCCTGGCGCATCAGCGGCCGGAGCTTGTCCGCCTCCTTGACCGAGAAGGCGGGCTGCACCAGCTTGCGCTGGCGTTTGTGATCGTCGCCGCGCAGGTCGAGCAGGTTTCCCTTCATCCGCTCCCACATCGGGCCCTCGGTGACGCCCTGCAGCTCGAGCATGAGGATGCCGGGGAAGTTCGCCTGCGAGGTGCGCAGGAAGAACGCGACCGCCTCGTGGTCGAGCACGATCCAGCCGACCGGATCGGCCCGCGCGATCCACGACTGCTCGCGCAGCCGGTCCATCACCTCGTGGAAGCGCGGCCCGGTGATCGTCTCGTCGGAGTAGTCCCACTTGGGGACCTCGAGCTCGGCGACGGCCTCCATGGCGTAGAGCCTATTCCCGGGGGGCGAACTCGTGCTCCGGATCACCTACACAGGATGTGAAGCAGGTGCTCGAGCTGAGCGAAGGCGCGGGCGGCCAGGCGGCGGAAGGCGAGGGCGCCGCGGCGACGGCGACGGCCACCGCGACCGCTGCGCGTCACGCTGCGCCAGGCGGTCTACCTCACGGCGGCGCAGAACTTCGCGCGCGAGGTGCGCCTGCTGCCACGCCCGCCCGGCGATCGCTCACGGGCGGGGCGAGCGAGCGTGAGCGCGGGTGGGCTCTAGCCGGAGCAGTTCGCGCTCGACCGCGCCCAGCAGGTCACGCGGCGAGCCGGCCGCGACCACCCGCGCGCCCGAGAAGCGGTGGAACCAGTTGCCGTAAGCGCCGCACGACACCTCCCAGCCGCGCCGGGCGTAGACCACGTTGGTGCCGCCGAAGTAGCTGGCCAGGTAGGAGCCTCCGCCCAACACCGAGACGAATCGCTCGCAGCCGGCGAACAGGGCGAGCTGGAGCTCGTTGAAGCTCAGATCGGGGTGGTCGGCATGCAGGTCCTGGATCGTGAGGACGTCGGGATACCGGCTCCTGACCGCCTCGATGTCCCCGGCCTCCCGGACGCGCTGATGGTCGCCGACTATGTCGGCCGCCCGCGGACGGCAGTAGACCACCTGGTACCGCTCACACAGCCTGCCGATCACCGACAGCGCGAGCTCCGTGTTCATGGAATTGACGGCGAACCCGCGCAGCAGGTACCACTCACTGCTCGCCTTGTTGAGGACGACGCACAGCTCACGATCGAAGCTGAAGCGATCGTTGCGGAAGCGTTCCTTGTACGGCGGCGGCTCCCACCGCGAGGTGTCGAGCGTGGAGGGGAAGGCGAACCGGTCGTAGTGCAGAGCTCCGCCCTCGCCCACGGGGTACTCGGTGATCGGCACGTAGCGGCGCCGGCCGGGCCGCTCCTCGTGGCGCGGGGAGAAGTAGTAGAGCGCGGCGGTGTCGGGGCTCGAGATCGTGAATTCGAGCCGCCCGTTGCGGTGGAGCCAGTAGGCGTAGGGGATCACCGCGAGCAGCTCGAAGGCGAACTCGCCGAGGTACTTGGTCCCGCGGTCGAGCAGCTGCTCGGGCGGGCCGCCGACTCGCTCGGCAAGCAGCTCGGCGAGGGCGAAGTCCTTCGCGGAGAAGACGGAGAGGCGGTCGACCTCCCCCGCCTCGGCGCGGCGCCACAGGTCGGGCGCGCGCGCCAGCGCGCCGAGCCGGGCCCCGCCCGTGCCGAGGCATGCCCGCAGCAGCCTCCACCGCTCATCGCGCGGGATGCCGCCGCCGAGCCACCCGGTCACCGCCCCGGGGACGGATCGAAGGAGGTCGGCCGCGTCGTTCCACGGGCCGGGCAGGTTCCACACCGTGGCGGCGCTGGCCGGCGGCTCGCACCGGCGCGACGGGTCGGGGAAGCGCTCGAGCGCGGCGATCGTCATTCGTCTCGCCCGAGGGCGCGCCCGAGCGCCCGCGCGGTGAACGGGGCCATCAGCCGGCGGCGCTGTCCCCAGGCGTTCCGGAGCCGGTGCCCGCGGCTGTAGAAATGGATTGTCCGCCCTCCCGCCGGCTCGAATCGCGTCCGGGCGGCGTGGGCTTGCGCGAAGTAGCGCTCGCGCGCGCCCTCGAGCGCGCCCAGCAGCACGTCGATGGTCGCGTCGAACGAGTACCCCCGCCGGGCCGTGCGCGCGTGACCGCGCCGCTCGCGTGTGGCGACCTCGTCATCGAGCCGGGCTCGAAGCGAGTCGTAGCCGGTGTCGTCCAGCTCCACCAGTGCGCCGAGGCGGCTCAGCAGGTCGTGGCGGTAGAACCCGGGGCCACGGTCGCTGATCACCGGGAGTCCCGCGAGCAGATAGGTCCCGATTCGGTTCGGGATCGCCGCCCGGTCGTCGAGCGGGTCCCATGCGAAGGGGGTTCCGACGTACGACCACGCGGCGTCGTAGCGCGAGAACTCCTCGACCCATCGCGCCTTCGTGTCGCGAACCTGCTCCCATCCCGCGTCGGTGGCCGGCTGGAGCGGCTGGTGCACGTGGAGGTGCCGGTCGAGCACCGCGGCCCCCCTGCGCGCCGCCGTGACGGGCAGGCTCCCGGCGATCGTCCGGTACACGTCGTCGAAGCTGTTCGAGTAGACGTGCACGTGGATGCCGCATCGCGCCGCAGCGAGGAAGTCGATGCCCAACGGCCGGCCGACGCAGACGGTGTGGACCTCGCCATCGCTCTCGGAGAGCGGGTCCGAGAACCGGTCGTTCATGAACTCGAGCTTTGGCATGTCGCCGTCCACGAACAGATGGCCGGCCTCGTCGCCGAACAGGTCGACCCCGCGGCCCCCCTCTGCGACCGGCCGCGACCAGTATTCGAGCTTCTCCCGGTTGCAGAAGATGTGGCCGTCGAGTGACTCCACCACGCCCGGGTCCAAGTTGTGTACGTCGAATCCCCAGTTGCGCACGATCGGAGCGTCGAAGCGACCGCGCCGGCGCTCCTCGAGCAACCGGCGCAGCAGAGTCCATACGTCTTCCCGTACTCCCGGCGACGGCGGCCCCCACAGCCGCCGGTCGTACGTCTGTAAGAGGGAGAGCACGCAGTCGATCCCCTCGTCGCGGATCGTCTCGGCGGCGTCCGCAGACCCGACCTGCTTCACGCACCCCTCGGTGACGGGATAGGGCCCCTGCTCCCAAGCCATGCTTCGCGCCCACAGCCCCCACAGCTCGTGGCCGCGCTCGCATAGGCTGCGAACGCGCTCAGGGTTCCACGAGAGGGCCCCAACCAGGAGGAGCTTCATTCAGTGAGGGCCGTTGTAGTTGGAGCCGGGTTCGCGGGCGCTTGCGCGGCGCGGATGCTGCGGGAGCGCTTTGACTGCGAGGTGACCGTCCTCGAGGCCGGCACGGCGCCGGGCGGGATGCTGCGCACGCTCCACACCGAGGAGGGGCTGCCGTACGAGTACGGGCCACGGGTGGTGAGTGTGTTCCGGGGCACGGAGGACATCCTTCCCTACCTGGCCCAGTTCGCGGACCTCGAGGAGCGCCACGTCTATCAGGGCACGCGGCTGCGCCCCGACTATCCGGTATGCCCGTTCCCGGTCGACCTCGAGAGCCTCCGCGAGCTGCCGTGCGGCGACGCGATCGAGGATGAGCTGGCCGAGATCCGCCGAGCCGGGAGCCCGCCGGCGGAGGGAAATCTCAGGGAATACCTGGAGTCGTCCGTCGGCCCGACGCTCACCGAGCTGGCGTTCGAGGGCTTCAACAGGAAGTTCTGGGGCCGGCGGCTGGAGGAGATGCCGGCGGAGTGGGGCAAGCTCCGCCGGCTGGAGCGGATCGCCGACGTGGGGGAGTACCGGCTCCCGAGCCGCGCCCCGCACCACTACCCGATCGGGGGCTTCAACCCGATCTTCGAGCGGATGCTCGCCGGCCTCGACGTGCGGATGGAAACTCCCGTCCGCGAGGTGCGCGGCGACGGGACCCGGCCCGTGGTCGTGACCGGTGACGAGGAGCTCCAGGCCGATCTCGTCGTCGCCACGGCCCCGATCGACGCCCTCACGCAGCACCGGTTCGGCCCGTTGGAGTGGCGCGGCTACCGGATCGAGCCGGAGGTGGTGGACGGGGGCGGGGAGAACGAGCTCGGCAGGGCCCCGGACGGGATCCCGTTCGCGTGGCTCTACACGCCCTGGCCCGAGACCCCGGTCTGCCGCACGACGGACTTCGGCGTGATCCACCACGGGCCCGACCGCGGGCAGCCCGCGGTGATTCTCCGTGAGGTCGTCGACGACTCAGTCTCGATGTATCCCGTCTGGTGGGAGGCGGACCGCTTCTATCGCTACCTGGCGGAGGCGGCCCGCGCCGAGCGCTTTGTGCCGCTCGGTCGGCTCGGGCTCTACAAGTACGTGACGATGGACAGCACGCTCTCCATGGTCCAGCGGCTCGGTGATGAGCTGGAGGGCTACCTCGCAGCGGGCCCCGAGAAGCGGTTCGAGATCCTGCGTGCGGTGCGGGGCGACTGGGACGACTGACCACCGCGGGCACCGCGCCCTAGCCGGCCAGGGTCTCGACCTCACCCTCCGGCGTGCCCAGCAGCGCCCGCTCGGCCATCCCGATGAACAGCCCGTGCTCCACCACGCCCGGCACGCGCTTCAGCGCGTCGCCCAGCGAATCCAGGTCCGCGTCCGGGGGCAGCGCGCAGTCGAGGATGTAGTGGCCCTCGTCGGTCACGAACGCCTCGGAGCCGTCGACCCGCAGCACCGAGTCCGGCAGCAGCGCCTGAAGGCGCCGGCGCGTGTCCTCCCACGCGAACCGCACCACCTCCACGGGCAGCCGGAAGCCCTCGCCCAGCCGCAGCACCTTCTTCGGCGTCTCGGCCACCACCACGAACCGCCGCGCGGCGGCCACCACGATCTTCTCCCGCAGCAGCGCCCCGCCGCCGCCCTTGATCAGCCGCAGCTCGGGGTCCACCTCGTCGGCGCCGTCCAGCGCCAGGTCCAGCTCGAGCGAGCCGTCCAGCGCCACCAGCTCGATGCCCGCCTCGCGCGCCCGCGCCTCGGTGCGCTCCGATGCGACGACCGCAGGCCCGCGAAAGCCGCTCTCGCCCAGCAGCTCCACCACCCGCCACACGGCGCGGCCCGAGCCCAGGCCGATCGTCATGCCCTCCTCGACCAGCTCCACCGCGGCCGCGGCGGCCGCCTGCCGGGCCGGATCGAGCGAGTCGGTCACGGCGGAACCTTCTCACAAGGCGCCGCTAGACTACTTACCTCAAGTAAGTGACTGCGAAAGGCGAACACGTGGAGACCATGCTGCTGGTGCCGGTGGACGACTCGGTCGTCTTCCCGAACATGACCGTGACGCTGACCGTCGACATCGGCGACGAGGAGCGCGTGCTCGTGGTGCCGCGCACCGGCGACGAGTTCGCCTCCGTGGGCACCGTCGCCGAGGTGGCGGAGCGCGTGCGCCTGCCCGGCGGCGGCCGCGCCGTGGCGCTGGCCGGCCTGCACCGCGGAATCGCGGGCGCGGCGCACACGGACCCGTCGGGCGACCTGCGCGTCGAGGTGACCCCGCACCCCGACGACGAGCCCGTGGACGGCAAGACCCGCAACCTCGAGCGCGAGTACCGCGCCGTGGTCGAGGAGATCCTCGAGCTGCGGGGCGACGACGGGCGCAGTCGAGCGCGTTCCTGCGCTCGATCTCCGAGCCCGGCGCGCTGGCGGACACCTCCGGCTACTCGCCCGACCTGAGCTACGAGGACAAGGTCGACCTGCTCGAGACCCTCGACGTGACCGAGCGGCTGGAGAAGGCGCTCGGGCTCCAGCGCGCGCGCCTGACCGAGCTGGAGGTGCGACGCCAGATCCGCGACGACGTGCAGTCGGGCGCGGACAAGCAGCAGCGCGAGTACTTCCTGCGCAAGCAGATGGAGTCGATCCGCAAGGAGCTGGGCGACGACGACGCCTCCGTGGCCGAGGAGTACCGCAAGAAGGTCGAGGACGCGGGCATGCCCGAGGCCGTGCGCGAGCAGGCCGAGAAGGAGATCGACCGGCTCGAGCGGATGGGCGAGCAGTCGGGCGAGAGCTCGATGATCCGCACCTACCTCGACTGGCTGGTGTCCGTGCCGTGGTCCGAGCGCTCGGACGAGGTGCTCGACCCGGTGAAGGCGCGCGAGGTGCTGGACGCCGACCACGCCGGCCTGGAGGACGTGAAGGACCGGATCGTGGAGCACATCGGCGTGATGAAGCTGCGCAAGCGACCGCGGGATCGAGGACGAGGACAACCGGAAGTCCGGCGCGATCCTCACCCTGATCGGCCCGCCCGGCACCGGCAAGACCTCGATCGGCGAGTCGATCGCCCGCGCCACCGGGCGCGAGTTCGTGCGCATGTCGCTGGGCGGCGTGCGCGACGAGGCCGAGATCCGCGGCCACCGCCGCACCTACATCGGCGCCCTGCCGGGCCGGCTGGTGCGCGCGCTGCGCGACGCCAAGACGATGAACCCGGTGATCATGCTCGACGAGGTCGACAAGGTCGGCGCCGACTGGCGCGGCGACCCCTCGGCCGCGCTGCTCGAGGTGCTCGACCCGGCGCAGAACCACAGCTTCCGCGACCACTACCTGGACGTGGAGCTGGACCTGTCGCAGGTGATGTTCATCGCCACCGCCAACGTGGCCGACACCATCCCCGCGCCGCTGCTCGACCGCATGGAGGTCGTGCGCTTCGACGGCTACACCGTCGAGGAGAAGGTGGCGATCGCGCGCGACTACCTGTGGCCGCGCCAGCGCAAGCGCAACGGGCTGCACGAGGACGAGGTGGCGATCGACGACGACGTGCTGCGCACGGTCGTGGCCGAGTACACGCGCGAGGCCGGCGTCCGCAACCTCGAGCGCGAGCTGGGCACGGTGCTGCGAAAGACCGCCACCCAGATCGCCTCCGGCAAGGTCGAGGCGCCGGTGGCCGTGGGCCTGGACGAGGTGCGCGACGCCCTCGGGCGCCAGCGCTTCTTCCAGGAGGCGGCCGAGCGCACCGCGGTGCCGGGCGTGGCCACCGGCCTGGCGTACACGCCGGTCGGAGGCGACGTGCTGTTCATCGAGGCCACCTCGATGAGGGGCAAGGAGAACCTGGTGCTCACCGGCCAGCTCGGCGACGTGATGAAGGAGTCGGCGCGGATCGCGCTCTCATACGTGCGCGGGCACGGCGAGCGGCTCGACGTGGACGACGACTCGTTCGAGGGCCGCGAGTTCCACGTGCACGTGCCGGCCGGGGCGATTCCCAAGGACGGCCCCAGCGCGGGCGTCACGATGACCACGGCGCTGGCGTCGCTGCTCTCGGGCCGACCGGTGAAGCACACGGTCGGGATGACCGGCGAGGTGACGCTCCAGGGCCGGGTGCTGCCGATCGGCGGGCTGAAGCAGAAGGTGCTGGCCGCGCACGCGGCGGGGCTGACCGACGTGATCATCCCCGAGCGCAACCGCGGCGACCTCGACGACGTGCCGGAGGAGGTCCGCGACGCGATGACCTTCCACCCGGTGATGACGATCGACGAGGTGCTGGACCTGGCGCTGGAGCCGGCTCCAGCGCCGCGGTCGCCGCCTAGGAAGGCGGCGATGGGGCCTTTGCCGCCTAAGGACGGTGAAAGCCCCGACGTCGCCGCTAGATCGACTGGGTGAGGCCGCCGTCCACCCGGACGGCGGTCCCAGTCACGTACGACGCCTGCTCCGAGCACAGGAACGCCGCCACCGCGGCGAACTCCTCCACCGTGCCGAGCCGGCCCGCGGGGACCTGCTCCTTGGCGGCCGCCTCGGCGCCTTCCAGCGAGCCCTGGGTGTCCGCCAGGCGGTCGGTCGCGATCCGGCCGGGCAGCACGGTGTTCACGGTGATCCCGTCGCCGGCGAGGTCGCGCGCGAGCGTCTTGAACGCCGCCAGCAGGGCCGGAGCGGTGGGCGTTGGACAGCATCAGCACCGGGATCGGCTCGCGCACGGCGCTCGAAGAGACGTTGACGATGCGGCCGAAGCCGCGCTCCTTCATGCCGGGCACCGCGCGCTCGATCAGCGCCATCGGCGCGAGCACCAGGTCGCGGTAGGCGTCCTCCCACTGCTCGCGGCTGAAGCCGAGCGGGTCGACCCCGATCGGGGGGCCGCCGGTGTTGGTGACCAGGACGTCGATCGGCCCGATGTCGCGCCTCCACCGAGTCGATCAGGCCCGGGGCGGCGTCGAGGTCCGCGCTGTCGTGCACGTACGGGTGGGCGCCCATCTCGAGGGCCGCCGCCTCGATCCGCTCCCGCGAGCGCGAGCTGACGGCCACCTGCGCGCCCTCCGCGGCCAGCGCGGCGGCGATGCCGCGGCCGATGCCCTTCGACGCGCCGGTCACGAGCGCGGTGCGGCCGTTCAGACCCAGGTCCACGGGCGCACCCTACGCGGATCGTGAAATATGGTGAGCGGCCATGGGGGCTGCTCGCCTGATCCGCCGCGCGGCGCCGCTGATCGCGATCGGCGTGGCCGGAGCGGTGGCGGCGCGCCGCAGGCGGGCGGAGCGGGCGCGGCTGGCGGCGACGGCTCTGCCGCCTCCGGCCCCGGCTCCGCCGAGTCCGGCCCCGGCTCCGACCCGGCCGAGGAGCCTCCCGCCCCGGTCGAGGAGCCTCCCGCACAGCCGGCCCAGGAGACCGCCCTGGCCCCGCGGTTGGAGGAAGAGGATCCCCCGCCTGAGGCCGCTCCGGAGGCGGAATCCAGCGTCACGGAGATCGTCGACGACCTGCTCGCACCCGGCCAGGCGGAGGACCGGATCGAGGACGCAACGGTGGTCGAGGACGCGCCTACCGACGACGATCGCTGACGAATCTGCTTCAATACCGCGCTGTTGTTCACGCCGAGTTCGCTTTGCCCAGTGTGAAGCGGAACGGGGGAACCACCGGGGTCCGACTCAGGATCCCTGGGGCGAATCGCCGCCAGCGTGCGGCGTAGCGCACTTTCCAGCGCGAGCCCGTCAGCTCACCCCGTAGGCCAAGGAAAGAGGAGTTGAAGCAGCTTGCCGTCAATCGATTTCGTCGTTCGTATGCGCAGTGCGCTGCGCGTGCTCACCGCCACGCTTGCGGCCACCGTGCTGCTGGGCGCGGTCGGCGGCGCGAGCGTCGCGACGGCTGACAGCCCCGGCTCGGCCGCCGGCGCCGCCACCACCAACGTGGTCGTGAAGAAGGGCGACCGCGGCCGTGCGGTCAAGGCGATCCAGAGCCGTCTGCGGCTCACCGCCGACGGCGTGTTCGGCCCCGCGACCCACCGTGCGGTCAAGCGCTTCCAGAAGCGCCGCGGCCTGGAGGCGGACGGCGTCGTCGGTCCTCTCACTCGCCGCGCCCTCCGCCTGCGTCCCTTCCGTGCCAGCAGCGTCATCCGCCCGCGCCGCCGCCGCTCGCGGTCGGGTTCCGGAGGCCTCTCGAACCTGCCTCGCGCTCTGGTGAGGATCGCCGAGTGCGAGTCGGGTGGCGACCCCCAGGCGGTCTCCGCGAACGGCAGGTACCGCGGGAAGTACCAGTTCATGCGCTCCACCTGGAAGCGGTGGGGTGGCCGCACCAGCGACCCGATCGACGCCAGCGAGGCGCATCAGGATCGCGTGGCGCTGAAGCTCTACCGGGCGCAGGGCACCGACCCCTGGCCCAGCTGCGGCTAGCTACGCCTACGCCGTAACGCGGCTCCGCGGCCGGATCGCCGTGAGGGTGGCCGCGCATCACCACGGCCAGGATCGCGTAGGGAACGGCGTCCGCGGTCAGGTCCGCCAGCCCGCCGCCCGCCGCGCCGCCCGACCACCTGGCCGGCGGCCCAGGCGAGGTTCATCAGGCCGAACGCGAAGCCCTGGTCGAGCCCGCACGCCTCCGAGGCATCGGAGAGCAGCGCTCCCGCGGGCGCCCAGATCAAGCCGAGGGTGGTGACCGCGGCGATCCCGAGGGTCACCAGCAGCCATACCGTGCCCGGCAGCGGCAGTAGCCACGGCCATCACGGTCGCGCCCGCCAGGCCGGCTCGGATCGGCGGCATCCGGCCGCGGCGGTCCGAGTAGCGCCCCAGCAGCGGGTTCAGCACCGCCTCGATCCCGGCCCCCACCAGGAAGACGGCGCCGATCGTGATCGCGCTGGCGCCGAGGTCGTCCAGCCGCAGCGGCACGAGCACGCCGAACGTGCCCGCGAACAGGGCGGGGAGCGTGAACAGCCAGATCGCCAGCGGCAGCGGCCGGCCGCCGAGGGCCGCTCGCAGGTCGAGCCAGGATGAGGCCTTCCCGCGGGCGACCGGGGTGCTCGAGGGCCGCGGCCACGAGCAGCAGCAGCGGCCACCACGGAGACCCCGGAGAACACGGCCTCCGGGCTGGTCTCCGAGGCGGCGGTGCCCAGCACCGGGCCCAGCAGGACGCCGAACACCGCCGCGCCCAGCGCGGCGCCGATCAGCTCGCCGCGACGGTCGCGCGGCGCCGCCGCCATCAGCCACGACAGCCCGCCCGCCCACGAGCAGGCGCCGCCGATCCCCTGCACGAACCGCGCGGCGTCGAGCAGGACGATGTGATCCGCGAACGCGAAGGCGACGCTGGATCCGCACAGCAGCGCCAGCCCGGTGACCATCGTGCGCTTCCCGCCGACGCGGCTCGCCAGCCAGCCGGCCGGCAGCGAGGCGAGCAGCGTGCCCGCGGGATAGGTCGCGCTCAACACGCCCGCGCTCGTCTTCGAGAGCCCGAGATCGGCCTCGTAGGTCGGGAGCAGCGGCGCGATCGCCGCGTAGAACATGGTGTCCACCAGCACCGTGGCGGACACCAGGAGGAATAGCCGCCTCAAGGCTTCAGGACACGTCCGCGATCGCGGCGTCGCGGGTGGACCAGGCGGCCACCCGGGTGATCGTGGCGTCTTCGACGTGGTGTGAGAAGTACAGGTAGTCCGCGCCGTCGCCTACGCGGCGGTGGCCGGCGACCACGACCCCCCGGCCGTGTGGCTCGAACGTGTACGGCGATGCCGTGAACTGCTCGCCACTGCGCTCGAACTGGGCGAAAAAGTCGCGTACGCCGTCGTGGCCGCGCCACAGCTTTCCGTCGTGGGCCTGGAACTCGACGTCCTCGGCGAGGTGCTCCAGAGCCGGCTCGACACCCTGCTCCCGGTAGGTGATCCACATCCGCTTCACGGTGTCCACGTCATCACCCATGGCGGCGCCATGTTCTCATGGGGGGCGAACCCCGGTGCTTCGCGGCCTTCACTCCACATGGAGGCCCTCGACGACCTCGCCCGGGCGCTGCGCGGGCGCCTGATCGAGCGCGCCCGCACCGGAGCGGCGGCGGGCGACGTGGGCGTGGAGGTGCGCGCGCTCGTGGACCGCGAGGCCGCCGCGCTTCCGGACGACGCCCGCGCCGCGCTCTGCGAGCGGGTGCTGGCGCTGGCCGGCGGCCTCGGGCCGCTGGAGCCGCTGCTGGCCGACCCGGCCGTGGACGAGGTGATGGTGAACGGCTGCGGCGCGGTGTACGTGGAACGCCACGGCAAGGTCGAGCGCACGGCCGCCGCGTTCGGCTCCGACGGGGACCTGATGCACGCGATCGAGCGCATCCTGGCGCCGCTGGGCCGGCGGGTGGATGAGGCCTCGCCGTTGTGCGACGCGCGCCTGGCCGACGGCTCGCGGGTGAACGTGGTGGTGCCGCCACTGTCCCTCGGAGGCCCATGCCTCACGATCCGGCGCTTCCGCCGCGAGGGGTTCTCCCTGCGTGACCTCACCGCCAACGGCACGTTCTCCGCGGCCGCCGCCGAGCGGCTGGCGGTGGCGGTGGCCGGGCGCTCGTCGATCCTCGTGAGCGGGGGCACCGGCACGGGCAAGACGACCACGCTGAACGCGCTCTCGGGCGCGATCCCCGCCGGCGAGCGGATCGTGACGATCGAGGACGCCGCCGAGCTGTCGCTGCGCCAGGAGCACGTGGTTCGCCTGGAGGCCCGCCCGCCGAACCTCGAGGGCAAGGGCGAGGTGACGATCCGCCAGCTGGTGCGCAACGCGCTGCGGATGCGCCCCGACCGGATCATCGTGGGCGAGGTACGCGGGCCCGAGGCGCTGGACCTGCTCCAGGCGCTGAACACCGGGCACGACGGCTCGCTCTCGACGGTGCACGCCAATTCTCCTGAGGACGCGCTGCGGCGGCTGGAGACGCTGGCGCTGATGGCCGGGGTCGGCCTGCCGCACGCGGCGGTCCGCGAGCAGGTGGCCAGCGCCGTGGATCTGGTGGTGCACCAGGTGCGCCGGCGCGACGGAACCAGGGCGGTGACCTCGCTGTGCGAGGTCGTGCGAGTGGCGGGCGGGGTGGGGGTGCGCGAGCTGCTCGCGCCCGAGAGCGGCGCGTGACCACCGCGCTCGCGTTCGCGGCGGGGACGCTCACGCTGCTCGCGGCCGCCCAGCTCGCCCACGCAGGGCCGCGACGGGCCACCGGGCTGGCGCGGTCGCTTGCGCGGCTGGTGGACGTGGTCGTGCGGCTCGGCCGGGAGGGCCGCGATCCGGCCGCGGCGGATCGCCGCAGGCTGCTGCTGGCCGGCGCCGCCACGGCCGGGCTGACCGGCTGGTGGCTGTCCGGGCCGCTCGCCGCGGCCGCGCTGGGGGCCGGCGGGCCGTGGCTGGTGTCGCGCCTGTTGGGGGCGCGTCGCGAGCACTACAGGCGCACGGTGGAGCGCCAGTCCGCGGCGCTGGCCGTCGGGCTGGCGGACGCGCTGTCGGGTGGGCATTCGCTGCGTGGCGCGCTCGGCGAGGTCGCGGGCGGGCTGAGCGGCCCCGCGGCGTCCGAGCTGAGGCGGGTGGCCGCCGAGCTCGGCGCGGGCGCGCGCACCGAGGACGCGCTGGAGGCCCTGCGGGGCCGGGTGCGCTCCCCACGACTCGACGTGATCGTGGCCGCGTGCCTCGTCCAGCGCCGGGCGGGCGGGGACCTCGCAACGCTCCTGCGCGAGTGCGCCGAGGCGTTCGGCGACCAGGCCCGGCTCGAGGACGAGGTGCGCAGCGCCACCGCCCAGGCGCGCTTCACCGGCGTGGTCGTGGTGCTGCTGCCGCTCGGCGGGGCGCTGCTGGCCGAGCTGGCCGCGCCCGGCTTCATCGCCGGCCTGTGGAGCTCGTTCCTCACGGCCTGGCTGGTGAGCCTGGCGCTCGGCCTGCAGGTGCTGGCGGCGGTCGCCATCCGGCGGCTCGGGCGGGTGCGCTGGTGATCGCCGCGGCGCTGGGCTTCGCTGCCGCCGCGATGGCCGTCCTGGGCGCCGGGTGGCTGGTGCCGTCGCGGCCGGGGGAGGGGAGCCCGCGGATACTTCGTGTGCTGGCGGCGGCCGGCGGGCGCAGCGGGCGGCGGCGGCCGCCACGCGACCTCGAGCGGCGGATCGCGGCCGCGGGACGGCCGGGTGGGCTCGGCCCGCGAGAGCTGATGGCGGCCAAGGTGGCCGCCGCCGTGACGGCGGTGCCCGCCGGCACCGTGCTGGGGGCGGCGGCGCCCGGGCGGCTGGGCCCGCTGATCACCGTGGCGGCTCCGGCGGCCGGCTTCCTGGCGCCCGACCTCTGGCTTGCCCGCCGTGCGGCCGAGCGGGCCCGCGCGGTCCGGCGCGAGCTGCCGGCGATGCTCGACCTGCTCCGCGTGACCGTGGAGGCGGGTGCGTCCCTGCCCGTGGCCCTGGCGGAGGTGGGGCGGCGGGCATCCGGCCCGCTGGCCGCGGAGTGGTCCGCCGTCGGCGGCGAGGTGGCGCTGGGCGTGCCGCTGGCCGAGGCGCTCGCCGCGATGGGGCAGCGGCTGCCCCAGGCCGAGGTCCGGGCGCTGTGCGCGGCGCTCGATCGTTCCCTGCGCCACGGCGCTCCGCTGGGGCGGACGCTGCGCGGACAGGCGCGCGACGCCCGCATGGCGCTGCGCCGCCGCGTCCAGGAGGACGCCGCGAAGGCCGGCCCCAAGATCCAGCTGGTGGTGGCGCTGCTGCTGGTGCCCTCGGTGCTGTTGATGGTGGCGGCGGCGCTGGCGTCGGCGCTGCTGGACTCGGGCGGGCTGCCGGGTACCTAGCCCTCCGACAGCCGGCGCTCCACGAACTCCCGCTCGACGTCGTTGGTCGCCAGCTCGAGCGCGCGCCGGTAGGCGGCGGCCGAGTCCGCGGGGCGGCCGGCGCGGTGCAGCAGGTCGCCGCGGGTGGTGTGGAGCGGGAAGTAGCCGTCCAGGTCCTCCGCCAGCGGGTCGATCAGCTCCAGCCCGCGCTCGGGCCCCTCGCTCATCGCGACCGCGGCCGCGCGGTTGAGGGCCACCACCGGCGTGGGGAGCATGAGCTCCAGGGCGCCGTACAGGGCCGCGATCCGCGCCCAGTCGGTGTCGGCGGGCCGCTCCGTGCGCGCGTGCTCGGCGGCGATCGCCGCCTGGAGCGCGTACCGGCCTGGCGGACCGAGCGCGAGCGCACGCCGGCAGAGATCCAGCCCGGCGGCGATCTGCTCCGAGTCCCACCGGCCGCGGTCCTGCGCCTCCAGCAGCACCATCCGCCCCTCCGCATCCACGCGCGCGTCGCGGCGGGAGTCCTGGAGCATCATCAGCGCCAGCAGTCCCAGCACCTCGGCCTCGTCGGGCATCAGCGTGGCCAGCACGCCGCCGAGCCGGATCGCCTCCGCGCACAGGTCGCGCCGCACGAGGGCGTCGCCCGAGCTGGCCGCGTAGCCCTCGTTGAACACGAGGTAGAGCACCGCCAGCACCGACGCCAGGCGCTCGGGCAGCTCGTGGTCGGCCGGCACCACGTACGGGATCCCCGCCTCGCGGATCTTGCGCTTCGCCCTCACGATCCGCTGGGCCATGGCCGGCTCCGCCACCAGGAACGCGCGGGCGATCTCCGGCGTGGTGAGCCCGCCGAGCGCGCGCAGCGTGAGCGCCACGCGCGCCTCGGGCGCGAGCGCGGGGTGGCAGCAGGTGAAGATCAGCCGCAGCCTGTCGTCGGGGAACTCGTCCATCTCGTCCGGCTCCTGCGTTCGCTCGGCGTCCCGGCGCAGCAGCTCGCGCTTCTGGGCCAGGCTGCGGTCACGGCGGATGCGGTCGATCGCGCGGTTACGGGCCGTGGTGAGGATCCAGGCGCCCGGGTTGTCGGGCACGCCCGCGTCCGGCCACCGCTCCATGGCGGTCACGAACGCCTCCTGGACCACCTCCTCGGCGAGGTCGAAGTCGCCGAGGAGGCGGATCAGGGTGGCCACCGCCCGCCCCGACTCGCGCCGGAACAGGCGGTCGAGGTGCTCCGCGGCTTCCAGCTAGGCCTTCGCGGCGGCCTTGTACGGGTCCGCGTAGCCGAACTGCGTGAAGTCGAACGCGGGCCAGACCTCCACCGAGTTGCCGGGCCGGGTCGGGATCTTCCTGGCCCACTCGAGCGCCTCGTCGAGGTCCGCGCACTCGATCAGGTAGAAGCCGCCGAGCTGCTCCTTGGTCTCGGCGAACGGCCCGTCGGTCACGGTGCGCTCGTCGTCCTCGCCGAAGCGCACCGTGGTGGCGGACGGGCTGGGTTGGAGGCCTTCGCCGGCGACGAACGCGTCGGCCGCCAGCAGCTCCTCGTTGTAGGAGTTCCACGGCCCGATCGCCGCCTCCATCTCCTCCGGGCTCAGATCGCGCGTGGCCTGCGCCGACTCGTCGTTGATGATCGTGAGCAGGTACTTCATGTCGAACCTCCGTCGTCGGTGGTGGCGGCGCCGGTCGCCGCCTTCCACTCTAGGACGAACGGGAGGGCCCGGAATCGACAGGCCGCGGCTGCAATCCGGATTGCAGCGCGAGCGGGTGGTTGCAATCGCCCACCCACCCTGCGCGGCTGCAAGCGCGCCTGCCGCCGTGATCCCGCATGCCAAGGGGAAATCAGCCCGTCGTGAGGCTCGGTGGGGAAATGTGTTGCCTAGTGGGGACGAAGTGGGGTAGTGTGGCGCCAGCACACGGACCGGAGTGGCGGGGCTCCTCCCACTCCGCCACTTCGGTCCAAGCAACTTGAGAAGGCCAGATGTCATTCCAGGGCCACTACGAACACTCGCTGGACGCGAAGCACCGGTTGAGCATTCCCTCCCGGTTTCGCCACGCTTTCTCCGACGGCATCGTTCTCTGCAAGGACCCCGACGCCTGCCTCACCGTCTGGACGGGCACCGGCCTGCAGCCGACGATCGATCGCGCGCTGGCGGGCAAGAACCCGCTCGGGCGCGACTACAAGCAGATCCAGCGCTACTTCACCTCGAACTCGTTTCCCGGCGAGCTCGACGCGTCCGGCCGGGTGATCGTGCCGCCGGCGCTGATGACCCACGCCGCCCTGGAGAAGGAATGCGTCGTGGCCGGCGTCGGCGACCACCTCGAGGTCTGGTCCCGCGAGCGCTGGGACGAGCAGCAGGCCGAGCTCGACGCCGGCATCGAGGAGGTGACCGAGGGACTTGGCGATCCTTCTTGACATGACGCGCACGCACGTACCCGTCCTCGCCGGCGAGCTGATCGAGCTGGCCGACCCGGCCGCGGGCGAGAACGTGGTGGACTGCACCTTCGGCGCGGGCGGCCACGCGCGGCTGGTCGCGGAGCGCATCGGCCCGGGCGGGACGCTCGTGTGCGTGGACCGCGACCCGGCGGCCCAGGGGCGCTTCGACGAGCTGGCCGCGGAGGTGCCGTGCGAGGCGCGGTTCCTCCGGATGGACTACGTGGACGCGTTGAAGTTGCTGGAAATTGAAGGGTTTTCGGCCGACCTCGTGTATTTCGACCTCGGGATCTCATCCATGCAGGTCGACACGCGCGAGCGCGGGTTCTCCTACTCCTACGACGCGCCCCTCGACATGCGGATGGACCCCACCACCGGACTCGCCGCCAAGGACATCGTGAACACCTACGAGGAGCGCCGCCTCTCCAAGATCTTCGCCGCCTACGGCGAGGAGCCGAACGCCCGTGCGATCGCGCGCGAGGTGGCCCGCCGGCGCGAGCGCGAGCCGTTCGAGACCACCGGCCAGCTGGTCGACGCGATCGAGGCCGCCCTGCCCGCGGCGGTGCGGCGCAAGTTCGGCGGCGGCTCGCCCGCCAAGCGCGTGTTCCAGGCCGTGCGGATCGAGGTCAACGGAGAGCTCGACGACCTCGACGCGGGGCTGCCGGAGGCGTGGAAGCTCCTGCCCGAGGGGGGCCGCCTGGCCGCGATCTCGTTCCACTCGCTCGAGGACCGGCGGGTGAAGCGCTTCCTGGCCGACCGCGCGCGTGGATGCATCTGCCCGCCGGACCTGCCCGTCTGCGGCTGCGGCCGCACGCCGGAGGCGGAGCTGCTCACGCGGCGCTCGGTGGCCCCGAGCCCCGGCGAGGTGGCCCAGAACCCGCGTGCCTCCTCCGCCCGCCTGCGCGCCGCGCGCCGTATCGCCGTGGGGGAGGCCTGATGGCCGCCGCTCCCGCACGCCGCAGGGTCACCGCGCCGCTGCCCACGCGCAGGCCCGCGCCGCGGCGGCCCGCCACCCGGAGGTCCGCGCCCGCGCGCCAGGCCACCGGCGCCTTCGTGCTGGACAAGCTCCTGGCCGGCCGCGCGTGGATCGGCCTGGTGTTCGTGCTGCTGGCCGGGATCGTGTTCTTCAACGTCGACCTCCTCCAGATGAACCGCGAGATCGCCCGCACCGCGGACCGGGCCGCCACCGTGAAGGCCGAGAACGCCCGTCTGCGAGCCGACCTCGCGCGGCTCGGCTCGAGCGAGCGGATCCAGGAGGTGGCCGCCCAGGCGGGCCTGGTGCTGCCGGCCCCGGGCGAGGTGCGATACCTGCGTTCCACACCCGCGACCGACGCGAGACGGGCGGCCAAGCGGATCGACCGCGGCAAGGCCGCCGCTGCGCCCGAGCCGATCCCCCCGGCGGCGGACCCGGCCGCGCCTGCGGCCGATCCCGCCGACCCCCTGCGACCGACCCCGCCGCGCCTCCGGCGGCGGCCCCCGTGGCGGCCGCGCCGCCCGCCCAGACCCAGCCGACGGCGCCCTAGGCCGTGGCCCTGGTCAACCGCAGGATCGGCCTCCTCTTCGCCCTCTTCCTTCTGCTCCTCGGCATCGCCGCGATGCGTGCCACCTGGCTGGGGACCGTGCGGGCGGACTCGCTGAAGGAGCGGGCCGTGACCCAGCAGGTGGAGGACCTCGACGTGCCGGCCAGGCGCGGCACGATCACGGACCGGCGCGGGGTGGAGCTGGCCGTCTCCGAGGACGCGGTCACCGTGTTCGCCAATCCATTCCTGATCGACGATCCGGCGGGTATCGCGAAGAAGCTCGCTCCGCTCGTCGGCCGCACCTCCGATCAGCTCCTGCCGCTGCTGTCGGACCGCAAGCAGGGGTTCGTCTACCTGCGCCGGAAGATGGATCCCGGCCTCGGCGAGAAGGTCAAGGAGCTGGGGATAGAGGGGATCGGGACCGTGGTCGAGCCGCGGCGCACCTACCCGCAGGGCTCCATGGCCTCACAGCTGATCGGCTCGGTGGGCACCGACAACGTGGGCCTGTCGGGGCTGGAGCAGCAGTACGAGGACTCCCTGCACGGCAGCGACGGGCGGCGCCGGCTGGTCAAGGACGCCATGGGCGAGCCGATCTCGATCGTGGAGACCGAGCGCGCGGAGTCGGGAGAGGACATGCAGCTCACGATCGACGCCGCGCTGCAGGAGCGGGTCGAGGCCGTGATGGGCGAGGTCGGCCAGGCCCACCGGCCCAAGGCGGCGACGGCCGTGGTGATGGACCCGCGCAGCGGCGAGCTGCTGGCGCTGGCGAACTGGCCGCGCGTGGACGCGAACGACTTCGGCTCGGCACCGGCCTACGCGCGCCAGAACCGCGCGGTCGCCGCCAGCTACGAGCCCGGATCCACGTTCAAGGCCTTCACCGTGGCGGGCGCCCTGGAGGAGAAGCTGATCAACCCGACCACCAAGTTCGACCTGCCGCCTCAGATCCAGGTGGCCGACCGCACGATCGGCGAGGCACACGACCGCGGCGCGGTCAGCCTCACGACCGCCGAGATCCTCGCCCAGTCCTCCAACGTCGGGTCGGTGATGATCGGGCTGAAGCTGGGCAAGCAGCGCTTCGACAAGTGGGTCCGCCGGTTCGGGTTCGGGCGGCCCACCGGCATCGAGCTGCCGGGCGAGGCGGGCGGGATCGTCCCCCGGCCCAAGCGGTACTCCGGCTCCTCGCTCGGCAACCTCCCGATCGGCCAGGGACTGGCGGTCACCCCGATGCAGATGGCCGCGGGCTTCTCCGCGATCGCCAACGGCGGCGTGCTGCACCGGCCCACCGTCGTCACGGGCGAGCATGGCCGCGGGCGCCGCGTGGTCTCGCGCGACACCGCCGGGAAGGTGTCGCGGATGCTGGAGGGCGTCCTGGCCGCCGGCGGGACCGCCCAGGAGGCGTCGGTGCCCGGCTATGAGCTTGCCGGCAAGACCGGCACCGCCCAGAAGCCCGACCCCGAGACCGGGGGCTACTCGGACTTCAAGTTCTTCTCCTCGTTCATCGGGTTCGCGCCGGCACGCAAGCCGCGCCTGATGGTGGCGGTGATGGTCGACGAGCCCAGCGGGCAGTACTACGGCGGCGAGGTGGCGGCGCCCGCATTCGAGCGGATCATCGGGTTCGCGCTGCCGTACCTCCGGATCCCACCGCACTGACGGTAGATTCATCCGGTGGCCGCGCGCACCGGCATCCGGCCCTCCGACTGGGACGACGTTCGCCGGTCCGATCCGGCCGGGCCCGTCTGGCGGCGGCACTCGGATCTCGTGAACCGTCGCCACGTGGAGCGCTGGCTCGGCCGGCGGCGCCTGCTGCGCGTGCTCAAGACCGACCTCTGGGACGAGGCGGTGGCGGACGGCGTGGCCCCGGCGCTGGCGGCGCACGCCGCCGAGGTCCACGGGGTGGACGTGGCGCCCCTCACGGTGGCCGCCGCCCTCGCGCGGCATCCCTGGCTGCACGCCACCGAGGCCGACGTTCGCGCGCTTCCCGCGGCCGACGGCGAGTACGAGGCCGTGCTCTCGCTCTCCACCCTCGACCACCTGCCCGACCGCGAGGCGGTGTCGCAGGCGCTCGCCGAGATCAGGCGCGTGCTCACGCCCGGCGGGGAGCTGCTGCTCACCTTCGACAACCGCGCGAACCCGGTGGTCGCGGTTCGCAACGCCCTGCCGCCGCGGCTGCGCCGAGCCACCGGACTCGTGCCCTACCCGGTATCCGTCGCGCTCGGGGCGAGGGCGCTGGCGGACACGGTCCGCGGCGCGGGACTCGACGTGCTGGATGTGACCGCGGCGCTCCATTGCCCCCGCGTGCTCGCGGTGGCCGCGGCGCGGCGCGCTGAGGGCTGGAGCCCCGGCGCCCAGGAGCGGTTCGCGGCACGGCTGCTGGGCTGGGAGCGCCTCGAGGCGTCGCCGACCCGGCAGCTGACCGGCCACTTCGTGGTCCTGCGCGCCCGCAGGCCGTGACCGCCGGTTGAGCCTCCGCGGCCAGCACTAAACTCGCTTCGCGCCATGACCCTGCGCGAGCTGATGGGAAACGCGGCGCCGGAGGTGGAGGTCACCTCACTCGCCTACTCGAGCGACGCCGTGCGCCCGGGAAGCCTGTTCTTCTGCGTCCGCGGATTCACGGCCGACGGCCACGACTTCGCTCCCGACGCGGTCGCGCGCGGCGCCGTGGCGCTGGTGGCCGAGCGCCCGCTGGATCTCGGCGTGCCCGAGGTGCTGGTGGACGACGCGCGCGCCGCCATGGGGCCGGCCGCCGCCCGCTTCCACGGCGACCCGACCGCGAAGCTGCAGGTGGTCGGGATCACCGGCACCAACGGCAAGACCACCACGGCCTTCCTCGTGCGCGAGATCCTCGAACGAGCGGGGATCCGCACGGGCCTGCTCGGCACCGTGAAGCAGGTGGTCGGAGGGGTCGAGGAGGCCGTGGTGCGCACCACGCCGGAGGCGATCGACCTGCAGGCGACGTTCGCGCGGATGCTCGACAGCGGCGACGGCGCATGCGCCATGGAGGTCTCCTCGCACGCGCTGGAGCTGGGCCGTGCGACCGGCATCCAGTTCGCCGCGAAGGTGTTCACCAACCTGACGCAGGACCACCTGGATTTCCACGAGACGATGGAGGACTACTTCCTGGCGAAGCGCAGGCTGTTCGATGAACCAGGAACTGCGGTGGTGAACGTGGACGATCCGTATGGCGAAAGGCTGGCGGGGAGCTAGGCGCGATGCTGTGACCTTCTCGGTTCAGGCCTCGGGCCTCGGGCTCGGGCCTCGGGGCTGTCGATTCGCGGCGTCGGAGGTTTCCTTCGACGTCACCGGTTCCCGGTTCGTGGTCGATGGCGTTGCCGTTTCCGATGCCGCTTCCCGGGCTGTTCAACGTCTCCAACGCCGCTGGGCGCGATCGCCGCCTGCGCTCAGCTCGGCGTGCCGGTCGAGGTTGCGGCCCAGGCGCTGGCGGAGGCTCCGCGTGTTCCCGGGCGGTTTGAGGCGGTCGATGAGGGGCAGGCGTTCGGGGTGCTGGTGGACTACGCGCACACGCCCGACTCGCTGGAGAACGTGCTGCGCGCGGCCAGGGAGCTCACCAAGGGGCGGCTGCACGTGGTGTTCGGCGCGGGCGGGGACCGCGACCGCGGCAAGCGCCCGCTGATGGGCGAGGTGGCCGCACGCCTGGCCGATCGCGTGGTGGTCACCTCGGACAACCCGCGCTCGGAGGAGCCGGCGGCGATCGTGCGGGAGATCCTCGCCGGCGCCGGGCCGGGCGTGGAGAGCGAGGTGGACCGGCGCGCGGCGATCGCGCAGGCGCTGGGGGACGCGGATGAGGGTGACGTGGTGGTGATCGCCGGCAAGGGCCACGAGCAGGGCCAGGAATTCGAGGGCGGGCGCAAGGAGCCGTTCGACGACATCGAGGTGGCGCGCGAGGCCCTGCGAGCGCTGGCGCCGGAGCGGGCGTGATCGACCGGACCGCGGAGTGGGTCGCGCGCGCCGCGGGCGGCGAGCTGGTCTCGGGCGAGCCCGATGCGCCGGGCCCGGTGCGCGCGCTGATCGACACCCGGCAGGCGCGCGCGGGCGACCTGTTCGTGGGGCTCCCGGGCGCCACCGCGGACGGCGGCGAGTTCGCGCCGGACGCCCTCGCGGCAGGCGCGTGGGGCGTGCTGGTGTCACCCGAGCACGCCGAGCGCGCGGCGGCCGCAACCGGCGGCGCCGCACCCGTGATCGCGGCGGCGGACCCGCTGCTCGCGCTGCAGGCGCTCGCGCGGGCCTGGCGGCGCGAGATGGGCTGCAAGGTGATCGGCGTGACGGGGTCGACCGGCAAGACCTCGACCAAGGACATCCTCGCGGCCATGCTGGGCCGGCGGCTGCGCACCCACGCGAACGCCGAGAACCTGAACACCGAGATAGGCCTCCCGCTCACGATCCTCGAGGCGCCTTCGGACACCGAGGCGATGGTGCTGGAGATGGCGATGCGCGGCGAGGGCCAGATCGCCGAGCTGGTGGCCATCGCGGAGCCCGACGTGGGCGTGATCGTGAACGTGGGCCCCGTCCACCTCGAGCTCCTGGGCACCGTGGAGCGGGTGGCGGCCGCCAAGGCGGAGCTGATCCGCGACCTGCGCCCGGGGGCCGCCTGCGTCGTCCCCGCCGGCGAGGCGCTGCTCGACGCCCACCTGCGCGACGACGTGGACACGATCACCTTCGGTCCCGGCGGCGAGGTGATGCTGCTCGCCTTCGATGCCGGCCGCGCGGAGATCGAGGCGCGCGGGCGGCAGCTGGAGCTCGAGCTGCCCTACGACGAGCCCTACAACCTGCTGAACACGCTGGCGGCGGTGGGCGCCGCGCTGGCGGCGGGCGTGGTGCCCTCGGGCCGCGTCGAGCCCCGCTTCTCGTCGCTGCGGGGGGAGGTGCTGGAGCTGCCCGGCGGGGTGACGGTCGTGAACGACTGCTACAACGCCAACCCGATGTCGATGCGGGCGGCCCTCCAGCACCTCGCCGAGACGCCCGCGGACCGCCGCGTGGCGGTGCTCGGCACGATGGCCGAGCTCGGCCATGGCTCGGACGCGTTTCACCGCGAGATCGGCGAGGAGGCGGCCGCGCTGGGCATCGACGTGCTCGTGACGGTGGGCGAGGAGGCGGCTCTGTACGGAGACGGCTTCGAGGGCGAGGCCTACGCCGCCGCGACCCCGGAGGAGGCCGGCGCCCTCCTGGAGGAGATCGCGCTCCCGGGCGATCGCGTGCTGGTGAAGGGCTCCCGCTCGGTCGGACTGGAACGGGTCCTCGCCTAGTGGGGGAGATCCTGATCGGGGGGATGGCCTCCCTCCTCATCTGCATCTTCCTCGGCCCCAAGTTCATCGACGAGCTGCGCGAGCGCGAGTTCGGCCAGCACATACGCGAGGAGGGGCCCGAGGGCCATCACGAGAAGGCGGGCACGCCCACGATGGGCGGTCTCGTGCTGTTCCTCGCGGTCACGGTGCCGTTCCTGATCCTCACCGACTACCGCGCCGTCAGCCTGGTGGTGCTGGCCACCGCGCTCGCCACCGCGCTGGTCGGGTTCGCCGACGACTGGACGAAGATCTCCAAGCGCCGCTCGCTGGGCCTGAGCGGGCGCAACAAGCTCGCCGTGCTGGCGCTGATATCGATCGGGCTGTGGCTGGCCGCCACCGAGTACGTGGGCCTCAACGACACGCTGCGGCTGCGGATCGTGGACGCGTCGGTGGACCTCGGCTACTTCTACCCCGTGCTGATCCTGCTGGTGCTGCTGGGCGCCACCAACGGGGTGAACCTCACCGACGGGCTCGACGGCCTCGCGGCGGGCTGCTGCGCGATCGTGCTGCTGGCCTTCACCGCGATGACCTTCATCACCACCGGTCCCGGCCAGGCCGACCTGTCGCTGCTGTGCGCCTGTCTCGTGGGCGCGTGCGTCGGGTTCCTGTGGTTCAACTCGTTCCCGGCGGCGATATTCATGGGCGACACCGGGTCGCTCGGGTTAGGCGGGGCGATCGCGGCGATCGCGGTGATGACCAAGACGGAGGTGCTGCTCCTGATCATCGGCGGGATCTTCGTGATCGAGGCGCTGTCGGTCCTGATCCAGGTGTTCGCCTTCCAGCGCTTCCGCCGGCGGGTCTTCCTGATGGCCCCGATCCACCACCACTTCGAGATGCTGGCCTGGTCGGAGACCAAGATCATCCTGCGCTTCTGGATCGTCGCGGCGATCTGCAGCGCCATCGGCTTCACCCTGTACCAGCAGTCGATCACATGAGCGAGCGCCCACCGCTGCCGCCGGGGCCGTACCTGGTGGTGGGGCTGGCGCGGTCCGGGCTCGCAGCCGCGCGGATGCTCGCCGAGCACGGCGAGGTGATCGGGGTGGACTCGGCCACGCCCTCGGTCGATGCCTCGTTCGAGGTTCACCTCGGCAGTGACGGCGTGGAGTTGCTCGATCGGGTGGCGCTGCGTGGTCAAGAGCCCCGGAGTCCCGCGCGAGGCGCCGGTGGTGGTCGAGGCATTGAAGAGGGGCATTGAGGTGACCGGCGAGCTGGAGCTGGCCTGGAGGTTGCTGCCTCAACCGTTCGTGGCGGTGACCGGTACGAACGGGAAGACGACGACAGTCGAGCTCCTCGGCGCGATCTGGCGCGCCGCCGGGCTGCCCGTGGCGGTGGCCGGGAACGTGGGCACGCCGCTCGGCTCGCTGCCCGGTTCGCTCGCCGGCGACGCGACCGTGGTGTGCGAGTGCTCGTCGTTTCAGCTCGAGGACGCATCCGAGTTCGCCCCGGAGTGCGCGGTGCTTCTGAACGTGGAGCCCGACCACCTGGACCGCCACGGCGACTTCGACCGCTACCGGACGGCGAAGATGAAGCTGTTCGCGCATTCCCCCGAGCACGTGGTGAGGCCCGAGGACCTGGGCCGCGATCCCTTCGACCTCGGTGAGGTGCGGCTGCGCGGCGACCACAACCGCCAGAACGCGCGCGCCGCCGCCCTGGCCGCGGACGCGATGGGGGTGCCGCGGGACGCCATCCGCTCGGCGCTGGCCTCGTTCGCTGGGGTGCCGCACCGGCTGGAGGAGGTGGCTTCGCGCGGTGGCGTTCTCGCCGTCAACGACTCCAAGGCGACCAACGTGGCGGCTGCGGTGAGGGGGATCGAGGCGTTCGACGGGGGCGTGCACGCGATCCTCGGAGGGTCGCTGAAGGGCGAGGGGTTCGAGGGGTTGCGCCCCGCCCTGTCGTCTCGGGCGCGCGCCGCGTATCTGATCGGCGAAGCCGCGGAGCGGCTCGCGGCGGACCTCGAGGGCGCCGTGGAGCTCCTTCGCTGCGGCACGTTGGAGCGTGCCGTGGCGGAGGCGGTGAAGGCGGCTGAGCCCGGGGACGTCGTGTTGCTCTCCCCGGCGTGCGCGTCGTTCGACGCCTTCCGCGACTACGAGGAGCGCGGCGAGCGCTTCCGCGAGCTGGTTTTGACGGAGCTGTCCTGACTTGACCACCGTATGGGTGGAAAAGTCAGGACAGCGGCGCGGAATGACTTCGTGGGCCCGCGTCGAAGGAGGTCCGGATGCCGCCGGCCCGAACTCGCGCGAAGCGTTCGGTCGAGTACTCGATCCTCTACACCGCCACGCTGTGCCTGCTCGCGGCGGGGGCGGTGATGGTCTACTCGGCCAGCTCCGCCGAGTCGCTCCTGCAGGGCTCGGGCGACCCGTCCTACTACCTCAAGCGCTACGTGATGTTCGGACTGGTGGGGATGGTCGTGCTGCACCTGCTCTCCCGACGTGGCCTGCGAGCGGTCCGCGACCTCACGCCGGTGCTGCTGGTGGCGGCGTTCGTGCTGACCGCGGCGGTGATGCTGCCGGGGATCGGCGTGACGATCAACGGCGCCACCCGCTGGCTCGGAGCCGGCCCGCTGCAGTTCCAGCCCTCGGAGCTGCTCAAGCTGGCGCTGATCCTCTACGCGGCTCGCCTGCTCACGGAGCGGCCGGAGATCACCACCGGGTTGAAGGAGCTGGCCCAGCCGCTGCTGCTGGTGCTGGCGGGGGCGTGCCTGCTGCTGCTCAAGCAGCCGGACATGGGCACCGCCATGGTCATCTGCTTCGCGATGGGGGCGCTGCTGGTGGCCGCCGGCACGCCGCTGCGCCACCTGGGCGCGCTGGGCGGCGGCCTGATCGCCGTGGCCGCGATCGCCGCGATCGCGGAGCCCTACCGGATGCAGCGGGTCACGGCCTTCCTCGACCCCTTCTCCGACGCCGGCGACTCGGGCTTCCAGGCCGTGCAGGCGCTCACCGCCATCGGATCGGGCGGGATGTTCGGGGTCGGCCTGGGCGAGTCGGTCCAGAAGATCTTCTACCTGCCCGAGGCCCACACGGACATGATCCTGGCGATCATCGGCGAGGAGCTGGGCATCGTCGGCATGCTCGGGGTGGCGACCCTCTACGCCCTGATCGGCTACGCGGGGCTGCGCGCGGCGAAGGGCGCGCGCGACCGCTACTCGAAGCTCGTGGCGGCGGGGATCACGTCGCTGATCTGCTGCCAGGCGATTCTCAATTTCTTCGCGGTGCTGGGCCTGATGCCGCTCACGGGCGTGCCGCTCCCGTTCATCTCCTACGGATCCACCAACCTGATCGTGCTGCTGGGCGGGATGGGCCTGCTGATGAACGTGGCGGCCAACGGCGGTCTGCCGGCTCGCGCGAGCAAGCCCACCCTGCGCGCCATCGACGGAGGAGGCCATGCCCAAGGTCGTGATCGCAGCCGGCGGGACCGCGGGACACGTCGTGCCGGCCCTGGCCGTCGCGGAAGCGCTGCGAGCTAGCGGCGCCGAGGTCGAGTTCGCGGGCGGTGGCCGCGCCGAGGCCGAGCTGGTGCCGGCCGCCGGCTTCCCATTCCACGTGCTGGAGGTCGAGGGCATCGACCGGCGCAACCCGCTCCGCGCCGCCCGCGCGATCGCGCGGGCGCTGCGCGCCACCGGCCGCGCGCGCAGGATGCTGCGGTCCACGGGCGCGGACGCGGTGGTGGGAGGCGGGGGCTACGTGGCCGGTCCCGTGGGCCTGGCGGCCCGGACGCTGCGACTGCCCGTGGTGCTGACCGAGGCCGACAGCCACCTCGGCGTGACCAACCGGCTGCTGGCCCCGCTGGCGCGCAAGGTGTTCCTTGCCTTCCCGATCGAGGGCCGCGACGGCTCGAAGTACGAGGTGAGCGGCCGGCCGATCCCCGCGGACACCGGCGTGGCGGACCGCGACCGCGCACGCGCGCGGTTCGGGATCGACGCCGACACGCCATGCGTGCTGATCTTCGGCGGGTCCCTGGGCGCGCGCCGGCTCAACGACGCCGCCCTGGCGGCCTTCGGCGATGGCGCCCCGTGCGCCGTGCTGCACGTTTCCGGGCGACGCGACCACGGCGACCTGGCGGAACGGCTCGCGGCGCTCGGATCGCCGCCCCACTACGTGCTCCACGACTACGTCGAGCCGTTCGCCGACGCCCTGGCCGCCGCCGACCTCGTTGTGGCCCGCTCGGGGGGCTCGGTGCTCGAGCTGGCCGCCGCCGGGCTTCCCTCGATCCTGGTCCCGTATCCGCACGCGACCGCCGACCACCAGACCGCCAACGCGCGTCACATGGAGCGGGCGGGCGCCGCCCTGGTCGTGCCCGACGCCGAGCTGGACGGGCCGCGGCTGGCGCGCGAGGTGGGGGCGTTGCTGCGGGCGCCCGAGCAGATGCGCTCGATGGCCAAGGCCGCGCGGTCGGTGGCCAAGCCGGGGGCGGCGGAGCGGATCGCCGCCGAGGTGCTGCAGGCCGCTCGCGACTAGATCGTGCGCAGTGTGGCTCGCAGCCGCCGGTCGGCTCGGCGCACCCGGCGAACCGCGCGCCTGAATCGCGCCGAGCTTCGCGCCCTGGCGGCCCGGGCCAGGGCCCGGTAACCCGCTGCGGTCGAGGCGAGGCCGGCCAGCACACGGCGGTTCACGCCGACGGCCTGCGGAGGGGTGTCGCCGGCCCGCACGAGCCTGGCCATCGCGGTATGCACGCCGACGAGCGCGCCCGCCGCTCGCGCCTGTCCCGCGGGGGTGGCCGCGCGGCGCAGACGCCGCAGGGCCGTCGATCGGCTCCGCCTGAAGCGCTGGACCAGGCCCGCCAGCCGGTTCTTCCACGCGATTCCCGCCGACGGGTCATAGCCCTGGGCGCCGCGCACACGCAGGCCACGCGCCGCCGCCGCGCACGGCTGCGCGGCCGCGGCCCGTGTGCCGCCGCAGGCCACGACCACCGCGCCGGCGGTGGTGGGGGCCACGTACAGCACCGACGGGGCGCGCCCGCTCAGGCGATCGAAGCGCAACGCGGTCAGCCGCTTCAGCGACACCTCGCGCGGGCGGGGTGGATCGGTGTCGGCCTCGATCGCCGGCCGCGCGGGGTCGAGCACCGCGCTGGCGATCCGCAGCCATCCCAACGGTCACGGTCACCGCGGGCGCCCTCCGCGCGAAGGACACGGCCTGCTCCAATGCCGGCGATTCGGGGGCGCCTCGGACGCGCGTGAACCCGGGCGGCACCGTGGTGGTCATGGCGCCGGCGGAGACCGCGCGCGGGCCCGCGGGCTTGGCGGCCTCTGGCTCGCCGCCCACCGCATAGCCGGCTGTCCCGGCCGCGGCCACCAGCGCGGCCGCGGCGAGTGCGCCGAGCAGGCGGCGGTCCCGGCGCTGGGGCTTGGGCTGGGCCTTCGGGCGCTCGCGCTCTCGGGCGTGGGCTCGAGCCTCCACCGCGCGCCTGGGGTCGTCGCGGCCCGCGGCGGGCCCCAGAGCCCGGATTGCGTCGGCCACGAGCTTGCCGGCGCCGGCGGGGCGGCGGGCGGGGTCCGCGTCGAGACCGCGGGCCAGGATCGGGCCGAGCGGGGCGGGAAGCGCGTGGGGCGAGGTCTTGAGGCATTCGCGCAGCGTCGCGGCGAGTGCGAAGACGTCCGCGGGCGGCGCCGGGGCCGCCCCCGCCAGAAGCTCAGGGGCGGTGTAGGCGGTCGGCTCGCGCGCGGTGGAGGCAGCGGCGTCCAGCTTGAAGGCCACGAGCCTGGCGCGCTCGGCGGGCCAGCCCTGCACGATCACGTGCTCGGGCCGGACGTCGCCGTGAACGACGCCGGCGGCGTGCGCGGCGTCGAGCGCCTCGGCCACCTCGCCCAGCAGGCGGACGGCCAGCCGGGGCGGCATGTTCCGGGCGATCAGGGTCTTCAGGCTGGTGCCCTCCACGACCACGCTGGTCACCCAGAGACCCTCCGGCGTATCGCCGTACCCGGTGATCTCCGGGAGGCCGGGATGGTCGAGCCCGGCCAGCCGCTCGGCCTGCCGGAGGAAATGCTCGGCAGCCTCACGGCCATCGAGCCTGGTCACCCGCAGGATCACCGCGGTTCCGTCGGGGGCGTCGGCCCTGAACGACGCGTGACGGGAATCGCGGTCCAGCACCTCGGTGATGGTGTGGCCCGCAAGCTCCGCGCCGACCATCGTCCCGCGCGTGTCGACTGAATGCGTGGCCATGGCTAGCCCGCGTCGAAGAAGGGAGTACCGGGGTCGGGTTTGGGCGCCGGCCTCGGGCGGCGCGGGGGCCGGGGCGGGGGGGGCGGAGGTGGCGCGACCGGCACCGGCCTGGGCGCCGGCGCTCGCCGTACGCGGCGGACGCGCGGCCTGGGCGGCGGCGGCCGCCGGCGCCGCGCGGCCGCGGCTGCCGGCGCAGCCGTCCCGGAAGCCTGGCCGCGGCGGGTACCCCCACGGGGCGCGCGGCCGGCGCCACGGAGCCGGCCGGGAGCCGCGGCACGGCGCGAGGGGGCTCGGGGTCCTGGTCGGCGCGGCCGACCGCGAAGGTGCCGAGGAACGCGGCCGCCGCGGCCGCCCCCACGAGTGCCAGACGTACCACCATCAGCCCGCCGGGCACGAGCTTGCGCGGCTCGCGCCGGGTCGCAGGCAGGCGTCGAGACGCCTGGGTGTGCGGGAGCGGCGGAACACGATCCGGGTGAACTTGCCTATGCGGTTACCGCCGGCCACCCGGACCTCCAGGCTCTGACCGATCCTGTACGTGCGCTGGGCACGCCGGAACCGCAGCCGCCTGCGCTTGCCGATCGTCCCGCGGAGGCTGCGGAACGGGCACCGCCGGCCCTTGCACCGCACCCTCACCTTGGCGCCGCGGGGTCCGCGTACCACGAACATGGTGAGGCGGGTGCGGCGCCCGCGCAGACGGCCGGCGATCACGACCACCGGGAAGGGATTGAGGAACCGCACATCGGCCACCGGTCCGATGGCGGTCGCGGGCGCCACCACCTGCGCCTTCCCGAGCCCCTCGGCGATCTCGAACACCCGCATGTACTGGCCCACGTCAGCCGCCCCGAGCTGGTAGCTGGATCCGACCGCGCCGCGGATGTTGGAGCAGCCTGCGCCTCCCGCCGTCGCGCAGCGCTGCCACTGGTAGGTGAAGGGCGGGTCGCCCGCCATGCGGCCACCCCACGTGCCCGCAGCGGCGATCAGGCTGAGCTCCCGCTGCGCGGTCGCCGCTCACGCGCGGCGGCGGCCGTGTTCGCGGGCGGCGCGGCCGAGATCGGCCCGAGCGGCGTTGGAGAGCGCCGATCCGCCGCCGGTGGAGTCGGTCACGAGCACGCGCACGTGGAAGCCGATGTCCGCGGTTCGCAGGATGTAGGACTGCGCCGTCTCGTTTACCAGCGGCTGCGTGCAGCTCGCGGTCGTGGCGTCGCCGCAGCGGTACCACAGGTAGGTGTAGCCGGAGGCGGGGGGCACCCACGTGCCGTTGCGGTCAGGCTGAGCACCCGTCCCGAGCGGGAGATATCGGGCGGATCGGCACCGGACGCTCCCGCGGCCGGGGCGGCAGCGAGCATCGCCAACCACCACGCGCCCAGGGCCAGCGCCCGCTTCATCGTCGACGTCCCATCTGTACGCACAGGCTACGCCGAGACGCGCGTTCATGGGGCAATTTCCTGAGCCGGGGCTAAGGTCACGCGCCATGACCGACGGGCCGTTCGCCGACCGCAGGCTGCATTTCGTCGGGATCGGCGGCGCGGGCATGAGCGGCCTGGCGATCGTCTCTCGAGGCGCTCGGCGCGCGGGTCACCGGGTCCGACCGGTCCGAGTCCTCCTACACGGCCCGCCTGCGCGAGCGAGGCATCGAGCCCACCATCGGGCACGCCGCGGCCAACGTCCCGGAGGGCGCCGAGCTGGTCGTCTCCACCGCGATCCCGCCGGAGAACCCCGAGCTGGCGGCCGCCACGGGCCCGTGCTGCATCGGGGCGAGCTGCTGGGCCAGGTGTCGCGGCTGAAGCGGGCGATCGCGATCGCGGGCACGCACGGCAAGACGACCACCTGTGGGATGGCCGCCCACGCGCTGGTCGAGTGTGGCCACGACCCGGCCTACCTGATCGGGGGAGAGCTGCGCTCGGCCGGCACGAACGCCGCCTGGGGGGAGGGGGAGTGGATCGTGGTCGAGGCCGACGAGTCCGACCGCTCCTTCCTGGAGCTGGCCCGCGATGTCGCGGTGGTCACCAACGTCGAGCTCGACCATCACCACACGTACCGCTCGCTCGGGGAGCTGGAGGAGGCGTTCGCCGAGTTCACCGCCGGCGCCGGCACCACGATCGCCGGCACGGGACTTCAGGGCGACCTCATCTACGGGATCGGCGAGGGGGATCTGCGGGCCGAGGAGCTGGAGCTGCACGAGCTGGGCGCGTCGTTCCGGGTGGACGGGGTGGAGGTGGAGCTCAAGGTGCCGGGGCGCCACAACGTGCTCAACGCCCTGGCGGCCCTGGCCGCGTGCAGGGAGGCCGGGCTGCCGATCGCCCGGGCCGCACCGGCGCTCGCGAGCTTCAGCGGGGCGGGGCGGCGGTTCGAGCCGCGCGGCACCACGCCATCGGGCGCGCGGGTGTTCGACGACTACGCGCATCACCCGACGGAGGTGCGGGCCACGCTGGAGGCCGCCCGCACGCTCGGCGCCCGCAGGGTGGTCGCATGCTTTCAGCCGCATCTCTTCTCCCGCACCCGCACGCTTGCCCGGGGCTTCGGCGAGGCGCTGGCGCTCGCGGACGTCGTGGCCGTGCTGGACGTCTACCCGGCGCGCGAGCGGGCCGAGGACTTCCCCGGGGTCAGCGGGCTCACCATCGCCCGGGCCGCGGCCGACGCCGGTGGCGGGCGGCGGGTGCTCTGGACCCCGGCGATCGAGGACGCCGCGGAGCGGATCGGCTCGGAGGCGGGGGAGGGCGACGTGGTGATCACGCTCGGCGCAGGTGACGTGGACCGGGTCGCCGAACTGCTGTGGGACGCAGTTCGGGAGCAGGCGGTGCCTGCGAGCTGGGGATCTCATGAAGCTGGAGCGCGACTACCCGCTGGAGCGCCTCACCACCGTCCGGACCGGTGGCCCGGCCGACTACTACTCGCGACCGGACACGCCCGAGGCGCTCTCCGAGCTGCTCGCGTGGGCCGATTCGGAGGGCATCGAGGTAGGAGTGGTGGGCTCGGGATCGAACCTCCTGGTAGCCGATGCAGGTTTCCGGGGACTCGTGATGAAGCTCGACGGCACGCTCGCCTCGATCGAGCGTGACGGCCGGCGGCTGCTCTGCGGCGGCGGCGCCCGGCTCCCGCAGGCCTCCGCGCGCGCGGCGCGCGAGGGGCTGAGCGGCCTGGAGTTCGGGGTGAACATCCCCGGCACCGTGGGCGGCGCGGTGAAGATGAACGCCAACGCCTACGGCGGCGACCTCTCGCGAGTGCTCGAATGGGTGGACGTGGCCACCGCCGCGGGCACCGACCGGCGCGAGCCCGCCGCCCTCGGCTTCTCCTACCGCAAGTCGAACCTCGGGCCGCGCGAGGTCGTCGCGCGCGCCTCGTTCCAGCTCGACGAGGCCGACCCCGAGGGCGTGAAGGCCACGCTCGCCGACATGCGCGCGAAGCGAAAGGCCGCCCAGCCCTCCGGGATCAAGACCTTCGGCTCGACCTTCAAGAACCCCGACGACCCGCGCGCCGAGGGGCGCAGCGCCGGCGTGCTGCTCGACGAGGCCGGTGCCCGCGGGCTCGCGGTCGGCGGCGCGCGCTTCTCGGAGAAGCACGCCAACTTCGTGGAGAACACCGGCGATGCCACCACCGCGGACGTGATCGCGCTGATGGCCGAGGGCCGCCGGCTGGTGCGCGAGCGCTTCGGCGTGGACCTCGAGCCCGAGGTGCAGTTGCTCGGCGACGTCGACGCGAAGGCCCTCTGGCGATGAGCAGCGCCATCGCAGCCGCCCGCGTGCGCCTCGCGCCCTGGGCCCGCGCGCTCACGCCCGGCCCGCGGCTTCGCCGGCGGCTGATCGTGCTGGCGGCCGCCTCGCTGCTGCTCACCGCCCTCTACATGCTCTGGCTGCGCGACTCCGGGCTGGTGGCGGTGAAGGAGGTCCGCGTGACCGGGCTCACCGGCGGCGATGCCGCGGACGTTCGCGCGGCGCTCGAACGGGCCGCCAAGCACAGCACCACCCTTCACGTGGACCGCGCCGGGATCGAGCAGGTGGCCGAGGCCTACCCCGCGATCCGCGCGCTCGTGATCACGCCGGACTTCCCGAACGCGATGACGATCCGGGTGCTGGAGCACCGCCCCGTGGCCGTGCTGACGCTGGGCGGCCGGCGCGTGGCCGTGGCCGCGGACGGCTCGGTGCTCGAGGGCGTCGCGGCCAAGGCCAAGGTCCCGGCGATCAAGATCGAGGGCGGCTTCCCCTCGCGCCGGGTGGATCCCGGGCCCGCGCTGGACGCCGTGCGAGTGGCCGGGGGCGCGCCGGCGATCCTCACCGAGCGGCTCACGAAGGTCGAGCGCGAGCGCGGCCGCGGGGTGGTGGTGCGCATGAAGGACGGTCCCGACCTGGTGTTCGGCAACCCCGCGCATCTGGCGGCCAAGTGGGCGGCCGCCGTGCGGGTGCTCGCCGACCGCGACGCGGCCGGCGCCGACTACATCGACGTGCGCATCCCCGAGCGGCCCGCCGCGGGCGGCCTCCCCGTGGAGACGGTGGCGCCGGTGGCGCCCGCGGGCGCGGACCAGCCCGCGCCCCAGCCGGCGCCGGCGGCGCCAGAAGGGCCGCAGGCACCCGCCCAGGCACCCGCTCAGCCCGTGCCGCAGACGCCCGTCCAGGCCACACCGCAGCCGCCCCAGCAGGCGGTTCCGCCGGCCGGTCCCAACACTCAACCTTGAGTCGAGATTGGGCCTACCCTCGATCCTGAGTCGAGGCTTGTGTTGAAGGATTTGTTGCGAGGTCAGTTGACACTCGCGCCGAAATCCACCTACAGTCCCGGCTTTGCGGTGATGTTTCTGGGTAGCGAACCCTCAAGCATCGCTTCACACCCGGACGGAAATTTCTGAGGCGACTGAGGCGAGGATCGACGGTATGGAGACTGGCAGCTATCTGGCGGTCATAAAGGTGGTCGGAGTGGGCGGCGGCGGCACGAACGCCGTGAACCGCATGGTCGACGCCGGCCTCAAGGGCGTGGAGTTCATCGCCGTGAACACGGACGCCCAGGCGCTGCAGATGTGCGACGCCGACATCAAGCTTCAGATCGGCGACCAGCTCACGCGCGGCCTCGGCGCGGGTGCCGATCCCGAGACCGGCTACGGCGCGGCGAACGAGAGCCGCGACGAGATCAAGGAGGCCCTGAAGGGCGCGGACATGGTGTTCGTGACCGCCGGCGAGGGCGGCGGCACCGGTACCGGCGCGGCCCCCGTGATCGCCGAGGTGGCGAAGCAGGAGATCGGGGCGCTCACCGTCGGCGTGGTCACGCGTCCGTTCGACTTCGAGGGCGCCCAGCGCCGGCGCCAGTCCGACGAGGGGATCTCCCGCCTGCGCGAGCAGGTGGACACGCTGATCGTGATCCCCAACGAGAAGCTGCTGGCCGTGGTGGAGCGCCGCACGAGCATCCTCGAGGCGTTCAAGGAGGCCGACAACGTGCTCCGCCAGGGCGTCCAGGGCATCACCGACCTGATCACGATCCCGGGCCTGATCAACCTCGACTTCGCCGACGTGCGGACGATCATGCACGAGGCGGGCTCGGCCCTGATGGGCATCGGTGAGGCGGCGGGCGAGCAGCGCGCGTCCGAGGCCGCGAAGAACGCGATCTCCAGCCCCCTGCTCGAGCAGTCGGTGGAGGGGGCGACCGGCATACTGCTCAACATCACGGGCGGCAGCGACCTCGGGCTGTTCGAGGTGAACGAGGCCGCCGAGATCATCCAGAGTGCCGCCGACCAGAACTCCAACATCATCTTCGGCGCGGTCGTGGACGACGGCCTCGGCGACGGTGTCCGGGTCACGGTCATCGCCACGGGGTTCGAGGGCCACCGCCCCGGCGCCCCGCTGTTCACCGAGGACAGCACCGGCCGCAGGCGCGAGCCTCGCCGCAGGGACGTCTCGATGGACGAGGGCCAGCGCAGCTCGCTGGAGATCTCGGACGACGAGATCGACATCCCGCCGTTCCTCAAGGACTAGCGCCGCGCTCATCCTGGCGGCGCTGGCGCTGCTGGCGGCGGCGGCTCCCGCGAGCGCGCAGCTGTCGCTGCAGCCGCTCGACGACGACGAGAACTTCACCGCGCCGATCTACGCGACGGCGGCGCCCGGAGACACCAGCCGCGTGTTCGTGGTCGAGCGCGGCGGCGCGATCCAGCTCGTGCTCAACGGCGAGAAGCAGGACACGCCGTTCCTGACGATCCCGAGCGTGGAGACCGGCTCGCGAGGCCGGGCTGCTCTCGATCGCTTTCCCGCCCGACTACGCCGACGAGCGGCCTGTTCTACGTCTTCGTCGTGCCGGGCGACGGAACGCCGAACGCCGCTCCCGTGGCCGCCGATCGAGATCCGCGAGTACCGCCGCTCCACGATCGACGCGAACCTCGCCGATCCCGGCAGCGCAGCGCACCGTGCTCGCAGATCCCGCACGCCGACCTCGGAAACCACTACGGCGGGACGCTGCAGTTCGGCCCCGACGGGCTGCTCTACGCGAGCACCGGGGACGGCGGCGGTGGTCAGAGCGCGAACGCCCAGAACACCTCCAGCCAACTGGGCAAGATCCTGCGGCTCGACCCGCGCGGAGAACGGCCCGGCCGAGTTCACCGTCCCGCCGTCAAACCCGTTCGCGAGCGGGGCCGGCGGCGACCCTCTCGTCTGGAGCTACGGCCTGCGCAACCCCTTCCGCTTCTCCTTCGACCGGCTGACCGGCGACCTGACGATCGGGGACGTGGGCGAGGGCGCCTTCGAGGAGATCGACTTCGCCTCTGCCGCCGGCAGGCCGCGGGCGCGCGCGCGAACTTCGGCTGGGCCGCGTGCGAGGGCCGCGTCGCGCCGCCCCTCCGGCACGGCTCCGTGCTCCCTCGCGGGCCACGTGGCGCCCGCCGTTCGTCTATCCGCACGCAAGGAGGGGCGTGCTCGGTGACCGGTGGGGTGGTCGTGCGGGACCCGGCGCTCCCGACGCTCGCGGGGCGCTACCTCTATGGCGACTTCTGCACGGGGTCCGTGCGCGCGGTGTGCCTGCCCTCGGGGGCCGGGGATACACCTTCGGGACTGGCGGTGAACCAGCCCCGTGGCCTTCGGCGAGGACGCCGCCGGCCGCGTGCTGGTCGTGCAGCTGTCCGCGGGGCGGTGGGCCGCCTCACGGGCAGCCTCGCGGCGCCCGCCTGCCCGCGGGATGCCGCGCCACCCGGCGGCCGGCGCCGCGGGCGCCGCAACGCCCCTCCTCATCGTGCGCCTGGGCGGCGCGCTGCGCCAGCGCCCGCTTCTCAGCGGCAACGTGGGCGTGCAGGATCCGCTGCGCCAGGGCATGCGAGGCGCGGGCGACCGGGCGGCTGTCGCTGAAGCTGAGGGGCAGGCGGATCCGGCTCCGTGACGGCAAGGGCCGGCGCGCCAGCGCGGGCACGCTGACCCTCAGGCTCACGCTGCTCCACGAAGGCGCGCAGGCGCCTGCGGCGCGCCCTGCGCGCCCGCAAGCGCGTGCGGGCGGACCTGGCCGTGCGCGTGCGCGACCAGGCGGGCCGGCTCAGCGTGCGCACGCGCACGGTGCGCCTGGGTCGCTGACCCAGACGCCGCGGGTAACCTCCTCGGACGTGCCGCCCGCCGCCGATACGCTCCGCCGCACCCCCCTGTTCGACCGCCACGAGGCGGCCGGCGCCCGGCTCGTGCCGTTCGCCGGCTGGGAGATGCCGGTGCAGTACGAGGGAGTGCGCCAGGAGCACGTGGCCGTGCGCACCGGCGCGGGTGTGTTCGACGTCTCCCATATGGGCGAGATCCGCACCACGGGGGCCGACGCCGAGCGCTTCCTGCAGCGGATCCTGTCGAACGACGTGACGAAGATCGCCGAGAACGGGGCGCAGTACTCGGTCCTGTGCCGCGAGGACGGCGGCGTGCTGGACGACCTGTTCACCTACCGCTTCTCGGAGGGCGGCGGAGGCTTCCTCACGGTGACGAACGCCTCGAACCACGAGGCCGACCTCGCCTGGTTTCGCGAGCAGGCGGCGGGCTTCGACGGCGAGGTGCAGGTGCACGACGCCCACGACGAGTTCGCGATGCTGGCGCTCCAGGGCCCGAACGCGCGCGCGATCCTGCGCGAGCTGCTGGAGGGCGAGGAGCCCAAGCGGATGCGCTGGACCCTCGCCACGGTGGCGGGGGTGCCTGAGACCGGCGTGTGCGGCACCGGCTACACCGGCGAGGACGGCGTGGAGCTGCTGATCCCGCCCGACGGGGCCCCGGCCGTCTGGGACGCGCTGATCGAGCGCGGCGTGACGCCCGCCGGGCTCGGCGCCCGCGACACGCTGCGACTGGAGGTCTGCTTCCACCTCTACGGCAACGACCTGTCGCTCGAGCGCAACCCGATCGAGGCCGGCCTGGGCTGGTGCTGCAAGCTCGACACGGGCTTCATAGGCGCCGACGCCCTGCGCGACGCCGAGCCCGAGCAGACGCTGGTGCCGTTCGCGTTCACCGGGCCGGGCATCCCGCGCCAGGGGAACCCGGTGCGCACCGAGGCCGGCGAGGGCGTGGTCACGAGCGGCACGATGTCCCCCTGCCTGGAGGTCGGCATCGGGATGGCGTACCTTCCTCGCGCGGCGGCCGAGCCCGGCACCGCGATCGAGGTGGACGTGCGCGGCAAGGCACGCGCCGCGGAAGTCCGCGAGAAGCCCCTATACGAGAAGGAGACCTGAGTGGCCGAGGCGAGCTACCCGGAGGAGCTGAAGTACCACCCCGAGCACGACTGGGCCCGGATCGAGGGCGACCAGGCCACGTTCGGGATCACCTGGTACGCGCAGGACGCGCTCGGCGAGGTGGTGTTCTACGACCCGCCCGAGGTCGGCGCCACGGTGACCAAGGACCAGGCCTACGCCGAGGTGGAGTCCGTGAAGGCCGTCTCCGACGTGTTCGCCCCGCTGTCCGGAGAGATCGTCGAGGTGAACGAGGTGCTGGGCGACTCGCCGGAGAAGGTGAACGAGGACCCCTACGGTGATGGGTGGATGGTCAAGGTCAAGCTGAGCGATCCCTCCGAGGTGGACTCCCTCCTCGACGTGGCCGCGTACAAGGAACTGCTGAGCTCTTGAGCCGTTACACGTCCTCAACCGACGCCGACCGCCAGGCGATGCTGGACGCCATCGGCGTCGGCTCGCTGGAGGGCCTCTTCGACGAGATCCCCGCCGGCGTGCGCCTGGAGCGCCCGCTCGACCTGCCCGACGGCAAGTCGGAGTCGGAGGTGTTCGACCACCTGGCCGGCCTGGCGTCGCGCAACCGCCACGCGGACGAGGAGGTCACCTTCCTCGGCGCCGGGATGTACGACCACTACGTGCCGTCGATCGTCGACTCGATCCTCGCCCGGTCGGAGTTCCTCACGCCGTACACGCCCTACCAGCCCGAGATCTCCCAGGGCGGGCTGCAGGTGATGTTCGAGTTCCAGACGGCGATCTCCGAGCTGACCGGCCTGCCCGGTGTCCAACGCGTCGGTCTACGAGGGCCCCTCCGCCGCCGCCGCGGCCGGCTACCTCGCGAAGCTCGAGACCAAGCGCACCAAGCTGGTGGTCTCGCGCGGCCTGCACCCGCACTCGCGCGAGGCGATCGTCACGCACGCCAAGGGCTACGGGATGGAGGTGGCCGAGGCCGGGCTCACCGCCGAGGGCGCCACCGACGTGGACGCGCTGGCCGCGCTCGTGGACGACGACACCGCCGCGGTGTTCGTGCAGCAGCCGAACTTCCTCGGGCACCGTCGAGGAGGTGGGCGCGCTCGGCGAGGCCGCCAAGCGCACCGGCGCCCTGTTCGTGGTGGCCGCGGACCCGCTGCCGCTCGGCATCCTCGAGCCCCCGGGCGCGCTCAGGGCGCCGACCTGTGCGTGGGCGAGGGCCAGACGCTCGGCAACCGGCTCGACTTCGGCGGCCCGTCGTTCGGCTTCTTCGCCGCCGACGAGCGCTTCATCCGCAAGATGCCCGGCCGGATCGCCGGCGAGACCCGCGACGTGGACGGCAAGCGCGGCTTCGTGCTCACCCTCCAGACGCGCGAGCAGCACATCCGCCGTGAGAAGGCCACGCACAACATCTGCACCGCGCAGGCGCTGAACGCCCTCGCCGGCGTGATCTACCTCTCCTGGCTGGGCAAGCGCGGGCTGGTGGAGCTGGGCGAGCTGATGGCCCGCCGCACCCACTACGCGCGCGACGCGCTGGGCCTGGAGGCGATCAACCCCGGCCCGGTGGTGCGCGAGTTCGCCGTGAGGGTGCCGGACCTCGACGACTTCGATGGCGCGGGCGCGCGACGAGGGCGTGAATCCCGGCTACCGGCTGCGCGACACCTATCCCGAGTTCGAGGACGGCCTGCTGGTGGCGATCACCGAGCGCCGCTCGCAAGGCGGACATCGACCGCCTGGCCGGCGCTGGTCCGGGAGAAGGTGGCCGCGTGAATCGCGAACAGCGCGACACGCTGACGATCTGGGAGCGCTCGGTGGAGGGCCGGCGCGCCTTCACCCCGCCGGCGGACGACGTGCCCGAGGTGCCGCTCGAGCGAGATCCTGCCCGACTGGGCGCGGCGCTCCGAGCCGGCCGACCTGCCCGAGGCGTCCGAGCCCGAGATCGTGCGCCACTACAACGGGCTGTCGAAGAAGAACTTCGACCTCGACACGGGCTTCTACCCGCTCGGCTCGTGCACGATGAAGCACAACCCCAAGCTGCACGAGCGGGTGGCGGCGCCTGCCCGGCCACGCGCGGCTGCACCCGCTTCAGGACCCGGAGTACGCCCAGGGCGCGCTGGAGCTGATGCACAACCTCCAGGGCGCGCTCGCGCGAGATCGCGGGCCTGCCGCACGTGTCGCTCCAGCCCTCCGCCGGATCGCACGGCGAGCTGGCCGGGCTGCTGCTCACCCGCGCCTACCACGAGGACCGCGGCGAGAGCCGCCACAAGGTGCTCACGCCCGACACCGCGCACGGCACCAACCCGGCCACCGTCACGATGGCGGGCTACGAGGTGGTGAAGGTGGGCACCGACGAGCACGGCGGGGTGGACATCGACGACCTGCGCGCGAAGGCCGACGAGGACGTCGCCTGCCTGATGCTCACCAACCCGAACACGCTCGGGCTGTTCGACCGCAACATCGAGGAGATCGCCTCGATCGTGCACGGGGTGGGCGGCCACGCTCTACTACGACGGGGCGAACCTGAACGCCGTGATGGGCATCTCGCGCCCCGGCGACATGGGCTTCGACATCGTCCACTACAACCTGCATAAGATCTTCACCCAGCCCCACGGCGGTGGCGGGCCCGGCGCGGGCCCGATCGCCGTGTCGGACCGCATCGAGCCGTTCCTGCCGCGTGCCACAGGTGGTACGCAGCTCGGCGCGGAGAACGGGGGAGAGCCGCGCTTCGAGCTGGACCACGACCGGCCCAAGTCGATCGGCAAGATGCGCGGCTTCCAGGGCAACTTCGGCGTGTTCGTGCGCTCCTACGCCTACATCTGCTCACTGGGCGGCGACGGCCTGCGCGAGGCGTCCGAGACCGCGGTGCTGAACGCCAACTACCTGCGCGCCCGCCTGGCGGAGGAGGACATCGCGAAGTACCTGCCGATCGCCTTCGACCGCATCTGCATGCACGAGTTCGTCCTGTCGGGCAAGGGCGCCCGCGACCAGCTCGGCATCAAGACGCTCGACATCGCCAAGCGGATGCTCGACCACGAGGTGCACCCGCCCACCGTCTACTTCCCGCTGCTGGTGGACGAGGCGCTGATGATCGAGCCCACCGAGACCGAGCCGAAGGAGCGCCTGGACCACTTCGCCGAGGTCGTCCGCTCGATCCTGCGCGAGGCCGAGGAGGACCCGGAGATCGCTCGCAACGCGCCGTACGACACGCCGGTGCGGCGACTGGACGAGGCCGGCGCGGCGAAGCGGCCGGTCGTTCGCCAGCCTCTCTAGCTGAAGCCGAAGCCGAGCCGCCCTCGCGGGGCCCAGCCCCGGGCGGCGCCGTCACGCACGGACTGGGGTTTCCCTGTTGACGGCGGCCGCCCTGGTTTCTTGGGCCGGGGCCCGGAGGGCCGTTTGCGCGAGGGCGGGACCAGCGGCTCGAGCTCGGGCCGCCGCGGACGCTTCTCGCGCGGGGATGAAGGTCTGGCTGGCATGAACTCCCGTGAGGCGGCTCGACGAGGCAGGCGCCGCCAAACGGCCCGTCGTGCGCCAGCCGCTCTAGCTGAAGCCGAAGCCCAGCGACCTGCGCGGGACCCAGCCCCGGGCGGCGCCGTCGCGTACGGGGAGAGGTTTCCCGGTCGACGGCGGCCGCCCTTGCTTATCGGGCCGGGGCCCGGAGGGCCGTTTACGCGAGGGCGGGACCAGCGGCTCGAGCTCGGGCCGCCGCGGACGCCTCTCGCGCGGGGATGAAGGTCTGGCAGGCATATCTGGGTGAGGGAGGGCTAGCTGCGGCGCTTGGGATCGACGTAGATGTCGTCGATCGTCCAGGTCGCGGAGCCCACCGGCGTGAACCTGAATGCGACGGGCGTCTGCTCACCCGGGAGCAACGGCAGCAGGTTGGCCACCACGACCGTCGGCAGCGTCGGCTGCCAGCTGCGGTGGGTGCCCGCGAGCGCGGCCCCGATCGGCAGCGCCACGACCGTGACCGGTCTGCAGCTCGAACAGCACCTCGACCTTCAGCGTCGAGAGGATCGACCCACCGGTGCTGCGCGCGAAGAAGCGCATGGTGGGATGGCCGATGCCCGACGCAAATCGCCGCGGAGGTCGCCTTGCTGCCGGCCGGAAGGGAGAGCGAGGAGCGCTCGTCCTTCGCCATGGACGTAGTACGGCTCGTTCCCCGACACGACGCGGGCACCGGAGAGGGTCCAGTCCGGGAGCTCCTGCTCGAAGGTGCCGCCGGGGAGCAGCGTGTACTGGGCGGGATCGATCCATCGGAGGAAGGGCCGCTCGAGGGGCTGCGGCGCGCAGTCGCCCGCGGACTTCACGAGCACTCCCGCGCTTGCGGCCGGGGCCAGGGCGGTGCATGCAATCAGCGTGGCCGCCGCTGCCAGGAGCAGCTTTGCCGCGCGTGTCGAGAGGCCCTGCGTTCCCGAGTCCGTCATGGAGTCCTTTCCCCTAATCCGTCCTGCGATCGGGGGCCAATATGGGGCCGATCGCAGGATCCCGCCACACCAACATTCGTCCAGCCTCGGCGACCGGCGCTAAGACTGAGGATTTGGCGCGAAATGCCGATACAACCGACGATGTCCAGTTACGTGAGTCCCGGTCACGGCGAGCTGCTGGAGAGCTACGACCGGATGCTCGGTCTCGCCGCTGAGCCCCGCGGGACCGTCTCGTCGAGACGCTGATGGCGCGTCACGTTCCTGGTCGTGACGGTGCCGCTGGCCGTGCTCAGCGCCGGTGACGAGGCCGCTGCGGCTCGGCGTCGCGCTCGCTGCTGGTGCTCGCATATGCCGCGGCCTCCCGTGTGCAGTTCGCGATCGGCTACGGCTACACGGCGCCGACTCAGCTCGTCTTCGTGCCCATGCTGTTCCTGCTGCCTCCCGGGGTGGTGCCCGCTGGCCGTGGTCGCGGGGATCGTGGTCGGCAACCTTCCCGATTACGTCTCGGGCAAGACCCACCCGGACCGCGCGCTGCTCGTGTTCGGCGACGCCTGGCACGCGGTCGGGCCCGGCGGCGGTCTTCCTGGCGGCCGGCGCCGGCGACGCCACCTGGGCCGACTGGCCCGTGTACGTTGCCGCCCTCGCGGCCCAGTTCGCGCTCGACGGCGCCGCCTCCGTCCTGCGGGAGTGGCTCGCGCTCGGGATCTCGCCGAAGGAGCAGCCGCGGCTGCTCGCCTGGGTGTTCCTCGTGGACATCCTGCTCACGCCCGATCGGTCTCCTGGCGGCGTTCGTGGCCGAGGATGCGCCGCTGGCCCTGCTGGCCGTGCTGCCGCTCGCGGGCTTGCTGGCGGTGTTCGCCAGGGAGCGCCAGCGCGGCATCGACAATGCCCTGGAGCTCAACCGCGCCTACCGGGGGACCACGCTCCTGCTCGGCGACATGCTCGAGGCGGACGACAGCTACACCGGGGAGCACAGCCGCAGCGTCGTCGGCCTCGCCCTGGCGGTCGCCGAGGAGATGGGGCTCGATGACACCCGCAGGCGCGGCGTGGAGTTCGGCGCCCTACTCCACGACGTCGGCAAGATCGCGGTGCCCTCGGAGATCATCAACAAGCCGGGACCGCTCACCGATGCGGAGTGGACGGTCATCAAGACCCACACGATCGAGGGCCAGCGGATGCTCGACCGGGTGGGCGGCGTGCTCAGCGAGGTCGGCAGGATCGTGCGCTCGTCGCATGAGCGCTGGGACGGCGGCGGCTATCCCGACGGCCTCCGCGGCGAGGAGATCCCGCTCGAGTCGGCCATCGTGTGCGCCGCCGATGCCTTCAACGCGATGACCACCGACCGCTCCTACCGCGAAGGGCCGGCCGCCGGAGGAGGCGCTCGCCGAGCTGCTCGCCAACTCCGGGTACGCAGTTCCACCCGGGCGTGGTGGAGGTGCTGACCCGGGTGGTGGAGGAGGATCTGCGCGCGCGCGGCTCGCGGATCGTCTCCGGGGAGTCGTCAGTCCGCCGTCGCCTGCATCGCCGCGCGCGAGCCGAAGACTCGCCTCCACCGCGCCGTAGACTCCGCCGCCGTGCGGATCTTCAGCGGAATCCAGCCCACCGGGCGCAAGCACCTGGGCAACCACATCGGGGCCATCCGCGGCTACCTCGAGGGCCAGGAACGCGGCGACCCGGCGATCTACTGCATCGTCGACCTGCACGCCACCACCGTGCCCTACGACCCCGCGGAGCTGCGGCGCTACGTGTACGACACGGCCGCGATGCTGATGGCCTCCGGGCTGGATCCCGCAGCGCTGCATCCTGTTCCGCCAGGGCGACGTGAAGGAGCACACCGAGCTGTGCTGGCTGCTCTGCTCGGTCACCGCTCACGGCGACCTCAACCGGATGCACCAGTTCAAGGACAAGTCCGCCCAGCAACGCGAGCTGACCTCCGCGGGCCTGTTCCTCTACCCGGTGCTCCAGGCCGCCGACGTGCTCGCCTACCGCGCAGCCGAGGTGCCGGTGGGCGACGATCAGCGCCAGCACGTCGAGTTGATGCGCGACATCGCCGAGCGCTTCAACTCGCGCTTCGGCGACGTCCTCGTCGCGCCGAAGCACGTGATCCCGGAGGTGGGCGCGCGGATCATGGACCTGCAGGACCCATCGCGGAAGATGTCCACCACGGGGAGCGAGGAGCGGGGACTGATCTACCTCGACGACGACGAGAAGTCGATCCTCAAGAAGGTCAAGAGCGCGGTCACGGACTCGGGGTCCGAGGTCCGCCGGGGGCCGGGCAAGGAGGGGATCACGAACCTGATCGACGTGCTGGCCGTGATCCGCGGCGTGGGCCCGGAGGCGATCGAGGCCGAGTTCGAGGGACAGCAGTACGGGGCGTTCAAGGGGGCGGTGGCCGAGGCGGTGGTGGACTACCTGCGGCCGGTTCGCGAGCGCTACGAGGAGCTGCGCCCCGACGAGGCCGGCCTGGAGAGAGGCTTTGAGGGAGGGCGCGGAGCGGGCGCGCGCCCTCGCCTCCGAGACGCTGGCCGACGTGCGCCGCGCGATGGGCGTCGGGCCGCCGGTCTAGTCTGCACGCGCATGGCCGTCGCCGCTCTAGACCTCGACCTGGAGGTGTTCCAGGGCCCCTTCGACCTGCTCCTCACGCTGGTCCTGCGTGAGGAGGTGGACCTGCTCGAGGTGGAGCTGGCCGACGTGGTGGTGGCGTACATCGACCATCTCGAGCAGCGCGGCGAGCTCGACCTCGAGGCAGCCACCGAGTTCCTGGTTCTGATCGCGGCGCTGCTGGAGCTGAAGTCGCGGCTGATGCTGCCGGGGGAGGACGAGGAGGGCCTGGACCTCGAGCCCGGCGAGGCGGCGGAGGAGCTGCTGGCGCGGATGCTCGAGTACCGCCGCTACCGCACCGCCGCCGAGTTCCTCAAGGAGCGCCTCGCGGACGAGGAGGGGCACCGGTACCGCTCGGCGCCGCTGCCGCCGCACCTGCGGCGGGTCTCCCTCGAGCTTGCCGAGCCCGTCTACGAGCCCGGGCTGCTGGCCGAGGCCGTGGGGGGCCTGCTTGCGCTGCCGCCCAAGCTCGACCTCGGTCACGTGGCGCGCGCGCACGTGACCGTGGAGCAGCGGCTGGCGCACGTGCGCGAGCTGCTCGGGCGCCTGGGCTCGTTCAGCTTCGACGACGCCGTGAGGGGCGCGGACCGCCTCACCGAGGCCGTGACCCTCTTCGCACTGCTCGAGCTCTACAAGGCCGGTGAGGCCGACTGGGACCAGAGCGAGGCCTTCGGCCCGATCACGATCAGCGGAGGACCGAATTGAACGACCTGGCCCGGATCACCGAGGCACTGCTGTTCCTCTCCTCGGAGCCGGTCTCCCTGGAGCGGCTCGCGGACGCCTGCGAGTCCTCGGAGGGCGAGGTCCTGGAGGCGCTTGCGCGGCTGCGCGAGCACTACGCCGAGGGCTTCCGGGGCGTGGTCCTGCGCGAGGTGGCGGGCGGGTTCACGCTCGCCACGGATCCCGTGGCGGAGCGGGCGGCGCGGCGGCTGCTGGCCAAGCCGCGGACCCCGCCGCTCACCCAGGCGCAGGCCGAGTGCCTCGGCATCGTCGCCTACCTCCAGCCGGTGTCGCGACCCGAGATCGCGCGGATCCGCGGCGTGGCCTCGGAGTCCGCGGTCGGGACGCTGCTCGAGCGCGGGCTGATCGAGGAGTCGGGGCGCTCGCGCTTCGGCGCGGTGCTCTACCGCAGCACCGATCTGTTCCAGAAGCTGTTCGGGCTCGAGGCGCTCGACTCCCTGCCCGACGTGTCGCGCTTCGACCCCTCGCCCGAGGACGAGCGCGAGCTGCGCGAGCGGCTGCTGAAGGCGGGCGAGGCGCGGGCCGAGCAGCCGGGTTAGGCGGCGGCGCCTAGCCGACCGCCACGAGTTCGGGCTGGTCGCGGAACTCCTCGGCCACGTCGCTGAGGATCTGCAGCATCGCCTCGCTGGCGGGCGAGCGGAAGCCGTCCTTCAGCCGCGCGGCCCAGATCCGCCGCACCGGGGCGTCGCGGCCGAGGCTGCGCGCCACCACTCCCGGGTGGAGCGGGTTCAGCGCCAGGCGGGGGAAGATCGTGACGCCGACCCCGGCGGCCACGAACGCCTGCGCCGCCATCGTCTCGTCGGCCTCGAATGCCACGTTGGGGGCGAAGCCCGCGTCGCGGCAGGCGCGCTCGGTCAGCGGGCGGCAGCCGCAGGCCATGGTGGCGGCGATCCACGGCTCGTCGGCCAGGTCGGCCAGCTTGAGCCGCCGCCGTCCGGCGAGCCTGTGGCTCTTGGCGAGCACGGCGTCGTAGCAGTCGTCGATCAGGTGGGTCAGCTCGAGGTCCTCGCCGAGCGTGCCGGGGACGGGCTCGAAGTCGTACACCAGCGCCATGTCGATGTCGCCGCTGGCGAGCCGCGCCTGGGCGTCGTCGGGCTCGGCCTCGATCATGCTCAGGTCCACGTCGGGGTGGCGGTCGTGGAACTCGCGCACCGCACGCGGCGCCAGCGTGGCGCCGGCGCTCTGGAAGCAGGCGAGCCGCAGCCGGCCCCCGCGCAGCCCGGCGAGAGCCGCCAGCTCGTCCTCGGCGCAGTCGATGCGCGCGAGGATCGCGTCGGCGTGCGAGACCAGCGCCCGGCCCGCGTCGGTCAGGCGGACACCGCGCGGTCCGCGCTCGAGCAGGGTGGTGCCGACCTCACGTTCCAGCGCCGCCACCTGTTGTGACACTGCGGACTGGGTGAACGAGAGCGACTCGGCCGCGGCGGAGAACGACCCCCGGTTGGCGACCTCACGGAGGACCCTCATGCGCTTCACATCGAGCATAAGCGGAGCTTATCGCAGGCGGCGGATATCGTCATTTGGGCTGATGGACCGCTTTTGCGATGATCGAGGTGCTCGATGAGTCGCCGATCATGGATCCAGTTCGGTTTCCTCGCCGCCTTCTGGGGGGCCTCCTACCTGTTCATAAAGGTCGCGCTGGAGGACGTGTTCGAGCCTCCGATGGTCGTGTTCATCCGCACCGCGCTGGCGGCCCTGGTGCTGGCGCCGTTCGCGGCTCAGGAGCGGCGCGCTCGCATCGCTGCGCGGCCGGCTCGGCGTGGTGGCCTTCCTCGCCCTGCTCCAGGTGGCCGCTCCGTTCATGCTGATCTCGTTCGGCCAGGAGCACATCTCGTCCTCGCTCGCCGGGATCCTCGTGGCCACCGCGCCCATCTTCACCTTCCTGCTGGCGATCTGGATCAGCCAGGAGGAGCGCGCCCAGGGCATCGGCCTCGCCGGCGTGAGCATGGGGATCGTGGGCGTGGTGCTGCTTCTGGGAATCGACGCCGGCGGCGGCGCGGCCGCGCTTGCCGGCGGCCTGATGGTGGTGCTGGCCTCGCTCGGCTACGCGCTCGGCGCCTACTACCTCAAGCGCAACCTGAGCGGGATCGACCCCACCGCGATCGTTGCCGCGACGATGGCCTTCAGCGCCCTGATGGCCGCGCCGGTGGCGGCGTTCAGCCTGCCCACGTCGGCGCCGAGCGCAGAGGCGGTGGCATCGCTCACCGCGCTCGGGGTGTTCGGCACCGGAATCTCCTTCGTCCTGTTCTACGACCTGATCGACACGATCGGCCCGGCGAAGACGTCCCTGGTGGCGTACATCGCGCCGGGCTTCGCCGTGATCTACGGCGTGACCCTGCTGGACGAGGCGTTCACGCTCGCCACCGCCGGAGGATTGCTCCTGATCGTGAGCGGCTCGTGGCTGGCGGCCGAGGGACGGCTGCCGTGGCAGTCGCGCACCTCAGCTGCTGACGGCGAGCTGGCCGCAGGCGGCATCGATGTCGCGCCCGCGGGTGAGCCGTACGGTGGCGGGGACGCCGGCGCCGGCGAGCGCGCGCTGGAAGGCGTCGATCGCCTCCCTGCTTGATCCCTCGAAGTCCGAGTCGGTCGGGTTGTACGGGATCAGGTTCACCTTGAAGGCGCCGCGCGGCTCCAGCAGCCGCGCGAGCTGGAGCGCCTGCTCGTAGCGGTCGTTCACCCCGGCGAGCATGAGGTACTCCACGAACACCTTGCGGCGGCGCAGCTCGTGCCAGCGCCGGCAGGCCTGCAGCACGTCGGCCAGTGGGTAGCGCTCGTTCACCGGCATCAGCTCGGACCGCAGCGCGTCGTCGGGCGCGTGCAGCGACAGCGCCAGGCGGATCGTGGGCCCTTCCCGCTCGGCCAGCCGGTCGATCCCCGGGATCCAGCCGACCGTGGAGATCGTGGTCGACGACGGGTGGATGCCGATCGAGGGGAGCCGCTCGCACGCCTCGAGCACCGCGTCGAGGTTGAGCAGCGGCTCGCCCATGCCCATGAAGACGCGTGGTCCACGGGCTCGTCCTTCGCTGAAGTGCAGGGCCTGGTCGAGGATCTCCGACGCCGTGAGGTTGCGCCCGAACGCCATCGAGCCGGTGGCGCAGAACGTGCACGTGAGCGGGCATCCGGACTGGCTGGACAGGCACAGGGAGCGGCGCCCGTCGCGGTAGCGCATCAGCACCGTCTCCAGCGGGCGCCCGTCCGCGGTGTGGAAGAGCGCCTTCTCGGTCCCGTCGGACGAGTGCGCCTCGTCCTGAAGGGACAACGAGGACAGCGGCAGTCGCTCGGCCAGCTGGTCGCGCAGCCGCTTCCGGCAGGTTCGTCATCTCCCGATACGACGACGCGCCGCGGGCCATCCACTCCCACACCTGGCCCGCGCGGAACGGCGGCTCGCCGAGCTCCGAGAGGGTGGCGTCCAGTTGCGCGAGATCCATGTCCACAAGGTAGCCCGCGCTACCCTCCCGGCGTGGCCGAGCACGTGGACGGCAAGCGGATCATGCTCACCGGCGGGTCGGGATTCCTGGGCGCGCGGGTGCGCGCGCGGCTGGAGGCCGCCGGCGCCGCGGAGATCGTGGTGCCGCGCCGGGCCGAGCACGACCTGACCGACCCGCAGGCGGTCGCGCGCGCCTACGACGAGGCCCGGCCGGACACGGTCGTGCACCTCGCCGCGGAGGTGGGCGGGATCGGCGCCAACCGCGACAACCCGGGCCGCTACTTCTACGCCAACATGGCGATGGGCCTGCACCTGATCGAGGAAGCCCGCCGCCGCGGCACCGCGAAGTTCGTCCAGGTGGGCACCGTCTGCTCCTACCCCAAGCACACGCCCGGTCCCGTTCCACGAGAGCGACCTCTGGAACGGCTACCCGGAGGAGACGAACGCCCCCTACGGGGTGGCCAAGAAGGCCCTGCTGGTGATGCTCCAGGCCTACCGCGAGCAGTACGGGCTCAACGGCGCCTACCTGATGCCGGTGAACCTCTACGGCCCGAGCGACAACTTCGACCTGCACTCGAGCCACGTGATCCCGGCGCTCATCCGCAAGTGCGAGGAGGCGCGGATCTCCGGCGCCGGGCACGTGAGCTGCTGGGGCACGGGCAGCGCCTCGCGCGAGTTCCTGTACGTGGACGACTGCGCGGATGCCATCGTGGCCGCCACCCAGCGCTACGACGGCGCCGAGCCCGTGAACGTGGGCGCCCACAGCGAGATCACGATCAAGGACCTGACCGAGCTGATCGCGCGGGTGACCGGGTTCGAGGGCAGCCTGGAATGGGATCCGACCAAGCCCGACGGCCAGCCTCGCCGGGCGCTCGACACCTCGCGCGCCAAGGAGCTGTTCGGCTTCGAGGCCACCACCCCGCTCGAGGAGGGCCTCGAGCGCACCGTGGCCTGGTACCGCGAGCACGCGGCGGACGCCGCACGCGTCGCCTAGCCGTTCACGCGCCGTGCGCCTGGCGAAGTACCTCGCGCACGCGGGCGTGGCATCGCGCAGGGCCGCGGAGGGCCTGATCGCCGAGGGCCGCGTGACGGTCGGCGGGACGGGTGGTGACGACCCGGCGGTCGACGTGGACGAGTCGAGCGGGGTGGAGGTGGACGGCGAGGCCGTGGCGCCCGAGCCGCGCGAGGTGCACGCGCTGAACAAGCCCGCGGGCGTCGTGTCGACGGCGGAGGACACGCACGGCCGTCCGGTCGTGACCGACCTGGTCGAGTCCGAGCGGCGGCTGTACCCGGTCGGCCGCCTGGACGCCGACACCACCGGCCTGATCCTGCTCACCAACGACGGCGAGCTGGCGCAGCTGCTCACGCATCCGCGCCACGAGGTGCCGAAGACCTACCGCGCGCATGCGTCGAGCCGGCGGATGTGGGCGCCGCGGCGCTGCGGGCGCTCCGGGAGGGGGTGGAGCTGGAGGACGGGCCCACCGCGCCGGCGGGCGCGCGCCTGGTCGAGCCGGGCCTGATCGAGCTGGTGCTGCGCGAGGGACGCAAGCGCCAGGTGCGCCGCATGTGCGAGGCGGTGGGCCACCCGGTCACGGCGCTGCAGCGGGTCGCCTTCGGGCCGCTGCGGCTGGAGGGGCTGGCGCCGGGCGAGTCGCGCCGGCTGACCGCCGGCCGAGGTCGAGCGCCTGCGCCGGCCGCCCGGCTAGCCTTGCTCGCCATGAGACTGCGCGCGCTGCAGAGGCGCCACCACCGTCGCCGAGAACACCGCCGACGCCATCGTCGAGGCCACCGAGGAGCTGGTCCGCGAGGTGATGGAGCGAAACGGCCTCGCGCCCGAGGACATGGTGAGCTGCCTGTTCACCTGCACCGACGACCTGAACGCCGAGTTCCCCGCGCTCGCCGCCCGCAACCTCGGCCTCAGCGCCGTGCCGCTGCTGTGCACGCGGGAGATCGACGTGCCGGGCGCCCTGCCGCTCACGATCCGCCTGATGCTCCACTGCTATGCCGACGAGGCTCAGCCCGCCCGGCACGTCTACCTGCGCGAGGCCGTGGGGCTGCGCCGCGATCTCGAGGGGGCGCAGTGACCGGCATCGAGTACAACAGCCGGCTGGCGGCCATCCCGGTCTACCCGGCCGCGGACTCCTATGCGTTCGACGGGGACCTGGTGAAGCTGGCCTCCAACGAGACGCCCTGGGGCCCGATCCCCGCGGTGCTGGAGAAGGTCCAGGCCCAGCTCGACACGCTGAACCGCTACCCGGACCCCGACAAGTCGGCCCTGCGGCAAGCGATCGCCCATCGCTCGGACGTCGCGCCCGCCCGCGTCGCCGTGGGCAACGGGTCGTGCGAGATCCTGCTCGCCGCGTCCGACGCGCTGCTCGAGCCGGGCGCCGAGGTCGTGTACGCGTGGCCCTCGTTCTCGATGTACCCGCACCTCGCGGCCCAGTCCGGCGCCCGGGCGGTCACGGTGCCGCTCGACCCCGCGGGGCGGCACGACCTGGACGCGATGGCGCGGGAGGTCACGGCGGCCACCCGGCTGGTGATCGTCTGCAACCCGAACAATCCCACCGCCACCGCGCTTGCCGTCGACGAGATCGACGCCTTCTTGGGGAGTCTCCCGCGCCACGTGGCGGTGATCCTCGACGAGGCCTACGTGGAGTTCTCCACGCTGCAGGACCCCGACGACAGCCTCGACCTGCTCAAGCGCCACCCGAACCTCGTGGTGCTGCGCACCTTCTCCAAGATCTACGGCCTCTGCGGCCTGCGGGCGGGCTACGCGATCGGCTCGGAGGACTTCCGCCTCGCGGTCGACCGGGTGCGCCAGCCGTTCTCGGTGAACGCCCTCGCCCAGGCCGCGGCCGCCGAGGCCATCCGCCACCAGGACGAGGTGGAGCGGCGCCTCGAGCGGACCATCGTCGAGCGCGTGCACGTCGAGTCGGAGCTGGCGGACCGTGGCCTCGAGACCACCGAGAGCCAGGCGAACTTCTCGTGGGTGTCGGTGGGCGACCGTGACGAGGCGGAGGTGGTCCAGGGGCTCGCCGACCGCGGCGTGATCGTGCGTGCCGGCGCCGCCCTGGGCGAGCAGGGCCGCCTCCGCGTGACCTACGGCACCCGCGCCGAGAACGACCGCTTCCTGGCGGCCCTTGACGGGCTGCTGTAGCCTCACGGGCGATGCATCTCGGAGCCACGCCGCGCAGCACCCATGCCGCCCCTTCGGGCGTCCAGCTGCGTGCCGTCTCCTGGTATTGGCGATTTAGCTAGGCGTCCGGCCCGCGGCAGCCTCTGCCGCCGACCGAGAACCGAGTCCCGCCGGGCGCCGACCCCCTGCCGCACCCGTACCAGGAACCCCTTCTGACAGGCTTTAGGAGCACCGAGATGACCATTAGGAGAGACAGCTTCAGCGTGATAGCCGGGCCCTGTGCCGCGGAGTCTCGTGAGCAGATGCTGGAGGCCGCCCACGCGGCCGCCGATGGGGGCGCCGCGATGCTGCGGGCGGGCGCCTGGAAGCCCCGCAGCTCGCCCCACTCGTTCCAGGGGCTCGGCGAGGAGGGCCTGCGCCTGCTGGCGGAGGCCGGCGAGGCCACCGGCCTTCCGGTGGTGACCGAGCTGGTGGACGTGCGCCATCTGGCATTGGTCGCCGAGCTGGCTGACGTGATCCAGATCGGGGCCCGGAACATGCAGAACTTCACCCTGCTCACCGAGGCGGGGCGGGCCGGGCTGCCGGTGTTGCTCAAGCGTGGGCCATCGGCCACATTGGAGGAGCTTCTGCTCGCCGCCGAATACGTGACCCGTGAGGGCAACGACAGCGTGATTCTCTGCGAGCGCGGCATCCGCACGTTCGAGCGCTCCTACCGCTACACGCTCGACGTGGCGGCGGTCCCGGTGCTCAAGGAGCGCACGCACCTCCCGGTGATCGTGGACCCCAGCCATGCGGCGGGACGGCGAGAGCTGGTCGAGCCGCTGGCGCTGGCGGCGGCCGCCGCCGGGGCCGACGGGGTGATGGTGGAGATCCACCCCCGCCCCGACGAGGCGCTGTGTGACGGCCCGCAGTCGCTTCACACGTCCGATTTCGCCGGATTCGCGGAGCGCGTGCGCGCGGTCGCGCGGGAGCCGCTCGCGGCATGATCGAGGAGGAGGCCACGCGCCGCACCGACCACATTCGCGACCGGCGGATCGAGCACGTGGTGTCCCTCTCCGGGCCCTCCGTGCTGCTGGACGAGCTGCCGCTGGAGGACGGTTCCGCCGATGTCGTCCTGCGCGGTCGCGCCGAGGTGAAGGAGGTGCTCGACCACGTGGACGACCGCCTGCTCGTGATCGTCGGACCCTGTTCCGTCCACGACGTAGAGGCCGCGCATGAGTACGCGCGGAAGCTGGCGGCGAGGGCGCGTGAGCTGGGGGACGACCTGCTGCGTGGCGATGCGCGTCTACTTCGAGAAGCCACGCACCACCACCGGCTGGAAGGGGCTGATCAACGACCCGGGCCTGGACGACTCCGGCGACGTGAACCGCGGCTTCCTCCTGGCTCGCAGGCTGCTGCTTGAGGTGCTCGAGCTCGGCCTGCCGGTGGGCTGCGAGTGGCTCGACCCGATCACCCCGCAGTACATCTCGGACCTCGTGGCCTGGGGGGCGATCGGCGCCCGGACCACGGAGAGCCAGATCCATCGCCAGTTGGCATCCGGGCTCTCGATGCCGATCGGGTTCAAGAACCGCACCGACGGGAACGTCGACGTGGCCGTGGACGCCGTCCGCGCCGCGGCCGTCTCGCACGTGTTCACCGGCGTCGATCCGGCCGGGCACCCCGCGATCCTGCGCACCAGCGGCAACGCCGACTGCCACGTGATCCTCCGCGGGGGTCGCGGCGCGCCCAACTACGCGCCCCAGAGCATCGAAACCACCCTCGAGAAGCTCGACCGCGCGGGGCTTCCGCGGCGGGTGATCGTGGATGCCTCACACGACAACAGCGGCAAGGATCACGAGCGCCAGCCGCGGGTGGTGGACGACATCGCGGCGCAGGTGGCGGGCGGGAGCAGGGCGATAGTCGGGGTGATGCTGGAATCCTTCCTCGTCGCGGGCAGCCAGCCGCTTGGGACCGGCAGAGGCCTGACCTACGGCCAGTCGATCACCGACAAGTGCATGGACTGGGACACGACCGTGGATGTGCTGGACGGACTGGCCGCGGCCGTCCGCGCGCGGCGTGCGGCATAGCGGATGCGGATAGCCGTCCTCGGGGTCGGGCTGATCGGCGGCTCGGTCGGGCTGGCCGCGCGCGAGCACGTGGAGGGGGCGCACGTGACCGGCTTCGGCCGCTCGCCCGAGCGGCTCGCCCGGGCGGTGGAGCTCGGCGCGATCGACACCGCCGCCGCGAGCCTCGCGGAGGCCCTCGACGGCGCCGACGCATGCTTCTGCTGTGCGCCGGTCGGCGCCCTCCCGGCGCAGATCGAGGCCGCCCTCGCGGCCGCCGGCCCGGAATGCGTGGTCACCGACGTGGGTTCGGTGAAGAGGAGCATCGTCGAGGGCACGACCGACGAGCGGTTCGTGGGCGGCCATCCGATAGCGGGCGCCGAGACCGCCGGGGTGGAGCACGCCCGCGCCGACCTGTTCGAGGGCGCCGTCTGGTACCTCACGCCCGCCGAGAGCTCGTCGGGCCTCGCCTACGAGCGCCTGCACCGCCTGGTGAAGGCGCTCGGGGCCGAGCCGGTGGTCACCGATCCCGCGTCGCACGACCGCATGCTGGCCGCGATCAGCCACCTGCCGCACGTGCTGGCCAACGCCCTCGTCGCGGGCGCGGCCGGCGGCGACGAGGCGCCGCGCATCGGCCCGAGCTTCCGGGACGCCACCCGGGTGGCGGGCGCCAGCTCGGAGATCTGGACCGACATCTACATGGCCAACCGCGACGCGATCTCCGACGAGATCGACGCGATCATCGAACGGCTGCGGGCCGCGGCCGGCACGCTTCGCAGCGGCGATGCCGACGCCGTGACCGCGTGGAACGACTCCGCGAGGCGAGATCGCGATCGGCTGCTGCTTCCAGATCACGCCGCGGGAGCGGTTCACGAGCTCCGGCTGACCGTGCCGAACCGGCCCGGTATCGTCGCGCGGGTGGCGCTGGCCCTCGGCAAGTCGGGCGTGAACATCGTGGACATGGCGCTCGCGCCGGCCGCGGACATGCGCTCCGGCGCCATGACGCTCTGGATCGCGGGAGACGACGAGGCCGCAAGCGCCGCGGATCTGATCGAGGGTCTGGGCTTCCCGGTAGTGCGAGCGTGACCGCCCGCCGCTTCGAGCCGTCCGGCCCGCTGCAGGGCGAGTTCTCCCCGCCGCCCGACAAGTCGATCTCCCACCGTGCCGCGCTGTTCGGCGCGATGTGCGACGAGCCGGTCCAGGTGAGCAACTACCTGGACTCGGCCGACACGCGCTCCACGCTGCAGGCCCTGCTCACGCTGGGCGCGGCGGTCGAGCAGTCCGAGACGCCGGGCGAGCTGCTCGTCCGCGGCGTCGGGCTCCATGCGCCGCTCGAGGCCACGGGCGGCCAGCTCGACGTGGGCAACTCGGGGACGCTGCTGCGCCTGCTGCCGGGGTGGCTCGCCGGCCAGCCCGGCGGTGAGTGGATCCTCGACGGCGACGAGTCGATCCAGCGCCGCCCGGTGGACCGGGTGGTGGAGCCGCTGTCGAGGATGGGGGCGGGGGTGAAGGCGCGCCAGAATCGCTTCACCCCCCTGCAGGTGAAGGGCACCGAGCTGACCGGCATCGAGTACGACCTCGCGGTGGCCAGCGCCCAGGTGAAGTCCTGCGTGCTGATCGCCGGGATGCTGGCCGCGGGCAGCACCACGCTCGTGGAGTCAAGGCAGAGCCGGGACCACACCGAGCGCATCCTTGCCCGCTCCCGCGTGCCCTTCGAGCGCGACGGCCTGAAGATCACGGTGCGCCAGGTCGACGAGCTCGAGCTCGACCGGATCGCGGTCCCGGGAGACCCGTCCTCGGCGGCGTTCATGGCCGCGGCGGCGTGCCTCGTGCCCGGGTCCCGCGTGGTGATCAAGGACCTCGGCCTCAACTGGACCCGCACCGGCTTCTTTCGCATCGCCCAGCGGATGGGCGCCGTGATCGTGGGTGACCTCGAGGAGCCCGGAGCGTTCGCCGACGACGAGCCGGTGGGCGATCTCGACGTGGCGCATGGGCCGCTCGAGGCCACCGAGGTGGGGCCCGACGAGGTGCCGGTGGCGATCGACGAGCTCACGCTGGTGGCGCTGCTGGGCGCCTTCGCCGAGGGCGAGACGGTGGTGAGCGGCGCCGAGGAGCTGCGGCACAAGGAGTCCGACCGGATCGCCGGCGTGGTCGATGGCCTGCGTGGCCTGGGTGCCGACATCGAGGACACCGGCGACGGATTCGTGGTGCGCGGTGACGGCAGCCCGCTCCCGGGCGGCACGCTCGACGCCCGCGGCGACCACCGCCTGGCGATGCTCGGCGCGGTGGCCGGCCTGGCCTCCGAGCAGGGCGTCCGGGTGGAGGGCATGGAGGCCGCGGAGGTGTCCTACCCCGAGTTCGAGCAGGACATCGATGCGCTGGTGGGTTGAGCGCAACCCCACGTCCCCGCCCGGGTTTGGGGCACCGATGAAGCGCTCCGCACTTCTCGCACTGCTGTGCGTCCTCTGCCTGCCCGCGCCCGCCCACGCCACCTTCGCGGGCGGCAACGGGCGGATCGCCCTCGGGCTGAGCGGCAAGAACCTCGACGACGCCGGCCAGGCCACCTATCGCGCGATCGCCACGGTGAAGCCCGACAGCCGCGGCGACAAGTTCGTCCGCGAGTGCCAGATCAGCGGCAACGGCGCGCGCACGGGCGACTGCTCGATCGAGTATCGCGCGCCGGCCTGGTCGCCGAACGGCCGCCGCCTGGCCTTCGACGCCGGAAGGGGGCTGGCGCTGATGAATCCAGACGGGACGGGCTTCCGGCTGCTGGCCCCGTTCACGGCGAACGACGGCGAGCCGGCGTGGTCGCGGTCCGGCGGCCGGCTGGCCTTCACCGGGCAGGGCGGCCTCTGGCTTGCCGACCCGGTGAGCCGGAAGCTGCGCAGGCTGGCGCGGCGGGGGAGCGGGCCCGACTGGTCCAGCCGCGACCTGATCGCGTTCGAGCGCGGCGGAAGCGTGTACGCCGTGAGGCCCAGCGGCCGCGGCCTGCGCCGCCTCGCCCGCGGCAAGGACCCGGGCTGGGCGCCGAGCGGGCGCAGCCTGGTGCTGGCCCGCCGGGGCGGGATCTACACCGTCCGAGCCGACGGCAGAAGACTGAAGCGGATCCTCCGCTGCCGTCGCTGCACCGACCCGGTGCTCTCACCCAACGGCCGCCTCCTCGCCTACGACCAGAGCGGGATCCGCGTGGCCCGCGTGAGCGACGGCAAGCAGCAGGCGACGCTCGTGGAGGACTTCAGCTCCTCGACCGACGCGGTGAACGGCAGCGAGCCCGAGCTGGCAAGCGCGCTAGAGCCCTGAGGCCCTGAGGCCCGAGGCCTGAGGCCTCGAGGCCCGACGTCTAGCCTCCCCGCGATGGTCGTAGCCATCGACGGGCCCGCCGGCGCCGGCAAGAGCACGGTCGCGCGCGCTTCGGCTCGCGCGCTCGGCTTCACCTACCTCGACTCGGGGGCGATGTACCGCGCCGCGGCGCTCTCCCTGCTGGATCACGGCGGCGCCGCATCCGAGCGTGCGCGTGAGCTCGAGATCGAGCTGGGCGAGCGCGTGATCGCAAACGGTGAGGACGTGACCGACAGGATCCGCACTCCCGAGGTATCGGAGGCGGCCTCCCGGATCGCCACCAACGAGAAGGTGCGCGCGGCCCTGGTCGAAAAGCAGCGGACGCTGCTGGCCGAGGGCGACTGGGTGGCCGAGGGCCGCGACATCGGGACCGTGGTGGCGCCCGAGGCCGCGGTGAAGGTGTTCCTCACCGCCGACCCCGCCGAGCGCGCGCGCCGTCGCGCCGACGAGCTGGGAGCCGACTTGGAGACCGTCCAACGCGACCAGGCGCTGCGCGACGCCCAGGACGAGAGCCGCGAGCACTCGCCGCTGAAGGCGGCGGACGACGCCGTCGAGCTGGACACGACCGGGTTGTCGATCGACCAGGTGGTGGAGCGGATCGCCGAGCTCGTCCGAGCGGCGCGATGAGACCGAAGGTGGCCGTGGTCGGCTACCCCAACGTCGGCAAGTCGACGCTGGTCAACCGCCTGTCGGACACCCGGGAGGCCGTGGTGCACGAGCAGTCCGGCGTGACCCGCGACCGCAAGGAGGTGGACGCCGACTGGAACGGGCGCGAGTTCACGCTCGTGGACACCGGTGGGGTCGACATCACAGAGGGCGGCGACATGGCGGACGCCGTGCGCCGCCAGGCGCGCGCGGCGCTGGCCGAGGCCGACCTCGCGCTGTTCGTGGTCGACGCCCGCGCGGGCCTGCGCCCGGGTGACGACGAGCTGGCGCGCGAGCTGCGTTCCGCCGACGTGCCCGTGCTGGTGGCGGCGAACAAGGTCGACGAGGGCACCCAGCAGCCGATGGCGGCCGAGTTCTACAAGCTCGGCCTGGGCGACCCGATTCCCGTCTCGGCCGTCCAGGGCCTCGGCACGGGCGACCTGCTGGACGCGATCGCCCAGCGAGTGCCGGACTCCGCGGCCGCCGACCACGACCACGTCCGGCTGGCGGTGATCGGGCGCCCCAACGCCGGCAAGTCCTCATTGGTGAACAAGCTGCTGGGCGAGGAGCGCGTGATCGTGACCGAGGAGGCGGGCACCACCCGCGACTCGATCGACACCGAGATCGAGTTCGAGGGCCGTCCGGTCACGCTGGTCGACACCGCCGGTCTGCGGCGCCGCACGAAGGTGGCGGGCACGGTCGACTACTACGCCCAGCTGCGCTCGGAGCGGGCGGCCGAGCGGGCGGCGGTGGCGATCGTGGTGTGCGACGCCACGGAGGGGGTCACGTCCGAGGACTTCCGCATCGCGGAGATGGCGATGAAGAAGAAGTGCGCCACCGTGGTCGCCCTGAACAAGTGGGACATCGCCGAGGCGGACCTCGAGGACGCCACGGCGCGGGTGGCGCTCAAGCTGCGCCAGCGCCCACGGGTGATGGCGGTGTCCGCCAAGACCGGCCGTGGGCTCAAGCGCCTGGTGGCCGAGGCCGTGGGATTGGCCGAGCGCTCGGCGGAGCAGATCCAGACATCACGCCTGAACCGCTTCATCGGCGACGTTCAGGCCATTCGCCAGCCGCCGGCTAGGCGGGGCAAGCGGCTGAAGATCTACTACGCGGCCCAGTTCGCGGTGTCGCCCCCGAGGGTCGCGATCCAGGTAAACGACCGCCGCCTGATCACGCGCGACTACGCCTACTTCATCGAGAACCGCCTGCGCGACGAGTTCGGCCTGCACGGGGTCCCGCTGGTGATCGACTTCAAGACCAGTGGCGGATCGACGCGTGATCCCTGTACCCTTCCGCGATTCATGACGACGACCCAGCTTTCAGACAACGAGTTCCTGTTCACCTCCGAGTCGGTCACCGAGGGCCACCCGGACAAGATGGCCGACCAGATCTCCGACGGCGTGCTCGACGCCGTGCTGGCCGAGGATCCCTACGGCCGAGTCGCGTGCGAGACGCTGCTGAACACGGGGCTCGTGGTCGTGTCGGGCGAGATCTCGACCAACGCCTACGTGGACGTCCCGCAGATCGCGCGCGACACGATCCGCCGGATCGGCTACGACGACCACGTCTTCGGCTTCCACTACGACTCGTGCGCGGTGATCACCGCGATCGACGAGCAGTCACCCGACATCGCCCAGGGCGTTGACAAGGCGTTCGAGTCCCGCACGGACCCGGCCGACGACGACGAGCTCGACGTGGCCGGCGCCGGCGACCAGGGAATGATGTTCGGGTACGCCACGCGCGAGACGCCGGAGCTGATGCCGCTGCCGATCGCGCTGGCCCACAAGCTGGCGTTCCAGCTGGCCGAGGTGCGGCGCAACGGCGGGCTCGACTACCTGCGCCCCGACGGCAAGACCCAGGTGTCGGTGCGCTACCGGGACGGCGTGCCGGTGGCGATCGAGAAGGTCCTGATCTCCACCCAGCACGCGGCGGAGGTCGACTCGGCCACCACGATCCGCCCCGACCTCTGGGAGCACGTGGTCAAGCCGATCCTCCCGGCGGACATGTACGAGGAGTCCGCCCTCTACACAAACCACAACTTCCTCGTGAACCCCACGGGCAAGTTCGTGATCGGCGGCCCGGTGGGCGACTGCGGCCTGACCGGGCGCAAGATCATCGTGGACACCTACGGCGGCGCCGCTCGCCACGGCGGCGGCGCGTTCTCGGGCAAGGACCCGTCGAAGGTGGACCGCTCCGCCGCGTACGCCACGCGCTGGGTCGCCAAGAACGTGGTCGCGGCGGGCCTGGCAGACCGCTGTGAGATCCAGGTGGCCTACGCCATCGGCGTGGCGCACCCGGTGTCGGTGATGGCCGAGACCTACGGCACCGAGAAGGTGTCGAAGGCCAAGCTCTCCGAGCTGATCGACGCGCATTTCGACCTCCGCCCCGGCGCGTTCCGCGAGGAGCTGGACCTGCACCGGCCGATCTACCAGAAGACCGCCGCCTACGGCCACTTCGGCCGCGAGGACGAGGACTTCACGTGGGAGGCCACAAGCAAGGCAGAGGCGCTGCGGGACGCCGCCGGTATCCAGGCGCCCACGCCTGCCTGAGCCAGCCCGTCCCCAGGCCCCAGTCCCCAGACCTCAGACCTCAGACCTCAGACCCGAAGGTCTGAAGCCCGAGGCCCGAGGCCCTGAGGGCTCGACCTAGCAGCTAAGCGCCAGGTTGAACGAGCGGTCCTCCGGCGTGGTCCCGTTCTGGGCGAACGTGGTCACGTCGACCGCGCTCGTGTTCGTGGTGTTCGACACGGCCGCGATCTGGCCCGGCTCGGCGCCATCGAGCACCGCCAGGTGGACGCAGCTCTTCGCCTCGCGGTCGAAGACGACCTGGTAGGCGCCGGTGCCGGTCTTGGCGGTGGACTTCACGCCCTTGCCGCGCACCAGCTTGCCGTCGGCGCCGTTGATCACGCCGGCGAAGGCGAGCCCGGCCGCGCCCTTGACGGTGCCCAGCTCGTCCTCCTTGATCTGCTGGCCGGTGATTCCGCCACCGTTGTCGGTGTCCTCGAGCAGCTCGTTGGGGCCCACCGAGTCACGGCCGGCCTCGGACTTCTTCACCGCGCCGGTGATGATGTCGTTCGAGGACACGAGGTTCACGCCCTTGAGCGCGGCGGCCGTAGGGGCCATCGCGGCCATCAGGGCGATGAAGGCCACCACCATCGCGGGGGAGGGGCGGCCGGGAATGAGACGTCGCATCAGGTAACTGCACTCCTTCGTCGGGTTTCGCGGTTGCAACCCGGCGGCTACCCCGCAGGTGCGGTCAGGCCCCCTTTATTGGGGAGGCCGGCGTACCCGGTAGAGCTTCACCTCGCCGTCCACGCCCTTGATCTGGCGGGACCGCGCGAATGACCACTGGTACTCGCCGGTGGTCTGCTTCCTTGGCCTCCTCGCTCGCGAGCACGCTGCCCGGGCGGGCGATCGCCGTGATCCGGGCGGCCAGGTTCACCGGGCGCCCGTACCAGTCGCCGGCCCTGCCGACCGCCTCGCCATGGGCGACGCCCCCGCGCAGCTGCGGGAAGTCCTCGGACTCGGCGTCCGCCGCCTCCACGAGGCGCAGGGTCGCCTCCACGACGGCGTCGGTGTCGCGCGAGCCGAGCATCACGGCGTCGCCGATCGTCTTGATCAGCCGCACGGGCGGCTCGGCCACCTCCACCGCCAGCGCGTCCAGCCGCTCGGCCACCGCGCCGAGCTCCTCGGCCGCCACGCTCTCGCCCAGGTTCGTGAACCCCACCAGGTCGGCGAAGCAGAAGGTCATCGGCTCGGCTCCCGGGAGCCCGTCCTGCGCGGCGCGAGGTGTCGATCGCGGCCTGGCGGCTGATCGCGAGCTGCTGCACGCCGAAGATGTGCTCGAGGACCGGGCCTACGAGCGGCGTGAGCGCGCGCGAGGCCTCGGCGTAGCGGATCGCGAGCGTGTGCTCGTCATCGCCCGGCTGCGCGTAGGTGTCGCGGAACACGGCGCCGATGGTGGCGGCCACGTTCGCCATCGACCTGCTGGCAACGCGCGTTATCTGGAGGATGTCGTCCTCGCCCATCCCGAGGTCGAGGAAGGTCTTCACGCGCTTGGCGGCCTCCAGGTCGGCGTCGGTATAGGCCTGCTTGGCATCGGCCTCGAGCGCCATGCCCAGCGATCGCCACAGCCGGTCGATGAAGTCGCGGTCCACGCTCCGAGAGCTCAGCCACCTCGTCCGCCGTGTAGCGCTCCGTGCCTGCGCCCAGGGCCCGTTCGACGGGGACCAGCGCCAGGCGCCCCTCCTCGGTGGCGGTGCGCAGCTCGTCCAGGCTCACGCCGTCGTCGGCCAGCTTCTCGAGCAGCTCCAGACGCGCCGCGCGCGCGCGGTCGTCGAGTCCCTCCAGCAGCCCTTCTGCCTCGAAATCAATCGCCATGAGCGGGCCGCGTACCCTAGAGCGCCGGATGGCAACGGGTTCCGCCGAGCTGCGCGACGTCTACGAGGCCCAGTACGACGGCACGGGGGAGGCCGGGCTGCGCGCCGGGCGCTGGCGCTCACTCTGCGCGGAGGGCAAGGCCGACCACGTGGCTACCCTGGCCGCCTCTCTTCCCGCTCCGCCGCGCTCGGTGGTGGAGGTGGGCTGTGGGGACGGCGTTCTGCTCACCGCGCTCGCCGCCCGCGGGATCGGCGAACGCCGGCACGGGTTCGACATCTCCGAGCGGGCGGTCCAGCTCGCGAGCGCCCGCGCGGAGATCGAACGGGCCGAGCGGTTCGACGGGGTCAAGCTCCCGGCGGCCGACGGCGCCTATGACCTGGCGCTGCTCTCCCACGTGCTCGAGCACGTGCCCGAGCCTGCGCCGCTGCTGCGTGAGACGGCCCGCGTGGCCTCGGCGGTGGTGGTGGAGGTCCCGCTGGAGGACAACCGCTCGGCCTCGCGCCCGGAGGCTCAGCGTGGCCGGGACGCGGTCGGTCACCTGCACCGGTTCTCGCGCGAGGACATGCACGAGCTTGCCCGTTCGGCCGGCCTGCGCGTGGCGGCGGAGCTGGCCGATCCCCTCCCGCGCCCGGTCCACACCTTCTGGGCGGACGGGGCCGGAGCACGGGCCAAGGCGCTGCTCAAGGCGGGGGTCCGGCGCGCGGTCTACACCGCGGCGCCGAAACGTGCCGAGCGAATGTTCACGGTGCACTACGCCGCACTGCTAGTGCCTCGCTGACCGCTGTCCGGGTCGCGCCATACCTTCAGGACGTGATCGCCAAGGTCGAGCCGCTCACCACCGCGCGCGCCTTGCGTGGGCCGTTCGACTACCTCCTGGGCGGCTCGATGGGCGGGGTCGGCGTCGGCAGCGTCCTGAGGGTGCCGTTCGGCAACAGGCGTGTCCTGGGCGTGGTGGTCGACGTGGCCGAGCACAGCGACGTCCCCCCGGAGAAGCTCGCCGAGCCGCTGGCCGCGCTGGAGGCCGACGTGCCACCCGAGCTCGTGCGTCTCGGCCTCTGGGTCGCCCAGGAGTACGTGTCCACACCGGCACGCGGGCTCGCGCTGGTCCTTCCGCCGGGCACCGGCACGGGCAGCTCGCGCCCCACCGGCGCGCGCCGCAGCCTGGTCGCCGCGCTCACCGCGTCCGGGCGCGCCGCGCTCGCCGGATCGGCGGAAAGGCTCACCGCCCGCCAGCGCGCGACGCTCGAGCAGCTGGCCGTGGACTCCGCCCGGGTGGGCGACCTCGCGCAGGCGGGCGGCGCCGACCACGCCGGCGTCAGGCGCCTGGAGCGCCGCGGGCTGGTGGAGGTCGCGGACGCCGCCGAGGCTCCGCGCCGCCCGCGGGTGCGCACGGTAGGTGCCCGCGGCCCGGTGGCCGATCCGACGCCCAGCCAGAGCCGCGTGCTGGCCGAGGTGGTGGCCCGAATGGACGACCCCGGCGGCGAACACAGGCTGTTGCTGCACGGCGTCACGGGCAGCGGCAAGACGGAGGTCTACATGCGCGCGGTGGCGGCGGCGATCGAGCGGGGACGGTCGGCGATCGTGCTGGTTCCGGAGATCGCGCTCACGCCGCAGACGGCGGGCCGCTTCGTGGATCGGTTCGGCGACACCGTCGCGATCCTGCACTCGCGCCTGACGGCCAGGGAGCGCTTCGACGAGTGGTCGCGGCTGCGCCGCGGCGACGCCCGCGTGTGCGTCGGTCCGCGGTCGGCCGTCTTCGCGCCACTCTCCGATGTGGGGCTGATCGTGGTCGACGAGGAGCACGACGCCTCGTACAAGCAGGAGGGGGACCCGCGCTACGACGCCCGCCGGGTGGCCGAGCGCCGCGCGGCGGAGGCCGGCGCCGTGCTGCTGGCGGGCAGCGCGACGCCGCGCCCCGAGAGCGCGCACGCCTACGAGCGGCTCGCGCTGCCCGAGCGCGTGGACGGCCGCGCGCTGCCGCCGGTCGAGGTGGTGGGCATGGCGGGCGTCCAGGGGCCGCTGCACCAGCGCACGCGAGACGCGCTCGACGAGGTGCGCCGCCGAGGCGAGAAGGCGATCGTGCTGCTGAACCGCCGCGGCTGGTCGAACTTCCTCACGTGCCGCGACTGCGGGCGCGTGTGGGAGTGCCCGCGCTGTGACGTGACGCTGGTGCTGCACCGTGCCGCCGGGCGCGTGTCCTGCCATCACTGCGGCCACTCCGAGCGCCTGCCGGGCGCGTGCCCGGACTGCTCGTCGGTCACGCTCGCGCGCCATGGGCTGGGAACCGAGCAGCTCGGCGCGGAGCTGCGCGAGCTGATGCACCCGCTGCCGGTGTTCCGGCTGGACGCCGACACGGTGGCGGGGGAGGGGGTCGGCCCGGCGCTGGAGCGCTTCGACGCGGCGGCCGCCGGGGTGCTCGTGGGCACCCAGATGGTCGCCAAGGGCCACGACTTCCCCGACGTCACGCTGGGCGTGGTGCTCGACGCCGACGCCACCCTGCGCTTCCCCGACTTCCGGGCGGAGGAGCGCACGTTCGCGCTGGTGGCCCAGCTTGCCGGCCGCAGCGGCCGCGGGCGCCGTGGCGGGAGGGTGGTGGTGCAGGCGCTGGAGCCGGACGCGCGCGCGCTGGAGCACGCCGCCGATCACGACGCCTCCGGCTTCCTGGAGCGCGAGCTGATCCGTAGGCAGGCGCTCGGCTACCCCCCGCACGGCAACCTCGTGCGGGTGGTGTGCGGAGCCCGCGAACACGGCCCGGAGGCGGCCGCGGCCACGGCGGTGAGGGAGCTGATCGACCTGCCCGCGGGCACCGTGCTGGGACCCGCGCCGCTGTTCAGGCGCAAGGGCTGGGAGCGCGCGCAGCTCGTGATCAAGTCGCCGGAGCGCGAGCCGGCGATCGCGGCGGTCAGGCGAGCGGTGGAGGCGGTGTCAGCCGCGCGTGCCCACTCCGGCGTGACCTTCGCGGTCGACGTCGATCCCCAGTAGCCCGTCGTCCACGATCTCCAGGTATCGCCCGAGGTGGCGGTCCTCCGACCACAGCGTGCGCGCCGCCTCGGCCGCACGGCCGCCGAGCTCCGCCCGCAGCCCATCCTCGCGAGCGACCCGGCCGATCGCGTCCACCAGCGCGTCACGCCCGCTGTAGACCAGCCCGCCGCCCCCCGCCTCGATCAGCTCGGGGGGCGCGCCGCGATCGTGCACGATCGCGGGCGTTCCCAGCGCGGCCGCCTCCGCCACCACGTACCCGAAGGTCTCGAAGAACAGCGACGGCATCACCACCGCCCGCGCTCCGCTCAGCAGCCGCCCCAGGCTGACCGGATCCAGGGCGCCGGCGAAGCGCACGTTCGACAGCCCCGCCGCGCCCCGGCGCAGCTCGGCCTCGGCCGGCCCCGCGCCCGCGAGCACGAGGTCCACGTCGGGCAGGGAGCGGATCGCGTCGATCAGGTCGCCGAAGCCCTTCTCGCGCACGAGCCTCCCCGCCGCGGCCACGTATGGCCGCGCCGCGGGGTCGGGCCCGGGGGGTGGGGGCCCGCCGTGCCAGTCGGGCGGCACGTGGTAGGGCAGCACCTCGATCGGCACGTCGATCCCCCGCTCGTGGTGCGCCCGGGCGGTGTGGCGGCTGGGCGCCAGCACATGGTCCAGGCCGCTCACCGCCCGCGGGATCCGCCCGCCATGGCGCCAAAGCTGAGGGGGGCGGCGGGCGTGGATCGTGCAGGCGGTGCAGACACGCCGCTCGCACGGCTCGCGGTCGAACTTCCACAGCAGGCTCGTCGGGCAGACCAGCCAATGCTCGTGCAGCGTCATCACCTGCAGCGCCGAGGCCGGCGCCATCTCGATCACCCCGGGCCCGCCGATCAGCGAGATGTTGTGGAAGTGCACCACGTCGAAGCGGCCCCCGTGCAGCAGCTCCCGCAGCTCACGGGCCTTCGGACCGGGCCCGCCGGTCTGGTGGGTCCAGAGCGGCGAGAGGGCGCGCCAGGGGCTGCGGACCGTGTGCACCACCAGCCCGTCCGGCGCCTCGTAGGGGCGCGGCGCGAGGTCGCCCCGCACCACCTCGAACGAGTCGCCGCAGTGCACGACCTCCACCTCGTGCCCGCGCCCGAGCAGCGCGCGCGAGAGGCGGTCCACGTACGCGGCGTCCCCGCCGAAGCTCTCCGCGCCGAAGAACGTGGTGACCATGCAGAAGCGCAAGGGCGCCGAAAATAGCCGCTTCCGGACCGCGGGAGGACTTGTAGACTCGATCGGGATGAGCGACGACCCCAAAGTGGAGGCACACGAGGCCGAGGAGAACGGCCCGCCGACCCCGCCGCCGCTCGATCCCGAGGTCGAGGCGCGCCGCGCGGCCGCCATGTCGTTCGTCCGCCGCTTCGGCGACCCGGTGCTCAAGAGCCGCGCCACCGAGGTGGACCGCTTCGACGATGGGCTGAAGGGCCAGATCGCGCGGATGGCCGGTCTCATGCACGACGCGATCGGCCTGGGACTGGCGGCCCCGCAGCTGGGGGTGTCCCAGCGCCTGCTCGTCTACCGGGTGGGCCCGGACGCGCCGGTCGTCGCGCTCGCCAACCCGGAGGTCGAGTGGACCTCCGACGACGAGGAGACCTTCGAGGAGGGGTGCCTGTCGATCCCCGGCGTGGTGGTCGACGTGGACCGGCCCGTGCACGTGCGCGTCCGCGCGCTGGACGAGGAGGGGGAGGATCGCGTGATCGAGGCCTCCGGCCTGGAGGCGCGGGTGATCCAGCACGAGATCGACCACCTCGACGGCGTGCTGATCCTCGACCGCACCACGCGCGACCAGCGCCGCGAGGCGATGAAGGCGATGCGCGAGGCCGAGCGCGCCGAAGCCGCGGCGTAGGGCCGCAACTCGCGAGCCCGGCCGGTGTTCCGGGACGGGATGGCGCTCCGCCTGATCGCGTTCGGCATCGTCGCGCTCGCGGCCACGGTCCTCGCGGTTCTGCTGCCGGGCGGCTCCGCCCCGGCCCAGACCCAGCCGCGGCCCAACGTCGTGGTCGTGATGACGGACGACCAGACGGTCGAGCAGATGAAGGTGCTCGAGCGGGTCCGCACCCGGATCGGGCGCCGTGGCACCACGTTCGACCGCAACTTCTCGTCCTATCCGCTGTGCTGCCCGTCGCGCGTCGACCTACATCACGGGCCAGTACTCGCACAACCACGGCGTGCTCGGCAACCGGCCGCCGACCGGCGGCTTCTACCGGCTCGACTCCGCCAACACCCTGCCCGTGTGGCTCAGCGAGGCCGGTTACGCCACCGCGCACATCGGCAAGTACCTCAACGGCTACGGCACGCGCGTGCCGGCTCAGGTGCCGAACGGGTGGGGCGAGTGGTACGGCTCGGTCGACCCGACCACCTACAACTTCCGCCACTACTGCCTGAGCGAGAACGGCCGGACCGTCGCCTACGGCGCGAACCGCGCGACCGAGCGCGCCTGCCCGGGCTCCGAGCGCCGGCCGCAGGTCTACCAGGCCGACAACTACACCGGCAAGGCGATCGACTTCATCAGGCGGCGCGCCCCCGGCAGCCGGCCGTTCTTCCTGTCGGTGGCCTACCTGGCGCCCCACAGCGGCGGGCCAAACCGCGGCCAGGACCAGCGCTGCGGGGGCTCCGCCAAGCCCGCCGCGAGGCACCGAGGGCGGTTTGCCGGCGCCCGCCTGCCGCGTCCCCGCTCGTTCAACGAGGCCGACGTGCGCGACAAGCCGCCGATCATCCGCGCGATGCCGCGGTTCAGCGCTGCGGACGTCGCCTCGATCACCACCGACTATCGCTGCCGCCGCGAGTCGCTGCTGGCGGTCGACGAGGGCGTCGGCCGCATCCTCGACCAGCTGAGTGCGTCGGGCGAGCTCGGCCGAACGCTGGTGATCTTCACCTCCGACAACGGCTTCTTCCAGGGCGAGCATCGGGTCAAGCGGGGCAAGATCCGCGGGTATGAGCCCTCCGTTCGCATTCCGGCGCTGATGCGCGGACCGGGCGTGCCCTCCGGCCGGCACGTGAAGTCGCTCACGGCCAACGTGGACCTGGCCGCCACGATCCTCGATGCCGCCGATGCCCGCCCGCGGCGGGCGCAGGACGGCGTCTCGCTGCTCAGGGTGGCCGCCCGTCCCAAGCGCTACCGCGGCCGGAGCATCCTGCTCGAGAACGATCCCGCCGGCAACCCGCTCTACCCGAGCTACACGGCGATTCGCACCCCGCGGTTCAAATACGTGGCGTACCGGGGCGGGGTGAGGGAGCTGTACGACCTGCGCAAGGATCCCCTCGAGCTGCGCAGCCTGCACGGCAGCAAGCGCTACGCGAAGGTGCGGCGCAAGCTCCGCCGTGAGCTGCGCAAGCTGCGCACCTGCTCGGGCCGCAGCTGCCGCTAGGCGGCGCGGCGCTGCTCGGACTCGCGCGTGAGCGAGTCGATGAAGCAGGTGGTGGTGGCGTGCGCGAGCAGCTTGCCGGTGTCCTTCACGAACAGCCGGCCCTCCGCCGTGGCCACGCGGCTGCCGCGGTGCACCAGCGTGCCCTCGGCCACGACCCGCCCGGTGCCGCTGGTGATGGGGCGGACCAGGTTCACCTTCATCTCGAGCGTCGTGTAGAGCGACCCCGGCTTGAGCGTGGAGTGCACCGCGCAGCCCATCACCGAGTCGAGCATCGTCGCCGCCAGGCCGCCGTGCACCACGCCGATCGGGTTGTAGTGGTACTCGGCGGGCACGACCTCGAAGGTCACCCGGCCCTCCTCGATCTCGGCCATCTCGAACCCGAGCAGCCTCGCGATCGGGGGTGGCGGGATCTCTCCCGCGGCCATGGCGCGCAGGTAGGCCAGGCCACCCATCGACGCGCCGCGCGCGGCGCCCTCCAGCGGGTCCTCCCAGGTCACGGTGCGAGTGCGTTGCGTCATGCAACTGACTCTATCGGAGTCGGTTGCTCTTTGCAACTCACCGGTCTACACTCGCACCATGAAGCGAGAGGAGATCGACACCGCGAACTGCTCGGTCGCCCGCACGCTCGAGGTGATCGGCGACCGCTGGACGCTGCTGGTGCTCCGCGAGGCGTTCTACAGGGTGCGCCGCTTCGACCAGATGCAGCGCAACCTCGGCATCGCCCGCAACGTGCTGGCGGACCGCCTCCAGAAGCTCGTGGCCAACGGGATCCTGGAGCGCCGCCTCTACCAGGAGCGCCCGCAGCGTCACGAGTACCGGCTCACCCAGGCCGGCCGCGACCTCTACCCGGCGCTGGTGACCCTGATGCGCTGGGGCGACACCTACCGCGCCGACGAGGCGGGCCCCTCGGTGAGGCTGGTGCACGAGAAGTGCGGGCACGACGCGGACGCCGTGCTGTCCTGCGGCCACTGCGGGGAGGAGCTGGACCCGCGTGAGGTGCGCGTGGAGGCCGGTCCGGGCGCCCGCATGGTCGGCGCGGCCTAGCGGGCCAGCCGCTCGTACGCCGGCAGCGTCAGGAACTCCACGAACTCGTCCGCCCCGGACAGCGCGACCCGCTCGAACAGCTCCCTCGACTCGCGCGGCCGGCCCTCGCGCTCGAACCACTCGTCGTCGCCGACCTCCGCGCGGATGCGCTCGAGCTCGCTCTCCGCAAACTCGCGCACCAGCTCGGGCGTCACCGTCCGCCCGTCCTCGAGCTGGGCTCCGTGGCGGATCCATTGCCAGACCTGGGAGCGCGAGATCTCCGCGGTGGCCGCGTCCTCCATCAGCCCGTAGATCGCCGCCGCGCCGTTGCCGCGCAGCCACGAGGAGATGTACTGGATCCCCACGTTCACGTTCAGCCGCAGGCCGGCCTCGGTGATCTCGCCCGGTGTCGAGCCGATGTCGAGCAGGTCCTCCGTGCTCGCCTCCACGTCATCGCGCTGCCTCTCGATCTGGTTCGGCCGGTCGCCGAGCACCGCGTCGAACTCCCTGAGCGCCGCCTCCACCGAGTCGGGGTGGGCCACCCAGCTGCCGTCGAACCCGGCGCCGGCCTCGCGCTGCTTGTCCGCGGCCACCGCCTCCTTCGCCCGCTCCGCCGCCTCCTGGTCCGTGCGGCTGGGGATCACCGCCGACATGCCGCCCATCGCGTGCGTGCCGCGCCGGTGGCAGGTCTTCACCAGCAGCTCCGTGTACGCGCGCATGAACGGAACGGTCATGGTCACCTGCGCGCGGTCGGGCAGCACGCACTCGGGCCGTTCCCTCAGCCGCTTGATCGCGCTGAAGATGTAGTCCCAGCGGCCGGCGTTCAGCCCGGCCGAGTGGTCGCGCAGCTCGTGGAGGATCTCGTCCATCTCGAACGCGGCGGGCAGCGTCTCGATCAGGACGGTGGCGCGGATCGCGCCGGTGTCGAGCCCCAGCGTGTCCTCGGCGATCGTGAGCGCGTCGTTCCACAGCCGCGCCTCGAGGTGCGACTCCAGCTTCGGCAGGTACAGGAACGGCCCCGAGCCGCGCTCGAGCAGCTCACGGGCGTTGTGGTGCACGTACAGAGCGAAGTCGAACAGCCCGCCCGCCACGGCCTGGCCGCCCACGGTCGCGTGGCGCTCCTCGAGGTGCAAGCCGCGGGGCCGCACGAGCAGGGTGGCGCGGTCGTCCTCGAGCCTGTACTCGCGGCCGTCGGGCGCGTCGAATGCGAGCGTCCCCCGCACCGCCTGCATCAGGTTCGCCTGGCCCTCGACCATGTTCGCCCACGTCGGCGAGTTGGCGTCCTCGAAGTCGGCCATGAACCCGCGCGCGCCGGAGTTCAGGGCGTTGATCACCATCTTGGCGCTGGTGGGGCCGGTGATCTCCACCCGCCGGTCGCTGTAGGCGGCCGGGGGAGGGGCGACCTTCCAGTCGCCCTCGCGGATCGCGCGCGTCGCGCCGAGGAAGTCCAGCGTGCCGCCGGCGTTCAGCTCGGCCTGGCGCTCGGCGCGCTTGGCCAGCAGGTCGCGCCGGGTGCCGTCGAGCTCGCGGTGGAGCCGCTCCACCAGCGCCAGGGCGCGCTCGTCGAGCACGTGCTCGGTGCCGGGGGGCGCCGGGGCCACCACCAGACCGTCATTCACTTTCGTCACCTCTCGTGACGTTTCTGAATGAGCGTTCCAGCAGCTCCGCAGGGTGGAGCACCGGGAGCTCGCGCCCGAGCTCCCGGGTGTGCGCGGCGATCTGCAGCGCGCAGCCCGGGTTGGCCGCCACCACGGCGTCGGCGCCCGTGGCCAGCAGGTTCTCGGCCTTGCGGCGGCCCAGCTCGGCCGCGGCCGCGGGCTTGACCAGGTTGTAGATGCCGGCGGAGCCGCAGCAGATCTCCCAATCCGCGGGCTCGACCAGCTCGAGCCCCGGAATCGCGCGCAGCAGCTCGCGCGGCTGCTCGCGCACGCCCTGGGCGTGGGCCAGGTGGCAGGCGTCGTGGTAGGCCACCCGCAGCGGGACCGGCTCCCCGGTGGCGGGCTCGAGGATCTCGGTGAGGTCGCGGACCTTCTCGCCGAAGGCGTGGGCGCGCTCGGCCCACTCGGGGTCGTCGCGCAGGAGGTGGCCGTAGTCCTTCATCGATGATCCGCACCCGGCGGCGTTCACGACCACGAAGTCAAACGCCTCGAACGCCGCGATCGTCGCCTTGGCCTCGTCCCTGGACTCCTCACCGGCGTGCAGTTGCAGCGCCCCGCAGCAGCGGTGCGACTCGGGCACCTGCACGTTCCAGCCCTGGTGAGCGAGGAGGCGAACGGACAGCTCGTTCACGTCCGCGAAGAACACCCTCTGGACGCAGCCCTGCATGAAGCCCACCGTGCCGCGAGCGTCGCCGGTGGCCGCCACTCCGGCGGGCAGGGAACGCGCGGCCCCGCCGGCGAGACGGCGCCAGCCGCGCCAGGTCGCCGAGCCTGCCGGGCAGCGGCAGGCGGGCCAGGACCATGAACGGCGCCAGCGCCCGCAGCCGCCGCGGATGCGGGAACAGGGCGAAGATCAGCCGCCGCAGCAGGCGCTCGCGCAGCGGGCGGCGCCAGCCGCGCTCCACCTGGGCGCGCGTGTCCTCGATCAGCTTGTCGTACTGCACGCCCGAGGGGCAGGCGGTCACGCACGCCATGCAGCCGAGGCAGTTGTCGAGGTGGCCCACCATCTCCGCCGACAGCGGCGAGTGGTGCCCCTCGTCCATGAGCACGATCCGCCCGCGCGGCGAGTCGGCCTCCTCGCCCCACAGGGAGTAGGTGGGGCACGTGGGCAGGCAGAAGCCGCAGTGCACGCAGTCGGCGATCAGGGAGGGCTCCGGCGGGCGGTCGGCGTCCCACGCCGGGATCGTGATCGGCCCGCTCACGCGAACCGCTCCCGCACACGGCGCATCAGCTCCAGCGCGCCGGGGTCCATCGGCCCGTGGCGGTCGAGCTCCAGGCCGTCCGGGCAGTCGAGCACCACGCACGGCGACGGCGCCACTGCGGCGCGCAGCTCCTCCAGCTCGGCCGCGTCGGCGACCTCCACCCACGACAGGCCCAGTCCCGCCCGGCCCACCACGCGGTGCCCCAGGCCGAGCACGTCGCGGAGCTGGGTCTGGAGTCCCGACACGCGCACCATCACCCGCTCGGGCGAGCGCTGCCACTCACGCTGGCGGGCCCACTCGCCCTCGTCGTCCTCGACGACCTCCGCGGACAGGCCGTGGTCGGCCAGAGCCGCGGCGATCTCCCGCGCCGGCTCCAGCGGCTCCGCCCGTCCGACGCGCGCGAGGATCGCCCCGCTCCCATCGGCCCAGCGCACGTCCAGCGACTGCAGCTCGAGCGGCCGGTGGCTCAGGTCCATCGCCGCGGCGGCGAGGGCGGCGGGGTCCTCCGAGCGATCCGATCGCCGTGGCCGTCGCGCGAGGAAGCGGGTGCAGCCGCAGGGACAGCTCGAGCAGCTCTCCGAGCGTGCCCTCCGAGCCCACGTAGAGCTTCGCCAGGTCGTAGCCGGCCACGTTCTTGATCACGCGCCCGCCGGCGCGGGCGACGGTCCCGTCGGGCAGGCGCACCTGTACGCCCAGGACGAGATCGCGAGCGGAGCCGTAGCGGTGGCGCAGCGGCCCGCTGGCGTTCGAGGTCACCGCCGCGCCGATCGTGGCCGCGCCCGGCGGGTCCAGCGCCAGCATCTGGCCGTGGCCGGAGAGCTCGCGCTGCAGCTCATCCAGCGGCGTCTCCGCTGAGACGACCGCCGTCAGGTCGCCCGCGTCGTGGCGGATCACATTCGCTCCGCCACGCCCGCGGCCTCGAGCGGGTGCCGGCGGTAGGGGCCGGGCACCTCGCCGCACAGCCGCGGCGTGGGCATCACCTTGCCGGGGTTGGCCAGGCCGTCCGGGTCGAACGCGCACCGCAGCCGCTGGAATGTGGCCAGGTCGGGCTCGCCGAACATCTGTGGCATGTAGCGCTTCTTGTCCACGCCCACGCCGTGCTCGCCGGTGATCGAGCCGCCCTCGTCCACGCAGGTCTTCACGATCAGCCCCGCCAGCTCCTCGGCCCGCTCGGGCTCGCCCTCCACCGATCCGTCGTAGCAGACGAGGGGGTGCAGGTTGCCGTCGCCGGCGTGGAAGACGTTGGCCACCTTCAGGTCGTACTCGCGCGCCAGCTCTTCGATCCGGGCGAGCACCGGCCCCAGGCGCGTGCGCGGGATCACCGAGTCCTGGACGTAGTAGTTGGGCGCGATCCGGCCCATCGCCGCGAAGGCGGCCTTGCGGGTCTTCCAGATCAGCTCGCGTTCGGTGTCGTCGGCGGCCACGCGCAGGCCGTCGGCGCCACCATCGCGGCACAGCGCCTCGACCTCGGCGAAGCGCGCGTCGCACTCAGCGGACGGGCCGTCCAGCTCCACGATCAGCGCGGCGCCGGCGTCGAGCGGGTAGCCGGCGCCGGTGGCGCCCTCGGCAGCGCGGATCGAGAGGTTGTCCATCATCTCGATCGCGCCGGGCACGATCCCGGCCGACACGATCGCGGAGACCACCTCGCCCGCTTCCGCGGTGGAGGCGAAGAACGCCACCAGCGTGCGCACCGACTCCGGGGCGGGAACCACTCGCAGGACGATCTTGGTGGCCACTCCCAGTGTCCCCTCCGACCCGACGAACGCGCCCACCAGGTCGTAGCCGGGGGTGTCGAGGCCCTTGCCGCCGAGCTGTGCCATGCGGCCATCCGCGAGCACGAGCTCGAGCCCGGTCACGTAGTTGGTGGTGAAGCCGTACTTGAAGCAGTGGGCGCCACCCGAGTTCTCGGCCACGTTGCCGCCGATCGAGCAGACCACCTGGCTGGACGGGTCGGGCGGGTAGAAGTGCGTCGGCGCCACCGCGTGCGACACGGCGACGTTGGTCACGCCCGGCTCCACGGTCACGCGCTGGTTGGGGAGGTCGACCTCGACGATCCGGCGCAGCCGCGTGAGCGCGATCACGATCCCCTCCTCGACCGGCAGCGCCCCGCCCGACAGACCGGATCCGGAGCCGCGCGCCACCCAGGGCACGCCCTCGGCGTGGCAGGCCGCCACGGTCCGCTGGACCTGCTCGGCCGTGCCTGGGAGCACGACCGCCTGAGGCAGCGCGGCGTACTGGGTCAGCCCGTCGGACTCATAGGTGCGCAGCTGGTGGTGGTGGGTGAGCACGTGCTCGTCCCCGGCGATCTGCTTCAGCGTCGCGATCAGGCCCACGCTGCCATTGTTGCGCCCAGCGATGCGCACGGCCTATCTCGGAACCACGGACTTCGCGGCCACGGTGCTGCGCCGGCTGGCCCAGAGCGACCACAGCCCCGCCCTGGTGGTCACCCGGCCCGATCGCCCCAGGGGCCGCGGGCGCAAGCTCCAGTCGCCTCCCGTGGCCGAAGCGGCGCGGGAGCTTGGGATCGAGCTCGACCAGCCCCAGGACGTGAACGCGCCCGATTCCCGTGAGCGAATCGCGTCGGCCGAGCCCGAGGCGATCGCGCTGTGCGCCTTCGGCGCGCTGATCGGCGACGAGCTCCTGGCGAGCCACAAGTGGGTGAACGTGCACCCCTCGCTGCTGCCGCGCTGGCGGGGCGCGGCGCCGGTGGAGCGCGCAATCCAGGCGGGCGACGAGCGCACCGGAGTGTCGATCATGGGCGTGGTGGCGGAGCTGGACGCCGGGCCCGTCTATCGCGCGGCTGAGGAGGAGATCCGCCCCGGAGACACCTACGGCACGCTGGCGCCGCGACTTGCCGAGCTGGCCGGTGAGCTGCTGGTGCGGGTTCTGGACGAGATGCCCGCGCCGGCTGCACAGCCCGCGGAGGGGGTGACCTACGCCGAGAAGATCACGGCCGAGGAGCGCCGCCTCGACCCCACCCGCCCCGCGGTCGAGCTGGAGCGCACGGTGCGGGCGCTCGCGCCCCATATCCGAGCGTGGGCCGAGATGGCCGACGGCGACAGGCTGGGCGTGAGCCAGGCGCGCGTGGCGGACGACGACGGCGTCGCGCCCGGCCGGCTCGTGGCCCGGGGCGATCGCCTGCTGCTGGGCGCCGCCGACGGGCCGCTCGAGCTCGTGGAGGTCCAGCCCCCAGGCGGCCGGCGGATGCCGGCCGCCGCGTTCCTGCGCGGCCATCGGCCCGGCACGCCAGAATCCCTCACGTGAGCGACACCGTGAACCTCGGCCCCGAGTGCCCCGCCTGCGGGGAGCCGTGGCTGCGCGGCACCAACCTCGCGGGTCGGTATCGCTGCGTCTACTGCCTGCGGCGGTTCGAGCTGCGAAGCGAATGCCCGCACTGCGGCGCGCACTCCACGATCGCCCGCATGTCGGACACCGCGAACGTGATCTGCAGGAACTGCGAAGGCTCGATGCTGCGCGCGATCTGAGCCTTATGGCGCATCGGCAGTCGCCCGATTAGCCACTGCGGCACTGGGACGTTCGTCCAGATGCTCAAGCAACTCGTTAATGCGCCGATGAATGGGCATCGAGCGTCCCCCGCCTGGGGGGCGCTGTACCCAGACCCAGCAAGGAGTAAGGCGCATGCACACCATGACCAAGACGCGCAAGCTGCTGCTCACCGCACTGACCGTCTCGGTCGTGGGGAGCATCCTGGCGTTCGGCACGTTCTCCGCGTTCTCGAGCAGCACCGAGAACCCGGGCAACAACTTCGATGCCGGCACCGTCTACATCTCTGACAACGACGCCAACTCGGCGCTGTACAACGTCACCAACCGCAAGCCCGGCGACTTCGTCGAGCGTTGCATCAAGGTCACCTACGGTGGCTCGTTCACCAGCACGGTGAAGCTGTACCTGCCGGACACGATCAACGCTCAGGTGGGCGACTACACCAGCCTGACGATCACGAGCGGCACCGGCGATCAGGCCGACTGCTCGAACTTCACCGCGGACGTCTCGGGCTCGAACGTCTACACGGGCGAGCTCGACGACTTCGCCACCTCCCACAACAGCTGGGCCAACGGCCTGGTCGACAACCCGCTGGCGCAGAGCTCGTGGGTCACGAACGACGCGGTCACCTACAAGTTCCGCGTGGAGCTCCAGGACGACAACGGTGCGAACAAGCCTGGTGGCGGAACGGGCTACCAGAGCGGCACCCACAAGTACGTCTGGGAGGCCCGCTAACCCCTAGGGCAGGGGTCCGATACCGAGCGCCGGAGAGCGGCAGCCGCGCCAGCGGCTGCCGCTCTCGCGTTTTTCGCCATGAGCCTCACGTCCCCCGAACCCCGCCGGTACGCCCAATCACGCTGCGCGCTTGGTCGGCGTCCTGGGGGGTCTCGCGCTCGTGGCCATTGCCGCGCACGGCCTGGAGCGTCCCGGCCGGTACGGGACAGCCGGGGGCGGAGGTGTCGATGCTGGCGAACTCCAGCGGCGAGCTCCTTGTCTCACCCGCCGCGAAGCCGTTCCTTCGTGACGGCCATCTGCTGCCCGGCCAGAGCACGCGGGGAACGCTCGCGGTGAAGAACCAGACGCACAAGCCGCTGGCGGTTCGCGTGCATGTGACCGCGGAGACGGCGGATCTAGTGGGCCTGCTGCGGGTGGAGCTGCGCGCCGGCGAGCGCGTGCTCTACCGCGGCCCCCTCGCGGGCCTGAACCGCTTCACGCGGTCGCCGCTGCGGCTGGCTCGCTACTCCGAGGTGGAGCTGGCCGCACGCGCGTGGCTGCCCGAAGGCTCCGCCGAGGGCGCCGGCAACCGGATCGCGGAGACCACGCTCGAGCTGCGCTCGCGACCGATCGAGGCGCGCTCGTGACCCTCACGCGCAAGATCCTCGCTTCGCTGATGGTGCTCACGGTGCTTGGGCGCGCTCTCGGGCGCCGCCAGCTTGTCGGCCTTTCACTCCGAGACCGAGAGCGTCGGCCAGACGTTCGCCGCGGGGACCGTGGACGTGACCGACAACGACGTGAACGCGGCCATGTTCAGCCTCACCGGCCAGAAGCCTGGCACCGTCACCGAGCGCTGCCTGAAGGTCACCTACAGCGGCAGCCTCGGGGCGGAGGTGCGCCTGCACACCGACAGCACGATCGGGACGCTGGGCCCGTACCTGAACCTCACGATCACGCCCGGGACCCAGGCCAGCAGCACCTACCCGGACTGCACCGGCTTCGTCGCCGACTCAGGCGGGGCGCTGTTCACCGGCACGCTCAGCGGCTTCGCCTCCACCCACTCGAACTGGGCCGGGGGGCTTGCGGACCAGGGTCCCGGGTCGGCAACCACGTGGGCCAATGGCGACACCGTGGTCTACCGCTTCTCGGTGAGCGTCCAGGACGACGACGCGGCGGCCAACAAGAACACCGGGTCGCACCGCTTCCTGGTGGAGGCGCGCAACGAATGACCCGCTTCGTCCTCACCACCCTGCGCTGGACCGTGCTCGGCGTGGCCCTGGGGCTGGTGGCGCTGCTGGTGGGCGCCAAGGCCACGGGCCAGGAGACCATGACCGTGATGTCGGGCAGCATGGAGCCCGCCATCCACACCGGCGACGTCGTGGTGGCCAAGCCGATCGCCCCGCCCGACGCCCGGGTGGGGGACGTGATCACCTTCCAGGAGCCGGGCGGTAAGGGACGTCTGATCACCCACCGCGTGCAATCGATGCGGGCGCAGGGCCGCAAGGTCACGTTCGTCACGAAGGGCGACGCCAACAACTCCACCGAGCGCTGGCGCATTCCCGAGACGGGAAAGCTCGCGCGCGTGACGAACCGGGTGGAGAAGCTGGGCTACCTGATGGCGTTCCTGCGTGACCCCCAGAAGCGGCTGTGGCTGATCTCGCTCCCCGCCGTGCTGCTCGGCGTCTTCGAGCTGGTCCGGATCTGGCGTCCGCGGCCGGCGAGGGCGCCCGAGGAGGCGGTTCCCGGTGAGATCGCGGCTTAGGCTGATCGTCGCCGGCCTGGCCGTCCTCGCCGGCGCGGCGGCGCTCGGCGGCGCGACCTGGTCGGCGTTCACCTCGCAGACCGAGAACAGCGCGCAACAGCGTCGCGACGGCGGCCACGTTCTCCGACCTCGCGGTGGCCAGCGGCAGCTACATCGGCGACGGCGTCGACAACCGCCAGCTGAACCTGCCCTTCGACGCCAGCGTGGTGATCGTGAAGGCCGACACCAACCAGATCGGCGTGCTCCGAACGTCGACGATGACCGGCGACGCCGCCAAGCCGATGACCGGCGGCACCGCGCTCACCGCCAACCTGATCCAGTCGCTGCCGGCCGGCGGCTTCACGATCGGCACCGACGCCCGCGTCAACTCGAACGGCGTGACCTACCGCTGGACGGCGTTCAAGGCGGCCGCCGCGAACCTGAAGGTGGGCACCTACACCGGCAACGGAGGGGCCTCGCAGAACGTCACCGGGGTCGGGTTCTCGCCCGAATACACGATCGTCGCCTGCGCCGGCGCCAACGCCGCGCTGAGCAAGATGACCGGCATGCCGCGCAGCTTCGAGTTCGCCACCAGCACGGGCATCACCAACGGGCTGACCGCGGAGGGCACGGACGGGTTCACCGTCGGCAACAGCGCGCAGGTGAACTCCAACGGCCAGATCTACCACTACGTCTCATTCGCCGAGCGCTCGGGCTCGATGGACATCGCGTCTTACACCGGCACCGGCGTCAACGGCGCTGCGGTGAACAGCGCCGGCTTCCTGCCGGGATTCGTGATCGTGCGCTCGGCCGACACCGCCACAGGCCGCCAGGGGCGGCTCACGGTCGAACTCGCTCACCGGCACCGCCTCTCAGTTCTTCAGCGCCACCGCCAACGCCAACACCGGCATCACCGCCCTGACGGCGAACGGCTTCACGGTGGGCACCGACGGCTCGGTGAACGCGAACGGCATCGCCTACTGGTACGCGGCGTTCAAGAACACGGCGAACGGCTGCTCGGCGCCGGGCTCGGCGACGGTGATCGCGAACAGCGACAGCTGGATCGACCAGGCCTCGCCGACGAGCAACAGCGGGAGCGACGCCACCTTGAAGGTGACCTCCAAGTCGGGGAACGCCAACACGCGCGCGCTGGTCGGCTTCCCGATGCCCGCGCTCCCCTCCGGCTGCTCGGTCACCGGCGCCACGCTGCGGGTGCGCAACAAGGCGCCGGTCGCCGGGCGGACGCTCCAGGCCCTGCGCAACACCGCCACCTGGGCCGAGGGCAGCGTCAACTGGAACAACCAGCCGGCCACCGGCGCCACCGTGACCACGGCGACGACCCCGGCCGCCGCCGGCTGGATGCAGTGGAGCGTGACCGGGACAGGTGCAGGAGATGTACGCCGGCAGCGCTTTCGGCTTCAAGATCCGTGACGCGACGGAGAACGCCGGCAGCAACGAGCAGCAGTTCGACAGCCGCGAGGCCACGGTCAACGACCGGCCTCAGCTGATCGTCACCTTCGGCTAGCGCGCTCGCGGCGGGCGGCTGGGCCCGCTCGACCTCGATCGGGATCCCGCTGAGCACGGCGTTGCCGGACACCGGGTCCACCACCGAGTCGTCGGCCAGCACGTTGCTGTTCACCCCGGCGTGATCGGAGGCCACCTGCATCCGCACGCCCGGCTGATCGTGGCCCCAGCCGTGCGGCACGCTCACCACGCCCTTCATCACGGCGTCGGTCACCTCCACGGGCGCCTCGATCTCGCCGGCCGCCGACCGCAGCAGCGCCTGGCCGCCATCGGTCAGTCCCAGCCGCTCGGCGTCGTCGGGGTGCACGTGCGCCGTGCAGCGGTCCTTGCCCTTCACCAGCGGCTCGAGGTTGTGCATCCACGAGTTGTTCGAGCGCAGCTGGCGGCGGCCCACCAGCACCATGTGGCCGTTGCTCTCACCGAGTGCCTCGCGCAGGCGCGGCACGTCGGCCACGAGCTCCGGCGGCGCCAGCTCGACCTTGCCCGACGGCGTGCGCAGGATCTCGGGGATGCGCGGCTGGAGCGGCCCGAGGTCCACGCCGTGGGGGCTCTCCTCCAGGCGCGCGAGCGTGAGCCCTTCCGGGTCCTCGCCGAACGCGTCGCCGTAGGGGCCGCTTCGCAGCAGGAAGTCGAGGATCCGCTCCGGCCCGCGCCGGCCGGCGAGCTCCTCGAGGATCTCGTCGGCATCGCGGCCGGCGATGCGCGAGTGCGGGTCGGCCAGGTCGCGGTTCACCAGCGTGGCGATCACCATGCCGTCCACGGCGTCCACGTCCACGTCGGGCCCCTGGCCGGTCACGATCCCGGTGAGCCGCGCCAGCGTCACCCACTCCTCGGGCGTGCCGTTGGTCGGGAGGATCGCGGGCGAGTAGTTGGCCACGTTGCGCGTGGCCAGCTGGTAGAGCGCGAGGTCGTAGTGGGGCTTCTCGAGCGGCCCGGGCGCGGGCAGGATCACGTCCGCGTGGCGGGTGGTCTCGTTCAGGTAGATGTCCACCGAGAGCATGAAGTCCAGGCCCTCGACCGCGCGCTCGAGCCGCGCGGAGTTCGGCGTGGAGACCAGCGGATTGCCGGCGTTGGTCACCAGCGCGCGGATCCGGCCCTCGCCCGGCGTGTCGATCTCCTCGGCCAGGCACGAGACGGGCAGCTCGCCCAGCGCCTCGGGCAGCCCGCGCACGCGGCTGTGCCAGCGCGCGGTCTTGAAGCCCTTGCCGGTGCCGGGCTCGCCGGAGGTGTTGCGCGCGCCGGCGGCGGCCTTGGTGAACATCGCGCCGCCCTCGCGGTCGAGGTTGCCGGTCAGCGCGTTCACCACGTCCACCAGCCAGCTCGCCATGCCGCCGAACCGCTGGGTGCAGGTGCCGATGCGGCCGTAGACGGCCGCGGTCGGCGCGGCCGCCAGCTCACGCGCCATCCGGCGGATCTCCGCCGGCCTCGATCCCGCACGCGCCGGCCACGTCCTCGGGCGGGAACGGCGCGCGCCAGCTCCTCCACCTCGTCCAGGCCGTTGAGGTGCTCGCCAAGCGGGCCGGGGTCGGCCAGCCCCTCGTCGAAGAGCGTGTGCACGATGCCCATGAGCAGGTGGGCGTCGCCGCCGGGACGGATGAAGTGATGCTCGTCGGCGGCCTCGGCCGTGCGCGTGCGGCGCGGATCCACCACCACGACCTTGCCGCCGCGCTCCCCGATCGCCCGCAGCCTGCCGCGCATGTCGGGCGCGGTGAGCAGGCTGCCGTTCGAGACCAGCGGGTTCGCGCCCAGGATCAGAAGGTGGTCCGTGCGGTCCACGTCGGGCACCGGGATCGACAGCGGCGCGCCGAACATCAGCCCGCTCGACACGTGCTTGGGCATCTGGTCCACGGTGCTCGCCGTGAACACGCTCTTGCTGCCCAGCGCCCGGATCCAGACCGGCCCGTAGGTGAGCGCCGAGAGGTTGTGGGCGCTGGGGTTGCCCACGTACACGGCCACGGCATCGCGCCCGTGCTGCTCGAGAATGGGGGAGAGGCGCTCGTCGATCGTCCTCAGCGCCTCCTCCCAGCCGGCCTCCGCGAAGCTGCCGTCGTCCTGCTTCACCAGCGGCGTGGTGATCCGGTCGCCGTCCTCGTGCAGGTGCTTGAGCCCGGTGGCCTTGGGGCAGATGAAGCCGTGGCTGAACACGTCCTCCTTGTCGCCACGCACCTCGGTCACGTCGCGGCCCTCGACCGTCACCTCCAGGCCACAGGTCGCCTCGCAGAAGGGACAGGTGCGGAAGTGGGTCTCCATGGCCGGGGAGGCTACTCCTGTGGCCATTACCCCTGACGTAGCTCGATCCAGAGCGCCCGCGACCGGGCCAGCGCGCGGCCGTCCGCGTCGAACAGCACGCAGGCGGAGTCACGCTTGCGCCCGTCGCGGCCGAGCTCCCACGACATGAGCACGTGGGGCTCGCCCAGCGCCGGCTCCTCGTCGATGGCGGCCGCCAACCGCGCGAGCACGATCGGCGGGTCCTTGTCCGGGTTCATCACCGGCGCGCTGGTCGGGCAGTCGAGCGCCGCCCAGGTGATGCCCTCCTCCCGGGGCGTCCAGGTGGCCACGAAGCCGCCGTCGTGCGCCACGGGGAAGACGTCCATGCCGTCGTGGCGGTCCGGGCCGCACACGAAGCAGGTGGGGAAGGGGTGCCCGGTGACCCAGCGCTCCTTTCCCGCCGCCACCGCCCCGGCGGCCTCCTCCGGCCCCACGGGCTCGGGCAGCGCGCCCACGTCCACCTCGGCCGGGCGTCCCTCGGCCACGAGCGTGTCCCCGGCGCTCACGCGCACGGCGTCGCCGTCCCGCTCCACCGCCATATCCGTCTCGAGCGGGGGCGGCGCGCGCAGCGTCACCTCGGCGCTCGCCGCCCCGAGCTCCCGGGCCACCAGCCCGCAGGTGTAGCCGCCGTTGGCGGAGCCGGGCGGGCCGTTGAACCGGGCCGGGACGATCACCGCGGCAGCGTACCCTCCTGCTCGTGGCGGCCGTCCGTGTAGGAGCGCCGGGCTGGACCCGGTGGCTGAAGGGCTACAGCGAGGAGTTCAGCTCCGCGGAGGTGAACGCAACCTTCTACAAGCTGGCGTCGGCCGACGCGGTGAAGCGCTGGATCGAGCAGACCCCACCCGGGTTCGAGTTCACAGTCAAGGCCAGCCGCTACATGACGCACAAGTGGCGACTCCAGGAGACCGCGCGGCTGGCGGAGCGCTTCTACGAGCCGCTGCGCCCGCTCGCGGGCTCGGGCCGGCTGGGACCGACGGTGTGGCAGTTGCCCGGCAACTTCCGCCGCGACGACGAACGGCTGGCCGGCGCGCTCGCGGCTCTGCCGGCGGGGCGGCATGCGTTCGAGTTCCGCCACGCGAGCTGGTTCGCCCCCGAGGTGATGGCCCAGCTGCGCTCAGCGGGGGCCGGGCTGGTGATCGGCGACCACCCCGAGCGCCCGTTCCAGACGCACGAGTTCACCGCCGACTTCACCGTGGTCCGGTTCATGCGCGGCCGCAGGGGGCGCAAGGGCAACTACTCAGCCACCGAGCTGGACGAGTGGGCGGGGCGAATCGCGGGCTGGCGCGACCGGGTCGAGGTGTACGCCTACTTCAACAACGAGAGCGAGGGCGACTTCGCGCTGCCCAACGCGCGTGGGTTGAAGGAGCGGCTGGGCGCCTAGGCCGGCGCGCGGCAGCGAGTCCAGCGTCTTCTTCAGGTCCGCGACGGTCTGGAAGTCCAGCCCGAGCGCGTGGTCGTGGCGATGCAGGACCTTGCCGTCCTCGCCCACCACGATCACCGCCCGCTTGGTCATCTTCAGCCGGCTGGAGTGGGCGTCGTAGAGCTTGGCCACCTCGAAGTCCGGGTCGGCGAGCAGGGGCACGGTCAGGTCGTTCTTCTCGGCGAAGCCTGCTCTTGGAGTCCACGCCCTTGCCGGAGATGCCGACGGCGGTCACCCCGAGAGCCCCGAACGCCTCGGAGTTGTCGCGGTAGGAGCAGAACTGCTTGGTGCAGACCGTGGTCTCGTCGCCCGGGTAGAACAGCAGCAGAACCCGCTCGCCGCGGTGGTCGGAGAGCTTGAAGGCGCCGTGGGTGCCCTCGAGCTCGAAGTCGGGGGCATCCTCTCCCACTGAGGGGTGCTTGGCCATGCGCCGTGACTCTAGTCAGGGTGGCGCCGGTAGAGCAGGTACAGGAGCCCGCTGAGCACCAGCGCCGCGCCCAGGTAGCCCACCTCGACGCCCAGCACCGGGTCGTCGAAGTCGGCCGCCACCAGAAACGCCACGAACCCCGCTGCGGCCGTCACCCACGCGACGCACGCGGACTTCGCCTCGCCGCGGGCCAGCAGCGCCTGGTTCAGCGTGGCCGCCGCCAGGTACAGGCCCATGCCCAGTGAGATGAGGACCAGGCCCAGGCGGTCGTAGTCGAACTCGCCCCCGAAGACCAGGTCCATCAGCCACGGTCCGATGGCCGCCATCACCGCCGCCACGACGGCCGCGAAGCCGGCGATGGCGAGCAGCGTCACGTTCACGCTGCGCTTGAACGGATCGGTCTCCCCGCGAGCTCCAAGGCGGGTCAGGTGGGGGAGGATCGATGTCTGCACCGCCTGGAACAGCTGCAGGGGCGCCCGGGCGATCAGCAGCACGTTGAACGTGAACCCGGCCAGCGCCGCGCCCTCCGCGCCCTCGGTGGCGTTCACCAGCAGCGGCCCCGCGTTGAGGAACGTCTGCTCGGCGAGCATGATCAGAAGCACCGCGGCGGCGAACCCCGTCCCGTGGGAAAGCGTGAACTCCACCGCTTCCTCCGCGTCCTCTGAGGTCTGAGGCCCGAGGCCCGAGGCCCGAGGCCCGAGGTCGGTGGTCGGTGGTCGGTGGTCGGTGGTCTGCCGACTGAACGCGAACGGCACGACGAGCAGCGACACCACGGGCGCCGCCACCATGCCCAGCGCCACCGCCGTCTGGCCGGACGCCACACCCACCGCCACCGCCAGCGCGAACATCAGCCGCGAGATGGCCTCCATCAGCACCAGCCCCCCGTACAGCCCGAACCACCGGTGTCCGGCGAGGAACCCGCGGGCGAAGTACGACACCGCGTACGCCAGCACCGTCGCGATCAGGATCCAGTAGAGCGTGGAGTTGCCGTCGAACAGGTCGTCCTGCAGGCGCTCGCGGAAGACCAGCGCGAGCACCGCGAACAGCACGCCCAGCCCGAGCTGGATCGTCGCGGCCACCCGCAGGTGCGACCCGCCGCTCTGACCGCGGGCGTCGCGGTCGGCGATCGTGTGCGACAGCAGCTGCTCCACGGGCCGGTAGAGCACCGACACGGTGATGAACACCGCCGACCACAGCAGCGTGATCTGCCCGTAGTCCGACTCGGACAGGTTGTGGCTCGCTAGCGAGAAGTACGTGTAGGTGACGAGCCCGGTCGTCGCGATGCCGACCGAGAGGATCGCCGTGCCGCGCCCCAAGCGTGCTCCTAGAGGCGCACGAGCAGCATCGTCCAGGGGAACGGCGAGCGCGCCTCAGCCACCGTCCCGTGCCGCGAGAGCATCCGCTTGAAGGATCGCTTGGACCAGTGGTTCACGTGGCCGGGCGTGTTCCCGAGCGACCCCCAATAGGCCCCCCGTGCCATGTTCAGGCCCCGCCACAGAGGCTCGCGCGGCACCGACACCAGCAGCCAGCGGTCGGCCACCCGCGCCATCTCCGCCACGGTGGCCTCGGGGTCGGGCACGTGCTCGAGCACCTCGATCGCGGTGGCCACGTCGAACTCGCCGTCGGCGAACGACAGCGACGTGGCCTCCTCCGCGCGGTACTCCAGGTTCGCGCGCGTGCGGGTGGCCCACTCCGCGGCCAGCTTCTCGTCCTCCAGGTCGATGCCCACGATCCGCGCGTCGCCGAGCCTCTCGGCCCACTCGTGGGTGAGCACGCCCTCGCCGCAGCCCACGTCGAGCACCGAGCGCGGCTGCGCGCGCTCCCAGAGCGCGTCGAGGTCCGCATGGAAGCGCCCCATCAGGCGCCGCACCACCGGGTTGGTGGAGCCGTACTTGTCGAAGGTGTTGCCGGTGGGGACGGCGCCGGCGGGAGCGGTGCTCACAGCCGGACGGCCTCGCGCTCGTCCTCGGCCGGCTTCGGCGACGCCGAAGCACCCTCCTCGTAGTGCGAGGGCTCGACGCCCAGCTGCAGCTCCACCCGCCGGACGCGCTCGAGGATGCGCTGCTGGAGCACCCGGCCGCCCGCGAGGATGTCGCCGATCACGCCGAGCGCGAGGAACTGGACGGCCACGATCAGCAGCGTCGAGCCGAGGATCAGCGACTGCACGTGGCCCTCGCCCTCGCCCGAGAAGAAGAAGTAGAGGAAGCGCGCCCAGATGAATGTGGCCGGGACCGCGACGATCGCGGCGGCGATGAAGAACACTCGCATCGGCTCGTACAGCGAGTAGATCCGGAAGATCGAGCCCGCGTTGCGGCGCACGTACGCCCACATCGACGGGAACAGGCGCGACTCGCGCGTCGTGGGGTTGGTGCGGATCGGCGTGTGGTCGACCGCCACGAGCATCTTGCCCGCCTGGATCAGGGTCTCGAGCGTGTAGGTGAACTTCGAGACGACCTGGACCTGGAGCGCGGCCTCGCGGTTGTACGCGCGGAAGCCGCTGGTGGCGTCCGGCACGGTCGTGCCCGACGCCCGCGCCACCACCGCCGAGCCCAGCCGCTGCAGCCGCTTCTTCAACGGCGAGAAGTGCTCGATGGTGTGGGTCTCGCGATCTCCCACCACCATGTCGGCGTCGCCCGCGAGGATCGGCTCGACCAGCTTGGGGATGTCGCTGCCCTGGTACTGGTTGTCGGCATCGGTGTTCACGACCACGTCGGCGCCGAGCTTCAGGCAGGCGTCGAGGCCCGCCTGGAACGCTATGGCCAAGCCCTTGTTGTTGGTCAGGCGCACCACGTGGTGAACCCCGTTCGCGCGCGCCACCTCCACCGTCCGGTCGCTCGAGCCGTCGTCGATCACGAGGTACTCGATCGTGTCGATCCCGGGGATCGAGCGCGGGAGGTCGGCCAGCGTGCCCGGCAGCTGGTCGGCCTCGTTGAAGCAGGGGATCTGGATGATGAGCTTCATGGGAGGGGGAATGGAGGGTACCCACGGGCCCCGCTCGAAGGGCCACGGAATGTGAAGGAATACCGGCGTTGGCCGGAAACATCCTTGCTAGCCTGTCTGCGGTCTGCCGGGCCTGCGCTCTTACGGCGCCCGCAGAACCGAACTGATCCCGGCCGCACTGGAGCTAGCTGAACATGGACCTCGTCGCATATCTCGATCCCGGCAGCGGAAGCATGATCCTTCAGATCATCGCCGGCGGTGCCGCCGCGGTGGCTGTCACTGCCAAGCTGTACTGGAACCGGATCCTCACCTTCCTGAAGATCCGCAAGCCCGAGGACGAGACCGCTACTCAGCAGTCCGACTCCTAGGAGATTCTCAAAGGGGGGCGACTCGCCCCCCTTTGCAACCCCCCGAACGGCGCCCAGCGGGCGCCTATACACCTTCTGCCGCTCCTAGCGGCGCCCTCCGGCGCCTATACACCTTCTGCCTCTCCTAGCTACGATGCACCGCCGCCCGCCCTGCGCGGGCGGCGCGCTTTTTTCATGTCCACACCCTCCGACACATCGACCCGCCCCACGCTCGAGTCCGGCTCCTTCCGGGATCCGGAGAGCCGCGTGTTCTACTCGGGGGGCGACGTGCTGCGGTCCCTCTCGCGCGAGGGGCTCGACGACTTCAAGGCGCTGACGCAGACCAAGTTCTGGGAGCGCTTCCAGGACAACGGCGGCGTGGTGAGGACGGAGCTCGTGGAGGGCACCGCCGACCTCCCCGAGACGATGGTCAAGCAGAGCGCGGGGGTGCTGCGCCACGAGCGGATCCCGTTCGTGTCCTACCCGTACGAGTGGCCGTTCTCGATGCTCAAGGAGGCCGCGCTGCTGCAGCTCGACCTCAACCTGGCGGCGCTCGAGGAGGACATGATCCTCAAGGACTCCAGCCCCTACAACGTGCAGTTCCGGGGGAGCAAGCCGGTGTTCGTGGACGTCGGCAGCTTCGAGAAGCTGCGCGAGGGCGAGCCGTGGGTGGGCTACCGCCAGTTCTGCATGCTCTACCTGTACCCGCTGCTGTTGCAGTCGGTGAAGGACTTCGACCCCAAGGCGCTGCTGCGCGGCAACATCGACGGCATCACGCCCGCCCAGATGCGCGCGCTGGTGAGCTTCCGCGACCGCTTCCGCAAGGGCTTCTACCTCAACGTCTTCCTGCACGCGAAGCTGGAGGCCAAGCACGGCGCGCGCGGCAAGGAGGTCAAGGAGGAGGTCAAGAAGGCCGGCTTCAAGAAGGAGCTGATCGTCGCCAACGTGAAGCGGATGCGGAAGCTGGTGGCGGGCCTCGAGTGGAACCCGCCCGAGGGCGTCTGGGTCTCCTACGGCGAGCGCAACAGCTACACCGACGACGACGCCAAGCGCAAGGACGAGTTCGTCCGCGAGGTGGCCACCTCGCAGCGATGGGGCATGACCTGGGACATCGGCTGCAACAACGGCCGCTACTCGCGAATCGCGGCGGAGGGCTCCGACCACGTCCTGTCGGTCGACTACGACCAGGGCCCGATCGAGCTGCTGCACCGGACGCTGCGTGACGAGGACGACGCCAAGCTGCTCACGCTCACGATGAACCTGGCCGACCCGTCGCCCGGCCTGGGCTGGCGCGGCGTGGAGCGCAAGCCGCTGCCCGAGCGCGGCAAGCCGGACCTGCTGCTGGCCCTGGCGCTGATCCACCACGTGACGATCGCCGCCAACGTGCCCGTGGCCGAGTTCGTCGACTGGCTGGCTTCGCTGGACACCGCGCTCGTGATCGAGTTCCCCACGCGCGAGGACGTGATGGTGAAGACCCTGCTCGGCCCCAAGCGCGAGGGGCTGCATCCGGACTACGAGCGTGAGAACTTCGAGCGGGTCCTGGCCGGGAAGTTCGACGTCGAGCGCAGCGAACGGCTGAAGTCCGGCACGCGGCTCCTGTACTTCGCCCGCCCCAAGCGCTGATGGAGGCCGAAACGAGGGAGCGCCGCGGGATCTCGCCGCTGCTCGCGTTCGCCCACCTCGCGGTGCTGAGCGCGTTCGCGCTCGCCCAGCCGCTGTTCAACCTGCTCTCCGACAACCCGGAGTTCTTCGCGGCGCGCGGGTCCACCGCCAGCGAGATCATCGTGTTCGGGATCCTGCTGGTGGTGGTGCCGCCGGCGATCCTCCTGGGGATCGAGCTGCTGGTGGGCCTGGCGAGCCGCGCGGCCCGCGACGTGCTCCATCTCGTGTTCGTGGGCGGCCTCGCGGCAGTGGTGTTCGTGCAGGCGCTCAAGAAGGCCATCGACGCCGGCGACACCGTGCTGATCGTGCTCGCGCTCGTCCTGGGCGCCGCGACCGCGCTCCTGTACCACCGCGCGGAGCCCGTGCGCTCGTTCCTCAGCGTGCTCAGCCCGGCGCCGCTGCTGTTCCTGGTGCTGTTCCTGTTCTTCGGCGACGTGTCGAAGATCGTGCTGCCCGAGGACGCCAGCGCCAAGTCCGCGGAGGGCGTGGCCCGGGTGCCGGTGGTGATGATCGTGTTCGACGAGGTCCCGAGCACCTCGCTGCTCGACGCCGACGGGAAGATCGACGCCAAGCGTTACCCCGCGTTCGCGCGGCTGGCGAAGGACGCCACCTTCTTCAAGAACGCCCACTCGGTCTACGACTCCACCAGCCGCGCGGTGCCGGCGATCATGGACGGCGACCTGCCGGTGAAGGAGCGGCGCCTGCCAACGGCGTCGGAGCATCCCAACAGCATCTTCACGCTGCTCGGCGAGAGCCACAGGATGAACGTCTCCGAGGAGGCGACCAGCGTCTGTCCCCGCGACCTGTGCGAGGACGCCCGGCTGGACGAGCCGTTCCTCGAGCGGCTCGGCTCGATGAGCGAGGACCTCGGCCTCGTGTACGCGCACGTGGTCTCGCCGCCCGGGATCGAGGGCGACCTGCCGACGGTCTCGGAGTCCTGGGGCGACTTCGGCGGCGGCGGGGGAGGGGGCGAGGCCGCGGGCGGCGGGGACACCAAGGATGGCGACCAGCCCGACACGCGCGAGAACCTGGCAAGCGACCGCAACGCCCGGTTCGAGGAGTGGGTCGACGGCATCCGGGGCAAGGGCGCCCGGCCGGCGCTCAACTTCAAGCACGCCCTGCTGCCGCACGTGCCGTGGCTGTACCTGCCGGACGGGCGGCAGTACCGGCGCTCCGCGGCGGAGCCGATACCCCAGATCTCCCGCCAGAGCTACGAGGACGAGGGCCAGGTGCAGCAGCTCCAGCTCCGCCATCTGCTCCAGACCGGCTTCGCCGACCGCGAGCTCGGCAAGACCCTCGATCGTCTCGACGAGCAGGGCATCTACGACGACGCGTTGATCGTGGTCGTGGCCGACCACGGCGTGTCGTTCAAGAAGGGCCAGTTCGACCGCCGCAACGTGAACCGCGGCAACATCGACGAGATCACGCCGGTGCCGCTGCTGGTGAAGCGCCCCGACCAGCACTCCGGGAGGGTGAGCCCCACCGTGGTCCGCACGATCGACGTGCTGCCCACGATCGCCGACGTGCTCGGCGCGAAGCTGCCCGAGAAGATCGACGGCGTGTCCGCGTTCTCCGACGCGGCCCGCCGCCGCGACGAGATCACGATGCTCAAGCGCAACCTCGAGGGCTCGGTCACGCTGAGCGTGGACGAGTTCGAGCGCGAGCGCGACGCCGAGCTGGCGAAGAAGGTGGCCCTCTTCGGAACCGGCGCCGATCCCGCCGAGCGGATCTACCGCGTCGGCCCCAACCAGGACCTGATCGGCACCCGGGCCGCATCGGCCGGCCGCTCGGACGCGCGCGCCTCGATCGCCGACGGCGGCGAGCTGCGCAAGGTCGACACGCTCCGGCGGCCTGATCCCGAACTGGATCACCGGGCGCGTCCGCGGCGGTGAGAAGCTGGACATCGCGATCGCCGTGAACGGGACCATCAGGGCCACCGGAAACACGTTCAAGCTGGCCACCGGAGGCGGCGAGCTGTTCGCGGCGATGGTCCCACCCTCCGCCCTAAGGAACGGCCGAAACGAAGTGAAGGTCTACGAGGTCGTCAGGCGGAGAGCTACGCGAGATGAACTGAACCCCGAGGCCCGAGGCCTGAGGCCTGAGGCCTGACGGCCTACTGCTTAGCGAGGCAGTTCTCGATCGTCTCAAGCACCTCATCGTCCCCGTCGTTCACGAACAGCAGCGCCGCCCCAACCTGTTCCGCCCCCTGACCGTTGCCCTGGAACTGCTCGCCCTCCGCCTCGCCCGACGAGACGAAGAACTCGATCCGGGGCGCTCCCGGGCCGTCCACCTGGATCGACTTCTCGCCCGCGAGCGCCGCGGGCACCCCCGCGCCCTCGATGCACGACAGCGCGACCCCGCGCTTGTCGTTGGGATTCGGCCCGGCCTCGCGGATGTCGTCGTCACCGCCGCCGCAGCCGGACGCGGCGATCGCGAGCGCGGAGACGAGCAGTGGGGCGGTCAGCCGGGCTTTCATCGCCGGGCAGGGTAGTGAAACACCGCGCTCGGCCTGCTACCGTGACCCGCTCCGGCGGGTTCTGTCACGTCCCGCTGCGCCTTGACTTCACTCTCCGCCGGCGCCTCCAAACCGAGGACCGCGCCCGGACCCAGATGCAACCGTGAACCGCCGATTCGTCCTACTTCAGGCCGTCTTCTCCGTGATCGCCCTCGCGGCGGTCGTCTGGTGGGCTTCCCGCCAGGAGCCCCCTGAGTTCCCGACGTCCGCGGAGTCGCTCGGCTGGCTGGCCCTGGCCCTGGGGCTCTACGCGGTCGCGACCCTCGCTCGCGGGGAACGCTGGCACCGCATCCTCGAGCTCACGGGCGTCCCGGCGGGGCGTCCCGACTGCTACGCCCTCACGACCGTCGGCTACATGGGCAACAACGTGCTGCCGGCGAGGGCGGGGGAGGTCCTGCGGGTCGTGCTGCTCGATCAGCGCACCGGCGCGGGCAAGCGCAAGCTGGCCGGCTCGATCGTCGCCGAGCGCATCCTCGACGTGATCGTCCTGAGCCTGATGCTCCTGGTGGTGGCATACGGCGTGCTCCGGGGCGATGTCCTTCCCACAGACCACCCGTTGCTGATCACCGGTATCGGGATCGTGCTGCTGTTCGTGGGGATCGTGGTGCTCGCGATCATGCGCAGCAAGGGGATGCTCACACGCGTGCGCGAGATCATCCGGCCGCTGGCCGACTCGACCCGCGCGATCGCGGGGCGCCAGGGCGTGCCGCTGCTGGCTGGGTCGGTGCTGCTGTGGTTCTGCGAGGGAGCCGTGTACCTCGCCGTGGCGCGCGCCGTGGATCTCGACATCAGCGCCACCGGCGCCCTGTACCTCGTGGCGCTCACCAACTTCGTCGCGGCGCTTCCCGCCGCGCCCGGCTCGATCGGCACCTTCGACGCCGCGGTGGCCTTCGGGGCCAAGGCCCTGGGCGGCAGCGGCGCCGTGGTGGTGTCCTACCTCCTCCTGCTGCGCTTCGTCCTCTACGTCCCAATCACCGTGGTCGGCCTGGGTGTGCTGATCGTGCGCTACGGAGGCTGGGCGCGCCTGCGCGCGGCCCTGAGCGTGCAGAAGACGCAGGCCAGCGGCGCCTAGTCAGACCTCAGACTTCATGACCGCATCAGCGACAGCGCCGGGACTCCGGCCTCAGACTTCCTCGGGCATGTTCACGGGGCGATACCGGCCGGCGCCGATGCTCCCGGTGATCGCCGGCTGCCTGGCGCTCTCCGCGCTCACGCTGCTGTTCCCGTCGACCCCCACCTACGACCCCTGGGCGTGGATCATGTGGGGGCGCGAGATCGTGCACCTGGACCTCGTCACCGAGGGCGGGCCGTCGTGGAAGCCGCTGCCGGTCCTGTTCACCGCACCGTTCTCGCTGCTCGGGGCCGACCTGGCACCCACGCTGTGGCTGTGGATCGCCCGCGCCGGCGCGCTGCTGTCGCTCGTGATGGCGTACCGGCTGGGCCGGCGGCTCACCGGCGACGGCCTCCCCGGCCTGGTGGGCGGGATCTTCGCCACGCTGTTCCTGCTCACCACCTACCAGTTCGTGCGCGACTCGATGCTCGGCAACTCCGAGGCGATGCTCGCCGCGCTCGCCCTGTGGGCGTTCGAGCGGCACCTCGACGGCCGCCGCGACCACGCGCTCTACCTCGGCTTCGGCGCCGCGCTGCTGCGCCCGGAGGCATGGCCGTTCCTCGGCCTGTACGGGCTCTGGCTCTGGTTCCGCGACCCCGAGCTGAGGCTGCGCCTGGTGGCCATGGGCGTGGCGATCCCCGTGCTCTGGTTCGGTCCCGAGCTGTGGGGGTCGGGCGAGCCGCTGCGCGCCTCCAGCCGCGCCAACAACCCCAACCCCGGCAGCGCCGCCTTCGCGGACAACCCCGGGCTCGAGGTGGTCAAGCGATTCGCCCAGCGCACGGTGATCCCCCTCTTCGCCGCCGCTCTGCTGGCCACCGTGCTCGCGGCCCGCGGCTGGGCGCGCGAACGCCGCGACGGCGCCACGCTCGCCCTCGCGGGCATCGGCTTCGCCTGGATCGCGCTGGTCGGGGTGATGACCGAGCTCGGCTATGCGGGCAACCAGCGCTACCTGATCGTGACCACCGCCGCCCTGTGCGTGCTCGCGGGCGTGGGGGCCGGGCGCGCCTTCGGCTGGCTGCGCGGGCTTGCCGATCGCGTGACCGGCGATCCGCGCCGCGGAATGGCCGTGACGGCGGCGGCGTGCCTGCTCGGCGTGGTCGCGCTGTCGCCCGTGATCAAGGACAAGGCGGACAACATCGACGTGACCCTCGACGTGCTCCGGTACGAGGCGAGCCTGTGGGACACCCTGCCGGGGGCGATCGAGAAGGGCGGCGGCCGCGACCGGCTGCTCGCCTGCGGCAACGTCTACAGCGGCCCGTTCCAGACCCAGATGGTGGCCTACGAGCTGGGGATCCACGGGATCGAGGTGGGCGCGCTCTTCGGCACCCCGGCCCCGGGCGTGGTGTTCCGCACCAAGACGCGCACCACCAGCCCGATCGTGCCCAAGCTGACCGACGACCGCATGCGCCTGGTCACCACGAGCGGGCGCTGGCGCGTGGTCACGGCTCCCCGCTCCGACGCCCGTGGCCGCGCGTGCCCGGCCGGCGGGCCGGACGCGCCCCGCGTGGCGCCGCGCCCCCAAACCCCCGAGCTCCGGTCATCCCGCTAGTTACCCTGCCCCGATGGCCGTCGTAGCCTCCCGAGCCCGCACCCTCAGCGCGCTGCCGCGTGTCCAGTCGCTGCTGAGCGGAACCGCCGGCGTGGTGCTGATCGTGGGCGGCCTCACGCTGATCTCGCTCTACCTGCGCACACGCGCCCTCGGCGCGTCGCTGTGGATGGACGAGGGGCTGTCGATCGGGATCTCGTCGCAGCCCTTCTTCGACATCCCGGGCATCCTGCGCCAGGACGGCAACCCGCCGCTCTACTACATGGCGCTGCACCTGTGGATGGAGGTGGTGGGCAACGGGCCCGCGGACACCCAGGGCCTCTCGGTGGCGATCTCGCTGCTCGCCGTGCCCGGCGGATTGTGGGCCGGCTGGTCGCTGTTCGGAAAGCGCGCCGGGCTGATCTGCGCCGCCCTCGGCGCCTTCAACCCGTTCCTCACCGTGTACGCGCAGGAGACGCGCATGTACTCGCTGATGGTGGTGCTCTCGCTGCTGCTCAGCGCCGCCTTCATCCATATCTACGTGTTCCGCCGGCGCCAGTACCTGCCCCTCTTCGTGGGGCTGCTCGCCGCCATCCTCTACACGCACAGCTGGGGGATCTTCGTCACGGCGGGCACGCTGGTCGCGTTCGCCATCCTGCTCGTGCAGAGCGACGACCGCCGCGCGCTGCTCAAGGACGGCCTGATCGGCTACGGCATCGCGTTGGTGCTGTACATCCCGTGGCTGCCCACGCTCCTGTACCAGACGCAAAACACGGGGGCGCCGTGGCTCAACCCGCCGCGGTTCGGCGCGCCCGTGCAGATCTCCAAGCAGCTGCTCGGCGGCGGCACGGTGACCGTCGCCCTGCTGCTCGCGGCCGGGTCGGGCCTGGTCGGGGTGCTCAGCCGCAAGATCGCGGGCGACAAGGAGCGCACCGCGGTCCTCACCGCCCTGGCGATCGGCTTCGCCACGCTGGCGATCGCCTGGCTGTTCTCACAGGTGTCACCGGCCTGGACCACCCGCTACCTGGGCGTGGCGCTCGGCCCGATCTTCCTGCTCGCGGCCGTCGGCCTCGCCCGCGCGGGCAACCTCGGCCTCGTGGCGCTGGTGATCATCCTCGCCATCTGGTCGGTGCCCAAGACGACCAACCTGCAGAACAAGTCGAACGCCACCGACCTCGCCGGCGCGGTGGCCCAGGACATGCGCCCGGGCGACCTCGTGGTGACCCTCCAGCCCGAGCAGCACCCGCTGATGCACTACCACCTGCGCAACGACATGACCGAGGCCACGCAGCTCGGCGAGGTCAAGCGCAAGGGCGTGATGGACTGGCGCGACGTGCAGGACAAGCTCGAGGACGCGACTCCGGCGGAGAATCTCACGCCGCTGCTTGATAAGCTGCCCCGTTCTCAACGCGTGCTTCTCGTGCACCCGGTCACCTCGAGCATCGACGACTGGGACGCACCGTGGACACAGCTGGTCCGCCGGAGGTCCGCCCAATGGGGGCAGGCTCTGGAGGCAGACCAGCGCTTCACCCGCGACAAGGCCGTGCCGGCGTTCTACCGGCGTGCCAGGCGGATCGGGGTGCGCGGAGTGCTGTACACCAAGACCCGCGACTAGAAGAAGAGATGAGCGATACCTCAAAGACCTCAGCCGAGCCCGCCTACCCGGGCCTCAAGGACAAGCCCACCCTGATCCTCGGGGGCGGCCCCGCCGGCCTCACCGCCGGGTACCTGCTGGCCAAGAAGGGCCTGCCCGTGATCGTGTTCGAGGCCGAGGACCAGGTCGGCGGCATCGCCAAGACCGAGGTCCGCGACGGCCCCGGAGGCGAGTACCGCTTCGATCTCGGTGGCCATCGCTTCTTCACCAAGGTCAAGGAGGTCGACGACCTCTGGCACGAGATCATGCGCGAGGAGTTCCTCAAGCGCCCGCGCATGTCCCGGATCTACTGGAACAAGAAGTTCCTGGACTACCCGCTCCGCGGCCCGGACGTGATCAAGAAGCTCGGCCCCGTGGAGCTCACCCGCGCGTTCGTGTCCTACCTGTGGGCGCAGATCAAGCCGAAGGGCCGTGAGGACACCTTCGAGCAGTGGGTGTCCAACCGCTTCGGCAAGCGCCTGTTCAACCTCTTCTTCAAGTCCTACACCGAGAAGGTGTGGGGCGTGCCCACCTCGGAGATCCGCGCCGAGTGGGCCGCACAGCGGATCAAGGGCCTGTCGTTCTTCAGCGCCGCCAAGGCCGCCTTCTTCGGGAACAAGAGCAACATCAAGACGCTCATCGGCGAGTTCCACTACCCGCGCTTCGGCCCGGGCCAGATGTGGGAGACGATGACCGACGACATCCAGAAGCTCGGCGGGCAGGTCCTGATGAACACGCCGGTCGAGAAGCTGGTGATGGAGGACGGCAAGCTGGCCAAGGTGGTCGCGGGCGGCAAGGAGTACGAGGCCAACTACGTGATCAGCTCGCTCCCGCTGCGCAACGTGGCGGGCATGGTCGACCCGCCCCCGGCGCCGGAGATCCGCTCGGCGGCCAAGGGCATCCGCTACCGCGACTTCCTCACGGTCTCGCTGGTGCTCGACGGCGACGACCTCTTCCCCGACAACTGGATCTACATCCACGAGCCCGACGTCGAGGTCGGCCGGATCCAGAACTTCCGTTCCTGGAGCCCGTGGATGGTGCCGGACCCGTCCAAGGCCTGCGTGGGCCTCGAGTACTTCTGCTTCGCCGGCGACGAGCTGTGGGAGATGGAGGACGAGAAGCTCGTGGAGCTCGGCATGAAGGAGCTGGAGCAGCTCGGCCTGGCCAAGCGCGACTCGCTCGAGTTCGGCTTCGCCACCCGGGTGCCCAAGGCCTATCCCATGTACGACATGGACTACGCGGACCGCATCGCCGCGATCCGCGGCTGGCTGGACGGCGTCGACAACCTCCAGCAGGTCGGCCGCAACGGACTGCATCGCTACAACAACTCCGACCACTCGATGCTCACCGCCATGCGCGCGGTCGACAACATCGTGAAGGGCACCGATCACGACATCTGGGCCGTGAACGCCGAGTCGGTCTACCACGAGACCGAGGAGCAGGACGAGCAGCAGCCGTACATCGAGGCGCCCGAGACCGAGGCTCAGAAGGAGCCGCTGCACCACTGAGGCTGCGTCCGGGATCCCGGACGCAAACTCGTACATCCGGCTAGGCGCCTGGTTTCAGGAACGCCCCGAAAGACGATGTTGGGGGGGTGCTCAGGAACAGCTCCCTTGCGTCCGTCGCGCTCCTCTACCTTGCCGCCGCCGTGCTGGCGCTCCCGTGGCCCGCATCCGGCCAGCAGGCGCCCAGCGCCGGTCCGTCGCAGGGCAGCGACGGCCCCGTGCCCCGCGCCACGCGGTTCTGCGGCCGCGGCGGCAGCCCGGCGGCCCCCGGCAACGGTGCCGACCCGCGCGGGGTGAACCCGGCGTCGCCGAACCCGCTCGCGGGCCTGCAGCTCTACAACCACCGCATCCAGGAAGCCTCGTACAGCGACATGCGGCGCCTGCGCCGAGCGGGGCAGCGGCGCAAGGCCGCCTACCTCGCGCGGATCGCCCTCACGCCGCGAGCGGTCTGGTTCGGCCGCTACACCCGCCCGAACTTCTTCGCCAAGGTCCGGAACCACCTCAACTGCGCGCAGTGGATGCAGCCCGGGTCGGTGCCGATCATGGTCGTTCAGCGTCATCAGGGCAGGGAGTGCAATGCCTCCTACCAGGCCGGTGGAGTCGCGGAGGACGAGCGCTCCAAGGCCTGGTACCGCGATTTTCGACAGGCGGTCGGCAACGCCCGCGTGATCATCGGGTTCGAGCCCGACTCGATCGGCACGATCTCGTGTCTCGCCAGGAGCCGCCGTCAGGCGCGCCGGGACCTGCTGCGCTACGGCGTGTCCGAGCTCTCGAAGCTGCCGAACGCCACGATCTATCTCGAGGGCACGGCGTCCGACTGGAAGAGCGCCGGGTACACGGCGCGGCTGCTGAGGTACATCGGGATCGACAAGGTGCGCGGGTTCATGCTCAACGTGACCCACTTCGACTGGACCTCGAGGAACATCGCCTACGGCCGCCGGGTGTCGCGGATGGTGGGCGGCAAGCCGTTCGTGGTCTCCACGTCCTACAACGGCCGTGGGCCGGTCCACTACCGGGCCGCGAACGGGAAGCGCATCAACGTGTTCTGCAACGTCCGCTACCGCGGCGCCGGGCCGCGCCCCACCACCAGCACGGGCCACGACAAGGTCGATGCGTTCCTGTGGCTCAACCGGCCCGGGACCTCGGGCGCCGGCAAGTGCAACGGCGCTCCGCGTGACGGCGAGTGGTGGCTGCGGCGCGGGCTGATGTACGGCAAGTACGCCACCCAGCGGCTGGGCCCCGCCCGCGGCACGCGCTTCGGGTTCAAGCGCCGGATCTCGCTGTGCCGGCTGGGCGCCCCCCGCCGGAACGGGAAGTACTACAGGTCCCCACCGGAGCGGCGCTGCCGTTAGTAGGGCCACTCGGGCGCCCGACAGACGTCCGGCGCCCGGGCCGCGTGATCAAGGGTCCTGACGACGTGTCGATACGCATGACATGCGCATTCCTTTCGCGCTACTCGCCGCGCTGCTCGCTCTCTGGGCGGCTGCCCCGCTTGCTCTCGCGCAGAACGACCCCGACGACCCCGACGACCCCGACGACCCGCAGTGCGGCCTGCCGCTGCTGCCTCCCTGCGAGGACGAGGAGCCGCTCCTGCCCACGCCGGCCCCCGCACCTGCTCCCGCGCCCGCCCCGCCGCCCGATCCCCGCGGCATCGATCCCGCCGCGCCCAACCCCCTGCTGGGCCTGAGCTGGTTCGTCGACAAGACCTGGTCGCCCCAGTACGCGTCCTACAAGCGCCATAAGCGGCGCGGGAACAACTTCAAGGCGGCCATGATCGGCAAGATCGCCCTGAACCCGCAGTTCAAGTGGTTCGGGCGCTGGAACGAGGACGACAAGGGCGGCACCGCCGGCTCGATCCGCGCCTACCTCGAGCGGGTGCAGGAGGAGCAGCCGGGCTCGGTCGCCCAGGTCGTGATCATGCGCCACCAGGGCAAGGCCTGCCACCGGCGCTACACCGCCGGCGGCGCCCGCGAGGACGAGCGCACCAAGCGCTACTACCGGGAGTTCGCCCGCGGCATCGGCAGCCACCGGATCGTGATCGGGTTCGAGCCCGATTCACTCGGCACGGTCGACTGCCTCGCCAAGCGCCGCCGCAAGGCCCGCGTCGCAACCCTGCGCTACGGCATCGACGTGCTCTCGCAACTGCCCAACGCCACGATCTACATCGAGGCCGGGGCCTCCGACTGGGAGTCCCCGGGCCGGACCGCCAAGCTGCTGCGGCAGGTCGGGGTCGCCAAGGTGCGCGGGTTCATGCTCAACGTGACCCACTACGACTGGACCGCCTACAACATCAAGCACGGCGCCCAGATCTCGCGGTTCGTCGGCGGCAAGCACTTCATCATCTCCACCTCCTTCAACGGCCGCGGCCCGGTGCACTACAAGCGCTGGATCAATCGCCGAAAGCATCGCTGGCGCCGGGTGACCGTGTGGTGCCACCCGCTCAGGCGCGGGCTGGGAATCGCCCCCACCACCCAGACCCACCACCCCCTCGCGGACGGCTACTTCTACATCGGCCGCCCGGGCTTCTCCGGCGGCTCGTGCAACGGCGGCCCGCTTCCGATCGGATCCTGGTTCGACGACCGCGCCGTGATGTTCGGCCGCAATGCCACGAACTGGCTGCGCCCGCCGAGACGAACGAAGTTCGGCTGGCCGCGGGGCCTCTCGCTCAGGGCGTTCGCGGGCGACCAGCTGAATCGCTAGGCGAAGGCCCGGCGCCGAGTCAGCATCTCGGCGCACCGGAACTCCCCAGCCCGTCGGCGTGTCTCCTACTGTGATGCCGGTGCCGATGCTCGTCCGCGGTCTCATGCTTGCGGCGTTGGGCCTGCTCGCCCTCGCCGCCACAGCCCCTGCTCAGGGGAGCTCGCCCCCGCCGGCCTCCAAGCTGGCGGAGTACTCGGGTCCCGATCGGCGCGGCATAGATCCCCTTTCCGCGAATCCCCTGCTGGGCGAGAAGTGGTTCGTGGACCACAGGGAGCCTTCCTGGCGGGCATGGCGCTCCTACCGTAGAAAGGGGCGAAAGGCTCGCGGCGGCCACGATCTGGAAGATCGCCCGCGAGCCCAAGTTCCGCTGGTTCGGCCGCTTCGACACCCCCGCGCGCAAGGAGGTGCGCGAGTACATCAACCGGGCGCGGCGGGTGGGCGAGGTGCCGCTGATCGCCACCCTGCGCCACCAGGGCCGCGCGTGCAACCGCCGCTACCAAGGGGGCGGGCCGCGCGAGGACGCTCGCACGCGCTCGTGGTTCCGCGCCTTCGCGCGCGGGATCGGCCGCTCGCGCGTGATCATCGCCTTCGAGCCCGACTCCGTGGGCACGATCAAGTGCCTCGCCCGCAGCCGGCGCAAGTCGCGCTTCCGGCTCCTGAAGTACGGCGTCGACGTGCTCTCGAAGCTGCCCAACGCCACGATCTACATCGAGGCGACGGCGTCGGACTGGGTCCCTGCCGCCCGTGTGGCCCGGGCGCTGCAGCGGATCGGCGTTGGGAAGGTGCGCGGGTTCATGCTCAACACGACCCATTACGACTGGACCGGGCGCAACATCCGCTACGGCCTGGAGGTTTCGCGCCGCGTGGGCGGCAAGCCGTTCGTGATCTCCACCCACTTCAACGGGCGCGGGCCCGTGCACTACCGCAAGCGCCGCGGCAGGCGCAACCTGCGCATCAACGTGCACTGCCACCCGCGTCATCGCGGCATCGGCATCCCGCCCACCACCTCCACCGCGCACCCGAAGGTCGACGCGTACTTCTGGATCGGGCGCCCCGGTTTGTCGGGTGGTTCCTGCAACGGCGGGCCGCTGCCCGTCGGTAGCTGGTGGCGCCGCGCGGCGCTGGCGCTGGCGCGCAACGGCACCACCCAGCTGGCGCCCGCGCCGGGCACGCGCTTCGGCTGGCCGCGCGGGAAGTTCTCGCTGCGCGACGTGGCGGGCGATCAGCTGCGGCGCTGAGCCTGCCGCGATTACATTCATTATCAGGCGGGAGCGCCCGATACCGGCCGCATGCGCGTGTCTCCGACCGTGATGCCGTACTGATCCTCGCCGGCCCTCCTCGCGGCGTCCCGCCGCCCTCGCCGCGACGCTCGGCGAGCGACCGTTGGCGGGCATGCGTTTCTGGGTCGACCGCGAATGGTCGCCCGCGTTCGTGCCCAGGACTCCGAGCGCCTGCGAAACGCCGGGCGCGACGGCGACGTGGCCCTGATCCGCAAGATCGCCGATCAGCCGCAGTTCAAGTGGTACGGGCGCTGGGCGGGCACGGCGTCCCGGAGCGCACCATGCGCAAGGACTTCGCCCGCCTCGACCGCCAGATGCCCGGGGCCGTGCCCCAGATCGTGGCTATGCGTCACGAGGGCCGGGAGTGCCATGCGCGCTACACCGGGGGAGGGCCGCGCGAGGACGCCCGCTACCGGAGCTGGATCCGAGGCTTCGCCCGCGCCATCGGGACCGCCGCGGGTGGTCGTGGCCTTCGAGCCGGACTCGCTCGGGACCCTCGAGTGCCTGGCGCGCAGCCGCCGCAAGGCGCGCCTGCGTGCTCTTGCCTACGGCGTGAAGGTGCTCTCGCGGCTGCCCAACGCCGTCGTCTACCTGGAGGCGGGCGCGTCGGACTGGCAGGGGGTCTCGCGGATGGCGCCCAGAGCTGAGGGCGATCGGGATTCACCGCGTGCGCGGCTTCATGCTCAACGCGACCCACATGGACTGGACCGCCCGCAACATCCGCTATGGCGGAGCGGCTGTCGCGGCGGGTGGGCGGCAAGCCGTTCATCGTGAACACGTCCCACAACGGGAACGGGCCCGCGCCACCGGAAGGTGTGGATCGACAGGCGCCGGAACCGCTGGCGGATCGCGAACGAGTGGTGCAACCCTCCCAACTCGGCCCTCGGCCCCAGGCCGACCGCCGACACCGGCCACCCGCTGGTGGACGGGCTAGGTCTGGATCGAGCGACCGGGCTACTCGAACGGGGCGTGCAACGGCGGTCCGGCGCGGGTCGGCGACTGGTGGCGCGAGCGTGCACTCACCCTTGCCCGCGGGCCCGCTGGTAGAGTTGACTCGCGAGTCAACTTTTGACTCGTACCCCCAAGGATGGCTTCGACCACGGCCACAGAGCGCGATCAGCGCCACCTGACACGGGCCATCGAGCTGGCCGCCACGGCGCGAGGGCACACCTCCCCGAACCCGCTCGTGGGTGCCGTGATCGTCAGGGGCGACCGCACGCTGGGAGAGGGATTCCACGCCCGGGCGGGCGAGCCGCACGCCGAGCGAGCCGCGCTCGCCGCCTGTGAGGAGGATCCCGCCGGAGCCACGATGTACGTGTCGCTCGAGCCGTGCTGCCACGAGGGCCGGACGCCTCCCTGCACGGACGCGATCGTCGAGGCCGGCATCAGCCGCGTGGTGGTCGCCTCCGACGATCCCAGCGAGAAGGCCTCGGGCCGTGGCCTGGGGATCCTGCGCGACGAGGGGATCGCCGTCGACATGTACGACGGCGACGTGCGGAGGCCGCGCGTCTGCTCAACCAGCCGTTCCGCAAGCACGCCCGCACCGGGCGCCCGCACGTGGTGTTCAAGTCGGCCATGACCCTCGACGGCAAGGTCGCCACCCGCACCGGCGACTCGCAATGGATCTCCGGGGGAGTCCAGCCGCGCCCGCGCCCACCGCTGGCGCGCCGAGTGCGACGCCGTGGCCGTGGGCATCCATACCGCCAGGCACGACGACCCGCTGCTGACCGCGCGGATCGAGGGGGTCTCCAGGCAGCCCACCCGGGTGGTGTTCGACTCGGAGGCAAGCCTCGACCGCGACTCGCAACTGGTCCGCAGCGCCTCCGAGGTGCCCGTGATCGTCGTGTGCTCACGCGCCGCCAAGCGCACGGCGACCGATGCGCTCTCCAACGCGGGCGTGGAGGTGCTCGTGAGCACGGGCGAGAACGAGGCCGCCCGCGTCCGCGACGCCCTCGACGAGCTCGGGTCGCGGGAGATCCAGTCGCTGCTGCTCGAGGGCGGGCCGCACCTTGCGGGGGTCTTCCTCGAGGCGGGCGAGGTCGATGAGGTGCGTATGTTCATCGCGCCCATGCTTCTCGGGGGACGCGAGTCGAGGGGTGCGGTGGAGGCGCAGGGAGTGGAGTGCATCGCCGACGCCACGCGGGCCCGGCACACCGAGGCCGAGCGGATCGACGAGGACGTGCTCGTGACCGCGCGACTAAGGGAGTGGTGATGTTCACCGGCCTGGTGCAGACCACCGCCGAGGTCGCCTCGCTCGAGGGCGGCCGGCTCGAGCTCCGGACCGACTCGCCGCTCGAGCTGTCGGAGGGGGACTCCGTGGCCGTGAACGGCGCGTGTCTCACGGCAACGGCGATCGGAGGCACGAGCTTCTCCGCCGACGTGATGGAGGAGACCCTGCGCCGCACCGCCTGGGCGACCTCGCGCCGGGGGACACCGTGAACGTGGAGCTCGCGCTCCGGGCCGGGGACCACCTCGGCGGCCACATGGTGCAGGGCCACGTGGATGGCACGGGGACGGTGGAGGCGGTGGCCGAGGAGGGCTTCGCGCGGATCGTCCGGATCGCCGCGGCCGAGGGCCTGCTGCGCTACGTGGTCGAGAAGGGCTCGGTCGCCGTGGACGGCGTCTCGCTCACGGTGGCCGAGGTCGACGGCGAGGGCTTTGCCGTGTCGCTGATCCCCGAGACGCTCGAGCGCACGACGCTCGGGAAGGTGCGAGCCGGGCAGGACGGTGAACCTGGAGGTCGACGTGATCGCCAAGTACGTGGAGAAGATGCTGGCCGGAAGGGCGGCATGAGCCACGCGCCCTTCAGCTCGATCGAGGAGGCGATCGAGGACGTCCGCGCCGGCAGGATGGTCGTGGTCTGTGACGCCGAGGACCGCGAGAACGAGGGCGACCTGACGCTGGCGGCGCAGTTCGCCACCCCCGAGGCGGTGAACTTCATGGCCACCCACGGGCGCGGGCTGATCTGCCTGGCGCTCACGCCCGACCGCTGCGACGAGCTCGGGCTCGACCTGATGGCGGCCAAGAACGAGTCGCCGTTCGAGACCGCCTTCACCGTGTCGATCGAGGCGCGCGAGGGCATCACCACCGGCATCTCGGCGCACGACCGCGCCCGCACGATCCAGGCGGCGATCGACCCGAACGCCAGCCCCCGCGACCTCGTGCAGCCGGGCCACATCTTCCCCCTGAAGGCCAAGGAGGGCGGTGTGCTCGAGCGCACCGGGCAGACCGAGGCCGCCGTGGACCTCGCCCGTCTCGCCGGGCTGACCCCGGCCGGGGTGATCTGCGAGGTGATGAACGACGACGGCACGATGGCGCGCGTGGACGACCTCGTCGACTACTGCCGCGACCACGAGCTCAAGATGATCACGATCGCCGACCTGATCGCCTACCGGCGGCTGAACGACAAGCTCGTGGAGCGGGTGGTGGAGACGAGGCTGCCCACGGCGTTCGGCGAGTTCAACGTGGTCGGCTTCCGCTCGCTCGTGGACGACAAGCACCACGTGGCCATGGTCAAGGGCGAGATCGACGACGTGGAGGACGTGCTCGTGCGCGTGCACTCCGAGTGCCTGACCGGCGACGTGTTCCACTCCCTGCGCTGCGACTGCGGCCAGCAGCTCGAGGACGCGCTGCTGCGGATCGAGGCCGAGGGCAGCGGGGTGCTGCTCTACCTGGCCCAGGAGGGACGCGGGATCGGGCTGCTGAACAAGCTCAGGGCCTACAAGCTGCAGGAGGAGGGCCTCGACACCGTGGACGCGAACCTCGAGCTCGGGATGCCGGCCGACCTGCGCGACTACGGGATCGGGGCGCAGATCCTCGTGGACCTCGGCCTCACCTCGATCCGGCTGCTCACCAACAACCCGAAGAAGATCGTCGGCCTGGAGGGCTACGGGCTCACGGTGACCGACCAGGTGCCGATCGAGCACGCGCCCGGCGACCACAACGCGGAGTACCTGCGCGCGAAGGCGCAGAAGCTCGGTCACCTGCTGCACCACCAGGGACTGGCGCTCGACGAGGAGATGATCCAGAGGGAGCGCCGGCAGGACCGCCGGCGCGCCGAGCACGATCGCGAGGACGAGACGGCGGGTGGCTGAGGCTCGATTCGCGATAGCGGTCGGGCGCTTCTACGGGGAACTGGCCGACCGGCTGGTCGAGGGCGCCACCCGCACCTTCGAGGAGGCCGGCGCCTCCGTCGAGGTCCACGACGTGCCGGGCGCCTACGAGCTGCCGCTGGCCGCGAAGTACTGCGCCGAGTCCGGGCGCTACTCGGGCGTGGCGTGCCTCGGCGCCGTGATCCGGGGCGAGACCGACCACTACGACTACGTGTGTGCGGAGGCCGCCGCGGGAATCGCGCGGGTGTCGCTCGACACCGGCGTGCCGTGTGCCTTCGGCGTGCTCACCGTCGACACGATGGAGCAGGCGCTGGCGCGCGCCGGGGGGGGCAAGCGTCACCAGGGTGAGGATGCCGCGCACGCCGTGCTGCGGATGGCCGAGCTGCGGCGCTCGGTAGAGCTCGCGCATGCGGCGAGTGCTGGCCTCGTGACGCTCTTCGCCGGACTCGCCGTGCCCGCCTCGGCGTCGGCGGCCGCGTGGCTGCCGAGCCGACGAACTTCGGCCCGCTCTTCCAGTCGCCGCGATGGAGATGCTGCCCACCGGAGAGGTCGTGGTGGTGTGGACGGACGGCGCCGCCGGACGCAAGGTGTTCGCCGCCATCAAGCCCCCCGGGGCCCCCTTCGGGCCGGCCAGGGTGATCTCCGAGGACTCACCCGACCAGCTCGAGATGGACGCGAACGCGCGCGGCGACGTGATGGTGGTCTGGCGCGACGAGGACGCCGACAGCGACATCCGCACCCACTTCAATCTGCGCCCGGCGGGTGGGAGCTTTGCGCCCGAGGGCACGGAGATCTCGCCGGACGGCGAGAACACCGCCGATCCGACGGTCGCCCTCCACCCCTCGGGCGCCGCGCTGGTCGCCTGGACGCGCGGTCCCGGCGACGGCCATCTCTTTGCGTCGTTCCGCCCCGCGGGCGGATCATTCGGCGCTCCCGACGAGATCGACCCGACGGACAGCGACGATCCGGCGCTCGGGTTCGAGCCCAACGGCGACGCCGCGGTGGTGTGGCAGGGCGGTGACGCGGCCGAAGGGGTCCTGCGCGCTCTTCGCCCCGCCGGCGCCGGGAGCACGTTCGGGGCTCCCGCGCCGATCTGGCCGACACCGACGGGTTCAGCTTCCCCGAGCTGACGGTCGATCCCGCGGGCAACGCGATCGCGGCATGGACGCAGCCGGACGGCGCGGACACGAGGGCGCAGGCTTCCGTCAAGCCCGCCGCCGGTGATTTCGGCGGCGCGACTTTCGTCTCGCCGGCAGGCGGGGATCACAGCTTTCAGACCATCGAGTCGGATGCTCAGGGCAACGCGCTGGTCCTGTGGGAGGAGGACAGCCCCGACCGGGTCCAGGCCGCGTTCCGTCCACCCGGCGGGAGCTTCGGCGGGCCGACGCTCCTGTCGGACGGCGCCGGCACCGGTGGTGCCGCCGCCTTCGACGGCGCCGGACGCGCGCTGTTCGCATGGGTGCAGATCAGCGGATCGACGGGGCGGGCCCAGTCGGTCATCCGCTCGCCCGGGAGCGCTCGGCAGCCGGCTCTTCGCCAGCCCGCTCGGTCAAGACGTGAACGTCGTGGTCGACGTCGGCGCCGACGCGCAGGGCAATGGCGCCGCCGCTCTCAACGTCGGCGGCGGCTCGGGGAATAGCGTCCAGGTGGCCGGCTACGACGCGGTGCCTCCCCGCATCGACACCATCTCGGTGCCCGCTACCGGCGGCAGCGACCGCAGCATCGCCTTCAGCGCCGGCGCCTTCGACGTCTGGGCCCGCCCACCTACCTCTGGCGCTTCGGCGACGGCTCGACCGCGACGGGCGCCCAGGTCGCGCACACCTACCGGTCGGTCACCGGCCCGAGGCAGGTGCAGCTCACGGTCACCGACGGGGCTGGGGCAATCGGCCACGGCCACGCGCACGATCACCCTCCGCGACGTGACGCGGCCGGCCCTCACCAGGGTTCGCTGGAGCTCCACCGCGTTCGCTGCCCAGAAGAAGCGCGTGAAGCGCGGCTCCCGGCTGCGCTACAGGCTCTCCGAGGCGGCCCGGGTGAGCGCCACCATCCAGCGCCGCACCGTTGGCCGCCGCGTCGGGCGCCGGTGTCGCAGGGCCACGCGGCGAAATCGCACGAGGCGCCGCTGTGTGCGATGGGTGAAGGTCCGCGGTGGGGTGCTCCGCCAGCGTGGCAAGCGGGGGGCCAACTCGATCCGCTTCAGCGGCAAGGTCCGCCGGCGCAAGCTACGTCCCGGGCGCTACCGCGCGGTGGTTCGAGCGCGCGACGCGGCCGGGCTGCGCTCCCGCGCCCGCACCGCGCGGTCCGATCGGCCGCCGGTGAGCCACGCGGTCAACCTCTACAGCGACACCCAGACCCGGCCGACCGAGGGGATGCGCGCGGCCATCGCGGCCGCCGAGGTGGGCGACGAGCAGCGCAAGCTCGATCCCACGGTCAACGCGCTCCAGGAGCGGGTGGCGGAGCTGCTCGGCCAGGAGGCCGCGCTGTTCCTGCCCACCGGCACGATGTGCAACGAGATCGCGTTCCGGCTGCACATCCGCGCGGCCGGCGACGAGATCCTGTGCGATCGCCTCGCCCACCCGATCATCGCCGAGGCCGGCGGCCCGGCCGCGCTGGCGGGCGCGATGCTCAACCCGATCGACGGCGACGGCGGTGTCTTCACCGCCGACCAGCTGGAGGCGGCGCTGCGGCCCGGACAGCCGTTACATGCCGCGATCGAGGCTGGTCTCCGTGGAGCAGACCACCAACATCTCGGGCGGGCGGGTGTGGCCGCTGGAGACGATGCTCGGGGTGCTGGAGAAGGCGCGCGAGCACGGCCTGCGCACGCATCTGGACGGCGCCCGCCTGTTGAACGCGGTGGCCGCCAGCGGGGTGCCGGCCGGCGACTGGGCCGGCGGCTTCGACACCGCCTGGATCGACTTCTCCAAGGGACTGGGCGCTCCGGTGGGCGCGGTGCTGGCGGGATCGGAGGAGCTGATCGAGGAGGCGTGGCGCTGGAAGCAGATGACGGGCGGCGCCATGCGCCAGGCGGGCATCGTCGCCGCCGGGTGCATCTACGCGCTGGACAACCACGTGGAGCGCCTGTCCGAGGACCACGAGAACGCCCGCCACCTCGCCGAGGGCCTGGCGCAGATCGACGGCATCGAGCTGGACCCCGCCACCGTGGAGACCAACATCGTCCTGTTCGAGGTCGAGGACGCCCCCGGATTCGTGGAACGAATCGCGGACCGGGTGGAGCTACAGGCCCTGGGGCCGAAGCGCGTTCGGGCAGTGACCCACCTGGACGTGGATCGCGACGAGATAGACGAGGCGCTGGCGGCCTTCAGGCCTGAGGCCTGAGGCCTGAGGCCCGAGGCCCGACGTTCCGCTAGCCTCCCCCGCCGTGCCAAAGGTCTGTTACGTGTGCAAGAAGGGTCCGGCGTTCGGCCACAGCCGCAGCCACTCGATGGTCGCGACCAAGCGCCGCTTCAACCCGAACCTGCAGAAGGTCCGCATCGACGTGGGCGGCTCGCCGTCGCGCGAATACGTCTGCACCCGTTGCCTGAAGGCCGGCAAGATCACCAAGGCCGCCTGAGAACCACCCGCTTGACAGACCAGGGGTCGCGCGTTTAGGTTGCCCCCTTCGCCCTCATGGTTGGGCGTACCTAAACAAGGGGGACAAGGGGTGGAGCGTTCACAGCGCGGTCGGAAGCTGGTCGTCCTCGTCGGCACCGTAGTCACCGTTGCCCTGGCCATGGGCATCGCGGCCACGAGCATCTTCGGGCGATCCGTTCCGAACACGAGCTACGGCTATCCGTACGGCTGCGACTACGGGACCGTCTACAACGGCTACCGCTTCTGCGAGGACCTCGGCCCGAACACCCAGCACGTCCAGCAGGGCGACCCGATCGCCATCGGCGGCGGCTCCATGAGTGGCTTCCTCACCCACCCCGGCCTTGCCTTCGAAGCGAACGTGACGCTCGACGAGGAGCAGAGCGGTCCGCAGTCGCCGAGCGACTTCGTGCCGGTGACGTCGTTCTTCAACATCACGATCGAGAACCTGGACAGCGCCGGCGTGGGGGAGACCGGACCGTTCGACCCGCCGCTCGAGCTGACGATCGAGGTACCGGCCTTCCTCCAGAACGTGCCCGACAACCAGCTCAAGCCCCGTTTCTTCAGCGGCGGATCGTGGGAGCCGATAGCGCAGCTCACGCCGGGCGTGATCGACGCCGGCGACACCCCGCCCACCCTCCCCACCGGGCAGCAGGACGGGTACTACGTCGAACACCAGAGCGGCGGCGTCCGGACGATCAACATCCTCACCCGGCACCTGACGCTGTTCACGGTCTTCCGCGACCCCCCGGACGCCGGCGGTAGCACCGGCGGCACGACGGGCGGCGGCACGACGGGCGGCGGTGGCGGTGTCACGGACTCCGTGGCCCCCACCGCGAAGCTGTCCGGCGCGAAGACCCAGGACCCGATCAGGCAGAAGGGCTCCCTGTTCGTCTTCGTCACCCCGACCGAGAACGCGGCGTCCGCCACCGGCGGCAGCGTGAACGTCCCGGGCGCGGCCAAGCGCTACAAGCTCAAGGGCTCGCGCAAGGCGGTGACCGCCAACAAGCGGGCTCGGCTGCGGGCGCGCATCCCGCGCAAGACGCTGCGCAGGGTCAAGCGCGCGCTGCGGCGCAAGAAGCGGGTCAGCGCCCGCGTGAACGTCACGCTCAGGGACGCGGCCGGCAATCGCAAGACGCTGAAGCGGACGATCCGCCTCAAGCGCAAGCGCAAGCGCTAGCAGAGCTCGTACAGCACCCAGCTGCGGTTGGAGGCGACCGGCCGCGCCTCGCGCGGCACGACGAACTCGCGCACCCTCGGCTCCTCGGGGTCGAGTGCCGAGCCGAGCTGGACCCGCCGCGAGGCCGGCGACAGGAGCAGGCCACCGCGCCGTGGCCGCTCGAGCTGGGCGGACACCACCCGTGACGTCGGATAGTCGAGCCAATAGGCGAGTGCGGGGATCACGTGATGGTTGGGCACGTAGATCACTCGCCCACAGCGCTCGGCGGCGGCCTCCACCCGGGAGCTGGTGGCCAGATCGCCTAGGTCGTTCTGGTAGGTGCGCTGGAGGGCGACGACCTCGCCCTTTCGGTCGAGGCGGGACACGACGGCCGGTGTCGAGGCCACGAGTGCCAGCGCGAGGGCGCCCGACAGGACCTTCCATCCCGTTCCCAGCCGCCCGGTAGTGGCGACGCTCGTCCACCCGAGCACGGCGAACGAGAAGAACAGGGCGAGCATCGCGCTCGGGAGGGCCATGTAGCGGACGAGCACGGGTAGGCCGGCAAGGCCGAGGCCGAGGAAGGTCATCAGCGAGAGCCCGACGACCGCCACCGGGAGCGCGGCCCGCTCCCACGCGAGCCAGAGCGCGCCCAGCGCCCCCACCAGCCCGCCGTAGATCACCACGGCGTCGTCAAGGTTCCAGCGGATGTAGGTCGGCGCCCCCACGAGCGCGTCGCCGATCGTCCGCGGCCGGGCCAGCTCCTCGGCGAGGCTGCGGGTCCCCGCCAATGAATGCAGCGGGTCGCCGGTGGCCACGAAATCGAAGCCGAGCCACACGAGCGGCGCCGCCGCGGCCGCGAGCGCCAACCGCGGCCATTCGGCCCGCGGCCTTCCGGTGGCGAGCCACACCGCGTAGGCGCCGGTCAGGATCCAGGCCTCGGGCCGCAGCAGCCCGGCCAGGCCGAGCAGCCCCAGCACCCAGCCGCCCCTGCGCGGCCGGGCGGCCTCCAGCGCGAGCGCGCCGAAGATCAGCGCGAGGTAGGGGATGTCCACGTATGTGAAGAGGTGCTGGAGGGCAACCTCCTCGCGGGTGAGAAGCACCAGCGCGAACAGCGCGCCGACCGGAGCGGAGAAGACCACGGCGCCGAGCCTGAACGCGGTGAAGCCGAGCGCGCCGAACGAGAGCATGCCGACCACCGTGAGAGCAGGGACGCCTCCCGCCCCGAGAAGCGACAGTAGGGTGCCCACCGCGTTCGCGAGCGGGTGGGGAGTGGGCGCGAGCTGCCTGTCGAAGCTCGGTTGGTGCCCGTTGGCGATGTCATCGCCCCACTCGAGCGAGTAGAAGGCGTCGTAGCCCAGGTGGCCGTGCCCCAGGGCCAGCCAGCCGGCGGCTGCGATGGTGAGGACCGCTGCCACCGCGAGCGGCCAGGACGATCGCGGTCGCGACCGCTGCGGGGGCCGTGCCAAGGTGGTCACGTCCGACAGCTTGACCGCTCCGGTCGCGGCGTTGCGCCGCTGTACGCTCCCACCCGTGGGATGGCGCTCAAGTCGGCTCTCGGCGCCCCTGCTCGTACTTGCCCTGCTGGTGGGCGCGGCACTGCTGCGCCTGACCTGGGGCGAGGTCGTGCTGGGCTATGACACCGCGGCAGCCTTGCTCTGGGGCGATGACCTGGCCCACGGTCGGCTCCCGGACTTCACCAGCCCGTACTCGCCGACCCCCCATCCGCTCGCGTACGTGGCACTGGTGGCCGCGGCCCCGTTCGGCCAGCACGCACACCTGGTGGTTGAGGCGATCATGTTCGGCTGCTTTGCCTTCCTGGGCTGGGCGGGCTTCCGGCTCGGGCAGGCGCTCTTCTCGCCCGCGGTCGGCGTGGTCTTCACGCTGCTGCTCTTGACCCGGCCTCTCCTCGTCAGCGAGACCGTCCACGCCTTCGTCGACATACCGTCGCTGGCCTTGGTGCTCCTCGCGGCAGCGCTGGAGGCGGAGCGCAGACGGCGGGGGATGCCCGTGCTGGTCCTGCTGTCGCTTGCGGGGCTGCTGCGCCCCGAGGCATGGCTGCTTGCGGCGGCGTACGCCGTCTGGTGCATGCCCGGCCGAACGACGCGCGAGCGTGCCGGCCTGGCCCTGGCCGCTGCCTCGGCGCCGCTGCTCTGGGCGACCTTGGACCTGATCATCGCCGGGGACCCCCTCTTCTCCCTGCACAGCACCCAGGACGCGGCCGCCTCGCTCGGCCGCCCCACCGGCCTTGCGAATGCCCTCGAGCTGATGCCGACATACCTCAGCGACGTGGTGGAGGCGCCGATCGTCTGGGTGGGAATCGTGGGATTCGCGGTCTGCCTCTATCTGCTCTACGAGCGGTCACTCGTGCTGGGTGCGATCCTCACTCTCGGGCTCGCGAGCTTCCTCGGGCTCGGGCTGGCCGACCTGCCGCTCCTCAGGCGCTACCTCCTCCCGGCGGCGGCCGTGCTGGCTCTCTTCTGCGCCGCGGCCGCGCTCGGCTGGCACCTGCTCGACCGGAACAATCCGCGCCGAAAGGGATGGGCCCTGGCATCAGTGGCCGTCGCGGCGGTGGTGGCGGCGTCGCTGCCGGCCACCGCTGCCGACATCAGCGACGGCCTCCGATTCCGGAATTCGATTAAGCACGCCCAGGGCGAGCTGCTCGACCTCCTCTACGCCCGGCCCGCGCAGGCGGCCGCGGCGCGCTGCCCCAACGCCTACGTGCCGGACACCCGCCTGGGCACCACGGTTGGGCGGGCGCTCGACAAGCCCCTCGACCACATCCACGAGCGCAACCTGCCGAAGCCGACGGATCGGGGAGTCATCGTGGTGCCGACCTCCCCTGCGGTCGGCCCCTACTACGTCGAGCGCCGCGACTTCCGCCTGTACGGGCCAGGTGACCTGAGGGGATTCCGGCCTGTGGACGAGAACGAGCTCTGGGCCGTGTGGGCGCGCTGCTGAGGAGGGCGCCGGCCACGCTGTGGATCGCGGCTGCGGCGGCTGCTGTTGGGCTTGCCTGCGGCTTGCTCTGCTGCGGACTACACGACCAAGGACTCGCTGTTCGCTCTGATCTGGGGCGAACAGCTCGCAGGACTGGGCCTGCCGGACTTCGACGGGACCTACATCCCGACTCCCCACCCGCTGGCAAACCTGGTGGGGGCGCTGGTCAGCCCGCTTGGCATCGACGGGGCGGAGCTGGGCCTTCACATCGTGATGCTGGCGGCCTTCGTCCTCATGGGCGTCGCCGCCTTCCGTCTCGGGCGGGCGCTGTTCGTGCCCGCCGTGGGAGCGCTCTTCGCCGTGCTGCTCCTCACGCGACCCGAGATCGTCAAGCTCGCGCTGTCCGCCTCGATCGACGTGCCGTTTCTTGCGCTGATCCTGCTGGCCGCGGCGCTGGAAGCGGAGCGCCCCCGGCGGGGCGCGGCGGTCCTGGTGACGTTGGCGCTGGCCGGGCTGCTGCGTCCCGAGGCCTGGATCATGTCCGTGGCCTATGCGGCGTACCTGCTGCCCGCGGCGGGTGGGCGCGCTCGGGCCGGGATCGTGGCGCTTGGGGTGGCGGCGCCTGTCGCGTGGCTGCTGGTGGACCTGGCCCTGACCGGCGATCCGCTGTTCTCCTTCAACCAGACGGGCGGGGTGGCAGACGTGATCCAGCCAGACACCTCGCTTGCCGACTCCCTGGAGCTCGCGCCCCGCTTCATAGAGGACCTGCTCGGCCCCGCCGTGTTCTGGGGTGGGGTGGCGGGATCCCTCGTGACCCTCTTCGCGGCCTCCGAGCGCATGCCCTTGCCGGCCGCGCTCGTGACGCTGTCGCTCGTTCCGTTCCTCGCCTACGGTGCGGCTCGGCTCACCCTCTACCCGCGATTCCTGCTGCCCACCGCCGCCATGCTCGCGCTGTTCTGCGCGACCGCCGTGGCGGGCTGGGCTGTGCTGGCGCCGGAAGCGCGCCACCGGCGTGTGTGGGCCGGGCTGGGGGCGTTACTGGCAGCCGTGCTCGTTGGCCTGGCGCCGGCTACGCTCGGGGACCTCCGCGACGAACGCCGGCGGGCCTCCGAGCGGCGCGAACTCGAGCGCTCGCTCCGTGACCTGGTGCGATCGGAGGAGGGGCCTGGGCGCTATGCCCGCTGTCGGCTGGTGCTCGTGCCCGACAGGGCGCTCGTGCCTGCTCTGATGCGCTGGCTCGACAAGCCCGCGACCGCCTTTGCGTTCACCCCCCGGGCGGAACTCCCCCGCGGGCTGCAGGTGACGGTGTCGCCTCGGTCCGGCCGAAGCTACGTCGTCAACTGGCGTGGCGCCCGCATTCAGCCCTGGCAGCGAGCGCCGCTCCCGGGGCTCGAGCCGCTCGCCGAGAACCGCTCCTGGCGCCTCGACGGACGCTGCTGAGGGGACCGCGAGCAACCTCAGCGCCCCAAAGGGGTAGAAAGCTCACGTGCCCGACCAGAGCCTCGTCAGGTTCCGCAGGGTCGTTGCCGCATCCCTCGGCGAGCTCGAGAGCCGCCGGGGCGAGGTCAACGACCTGAACGTCTTCCCCGTCGCCGATGGCGATACCGGGGACAACATGGCGATGACCATGCGCGCCGTGCTGGCCGAGCTGGACAACCTCAACGGCGAGCCGATCGACGTGATCGGCCGCGAGCAGCTGGTGACCGCCGTCGCCCGCGCGGCGCTGCTCGGCGCCCGCGGCAACAGCGGCGTGATCCTGTCCCAGATCGTGCGCGGCGCGGCCGAGGAGCTCGCCTCCCGGCCCGGCGAGCTGGTCGACCCGGTGCTGGTGGCCGCCGCGTTCGCCCGCGCCGCCGACGCCGCCTACGAGTCGGTCCGCGACCCCGCCGAGGGCACGATGCTCAGCGCCGTGCGCGCGATGGCGCACCGGGTAGCCCAGGACATCGCCCACATCGACACCCCGCGACTCGGTCCCGACGCCACCGCCGAGGAGCAGGACGAGCTGATCGCCGAGGTGCTCGAGCGGGCGCTGGACGCCGCCCAGGATGCCGTGGAGCGCGGGCCCGACCAGCTGCCTGTCCTCAAGGAGGCCGGGGTGGTCGACGCGGGCGCATACGGCCTCACCGTGATCATGGCCGGCGTGGTGGCCGCGCTGCGCGGCGAGCAATCCCACCTGGCGCACCAGCCGCCGCCCGCGCACTCGCTGCACCAGCCCGAGCACGAGTCCTCCACCTTCCGCTTCTGCACCAACTTCGCGGTCACCGGCGAGTCGTTCGACGGCCAGTCGTTCGTGCCCCGGCTCGAGGCGATCGGGGACAGCGTGCTGGTGGTCGGCGACGAGGCCACCATCCGCGTGCACGTGCACACCGACGAGCCGGAGTCGGCCGTCGCGATCTTCGAGCCCGTCGGGGAGGTCTCGCGCCTGGACGTGGCCGACATGCACGAGCAGATGGCGGATCGCAGCGCGCGCCTCGGCGATGGTGCCGGCGCGACGGCCGAGGTGCCCTGCGGCGTGGTGGCGGTGGTCAGCGGCGCGGGCATCCGCCGCCTCTACGAGGAGCTGGGCGCGCTGGTGGTCGACGGCGGCCCGACGATGAACCCGTCCACCTACGAGCTGCTCGCCGGCATCCACTCGGCGAACGCGGCCGAGGTGGTGGTGCTGCCGAACAGCCCCAACGTGATCCTCGCCGCCGAGCGCGCCGCCGAGCTGTCCGAGCGCCCGGCGCGGGTGGTGCCCACTCGGGCGCAGCAGGAGGGGCTGGCGGCGCTGCTCGCGTTCGACCCCAACCTGGACGCGGGGGCCAACGCGGCGGCTGTCGGCGACGCTTCCGCGCAGCTCTGCGTGGGCGGGGTGGCCGGCGCGGCGAAGGACGACCCGCAGGGCCGGTTCAGGGCTGGTGAAGCCGTTGGGTACGACCGGGACGAGCTCGTCGCCTGGGGGGATCCCGCGGAAACGCTCGCCGCGACGCTCGCGCGCGTAGCCGAGGGCGCGGAGCTCGTCACCTGCATCGCCGGCGCGGACGCCCCGCTGGGCGAGGCCGCAATCGCCGCCGCGCTGCCCGACGGCGCCGAGCTGGACTACCACGACGGCGGGCAGCCGGCGTGGTGGTGGCTCCTCGCCGCCGAATAGGCCGTAGCTACTGACGATCCGGAACTTCACCCGGCTCGCCTTGCCTCCGGCGGGCGCCGCCACCAGCAGGTAGCGGCCCGGCTTCAGCTTGCGGCCGCGCAGGCGGCCGGTGAAGGTCAGGCTGTTCGCTGCCCGCGGCGCCGTTGTGGACGAACTTGCCCTTCAGGCGCAGGTTGCACTTCTTGCGCTTGCGGTTCTTCCGGGTGGCCTTGCGGCACTTGCCCTTCACCCGGCGCCCCGCCTTGCGCCGCTCGACCGTGAACGTGACCGGTGTGGGCCGCGAGAGGCTGTAGGTGACCCTCGTGCCGACCTTGGCCCGCGCGGCGCGGAGGAACGGCCCGCGCCCGGCGGCGCGGAAGGTGCCGCGCAGGATGTCCAGCGCGCTCAGCGTGGCCACGCTCAGGCCACCCGAGGAGGCCGGCTGGGCCTCGCCGTTCACCAGCAGGATGTTGTCGGGGAACGTTCCATCCGCCAGGCGCTCCTGGCCCTGGCGGATTGCGGGAGCGATGAAGGATGTCTGGGCGCTTGTCCCGCCCTGCGGCACGTGCGCGGGCACCGAGCTGGCTTGGCTTAGCAGGCTGATGCCGAGATAGTCGACCGTCTCGATCGGCTCCCCGTTGTTCACGTCGACGGTGTTGACCATCGGCATGTTCACCGGGATCTCGTTCATCCTGTTCGGCGCCGGGGTGAAGACCTGGCTCTCGACGGGCACGAAGCAGCAGATGATGCCGCCTGCGCCGGCCTGCGACCGGGTGGCGCGGATTACGGTGAACACCATCGGGCCCACCCGCGGTCCCGTGCGCACTCGCGCGGTGGTCACCACCCAGCGTCCGCGAGAGATCTGCGAGGTCCAGGCGCCCGAGACGTCGTTGCCGAGGAAAGTGCAACTAGGAGGCGTGTTCCCCTGGTAGTCCATGATTACCCGACACCCTGGGTCGCCCTGCACGTTCGCTGACAGGGTCGTGAGGTAGCTCGTGGGCGGACCCACGGTTACGGCATGGCTCGCCGGCGCCCACACGAGCATGGCCGCGGCGGCGAGGATCGGGGCGAGTCCAAGGCCTCTTCGCACCGCGATCCAAGCTACCCCAGGTGGGGGACATCCGCCAGCGGGTGCGTCGGCGTCCCGTCGCATACTGCCCCGATCGCCACCGTCTTCGCCTCGAAGCAGGAACTGCCGCCGGACGCGCCGGTCCGCTCGATCCCGCAGCCCAGCCGGCTGGCGGAGCCGCTGAAGGCGCGCGGCAAGACGGCCAAGGGGCTGGCGGCGCTGGGGATCGAGACGCACGCCGACCTGCTCGAGCACCTGCCGCACACACACCAGGACCGCCGCGACGCGCGCACGATCGCCACGGTGGGCGTGGGGGAGGAGGCGACGGTGGCGGTCACCGTCCGCTCGGTGTCGGTCAGGCCGATGCGCGACCGCCGGCGCAAGCGGGTGGAGGCGCGCGTGTTCGACGAGACCGGTCCGGCCGTGGCTGTCTGGTTCAACCAGCCGTGGATCGCGACCCAGATGGGCGAGGGCAGCCGTGTGCTGCTGCACGGCAAGATGAAGAGCCGCAACCAGTTCTGGGTCACCGCGCACGAGCTGGTGGGCCAGGGCGCGGCCCCCGTCCACACGGTCGGCCTGGTGCCGATCCATCCCGCCACCTACGGGGTGTCGCCGGACACGCTGCGGAGGCTGGCATGGGAGGACTACCCGCTGATCCGCCACGTGGTCGAGCCGCTGCCGGCCCGCCTGCGCGTGGCCGAGACGCTGGCCGACCGCCCGGCGGCGCTGGCCGCCGCGCACTTCCCCGACACCGAGGCCGACGCCGCCGGCGCGCGCCACCGGCTCGCGTTCGAGGAGCTGTTCCTGCTCCAGCTGGCGGTCGCCGGGCGGCGGCGGGCGCAGGGCGGGCGCCGAAAGGCTGCGGCGCTCGAGCCGGTCGGGGGCCTGGTTGACGGCTACGTGAAATCGCTCCCGTTCGAGCTGACCGGAGACCAGCGCAAGGCGATCGCAGCCATCGATGCCGATCTCGCGAAGCCCGAGCCGATGCAGCGGCTGCTGATGGGGGAGGTTGGGTCCGGCAAGACCGCGGTGGCCCTGGCCGCCATGCTGCGCGCCGCCGAGAACGGCAGGCAGGCGGCCTTCATGGCGCCCACGGAGACGCTGGCCGAACAGCACCTGATCACGATCGACCGCCTGCTGGGAGGCCTCGTGCCGGTGGAGCTGCTCACGAGTTCGACGCCCGCCGCGCGCCGGCGCGACCTGCTCGCGCGGCTGGCCTCCGGCGAGCTCGCGCTGGTGGTGGGCACCCACGCCCTGATCGAGAAGCCGGTGAAGTTCAACGACCTCGCCCTGTGCGTGGTCGACGAGCAGCACCGGTTCGGGGTGCGCCAGCGCGCGGCGCTCGACGCGAAGGCCCCGGAGGGGCTCACGCCGCACGCGCTGCACATGACCGCCACGCCCATCCCGCGCACCCTGGCCCTGACCGCCTACGGCGACCTCGAGGCGACCGTGCTGCGCGAGCTGCCGGCGGGGCGGCGGCCGGTCGAGACCCATGTGGTGGACGGCGCGCGCGCTCGGGCGCGCGCCTATGAGCGGATCCGCGAGGAGATCGCCGCCGGGCGGCAGTGCTTCGTGGTCTGCCCCCTGGTGGAGGAATCGGAGGCGCTCCAGGCCAAGGCGGCGACGGTGGAGGCCGAGCGCCTGCAGGAGACGGAGTTCCGCGATCAGCGAGTCGCGCTGATCCACGGCCAGATGAAGCCGGCCGAGAAGCAGGAGGCGATGCGCTCCTTCGCCGCGGGCGAGGCCGACGTGCTGGTGGCCACCAGCGTGATCGAGGTGGGCATCGACGTGCCGAACGCCACCGTCATGGTGATCGAGGCGGCCGACCGCTACGGCCTGTCGCAACTTCACCAGCTCCGCGGCCGGGTGGGCCGCGGCGAGCACCAGTCCGTCTGCATCCTCTTCGGCGACCCCAAGCTGCCGCGGCTGGAGGCGATCGCCGGCGAGCGCGACGGGTTCCGCCTCGCGGAGGTCGACCTCGAGCTGCGGGGGGCGGGGGAGGTGCTCGGCACTCGCCAATCGGGGCTCCCCGAGTTCCGGGTGGCGCGGCTGCCCGACGACCAGGAGCTGCTCGAGCGCGCCCGCGCGCGCGCCGACGAGCTGATCGCTCGCGATCCCGAGCTGGCCGAGCCCGAGCACTCGCTGCTGCGCGGTGCGGTGATCGACCGCTTCGGCTCGGACCTGGACCCGATTCCGGCCTGAGGCGATACTCACGCCATGGACCTCAAGGAGCTGCAGACGCCGTTGAAGGAGCGCTACCGGGCGGATGCGGGCGCTTCGAAGATCACGCTCACCGCGCGCGGGAGCGAGACCGACGCGCCGGTGGGCTGTTCGATCGACCTGGGACGGGCGATCCAGCAGGCGGAGGCGCACACCGGCGTGGGCGGGCCGGGGACGGCGGCGTGCTCGGGCGACCTGCTGCTCGGAGCGCTGGCCGCGTGTGCGCAGATCACCTGCCAGATGGTGGCCACCGCGATGGGCATCGAGACCGAGCGCATAGAGGTCGTCGTGGAGGGCGACCTCGACCTGGCCGGGACACTGGGCGTCCGCCGCGATGTGCCCGTCGGGTTCGAGGCCATCAGGCTCCGGTTCGAGATCGATGCACCGGGCGCCGCCCCCGAAGAGCTGGCCGCGCTCCACGAGAAGACGGAGCGCTACTGCACCGTGTTGCAGACGCTGCGCGAGCCTCCGAGCATCGCGGCGGAGCTCGCCACGGCGTAGAGGCCGATCCGCCATGCGAGTGGTGGCCGGTGATCTCAAGGGACGGCGCATCGATGCGCCGCCGTCCGCGCGCCCGACCGCCGACAAGGTCCGCGAGGCGCTGTTCTCGATCCTCGGCGACGTGAGTGGCCTGCGCGTGCTCGACCTGTTCGCCGGGTCGGGAGCGCTGGGCATCGAGGCGCTCTCGCGCGGGGCCGCGAGCGCAGAATTCGTGGACAGCTCCGGGCCGGCGGTGGCGACCGTGAAGCGCAACCTCGCGGCGCTCGGCCTGGAGGGACGGGTGCACCGCCGCGATGCGATGCGGTTTCTCGCCGCCGCGTCCGGGGAACCCCCGTTCGGCCTAGTGTTCTGCGACCCGCCCTATGATTCCGCCACGCGGCTGGCAGGGACGCTCGCCGAACGCCTTCCTCGACTCCTCACCGACTCCGGACTGATCGTGACCGAATCCGACAAGCGCAACCCCCTTGACCCTGCCGTTCCCGCTGGTCCGGGAGCGGACCTACGGCGACACCCGAATCGCGGTGCACCGTGGCGGCTAAGAACGGCGGGACCGCGATCTGCCCGGGCTCCTACGACCCGGTCACCCACGGCCACCTGGACATCATCAGCCGCGCCGCGCATGTGTTCGAGAACGTGGTCGTGGGGGTGGTCAATCAGCCGGTGCGCAAGAAGAAGACGGTGTTCAGCGCGGAGGAGAGGGTGGCCTTCCTCGAGGCCGAGGTCGGAAAACTCCGCAATGTGCAGGTAAAAGCCTTTGATACCCTGCTCGTCGACTTTGCCCGGGAGAACGGGGCCAAGACGATCGTGAAGGGGCTCCGGGCGATCTCGGACTTCGAGTACGAGTTCGAGATGAACCAGCTCAACCGAAAGATGGCCTCGGACATCGAAAGCATGTACCTGATGTCGGCTCCCGAGTTCAGCTTCCTGTCTTCCAGCGGGGTCAAGGAGCTGGCCATGTTCGGCGGCGATCTGAGTGGCCTGGTGCCCGATCAAGTGGCCGAGCGCTTGCAGGAAGCGCTTCAACGCTGAAGAACTGTGAGAATCTGAGACGTGATGTCGAAGCCGAACATCAAGACGCAGGGCCGGACGCTCTGCGGAGGTAACCATTAGATGGATGTCCTAGTTCTCATCGACAAGCTCGACGACACGGTGCACAACTCCAAGCCCGTGCCGCTCACCGATCAGGTGCGCGTCGACAAGGAGGAGATCTACGACATCCTCGACCAGATGCGCGCCACGATCCCCGAGGAGATCAAGCAGGCGCGCTGGATCGTCAAGGAGCGCCAGGAGATGCTCGCCGAGGCCAAGCGCGAGGCCGAGCGGATCGTGAAGGAAGCGCGTGAGGAGCAGACCCGCCTGATCGGCGACGAGGAGATCGTGAAGCAGGCCGAGCGCCAGGCCGAGGAGATCGTGGAGGACGCCCGCGCCCGTGAGCGCGAGATCCGCCTCGGCGCCGAGGACTACGCCGACGACATCCTCAACACCCTCGAGGTGAACCTCGAGAAGTTCATCGCGGCGGTGCAGCGCGGGCGGGACCGGCTCCAGGGCCGGGACGCCGAAGAAGCCGAAGTGGGCTAGGCCCCCGGCGCTATCGTCGAGAGGCGATGGCCGTCCGCACCGAGACCTTCGATCTAGGCTCCCTGAAGCTCTCTTCCGGGGAGGGCGCACATGCCGATCTCTCAATCCCGCTCGACGCGCTGAAGTACGCCGAGGAGATCTACCGCGAGCCTGCCGGTGGGGCCGAGGCGCGGCTCGACGTTTCGCGGACCACCGGCAACGGCTACTCGCTGCGGCTGCGGTTCGAGGTGGATCTCGAGGGCCCGTGCATGCGCTGCCTGGGCAACGCCGGGGCGCATGTTGAGGTGGATGCGCGCGAGGTCGATCAGCCCGCTGCCGGCGACGAGGACATGCGCTCGCCCTACGTGGAGGATGGCCACCTCGACCTGCGCGCCTGGGCGCGCGATGCGCTGGCCCTGGCGCTGCCGGTGCAGATCGTCTGCAGCGAGGACTGCCTGGGCCTGTGCGCGATCTGCGGGCAGAACCTGAACGAGGATCCGGGGCACGAGCATGAACGTGAGCCGGATCCGCGCTGGGCGAAGCTCTCGGAGCTGAAGCTCGACAGCTAGACTGGCGCGTTCCTATGGCCGTCCCCAAGCAACGACAGTCGCACTCGCGCACGAACAAGCGCCGCTAGCCAGCACAAGATCTCGGCCCCCGCGCTCGCGGTGTGCCCGCGCTGCGGCGAGCCGCGCATCCCGCACCGCGTGTGCGGCTCCTGCGGCACCTACGCCGGCCGTGAGGTCGTCGAACGGGCGCCGGTCGACACCGACGACGAGTAACCGCGGGCCGTGATCGCGCTCGACGCGAACGGGGCCGACGGCGGCCCGGCCGTCGTGGCCGAGGGCGCTCGCCTCTCCGGTGAGCGCGTGACCGTGTTCGGGCCGCGCGCCGAGCTCGGGGACGGGATCGACGTGGTCGACGCCCCCGAGACGATCGGCGGCTGACCAGGAGCCGGCGCGAGCGGTCCGCTCCAAGCCCGATGCCTCGATCGTGCAGGCCGCCAACGCCGTGGCCGAGGGCCGCGCCGAGGCGCTCGTGTCGGCCGGCAGCACCGGCCCGACGCTCGCGGCCGCCACGCTCGGGATCAAGCGCCTCAAGGGCGTTCACCGCCCGGCGCTCGCGGTGCTGGTGCCGATCCCCTCCCGGCCCGTGCTGCTGCTGGACGCCGGGGCCAACATCGAGGTGCGCCCCGAGCACCTGGTCCAGTTCGCCTACATGGGCTCGGCGTTCATGGAGGCGGTGGCAGGGCGTGGAGCGCCCGGAGCGTGGGCCTGCTCTCAGTCGGCGAGGAGTCCGGCAAGGGCACGCCCGACGTCCTGGAGGCGGGCGAGCGGCTGGCGGCGGGCTCGCTGAACTTCGCCGGCAACGTGGAGGGCTTCGACCTGCCCGCCGGCACGGTCGACGTGGTGGTGACCGACGGATTCACCGGCAACGTGGCGCTCAAGGTGCTGGAGGGCACGTCCAAGACGATCGGGGGCGCGATCTCCGACGCGATCCGGTCGGGCCCGATCTCGTCCGTGGGAGGCCTGCTGATCAAGGGCGCCGTCGGCCGGTTGCGCCGGGACCTCGACCCCGAGCGCGTGGGCGGGGCGCTCCTGCTCGGCCTGCGCCGTCCCGTGGTGGTGGCGCACGGGAGCTTCGGCCCCGAGGGCATCGCCGAGCGCGGTGCGGCTGGCGCGCCGCGCGGTCGATGAACGCATGGTCGAGCGCACCCACGCCGCCCTGGAGGCCGCCGGGGCGTTGCGATCCGCACCCGCTGCTACGTTCGACCGCTGATGACCCGCGAAGAGGTCCTGTCGCGCATCCGCGATCACCTGGCCGAGGAGCTCGAAGTCGACCCGTCGATCATCACGGATTCCACCCGCTTCAAGGAGGACCTCGAGGCGGACTCGCTCGACCTCGTGGAGCTCACGGTAGAGCTCGAGGACCACTACGGGATCCGGATACCCGACGAGGAGGCGGCGCGGATCCTGACGGTCGGCCAGGCCGCCGACTTCGTCGCCACCCATGTCGACGGCTCCGAAGGCTGAGGCGGGCGAGACGCTTGCGGACCTGCTGCGGCAGCTGCCGGACGACCTTGCGCGCCAGGCCTTCACCCATGCGTCCTGGGTGGACAACCGGACCGAGTCGTATGAGCGGCTCGCGTTCCTGGGTGACGTGGTGCTGAGCCTCGCCGTCTCGGATCACCTGTTCCCGCGGTTCGAGCGCTACGGCGCCGGACGGCTGACGAAGGTCCGCGCGCAGGCCGTGTCCGGCGCGGCGTGCGCCCAGGTGGCGGTGCAGCTCGGTGTCCCGGAACGGCTGCGCCACGAGGCGCCGGACGACACGGGCGCAGCTTCGCCATGCTCGCCGACAGCGAGCGCGTGCTCGCGTCGGTCTGTGAGGCGGTGATCGGAGCGGCCTATCTCACGTTCGGGATCGAGCGCACGGCGCCGGCGGTCGTGGCGGCGTTCGAGGCCGAGATCGACGACGCGCTGGAGAACCCCGTCGACTACAAGTCGCTGCTGCAGGAGCGGCTGGCGCAGCGCGCCCAGGTGGTCGCCTATCGGATCGACTCCGAGGAGGGCCCGGCGCACAGCCGCAGCTTCGTGGCGGTGGCGGAGGTCGGCGGCCGCGAGCTCGGCCGTGGCGAGGGCCGGACGAAGAAGGGCGCCGAGCAGAACGCCGCCCGCGAGGCGCTCGGGGGGATGGACGGCTGATGCATCTGCGCTCGATCGCGATGAAGGGGTTCAAGTCCTTCCCCAGCCGCACCAAGCTCGAGTTCACGCCCGGGGTCTCGGTGGTGGTGGGCCCCAACGGCTCCGGCAAGTCGAACATCACCGACGCCGTGCTGTGGGCCCTCGGCGAGCAGAGCCCGCTCGCGGTCCGAGGGCAGACGATGAAGGACGTGATCTTCGCCGGGGGCCACGGCGTGAAGGGCTCCACGGCCGCGGAGGTGGAGGTGGTCATCGACAACAGCGACGGCGGCCTGGCCAGCGACTTCGGCGAGATCTCGATCGTCCGCCGGCTCGACCGCGAGGGCGAGGGCGAGTACCGCCTCAACGGCGCCCGCTGCCGGCTCGCGGACGTGGCCGAGGTGCTGTCCGACACGGGGCTGGGCAAGGAGATGCACTCGGTGGTGTCGCAGGGCCGCGTCGAGGCGATCGTGCTCTCGCGCCCGCGTGACCGCAGGCTCCTGATCGAGGAGGCGGCCGGCCTCGGCAAGCACCGCAAGCGCCGCCGCCGCGCGCAGCTCAAGCTGGAGCGCACGGAGGAGAACCTCTCGCGGGCGCTGGACGTGGAGCGCGAGGCGCGCTCGCGGCTGCGCCCGCTCAAGCGCCAGGCCGAGGCGGCAGAGCTGCACCAGCGCCTCGAGCGCCAGACGCTCGAGGCGCGCTACGAGCTCTCCCGCGACGCCGTGCGCGCCTCCCGCTCGCGGCTCGCGGAGGCCGAGGGCCTGGCCGGCAGCGCCCGGTCGGAGCGCGACGAGGCCGAGCGGCTCCTCGGAGACGTCGCCCGCAAGCGCGAGCAGGCCGAGGAGGCCTTCGCGGAGCTCTCACGCGAGCGCGAGCAGCTTCAGGCACGGCTCTACGCGGCCAGCTCCGCCCGCGACCGCATAGGCATCCGGCTGGAGCGCGCACAGGACCAGGCGCGGGCCGCCGCCGACGGCGCTGAGCGGCGATCGGCGCAGCTCGAGCTGCTCGAGGCCGAGCTGGCCGACGCGGGCGACCCCGAGGAGGGCACCGCCGAGCGGATCTCCACGCTGGAGCGCGAGCTGGCGGCGCTCGAGGGTGAGCGCGACGAGCGCGTGCGCGAGGCGATCGGTCAGCTCCAGGCGGAGCGGGCCGCAGCGGAGGCGGAGCGGGCCGAGCGCGAGCGGGCCGCCGCGACCGCGCGCGTGGCGCTGGAGGAGGCCGACGAGGCGGCCGAGACCGCCCGCCGCGACCGGCGCGAGGCCGAGCGGGCCGTGGAGGCGGCGCGCGCCGCTTCCGCCAGGGCCGGCGCCGAGCTGGCCGCCGTCAACCAGTATCTGCGCACCGCCGGTTCAGCCGCGGGCGCCGCTGCGCTGTCGGAGTCGATCGACGTGGAGCCCGGCTACGAGCTCGCGCTCGCGGCCGCCCTTGGCCCGCGCCTGGGCGCCGGGCTGGTCGACAGCGTCGGCGAGGGAGAACAGGCGCTGAACGCCGCCGGCGACGACGGCGGCCTGGTGATCGTGGCCGGCGAGCCCTCGGCCGAGGGGGCGGTGGGCGACCCGCCGGTGCCCGGCGCCGAGCGGCTGCTCGACCGCGTGACCCCATCCGCGGCCGCGGCCCCCGTGGCGCAGCGGTTGCTGGCCGGCGTGTGGGTGGTCGAGTCGCTGGCGGCCGTGCCCGATGGCTTCGAGGGGCTGGCGGTCACCCGCGCGGGCCGCGTCTGGCGCCCGCGCGCGGGTGAGCTGCGCCAGGCCCCGGCCGGTGGCCCCGAGCGCGTGCTCGAGCGGCGCAACCGCCGCACGGAGCTGGTTGGCGCCTCCGAGGCGGCCGCGAGCGCGGAGGCCGAGGCCCGGACCGCGCTGGACGGCGCGGGCGAGCACGTGGCCAGGGCCGACTCCGCCCGCGAGGAGGCCGACGTCGCGCTGCGGCGCGCCCTCCGGGACGTGGAGGCGGCCGCCGAATCGGTGCGGCGGGCCGACTGGCTGATGGAGCGCCGCCGCGAGGCGCCCGACGAGGGCCCGGATGCCGTGCGCCGGGCCGAGCTGGCCGCCGAGGTGCGCGCCGAGCGCCGGGTGGCCGAGACCGCCGTGCGCGAGCACGCCGAGCGCGCCGCGCGCGCCACGTCGCTTCGCTCGCGCATCCGGCTCGACAGGCAGCTGGCCGACGACGCCCGCCGCGGCGCCGAGGCGCTGGCGGCCGCGCAGGCGGCCGTGGGCGGCCGGGTCACCGCGCTCGAGGCCGAGCGCGACGCCGGTGCGCGAGCCGGTGAGGACACCGCCGCGAAGCTGCGCGCGTGCGCCCACGAGGAGGCGGAGATCCAGGCGCGGCTGAAGGCGGCCAGCGCCCGCGTGACCGAGGTCGAGGTGGCCGCGCAGCAGGTGCGCGACGCCTCCGCGGAGGCCGAGGCGACGCTGGGTGAGGTCGCCGGCAAGCTCGGCCTCGAGGCCGAGGCGGCCACGGACCCGCTCGACGCCGAGCGCAGGAGCGAGCTGGAGGCACGGATCGAGCGCCTGCTGCGCCGCCGTGAGCAGCTCGGGCCGGTGAACCCGCTCGCGGCCCAGGAGTACGAGGAGGCCGTGGCGCACGTGGACGAGCTGGAGGGCCAGCGCGAGGATCTCGAAGGTGCGCTGGCCGAGCTTCACAGCCTGATCAAGGAGACCGACCGCCGCATCCGCGAGAGCTTCGAGCAGACCTTCGAGTCCGCCGCCAAGAACTTCGAGGACGTGGTCGCCCACCTGTTCCCCGGCGGCCGCGGGCGGCTGCGGCTGGTGCACCCCGACCAGGGGCCGCGTCCGGTGCTCGGCGGCGAGGAGGCGGGCGACGACGCCGAGCCGGAGCCCTCGGACGAGGAGCCGGCTGCCTTGGAGCCCGGCGTGGAGGTCGAGGTGACCCCCGCGGGCAAGTCGACCAAGCGCCTGTCGCTGCTCTCGGGTGGCGAGAAGTCGCTGGTGGCGCTGGCGTTCATGTTCGCCGTCTTCCTCGCCCGGCCGTGCCCGTTCTACATCCTGGACGAGGTCGAGGCCGCGCTCGACGACATCAACATCGATCGCTTCCTGCAGCTCGTGCGGCGCTACTCCGACCGCGCCCAGTTCATCGTCGTGACCCACCAGAAGCGCACGATGGACGCCGCCGACTGCCTCTACGGCGTGAGCATGGGGGGCGACGGCATCTCGCGGGTGGTGTCGCGCAAGCTGGGCGAGGGCGAGCCGGCGATCGCCGACGAGCCCGCAGCCGGCGCGGCCTAGCTGCCGGCCGTCCGCAGACTCCGGGCCCGAACGCGCTCCCCGAGCCCGAAGCGGGCGGGCAGCTTTGCGCCGTCGCGCACTGCCTGGGCCACCAGCTCGGCCATCGCCGGGCCGTGCTTGAAACCGTGGCCCGAGCCGCCGCCGAGCAGCCAGACACGTTCCTGGCCGGGTAGCGGCGCCGCGATGAAGCCGGTGTCGAGCGTCAGCTCGTAGCGACAGGAGCGGGCGCCGCACAGCGGAGCGCGCCCCAACGCTGGGAAGCGGTCCTCGAGATAGCCCCGCACCACCGGCTCGGTGGCGCCCGCTTCCGGTAGCTCCGCATCGGCCTCCACGGGCGCGCCCTCCAGGTCGAGCGAGGCCTTGAAGCCCAGGTCGTCGACGTTGGCGGTGCCGTACATCGCGCGCTCGTAGTCCACCCAGGCGGGCCGGCCGGCCCACTCGGGCCCGCAGTTGAAGAACAGCACCTCCTGATGGGTCACCCGCAGGGCGATCTCGGCGAAGAGATCGCCCAGCCACGGGCCGCACGCCCACACCACGGCGTCGCCCTCCAGGCGGGTGCCGTCGCCGAGCACCGCCGCCGCCCCGTCCGGCCGCGCGCGCCCGCGCAGGACGCGCCCGCCGTGCGCGGCGGTCCGGGCCGCCAGCGCGCGCACCGCCCGCTGGGCCCGCAGGACCCCGGCCTCGCGTTCGAGCAGCGTGAAGCGCACGTCGTCCGTGGCCACGCTCGGGTAGAGCTCGGCGGCGTCGACGCGCTCGCAAGGGATGTCCAGCGAGGCGAGCACGCGCTCGGAGGCCGCCTCCCAGCTGTCGTCGCGGTGGGCGAACCACGCCACCCCGCATTCGTCGTAGAGCTCCTCGCCCGACTCGGCCTCCAGCTCGCGCCAGAGCGCCCGCGCGCGACGAGCGCTGGCGGTGTAGTCCGCGCGCGTGCCGTGACAGCAGCGCATGAGCCGGGTCTCGCCGCCCGAGCTGGCGCGCGGGTCGCCGGGCTCGAACTGATCGACGAGGGTGACGTCTTCACCCTGCCGTGCCAGCGTCCAGGCGAGCGAGGCACCGAAGGCACCGGCGCCGATCACGACGACGTCCATATGCGACGATCATCGCGTCATGGGAGCGGTTCTGCACGGGCCCGGCGAGGGCGAGCACCACGAGGTCGGGCCCTCCGAGGTCACGATCAAGGCGACGGCGGACGACTTCTTCCTGTCCGAGGGGCGCCTCCCGGCCAAGACGCCGGGGCCGCCACCCCACACCCACGAGCGCAAGACGGACATGTTCTTCGTGCTCGAAGGAACGCTGAGCGTCCTGGTCGAGGACGACTGGCGCGAGCTCGGGCCGGGCTCGTTCGTGGCCGCGCCGCCCGGCGTGAGGCACTCCTTCCGCAACGACGCGGACGCGCCTGTGCGCTTCCTCAACATGAGCACGCCCGGGGGCTGGGAGCGCTACATGCGCGAAGTCGCCGAGATCATGGCGAACGACGGCATGTCGCCCGAGGTGATCGCCGAGCTGAGCCGCAAGCACGACGTGCAGTTCGAGTAGTGGCGAGAGACTGGCACGAGCTGTTCGTGACCGGCGAGCCGGCGCCGGAGGGCGCGGGGGACGAGCCCGAGCAGGAGACCGAGCGCAAACGAGGCTTCTTCTCGCGCCTGCGCGAGAACATGTCCAAGACGCGCCAGGCGCTCGGCGCCGAGCTGCAGGCCACGATGTTCGAGACGCTCGACGACGAGGCCTTCGAGCGCCTCGAGGAGGCGCTGATCTACGCCGACGTGGGAGCGCCGACGACGGCGAAGATCGTGGAGCGCCTGGAGACCGAGGCCGGCGGCGGCGAGCTGGAGAGCGGTGAGGACCTGAGCCGCCGCCTACAGCAGCTGCTCGCCGAGACCGCGACCGTCGACGGCGACACGATCGACCTCACTCACCGCCCCACGGTGATCCTGATGGTGGGGGTGAACGGCACCGGCAAGACGACCACGATCGGCAAGATCGCCTCCCACCTCACCGGCGAGCTGGGCAAGTCCGTGCTGCTGGCCGCGGGCGACACCTTCCGCGCGGCGGCGGCCGAGCAGCTGGCGGTCTGGGCCGAACGAGCCGGCGCCGACCTCGTGCGAGGCGCCGAGGGCTCCGACCCCGCGGCCGTGGTGTTCGACGCGCTCGAGGCCGCCGTGGCACGAGACCACGACGTGGTGATCATCGACACCGCCGGGCGGCTGCACACCCAGCAGCACCTGATGGACGAGCTGGCGAAGGTGCGCAAGGTGATCGCCTCCAAGCTGCCCGGCGCGCCGCACGAGACGCTGCTCACGATCGACGCCACCACCGGCCAGAACGGGCTGCGCCAGGCGTTGCTCTTCCGCGAGGTCGTCGACGCGACGGGGATCGTCCTCACCAAGCTCGACGGCACGGCGAAGGGCGGCATCGCTCTGGCGATCGCCCAGGAGCTGAGCGTGCCGGTGAAGCTGATCGGGATCGGGGAGGCGCTGGAGGATCTGCGCCCGTTCGACCCGCAGGATTTCGCACGGGCGATCCTCGAACCGTAGGATCAGCCCCAGTGGAGGACTGGGTCATCTGGATGGTCGCGGCCGGGGTGCTCGCTGTGGGAGAGATCGTCTCGATGTCGTTCTTCCTGGGCCCGGTGGCGGTGGCGGCCGTGGTCGCCGCGATCGCGGCGCTGGCCGGCGCCGGCCTGGCCGTCCAGCTGGTCGTGTTCATCGTGGCCTCCGCGGCATCCCTGCTGGTGCTGCGGCCGGTGGCGCACCGCCACCTGCAGACGCCCGCCCGGATTCGCACCGGTACCGCCGCGCTGATCGGGGAGCGGGCCGTGGTGCTCGAGCGCGTGGACGGCGACGGCGGCCAGATCAAGCTCGCCGGCGAGGTCTGGTCGGCGCGGGCCTACGATGAGGACGAGGTACTCGAAGAGGGCACCCGCGTCCAGGTGATGCAAATCCAGGGCGCGACCGCGCTCGTATCCGAGTAGAGAGGACCCTATGGCCGCACTCATCGTCCTGATCGTGATCGCCGCGGTGGTGCTCTTCACCATCTGGCGGGGTGTGCGCATCGTGCCGCAGGCCCGCGCGGGCATCGTGGAGCGGCTGGGCCGCTACCACCGCACGCTCGACGCCGGCCTGGCGCTGGTGGTGCCCTACGTCGACCGGGTCAAGCCGCTGATCGACATGCGCGAGCAGGTCGTGTCGTTCCCGCCGCAGCCGGTGATCACCGAGGACAACCTCACGATCCAGATCGACACGGTCATCTACTTCCAGGTGACCGATCCCAAGGCGGCCAGCTACGAGATCTCGGACTACCTGGCCGCCATCGAGCAGCTCACCGTCACGACGCTGCGCAACGTGATCGGCGGCATGCACCTCGAGGAGACGCTCACCTCGCGCGACAAGGTGAGCGCTGCGCTGCGGATCGTGCTCGACGAGGCCACCGGCAAGTGGGGCATCCGCGTGAACCGCGTGGAGCTCAAGGCCGTGGACCCGCCGCCGTCGATCCAGGAGGCGATGGAGAAGCAGATGCGCGCCGAGCGCGACCGCCGCGCGGCGATCCTCACGGCCGAGGGCGTGAAGCAGTCCCAGATCCTCACCGCGGAGGGCGAGAAGCAGTCCTCGATCCTGCGCGCGGAGGGCCAGCGCGAGTCCCAGATCCTGTCGGCCGAGGGCCAGTCGAAGGCGATCGAGACCGTGTTCGCAGGCGATCCACCGCGGCGACGCCGACCCCAAGCTGCTCGCCTACCAGTACCTGCAGATGCTGCCCCAGATCGCCCAGGGCGACGCGAACAAGGTGTGGATCATCCCCTCGGAGTTCACGCAGGCGATGGCCAACATCGGCGCCGTGGTGGACTCGCTGCCCAAGCAGCGGCCCGAGGGGCCCGCCACGCCGGACTGACGCCATGGAGCTCTCGGCCAGGCAGCGGCGCGCGATCGAGTCGATCTGCGACACGTTCTGCCCGCCGCCCAACGGCGTGCCGTCGGCCACCGACCTCGGTGTGCCGGACGCCATGGTCGACGCCGTGGCCCAGAACCCGCGCGCGGCCGAGCGCAAGCAGCTGGCCCAGCTGCTGGGCCTGTGGGACACCGCGCTGCTCACCGCGCTCGGCGGCGGTGGCCTGAAGCGCTTCAGCGCGCTGTCGCAGGAGCAGCGCGAGCGGGTGCTGCTGTCCTGGTGCGACTCGCGCGTGCCGCAGAGGCGGGCCGCCTTCCAGGCGCTGCGCAAGGGCGCGCTGCTCTTCTACTGGATGCTGCCCCGGCCCGACGGCTCGCGGAACCCGGCGTGGGACGCGATCGAGTACACCGGCCCGCTGGGCGAGAACCGGGACGCGCCGCCCAGGCCGCTCGAGCCGATCGAGATCGACCGCGACACCGAGCTCGACTGCGATGTGGTGATCGTGGGCTCGGGCGCCGGCGGCGGCACCACGGCGGGGGTGCTGGCCGCGGCCGGCCTCGACGTGGTCGTGCTCGAGGCGGGGGACTACTACGACGACGCCGACTTCGACGGCTCCGAGCTCACCGCGCTGACGCAGATGTACACCGGGGCGCCGTCGGCGTCCGAGGACCAGAGCGTCGGCCTGCTGGCCGGAGGGTGTCTCGGCGGCGGCACCGTCATCAACTACTCCACCTCGTTCCGGACGCCCGACGACGTGCGCGAGGAGTGGGCGGGCCACGGCGTGCAGGCATTCGCCTCCGACGAGTACACACAGAGCCTCGACGCCGTGTGCGAGCGCCTGGGCGTGAACCACGAGCACAGCTCCCCCAGCGCCCGCGACCGCGCCATGCGCGAGGGCTGCCTGGCCCTGGGCTGGCACATCGATGCCATGCCGCGCAACGTGCGCGGCTGCGACCAGGGCGAGATCTGCGGCTACTGCGGGCTGGGCTGCCGGCTGGGCGCGAAGCAGTCGGTGGTGAAGACCTGGCTGGCCGACGCCGCCGGCGCGGGCGCGCGGCTGGTGATCAAGACGCGCGCCAAGCGGGTGGTGGTGGAGAACGGGGAGGCCCGCGGCGTCGAGGCGGAGACGGTGGACGGCCACCGCGTGACCGTGCGGTCCCGGGCGGTGGTGGCTGCCTGCGGCGCTATCCAGACGCCGGCGCTGCTGAAGCGCTCGGGCCTCTCGAACCGCAACATCGGCCACCACCTCAGGCTCCACCCGGTCACGGTGGTCTGGGGCCAGTTCGACGAGGAGGTGCGGCCGTGGGAGGGGACGATGCAGGCGCTCTACTCCGATCAGCACCGCGACCTCCACGACGGCTACGGCCTCAAGTACGAGACCGGGCCGATGCACCCGCACCTGGTGCTGGGCTTCTTCCCCTGGCGCGGGGCCGCCCGCCACTTCGACCTGATGGGCGCGCTGCGCAACACCGGCGGCATCGGCGTGCTGCTGCGCGACCGCGACGGCGGCGAGGTGCGGGTGGGACGCGACGGCGAGCCGGTGGTGCGCTACGGCCTCTCGGACTTCGACCGCGACCACATGCGCACGGGCGTGGACGGCGGCGCGCAGATCTTCGAGGCGGCGGGCGCCCGGCGGATCTTCAGCTCGCAGTCGCGCTGGGTCTCCTACGACCCGGGCACCGACGGCGACCGGCAGCGCTTCATGTCCGACGCGGACGCCTGCGGCTGGGGCGCCGGCCAGACCCAGATGGGCTCGTTCCACATCATGGGCAGCGCTCGGATGGGCGGCTCGCCCAACACCTCCGCGTGCACCCCGGGCGGCGAGACCTGGGACGTGCGCGGCCTCTACGTCTGCGACGCCTCGGCCTTCCCGACGGCCTCGGGCGTGAACCCGATGATCTCGATCGAGTCGATCGCGCACATGAACGCGCGCGGGATCGCGGCGGCGCTCGCCTGAGCCTGCCAGGGCTCAGTCCAGGTCGATCCGCACCGTGAGCAGGTCGGTCTGCATCACCCGGACGACCGTGGAGTTGAGCTTGTTCGGGATGCGCCGCTGACGCTCGCGCGGGTCGTCGTCGGGCAGTGGAGTGGCCGTTCCGGTCCGCCACCGGCGGCCGAGGCGCACCCTCACCCGCGGGTTCGCCTGGACGTTGCGCACCCACGAAGCCCGGTGGCCGTGCTCGGCCACGACCCAGAGCGTGTCGCCCTGAACCGCCTTGCCCACCGGCGTTCTACGCGGCAAGCCGGACTTGCGCCCGGTCGTCTCGACGATGGCTATCCCCGGCAGCGGGATGCCCAGCACGCACGGCGCCCTTCACGACCGGGTTGAGGAGGTACTTCGCGAAGCCGGTGCTCACCGACCGCTTGTCCATGTCGCCAGAGTACGCTGAGTCCGATGTTCGACACGCTCTCAGACCGCCTCCAGGAGGCGCTCGGCGACGTCCGCTCGCGCGGGAAGCTGACCGAGGACGACATCTCGAAGGCCATGCGCCAGGTGCGCCTCGCCCTGCTGGAGGCGGACGTGAACTTCAAGGTCGTGAAGGAGTTCACCGCGGCGGTGAAGGAGCGCGCGCTGGGCGCGGACGTGCTCGAGTCGCTGAACCCCGGCCAGCAGGTCGTGAAGATCGTCGACGACGAGCTCACCCAGCTCATGGGCGGCTCCGGGCCGAGACCTGGTGTTTGCCAAGAACGGCCCGACCGTGATCCTGATGGCCGGGCTGCAGGGCTCCGGCAAGACCACCGCGTGCGGCAAGCTCGCTCGCCACCTGCGCGAGGAGAAGAACCTGGACGTGGCGCTGGCGGCGTGCGACCTGCAGCGCCCGGCGGCGGTGGACCAGCTGGTGAAGGTGGGAGGGCAGGCCGGCGCGACCGTGTACGAGCAGGGCACCGGACGCGATCCCGTCGACGTGGCCGAGTGGGCGCTCGGACAGGCCAAGGCCGACCGCCGCGACGCGCTGATCGTGGACACCGCGGGCCGCCTGCACGTGGACCAGGACCTGATGGACCAGCTCACCGCGGTGAAGAAGCGCACCAAGCCCCACGACGTGCTGCTGGTGGTGGACGCCATGACCGGCCAGGACGCCGTGAACGTGGCCGAGGCGTTCTCCGGCGCCACCGAGTTCGACGGCGTGATCCTCTCCAAGCTCGACGGCGACGCCCGCGGTGGCGCCGCGCTGTCGGTGAAGGCGATCACCGGCAAGCCCATCCTGTACGCGTCCACCGGGGAGAAGCTCGACGCGTTCGAGCGCTTCCACCCCGACCGGATGGCCCAGCGCATCCTCGGGATGGGCGACGTGAAGACGCTGATCGAGAAGGCGGAGTCGCGCATCGACGAGCGCCAGGCCCAGGAGCTCGAGCGCAAGATCAAGCGCAACCAGTTCACGCTCGACGACTTCCTCGACCAGCTCAAGCAGGTTCGCAACATGGGACCGATCGGCTCGCTGCTCAAGATGATCCCCGGGGTCGGCCAGCAACTCGGGTCGCTGAACGTGGACGACAAGGAGCTCGACCGCCTGCAGGCGATCATCACCTCGATGACCCCGGACGAGCGTGCCAATCCCAAGCTCATCGACGGCTCCCGGCGCCGCCGGATCGCCCAGGGCTCCGGCACCTCGGTCCAGGCCGTGTCCCATCTGGTCAAGCAGTTCGCCCAGATGCAGAAGGTGATGAAGCAGATCTCGCGCGGGAAGATGCCCAACCTGCAGCAGTTGGCGGGGGGCCGGTAGCGCGCGGCCGGTAGCGCGCTGGCCCGCTAACCTCCTCCGCCGTCATGGCCGTCCGAGTCCGGCTCACGCGAGTGGGCAGCAAGAAGAACCCGATCTGGCGCGTGGTCGTCGCAGACCGCCGCTCGCCGCGCGATGGGCGCTTCATCGAGACGATCGGCCATTACAACCCGCAGACCCAGCCGTCGACCATCGTGATCGACCACGAGCGCCTCCAGCACTGGCTGGACCTGGGCGCCGAGCCCACCAACACCGTCCGCAAGCTGATGCGGGCCAAGGACAACCCGCAGGTGGCCGCCGCGATCGCCGAGGAGGCCACCGAGGCCCAGGCCAAGGCCGACGCGGAGGCCGCCGCCCGCGCCGAGGCGGCCGCCGCCGCGGAGCCCGAGGCCGCTCCTGAGCCCGCCGAGGCCGCTCCTGAGCCCGCCGAGGCCGCCGAGCCGGAGGGCGAAGCAGCCCAGCCGGCCGAGGCCGAGGGCGACGCCGGAGACGCGGCGGACGCCCAGTCCGCCGACGAGCCGACCTAGCCGCAAGCCGTGGAGGACCTGCTCGCATTCCTCGCGCGGGGCCTGGTGGACGAGCCCGACGAGGTGACCGTCGACTCCTTCGAGGAGGACGACGGCACGGTGGTGCTCGAGCTGTCCGTAGCCGAGAGCGAGGCCGGCAAGGTCATCGGCAGGGGCGGCCGCACCATCGCCGCGCTGCGCACGCTCGTCAGGGCATCGTCCGTTCGCGAGAATCGCCGCGTGCTCGTCGACGTCGTCGACACCGAGTAAGCCCGTTGGGCGAGACCCGGCTCGTGACGGTCGGGAAGGTCGGGCGCCCCCATGGGCTCGACGGGAGCTTTCACGTGCGCGAGCCCTCCCACGCGCTCGCCGAGGGCACGCTTCTGGTGGTGGCCGGAGCCGAGCGCCGCGTGGAGCGCCGCAGCGGTACCGACGCCGCCCCCCTGCTGCGCCTGGAGGGAGTGAACGACCGAGAGGCCGCGGCGGCGCTGACCGGGCAGCCGCTCTCGGTGGCGGCGGTGCAGGAGCCGCTCGCCGACGACGAGTGGCTGGCGGCCGACCTGGTCGGCTGCGAGGTCCCGGGCGTGGGCACGGTGGCCCGGGTGCTGCCGGGCGAGAGCTGTGACGTGCTCGAGATCGAGGACGGCACGCTGATCCCCCTCGTGAGCGACGCCGTGCGGGGGATCGACGTGGGCGCGCGCCGGATCGAGGTCGACCGCGACTTCCTGGGGCTGTCATGAGGATCGAGGTCCTCTCGCTGTTCCCGCACTGGTTCGGGTGGTTCACCGAGCAACGGCATGTGACCAACGCGCTCGCCCTGGGCCACTCCTTCGAGGCGGTCGACCTGCGCGCCACCACCCCGCTCGGAGCGGGGCAGGTCGACGACACCCCCTACGGCGGCGGCGCGGGCATGGTGATCCGGGTGGACGTGGTGGAGGCCGCGCTGCGCGAGCGCTGGGGCGTCGACCCGGTGGAGGGGAGGGGCGCCCGCCGTGTGGTCGCTCTGGCGGCCTCCGGCCGGCGCTTCGACGACGCGCTCGCCTCCGAGCTGGCCGGCGCCGATGACCTGACCCTGCTCTGCGGGCGCTACGAGGGCTTCGACGAGCGCGTGCACGAGCACCTGGCCACCGACGTGGTGTCGATCGGCCCGTACGTGCTCGCCGGCGGCGAGGCCGCGGCGATGGTCGTGTCGGACGCCGTGATGCGAAAGCTCCCGGGCGTGCTGGGTCACGAGGACAGCGCGATCGAGGAGTCCTTCAGCCCGGCGCTCGGGGGCGCTCCCGAGTACCCGCACTACACCCGCCCCGCCGAGTGGCGCGGGCAGGAGGTCCCGGACGTGCTGCTGTCGGGCGATCACGGGCGCGTCAAGGCCTGGCGGCTCGAGCAGAGCCGCCGCCGGGCCGGCGGCTAGCCGCGAACGGCCGGATGCCTGGGCGCGGGGTCCTCCATTAGCTCGCTACCATTCGCCGCCGCGCGGGCGGGTTCCCCACCACGCCGCGCCCTCTTCGACTCATGAGCGGTGTCATCGACAGCATCGAGCGCGCGCAGCTGCGCAAAGTGCCCGCCTTTCAGGCGGGAGACCGGGTGCGTGTCCACTTCCAGGTCGTCGAGGGCACCCGCCGCCGCACCCAGGTGTTCGAGGGCGTGGTCCTGAAGCGCCAGGGCTCCGGGGCCCGCGAGACCTTCACCGTGCGCAAGCAGTCCTTCGGCGTCGGCGTGGAGCGCACGTTCCCCGTCCACTCCCCGAAGATCGAGCGCATCGAGGTGGCCGGCCGCGGCGACGTCCGCCGCGCCAAGCTGTACTACCTGCGCGACCGCGTGGGCCGTGGCGCCCGCGTCCGGGAGCGGAGATTCGGCGGCCGGCAGGAGGAGGCGCTCGTGGAGGAAGCGACGCCGGTCGAGGAGGGCGCCATGCCGCCGCCGGAGGCGGACGAGGCCGCGGTGGCCGGCGAGAGCGATCCGCGCGACGAGGGTGTCGACGAGGTGGCCGCGCTGGAGGCCGAGGCCGCCGAGGCGGCCGAGGGCGAGACCCCCGCGGAGGAGGCCACGGCCACGCCGGAGGAGCCTGCCGCCGAGGAGCCTGCCGCCGAGGAACCTGCTGCCGAGGAGCCCCCCGCCGAGGAGGACGAACCGGCCGAGGATTCCGAGTCCGACGAGCGGTCCGGGGCCTGACGGCCTCGCCGCAGGGTCCCGACTCGAGAAGTGGCACGCGTCAAGAAGGAGCAGAGCGCGGCCGGCTCGCTGATCGAGCTGGTCACGATCGTCGCCGTGGCCCTCGGTCTCGCTCTGGGCATCCAGGCTTTCCTCGTTAAGCCGTTCCGGATCCCGAGCGAGTCGATGGTCCCGACCCTCGCGGTGGGCCAGCGGGTCCTCGTCGATCGGGTGACCGAGCGCTTCGCCGATCCCGAGCGCGGCGACATCATGGTGTTCAAGCCGCCGCGTGGCGCGGACGAGAACGCCTGCGGCGCGCGCCACCCGGAGAACACGGCCTGTCCCAGGCCGACGCCGGAGCGGTCGGACACCAACTTCATCAAGCGGGTGGTCGCGGTCGGTGGCGACCGGCTCTCCGTGCGCGGTGGCCGGGTCTACATCAACGGCAAGCTCCAGAAGGAGCCGTTCATCCGCCCGGATGACGAGTGCAGCATCTGCAACCTCCCGCGCCCGATCAGGATCCCGGACGGGCACTTCTTCATGATGGGCGACAACCGCGGCGAGAGCGCCGACAGCCGCGAGTGGGGCCCCGTGCCCAGGAAGTGGCTGATCGGCGAGGCGCGCGTGACCTACTGGCCCCCCGGCAAGGTCGGGGTCCTCTAGTGGCTAGGGCGCCGGCGACCCGGGGTCCCGGCCGTTCCGCCGCGACCGGGCATATAGTCGCTCTCACGTGGGCGACGCGAGCAAAGCCGCCGAGGCCGCACTTTCCGCCACGCCGGACGACGGCGAGCCAGTCAAGCTCCCCTCCCGGGCGGCGCGCAAGGCCCGCCGCCGGCGCCAGAGCGGTAGGCGCCTGTTCGCCTTCGACCGCGAGATCGGCGCCAGGTGGGTCGCGGGCGCGGACGAGGCCGGGCGCGGATCGCTCGCGGGCCCGCTCGTGGCGGCGGCGGTCCTGTTCGACGTCGAGCGCCTGACGCTCTCCGACCGGCGCGCTCTCTCCAGGCTCAACGACTCCAAGCAGCACACCGAGGCCGCGCGCGAGGAGCTCTACCCGCTCGTGCTCCGCGCCGCCGCGCGCACCACGATCGTCTCCCGCTGCGTTCGGGGAATCGACTCCCGCGGGCTCCACGTGACCAACCTCGAAGCGCTCCGGTCCGCCCTGCTGCGCGTCTCGTGCGAGGGCACCGTGTGCCTGGTGGACGGGTTCGCCGTGCCGGAGATGGAGCACGAGCAGCGGGCGGTGATCGACGGCGACTGCCGCAGCGCCGCAATCGCGGCGGCGTCCGTCCTCGCCAAGGTCACACGCGACCGCTACATGCGCCGGGCGGCAGAGCGGCACCCGGAGTGGGATTTCGCGACCAACGTCGGCTACTCGACTCCCGAGCACAGGGCGGCCATCACCGCGAACGGCGTCTCGCCGCTGCACCGGATGTCCTTCCAGTCGATCGCGTACACGCAGCTTCCGCTCGCCACCTAGATCACCTGAGTCTCAGAAGGCGCACTCCACGTGCTCCAGCGCGAGTAGCCGCCCCGCCGGGTCGACGGTGACCCCGATCGCGTCGAATCGCAGCCCCTCGGCGTACGGCCGCCCCGGGGCGGTGGTCGAGAGCCACTCCCGCGCCAGCAGCCGCAGCCGGCGCCGCTTGGCCGGCCCGATCGCCTCCAGGGGCGAGGCGGGCCCCGCGCGCCCGCCCGAGACGCGGGTCTTCACCTCGCAGAAGACCAGCGACCCGTGGCCGTGGGCGACCACGTCGATCTCGCCCCGGCGGGAGCGATAGTTGAGCTCGACCACCTCGTAGCCCGCCCGCGTGAGGTGCGCGCAGGCGATGCGCTCGCCCAGCGCACCGAGACGCCTGCGAGGGTCCTGGGCCGCTCCGGTCTGCATGTCCGGCCACGCTACGGACGCCCGCGTTACACGTGGGTGACCTGCGTGACGATTCAGCGACGGGATCGGACGCGGGCCGGTGCCAGGCTGGTGCACGCGCGTCCCCACCGGCGTGTCGAGCGCGCCTAGCGTCCCCGCCATGCTCGCAAGCGTCGCCACGTTCGCCGTCGAAGGCGTGGAGGGACGTGAGGTCACCGTCGAGGTGGATGTCCGCCGCGGCCTGCCCGCGTTCTCCCTCGTCGGCCTCCCCGACGCCTCCGTGCGCGAGGCTCGCGAGCGGGTGCGGGCCGCGTTGCTCAACTCGGGCCTCGAGTTCCCCCAGCAGCGCCTCACCGCCAACCTGGCGCCGGCGGCGATCCGCAAGGCCGGCCCGGCGTTCGACCTGGCCATCGCCGTCGGCGTGCTCGCCGCGAGCGGGCAGGTCCCCGCGGAGGCGCTCAGCGGGGTCCCGGTGTGCGGGGAGCTCTCTCTCGGCGGCGAGCTGCGGCCCGTGCGCGGGATGCTCGCCGTCGCGCTGGGATCGCGGGAGCGCGGCTACCGGAGGATGATCGTGCCTCAGGCCAACGCGCCCGAGGCGGCGCTCGCGGGGGGCGTGGAGGTGCTCGGGGTCCCCACGCTCAGCCGTCTCGTGGATCTACTGCACGACCGCTGGGAGCCCGACCCGGTGGCGCCCGTCCGCGCTGCGCCCGGGCCGCCTCGGGCGGGCCCCGACCTGGCGGACGTCCGCGGCCAGGCGGACGCCAAGCGCGCGCTGGAGATCGCGGCGGCGGGCGGGCACAACCTCCTGATGGTCGGGCCCCCCGGAGCCGGCAAGACGATGGTCGCGCGCCGGTTGCCCGGCATCCTGCCGCCGCCGTCACCCGAGGAGGCGCTGGAGATCACGAGGATCCACAGCGTCGCCGGCACGAGCGGTGGCGAGCTCGCCACGGCGCGGCCGTTCCGCGCGCCCCACCACACGATCTCGGCGCAGGGCCTGGTGGGAGGAGGCGCCAGGCCCAGGCCCGGGGAGATGACGCTGGCGCACCGCGGCGTCCTGTTCCTCGACGAGCTCGCGGAGTACTCCCGCGCAGCGCTCGAGGCGCTGCGCCAGCCGCTCGAGGACGGGAGGGTCGAGATCACGCGTGGCCAGCGCTCGCTCACCTTTCCCACGCGCACGATGCTGATCGCCGCGTGCAACCCCTGCCCGTGCGGCGGGGCCGGCGGCGAATGCACATGCCGGGAGATCGACCGGGAGCGCTACCAGCGCCGTCTGAGCGGTCCGCTGCTCGATCGCATCGACATCGTCTGCCGCGTCTCCGCTCCGCCGGTCGCGCAGCTCGTCGCGCCTCGCGGCGAGCGCCGGTGAGACGTCCGCGGCGATCGCGGGACGGGTGATGGCGGCGCGTGAGCGCCAGCGCGCGAGGCTTGCGGGCAGCGGCGCCCTCTGCAACGGCGAGATGGACGGCCGCCTGACCCGCCGCCAGAGCGTCGTCGGAGACGGCGCGATCGCTCGCCTCCTGGCGGCGGACGCCCTGACCGGCCGCGGGCACGACCGGGTCCTGCGGCTCGCCCGCACGATCGCCGACCTCGAGGGGCGCGCCGAGGTTCGCGACGAGGATGTCGACGAGGCTCTGGGCTACCGGCTCGCCACGGCGGCCCCGGTGGCCGCGTGAGCGCCGCCGCGTGCGTGCCCTGTCTGAGGCGGGGCCATCTGGTCGGGTATCTCGCGCCATATCTCGCGGGCATCCTCGACCAGCGCGGCGAGGATCCCGGGCGGGCCAGGGTGCGGGGGGTGCTGGCGCTCGACGACGGCGACCTGATCGCCGCGGTCGCCGGGTCGTCGGCCGACGCCGCGCGGCGCTTCGTCGAGGACTTCGATCCCGACGTCGGCACGGGCGCGGCTCGAGCGGGACGGCATCACCGCGATCTGCCGCCACTCCGGGCACTTTCCCCGGCCGCTGAGAGACCTCACCGACGCCCCCGCGGTGATCTTCGCCACCGCCACGCCGGACCGGCTTCGGATCGTGCCGTCCGAGCGGTCCGTCGCCGTGGTGGGTGCCCGGCGCGGCTCTCCCTACGGCTGGGAGATGGCATATGAGCTCGGGCGGGGGCTCGGCGCGGCGGGCGTCACCGTGGTCAGCGGCCTGGCGCTGGGGATCGACGCCGCGGCGCATCGCGGCTGCCTCGACGCCCAGGGCCCCGCCATCGCGGTTCTCGCCGGCGGCCCCGACGTTCCCTATCCGAGGCGCAATCGCGGCCTCTACGACCGCCTGCGTCAGGACGGGGTCGTGCTCTCCGAGCTGCCACCTGGAATCAGGCCGTTCCGGTGGGGGTTTCCCGCCCGCAACCGGATCATGGCCGCCCTGAGCGCGATCACCGTCGTCGTCGAGGCGGCCGATCCCTCCGGCTCGCTGATCACGAGCGAGTTCGCCGCGCAGATGGGGCGCACGGTCGCCGCGGTGCCCGGGCGCGCGACCGCGCGCTCTGCCGCCGGGAGCAACCGGCTCATCAAGGACGGCGCGCTCGTGGTCACCTCGGCGGAGGACCTGCTGGACGAGCTCTTCGGGCCGGACAACCATCCGGCCGTGCCGCCGGATCCGCCCTGGGCGGGGCTCGACCAGGTGGACGCGGCCATCCTGGACGCGGTCGCGGCGGACCTGGACATGGACGGCATCTGCTCCGCCGCGGGCCTGCCGGTGCGGGAGGCGCGTGCCGTGCTCACCAGGCTGGAGTCCGCCGGGCGGATCCGGCGCGACGCGCTCGGCGGCTACCGCCCCACGGCGTCAGGTGTCCAGGGGAGCTTCTCCTAGACTCCTGCGCCGTCTTGACCGTCCCACGCGTGCTCTCCATCGCCGGCTCCGACTCCGGGGGCGGCGCGGGCATCCAGGCGGACCTCAAGGCCTTCGCCCGCTGCGGCGTGCACGGGATGACGGCGATCACCGCGGTCACCGCCCAGAACACCGTCGAGGTGAGCGCGGTCTACCCGCTGCCGCCCGCGGCGATCGTCGAGCAGGTGCGGGCCGTGGCATCGGACATCGGAGTCGACGCCGTGAAGATCGGGATGCTCGGCACGCCGGAGACGATCGATGCGGTGGAGGAGGCGCTGGGCCTGCTCGGGGAGGCTCCGGTGGTGATCGACCCGGTGATGGTCGCGGAGAGCGGCGCGACGCTGCTCGACCCCGCGGCCCGCACGGCGCTGCGCGAGCGGCTGGTGCCGAGGGCCGCCGTCGTCACCCCCAACCTGGCGGAGGCTCGCGTGCTCGCGGAGCTGGGGGAGGATGCGACACCCGAGGAGCTCGCGCGGGCCGTGCATGCGCTGGGGCCGGGGGCCGCGGTCGTGACCGGCGGTCATCGCGAGCAGGCCACGGATGTCTTCTTCGACGGCGAGCGGGTCGTCGAGATTCCCGGGTGAACGTCACCCCGACGGCGCCGCCCACGGCTCGGGCTGCACCCACTCGTCGGCGCTCGCGGCCTTCCTCGCTCACGGCCATCCGCCGCTGGAGGCGGCGCGGAAGGCGAAGGAGGTGGCGGCGGAGGCGGTGCGCGACGGCCTGCGCGGCCTCGGCCAGGGCGCCGGCGCCGTGGACGCGATCGGCCTCGCCGGCCGGCGGAGCGGCGGATCACCTCTGGCATAATCGGTCGGTGGGCCTGTCGGCCCGTCGAAGGTGATTGCGATCAAGTTCCTGCGGATGAAACCCGGCCATGGCGAGGTGCTCCTCACGGAGGGCAACCGCGCGCTGCGAGAGGACGAGGAGCGGCTGATCGACGAGTTTCGCCGCCAGCTCGACGAGGGGATGTGGGCCGCCGTGCCCGTCGAGACGGCGCGCAACGGGCGGCGCGAGGCCGTGATGGTGCGTGACTACGCGGACATCCCGCCGGAAGCCGACCGCGTGATCTTCTTCCCGCGCGCGTCCGGCGGGTAGCCGCCGTGGTGCTGCTCACCCTGCTCGCCTTCGGGCTGGTGGGCGCCGTGCTGGCCGCGTCGATCGGCATCCGCGAGCTGGCGCGCAGGCGGCGCGAGGCGCGCATGGCGCGACCGGCTCTTCACCGCACCATCGGCTACGACCCGGGGCGGGAGCGGCGCGCGGAGTCTCGCGCGCGCCAGCTGCTTCGGTCGTGCGTCAACGACGAGGAGTGGGCGATGTACCGCGACCTCGGCTTCGTCCGGGTCCAGGGCCGGCACCTGCCCTACGGGCGCCGGGCCGCCGACGCCGGCTCCCCGCCCTATGCCTATCTGATCTATCCCCACAAGCCGATCGTCGCCTACGTGCCCGAGAGCGGCCGGCTGCTCAGCGAGTACTGCGTCGAGTTCCCGGATCTCACCGGCGAGGGCACCGGCGCGCGGCTGCCCGCCTCCGACGACGTGCTCGCGAAGTGGATGGCGCTCACATCCGACGAGAGCCGCGTGATCGGCCAGGCCAACATGCACCTGGTGGGTCGTCAGCTCGACCCGGCGCGGGTGCGGCGGGACCTGTGGCGGCTGTCGGAGTGGGAGCGCCGGCAGACGGTCGGAGCTCGCAGGCGATGACGAGAGACCTGCGGGCGCGTAGCCGGGTCCAGCTCGAGGGCCCGGACCGGGCCCCAGCGCGCGCGTACCTGAAGGGCGTCGGCTACGACGACGACGCCCTGGCCCGGCCGATGGTGGGCATAGCCAACACCTGGACCGAGACGATGCCGTGCAACTTCCACCTGCGCCGCCTGGCGGAGAAGGTCAAGGACGGGGTCCGCGAGGCGGGGGGGACCCCGATGGAGTTCAACACGATCGCGGTGTCCGACGGCATCACCATGGGCACCGAGGGCATGAAGGCGTCGCTCGTGAGCCGCGAGGTGATCGCCGACTCGATCGAGCTGGTGGCGCGAGGGCACATGTTCGACGCGGTGATCGCGATCTCGGGCTGCGACAAGACGATCCCCGGCTGCGTGATGGCGCTGGCGCGGCTCGACCTCCCGAGCCTGATGCTCTACGGCGGCTCGGTCGCCGCCGGGAAGTTCAGGGGGGAGGACGTGACGATCCAGGAGGTGTTCGAGGCCGTGGGCGCCCACGCGGCGGGCGACATGTCCGACGAGGACCTGGCCGAGCTGGAGTCGGTGGCGTCACCCGGCGCGGGCGCCTGCGCCGGGCAGTTCACCGCGAACACCATGGCGATGGCGTTCGAGATGCTCGGCATCTCGCCGATGGGCAGCTCGATGGTGCCCGCCGAGGAGGGCAAGAAGGGCGCCGTGGCGCAGGACTGCGGACGGCTGGTGCTCGACGTGCTGGAGCGCGACCTGCGGCCCAGCTCGATCATCACCACCGACTCCCTGCACAACGCGATCGCCGGCGTGGCGATGACCGGCGGTTCCACCAACGCGGTGCTGCATCTGCTCGCCGTCGCCAACGAGGCCGGGGTGGAGCTGTCGATCGACGACTTCGACCGCATCGCCTGGGATACCCCGCTGCTGGCCGATCTCAAGCCCTTCGGCCGCTACGTGGGCCCGGACCTCTGGCGCGCCGGCGGCGTGCCCCTCGTCGCGGCCCGCCTGGCCGAGCAGGGCTCGCTGCGCCGCGACGCGATCACCGTGACCGGTCGCACGATCGGGGAGGAGGCCGATGCGGCCCAGGAGACCGAGGGCCAGCCCGTCGTCCGCCCGCTCGACGATCCGCTGGCGCCCAACGGCGGCTTCGCGATCCTGCGCGGCAACCTCGCCCCCGAGGGCTGCGTGGTGAAGCTGGCCGGCCATGGCCGGCGCGAGCACAGCGGCCCCGCGCGGGTGTTCGAGTCCGAGGAGGACGCCTTCGCCGCGGTGAAGGCCGGCTCGATCGAGCCGGGCGAGGTCGTGGTGATCCGCAACGAGGGCCCCTCCGGCGGGCCGGGCATGCGCGAGATGCTGGCGGTCACGGCGGCGCTGCAGGGGGAGGGGCTGGGCGACTCGGTCGCGCTGCTCACCGACGGCCGCTTCTCGGGCGCCACCCACGGCTTCATGGCCGGGCACGTGGCGCCGGAGGCGCCGCGCGGCGGCCCGATCGCCGCCGTCCGGGACGGGGACACGGTCACGTTCGACGTCGAGACGCCGGGAGCTCAACGTGGACCTGTCCGACGACGAGATCGCGGCCCGGGTGAGCCGCCTACGCGCCCCCCGAGCCGAAGTACGTGTCCGGGGTGCTCGGCAAGTACGCGCGGCACGTGGGCTCCGCGGCCGAGGGCGCGCTGACCAGCTAGCGGCTAGCGGAAGGGATCCGGGCTCGGCATAGGGGGATAGAGTCGCGTGCCATGGCGTTGGGCGAGCTTGGACGCAACCCTTTCGTTCCCCGCAGCACCGCCGAGGGCGCAGCGGCTCTCCGCGCCGCCGGCGCGCTCGAGCGCGATCCGGCCGTGCGCTGCCCGGACGACCTGGCGGGTGGCTTCCTGGGCGGTCTCAACGTGAGCACCCTGGCCAAGTACCGCCTGACGCGGCCTCTCTATCTGAGTCGTGCACACCAGAAGGTGCCCGGCGCCTACCCGTTCGAGATCGCCCGCTGCCGTTTCATCGACGAGGTCGTGCTCGCCGAACTGGAGGCGGGCCTGGACGAGGTCATTCTGCTGGGGGCGGGCCTCGACTCGCGGCCCTACCGGCTCGCCGAGCGGCTGGGCGGAGTCCGCGTGTTCGAGGTCGACCATCCCGCCAGCCAGGCCACCAAGCGCGAGCGGGTGGAGCGCTTGCTCGGGCAGCTCCCGGAGGAAGTCACGTTCGTCGCGATCGACTTCGCCCGCGATGACCTGGGCGAGCGCCTGTCCGCGCGCCGGCCACGACGAGCGGGCCGCGACGCTGTTCGTGTGGTCCGGCGTGAGCGCCTACCTGCCGGAGGAGGCGGTGGCAGCCGTGCTCGGCTGGGTTGCCGGGCACGCGAGCCCGCGCACGTCGATCGTGTTCGACGCCGTCTGGGCGGAAATGATCGACCGGTCGCGCGAGTACTACGGCGCCAGCGAGCTTCTGGACGTGGTCGCCGATCTCGACGAGCCGCTCCGGTGGGGGATTCCAGAGGGCCAGGTCGACGAGACGCTGGCACGCTACGGCCTTCACGCCGAGGCCGTGCTCGATGAGGAGGACGCGGTCACCCGCTACCTGACTCGCGGCGACGGCTCGACGGTCGGCCGACCCTACGGCTTCGGCGTTCTGACGCACGCGCGCACGGGCGCGCTCACCAGCTAGGAGCCGGCGAGCTCCTTGGAGAGGGGCGAGGGAAACCTCGGCAGCACGCGCGTGCCGCCGAGCCATTCGGTCAGGCGGGCCGCCCGGTGCTCGATGGCGCGCAGTCCGTCCGCGCCCACGTCCTCGAGCATCTGCAGCTCGACCTCGCCGTCGTCGCGCTGGCGCCAGCCGCCCACGATCCGCCCGTCCCACCACACGGTGGGCCCGGCGTTTCCGCTGGTGTCGAACAGCTGCGCCCGGTGGGGGCCGAGGTACCAGTCGCGCTCGGACCAGCCCATCGTGGTCGGATCGAGCGGGGGCAGCAGCGCGGCCCAGGGCTCGACCGGTTCGGTTGCGTCCGTGTCGTCGGGCAGCAGGTATCCGACCCGGCCGTCGAGCTCGACCTCGACCGCCTCGAGGTCGGCCAGCGCCCCGCGCACGGCCGCGACGGTCGACCCCAGCCACCACTTGATGTCCGCCTCGGTGCCGGGCCCGAAGGCGCGCAGCCATCGCTCGACCAGCCCCGCCACGCCCTCGGCCGGGGTGAGCGGCGGGATCTCCTGCCCGAGCCAGGACTCGGTGGAGGCCCATCGCGGCCTGGAGGTGGTCCAGGCGCCGTCGTTCGAGGCCCGCACGATGCGCCCCGCGGCGGACAGCGTGGTGAGCACCCGCGGGCCGACCGGCATCCGCCCGCCCCACGACTTGCCCTCGCCGTAGGTGAACGAGCCCTCCAGCAGGGGGATCTCGTCGCGGAGCTCCGAGGACGTGGCCTCCCGGCCGCCGGAGAGCGCCGCCAGCACCTGCTCCCACGCTTCGGAAAGCCAGCGCTCGCCATCAGTGCGCAGGCCTGCCTTCTCGACCTCCCGGATGAGCCTGCGCCGCTCGGCCTCCGCCACTCGCTCGCTCGCGCCCGCCTGCGCGACGCCGATCGTCTCCCGCGGGAACACGAACAGGGTGCGGCGCATGGCCAGGTGCTTGACGAGCGACCGGTCGCTGTACAGGGCGCGCTCGAGGTCCTCGACCGCCATGCCCTCGACGCGCGCCCAGGCGGACAGGTAGACCGTCGCCGGATCGGTCCCGTGCAGGCAGACCACGCTCCCGGCCGCCTCGACCACGTCTCCCGCGCCGTGGCCGGCCGCCAGCCGGTGTCGGCGGGCGAGGCGAGCGCGGCGCTCGCCGTCGCTAAGCCGCGGCCTCGGGGTCAAGCCGCCGCTCGAGCTCGCCCTCGCGGACCTCGTGGGCGAGGAACTCCTCGAGGCAGGCGTTGAAGCGCCGCGGGCGCTCGAGCATCGGCACGTGGCCGGTGTCCTCGAAGATCAGCTTGCGGGCACCCGGGATCAGCGAGACGAACGTGTCGGCGTCGCGCACCGGGATGATCATGTCCTTCTCGCCCCAGACGACCAGCGTCGGGCAGCCGATCTCCGGCAGCCGCTCGCGGAAGTCGTAGTCCAGGCACGCATGCAGGGCGGTCTCGAAGCCGGGCTTGTTCGCGCCCTTCATCAGGCCCTCGAACATCACGTCGGGCTGGATCGCGCTCGGGTGGCGGCAGACCAGGCTCATGATGAGGTGGCGGAGCTTCGGGCGCTTGGCCGACATCTTCATCTGGGCCACGTTGCTGGTGGCGAGCAGGCCCGCGGCCTTGCCGGCCGCGAGCACGGGCCGCTTCGCCACGTCCATCTGCGACACGCCCGCCGACGCCAGCAGCATCAGGCGCTCGACGACGTGTGGGTGGGTGATCGCCAGCTCGGCGGCCACGAACCCGCCCATCGAGTTGCCCACCACCACGGCGGGCGCGAGCTCGAGCCGTTCGCACAGCTCCGCCACGACCTTGCCGTAGAGCTCGATCGAGATCCGCTCGGACGGCATGTCGGACAGCCCGAATCCCGGCAGGTCCATCGCCACGACCCGCCGCGACTGGGCGAAGTGCGGGATGTTCTCGAGCCAGTTCTGCCACTGGCCGCTGAGACCGTGGATGAACACGATCGGCCGGTGCTCGCCCTGGTCGCCCATGTCGACGTAGTTGACCCGGGTGCCGCCTATCTCGGCCTGGCGCAGCTGCGAGGGCCAGTCGATCGAGCGCCAGTCCGGGGAGTCGCTCACGCCGTAGTCGTCGCCCGCGGCCTGGGCGGCGCGCAGCCGGGCAGGAGCCACGTTGCTGATCGGCAGCCGCTTCATCGCGACGACTACGGTAACCGGCAATGGCGCGGATCGCCCTCGACATCGACTCGACCCTGCACCACTACTGGGACCTGCTGGACCGGATCGCCCAGGAGCGCTACGGGGTGGCGCTGCCTTACGCGGAGCAGGACGACTGGGGCATCACCGCGCTTCAGCGCGACCAGCTGATCGCGGTGGTGGAGGAGACCCACTCCGACGAGAACATCGAGGGGGCCACTCCGTACGAGGGCGCGGTGGAGGCGGTGCAGCGCTGGCACGAGGCCGGCCACTGGATCCACGTGACCAGCCACCGCCGCACGTCATGCGACCCGGCCACCCGCCGCTGGCTGGAGTCCCAGGGCTTCCCCTACGACGACCTGCACTGCTCCTTCGACAAGATCACCCGCTGCGTGGAACTGAACATCGACCTCCTGGTGGACGACAGCCCGGTGAACATCAAGCGAGCCCGCGAGCACAACATCCTCGCCGCGACGCTGATCCACCCATGGAACGAGTCACTCCAGGAAGAGGACGGCGTGATGGCCGCGAACGACTGGGCCGACCTGGAGCGCCGGGTCAATGAGGCCCTGAGGCCTGAGGCCTGAGGTCTGAGGCCCGAGGCCTATCCGGCGTAGCCGAAGCGCTCCAAAACAGGGATCTCGTGTATTTGCGGCGGCTGCAGGTGATCCCACAGGATCCCGACGGGCCGCTTGTAGGCCCCGTCCACCTCGATCACGGCACGCGAGGTGGCGACGATGTCCACCGGGATGTCGTGCCCGGTCATCAGCAGGTTCTCGCGCAGGATCTGGATCGGGTGGACCGTGGTGGCCACCACCGTGCGGCGATCGATCTTGCCGGACTCGAGCAGCAGCCCGTACTCGAGGTCGGAGAACCCGCCACCCTTGCCCATCCGGGCGCCCTTGAGGTTCACGGCCACCGAGCCGGTCAACACGAGATCGAGCTCGGGGACCTGGTCCAGGTCGATCACGTCACCGTGGCGCAGCGCCCCCTTGATGGTCGCGGCCTCGCGGATCTGCTCCTCGTCGAGCTTCGCCGGGTCGAGCAGGCGAAACGGATGCTGGTCGCGCAGGCGCGGCACCGCCATCACGAGCGTCTTTCCCTGAGTGAGCGCCAGCCGCCGCGCGTGAGTCTGCGGGGAGTCCGGGTTGGCCTTGATCGTCGTGGCCTGCGTCCAGGCCGGGTGCTTGGCCAGCCTTTCCGCGGCGGCCTTCGCGCCGGCGAAGTTCGGGATCCGCCCCTCTGCTCCGGGGAACCGCGATACCCCTTCGCGGTCCATCGAGCGCCAGACGTCCTGCCGTACCTGGTCCTTCGTGCGCATCCGCCGGGATCCTATATGTGGGTTCAGAAGCCTCCGCGACCGGGCGGGAGGCGTGAGCGGAGCCCTCTTTTGCCAGAATCGCGCGCTGTGGCCGATTCCGCTCGCACACCCCTCAGCCCGCGTGAGCACCCCGCTCCCGCGGCGCCCGCGCCGCCCCTGCCCGCCGTGCGCGATGACGACCTGCGGCGCCATCTGCCGGGCATCGAGCCCGAGCGCAGGCTGACCGACTGGGGGCGCTCGGAGCGGATCGAGGGGCTGATGGACCGGACCCTCTACGAGTTCTACTACCGCTACTGGTTCCGGGCCGAGGTGGAGGGGATCGAGAACGTCCCGGCGACCGGAGGGGCGCTGCTGGTGTCCAACCACTCGGGAGCGCTGCCCCCGGACGCGGCGATGATCGCCAAGGCGATCCGTGAGGAGCATCCGCGGCCGCGGCCGCTGAACATCACGGTCGAGCACTTCTTCAAGGGCTATCCGGGGTTCTCCATGCTGATCCCCAAGATCGGCTGCGTGGCGGCCCATCCGGCCAACGTGCAGCGGCTGCTGTACGACGAGGGCGAGCTGGTGCTGGTGTTCCCCGAGGGCCGCAAGGGCACCGAGAAGCTCTACAAGGACCGCTACCGGCTGCGCCGCTTCGGCCGCGGTGGGTTCGTGGAGGCCGCCATGCGCGCGCGCGTGCCGATCGTTCCGGTGTGCGTGGTCGGGGCCGAGGAGGCCCAGCCGGTGTTCGCGCACCTCAACCTGCTCAAGCGGCTGACCGGGCTGCTCTACGCGCCGCTCACACCCACCTTCCCGCACTTCGGCCCGCTGGGGATGCTCGGCTTCCTGCCGGCCAAGTTCAAGCTGCGCTTCCTCGAGCCGATCGCCTTCGAGGCGGACATGCACGAGGACAAGGGCCTGGTGCAGTCCACGGCGCACGACGTCCGGGCGCGGATCCAGGAGAACCTGTTCGAGATGATCTCCAAGCGCAAGTCGGTCTGGTTCGGCTGACGTGCCCTCCAAGCGGGTCCTCATCACCGGGCTGTCGACCTACTGGGGCGGGCGCCTGGCGCAGGCCCTGGAGGGGGAGCCGTCGATCGAGGCGATCGTGGGCGTGGACAACGAGGAGCCGAGCGTCGAGCTCGAGCGCACCGAGTACGTGAAGGTGAGCAACCAGCACGGGCTGCTGCGACGGGTCGTCGAGGCGGCGGAGATCGACACGGTGGTGGACACCCGGCTGGTCGTGGACTCGGCCACCACCTCGGCGCGCAAGGCGCACGAGAACAACGTGATCGGGACGATGAACATCCTCGCGGCGTGCGGCGGCCCGTCCAGCACCGTCCGGAAGTTCGTCTTCAAGTCCTCGACCCACTTCTACGGCTCCGAGCAGGACGACCCGGCCTTCTTCGACGAGACGATGGGCCGCCCGCACGCCCCGCGCACGCCGATCGAGCGGGATGTGCTCGAGGCGGAGGCGTCGGTGGCGGAGTACGCCGACACCAACCCCGGCGTGGACGTGTCGATCCTGCGGTTCGCGAACGTGCTCGGCCCGGACGTGAAGACGTCGCACATCCACCTGTTCTCGCTCCCCGCCGTGCCGATGATCCTCGGGTTCGACCCGCGCTACCAGTTCGTGCACGAGGACGACGTGGTCCACTCGCTCGAGCACATGGTGAAGGGCTCGGTGCCGGGTGTCTACAACGTGGCCGGCGACGGCGTGCTGGCGCTGTCCGAGGTGGCCGGTCTGCTGGGCAAGCCCTACCTGCCGGTGCTTCCGCCCTGGGGCACTGGCATCGCCGCGAGCGTGGCCGGCAGGCTGGGCATGAGGATCCCGGCCGAGATGCTCAATCAGCTGCGCTTCGGGCGCGGGGTGGACAACCGGCGGCTGAAGGCCACCGGCTTCGAGTACGGCCACACCTGCCGCGAGGCCGCGATAGAGCTGGGCGAGCACATGCGCCTGCATCCCCTGATGCGCGGCAGCGGCGTCGAGCCCTACCGCTACGAGCGCGAGGTGGAGGAGTTCCTGCGCTGGAGCCCGCACGTGCGGCGGGGGGAGGCTGAGCCCGCGCCGAGGCAGCCTCAGACCTCAGAGGACAGGGCCTCGGGCCTCGGGCCTCGGGCCTCGGGAACCTGAGCCCGAGCCGGCTCCGTCTCCGCCCCCGCCACCTGCGCCTTCCGGTCCTCCCGTCGATCACTACGACGACCTGGCGGTCGAGGAGATCGTGTCGCTGCTCGGGTCGCTGGAGTCGCCCGACCTGGTCGCGCTGCGTGAGTACGAGCGCTCCAATGCGGGGCGGGAGCCCGTGCTTGGCGCGATCGACTCGGTGCTCGCACGCGCATCCGGAACCCCGCTCGGCGCGTAAGTACTCGCAACCGCACTTGCGCGGTTTGACCCGCGCGGCCGCGTCCCTATATTGAGCGGCTGCGCATCGGGTACCGATAGCGGTACCTGCGCGTTCTCATGGCCACCAAGTCCTTCATCGCCGTAGCTACGCTGATCACGGTTCTGCTTGTCGGTGCCGTGGCGATCTATGCCTACGACTCGTCGAACGAGGACCGCGTGGCGAACGGCATCCGCATCGCGAGCGTCCCGGTGGGCGGCATGAGCGCGAGCGAGGCGCGCGCCAAGCTGCAGACCAAGCTGCAGGTGCCGCTGGAGAAGCCGATCGTCGTGGAGTACGGCAAGAAGCGGTTCACGCTGTCCGCCGAGGACGCCGCGGTCAAGGCCGACGTGGGCGGCATGGTGGATGACGCTGTGGCGGCCAGCCGAGGCGGGAACATCTTCGGACGTACCCTGCGCGACCTCACCGGCGGCGAGGAGCCCGCCGAGATCGACGCGCAGGTGAGCTACTCCAAGGTCGCCGTGGCCAGGCTCGTGGCCAGGATCACCAAGGGCGTGGACAGGCCGGCCCAGGACGCGAAGGTGAACTTCCCGTCGCTCACGCAGGTCAAGGAGCAGGACGGGGTCAAGACCGACCGCGCGGAGCTGGAGCGCAACATCCACACCGCGCTCACCAGCCCCGACGAACGGGTGACCGACGTCCCGGTGAGCAAGACCAAGGCCAAGGTCACGCGGGCCCAGCTCGCGGACAAGTACCCGGCCCTGCTGATCGTGGACCGCGGTTCGTTCAGGCTGCGCCTCTACCAGCGCCTGAAGCTGGCCAAGACCTACACGGTCGCGATCGGCGCCGTGGGCTTCGACACCCCCGCGGGGCTCTACAACATCCAGAACAAGGGCGTGAACGTTCCCTGGACCGTGCCGAACAAGCCCTGGGCGGGGTCACTCGCCGGCACGGTGGTCCCCGGCGGCGTTCCCGACAATCCGCTCAAGGCGCGCTGGATGGGCATCTACAACGGCGCCGGCATCCACGGCACCGACCAGGCGGGCTCACTGGGCAGCGCCGCGTCACACGGCTGCGTGCGGATGGCGATTCCCGACGTGATCGAGCTGTACGACAAGGTGCCTGTCGGGGCGCCGGTCTACATCGCCTAGTGAGGTCACGACCCGGATCGCGCTCCGACACGGGCACCTCTCTCCAGCCCGCATCCTCCAGGGAGGCTTGGCGCCCCGTATGGCGAATGCACAGGGTGCCTATGAAGACGCCCCGTTCGCGCTTGCGCAAAACCGCGTACCACATGGTGGACGCGTCCCTTGGACCCTGGATCGCGTGCCACGGCTTCACCGGGGTCTCGGAGTCGTCCGCCTGTCCCGCTTCCACGAGCTGCGTCCGTGTGGCCACCCGACCGTCCTGAGTATTGACGAAGAACACCGACACGCCGGTACTGAACGGTAGTTGGAGCCGGGCGCTCGCCCGGTTCGACGTCGCGCTCGCAAGGCAGGGAATGGCCGAGAAGACCCGCCGGGCCTATGGGGTCGACCTCGGACAGCTCGCCGAGTGGGCGACGGGCAACGACCTGGCGCCCGAGGCGCTCGACCACCGCTCCCTGCGCCGCTACGCCGGCGTGATGTCAGAGCGGGGCGCGTCGAAGACGACGGTGGCGCGCAAGCTGGCTGCGATCCGCGCCTTCTACAGAGAGATGCTGCGCACCGGGCAGGTGGAGGCCAACCCGGCGGACCTGGTGGCCTCCCCGCGCAAGGACTCCCATCTGCCGGCGGTGCTCAAGCAGGCCGAGGTCGGCGATCTGCTCGGGCGGATGCCCGCGTCCACGCCCCTGGAGTTGCGCGATCGCGCCATCTTCGAGCTCTGCTACTCGGCGGGCCTGCGCGCCGAGGAGCTCGTGAACCTCGAGGTGGCGAGCCTGGACCCCGACGGCGAGGAGGTACGCGTGGAGGGCAAGGGCGGGCGCACCCGGATGGTGCCCGCGGGCGAGCCGGCCTGGCGGGCTCTCGACGCCTACCTCGAGCGGGGCCGTCCCGCGCTGGAGGCCGGAGCCCGACCCCGCGCTCTTCCTCTCGAAGAGCGGCCGGCGGCTGTCGACGTCCGACGTGCGCCGCCGGCTGGCGCTGGCGGTGCGCCGCGCGGCCGTCCAGTCCGGCGTCTCGCCACATACGCTGCGCCACTCCTTCGCCACCCATCTGCTCGAGGGTGGAGCGGACCTCAGATCGATCCAGGAACTGCTCGGGCACGCCTCCATCAGCACGACTCAGACCTACACTCGGGTAGAGTCGAAACGGTTGAAATCGGCCTACGCGCGGGCACATCCCCGCGCCTGACACCAAAGACCGAGGGTGGAAACCAACCTCAAGGCGATCGAGCTCAAGGACCTCTGGCGCCGGTACAAGGACGAGGAGGATCCGAGAGCCCGCGAACGGCTGGTGCTCGCATACGCGCCCCTGGTCAAGTACGTGGCGGGCCGGATGTCGAGCGGCCTGCCCTCGCACGTCGAGGAGGCCGACCTCATCTCCTACGGCCTGCTGGGCCTGATCTCGGCGATCGAGCGCTTCGAGCCGGCGCGCGAGATCCGCTTCGAGACGTTCGCGATCACCCGCATCAAGGGCTCGATCATCGACGAGCTGCGGTCGATGGACTGGGTGCCGCGGTCGGTGCGCGCCAAGGCGCGCGAGATCGAGAAGGCCAACGCCAAGCTCGAGCACCAGCTCCATCGCGCGCCGACCGACCAGGAGATGGCGGACGCCCTCGAGACCACCGTCGAGGAGTTCCAGGAGTCCCTGGTGCGGATCTCCAACTCGTCCGTGGTGGCGCTCGACGAGCTGTGGACCGTGTCGGACGCCTCGGGCGACCAGGTCTCGCTGCTGGACACGATCCAGGATCCGGGCGCGGTCGACCCCGCGCACGAGATGGACATCACCGACATGAAGGACCGCCTCGCGGACGCGATCGCGCGCCTGCCCGAGCGGGAGAAGCTGGTGGTGGCGCTCTACTACTACGAGAACCTGACGCTGCGCGAGATCGGAGAGGTGCTGGGAGTCACCGAGTCTCGTGTGTCGCAACTGCACACGAAGGCCGTGCTGCGCTTGAAGTCGCGCCTGCAGGGTGATTCGCTCACCGAGTCGGCCTGATCCGCCCGAAAGGGGGCAGGAGGGCAACTTCGTGCTCGAACGCCGTTCCGAAGACGAGCTTCGCACCCGGCTCCGCCAGCAGGCGGCCGTGGCGGAGTTCGGCCGCCACGCGCTGTCGGGCATCGCGCTCGACGCGCTGAGCCAGGAGGCCGTGCGAACTCGTGGCGGAGCAGCTGCGAGTGCCCGTACGTGACGATCCTGGAAGCTCGTGGAGGGCCGCTCCGAGCTCGTGGCCCAGGCCAGCGTCGGCCTGCCCGAGGAGCTGGCGGGGCACCCGTTCGTGCCGCGCGGCCCAGAGGGCCAGACCGGCTTCACGCTCGGCTCCCCCGGGCCGGTCGTGGTGGAGGACCTGCTGGCCGAGGAGCGGTTTCGCCCCGCCCAGTGGATGCTCGACCTCGGCATGCGCAGCACGGTGAGCGTGCCGGTGGGCGTGCACGGCAGGCCATTCGCCGTACTGGCCGCCGCCAGCCGCCGAACGGGTGACTTCTCAGAGGACGACGTGCACTTCCTCGAGGGCGTGGCCAACACCCTGGCCGCCGCGATCGACCGCGGCCGCGCCGAGCGGGAGGTGCGCGCGAGCGAGGCGCGCTTCCGCGAGCTCGCCGACGCGGCCCCGGTGTTCATCTGGACCGCGGACTCCGACGGGATGATCGACTTCATCAACCGCGGCTGGCTGGAGTTCACCGGCCGCCTGATCCAGGACGAGCTCGGGGACACCTGGGAGCTCGGGGTCCATCCCGACGACGCGGAGGGCGTCCGGTCCACCTGGTGGCGGGCGTTCGCGCGCAGGGTCCCGTGGGAGCGGGAGTACCGGCTGCGCCGTCACGACGGCGTGTATCGCTGGATCGTCGACAGGGGCGTGCCCGCGGTTCGAGGGCGACGAGCTCCTCGGGTACGTGGGCACCGCCACCGACATCCACGAGCGCAAGGAGATGGAGGAGAAGCTCAGCCGCGCCGCCGCCGCCGACCACGAGGTGGCCGAGGTGCTCCAGCGCTCGCTGCTGCCCGAGAGCCTCCCGGCGATCGACGGCGTGCAGCTGGAGGCTCGCTACCTGCCCGCCGACAGCGGCGCCGCGATCGGCGGCGACTGGTACGACGCGATCGAGCTGGACGACGGGCGGGTGGCGATCGTGGTGGGCGACGTGGTGGGGCACGGGCTGCGGGCGGCGACCGTGATGGGCCAGCTGCGCAACGCGTTCCGCGCCTACGCGCTGGTGGAGACCTCGCCCGCGCAGACGCTCGTCGCGGCTGAACCGGCTGCTGGCCAAGGACGGCCGCGACCTGATGGCCACGGCCCTGTGCGTGGCGATCGACCGCGACACCGGCGAGGTCTCGCTGGCCAGCGCGGGCCATCCGCCGCCGCTGGTGATCGAGAGCGGGGGCCAGGCGCGGTTCCTCGAGGGCGGCGCGCTCGGTGCCGCTCGGCACGGCCGACCCTGTGGCGTTCACGCGACGCCACCGCCCGGCTCGATCCCGGCGCGACGCTCGTGCTCTACACGGACGGCCTGGTCGAGCGCCGCGACACGTCGCTGGACGACCGCCTGGCCCAGCTCGCCACCGTGGGCTCGGTGGCCGACGGCGAGCTCGGCGACGTGTGCGACCAGCTGCTCGAGGGCATGCTCGGCGGGCAAGCGCCCCGCCGACGACGTGGCGGTGCTGGCGGTCCGGCTCGAGCCCGCGAGCCGGGCAGGCTGCTGTTGCGCCTGCCGGCGGATCCCGCCGCGCTGGCCCAGCTGCGGCGCCGCCTGGGCCGCTTCCTGGAGGCGGCCGGAGCGGGCCCGGAAGAGCGATTCGAGATCACCCTCACCGTGTGCGAGGCGGCGGCCAACGCGATCGAGCACGCCTACGGTCCCGGTGACGCGGAGTTCGAGTGCGAGGCCCGGCGCGACGGGCAGGAGGTGCAGGTCACGGTCCGCGACTTCGGCGCCTGGCGGGAGCGCCGCGGGGGAGAACCGCGGGCGCGGCCTGAAGATCATGAAGGGGCTGATGGATGACGTGGACGTGGAGCCGCACCCGGCACGGCACGACGGTCAGGATGAGCCGGCGGCTGGGGTTGCGGGCGGCCGCGTGAGCACCTCCGCCGACATCGCCATGGATCGCGACGGCGACGCCGTGGTGGCGCGCCTGGCCGGCGAGGTCGACATGACGAACGCCGAGTACGTGCGCGAGGAGCTGACCAAGGCGGTGCCCAACGACGCCCACGCGCTCGTGATCGACCTGAGCGACACCCAGTACCTCGACTCGGCCGCGATCGAGCTGCTGTTCGAGCTGTCGCGCCGCCTCGGGCGCCGCCGCCAGGAGCTGCGGCTGGTGGTTCCCGACGGCTCGCCGCTCACGCGCCTGCTCACGCTCACCGACGTCGGCAGCGTGGCTCCGATGCACGGCAGCCTTGCCGCGGCCCTCGGCTCCCCGTAGGTTTCCCGGAGACCCGAGGAGAGGAGCCGGCATGCCGCACGACGGTGCAAAGAGGATCCGCAACGTGGCCTTGGTGGGCCACCGGGGGAGCGGCAAGACCTCGTTGAACGAGGCGCTGCTGTTCGAGGCGGGCGCGATCAACCGGCTCGGCACCGTGGCCGACGGCACGCACGGTGTCGGACTCCGCGCCCGACGAGAAGGCGCGCGAGATGTCGATCGCCTCCAGCCTCACCTCCTTCCGGTGGCAGGACCGCAAGATCAACCTGATCGACACGCCCGGCGAGCCGAGCTTCGTGGCGGACGCCCTGGCCGCCCTGCGCGTCTGCGAGGGCGCCGTGTTCGTGGTCAACGGCGTGATGGGCGTGGAGGTGGGCACCGACCGCCTCTGGCAGCGCGCCGCCGATCTCGGGTCTCTCCCGCCTGATCTTCGTGAACATGCTCGACCGCGAGCGCGCCGACTTCTTCCGCACCCTCGACTCGCTCAAGGAGGCCTTCGGCCCGCACGTGGTGGCCACCGAGATCCCGATCGGCGCCGAGCACGAGCTGCAGGGCGTGGTCGACCTGATCGACATGAAGGCCTACCGCTACGACGGCGCCGGCCGCGGCAACGCCGAGGAGATCGACATCCCCGAGGAGCTCGCCGAGCAGGCGCAGGAGTACCGCGAGAAGCTGATGGACGAGGTGGCCGAGGTCTCCGACGAGCTGATGGAGCACTACCTCGAGGGCCAGGAGATCTCCCACGAGGAGTGCGTCTCCGCGCTCAAGGCGGGGGTCACCGCCGGCACGATCTTCCCCGTCACCTGCGGCGCCGCCACGCGCAACCTGGGCTCGGACCGCCTCCTCGACGCGCTGGTGGAGGATCTCCCCTCGCCGGGCAAGGTGGGCGCCGTCCACGCCGGCGAGGACACCCTCGAGCCCACCGAGGACGCCGAGATGGTGGCGTTCGTGTTCAAGACGCTGGCCGACACCTTCGCGGGGCGGATCAACCTCTTCCGCGTCTACCAGGGGGTGATGAAGCACGACTCCCAGGTGCACAACTGCCGCACCCACCACAAGGAGCGCATCGGCCAGCTGCTGGTGCCCCAGGGCAAGGAGTACGACCAGGCCGACGAGTTCGGCCCCGGCGACATCGGCGCGGTGGCCAAGCTCAAGGAGACCCACGCCGGCGACGTGCTGGCCGCGAAGGACGGCGAGTGGGACCTCAAGATGCCGGACCTGCCGCGCCCGGTGATGGCGTTCGCCATGGAGCCAAAGGCCAAGGGCGACGAGGAGAAGGCGTTCGCCGCGCTGCGGCGCCTCCAGGAGGAGGACCCGACGATCGACGTGCACCGCGACCGCCAGACCGGCGAGGAGATCGTGGCGGGGCTCACCCAGATCCACGTCGAGGTGATCGTCGACCGGATGAAGGAGCGCTTCGGCGCCGAGGTGAACCTCAAGCCGCCGCGGGTGCCCTACCACGAGACCATCCGGGGCCCGGCCAAGGCGCATGGCCGCTACAAGAAGCAGACCGGCGGCCGCGGCCAGTTCGGCGACTGCCACATCGAGATCGAGCCGATCCCGTCGGGGAGCGGGTTCGAGTTCGTGAACAAGATCAAGGGCGGCGTGATCCCGTCCGGGTTCATCCCCGCCGTGGAGAAGGGCATCGTCGAGACGATGGCCCACGGCGTGATCGCCGGCTATCCCGTCGAGGGCGTGCGCGTGACGCTCTACGACGGCTCCTACCACTCGGTCGACTCGTCGGAGATGGCGTTCAAGGTGGCGGGGTCAATGGCCTTCAAGGAGGCGATGGAGAAGGCCAAGCCCGTGCTGCTGGAGCCGATCATGACGGTCGCGGTGACCGTGCCCGAGGACTCGGTCGGCGACGTGATCGGCGACCTCAACTCCCGCCGCGGGCGCCCGCTCGGCATGGAGCCCAAGGGCGGCGCCACCGAGGTGCAGGCCGAGGTGCCGATGGCCGAGATGCTCAGCTACGCGCCCGACCTGCGCCAGATCACCGGCGGGCAGGGCGATTACACGATGGAGCTGGCGCGCTACGAGGAGGTGCCGACGCACATCGCGGGCAAGGTGGTCGAGAAGGCCCAGAGCGAAGAGGCCGCGGTCCAGGCGTGAGTACCCTCTCTCGCGGATGAAGAAGGAGCTTCGCCCGTTCCACGATCACGTGACCTGCGAGGTCTGCGGCCGCACGATCCTCAAGGGTGAGCGCACCGAGTCATACCTCGCGCCCGGCGGCGAGAGGCATGGCGTGTGCGAGCTCTGCTTCGTGCGGGCCGAGCACGCGGGCTGGATTCGCGAGTCCGCCCACGACCACCTGCCGGCGCGCGGACCGCGCCCGCCTGAGCGCCGTCCGCTGCTGGACCGCCTGCGCCGGCGATCGGAGCCCGCCCCGCCGCCCGGAGCCAGAGCCCCCGCCGGTCGAGGAGGAGCCCCCGGTCGAGGCCGAGGCCCCGCCCGAGCCGCCGCCGCGGCCGCGCGAGCGCCCGCGTGACCCGCGCCACGTGCGCGCCGTGCCCACCACGGCCGACGTGAAGGTGGAGCGCGCGCTCGATCTCTTCAACGGGTCCCACCACCACCGCACGGTGGCCGGGCTCTCGCGCAGCCTGGGGCCCCCGTTCGCCACGGCCGTGCCGGATCCCGACGCCCCCAGCACCGTCACCGTGCTGGTGGCCTGGGAGCTGTCCTGGTATCGCTACCGGGTGGATCTGGGCGACTCGGCCGAGCCCGTCTCGCTGCAGGGCAAGGGCGACGAGCTTGGCGACATCGACGAACCGCTGCGAGACTGGAACGCCGAGCTGGACTCGGAAGGGAAACTGGTGATAGGAGCCGGGAGCGAATGATCTACTGCGTTGTCCCCCAGGCGCTCGAGGACGAGCTGCTCGAGAAGCTGACCGACTACTACAGCGACGACCCCCACGTCGAGGTGATCGTGGACAGGCGGGCGCAGGGCGGCACGCCCGGCGACCACGACCCGCACACCGAGAAGCGCCGCCAGCGGGTCAAGGGCACCTTCCCGCCGATCGGGCCGACCGCCTGAAGGTCGTAGTCCACGTGGACGGCGGGGCGCGGGGGAACCCGGGTCCCGCGGCTGTGGCGGCGGTGGCCAGCGCGCCCGACGGCGGCGAGCTGGCCGAGCGCAACGCCTACATCGGCGAGACGACCAACAACGTCGCCGAGTACAGGGCCGTGCTGCTGGGTCTGGAGCTCGCTCGCGACCTGGGCGCCGACGAGGTCGAGGTGGTGAACGACTCGGAGCTGGTGGCCAAGCAGATCACCGGCGAGTACCGCGTGAAGAACAAGGGCCTGAAGCCGCTCTACCTGGAGACGATGGCCGCGCTGCGGGACTTCGGGGACTGGGGCGTGCGAAGCGTGCGCCGCGAGAGCAACGAGCGCGCCGACGAGCTGGTGAACGAGGCTCTGGACGAGAGGAGACGGTGATGGCGGAGGTCGTGGTGGTGGCGGTGGCCAGGTGCAAGGACGGCGAGCGGGAGCGCATGCGGGAGGTGATGACCGAGGTGGCGGCCGCGTCGAATGAGGAGGAGGGATGCCTCTCCTACCTGATCCATGCCGACAAGAACGATGGGGATCGGCTCGTGGTGGTTGAGCGGTGGGCGTCTCAGGAGGCACTCGACAACCACTTCACGCTGCCTCACACCCAGAGGGTGGCCGAGAACATCGACGCCCTGGCCGAGCCCCCGCAGATCTACTTCTGCGAGGCGTTGGAGTAGGCAGGAACGCGCTGGTCCTGCTCGCCACTCAGTCTCCGCGGCGCTTCGGCATCCGCGCACGCAGCGTCGTCCACCGGGACCGCGCCTCGGCGGTGACCTCAGCCCACTGGCGCTGGACCTCGTTCTCGGCCGGCATTTCACCCCGCCGGATGCGGTTGAGCTCGTCGCGGACCTCGCGGCCGGCCGCCGCCGAGCCGACGAAGGTGACCATGACGGCGAAGAGCAGCGAGATCATGGCGAAGACCGCGCCGATCACGCCGTAGCGGGTGGCGTACGTCTCGAACGCGTGCGGGCCATACACCGTCGTGCCGACCGAGCACAGCGCGAGCAACGCCGACCCGAGGATGGCGAAAGGGAGGAGGTCGTCACGCGCGATCCGTCTGGCGCTGAGGATCCGGCCGCTCCAGAGCAGGAACACCGCCGTTAGCGGCGTGGCGAGCAGCGCCGCGGTCAGCTCGAGACGGCCGCGCCCCAGCAAGGCGTGGATCCCGCCGCTGAGGACGAGGTAACCCGCCAGCCCGCCGACCCAGAGCAGCCCGTTGAATGTGTTGCGGACGCTCAGTGGGCTGAGCTCCCAGGTCTGCTCGAACAGCCGCTGTGTGGCGCGGCTGAAGCTCAGCACCGCGAGCAGGAGGAAGAGGATCCCGAGGATGCCGATGGTCGTGGTCGTGCTCGAGGGCGGCGCGAAGATGTCTCTGACCGCCTCGGCGCCACCTCCAGTCAGGTCGTAACGGTCGATGATTCGGTCGGCCGTGTCCTTGCCCCCGAGTTGCGAGGAGGCGGCGCTGACGAGGATCGATAGCGGGATCGTGGCGGTGAGCGCGGCGGATGCGAGGGCGACCGACCGGTCGAATCCCGCCACCTTCTGAAACCGGTTGATGACACGGAGCACGAACTCCGGCCGCAGCCAGAACGTCAGCGTCCGCACGACGCGTTCGCGATTCACCTACTCCGACAGCCCCACAGCTTCAAGGGCCCTGACCAGCCCGAAGCTCTCGGGACCGCGCAGAGTTCCTGTCTCCACGGCGTCGGGTGGATTTACGTATTCGATATCGGGGTCCATCAGGGCGCGCGCGGAGGTCCCGGCGAGCCACGCGGTGTAGATGCTGCGAACAATCTCCACGTTCTCCTGGGACATCGCCTACCCCGAGAGGCCTGCGGCTTCGAGGGCGTCGGCCCTCTCCCAGTAGCTCCTCATTGAGACCGCTTTGCCGTTGCGGATCGTCCACAGGTGGGCCGTGGGCTGAGAGATGACCTCGGCCCCGCTTCCCCGCCCACGCCCGCCTTCACGCGAGAACACGAGTACCTGGTGCTCCCCCGCGTCGATGAATTCCTCCGGCACCATGCGGTAGTCCGCAAGCGCCTCCTGCAGGATGTTCATGTACTCGCGCACGCCTTCGTGCCCGAAGCGCGGCTCGGCCAGGTCGGGGAACTCGCGTGGGCCGCGCCACTCGATCTCCGGGTCAAGCCACTCGAACAGGGCGTCGAAGTCTCCGCGCTCGAATCTGCCGAGAGTGAAGCCGTCGACCATCCCCGCATAGTGCCGCCGCAGCAGCTCGACGTTCTCCTGAGACATCGCTCGGCGAGTCTCTCACGGCACAGAGCACTGTTCCTGACAAGCGGCTGATGGGATTCGAACCCACGACCTTCTGCATGGCAAGCAGACGCTCTAGCCAACTGAGCTACAGCCGCAGCGGCGGCGGAGTATAGCCTTGCCGGGTGGCTGACTTTGCGCTGGACACGGCGGTTCACGCCGCCGCGGACGGTGCGTTCGAGGCCGATCTCAGGCCGGAGTGGTGGGTGGTGGTGGGGCCCAACGGCGGCTATGTCGCGGCGATCATCGTGCGGGCGCTGGAGGCGACCGTGGCGAGCGGCCGCCCGCTGCGGTCGATCAGCGTCCACTACATGCGCGCGCCCGTCGAGGGATCGGCGCTGGTGCGCACCGAGACGGTGCGCGAGGGGCGCTCCGTCACGTTTCTGCGTGCGGTGCTCGAACAGGAGGGCAAGGCCTGCGCCCAGGCCCTGGCCGTGTTCGCGGCCGACCGGTCCGGGATCGACCTGGACCACGCCCGCGCTCCCGCGGTGCCGCCACCCGAGGACGTGCCCGAGCCGTCCGAGCAGCGCCGCGCCGCCCCTGCGTTCGCACAGAACTTCCACTTCCGCCCCGCGATCGGCGGCCCGCCGTTCTCCGGCACGGCGGAGGCGATCGCAGGCGGCTGGTTCACACCGACTGAGCCACCCGCGGAGCTGGATGCCGCGCTGGCGGTCGCCCTGTGCGACGCGTGGTACCCGGCGGTGTTCAGCGCCGTCGAGGATCCGCTGGCGGTGCCGACGCTCGACCTGACCGTCCATCTACGCGCACCGCTGCCGCGCCCGATGGACTGGATCCTCGGCAGCTTCGCCACCCGAAGGGCGCGAAACGGCTTCATGGAGGAGGACGGCGAGCTGTTCTCTGCGCGACGGCGAGCTGCTGGCCCAGTCGCGCCAGCTCGCCCTCACCGCCTAGCCAGCTCCTTCTCGAACCAGAAGTCGGCGTAGGGGTTGTCGTTGTAGGGCGCGGTCTCCACGTAGCCGCGCGACCCGTACATCGCCTGTGCCACCTCCAGCGAGCGATTGGTGTCGAGCAGCACGGTGCGATGGCCGAGCGCGGCCGCCTGCTCCTCGAGCGCCTCCAGCAGCCGCGCGCCGATTCCCATTCCCCGGTGCGGGCCGTCGACCCACATGCGCTTGATCTCGGCCACGCCCTGGCGCACCGTGAGCACGGCGCCGCATCCGGCCGGCTGCCCGCTCAGGCGGGCGATGAGGAAGGATCCGGCCGGCGGCACCAGTTGCGCAGCCTCGGCGGGAGTGGTCAGCTCCGGGTCGAACGACTCCTCGAACCGTTCCCGCAGTTCCGCGAAGTAGTGGCCGATGCACCACCGGGCGTCGGCGGACGACGGGTCCTCGGGCGCGATGCTCACCATCGAGATCGCCAGGAGCCGCCTGACCTCGGCCTGGGCACCCAGCAGGCGCTCGCGCTGCTCGGCGGTCAGGGGCGAGATCACCGACGCCGCCATCTCGTCGGAGATGCGGTTGAGCTCGCCCAGCTCGGAGCGGCCGGCGCCGGTCAGCGCGAGGCGCTTGGTCCGGCGATCGGCCTCGTCCGGGCGTTGCTCGACCAGCCCGTCGCGCTCGAGCGCGCGGACCATCCGCGAGACGTACCCGGAGTCCAGGCCGAGGCGGGCGCGAACGTCGCGGGGGGTGGCGCCGTCGAGCCCGATCTCGAACAGCACCCGCAGCTCCCCGAGCGGGCGGCGGCCGAGGTAGCGGTCGTTGAGGGCCCCGACCTGGCGCGTGACGAGCCGGTTGAAGCTGCGGACCTGGGCGATGTCCCGTTCCCACACCATCTCTGACCTGAGTCAGAGACTATACCCCGGCATGTGGGATCCTGCCGTCCGGCCGTCCGGTACCGTTCCCCGGCCCCAACCGCCGCAGATGTCCCCCAAAAGGAGTCCCCGAAACCCGTGAGCCAGACGACCGTGCCGACCCGGAACAAGAAGCTCCAGACCTGGGTCGAGGAGATCGCAGCGCTGACCAAGCCCGATCAGATCCACTGGTGTGACGGGTCGGCCGAGGAGTACGACGAGCTCGCCCAGGGCCTGGTGGACGGCGGCACGTTCGAGCGGCTGTCCGACGCCAAGCGCCCGAACTCCTACCTGGCCCTCTCGGACCCCGCGGACGTGGCGCGGGTCGAGGACCGCACCTTCATCTGCCCGCAGTCCGAGGAGGACGCCGGGCCGACGAACAACTGGCGCGCGCCCGACGAGATGCGCGGCACCCTCGACGAGCTCTTCGACGGCTGCATGGAGGGCCGCACGATGTACGTGGTGCCGTTCTCGATGGGCCCGCTCGGCTCGCCGATCGCCCACATCGGGGTGCAGCTCACCGACTCCGCCTACGTGGCCGTGTCGATGCGGATCATGACCCGGATGGGCGCCAAGGCGCTCGAGGTGCTCGGCGAGGACGGCGAGTTCGTGCCGTGCGTGCACTCCGTGGGCGCGCCGCTGGCCGACGGCGCGGAGGACGTGCCATGGCCCTGCAACGCCGACAACAAGTACATCGTCCACTTCCCCGAGACGCGCGAGATCTGGTCCTTCGGCTCGGGCTATGGCGGCAACGCTCTGCTGGGAAAGAAGTGCTTCGCGCTGCGTATCGCCTCGGTCATGGCCCGCGACGAGGGCTGGATGGCCGAGCACATGCTCATCCTCAAGCTCACGGACCCCGACGGCCGCACCAAGGTCGTGACGGGCGCCTTCCCGTCCGCGTGCGGCAAGACCAACCTCGCGATGCTCATCCCCACGCTGCCCGGCTGGAAGGTCGAGACGATCGGCGACGACATCGCTTGGATGAAGTTCGGCGACGACGGCCGCCTGTACGCGATCAACCCCGAGTACGGGTTCTTCGGCGTCGCGCCGGGCACGGGGGAGGACACCAACCCCAACGCGATGGCCACCATCCGCGAGAACTCGATCTTCACCAACTGCGCGAAGACCGACGACGGCGACGTGTGGTGGGAGGGAATGACCAAGGACCCGCCCGCCCACGCGATCTCGTGGAAGGGGGCCGACTGGACGCCGGACTCCGACGAGCCGGCGGCGCACCCCAACGCCCGCTTCACCACGCCCGCGGCGCAGGACCCGGCGATCGCGCCGGAGTGGGAGGACCCGAAGGGGGTGGCCGTGGACGCGATGCTGTTCGGCGGGCGCCGCTCCACGGTGGTCCCGCTCGTGCACGAGGCGTTCGACTGGGAGCACGGCGTGTTCCTGGGCGCCACGATGTCCTCCGAGAAGACCGCCGCCGCCGAGGGCCAGGTGGGCGAGCTGCGCTTCGACCCGTTCGCGATGCTGCCGTTCTGCGGCTACAACATGGCGAGCTACATGGCCCACTGGCTTGAGATCGGCAGGCGCGAGGGCGCCGACCTGCCGCGCATCTTCTACGTCAACTGGTTCCGCAAGGACGAGGGCGGCCGCTTCCTGTGGCCCGGCTTCGGCGAGAACAGCCGCGTGCTCGAGTGGGTCTTCCGCCGCTGCGACGGCGCGGTCGAGGCCGAGGAGACCCCGATCGGCCTGGTCCCGCGCGAGGGCGACCTCAACACCGAGGGCCTCGACATCGACGAGGCCGACCTGGCCGCGGTGCTGAGGGTGGATGCGGAGGAGTTCAAGGCCCAGCTGCCGCAGTTCAGGGAGCACCTGGCCACCTTCGGCGACTCCCTTCCGGCCGAGATCCGGACCCAGTTCGACGCGCTCGAGAAGCGCCTCGGCTAGCCGCCGACCCTGCTAGGTACTCTGGACGCGCTCCGGCGCCGTGGCGGAGTGGCTACGCAGCGGCCTGCAAAGCCGTTTACACCGGTTCGATTCCGGTCGGCGCCTCTATCCTGCCCTGACGGCGGCTCTGACTGTGGGACCACTCACGGATGAGCCTGCGCTCCGCGGTACGATCAAGGTGTCTAACGAGGGAGAAGTGATGCCACGCTACGTGATCGAACGTGTCTACGGCGCAGCCGTGCAGGAGGACATGGCGAGGATCGGCTTACGCTCGAAGAACGTCGCCATGGAGGAGTTCCCGGACATAACCTGGGAGCACAGCCACATCGTCAGCGATGAGTCCGGTATCAAGAGCTTCTGCGTGTACGACGCTCCGAACGAGGAGCTGCTACGCGAGCACGCACTACAGAGTCGGCGAGCACATGGTCACGCACATATACGAGATCGCAGCCGATGTGACACCGGCTGATTTCGCCTGACCGGCGTCCTACTCCCCTCTTTCCTTCGCGCGCAGGGCCAGGGCGGCGTCGGCGACGTGGGACAACCGTGCGTAGGCGACTGCCCGCTTCAGGTTGACGCGCTGGCGATTCGCATCGCTCTCCGGAATCAGTTCGAGCGCCTGGTTGTAGTAGCCCACGGCCTCCGCCCGGGCGCCTCCTTCCTCCGCCCGCTCGGCCGCGATGAGTAGGAAGTCGACCGCTCGCTCGGGTCGCCCGGCCTCACGCCAGTGGTAGGCGAGAAGCGAGGCCGAGCCACCCGCGGAGCCGACGGTCTCCTCCAGGAACCGGTCCACCAGCCGCTCGCCCGGTTCGTCGCTGCACAGCTGTTCGAGGGCCTCGGCCACGCGGTGGTGAAGCCGGCGTACGTCGCGTCGCGCCCAACGCGTCATAGAGGGCGTGGTTGATCAGCGCGTGGGTGAACCTGAAACGCCCGACCCGCTCCACGGCCTCGACCAGCAGCGAGGCCTGGAGTGCCCCGTCGAGCGCGTCGAGCAGCTCCTCCTCGGCGCAGCCCACGACCCGCTCGAGTAGCTCGATGTCAAACGTGCGTCCCAGCACCGCGGCAACGGTCAGGATCTCCTCCGGCCGCTCGCCCAGTCGCCCCACCCTGCGGCACAGCACCTCGCGCAGGCTGCTGGGCACTTCCAGGTCCGCGATCGAGCTCCGCAGCTCCGAGCGCCCGTCGGAACCCCGGGTGATCGCGCCGGACTCCGTCAGGTGGCGTACGAGCTCAGCCACGAAGAACGGATTTCCGTCGGTCTCCTGGACGATCTCGCCCGCGAGTTCGTGGCCGACGGCGTCCGTCTCGAGTCCCCCCACCGCGACGACGAGCTCGGCGACATCGTCGGACCCAAGGCCCTGCAACGAGAGGCGCTCCACGCCGTCCACCCTGCGCAGGTCCGCGAGAACGTCGGCCAGGGGATGGCCCCGGTCCAGGTCCGACTCCCGGTATGTCGCTATCACGAGCAGCGCTGAGTCCGGGGTCGCCGCCGCCACATGCTTGAGCAGCGACAGGGTCTGTCCGTCAGCCCAGTGGAGGTCGTCGAGCACGAGCACCATCGGGATCTGATCGCTGGCGGCATCCAGGAGATTCGTCACCGCCTCGAATAGCTGGTAGCGCTCGGTCTCCGGGTCGGCATGCTGCGGAGCCAGGCCTTCTCCCAGCCTCTTCGTCACCGAATCGCGCACGAGGCGGGTGACCTCGCGGCCGTGGCGCTCCACGTGCCCGGCGAGTACTTCTTCCGGCGCGTGCTCGACGTAATGCGAGAGCGCCTGGATCCAGGGCCCGTAGGGTGCGCCGAGGTCCTGCGTGGCCGCGCCCCAGCACACGGTGAACCCCGCGTTGTGGAGCTCGATGGCGGTGTGCGCCGCCAGCCGCGTCTTGCCGACCCCCGGCTCGCCAGCGAGAAACACCATCCGCCGGCGGCGCTCGCGCACCTCCCGGATGTGTGCTTTGAGGCGCTCGTGCTCTTCGACGCGGCCCACATATGCGATCTGCGGCACCGAACGCAGCACCGTCGGCAGCACAGAGCGTCGGACAGACTCCTGCTCGCCCGGCGGTTCCCAGCCCACCGCGAATGCCTCCACCGGGTCCGGGATGCCCTTCAGCTCCAGCATCCCCGCCGACTCGAACTCGAACCCCTCTTGCCGCCCCGCCATCATCTGCGCCATCGGCGAGACGAGGATCCCGTCGCTGGGCGCCTTGTCGCACAACCGCGCCGCCTCGATCGACGGCATCCCGAAGTAGTCGCCGTCCTCGACCGTCGACTCGCCGGCTCCGACTCCGATCCGCACGTGCAGCTGCTCATCGCTGAAGCGGTTGCGGGCCTCCATCAGCTGCTGCATGCGAACCGCACAGCGCGCCGCGCTCGACGAGCTCGTGAACGCCACCATCAGACCATCGCCGGTGTTCTTGACCTCCCGTCCGTCGCAGGTCTCGATCGCATCGCGCAGAACCCCGAAGTGGTCCCGCCGCAACTCGTCGGCGCGAGCCGGGCCCACCCGCGACTCCAAACCCGTTGAACCGACCAGATCGGTGATCAGAATCGATGCGAGCTCAACCGAAGCCAAGTCATGACCCTACACCCGGCACGCCGCCACGGCATCGAATGAGCGCTCGCGAATCTGGTCGATTGCAGGAGTTCCTGGAGCGCGATCAGGCCCTCCTCGCGGCGGGTCTGGGCGAGCGGGCGTAGGCTGGGCGAGTGCCCCACGCAGGCCAAGTGCTCGAAGGCCCGGCCGGCCACCGGCTCCGGCTGGTCAGGACCGGAGACGAGACGGGCGGCGAGCTGCTCGAGATGGAGGCCGCCTGGGGCGACTCGGGGATCCTCCCGCCGGAGCACTTCCATCCCAACCAGGCCGAGCGCTTCGAGGTGCTCGAGGGCGCGGTGCGCACGATCATCGACGGGGTCGAGCGCCGCTACGAGACGGGAGAGGTCTTCGACGTGCCGGCCGGCACGCCCCACCAGATGACCGGCGACGGCGAGGCGCGCGTGAACTGGCAGGTCAGGCCGGCGCTGCGCACGGCCGAGTTCTTCGAGCGGCTCTACAGCGGGGCGGGGGAGGACCTCCGCGAGGAGTTCGCGGAGGAGATCGTCTTCACGGCCGCCTAGGACAGCTGCCTGAGCAGCCCCACGATGTCGGTGAGGCCCCGGTGCTCCACGATCCGGCCTTCCGCCACGCGCACCATGTCGATGCCCCGGACCGAGACCCGCCGGCCGGTGGGCGCCTTCCCCATCAGCTGACCGGTGTGAGTGCCCTCGATCGTGGTCGCCACCGCGGCCCGGTCGCCTTCCACCACGACCTCCTCGACGCGTACCTGCACGTCGGGCATCGCCTCCTGGAAGGTCCGGAAGAACTGGCGCACGCCCTCGATGCCGCGTGGATAGCCGGGCGGCATGTCGTGGCTCACCACGTCCGGGGCGAAGTAGCGGTCCAGCGTTTCGAGGTCCCTCGAGGCGAACAGTTCGGCGTGCAACGACTCGATCAGCTCGCGCGGATCCACCGGCCGCACTCAGGCGACGCCTAAGGCGTCAGAGAGCGCTCCGCGTTCCCGCCGAGCGCCTGCAGGCAGCGTTGCTCGACCGTGCGGAGCTCGCGAAGGGAGCTCTCGAGCTCCCGTACCCGGCGCTTCCTGGGGAAGCGCTTCGAGCGTTCGGCCTCGAGCCGCACCTCGGCCGCCGCGGCCTGCATCTTTGCCGCCACCGCCGCGCGCGCCGCCACGCTGTCGTCAGAGCGTCGCTCCTCGCCATCCCACATACCCGAAACCTTGGCATACGGCCCTCATCTGTGCGCCGTATGACCGTCAGTTCCGGCGTGCGAGCGGGACCGGACGTTTGGGGTTTCAGCGGGTGCTGTCCGGGAACGTGCTCAGTACCGACGTTCTCGGGCAGGGCGTGGCTTCAGGAAAGTGTACGTCCGCTCCGAGACCGGTCTGGGCGCCGAAGCAGGCGCCTGCACTAAGTGGCCCAAGAGAGAGCCCGGCGTTGCGTCCCCCGCGCAGCGTCGGGCCTCGCCTTGGGGGAGCAGGCGGTGCCCTGCGACCGAGGTCCTCGTTTCGGGTAGAAAGGGGCCTACCCGACCTTTCTGCGGAGGCGAGATGGAAGCCGGAACGGCGCCCGACCTAGAGCAGCAGATCGCTGAGCTGCTCGACCAGGAGTCCTTCGACCCGCCTGCGGAGTTCGCGGCGAACGCGCTGCTGAGCGACGAGTCGGTCTACGAGCGCGCGGCGGCCGACCCCGAGTCGTTCTGGGCCGAGCAGGCGGAGGCGCTGGACTGGGACACGAAGTGGGACTCGGTCCTCGACGACTCCAACCCGCCGTTCTACAAGTGGTTCCCCGGCGGCAAGCTGAACGCGTCGCACCAGTGCCTGGACCGTCACGTGGAGGCGGGCAACGGCGACCGGGTCGCGTTCCATTGGCGCGGGGAGGAGGGCGAGGAGCGCGACGTGACCTACGCCGACCTGCTCCGCGACGTGCAGAAGCTGGCGAACGCCCTCAAGGAGCGCGGCCTGGGCCAGGGGGACGTGATCGGCATCTTCCTCCCGATGATCCCCGAGGTGGTGGTGGCGATGCTGGCGTGCGCGCGCATCGGGGCCGCCCACAACCTGGTCTTCGGCGGCTTCTCACCCGACTCGGTGAAGGAGCGGATGCAGTTCTCCGACGCCAAGGCCCTGATCACGGCCGACGGCGCGCGGCGCAAGGGCAAGACCGCGCCGATCAAGCCGCGCCGTGGACGAGTTCCTCGGCGACGTGCCCTCGATCGAGACCGTGGTGGTGGTCAAGAACGCCGGCGACGACGTGGAGATGCAGGACGGGCGCGACGTCTGGTTCCACGAGGCGCTCGAGAGCGCGGACCCAGACTGTCCCGCGGAGCCCTTCGACGCCGAGAACCCGCTGTTCGTGCTCTACACGTCGGGCTCGACCGCGAAGCCCAAGGGCATCCTCCACACCACCGGCGGCTACCTGACGGGCGTGGCCATGACCCACAGGTACGTGTTCGACCTCAAGCCCGAGGAGGACGTGTACTGGTGCTCGGCCGACGTGGGCTGGGTGACCGGGCACTCCTACATCGTGTACGGGCCGCTGATGAACGGCGCGACGTCGGTGATGTACGAGGGCGCTCCCGACTACCCGCACAAGGGCATCTGGTGGGAGCTGTGCGACCGCTACGACGTGACGCTCTTCTACACGGCGCCGACCGCCATCCGCGCCTGCGTGAAGTGGGGCGCGGACCTGGTGGAGAAGCACGACCTGTCGAAGCTGCGCCTGCTCGGCACCGTCGGCGAGCCGATCAACCCGAAGGCGTGGATCTGGTACCACCTCGTGGTGGGCGGCGGGCGCTGCCCGATCGTCGACACCTGGTGGCAGACCGAGACCGGCCACATCATGATCGCCGGGCTCCCGGGCCTGGTGTCCCAGAGGCCCGGGTCGGCCACGCGGCCGCTGCCGGGCGTCGACGCGGCCGTGCTCGACGAGGAGGGCAACGAGGTGCCCGACGGCGAGCAGGGCCTGCTTGCGCTGCGCAAGCCGTGGCCGGGGATGCTGCGGACGCTGTTCCGCGACGACGACCGCTTCGTGAAGACCTACTTCTCGAAGTTCGGTCCCGAGACCTACTTCGTGAGCGACGCCGCGCGCAAGGACAAGGACGGCTGCTTCTGGATCATCGGCCGCGTGGACGACGTGATCAACGTGTCGGGCCACCGCCTCTCCACCGCGGAGGTGGAGTCGGCGATCGTCTCGCACCCGAAGGTGGCGGAGTCGGCCGTGATCGGCCAGGCCGACGAGGACACCGGCCAGTCGATCTGCGCGTTCGTGACGCTGGAGGGGGACCTGGAGGGCGACGACGACCTCGTGGCGGAGCTGCGCGAGCACGTCGCCAAGCGGATCGGCAAGCTCGCCCGCCCCAAGCGGATCGTCTGGGCCGACGACCTGCCGAAGACCCGCTCCGGCAAGATCATGCGCCGGCTGCTGCGCGACATCGCCGAGGGGCGCGAGCTGGGCGACGTGACCACCCTGCGCGATCCCGACGTGATGAGCCAGCTCGAGGGGCGGGTCAAGGAGCTCCAGGCCGAGGAGGCCTGAGGGTGGCTATCCTCGGCTCTCCCGGGCCGTTAGCTCAGCTGGGAGAGCGCCGCCTCGACAAGGCGGAGGTCGCTGGTTCGAGCCCAGCACGGCCCATCTCGCCGCGCCTGCGGTCGTCCTTCCGTCCAGGCGCTAAAGGCCCGCGGAGGGCCGCCGATACAGGCATCAAGAAGACTGACGAACCAGACCTCGCACCCAGCCGAACTGGTGGCACGTCTTCACGAACGAGGGGCCCCACCGGGCCCCTTTTTCGTGTCTCTGTACCTTCCCCGCTCCCATGGCCACGGAGTTGGAGACGGTGCGGGCGGTATTCGACGCGTTCGCGCGCCGTGACCGCGAGCGCCTTTCGGAGCTGATCACCGACGACATGGAGTTCCACGCCGTGACCGCCGAGGTGGCCGGTCGCGAAGGGCCGTACCGGGGCCGGGAGGGTATGGAGCAGTACTTCGACGACGTCGAGGCGACCTGGGAGGAGATCGTCCTCACGCCGGTGAACTTCGAGCAGGTCGGCGACGTGGTGCTGGTGACCGGCCGGGTGTGGGCAAGCGGCAGCGGCAGGGTGGTGGACTCATCGACAGGCTGGCTCTTCGAGGTCCGCGAGGGGCGGCTGGTGTGGGCCCGGGTGTTCGAGTCGGCGGCCGAGGCGAAGGCGGCGGCCGAGGCGCGCTGAGCGGTGCGTTTACAAGTCCTCTACAACTGCTAGCTTCACGGCGCGATGAGGCTGTCCCAAGTCCTCGCCCCGCGAGACCGTGAGTTCTTCGACTTGTTCGAGGAGGCCGGGGGCAACATCCTGCGCGCTGCCGATCTGCTCGACCGGATGCTGCGCGCCTACCCGGAGAAGGGCGACGACCTCGCCCGCGACATCCTGATCTGCGAGCAGGACGGCGACCGGATCACCCACGACATCATCCGGCGCCTGAACGAGACCTTCGTCACCCCGATCGACCGGGAGGACATCTACGAGCTCGCCTCCGCGCTCGACGACATCGTCGACTACATCGAGGAGGTGGCCGACTACCTCGGCCTCTACAAGATCGAGGCGCCGATGGAGCAGTCGCAGCGGCTGGCGCACGTGCTGCTGGACTGCGCGCGCCAGGTGAACGAGTGCATGCCACGGCTGCGCGGCTTCAAGGACATCAGCCACTACACCGTCGAGATCAACCGGCTCGAGAACGACGGAGACCGCATCAGTCGCGAGGCGATGGCCTCGCTGTTCGACAACGGCATCGACCCGATGGTGGTGATCCGCTGGAAGGACATCTACGAGCGGCTCGAGTCCGCCATCGACTCGACCGAGCGCGTGGCGAACATCCTCGAGGGCATCACCATCAAGAACTCCTAGGCGCCGGCCTTGGAAAACGATCTCATCCTCATCATCGTCGTCGCGACGGCGCTCGTCTTCGACTTCACAAACGGCTTCCACGACACCGCCAACGTGGTCGCCACGTCGATCTCCACGCGAGCCATGGCTCCGCGGATCGCGGTCGCCTACGCGGCGATCCTGAACTTCGTGGGCGCGTTCATCTCCCTCGCGGTGGCGGCGACGATCGCCAACGGCATCGTGGACGCGAGCCTCATCACCCCGCAGATCGTGTTCGCGGGGCTGATCGGAGCGATCAGCTGGAACCTCATCACCTGGTACTACGGCCTGCCCTCCAGCTCCTCGCACGCGCTGATCGGCGGCGTGGTGGGGTCCGCGTTCGTGGCAGAGGGCCCCAACGCCGTTTACGGCGAGGGGATCGTCGGCAAGGTGATCGTGCCGGCACTGGTGGCGCCCACGCTGGCGTTCGTGGTCGCCGGCGTCGCGATCCTGCTGGTCTACCGGATCGTCGGGCGCCAGCGACCCGGACCGGTCACCAACGGGTTCAAGGCGGGACAGGTCGTCTCCGGCGGGTTGCTCGCCCTCGCCCATGGCACCAACGACGCCCAGAAGACGATGGGGGTGATCACCCTCGCACTGATCGCCAACGGCACGCTTGGTGAGAATGCCGAGACCCCGTCCTGGGTCGTCATCGCCGCGGCCACCGCCATATCGCTGGGCACCTACATGGGTGGCTGGCGCATCATCAAGACGATGGGCAGCCGCATCATCAAGATGGACACCGCGCAGGGCTTCGCCGCTCAGGGCAGCGGCGCCGCGGTGATCCTGGCCTCCACCCACGGCGGCTTCCCGCTCTCCACCACGCAGACGATCTCCGGAGCGGTGATGGGCGCGGGCGCGGCCAAGCGCGTCTCCGCGGTGCGCTGGGGTGTGGCCGGCAACATCGTCGTGGCGTGGGTGCTCACCCTGCCGGCATCGGCGGGCATCGGCGCGGCCACCTATGGGCTCACGCGCATCTTCGGCACCGGGGCCGCCGGGCCGGTGGTGGTGTCCGTGGCGATCCTGGCGGTCTTCGCGGTGGTGTTCGCACGGCGCGTCCAGCGCGGCTCACCGATCACGGCGGCGGAGGGCCCGTGATCGCGGACCAGATCGTCGACTGGGGTGCGCTGCTCGAGGTGGTGTGGACCTCGCTGCTGGCCGGGATCGGGGTCACCGCGATCTGGGCGGTGGCGATCCTCGGCGCCACTCGCGCCATCGATCTCCGCCAGAACGGGAACGCCGTGGCGGCGACCGCCTACGGAGTGCTCACCGCCATCGCGCTCGCGGCGGTGGCCGTGGCCGTGGTGTTCGGCATCATCGTGATGACGCAGAAGTAGCCAGGCGCTGCAGCTCCTCCTCGGTGGACCACGCGCCGACCGACGCGCGCACGTACGGGGTGCCGGGCAGGTGTCGGATGACGAAGCCCTCCTCGCCGAGCCGCTTGGCCTCCGCCTCGGGGTCGGCGGTCTCCCAGGAGACGAGGGTGGATCGGCCCCGCGGCGCGACGGTGAGCCCGCGGTCGGCCAGCGCAGCGGCGAACCCGGCGGCCAGTTCCGGCCCGCGCGTGTGCACGTACTCCCAGCCCGCCTCGGCCAGAGCGTCCATCGCAGCCAGCGCCCAGGCCGAGTGCTGGATCGTGGGCAGGCCTCCGTCGAAGCGTGCGGCGCCGTCGCGCAGGTCGGACTCGAGCGCTCGCTTGGGGTCCTCCAGCGAGCCGTAGCCGGGCGAGATGGGGGAGAGCTCATCGACCCTGTCGGGGCGCACGTACAGGTAGCCGCTGCCGATCGGCCCGCACAGCCACTTCTGTCCCGAGGCCGCGTAGAAGTCGCAGCCGAGCTCGCCGACGTCGACCGGGATCGCGCCAAGGCCCTGGGCGCCGTCGAGCAGGACGGGCGGCTCGGCGGCGGCGAGCGCCGCGACGTCCGCGATGCGACCCGTGTGCCACGACACGTGCGAGCACGCGATGAGCGTCGTGGCCGGCCCGACCGAGTGCGCCACCTCCTCGAACGGGACCGTACGGACGGAGATCCCGCGGCGTTCGCGCGCCACGCCCAGCGGCGCCAGCAGGCCGGGATGCTCCTCGTCGCTGGTGAGCACCTCGTCGCCGGGCCCGAGCTCGAGGCCGCCCACCACGGCGTTCACGCCGTCGGTCGTGGCGCCGGTGAGAGCGACATCCTCCGCCGCCGCGCCGAGCAGCTCCGCGGCCCGAGCGCGGAGCTTTCTCGCCAACTCCACCATGTGCTCGTAGAGGGCGGTCCCGGCGAGGCTCCCGTCGCCCTGAGCCTGTAGCTCCTCGATGGCCGCGTCGACCCCCGCGCGGGGGGTGGGCCCGACCGAGCCCGCGTTCAGATAGGAGAGGCGCTCGAAGACCGGGAACTCGGAGCGCAGGGCCGCGGACACGCGGCCCACACTAGTCTGCGCGCCATGATCGTCGAACGCTCCATGAAGTCCCCTGAATGGCTGTCGAACGCCTACCTCGTGGCCGATGAGCCCGGTGGCAGCGCCGTGATCATCGACTCCGGCGGCCCGCCAGAGCCGCTGCTGGCGAAGATCGAAGAGCTCGGCGTCACGCCCACACACCTGCTGCTCACCCACCACCACGCGGACCACGTGGCGGAGAACCACGTCTACAAGGAGCACTTCGGCGTCGAGATCCTGGCCCACCCGCTCGAGGCGGAGCGGCTGCTCGACGTGGATCGCACGATCGAGCCCGGGACCGCGGTGGTGGAGACGGGCGGTCTGAGCATCGACGCCATCCACACGCCCGGGCACACCGACGGGATGCTCAACTTCGTGGTCGGCGGCACCGACGTGTTCACCGGCGACACGCTCTTCAAGGGGTCGGTGGGCGGAGTGAAGGCACCCGGTTCCACCTCGTTCGAGGACCTGAAGGCGTCGATCATGGACGGCCTGATGAAGCTACCGCCCGAGACCCGCGTGCATCCCGGTCACACCGACCCGACCACGATCGGCGACGAGTACGAGAACAACGCGTTCATCCGGCTGTGGCGAGGGCTCGACGAGGAGTCAGACGAGAAGGTGACCGTCTGGGAGCAGGCGGCGACCCTCGTGCTGTGGGGCGACGACTACGACGGCGGCCACAAGGCCTGGATCCGCTGGGACGAGTCCGGCGAGGACGACATCGTCCCCGGCTCGCAGGTCGAGCGCGGCTAGCCGCCGCAGACCGGCCACTGGCCGGCGCCGCTGCGCGCGTAGAGCATCGCGGCACGCTTGTCCTGCTCGGCCTCGCTGGCGGCGGCGGGATCGCCCTGGCCGCCGACGGCCGCCCAGGTGGCGGTCGAGAACTGGTACTTGCCGCGGTAGGTCCCGTTTGCGCTGATCGCGCTCGGGTTGCCACCGGACTCGCACGAAGCGATCGCCTCGAGGTGAGGCGGCACGGCGGGAGCGGCAGCGGCCTGCGCCTTGGCACGGCGGCGCTGGGAGGTGCGGCGCTCACGGAGGGCCACGCGGCGCTCCGCGGCGCGGCGGCCCTCACGGGCCTCGCCGAAGTCGGCGGGCGGCGCATCTACGGCCGAGTTCTCAGGGGACAGCGGGCCGTTCTCGACGGCGGGCGTGACGGATGCGGCGAACGCCGCCGGCACGGCGACAAGGAACAGCAGCAGCGGAACGAGGAACAGCTTGCGCATAGGAGGAACGGCCTCAATCGGTCGGGGGCGCGCTGAAGAGCGCGGAAACGGAGCCGCCGCGGACCGAAGCCCCTGCCTGACGACTCGACCGGGGGGAGGCTATGGGGGAGAGGGACGAGAAGTGTGACGGCCGTCACACACGTGTGCGCAAAGTCACAAACGCTCTCGGCCAGGCCACCCCCGGGCCGCCGGGCCTCGCCCGTGGGAATAGATTCCGCGCCGTGCCGGCGGCGCTACAGGCGATGGAGGTGGGGGTTCGCCCCCTGGGCGAGCACGCACCCGCCGCCGGGTCGCAGGCGATCGAGCGGATCGCGGCGGCGGCCGCTCCCGTGGCGGGGCGGCGCGTGCTGCACGTGAGCGCGGCCGGGGGAGGGGGCTCGGTGCCGGATCTGCTCGGCGCGCTGCTGCCGCTCGCGGCGGACGCCGGGAATCGCCCCGGAGTGGCAGGGTGCTCTTCGGCGGCCCGGAGGTCACGAGCGTGGCCGCCCAGCTGCGCGACGGCCTCCAGGGCGCCGAGACGGCGATCGCGGACCCTGACTGGCGCGCGTACCTCGATGCCTGCGCGGCGGCCGCCGAGTCGATCACCCACGACCTCGTGGTGCTCCACGACCCGGGCACGCTGGGGCTGGCGCCGGCGCTGGGCGGCAAGCGCGTGGTCTGGCGCTGCCATCTGGATGCCTCGCGGCCGGACCCGCCGGCGTGGGAGCTGGCCAGGACCCTGGCGGAGTCCGTGCGAGATCGTGGTCGCGGACGAGTCGCTGGCGCCGCCGGACGTCGACACGCTGGCGGCGATCGCGCCCGGCATCGACCCGCTCAGCCCCCGCAACCTCGAGCTGGCGCCGCGGCTGGCCGGCCGCGCGCTGCGCCGCCTCGGGCTCGACCTCGACCGGCCGTCGGTGAGCCAGCTGATGCGACTGGACCGCTGGAAGGACCCGCACACCGCGCTCGAGGCGTTCGCTCGCGTGCGCGAGGAGCTACCCGGCCTGCAGCTTGTCCTGGCGTGCGACCTCGGTGCCGACGACTTCGCCGCCGTCAAGGAGATCACCGACTACGCGGCGGGGCAGGAGGACCTGCACCTGCTCACGTCCTACTCGGGCCTGGGCAACCTCGAGATCGGGGCGCTCAACCAGCTCTCCCGCGTGGCGATCCGGCTTTCGCTCCGGGAGGGCTTCGGCCTCGCGGCGTCGGAGGCGATGTGGCGCGGCACGCCGGTGATCGGCGGGGCCGAGGGTGGCACCCCGGTCCAGGTCCGCGACGGTGTGGACGGCTACATCGCGGACGGGGCGGAGGCGGTCGCGGCGCGCGTGGTGGAGCTGGTCTCCGACCCGGGGCTGGCGATCGAGATGGGCCGCGCGGGGCGGGGGCGCGTGCAGGAGCGGCTTCCTGATCACCCGCGTGCTCGAGGACGAGCTGCGGCTGCTCGCCTCGCTCCAATAGGTTCAGAGGCGATGACGGTCTCGCTCCCCGACGGCACCCAGCTCGAGCTGGGCAACGGCGCCACCGGCGCCGACGCCGCGGCGGCGATCGGCGAGGGTCTCGCCCGGGCGGCGCTGGGCATACGCGTGGACGGCGAGCTGCGCGACCTCTCGGCCCCGCTCGACGACGGCGCTGCGATCGAGATCGTGACCTCCAAGAGCGGCGACGACGCTCTCTGGCTGGTGCGCCACGACACCGCCCACGTGCTGGCAACCGCCGTGATGGAGCTCTACCCCGGCGTGAAGATCTCGATCGGCCCGCCGATCGACGACGGCTTCTACTACGACTTCGAGTTCCCGGAGGGCGTGAGCCTCAGCGATGCCGACTTCGAGCGCATCGAGGCGAAGATGCGCGAGCACGTGAAGGCGGACGAGCCGTTCGTGCGCGAGGACCTGGCGGCGACCGACGCCATCGAGCGGTTCCGGAGCGAGGACCAGCCGTACAAGGTCGAGCTGATCGAGGACCTGGTGCGCGACCAGGGCGTGGAGACGGTCTCGCTCTACACCAACGGCCCGTTCACCGACCTCTGCCGCGGACCGCACGCGCCGTCGACCAAGCGGATCAAGGCGTTCAAGCTCACCAGCGTGGCGGGGGCCTACTGGCGCGGCGACGCCGCCAACCAGATGCTCACGCGCGTCTACGGCACGGCGTTCCTGTCCAAGGAGGACCTGGCCGAGCACCTCGAGCGGCTCGAGCAGGCACGTGCTCGCGACCACCGCAAGCTCGGCCGCGAGCTGGACCTGTTCATGTTCAGCGAGCTGTCACCGGGCGCACCGTTCTGGAAGCCGGCCGGCCAGCAGGTGTGGAACGAGCTGACCGCGCTGTGGCGGACCGAGAACGCCGATCGCGGCTACCGCGAGGTGCACACGCCGATCCTCTACGACGTGGACCTCTGGAAGCGCTCGGGACACTGGGACGTGTACCGCGAGAACATGTACTTCACCGAGGTCGAGGGCCGCAAGATGGGCCTGAAGCCGATGAACTGCCCGGCCCACGTGCAGATCTACGCGAGCGAGCGCCGCTCGTACCGCGACCTGCCGATCCGCTACTCGGAGGCCGGCCTGGTGCACCGCCACGAGCCCAGCGGCACGCTGCACGGGCTGCTTCGGGTGCGGCACATCACCCAGGACGACGCCCACATCTTCTGCACCGAGGAGCAGATCCCGGAGGAGGTGCAGAAGTGCCTGGACTTCGGGTTCGCGATCTACGACACGTTCGGCTTCGAGCCCCGCCTCGAGCTGTCCACCCGGCCGGACAAGCGCGTCGGCACCGAGGACATGTGGGACCGCGCCGAGGCCGCGCTGGAGCGGGCGCTGGTGGACAAGGGCCTGGAGTTCGAGTGGAACGAGGGCGACGGCGCCTTCTACGGGCCGAAGATCGACCTGCACATGACCGACTCGATCGGCCGCTCATGGCAGCTCGGCACCGTGCAGCTCGACTACTACATGCCCGAGCAGTTCGAGCTCGCCTACACCGGCGCCGACAACGCCGAGCACCGCCCGGTGATGATCCACCGCGCGCTGATGGGCAGCTTCGAGCGCTTCATCGGCATCCTGATCGAGCACTACGCGGGCGAGTTCCCCCTCTGGCTGGCGCCCGTGCACGCGGTCGTCCTCCCGATCGCCGACCGCCACGCCGAGTACGCGCACCGCGTGGCCGCCGAGCTGCGTGACGCCGGGCTGCGGGTGGAGGTGGACGAGCGCACCGAGTCGGTCGGCAAGAAGATCCGCGAGACCGAGGTGCGCAAGGTCCCCTACATGCTCGTTGTGGGAGACAGCGAGGTGGAGGCGGGCGAGGTGGCCGTGCGCCGCCACGGAGAGGGCGACACGGGCGCCGTGGCGGTCGAGGAGTTCGCCAAGCGCGCTACGGCGGTTATACTCGCTCGGGAATGAAGGGCACCCACACCACGCGCCTCCGCAGCCGCTGACGCGCTCGTGCCCTCTCCCGACTTCCCGCTCCTCTGCCTTTGACGTCTAGCAAGGCCCAGTCTTAGTGCCGATCCCTCGTAGGTTCGATCGGCGACCGCCCGAGCGCGACGAGACTCGCACGAACGAGCGCATCCGCGTGAAGGAGGTGCGGCTGATCGGGGACGACGGCAACCAGGTCGGCGTGGTCCCCACCGAGAAGGCGCTGCGGTACGCACAGGAGCGCGACCTCGACCTGGTGGAGGTGGCGCCCGAGGCGAAGCCACCGGTCTGCCGGGTGCTCGACTACTCGAAGTACAAGTACGAGCAGGAGCAGAAGGCCAAGGCCGCGCGCAAGCACCAGAAGCAGGTGAACGTGCGCGAGATCAAGCTGCGGCCGAAGATCGCGGACAACGACTACGAGACCAAGAAGAACCACGTGGTGCGCTTCCTCACCGGCGCTGACCGCGTGAAGGTGACGATCATGTTCCGCGGCCGCGAGCAGAGCCACCCGGAGCGCGGCACCGCGCTGCTGATGCGCCTGGCCGAGGACGTGGCCGAGCTCGGGACGGTCGAGCAGCGCCCGATCCAGGACGGCCGCAACATGACGATGCTGCTGGCGCCTGTGCCGAAGAAGCAGGCCGAGGCGAGTGCCGGGGCCTCCGAGGCCTCCGAGGCCGAGGCGGGCACCGAAGCCGCCGAGGCCGCCAAGCCCGCCTGACGGGCTACACTCCTTCGCTCGCTATGCCGAAGATGAAGTCCCATTCGGGCGCCAAGAAGCGCTTTCGCAAGACCGCCAAGGGCAAGCTCCGTGGCCGGCACGCGATGACCAGCCACATCCTGGAGAAGAAGAGCCCTGGGCGGAAGCGGCGGCTCGGGCGGCCGAAGGTCGTGGCGAAGGCCGATGAGAAGCGGGTCCGGGAGCTGCTGCGATGAGCCGGGTCAAGCGCTCAGTCGGCGCGCGCAAGAAGCGGCGCGCAACCCTCGAGCGGGCCAAGGGCTACCGAGGCCAGTCGAGCAAGTCCTACAAGCGGGCCAAGGAGGCGCTGCTCAAGGCCGACACCTACGCCTACCGCGACCGCCGCAACAAGAAGCGCGACTTCCGCCGGCTCTGGATCACCCGCATCAACGCCGCCGCCAGGCGCGAGGGCATGACCTACGGCACCTTCATGCACGGGCTGAAGCTGGCCGGCGTCGAGCTGGACCGCAAGGTGCTCGCCGACATCGCCGTTCACGATCCCGAGGCCTTCCGACGTTTTGCCGAGACCGCCCGGGAGGCGGCCGCTGCCTAAAGGCGTCGGTCGCGATTTGGAACCTCCCGGGCGCCCTTCGAGGCGCCTTTTTTGTTCCCAGACCACCGACCACCGACCTCAGATGATCACCTCCCCCGACAACTCACAACTCAAGCTCATCCGCAAGCTCCGGCGCAAGAAGGAGCGGGATGCGAGCGGGCTGTTCGCCGCCGAGGGTGAGGACCTGGTCGGCGCGGCCGAGGCCGCGGGGTGGTCGCCGGAGGTTCTGCTCGTATCGGGCGAGGACGTGGAGCCCGAGCTGCTCGACCGGGTCAGCTCGCTCGGCTCGGGCAGCAGGGTGATCGGCGTCTATCGCCAGCGCTGGTCGGAGCCGCGGGGTGATCTCTGCGTGTACCTGCACGGCGTCGGGGACCCGGGCAACGTGGGCACCGTCATCCGCTCCGCGCACGCGCTGGCGGACGGGCCGGTGATCCTCGGCCCCGGCTGCGCCGACCCGTACGGGCCGAAGGCGGTGAGGGCGAGCATGGGCTCGGTGTTCGCGCGGCCGCCCGCGAGGGGCGAGCCCGGCGGGACCCTGATAGCCCTGGACGCCGCCGGCGGCCCGCTGCACGCCGTCCCGGTCGAGCCGCCCGTGGTGCTCTGCGTGGGCGCCGAGCGCGACGGCCTTCCGACCGAGCTGCTGGAGGCGGCCACCGCCACCGCGGCGATCCCGGTGCGCCCCGGCGGCCCGGACTCGCTCAACGCCGCGATGGCCGCCACCGTCGGTCTGTACGAGCTCGGGACTAGGATCGCGCGTCATGCCTGACGCCTCCGCCCGCCTGCCCGAGATCCGCGCGGAGGCCGAGGCGGCCATCGCCGCGGCCGGCACCGCCGCCGAGCTCGAGCAGCTGCGCGTGCGCTTCCTCGGCCGCAAGGCCGAGCTGACCACGATGCTGCGCTCGATCGGCGACCTCCCAGCGGAGGAGCGGGGCCCGGTGGGCAAGGGCGGCAACGAGGTGAAGCGCGCGCTGGAGGCGCTGCTGGACGAGCGCACGGCGGCGCTGGAGGCCGGCGAGCTGGACGAGCGCCTGCGCACCGACTCGATCGACGTGACCCTGCCGGGCGACCCGCCCGCGAACGCCGGCCATCTGCACCTCATCACCGAGACCCGGCGCGAGATCGAGGACGTCTTCCTCGGGCTGGGCTTCTCGGTCGCCGAGGGGCCCGAGGTGGAGTTCGACTACTACAACTTCACCGCCCTCAACCACCCGCCCAACCACCCGGCGCGGATGCTGGCGGACACCTTCTACTTCTCCGATGACGTGCTGCTGCGCACGCACACATCGCCGATGCAGGTGCGCGCGATGGAGCTTCAGGAGCCGCCGATCTACATAGTCGTGCCGGGCAAGACCTACCGCCGCGACAACGATGCCACCCACACCCCGATGTTCCACCAGGTGGAGGGGCTGGCGATCGACGAGGACATCACCCTGGCCGACCTCCAGGGCGTGCTGCTGGAGTTCGCGCGCGCGATCTTCGGCCACGAGCGCGAGATCCGCCTGCGCCCGCACTACTTCCCGTTCACCGAGCCGAGCGTGGAGGTGGACATCTCCTGCTTCAAGTGCGGCGGGGAGGGCTGGATCGGGAGCGAGCGCTGTTCGCTGTGCAAGGGCTCGGGCTGGATCGAGATCCTCGGCTCGGGGATGGTCGACCCCAACGTGCTGGGCTTCGTCGCCGATAACGGCTACGACCCCGAGAAGGTGCAGGGCTTCGCGTTCGGCATGGGCATCGAGCGGATCGCGATGCTCCGCCATGCCGTGCCCGACCTGCGGCTGTTCTTCGAGAACGACGTGCGCTTCCTGGAGCAGTTCGGAGCATGAGGGTCCCGCTCACATGGCTGCGCAGCTACTGCGACCCCGGCCTCCCGGCCAAGGAGATCGCCGAGCGCCTGGATCTCACCGGCACCGAGCTGGAGCGCGTGGAGCGGATCGGCGTGCCCTCCGACGACGGGCTTCGTGGTGGGGAAGGTGCTGGCCGCCGAGAAGCACCCCGACGCCGACCGGCTCACGGTGTGCGAGGTGGACGACGGCTCCGGCAAGCCGCGCACGATCGTCTGCGGCGCACCCAACGTTGCCGCCGGCCAGACGGTGGCGGTGGCCCTGCCGGGCGCCACCATGCCGGACGGCACCAAGCTCGGCGAGGCGAAGCTGCGGGGGGTGAAGTCGAGCGGGATGATCCTGGCCGAGGACGAGGTCGGGATCGGCGACATGCACGAGGGGATCATGGTGCTGGCGGATGACCTCGCCGCCGGCTCCCCGTTGCGCGACGCGCTGCCGATCGCCGACGAGGTGCTCGAGCTGGAGATCACCCCCAACCGGCCCGACTGCCTGTCGGTCTACGGCGTCGCGCGCGAGGTGCACGCCGCCACGGGCGCCGTGCTGGCCGAGGACCCCACCGACGCGGATGCAGCGCCGACGGGCGACGACACGGCCGAGGATCATGCGAGCGTCGAGATCGCCGACCCCGATATCTGCCTGCGCTTCACCGCGCGCGTGTTCGAGGACGTGAAGATCGGGCCGTCGCCGGAATGGCTCAAGCAGCGGCTGACCGCCGCGGGCCAGCGCCCGATCTCCAACGTCGTCGACATCACCAACTACGTGATGCTCACCTGCGGCCAGCCGCTGCACGCGTTCGACCTCGACGAGGTGCGCGGCAACGCGATCGTGGTCCGCCGGGCCGAGGCGGGCGAGAGGATGGTCACCCTCGACGACGTGGAGCGCGAGTTCGACCCCGAGATGGCGCTGGTGTGCGACGCCGACGGGCCTTCGGGGATCGCCGGCGTGATGGGCGGCCAGATCTCCGAGGTATCCGACAAGACGACGCGGGTGCTGATGGAGGCCGCCACCTGGGTCGGCCCGAACATCCTGCGCACGTCCAAGGCGCTGGGCCTGCGCAGCGAGGCGTCGGCGCGGTTCGAGAAGCAGCTTCACCCCGACAACGCGATCGCCGCCCAGCGGCTGGCGGCGCGGCTGATGACCGAGCTGTGCGGGGCGCGGATGGTGCCGGGCACGATCGACGCGTACCCGGAGCCGGTGGAGCCTCGCGTCGTGGGTCTCAGGCCTGCCAGGGCCGAACGGCTGCTCGGCGAGTCGATCCCCACCGGGGAGATCGAGCGCATCCTGCTCACGCTCGGGTTCGACGTGGATACCCCGGAGGGCACAGGCGGCGAGCGGGTGACCGTCCCCTACTGGCGCGACGCCGACGTTCAGCGCGAGGCCGACCTGATCGAAGAGGTCGCGCGCATCTACGGCCTCGACAAGCTGCCCACCACGCTGCCCTCGCGCGAGCGCGCGGTGGGCCGGCTCACGCCCGCGCAGCGGTTGCGGCGCAGGCTCGAGGACGCGCTGCGCGACCGCGGCCTGGACGAGATCGTGGCGTTCAGCTTCACCTCGCCCGGCGCGCTGGCGAAGCTGCGGCTGGGCGACGTGCCCACCCTCGCGCTGGCGAACCCGATGAGCGAGGACCAGAGCGTGATGCGCCCGCTGCTGCTGCCGGGGCTGCTGGACGCCGCCCGCCACAACGCCGCGCACGGCTCGCCCCACGTGGCCCTGTTCGAGTCCGCGCACACCTACGAGCCCGGCGGCTCGCTCGATGCGCCCGAGGGCAGCCCTCGCGGCGCGACCCCGGCCACCGAGCGCCATCATCTGGCGGCGTTGTTGACCACGGGCGACTTCTTCGCCGCGAAGGGGCTGGTCGAGGCCCTGTTCGGGGCGGCCGGCGTGGACCTGGCGGTCGAGCCGGGCGGGCAGCCCTTCCTGCATCCCGGGCGCTCGGCGAGGGTTCTGTGCGGCCACGAGCGCGGGATCGGCTGGATCGGCGAGCTGCATCCGCTGGTCGCACGCGAGTGGGACCTGGAGGGCGCTGTGGCGTTCGAGCTGGACTTCGATGCGCTCGCCGAGGCGGCGCCGGGCCCACGGCCCTACACGGAGGTCACCGCGTTCCCGGCGGTTCTGCAGGACATCGCCGTGGTGGCCGACTCGGGCGTGAGCGCGGCGGAGGTCACCGCCACCGTGCGCGAGGGCGGCGGCGACCTGCTCGCGCGTGCCGAGGTGTTCGACGTCTACGAGGGCGAGCAGGTGGGGGAGGGCAACCGCTCGCTCGCCCTGCGGCTGGAGTTCCGCGCGCCCGACCGCACTCTCACCGACGAGGAGGTCGCCGAGCGGCGCTCCGCGATCGAGGCCGCCCTGAGCGAGATCGGCGGGAAGCTCCGTGCCTAGGGTCGCGGTCATAGGGGCCGCGGGGTTCGGCGGCGCGCTCTGCGCGGGCATCGTCCAGCGTCACCCGTCGCTGGAGCTGACCGCGGTCACCGCGCGCACGGACGCGGGCCGCCGCCACGACGAGCTCTACCCGATCCACCGAGTCGAGCTGACCATGGAGGAGTTCGACGCCGACGCGATCGCCGAGCGCGCCGACGCCGCCCTGGTCGCCTATCCGCACAAGGCCGCGGCACTCGCGGTGAAGGAGCTGCGCGGGCGCGGGCTGAAGGTGGTGGACCTGTCGGCCGACTTCCGCCTCACCCAGGAGGCCTACGAGCGCTGGTACCAGCCCCACGAGGCGCCCGAGCTGCTCGGCGAGGCCGTCTACGGCCTGCCGGAGATCGGGCACCGCGATGCGATCCGAGGACGCCGACCTGGTGGCCGGGCCGGGCTGCAACTCCACCGCGGCCCTGCTCGGGCTGTGGCCGCTGCGCGAGCACCTCAGCGACGCGGTGGTGGACATCAAGACCGGCGTCTCGGGCTCGGGGCGCGAGGCCACCCAGGAGACCCACTACGTGTCGGCCGCCGACAACGTGAACCCGTACAAGACCGAGGGCCACCGCCACAGCGCCGAGCTGGAGCAGGAGATCCCCGGCGTCGCCATCACGTTCGTCCCGCACCTGATCCCCGTGGACCAGGGGCTGATGGCCACCAACTACTCGCTCACGGAGTCGGACCTCGGCAAGGACGACGTACAGGCCCTCCTGCACGACGCCTACGCCGACGAGCCGTTCATCGACGTGGTGGACGAGCCGCCCCACACCTCCCACGTGCGCGGCACCAACCGGGCGCGGGTGTACGGCACGGTGACGGGCAGCCGCGTGCTCACCGTGACCGCGATCGACAACCTCTGGAAGGGCGCGGCCGGCCAGGCCGTGCAGGACCTGAACCTGATGCTCGGGCTGCCCGAGACGGAGGGCCTGGAATGACGTTCTTCTCCTCCAGGTGGGTCGAGGCGCCCGAGCACGTGACCGAGCTGGCGCCGACGGCGCTGCCGGAGGGCTTCGAGAGCGCCGCCTACGCGGCCGGGATCAAGCGCGAAGGGCTGGACGTGGGGCTGCTGCACTCCACCCGCGAGCAACACGACGTCGGCCGCGCGCTTCACCACGAACGCGCTGGTGGCCGCGCCGGTGGCGGTGTGCCGCGAGTCCGACCTCGGCGCCCTGCGTGCGGTGGCGGTCAACTCGGGCAACGCCAACGTCTCCGACGGCGAGCGCGGCATGGAGACGGCGCGCGCGCAGCGCGACGCGGCCGCCGAGGCGCTGGACATCGATCCGGGCGCGGTGGGGATCGCATCCACCGGGGTCATCGCCCGCGAGCTGCCGCGGGACAAGCTGGTGGCGGGCATCCGCCACGCCGCCGAGGGGCTCGCGCCGAACGCCGAGGCGTTCTCGGAGTCCATCCTCACGACCGACGACGGCCCCAAGCGCGCCTGCCTCGAGGTCACGCTGCCCTCGGGCGGGAAGGTGCGGCTGGCCGCGCAGGCGAAGGGAGGGGGGATGATCTCGCCCCGACTTCGCCACGATGCTCTGCTTCGTCCAGACCGACGCCGCGCTGTCGGCGGAGACCGCCGAGCTGCTCACCGGCGTGACGGTGAAGCGCTCGTTCGACCGGATCTCCGTCGACGGGCAGCTCTCCACCAACGACGCGGTCTTCCTCCAGGCCAACGGGGCGTCCGGAGTCGCGATCGAGCCCCAATCACCCGACGAGCTGGCGTTCGGCGAGGCGCTCGACGCGCTGCTGCGCCAGCTCGCGGTGATGATGGTGGCCGACGGCGAGGGCGCGTCCCGCGTCGGCCGCGTGGTGGTGACCGGCGCCGGCGAGCTGGTCGAGCCGGTCGCGCGCGGGGTGGCCAACTCGCCGCTCGTGAAGACCGCGCTGTTCGGGTCGGATCCCAACTTCGGCCGGATCCTGCAGGCCGTCGGCCAGGCGATGGCGGGCGCGGCCCCGTTCGTGGTCGACCTGGCCATCGACGGGCTCCAGGTGGTCTCGGCGGGCGCGGCCGTCGACCTCGACTACCCGGACGAGTGGGCGAAGGTCGAGGCCTCGGTGGCCGCGCCCGAGGTCGAGTTCGAGGTGACGATCCCCGGCGAGGGCGGCGAGACCGAGGTCTTCTTCAGCGACCTGTCCCACGACTACGTGACACTCAACGGCGATTACACGAGCTGATGATGGATAGACGCGACACCTCGAATGAGAAGTCACTCGCGGAGAGCCCCGCGAGGGTAGAGACACTCCTTGAGGCGCTGCCCTACATCCGGGACTTCCACGGGCGCACCGTGGTGATCAAGTACGGCGGCGCCGCCATGACCGAGCCCGCGCTGCGCGAGGAGTTCGCGCGCGACGTGGTGCTGCTCAAGTACGTCGGCATGAACCCCGTGGTGGTGCACGGCGGCGGGCCCGACATCACGCGCTACATGGAGCGGCTGGGCATGAAGGTCGAGTTCGTGGACGGCCTGCGGGTGTCCGACGAGGCCACCGTGGAGGTGGCGAAGATGGTGCTGGTGGGCAAGCAGAACAAGGACATCGTTCTGCGCCTGGGACGCCACGGCCAGCCCGCGGTGGGCCTGTGCGGCGACGACGGGATGCTGTTCACCGTGCAAGAAGCAGCTGGCCGGCGAGCGTGACATCGGCTTCGTGGGCGAGATCGAGCGCGTGGACGTGGACGTGCTCAACCACATCGCCGAGGACTACATCCCCGTGGTGGCGTCCGTCGGCGCCGATGGCGAGGGCCACTCCTACAACGTGAACGCCGACGCTCGCCGCGGCGGCGGTCGCGGCCGCGCTGCGCGCCTACAAGGTGGTGTTCCTCACCGACGTGGAGGGCTGGCTGGCGGACCCGGACGACCATGGCTCGCTGATCTCGCAGAGCACGGCGACGGAGGTCACGGAGAAGCTCGACTCGGTGGGCGGGGGCATGCGGCCCAAGCTCGAGGCCTGTGTGAAGGCGCTCGCCGGCGGTGTGGGCAACGCCCACATCGTGGACGGCCGCCGCCCGCACTCGCTTCTGCTGGAGCTGTTCACCGACAAGGGCAGCGGCACCAAGCTGTGGCCCTAGAGGCGCTCCGGGCACTCGAGGCCCGGGCCACGATGGGCACCTATGCCCGCAACCCGGTGGAGTTCGTCCGGGGGGAGGGCACGCGCCTCTGGGACGCCGAGGGCCACGAGTACCTCGACTTCCTGGCCGGCATCTCGGTGGTGCAGATCGGGCACTGCCACCCGGCGCTGGTGGAGGCGGTGACCGGCCAGGCCTCGCGCCTGATGCACGTGGGCAACCTCTACTACACCGAGCCCGCCATCCGGCTGGCGGCGCGGCTGTCCGAGCTGTCGCTTGGAGGCAAGGCGTTCCTGTGCAACTCAGGGGCCGAGGCGATCGAGTGCGCGCTCAAGCTCGCCCGCCGCCATCGCGCCGGCGGCGGCTTCGTGGTCATGGAGGGCGGCTTCCACGGCCGCACGATGGGCGCCCTCTCCGCCACGCCGCAGGAGGCCAAGCAGGCGCCGTTCGCGCCGCTGGTGCCCGGCTTCACGGTGGTGCCGCGCGACGACCCCGCCGCGCTGGCGGAGGCGGTGACCGCGAACACGGCCGCCGTGCTGCTCGAGCCGATCCAGGGCGAGGGCGGGATCCATCCGCTCGGCGCCGAGACGCTTCAGACCGCCCGCGCCGCCTGCGACGAGCACGGCGCCCTGCTCATCTTCGACGAGATCCAGTGCGGGATGGGCCGCACCGGCCGGATGTGGGGATTCGAGCACAGCGATGTGAGGCCCGACGTGATGACCGTGGCGAAGGGCCTGGGCGGGGGGCTGCCGATAGGGGCCTGCCTGACCACGCCCGAGCTGGGCGACACCCTGCAGCCCGGCGACCACGGCTCGACCTTCGCCGGCGGGCCGGTGGTGGCCTCCGGCGCCCACGCCGTGCTCGACGTGATCAGCGCCGACGGTTTCCTCGACGCCGTTGGCCAGAAGGGCGAGCGGCTGGCGGCCGGCCTGCGCGAGCTCGGCCTGGAGGTGCGGGGACGCGGCCTGATGCTGGCCTTCGCGGCCGCCGACGCGCCCGAGCTGGCCAGGCGGCTGCTTCTCGAGCATCGCCTGGTGGTGAACGCAACCGGGCCGGACACGATCCGCCTGCTGCCGCCGCTCACCGTGAGCGAGGACGAGGTGGACGAGGCCGTCGAGCGGATCCGCGTCGCGCTCGGCCTAGGCCCTGAGGGTCAGGATGCTCGTGGCCGTCGAGGTCGCCCGGTCGGCATCGCGCAACCGGACCGTCACCCGCAGCCTGACGCGGCGGTTGCGCTTGAGGATGCGAAGGCCGCGCCGGGACAGCTTGATTCGCAGCGTGACCGGCCGCTCCTGGGGACCACGAACGCCTTCCGGGCGAGCGTGACCTTGCTGCGCGCGCTCACCTCGACCTTGCCGAGCGCTGCAAACACGCGGTGCCGCTGAGCCGCGCGGCGGCGCGGAAGCTGTAGGTGAACCGGCCTCGCCGGACCCGATTCCAGCTTCGGGTCCGGGCGAGGTCGGCTCGCGCGGGCGGGCTGGAGCGCGATGCCGCGCCGTCGCGGAGCCCGTGCCGGCGCCGCGAGCCCCGCTCGGGCCGGGAGTTGCGTCGGTATCCGGCGGCGAGCCGCTCTCCGAGACGGGTCCCGCGAGGAACCCGAAGAACTCGGGAACCCGGGGAATTCAGCGGATCGCCGAGGAAGCCATAGCTTGGAGCCGCCGCGTTGAAGGTGGCCGCCCGGCCGCGGAGGTAGGGGATCACCTGCGCGGGCGTCCTCGCCGCGCACGGCCCGTTCACGCCACCTTCGTTGATGCAGCGGGCCACGACGCCCGCGACATGGGGGCTCGCCATGCTGGTCCCCGAGATCGTGTCGTAGCCGCCGTCGTTCCAGGTGGACGTGACGCACACTCCGGGTGCGGCGATCGTGTGTGCCGCGCCTTCCGGCGTGAGGGCGAAGTTCGAGAACGAGGCGGGCGTGTCGTCGCTCTCCTGCGGTCTGCAGTCCGGAGATCCACCCGCTCCGCCGGGAGCGCCGTCGCTGTCGCTGATCGCGGAGACGGTGAGAACCTCCGGGTAGGCCGCGGGGATGTCGGGGAAGGTGGGGAAGTCGAAATCCCAGCCGCTCGTTGCCCGCGGCAACCACGTAGTTCACACCGGCCGCCGTCGAGCCGCAGATGGCCGCGTGGACCGGGTCGGTGGTGGTCGCACAGGGCATCACCGGATCGCCGCCCCCACCCAGGCTCATGTTCGCCACGTCGATGTCCAGGCCGGCGTGGTTCGCGGTCACCCAGTCGATGCCGCAGATCACGGAGGCCCAGCTCCCGCTGCCGCCGGAGTCGAGCACCTTCACGGCGTAGGTCTTCGTGCCCGGCGCGACCCCCACCACACCACTGCCGTTGTTCTTCGCTGCGATCGTTCCTGCGACGTGCGTGCCGTGGCCGTCGTCGTCCTCGGCGGCGGTGCCCGGCGAGACGCAGTCGGTGCCGTCGGCCGCGTTGAGATCCGCATGGGAAAGCGCGATGCCCGTGTCGATCACGGCGACGTTCGTGCCGCTGGCCTCACGGGCCGTCGTGGCCGTGCCGGCGAGGATGCGGCGCACGCCTGCCGGGGCCGAGTCCGCGCCCACCAGCGGAACGGCCGCCGACGGCGTGCACGGTCCGGTTCTCGCTGACGTAGTCCACGTCGGGGTCGCTTCGCAGCCTCCTCACCTGATCCGGGCGGAGTTTCGCCGAGAAGCCCTCAAGCGACCGGCGGAAGCGGTGCCGGCTACTGAACCCGAGCTCCCGCTCGCGCGCCCGGGTCTCCGCGGAGACGCTCGCCACCGACCCCTTGTAGACGACGATGTAGCTGCCCTCGATCACGTCGCCCTCCGCCTGGGCGGCGGGCGCCGAAAACGCCAAGCCGGTCGCGGCTGCGACGGTGGCGAGCAGCGCGCGGGAGAACGCTCCGGCGGGTCATGAGATGACGTTACACCCGGTCCGGCGGGTGCGCTTGCCATCGCCGTTGGTAGCTTGCCGCCCGTGCCAGGCGATTTCCAGGTGCGCCCGCTGGGCGCCTACGAGGCCGCGCCCGGCGACGTCGGGCGCGTGCTGCTGCTGTATTCCGGCGGCCTGGACACGAGCGTGATGCTCAAGTGGGTCCAGGACGAGTACGAGGCCGAGGTGGTCGCGCTGTGCGTGAACCTCGGCCAGCCCGACGAGGACTTCGACGTGGTCAAGGGCAAGGCGCTCGACCTCGGAGCGCTCGCCTGCGAGGTGGTGGACGCCCGCGAGGAGTTCGCCCGCGACTACGTGCTGCCCGCGATCAAGGCCAACGCCCGCTACGGCGGCGGCTACCCGCTGTTCACCGCGCTCGGTCGCCCGCTGATCGCCAAGCTCGCGGTGGAGAAGGCACGCGAGCACGATTGCGACGCCGTGGCCCACGGCTGCACCGGCAAGGGCAACGACCAGGTGCGGATCGACTCGACCGTGCTGGCGCTGGCCCCCGACCTGAAGATCGTCGCGCCCGTGCGCAACTGGCAGATGGGCCGCGAGGAGGAGATCGCCTACGCGCGCGAGCACGGCATCCCGGTGAAGGGCGGCAGCGAAGCGCCCCCGTACTCCATCGACGACAACATCTGGGGGCGCTCGTCGGAGGGAGGGCCGATCGAGGACCTCTCCGAGCCTCCCCACGACGATGTGTTCGAGTTGGTGGCCGACGTCCGCGATGCCCCGGACGACCACCAGGATCTGAAGATCTCATTCGAGCGCGGTGTGCCCGTGGCGCTCGACGGAGAGCGCCTGGAGCTGGTGGAGCTGATCGACCGCTGCGCCGAGATGGGCCGCCGCCACGGTGTGGGCATCCTCGATCACATCGAGGACCGCGTCGTCGGGCTGAAGGTGCGAGACCTCTACGAGGTTCCCGCCGCCGAGATCCTCCTGACGGCGCACGCCGAGCTGGAGAAGCTCGTCTGCACCATCCACCAGAACGAGTTCAAGCACATGCTCGACCGCAAATGGGCCTTCCTCGTGTACGCAGGGCTCTGGCAGGAGCCCCTCCGCTCGGATCTGGACGCCTACATGGAATCGGTGAACGAACACGTGACGGGTGAGATCACGATCCGGCTCTTCAAGGGCACCGCCCGCGCGGTGGCGCGCAGCTCGCCCAACGCGCTCTACGACCAGGCTCTCGCCGGCTTCGGCGAGTCGGGCGGCGGGTTCTCCCAGCAGGCGAGCCCCGGATTCATCGAACTGTGGACCCTGCAGACCAGGATGGCTTACGCCATCAGGAACCGGGAAAGAGAGGACTCATGAACTCGAAGGGCTACACCGTTCTGGGCTGGATCGTCTGGCAGGTCGGCTCCCGGCTCGCGAAGCACGAGATGGCGCGGAACCGCGCGAAGCTCGGTGCCGCCGGCGTGGTGGCGCTGGTGCTTGTGGGCGGCCTGCTGGCCGCGCGCGCGGGCGACGACTCCTAGGCCTCGAAACAGGGCCGTTCGGAGCCGCCCGGCCGATCGGTTGCAGAGCCCCAGAAACCGCGGCCCTGAGGTGATAATGCCTGGATGCGGGCCGAACGGCGGGGTGTCGGCGGGTGGGACGACGTGCTCGATGCGGAGCCGTACCTGGTCGCACCCGGATCGGAGTGGCGGTCGAGCTGTACCGGGTGGCCGTCGACCAGTTCACCCGCGCGGCCGACCTGCTGGGGGTGGAGTCCGACGTCCGAGCGCGACTGCTGGAACCGCGCCGCGCGCTGGTGGTGAACTTCCCCGTCCGCCGCGACGACGGGAGCGTGGACAGCTTCACCGGCTACCGGGTGCAGCACACGCTCACGATGGGGCCGATGAAGGGCGGGATGCGCTACTCGCCCGGGGTCTCGCTCGGGGAGTGCGCAGCGCTGGCGATGTGGATGACCCTGAAGTGCGCGCTCCTCGGCCTGCCGTTCGGGGGGGCGAAGGGCGGCGTGCGGTGTGATCCCAACCGGCTGTCGGAGGGCGAGATGGAGCGCGTGACCCGGCGCTACGCGTCCGAGATCTTCCCGATCATCGGCCCCGACCGCGACATCCCCGCTCCCGACATGGCCACCGGCGAGCGCGAGATGGCCTGGTTCATGGACACCTACTCGCAGCAGGTGGGCCACCCCGTGCCCGAGATCGTGACCGGCAAGCCCATGGTGCTGGGCGGGACCGAGGGGCGCGACATCGCCACGGGGCTGGGGGTCGTGTTCGTGCTGGAGGTGGCCCTGAAGGGCCGCGGCGAGGTGGTCGACGGGCAGAGGGTCGCGATCCAGGGCTTCGGCAACGTCGGCGCCGTGGTCGCGCGCGAGCTGCGGCAGCGGGGGGCGTCGATCGTCGCCGTGTCCGACGTGACCTGCGGGCTGGTCGACCCCGACGGGCTCGACCTGGACGAGGTGTCCGGATGGCTCGGCCGAGGAGAAGTTCCTGCGCGGGTTCCCCGGCGCGGAGAACGTGGACCGGATGGACGTGCTGGAGGCGCCCTGCGACGTGCTCGTGCCGGCCGCGCTGGAGGGCCAGATCACCGCCTCCAACGCCGATCGGCTGGATTGCCGGGTGGTGATCGAGGCCGCCAACGGGCCCACCACGCCGGAGGCCGACGAGATCCTCGCCGAGCGGGGGATCGAGGTGATCCCGGACGTGCTCGCCAACGCCGGCGGGGTGACGGTGAGCTACTTCGAGTGGGTGCAGGACCAGCAGAAGTACTCGTGGAACGGCGAGGAGATCGTCGCCCGGCTGCGGCTCCAGCTCCAGGACGCGTTCGCCCGAGTGCTGGACGCCAAGCGCCGCCACGACGTGGACTGGCGCACGGCCGCCCAGTCGGTGGCGATCGAGCGGGTTGCCGAGGCGTCGCGGCTGCGCACCATCTACCCCTAGCGCGCTCACCCGATTGGGGCTAGATTTGGCCCCGATGGCTTTGGCGCCGATCCGAATGGGGCTCCTCGGGGCGCTCGCGCTCGCACTGGCCCTTCCGGGCGTGGCCCACGGCGCGGAGTTCGTGGGCAGCGACCTTGGTGGCACCGGCCTCGGCGCCGACTGCAACATCGCCTCGGGATGCGTGGTGGTGCAGGAGACGATCGGCGGGGACTTCGCCGACCCGTCCGCGGACGGCGTGATCACGCAGTGGAGCACGCGCGGCGCGGTCGGCCCGATGGCGCTGCGGACGTACCGCCACAGCGCCGGCGATACGTTCACGCCGGGTGAGCTCCATGCCACTCCGATCGACCAGTCCGTGCACGGAGACCGGCAACGGCACGGCGACCCCGCAGACCTTCTTCACCGCGATCCCCGTGCAGGCCGACGATTACATCGCGCTGGCGCTTGCCGACGGCTCCGACTACGCCCACAGGCAGAGCCCGCCCGCCGACACGAACGCCTTCGTCTTCGACGACTCGGATCCGCCGTCCGACGTGGATGTACCGAGCGGCAGCTTCGCATGGAGCTGTACCTGAGGGTCCGCGTGGAGCCCGACGCCGACGGCGACGGCCTCGGCGACGAGACCCAGGACCCGTGCGTGGGATGCGGCCCGGCGTTGCCGTCGAACCAGGGCGGCGCGGGCTCCGGCGCCGGCTCCGGACCCATACGCCTCGATCCGCGCGGCCGGTCCCCGGATCGCCCTGGCGGCCAAGGCCAAGGCGTCGCGCTCGGGCACCGTCCCGATCGTGCTCACCAACCCGTACGGCTTCCCGCTCAAGGGCAAGCTCAGCCTCAAGGACGGGAAGCGCAAGGCCGGGTCGAAGTCCTTCTCGCTCGGCCCCAACGCCAAGAAGGCCGTGAAGGTCAAGCTGCCCCGCAAGGTCTTCAGGCGCCTGAAGCGCAAGCGGCGTCTGCGCCTGATGGCGCTGGCCAAGGGCAAGGCGGCGGTGGGCAAGAGCCGCACAAGCCGCAGGAAGGTGAGGGTGAGCGCACCCGCCAGGAAGCGCAGGCGCAAGAAGAAGCCTCCCGCCAGGGCCGATCACCGACGGCACCTACGTCGGGAAGACCGTGCAGGGCCGGTCGATCACGATCAGGACGATCGACAACAGGCGCCAGATCCGCGTGTTCGTGAGCACGGCGCTCACCAGCGTCTGCCTCAGGAACGGCTCGCCGACCGACCCCGAGAGCGTGAACATCCTGCCGCCCGTTCCGCTTCCCGGTCGACGCCGCCGGCAACTTCTCGCTCGACGCGCGCAACGAGAGCGAGGACTACGACCCCAACTACAGGATCAAGGGCAAGTTCACGGGCGATCGGGTCAGCGGCTTCTTCGCCTGGCGGCGGTTGAAGACCTCGGGCTTCAACACCACGTCCTGCGTGACCAAGGAGCTCACCTTCGATGCCACGCGCCAGCGCTGACAGGTGAAACCGGCTGTGCGCCTCGTTCGGTCGGCGCTTGTGGCAGGCGCTCTGCTCGCGTTGGCCGCCGCCATCCCCGGCGCGGCCCGCGCCGATCACCTCCAGCCGAGCATCTCGGTGAAGCTCGAGCTCGGGAAGAAGGTCCGCGAGTGTGGCCGCAACACGTTCGGCCGGCGGACCCGCTGCGGCTGGCGGGGCGCCTACAGCGCGCGTCTGTCTTGGAGCGGCTCGTGCGGGCCGGAGCCCGCCGCTTCAGCCGAGCTGGCGGTCAACCTGAACGTGGTCAAGCGCAACGGCAAGCTGGGCAAGGAGTACACGTCCTTCAATCCCGACCAGCTCAGCGGCGAGGAGACGGTGCGCATCCCGCCGGGCTATCGCGTGCGCGCGCAGGCCGACATCACCTGCGTTGCGACCACCACCAACGGGACGGTCGAGACCAATCACCAAGGCCGCGCCGCGGCCGCCAGCGCCGACATCTTCACGCGCCCCTTCCTGGACGGCTACGACATCACGCGGAACACGATCTGCGGCGTGGGCCTGCGCAACCGGAATCTCGACATAACGTTCCAGGCGCGCCAATTCGCCACGGTCAGCTGGGGGCTGCTCTTCTCCGGGCCCTCGTTGCTGCGCCCCGGCAGCCTGAAGAGCGAGCTGAAGCAGATCGTCCTGCGTGCGCGCGGCGCCGGTGCCCGGCTGCGCCGCTCCCCGGTCCGCGGACTGCTGAGGGAGTTCGGCTACTCGCAGTACGTGCGGCCCCGCCGGCGTGGCAGGGTCACGCTGTGGGCGACGATCGGCGGCGTGGCGACGAACAAGGTCAAGGCGCCGGTGATCGGCCGGCGGGGTTGCGGCTGAGCGGTGGCTGAGCGGGCGCACGCCCGTTTGCTCGGCCGCCTCGCGGCAGCCGGGCTCGCGGCGGTCGCCGTGCTGCTCGGCGCGACTGGCACCGCCGCCGCCGGCTGGGTCGACGCCGGCCTGGTATCCGGATCAGGGGCCTCCGATCTTCGGCTGGCGATGGACGCGCAGGGCCACGCCACCGTCCTGTGGATCGACTCGGGCGGCCTCAAGGCTTCCGGCCGGTCGCCGGGCGGCTCCTTCTCGTCGCTGGGCACGCTCTCGGCGGCCGGCACCGATCCGGATCTCGCCGTCGGCCGGTCGGGCCAGGTCGGGCTGGTCTGGGTGCTGCCGGTCACCGGCGGGTACCTCGTGCAGTCCGCCAAGCGCTCTGGCGGAGGGCCCATTACGCCGTTCCCGAACGTCCAGGCGGCGCCCCTCGCGGCCCAGCCCTTCGACCCTCAGATCGACCTCGACGCCGACGGTGACCCCACCGTCGGCTGGATCGCCGACGAGGACGGCGGCGCGACGTTCAACCGCACGTTCCGGGTCTCAACCGGGAACGTGGTGGCCTATGGCCCCGCCGAGGAGATCGCCACGTCGACCATCCTGGACGACTTCGACCTGGTGGTCGACGGGGCCGGCAAGGCGACCCTGCTCTGGCAGGACCTGCCCTGCATCCCGATGGGCGGCTGCGCGGACTACAAACTGCGGGCGGCGGTGCGTCCCGCCGGCGGGCCGCGCGGTCCCGTCCAGCTCCTCGACCAGACGGGCAGCGACGCCATCCCCGCGAGCCCGGAGGTGGCCACGGACGCTGCCGGGAACGCCACGGGGATCTGGCACGTGAACTGCCAACCCTTCGAGCCCGGCCTGTCCGGGCGGTCCGGGCGAATACGTCAAGTCCGCCACCCGGTCGTCCGCCTCGGGCACGTTCCCGATGCCGAGCTTCGTCAGCGCACAGGGCGGGGACGTCACGCCCTTCCTGCGTGTCGTGGCGGCGCCGGGGGGCGAGGCCTTCGCGGCTTGGGACTTCCAGCCCGCTGGTGGCACGCATCCTCGCGCAGGTGGCGGCGCGGCCCGCTGGGGGAAGCTTCGGCGCTCCGGTAACGCTGCAGGGGAGCATCAGCGGAGGGACCGTCGTCGCCGCGGGCGGCTCGGGTCGCGCGCTGGCAGCCTTTAGCCTGGCCCCGGGTGTAATTCGCGCCGCCACGGGTGGGCTAGGCGGCTTCGGGGGGCCCGAGACGATTTCGCCCGCGGTCTCGATCCGTCCGGAGGTCGGGCAGGACGCCCAGGGCCACGGGGTCGCCGCATGGCTCCGGGACGGCTTCGTGGAGGCCGCGCTGTACGACCCGGTCGCGCCCGTGCTCCAGAACTTCCAGGCTCCTGCCACTGGGCGCCCGGGCCAGGTGCTCGATTTCTCCGTCGGGGCGAACGACGCGTTCACCTCGATCGCGTCGATCGGGTGGAACTTCGGCGACGGCACGGGCGCGACGGGAGGCTCGGCCAAGCACGCTTACGCGAAGCCCGGCACCTACACGGCCATCGCGACGGCCACGGACGCTGCCGGCAACCGGCGTTCTCAGAGCCGTCAGGTCGTCGTGAGCTCGCCCGTCACACCCGACTCGACCGGTCCCCGGCTGCGGCTTCGGCTGCCGCGCCGGGTGAGCCTCCGAGCGCTGCTCCGCGGGATCACCGTGCGGGTCAACTGCAACGAGGCGTGTCGCGCCAGGGTCGACCTGCTGATCGACCGGCGCCTGGCCAAGCGCCTGCGCCTGGCCGCCACCACGCGCATCGGGCGCAAGAGCAAGAGCATCAGCCGCGCCGGCACGATGAGAATCCGGGTCCGCCCGAGCGCCAAGGCCCGCCGCCGCCTGCGGCGCTCCCGGCTGGGGCGCTCACGCCTGCGCAGGGTTAGGGTGCGCGTCACCGCCGCGGACCGCGCGGGCAACCGCGCGCGTGCGGTATCGCGCAGGCTCTCCATCCGCTAGCGGCTCGACGCGGCGAAGTCCGCTAGCAAGGAGAAATCGGCCTCGGCCCCTCTCAGAGCGGTCCGAGGCCGGACCTATATTCCCCCCGATGCCGCAGCCTCCGTGCGCCCACCTCCACGTCCACTCCGAGTACTCCCTGCTCGACGGCGCCTGCCGGATCGACGCTCTGGCCGAGCGCGCGGCGGCCCAGGGACAGCCCGCCCTCGGCCTCACCGACCACGGGGTCATGAACGGGGCGGTGGAGCACTACAAGGCGTGCAAGAAGCACGGGATCAAGCCGATCATGGGCCTCGAGGCCTACTTCGTGGACGACCGCAACTCGGACGCCGTGAGGTACGAGCGCAACCACCTGACCCTGCTCGCCGCCAGCGACGAGGGCTTCCGGAACCTGGTCAAGCTGTCCAGCTCGGGCTTCCTGGAGGGCTACAAGCGCGGCAAGGCCAACGTGGACATGGAGCTGCTGTCGCGCCACTCCGCGGGCGTGATCGCGCTCACCGGCTGCCTCCAGTCGCGCTTCTGCCGCCGCCTGGTGGACGACAACCCTGCCGAGGCCAGGGCCCACGTGGACGACCTGCTCCAGGTGTTCGGCTCCGAGGACGTGTACTTCGAGGTCCAGAAGAACGGAGTGGCCGATCAGGACAAGGCCAACGAGGGGATCGTGCGGATCGCCCGGGAGGTCGGACGGCCCCTGGTGGGCACCGCCGACGTTCACTACCTGGGCCGCGAGGACTACGACAACCACGCGGCGCTGCTGTGCGTGCAGACCAAGTCGCTGCTGGCCGAGCCGAAGCTCAGCTTCGACACCAACGAGTTCTACCTCAAGGACTCCGCGGAGATGGAGGCGTCCTTCGCTCAGTGGCCGGAGGCGATCCCCACCACCGTGGAGATCGCGGAGCGCTGCCACACCGAGATCGAGCTGGGCAAGATGCTCATCCCCTCCTATCCCACGCCGGACGGGGAGGGCGAGGCCGCCTACCTGCGCCGCCTGGCCGAGCAGGGCCTGCGCGAGCGCTACGGCGACCCGGTGCCGGCCGAGGCCGTCGAGCGGATGGAGATGGAGCTCGAGGTGATCGGGCGGATGGGGTTCGACGCCTACTTCCTGATCGTCTGGGACTTCGTGAAGTACGCGAAGGACAACGGCATCGCGGTCGGCCCGGGCCGCGGCTCGGCGGCCGGCTCGATCGTGTCCTACGCGCTCGACATCACCGAGGTCGACCCGATCGCCTACGACCTGCTGTTCGAGCGCTTCCTCAACCCCGAGCGCGTGTCGATGCCCGATATCGACATCGACTTCTCGGTGAAGGGCCGCGAGCGCGTGATGCGCTACGTGGCGGAGAAGTACGGCAAGGAGTCGGTGGCCCAGATCGTCACCTTCGGCCGGATGCTTCCGCGCGCCGCCACGCGTGACGCCGCCCGCGTCCTCGGGTTCGACTACGGCACCGGCGACCGGCTCGCCAAGCTCATCCCCGAGCCGGTGATGGGCCGGTCGAAGAAGTTCGGCGAGTACCTCAAGGAGGAGCCCGAGCTCAAGCGCGCCTACGACACCGAGCCCGAGTCGCGCCAGGTGATCGACACCGCGATGGGCCTCGAGGGGATCGTGCGCAACGCGTCGATCCACGCGGCCGCGGTGGTGATCGCGGACCGGCCGCTCACCGACATCGTGCCCCTGCAGCTCGCCGAGGACAAGGGCGCGGCGGTCGCCGGCGAGCGCGCCTACCGCACCGTCACGCAGTACTCGATGAAGCCGATCGAGGAGATCGGGCTGCTCAAGATGGACTTCCTCGGGCTGCGCAACCTCGACGTGATCGAGGACTGCCTGGACATCCTCGAGCGCTCCGCGGGAGAGCGGATCGACATGACGCAGCTCCCGATGGACGACGCCAAGACCTACGAGATGATGGCCGCGGGCCAGTCGATCGGGGTGTTCCAGTTCGAGTCCGACGGCATGCGCGAAGCGCTGCGCAAGGTCAAGCCCACGGAGTTCGAGGACCTCGTCGCGCTGGTGGCGCTGTACCGCCCCGGGGCCATGCGCCACATCGACACCTACGCCCGCAACAAGCGCATACCCGACGGGGTCAGCTACATCGACGAGCGGCTGCGCCCGATCACCGAGTCCACCTACTCGGTGATCCTCTACCAGGAGCAGTCGATGCAGATCGCCAAGGAGATCGCCGGCTTCTCCGGTGCCGAGGCGGACGATCTGCGCAAGGCGATCGGCAAGAAGAACCGCGAGGCGATGGCCGCGCTGAGGGACCGCTTCTTCGAGGGCGCCCGCGGCACCGGCACGACCGACCGCGTGATCCAGCAGCTGTGGGAGGTCAACGAGGCGGCCGCCGACTACTCGTTCAACCGCGCCCACGCCGCCTGCTACGCGCTGATCTCCTACCGCACCGCGTGGCTGAAGGCCAACCACCCGGCCGAGTACATGGCCGCGCTCATCTCGTCGGTCATGTCGACCAAGGACAAGGTGCCCTTCTTCGTCTCCTGCTGCGAGGAGATGGGGATCGAGGTGCTGCCGCCGGACGTGAACGAGTCCGGGCACGACTTCGTCGTCAGCGAGGGCAACATCCGCTTCGGGCTGGATGCCGTGAAGAACGTCGGCTTCGCGGCCGTAGAGGCCATCTGCGCCGCCCGCGAAGAGGGCGGCCGCTTCACCTCGATCTGGGACTTCTGCTGCCGCGTCGACTGCCGCACGGTGAACAAGAAGGCGATCGAGGCGCTCGTCAAGTGCGGGGCGCTGGATTCCACCGATGCCACCCGCACGGGCATGCTCTCCGTGCTGGAGCAGGCACAGGGGGCGGGGCAGAAGTCACAGCAGGACGCTCTGCTGGGCCAGTCCTCCATTTTCGACCTCGAGGAGCCGGCGCCCGGCGGGGCGCCGGCCTCCGGGGTCCCCGACCTGCCGGTGCCGCCGCTGGAGGACGAGCGCAGCCGGCTGAACGGATGGGAGAAGGAGACCCTCGGCCTGTTCCTTTCGAGCCACCCGCTGAAGGAGGTGCGGGCGGCGCTCCGGGCCCGGGTCGAGTGCTCGCTGCGCGACCTGCGCGAGCGCAAGGACGGCGAGTGGGTCACGGTCGGCGGCATGGTCACCGAGTGCAAGCGGATCAGGACCCGCAAGGGCGACCCGATGATGTTCGCCACCCTCGACGATCTCGAGGGCAGCGTGGAGATGCTCGTGTTCAACTCGGCGTACGCGGCCAATGCCGAGAAGGTCGACACGGACAAGGTCGTGATCGTGCGCGGCCGGGTGGACCACAAGGAGGCCGGCGAGGTGAAGCTGGTCGCCCAGGAGGTCGAGCCGTTTGAGCCCACGCAGGCCGAGGTGCTCGCCGCGCAGGAGGCGGCGGCCGCCGAGCCGCTGGTCAAGCGCCTCTCGCTCGAGGTCCAGCCCGAAGTGCCGGAGTCGTTCCTCGACGAGCTGAAGGAGGTCGTGAAGGGCTTCCCGGGCGAGTTCGAGCTCGAGCTGAGCGTGGGGCGGCGCACTCTGCTGCTCGGCCCGGACTACCGCGTGTCGGGCGACACGGCCTGCCGCGCGGAGCTGTCGGCGCTGCCGGGCGCGTCGGTCCCGGCGGCCTAAAAGCCCCGACCGACTTGAGTTTGTCCCCCGCGGTGTCGAGTAGACCCGTGGACGAATGGTCCCACCCAGCCCTTGCAAACGCCGTCGTGCCTGCCACCCTTGGGCGCCGACAACCAGGGAAGGAGCAGGCATGGCGCGATTCAGGCGATGGCGCCCATCACCATCGATGATCGTCGCCTTCGTGGCGCTGTTCGTGGCGGGCGCCGGATCCGCAACGGCCGCAAGGCTGATCACCGGGAAGGAGATCAGGAACAGCTCGATCACGTCCAAGGACGTGCGCAACGGCTCCCTGCTGCGCCGGGACTTCCGCAGTGGTCAGGTGCCGCGCGGGCCGCAGGGTCTGCCCGGCGCGTCGGGCCGGGCCGGGCGCGACGGCTTCAGCGAGATCGTCTACGCCTCGGGCGAGGTCCCCGCACCGAGCGAGGACACGATCCACTACTCGAAGTGCCCCACCGGGCTCGTGCCCGTGGGAGGCGACGCCTACGCGGTGAACTCGAGTGACGACATCGTGCCGGGAGCGCAGGTCGTCGGCTTCTTCTACAACGCCCAGGGCTCGTCGGTCCCCAACGCGTGGGGCGCAACCACGACTCCGTTCGTGGGCCAGACGCTGATCGTCGAGGCGATCTGCGCGAACGCGTCCCGCAGCTCGTTCGGGGCGAGGGCAGGGAAGTCAGGTCCGGGCAAGGCCGCGAAGCCGCTGCGTTAGCGTGCGCCGGGCCCTCGTCCTGATCGCAGTGGCGGGCGCCGCCTTCCCGGCGGTCGCCGACGCCGCGCCGCGAACCGTGAGGGGCGCCCAGGCCGATCTCGGGTCGGCGCAGGCGCCGCGATCACAGCTGCGCAAGGTCGACGAGGTCCGGTCGGGCCGGCGGCTGGTCCGCCGCTATCGCCAGGTGGTCGGGGGCCTGCCGGTCCTCGGCGGCGACGCCGTCGTCACCGAGGGCGCGGGGGCCGGCGGCGATCTTCTGGTGGACGGGTCTCGCCGGATCCGCAGGCCACCGCGCGCCACGCTCTCGAGGACGCCGGGCCGTGCGCACGGCCGTGGGCCCCCGGCTGATCCGCGGTCGCCCGAGCGCCAAGCTCGCGATCCTGCCGCGCAAGGCTGGTGCCAGGGTGGTGTGGCGCGTGGGCTACCGCGTCGCGCGGGCGCCGAGCGTGATGGAGGTCCTCGTCGACGCGCGCACCGGACGGGTGCTGCGCCGACGCGACCTGGTGCGGCGCGCGGCGCAGGAGGCGCGGGTGTTCGACACCAACGCCGTGGTGGCCAACGGATCCGTGGGCACCCTGGCCGACGACAGCCCGGACGCCGACTTCGACGCCCTCTACGACATCGTGGGGCTCCAGCGGCTGCAAGATCCGAACTGCCTCGTGGGTGACTACGTGAAGGTGCACAGCCCTGACTTCCCCATCGACCCCGTCTGCAGGCAGGACGCGGACTTCACGGTGGTCACCGACCCGAACGACCCGCCGAACACGATCCCGTTGACCCGCAGCGTCAACGAGTTCGAGGCCGCGCATGGCGTACTTCCACACCGACCGCGCGCAGGACTACATCCAGGGCCTCGGAGTCCTGAACGCGAACAACCGGCAGACCCGGATCGACGTGAACGCGTTCGCGGATGACAACTCCTTCTACATGCCGGACCCCGGCGGCAACGGCACCGGATCGATCGCGTTCGGCGACGGCGGCGTGGACGACGCCGAGGACGGCGACGTGATCGTGCATGAGTACGGGCACGCGATCCAGGACAACCAGGTGCCCGGCTTCGGCTCCACATCTCAGGGCGGCGCCATGGGGGAGGGCTTCAGCCGACTACCTGGCGGCGTCGATCTCCGAGGAGTTCCAGCCCGCCGGCGCGTTCGGCGCGTGCTTCGCCGAGTGGGACACCGTGGGCGCGGAGCTGCCGGGGGATCCGCCGTGCCTGCGGCGCACCGACCGCGACCTCACGCTCGCCCAGGCGCAGGCGGGGCAGGGATGCTCGGACCCCGGGGAGTTCATCTACTGCGGCGGGGAGGCCTGGTCGGGGGCGCTCTGGGACATCCGCACGGAGGTGGGCGCCGCGGTGGCGGACCGCAAGGTGATCGAGTCACACGACAGCCTCGCGGCCGACTCGGACCTGCACGCGGGATCGGTGGCGCTGGTGGCCGCGTACGCGGGCCACCCGTCGTCGCAGTCCTTCGTGCGCACGCTGCTCAGCCAGCGCGGCCTGTACGACACCGAGCGGCTGGACGACGTGCCCGGCGCCGCCGGCTCGCTGGGAGTGCCGGGCTCGCGCGCCGGGTTCCTCCAGCGCGGCCGTGACGACGACGACGTGTACAGGCTCCGGCTGACCGCCGGCCGCGGCGTGGTGTTCCGGCTGCGCGGCTCGGGCCACGACTTCGACCTGCGCCTTCTGCGCCCCGGCGCCACCGGCCTCGATCAGCCGGCCGCGGCGGTCGACCAGGCCGAGACCGCCGGGTCGAACGAGGATCTTGCCCACAAGCCAACCATGACCGGCGACTACTTCCTGGACGTGCGGGCGTTCCAAGGGCAGGGCAACTACTCCCTGACCGTGCTGGTGGATCGCGACTCCGATACCCGCCCGGACGGTGAGGACAACTGCCCCTCCGCTCTGAACCCCGGCCAGGAGGACGCGGACGGCGACCGCCTGGGCGACGCGTGCGACCGCTTCCCCGACGACCGCCTGAACGACTCCGATCGCGACGGGCTGGGGGCGCTGGAGGACAACTGCCCGACCAGCGCCAACCGGGTGCAGACCGACTGGGACGAGGACGGCCGGGGCGACGTGTGCGACACCAGCTCCAAGGTCACCGTGAGGAGGCTGCGCACGCGTGGCCGCAAGATGACCCTGCGCGCCACCTACCGGCCGACGCTGCTCGGCGCGCGCGCCGTGACCCTGAACGTTGAGCGGCGCAGGTGCAGGCGGTGCAGGTTCGCGAAGGTGACCACGCTGAGGCGCGGCAAGGACCGCGGCAAGGGGCGCGTGGACTTCACGGTCCGGCTACGTCGCAAGTACACCTACCGGTTCCGCGCCAGGCTCAAGGACCGCCGCTTCGCGGCGAGGAGCGCGTGGGCCCGGGTGCGGCTACCCTGAGGCCGTGGAAAGCGCCGCTGCAAACCTCACCGAGCTGCACGAGTGCAGGCAGTGCTGCGCCTTCTGCGATCGCGTCGTCCACCCTGCCGGATGCATCGAGTCGGGTTGCGCCTATCTCTACCTGTTCGACGACGAGGAGACCGGCCGCCGCTACATGGGCTGCATGAACAAGGTCTTCCGCGCCGAGATCGAGATGGAGGCCTTCGAGGCGGCGCAGCGCACGCGTCACGGTTTCGGCGGAGTGAAGATGACCGGCATGCCGCTGCCCCAGTGCAAGAGCTCGGTGGAGCGTGCCTACCACGGCAACGGCGAGCCTTTTGAGTGCGTGAATCCGGAGTTCTTTGATCTCCGGGACGCGCTGTAGGTCGGGCCTCGGGCCTCAGGCCTCAGGCTCGCGCCTTCAGGCCCTTCTGTCGTAGCTGCTTCGCTCGTTTCATGTCCTTCTCGGTGGGTGCCTTGCCGTCCATGCCGGGGCCTTCGAAGATCGCCGGCAGGTCGTCGAAGCGGGGCTCGCTCAGGAAGGCCGCGCAGCCCGTCTTCCCGAGCTCGCCCTCGCCCAGCGGGGCGTGACGGTCGCGGTTGGAGCCCAGCGGCGTCTGGGAGTCGTTCACGTGCAGGCAGCGCAGCCGGCCCTTGCCGACGATCCGCTCGCAGTCGGACATCACGCCGTCGAGGCCGTCCGCCGTGCGGATGTCGAAGCCGCTCGCGAGCAGGTGACAGGAGTCCAGGCACAGGCCGAGCCGGTCGCTCCCGCCCGCCAGGTCGATCAGCTCGGCCAGCTCCTCGAACGTACGGCCGAGCGTGTTGCCGGCTCCGGCGGTGTCCTCCAGCAGCAGCGGGCAGCCCTCCGACTCCTCCAGGGCGGGGCGCAGCGCCTCGCCGACGCGCTTCAACGCCTCCTCGTGCGGCTCGCCCACGGTCGACCCCGGGTGGAGCACCACGCCGGCGGCGCCGATCCGGTCGCCGGTCCGCAGCGAGTGCACCAGCGAATCGACCGACTTTCGCCGGATCTCCTTGTCCTTGGAGGCGCAGTTGATCAGGTAGATCGCGTGGATCACCACGGCGTCGATCGGCCCGTCGTCCATCAGCCCGCAGAACTCGGCCACGTCCGCGTCCTTCCACGACGTGGGCCTCCACATCCGGGGCGACTGACCCCAGATCTGGATCGCGGCGGCCCCGATCTCCACACCCCGCGCGTGGGCCTTCACCAGTCCGCCGGCGGTGGACACGTGGGCGCCGATCAGCATTGAATACCGTGGGACATGTGAGAGTGAGGTTCGCGCCTTCGCCAACCGGGGCGCTGCACATCGGCGGCGCGCGGACGGCACTGTACAACTGGCTGCTGGCGAAGCAGGGCGGGGAGATGGTGCTGCGGATCGAGGACACCGACCGCGAGCGCTCCACGCCCGAGAACGTGGAGCAGATCCTCGACGCCCTGCGGTGGCTGGAGCTCGAGTGGGACGAGGGGCCGATCTCCCAGGCGGAGCGGAGCGACCGCCATCGCGAGGCCATCGACGCCATGCTCGCCGACGGCCACGCCTACGAGGACGAGGGCGCCGTGAGGCTGAGGGTGCCCGACGACGGCGAGACGGTCGTGACCGACGTGATCCGCGGCGAGGTGAGCTTTCCGCACGCCTCGATCGACGACTTCGTGATCGCGCGCTCCGACGGCAGCGCCCTCTACAACCTGGCCGTCGCGGTGGACGACCTCGACATGGGCATCACGCACGTGGTGCGGGGGGAGGACCACCTGTCGAACACACCGCGCCAGGTGATGGTGCTCAAGGCGCTGGGCGCCGAGCCCCCGGTGTACGCCCACCTGCCGTTGCTCCACGGCCCCGACGGCAAGAAGCTGTCCAAGCGCCACGGCGCGGCATCGGTCCAGGAGCTGCGCGAGGCGGGCTACCTGCCGGAGGCAGTGCGCAACTACATCGCGCTGCTCGGCTGGGGCCTGGACGCGTCCACAACCTTCATGACCACGGACGAACTGATCGAGAGCTTCTCGCTCGAGCGGGTGTCGCGGTCCCCGGCGGTGTTCGACGAGCAGAAGCTGCGCTGGATGAACGGCCGCTACCTGCGGGAGATGGAGCCGGCAGAGCTGGCTCGGCGTCTGGAGGAGATGCTCGGCAAGGAGGGCCTGCAGCCGGCGGTTGAGGTGGCGCAGGAAAAGATGCAGACGCTGGCGGAGTTCTGGCCGCTCGCCGGCTTCCTCGTCGAGCGCCAGGACTACGACGAGAAGGCGTGGCGAAAGGTGATGGAGCGTGACGGCGCTCCCGCGAACCTCGCGGCGGTGCGCGAGGCCCTTGGCAGCGCGGATCCCTTCGACGCCGAGACCGTTGAAAAGCGCCTGCGCGCGGTGGTCGAGGCCACCGGCGCGAAGCCACGAGACGTGTTCCAGCCCCTGCGCGTGGCCATCAGCGGCTCGACCATCTCTCCCGGCATCTTCGAGTCGGCGGCGGCGCTGGGTCGGGAGGAGACCCTCGCACGCGTCGATGACGCGCTCGAACGGCTCCAGGCCGCGGCCTGACCTGCTCAACGTTTGGTCTTGGGCTGCCGATAACCCCGGGGACGCCGCAAACCGCGGTGCGAAGCCGAATGGAAGCCCTAGCTACCACCAAGACAGCCGTCTCCGCGGCGGGGTCCTTTCCCCGCCAGAACGAAGGCCATGGACGGCGCCTGACCGCAGCGTTCGACGCGCTCGAGGCCTTCCCGGCGCTCGCCGAGTCGCGCAACCGCGTGCTCAGGCTCGTACGCGAGCAGCGCACCTCCGTCGGGGACGTCGTCGCGGCCGTCGAGTCCGACGTGGCGCTGCTCGTGACCGTCCTGCGTATGGCGAACCAGATGGCAGGCAAGAAGAAGGGGAAGGTCACGTCGGTGCCCCAGGCGGTGGAGTTGATCACGCCCGACGGGGTGGAGCAGCTGGCCAGCCGCATCAACGTCTTCGATTTCTTCGAGCGCACCCCGGGCTGGGACTCCGCACCCGAGCAGTTCCGCCTTCACGCGGTGGCCACCCAGACCGCCGCCGACCGCCTCGCGCGCGAGCTCGACTATCCCGGCCGTGACGACCTGCTCACCTCGGCCCTGCTTCACGACATCGGCAAGCTGGTGCTGATGCACGCCTATCCCGCCTACCCGACCCAGATCCACGGGCAGGCCAGGACGCCGGAGGAGCGCCTGCACCGCGAGCGGCGCGAGCTCGGCGTGGATCATGCGCTGGTGGGCGGGGTGCTCGCCCGCCGCTGGGGACTGCCCAACTCCCTGGCCACAGCCATCGAGCGCCACCACTCGGACGACGGCGACGGCGGGGCGGCGATGGTGCGCCTCGCGGACATGCTCGCCCACTACGGGCACGGCCAGGCCGTCGACCCGAAGTCGCTCCTCTCGGTCGCAAAGAGGCTGGAGCTCACCCCCGAGATGCTGCGCTCGATGATGTACGAGCTGCCCCAGGGCGGTGGCGGCGGCAAGCGCCACGTGGACCCGTGCCCGCTCTCGGCCCGCGAGCTCGACGTGCTCAAGAAGCTTGCCGAGGGCAAGGTCTACAAGCAGATCGCGCACGAGCTCGAGCTATCCACGAGCACGGTGCGAACCCACCTTCACAACACGTACGCCAAGCTCGCCGCGAACGATCGCGCCCAGGCGGTGCTGATCGCAACCGACCGCGGCTGGCTCTAGGAGCCTCGCGAACGGCGGCGCGATAGCATCGGCGGCCTCGATGGCCGCTGAGGAGAAGGTCACGTTCTGCCGCATCTGCGAGCCGCTGTGCGGCATGGTCGCCACGGTGGAGGACGGCAAGCTCGTAAAGCTCCGCCCCGACGCCGACAACCCTCTCTCCAAGGGGTACGCGTGTCCCAAGGGGATCGCGATGGCCGAGATCCAGAACGATCCCGACCGCGTGACCCACCCGCTCAGGCGCCGCGCCGACGGGGAGTTCGAGCGCGTCTCCTGGGACGAAGCGCTCGACGACATCGGCGACCGCCTGGGGCGGGTCCTCGGCGCGCGCGGGCCCGGCGCCGTGGGCTGGTACCAGGGCAATCCGGCCGCCTTCAGCTATTCGCACCTGCTCTGGCGCAAGGGCTTCCTCGACTGCATCGGCTCGCCACACGCCTACGGCGCCGGCTCCCAGGACGTGAACAACCGCTTCGCGGCGAGCGCGCTGCTGTACGGCACCCCGCTGGCGATCCCGATCCCGGACATCGAGCGCACCGACTTCCTGTTCATGGTCGGCGCCAATCCGCTCGTCTCGCACGGGTCGGTGCTGAGCGCGCCGCGGGTGCGCGAGCGCCTGCTCGAGCTCGAGTCCCGCGGCGGCCGCGTGGTGTGCGTGGATCCGCGCCGGTCCGAGACGGCGCGCCAGTTCGAGCACCAGCCGATCCGTCCCGACGGCGACGCCTGGCTGCTGCTTTCGATGCTGCACACGATCTTCGAGGAGGGACTGGCCGACACGGGCTTCCTCGCCGCGCACGCGCAGGGAGCCGGTGAGCTGGAGCGCTTCGCCGCCGACCACCCGCCCGAGGCGACCACCGAGCAGACCGGCATCGAGCCGGAGCGAGTGCGCGAGCTGGCCCGCGACTTCGCCGGCTCCGAGTCGGCCGCCGCCTACGGGCGCACGGGGTCCTGCCTGGGCCGATTCGCCACGGTGGTCGCCTTCCTGCTCGATGCGCTCAACGTCGTCACCGGCAACGTCGACCGGCCCGGGGGCAGCGTGTTCGGCAACCCGCCCGTCGCGCTCGACGACCTCGGCGAGAGGATCGGTCTGGCCACCTACGGGAAGGAACGCGCCCGGTTCGGCGACTTCCCGGACGTGCTGGGCGAACTGCCGGCCGCGCTCCTCCCGCTGGAGATCACCACGCCGGGTGAGCGCCAGATCCGCGCCCTGTTCGTGTCCGCCGGCAACCCCGTGCTGTCGGTGCCGGACGGCGATGCGCTCGAGGAGGCCCTGGGCGAGCTGGACCTGATGGTGTCGCTCGACTTCTACGTGAACGAGACCAACCGCCACGCCGACTACGTGCTGCCCAGCACCACGATGTACGAGCGCGAGGACGTTCCGGTGGCGCTGCTGCCGTTCTTCGCCACCCCATGGGTGCAGGCCACCGAAGCGGTCACCGAGCCGCCGGGTGAGGCGCGCCAGGAGTGGGAGATCATCGACGCGATCGCGCGCCGGATCGGCAAGGCCCCCTACAGCCTGCCGGCCTTCAGGGCGCTGGCGAAGATCGGCATCCGGCTCTCGCCGCGGCGGATCGTGGACCTGCTGCTGCGAACCGGCCCGCGGGGCGACCTGTTCGGCCTGCGCCGCTCGGGTCTCAGCGTGGCGAAGCTGCTGCGCGACCACCCGCACGGCCTGGTGCTCTCCGAATACCTCGAAACGGGTCTGCTGAAGAAGAAGCTGCGCACCGAGTCGGGGCGGATCGACCTTGCCCCGGCGGCGATCGTGGCCGAGCTGCGGCGGCTGGGGGAGGCCGGGCACGAGGCGAACGGGTTCCCGCTGCGCATGATCGGGCTGCGCGAGCTGCGCTCCCACAACTCGTGGATGCACAACGCGCCGCTGCTGATGCGCGGCGAGCGGGTGCACGCGCTGCGGGTGCACCCCGACGACGCCGCCGAGCACGGGCTGAAGGACGGTGGCCTCGCCAGGCTGGAGTCGAAGTCGGGCGCCGTGGAGGTGCCGGTCGCGGTCACCGACGAGATGACGCCCGGCGCCGTGGCGCTGCCGCACGGCTGGGGGCACAGCGGCGGATGGCGGCTGGCCAATTCCAACGCGGGCGTGAACGTGAACCTTCTCGCCAGCGGGCAGCCCGACGACCTCGAGGCGCTCGCCGGCATGGCGCACCTCAACGGGATCCCGGTGCGCGTCTCCCCTGTCAGCGCCCCAGCCGCCGCGAGCCCCGCCGGGGCAGCGGCGCCCTGACGGTCACGGTCGTCCCCTCCTCGGAGCTGTCGATCACGAGCTCGCCGTCGAGCAGCTCGGCACGCTCACGCATTGACGCCAGTCCGATGTGCCCGGGCGTGGACGGGGCCAGCGGGCTGCGCTCACCGAACCCCTCTCCGTCGTCGGAGACCACCAGCAGAAGCTCGCCATCCCGGGAGCTCAGCGAAACGTCCACGTGACTCGCGGTGCCGTGGCGGGCGGCGTTGGACACCGACTCCTGGACGATCCTGAACAGCTCGCCCTCCAGCTCCGACGGTAGATCGAGCGCCGCGGCCTCGAACGTGGCATCCAGGCTGTAGCGGCGTTTCCAGACCGGCAGGCAGCGCTCGATTGCCGAGGCGAACGAGAACTCCTCGTAGGCGTAGGGACCGAGGTCGAGCATCTCCTCGCGCAGCCCGTCGACGCTCTGCGCCACCGCGGTCCGCGCGTCCTCGATCAGTTCGCTCGCCCGGGTCTGATCCTCCGCGGCGGCCGCGGCGGACGCCGCGCCCAGCACCAGGTTCACGGAGATCAGCTCCTGCACCGGTCCGTCGTGCAGCGACTCCGAGACGCGCCGGCGGATCTCATGCTCCGCGCGCAGCGTCCGCCTGCTGAGCTCGCGGGCGCGGAGGCGGGACGTGGACTCGAAGGTGCGAAATCGCCCCACCAGCAGGACGGTGCCGAGGACGGCGGCCACGAATGCCCCTTCCCAGAACACGAGCAGGTCACCTTCGACCGGCGCGTCCGACTGCACCGCCGTGGGCACCACGAGCACGACCGCGGCGAACACTCCCAGCAGGAGCCCGATCCGCTCCCCCTGGAAGTGCGCGTGCACGGCCAGGAAGAACAGCGCCATGAACCTCGCCGCCCCGTAGATCTCGGGCGACACCGACTCGATAATCGCCAGCACCACCATGTCCCCGGCGGCGATGAGGGGGTTCATCGCCCGCTCGGGCGCCCGCCGGGCCAGCCACAGGTTGAACAGGCTCCACGGAACCGCGACCACCGCGAGCACGGTCGCCATCCGGCCCTCGTAGGGGAGCCCGAGGATCAGCACCAGGACGAGCGCCGAGACCGCCACGAGCAGGCGGGCAAGCGCAAAGACCACCATCGGCTGGGCCGACTCGATCGGGACTCGGCGGACGGGTGACGTCACGCGGCCACCTTCGCACGGCTACGGGCTATCAGCGCGAGCGCGAGCGCGGCGCCCAGGCAGTCGATCAGGACGTCCACCGGGCTCCCGACCCTCGTCTCCACGAACACCTGGTGGATCTCGTCGGTGACCGCGTAGGCGGCCGCGATCGAGAACGCCGCGATCAGGGCGGTGCGCGCCTCGACCCGGGTGCGCAGGGCCCGCCACCACAACGCCGCGAGCAGCGCGTACTCCGTGAAGTGGGCCGTCTTTCGCAGGAGGAGGTGCGCGAGGCCCCGATCGGGATCGTCGTTCGGCATCGACGAGAACGCGAAGATCAAGGCCATCAGCGCCAGCGGCGGCAGCCAGAGCCCGACGGCGCGGCCCATTTCTCGCATGGCCATAACCTAGACTCGCATCGGTGCTGGCGATCACCTCGAAGTCCCCGTACGCCGTGCGCGCCCTCACCGAGCTCGCACGCCGCGGCTCCGACCAGCCGGTTCCCATCGGCGAGCTCGCCCGCTCGCGGGACATCCCGGTCCAGTTCCTCGAGGGCCTGTTCGCCACGCTGCGCCGCGCCGGCGTGCTGCACAGCCAGCGCGGGGTCAAGGGCGGGTACACGTTCGCCCGCCCTCCGGCGGAGGTGACGGTGCTCGAGGTGGTCGAGCTGCTCGAGGGCGAGCTGGGCGCCGAGGCCGCGGACGCCGGCCCGGTGTGGGTCGACGCCACCGAGGCCGTGAGGGGCGTGCTCCAGAGCACCACGATCGCCGACGTGGCGGAGCGCGAGGCCCGGGCGGGCGCGCAGCCGATGTACTACATCTGAGCCCCAGTGCCCGACGGCGCCACCACCCCGCTCGTAAGCCTCGATCACGAGGAGCTGGTGATCCGCCGCGGCAGGCGGTCGGGGCTGTACACGATCGTGGCCGTGCACACCACGGCGCTCGGCCCCGCGCTCGGCGGCTGCCGGATGTGGCGCTACCAGAGCTCGGCCGACGCGGCCCGTGACGCCCTGCGCCTGTCCCGCGCGATGACGTTCAAGGCGGCCGCGGCGGGCGTGCCGCTCGGCGGAGGGAAGGGAGTGATCGCCACCGAGCCGGGCAAGCCGCCCGCGGGCAAGCGCCGCCGCGACGCGCTGCTGGACTTCGCCGACGCCGTCGACACGCTCGACGGCCGCTACGTGACCGCGGAGGACGTGGGCACCAGCGCGCGCGACATGGCCGTGCTGGCCAAGGGCACCAAGCACGTGACGGGCCTGGCGCGGTCGAGGGGCGGCAGCGGCGACCCCAGCCCCTTCACCGCGCAGGGTGTGGAGGCGGCCATGCGGGCCTGCTGCGAGCGCCGCTTCGGCTCCCGCGACCTCAAGGGGCGGACGGTGGCGGTCGTGGGTGCCGGCCGGGTGGGCTCGCGGCTTGCGCGGCGACTTGCGCGGGCCGGGGCGAAGCTGATCCTCGCCGACATCGACGAGGGCAAGCGCGACCTCGCGAAGTCGATCGGTGCGAAATGGCAGGCGCCCAGCACGGCGCTGCTCGCCGAGGTCGACGTGCTGGCGCCGTGCGCCCTCGGTGGCGCGATCGACCAGGTGGTGTCCGGGCGGCTGCGCTGCCAGCTGGTGTGCGGGTCGGCCAACAACCAGCTCGAGCACGACGGCCTGGCCGAGGACCTGGCCGCCCACGGCATCCTGTTCGCGCCCGACTTCATCGCCAGCGCGGGCGGGCTGATCAACATCTCCGTCGAGCTCGAGGGCTACGACCCCGCGCGCGCCCGGCGGCGGGTGGCCGGGATCGAGGAGACGATGGGGGAGGTGCTCGACCGGGCCGCGGCCGACGCCGTGACGCCGCTGGAGGCCGCCTACGCGCTCGCCCGCACGCGGCTCGCCGGCGCTACCGTGAGCACATGAGCGTCAGCCCGATCGGCCGCGCGATCGCGGCCAACCTCGCCGAGATCGTGGGGGGTACCCCGATGGTGTCGCTCACCCGGGTGGCGCCCGACTGCGGCGCGGAGCTGGTGGCGAAGCTCGAGGCCTACAACCCCGGGGGCAGCGTGAAGGACCGGATCGGCGTCTCGATGATCGACGCCGCCGAGGCCGAGGGCCGGATCGAGCCCGGCCGGACGACGGTGGTCGAGGCCACCTCCGGTAACACCGGCATCGCGCTCGCGTTCGTGTGCGCCGCGCGCGGGTACGAGCTCGTGCTCGCCATGCCCCAGGGGATGAGCCGCGAGCGCGAGGGGCTGCTCCGGCTCTACGGCGCGCAGGTGGAGATCACCGAGTCGATGGGCGGGATGAACGAGGCGGTGGAGGCCGCCCAGCGGATCGCCGACAGCCTCGGCGAGGCCTTCATCCCCGATCAGTTCTCGAACCCGGCCAACCCGGAGATCCATCGCCGCACCACCGCGGAGGAGATCTGGCGCGACATGGACGGGAAGGTGGACGCCTTCGTGGCGGGCGTGGGCACGGGCGGCACCATCACCGGCGCCGGCGAGCGGCTCAAGGAGCACAACCCGGATCTGCTGGTGGTGGCCGTCGAGCCGGCGGCTTCGCCGGTGCTCTCCGGGGGTGTGGCCGGGCCGCACAAGATCCAGGGCATCGGCGCGGGCTTCGTGCCACCGGTGTTCAATCCGGCGGTGGTCGACGAGATCATCCAGGTGGACGACGAGGCGGCGATAGGGATGGCGCGCGATTGCGCCCGCACCGAGGGAGTGCTGGTGGGCATCTCGTGCGGGGCGGCGCTGTGGGGCGCGATCCAGGTGGGGTCGCGGCCGGAGATGCGCGGCAAGCGGATCGCCGTCGTTATGCCCGACTCCGGCGAGCGCTACGTGAGCACGCCCTTCTTCGCGCCCCAGTGACGATGTTCGGCCTCGGCACACTCACGCGGGTTGCAAGCGAGCTGCGGGCCGACCTGACCGCGGCGCTGGAGCGCGACCCCGCGGCCCGCGACGTGGGCCGGCTGGAGATCGTCCTCACCTATGGCGGCGTGCAGGCCCTGCTCGCCCACCGCGTGGCCCACGCGATGCACGAGGCCGGGGTGCCGCTGGCGCCGCGGATGCTGGCCAACGCGACCCGTGTGACCACGGGCGTGGAGATCCACCCCGCCGCGAGCATCGGCGACGGGCCGTTCATCGATCACGGCACCGGAGTGGTGATCGGCGAGACGGCGGAGATCGGCGACAACGTGACGCTCTACCAGGGCGTGACCCTCGGCGGGACCGGCTTCCAGCGCGGCAAGCGCCACCCCACCGTGGGCCACGACGTGGTCGTGGGAGCCGGCGCGAAGCTGCTGGGCCCGATCGACGTGGGCGACCGCGCGAAGATCGGCGCGAACTCGGTTGTGATCCACGACGTGCCGGCCGACTCGACCGTGGTGGGCAACCCGGGCCACCCGGTGCGCGTGGCGGGCGAGCGGCCCGAGGGCCCCGACGCCGACTGGGCGCACCTGCCCGACCCGGTGGCCGACGCCCTGAAGGGGCTGGCGGCACGGCTGGGCGAGCTCGAGGGCATGGTGGCCGAGCTGACCGGCAAGCGGCCCGAGGGCGCCGACGTGCGCCCGCTGCGCCGCGGCGGCGGCAACGACCCGGCCTCCGGCTAGTAGAAGACCGTGCGCGTGCGGTGCCGCGGCACCGCCTTGTAGCGCGGCTCCTGCCCGCGGTTCCACAGCCACATGTCGAGGATCCGCGGCGGCACGCCGAGCTCGGCGGCGATCGCCTCGCAGGCATGCAGCGCGCACGCCCGGATCTCGCGCTCCTCGCGCCCCGGCTCGAGCAGCTCCTCTGAGTCGATCCGCGCCGCCAGCGCGTCGTCGTAGACCAGCACCCCGTCCACCCGCAGCACGTGGGGCACGAGGTTGTCGGCGAAGATCGTGAGCCGGTCGATATCGGCGAACTCGGCGACGCCGGCCAGGGTGAGGTCGTTGGCCGTGATCTGCGCCCGCTTGAAGAAGCCGCGGTCGTCGAAGAAGGGCATGCTCGCGAGCCGCTTCGGCGAGCCGCTCGGCGGAGCCTCCGGCGGCCGCCACCGTCTCGAGGGCCGTGCGATCGCCGAGGAAGGTCCCGAGGTCGTTCAGGCCCCGCGCGAACAGCTCCATCAGCTCGTGGTCGGGCTGCTGGCCGAGCACCGCGGCCACCTCGCCGGCCGAGAGCGACCGCAATTGCGCGGGCGTCCACGGTCCCTCGGCCCGGAAGCGGTCCGCCAGCGACCACGCCACCGTGAAGTACCCCGAGCACCCCGGCCGCTTGTTCAGGGTCGGAAACCAGCCCGAGCCGAAGTTGATCGCGTCGAGCGTGAGCGTGTACATCGCCACGTCCTCGGGCGAGCCCTCCAGATAGTGGCGCTCGGGGTCGAGCTCGGGCGGCGGGCCGGGTTCGATCGCGCCGACGCGGTCGAGGTCGATCGTGACCGACCGAGCGCGCGCCGCGATCTCCGCGCACGAGCGCCGCACCTCGTCGCACAGGCCCATGCCCGCAGCGTCTCAGACGCGCTCTATCGTGGAGTTGGTGAGCGCCGCCGCCACCACCGAATCGCTGCTCGAAGGGCTCAACGAGCCCCAGCGGGAGGCGGTCACCCACGGTGAGGGGCCGCTGCTGATCCTCGCCGGCGCCGGGTCCGGCAAGACCCGCGCGCTCACCCGCCGGATCGCCTATCTGGTGGGCACCGAGCAGGCCCATCCGTCCGAGATCCTCGCGATCACCTTCACCAACAAGGCCGCCACCGAGATGCGCGAGCGCGTGGCGCAGCTCGTGGGCGCCCGCGCGAAGGCGATGTGGGTGATGACCTTCCACTCCTCGTGCGCGCGCATGCTGCGCTCCGACGCCGAGCGGCTGGGCTACACCCGCGGCTTCACGATCTACGACGAGGCGGACTCGGTGCGGCTGGTGAAGCGCTGCGTGGAGGAGATCGGGGTGGACCCCAAGCGGTTCCCGCCGCGCGGGATCAAGCGCCAGATCTCCGACGCCAAGAACCAGCTGCTCGACGCCGAGGCGTACCGGCTGAAGGTGGGCTCCTACTTCGAGCAGACGGCCGCGGAGGTCTACGAGCTCTACGAGCAGCGGATCCACTCGATGAACGCGATGGACTTCGACGACCTGCTGTTCCGCTGCGTGAACCTGTTCGAGCTCTTCCCCGAGGTGCTCGACCGCTACCGCCGCGCCTTCCGCCACGTGCTGGTGGACGAGTACCAGGACACCAACCACGCGCAGTACCGGTGGCTGCGGCTGCTGAGCGAGGGGCACCGGAACCTGGCGGTGGTCGGCGACGACGCCCAGTCGATCTACGCCTTCCGCGGCGCCGACATCCGCAACGTCCTCGAGTTCGAGAACGACTTCCCGGACGCCACCGTCGTCAAGCTCGAGCAGAACTACCGCTCCACCCAGACGGTGCTCGATGCGGCCAACGCGCTGATCGTCAACAACCGCAGCCAGAAGCCCAAGCACCTCTGGACCGAGGGCGGCGCAGGGCGAGCCCGTCCACCTGCGCGAGCTCGAGGACGAGCACGCCGAGGCGCGCTTCGTGGCCGGCGAGATCGAGCGCCACGTGGACGGTGGCGGCTCCCGCGACGACGTGGCGGTCTTCTACCGGGCCAACGCCCAGAGCCGGGTGCTCGAGGACACGCTGGTGCGCTACGGCGTCGGCTACCAGGTGATCGGCGGCACGCGCTTCTACGAGCGAGCCGAGGTGAAGGACGCGCTCGCCTACCTGACCCTGCTCGTGAACCCGCAGGACGTGGTGTCCTTCGCGCGGATCGTCAACTCGCCCCGGCGCGGGATCGGCGACACCTCGCAGGGGCGGATCGTCTCCCACGCCAACACGGTCGGCGAGCCGATCTTCGACGTCGCGATGACCCCCGAGGAGATCCCCGGGCTGGGCGCCGCTGCGATCAAGGCGGTCGGCCGATTCATGGACACGATGGACAAGCTGCGCGACGCCGCCGAGGGAGCCTCGGTGGGCGATCTGCTGGAGCAGACGCTGGCCGACTCCGGGTACCTCGACGCGCTCCAGGCCGAGCGTACGATCGAGGCCGAGGGCCGGCAGGAGAACCTCGAGGAGCTGGTGGGCGTGGCGCGCGAGTACGACTCGACCGCCGAGGAGCCGAGCGTGGAGGAGTTCCTCCAGCAGGTCGCGCTGTTCTCCGAGCAGGACGGGCTCAGCGACGACGAGGGCGTGGTCACGCTGATGACCCTCCACAACGCGAAGGGCCTGGAGTACGACACCGTCTTCATGATCGGCATGGAGGACGGGGTCTTCCCGCACTCGCGCTCGATCGAGGCGGGTGACATCGAGGAGGAGCGCAGGCTCTGCTACGTCGGCGTGACCCGGGCGCGCAAGGAGCTGTTCATGACCCACGCCCGCACCCGGGCGATGTACGGCGGGCGCGAATGGAACGTGCCCAGCCGCTTCCTGGGCGAGATCCCGTCCGAGCTGACCGACGCCGACGAGCAGCCGTCGGCACGCGCGGTCGCCGGGTCGTGGAACGCTCCGTCGCCCGCACCCGTCCAGCGGGTGGAGCCGGGGCCCGCCGCCACGTTCGCGCTCGGCGACGACGTGACCCACGTGAAGTTCGGGGATGGCGTGGTGGTGGGGGTGGAGCCCGGCGGGCTGGTGGTGGTGCGGTTCTCCTCCGACGGCTCCGAGCGCAAGCTGATGGCCGACTACGCGCCGCTGAAGAAGCGTGGCTGAGGTCATCGACGGCAAGGCGGTCGCCGCCGGCGTCCGCGAGCGCGTGAAGGCCGAGGTGGCCGAGCTGCAGGCCGCCGGCGTCAACCCTGGGCTGGCGACCGTGCTGGTGGGGGAGGACCCCGCCTCCCACGTCTACGTCCGGAACAAGCGCAAGGCGTGCGCGGAGGTGGGGATCGCGTCGGTCCACCACGAGCTGCCGGCCTCGACCGAGGCGGCGGAGCTGCGGGCGCTGATCGACTCCCTGAACGCGGACCCGGCGGTGAGCGGCATCCTGCTCCAGCTGCCGCTCCCGGACGGCCTGGACGCCGACGAGATGACCGGCGCGATCGCCCCGGAGAAGGACGTGGACGGGCTCACGCCGATCAGCGCCGGGCTGCTCGCCCAGGGCCGCCCCGGCCTGGTGCCCTGCACGCCCGCCGGGGTGATGGAGCTGCTCGCCCACGCGGGCGTCGAGCTCGAGGGCGCCTCGGCCGTCGTGATCGGACGCTCGCAGCTCGTGGGCAAGCCGGTGGCGCAACTGTTGCTGGCCGCCAACGCCACCGTCACCCAGTGCCACTCGCGCACCCGCGACCTGGCCGCGGTCTGCCGCGGGGCGGACGTGCTGATCGCCGCCGTCGGCAGGCCCGCCACCGTGACCGCTGACATGGTGCGCGAGGGCGCGGTGGTGATCGACGTGGGCACGAACCGGACCGATGACGGGCTGGTGGGCGACGTGGACTTCGAGGCCGTCGCGGAGAAGGCCGCGGCGATCACGCCGGTGCCCGGCGGCGTGGGCCCGATGACGATCGCGATGCTGCTGTCGAACACCGCCCGCGCGGCCCGGCTGCAGGCGGGCGCGAGCGCTCCCACCCCCGGGTAACCTGCCGCTGAGATGGATCTGCGGCGACTGAGAGCGGGCGAGTGGATCGCGGGCCTTGCCGGTCTGACGGTCTTCGTCGTGCTGTTCCTGCCCTGGTACGAGGTGGATAGCCGGGTGCCCGTCGGCGGCGGCGACCGGACCCTCGACGTCACCGGCTTCGAGGCGTTCTCTGCCTTCGACATCCTGTTGGTCCTGGTCGCCCTGGCGGGCCTGGCGGTGTTCCTGGTCACCGCGACCCAGAAGGCGCCGGCGGCGAGCATCGCCGTCGAAGGGCTGGTCACGTCGATCGCCCTGGCGGTCACGATCCTCCTGTTCTTCCGCGTCGTGAACATCCCGGGCGACCTGGAGGTTCCGGCCGGGCTGCCGTTCGAGACCGAGCGGACGGCGTTCGCGTGGATCGGGCTCCTGGCCACGTTCGGCGTGTTCGTTGGGTCGGTGGTGGCCATGCGCGACGAGCGCCGCTCCAAGCCGGGCCGTCCCACCGATGGCACCGGTGTGCCGGCCGCACCGCCCGAGATCGAGACCCTCCCGGCGCCATGACCTTCGCCCGCGTGCTGCGATCGGACGTGGTGGCCATGGTCGCGGCGTTCGTGCTGCTGTTCGTGATGGCGCTGGACTGGTACGGCACCACCACCGGCGACGAGGCCCGCCGGCAGGAGAAGCTGGCTCAACCGCAAGGTGGCGCCGGGGGCGAGGTGGGGCGCCGGGTTCAGGAGGACGCGCGTTTCATCGCGGAGGGCGAGGAGAAGAACGCCTGGCAGGTGGACGGCGTGATCGACCGGCTGATCCTGATCGGCCTGCTGGCCACGGTGATCTTCGCGATCGCCGCCGCCTACCTGCGCGCGGCCGGGCGGCGTTTCGATCCGCCGCTCACGCCCAGCGGGCTGGCCGCGGTCACAGCCACCATCACGGCGCTGCTGATCGCCTTCCGGATCATCCAGGAGCCCGGCTTCGACGACGGGACGGTCGTGAAGTCCGGCGCCCCGCTGGCACTGGTCGTGCTCGCGCTGATCGCACTCGCCTGCCGGTCGGCCCTCGCCGAGGAGGAGGCGGGAACCGCCTGGCGCGACGCGCCTCCGGCCGAGCCGGCCGAGACGACCTGAGCGGGTCGCCGTAGGGTTGCCCCACCCGGACCGGAGGCGACCTTGGAGTACGACACCCTGAAGTACGAGCAGCACGAGCACGTGGTGGTGCTCACCTACGACCGTCCCGACCAGCGCAACGCCGTGAACCGCGCGATGAACGCCGAGCTGCACGACGCCTGGCGGCGCTTCCGCGATGACGACGACGCTTTCGTGCTCGTGATCACCGGAACCGGCGACGCGTTCTGCGCCGGGTGGGACCTCCAGGACGCCGCGGAGATCGAGCTCGGCGACTGGGATGACTTCCGCACCCATCTCCACACCTCGCCTGGGGAGTGCGGCTACACGCGCACCGCCGACGTGTTCAAGCCCGTGATCGCCGCGGTGAACGGGTGGGCGGTGGCCGCCGGGCTCGAGAACGCCCTGCTGGCGGACATCCGGATCGTGGCCGAGAACGCGGTCTTCGGCGCGCTCGAGCGGCGCTGGAACATCGTGGCCGGCGACGGCATGACCGTGCGCCTCCCTCTCGCCGTGGGCTGGGCCAGGGCGATGGAGCTGATCATCACGGGGCGGCCGGTGAAGGCGGACGAGGCGCTGCGGATCGGCCTGGCCAACGAGGTCGTGCCGGAGGGCAAGGCTCTGGAGCGCGCACTCGAGCTGGCCCACGAGATCGCGGCGCTGCCGCAGGGCGCGATCCGCACCGACAAGGAGTCGCTGATGCGCCAGGTGGGTCGCACGCTCCCCGAGCAGCTGGCGATGGAGGCCGAGGCCTGCATGTCGATGTTCATGCGCCGTGACTCGCACGCCATCGGCGCCAGCGCGTTCAAGGAGGGCCGCACGCCGGAATGGCCGAACCACGGGCTCTGATCGGCGGAGTCGACCTCCCTAGAATCGCCCGCCCATGATCGACCGCGACCAGGTGCTGCACGTGGCGCGCCTCGCGCGCCTCCGGCTCTCCGACGAGGAGGTCGAGGCGATGACGGGCGAGCTGTCCAAGGTGCTCGACCACATCGAGAAGATCAGCGAGCTCGACCTGGACGGCGTCGAGCCCACCACGCACGTGGTCGAGCTCGAGAACGTGCTCCGCGAGGACGTGCCACGGCCGGGCCTCGAGCGCGAGCAGGCGCTGGAGCAGGCCCCCGACAGCGACGGCACGGGGTTCCGCGTGCCCAGCCCGGGCGCATGAGCAGCCGATCTGCTGGAGCTCACCGCGGCGCAGGCCGCCGCGAAGGTGGAGGCCGGCGAGCTGAAGCCGGAGGAGCTGTTCGGGGCCTACCGGGAGCGCGCCGCCGCGGAGGAGCTGAACGCGTTCCTGTGGGTGGCCGACCACACGCCCGCGCCCGCAGGAAGGGCCGCTGAACGGCGTGCCGCTCGCCGTGAAGGACCTGTTCTGCACCGAGGGCGTGCCGAGCGCCGCGGCCAGCCGCATCCTCGAGGGCTACCGCCCGCCCTACACGGCCACGGCGGTGCGCAACCTCACCGGCGCGGGCGCGACGATCCTCGGCAAGACGAACATGGACGAGTTCGCGATGGGCTCGTCGAACGAGAACTCGGGCTTCGGCCCGGTGAAGAACCCGTGGGACGCGACGAAGGTGCCGGGCGGGTCCAGCGGCGGCAGCGCCGCCGCGGTGGCCGCCGGGCTGGCGCCGTGGGCGATCGGCACCGACACCGGCGGGTCGATCCGCCAGCCGGCCTCGCTGTGCGGGATCGTGGGGCTCAAGCCCACCTACGGCTCGGTCTCGCGCTACGGGATGATCGCCTTCGCGTCCTCGCTCGACCAGGCCGGCCCGCTCACGCGCGACGTGACCGACGCCGCGCTGCTGTACCGGCACATGACGAGCGGGACGACTGCGACTCCACCTGCACCGGCCATCCCGAGGAGATCGCGGCTCCCCACCGCCGAGCGACTCGACGGGGTCACGTTCGGCGTGCCGCCGGAGCTGACCGGCGAGGGCGTGGAGCCGGGCGTGAAGGAGGTCTTCGACGCCGCCCTGAAGCGGATCGAGGACCTGGGTGGCCGGCTCGAGGAGGTGGCCCTGCCGCACTCGCCGCACGGGATCGCGGCCTACTACGTGATCGCGCCGGCCGAGGCCAGCGCCAACCTGGCCCGCTTCGACGGCGTGCGCTACGGCCCGCGCAAGGGCAACGGCGACCTGCTCTCGCTGTACGAGGAGACCCGCGCGGCGGGCTTCGGCGCCGAGGTGAAGCGCCGGATCATGCTCGGCACCTACGCGCTCTCCTCGGGCTACTACGACGCCTACTACGGCACGGCGCAGAAGGTGCGCACGAAGATCGCCGACGACTTCCGGGCGGCGTTCGAGAACGTGGACCTGATCGTGACGCCCACCAGCCCGACGGTGGCATTCGGCCTGGGCGAGCGCACCGACGACCCGCTGGCCATGTACCTCTCCGACGCCCTGACGGTGCCGATGCCGCTGGCGGGCATCCCCGCGATCTCGATACCCGGCGGCCTGTCGGACGGGCTGCCGGTGGGAATCCAGCTGGCCGGCCCGGCCTTCAGCGAGAACCGGATCTTCGAGGCCGCCCATGCGCTCGAGGGCGCGATCGGCTTCGACGGGAGCGCCGCCCGTGTCTGACGCCACCTACGAGCCCGTGATCGGGCTGGAGATCCACGTCCAGCTGAGGACCCGCACGAAGATGTTCTGCGGCTGCGAGCTGTCCTTCGGCGAGGAGCCCAACACCCGCACCTGCCCGGTCTGCCTGGGCCACCCCGGAACCCTGCCCGTGACCAACGCCGAGGCGATCCACTTCGGCCTGATGATCGGCATGGCGCTGGGCTGTGAGCTGGCGCCGCGGTCGATCTTCCACCGCAAGAACTACTTCTATCCCGACCTGCCGAAGGGCTACCAGATCTCCCAGTACGACATCCCGCTGGCCCGCGACGGGCGGCTGGGGGACATCCGCATCCACCGGGTGCACCTCGAGGAGGACGCCGCGAAGCTCGTGCACGCGGGCGAGTCGGGCCGGATCCACTCCGCCGAGGCGAGCGTCGTGGACTTCAACCGCGGCGGCACGCCCCTGGTGGAGATCGTCACCGAGCCGGACGTGCGCTCCGCGGCGCAGGCGTCGGAGTGGCTGCGGCTGTTGCGGGTCACGCTTCGCAAGCTGGGCGTGTCCGACGTGAACATGGAGGAGGGCTCGCTGCGCTGTGACGCCAACGTGTCGATCCGGCCAGCGGGCGAGGCCACGCTGGGCACCAAGACCGAGCTGAAGAACATGAACTCGTTCAGGTTCCTGGAGCGCGGGGTGGAGGCGGAGATCGCGCGCCAGGAGGAGATCGTGCGCTCCGGCGGCCAGGTGACCCAGGAGACGCTGCACTACGACCCCCGCACCGGCGCGCTCAGCCCGCTGCGCTCCAAGGAGGAGGCGCACGACTACCGCTACTTCCCCGAGCCCGACCTGGTGCCGATCGCGCCCACCGAGCAGATGCTCGAGCGCGCGCGGGCGGCCCTGCCGGAGCTTCCCGCGGAGCGGGCGGAGAGGCTGGAAGGGGAGCTGGGCCTGCCGGCCGACGCCGCGAAGCTGCTGGCCTTCCGCACCGAGCTGGGCGACTTCTTCGAGGAGGCGGTCGCGGCGGACGGGTCCGACCCGCGGGCGGTGGCCAACTGGGTCACCGGCGAGCTGGTGGCGCGGGTGGGCGACGCGGACCCCGCCGACACCAAGCTCGAGCCGGCCGCGCTCGCGAAGCTGGTGTCGATGGTGGGCGAGGGCGCCGTGGCGGGCTCGGCCGCCAAGGAGGTGCTTGCCAAGCTGGTGGACGAGGGCGGCGACCCGGCGGCCATCGTCGAGTCCGAGGGCCTCGGCCGCGCCGGCGCCGACGAGCTGGGCGAGATCGTGGACCGTGCGATGGCCGACCAGGCCGAGGCCGTGGAGAAGGTGCGCCAGGGCAACGACAAGGCGATCGGGGCGATCATGGGCGCCGTGATGCGCGAGACCAAGGGCACGCGCCGACGGCGCCGAGGTGCAGCGGCTGATCCGCGAGCGTCTCTGAGGGCTGATCAGGCGGCGCCGGGCGAGACCAGCCCGGCCTCGTAGGCGAAGATCACCGCCTGGACGCGGTCGCGCACCCCCAGCTTCATCAGCAGGTGCGCGACGTGGGTCTTCACCGTCGCCTCGCTCACCACCAGGTCGGCCGCGATCTCCGCGTTCGACCGCCCGCGGGTGAGCAGCATCAGCACCTCGCGCTCGCGCCCGGTGAGCTCCGCCAGGCGGGGGGAGCTCTCGGCAGCCGCGGTCGGCGATCGGCGCGCGAACTCGGCGATCACCGAGCGCGTGACCGAGGGGGCGAGCAGCGCGGCGCCGCCGGCCACGACGCGGATCGCGTCGAGCAGCTCCTCCGGCGGGGCGTCCTTGAGCATGAACCCGCTCGCGCCCGCGCGCAGCGCGTCGAACACGTAGTCGTCGAGCCCGAACGTGGTGAGCATGAGCACCCGTATCTCGTCGCCCAGCGCCGCGACGATGCGCCGCGTGGCCTCGATCCCGTCGAGGTGAGGCATGCGGATGTCGAGCACCGCCACGTCGGGCTTGGCCGCGCGCGCCGCATCCACGGCCTGCAGCCCGTCGGCGGCCTCGGCCACCACGGTCATGTCCGGCTCCGTCTCGACGATCTTGCGCAGACCGCCGCGAACGAGGGCCTGGTCGTCGGCGAGGATGACCCGGATCACCCGGCGCCACCGGCGAGCGGAAGCCGCGCGCGCACGGCGTAGCCGCCGCCCCGGCGCCGGCCGGTGGCGAGGTCACCGCCGAACATGGCCACCCGCTCGCGCATCCCCACGAGGCCGTGCCCGCCGGCCGGAGCCTCTGCGGCGGCGTCGGCGCCGTCGTCGGCGATCTCGATGTCGAGCTCGTTGTCGCCGTAGCGGACGAGCACGCGTGCCCGTGCCGGGCCCCGCGTGCTTCAGAGCGTTGGTGAGCGCTTCCTGGACGATGCGGTACGCGGACAGGTCGATCCCCGGAGCGAGCGGCCGCACCTCGCCCTCGACCTGCAGGTCGACCGGCATGCCCGCCTCGCGAACCTGCTCGACGAGGTCCTCGAGGTAGCGCAGGCTCGGCTGCGGCGCCAGCGCGAGCTCGTCGTCGGAACGGCGCAGCATCCCGAGCAGGCGGCGCATCTCGGCCATCGCGGCCCGGCCGGTGCTCTCGATCGTCGCCAGCACCTCGCTGGTCTCCGGCCGCTCGTCGCCCATGGCGCGACGCTCGGCGCCCGCCTGCACCACCATCATCGAGACGTTGTGCGCCACCACGTCGTGCAGCTCGCGAGCGATCCGGGCACGCTCCTCGGCCACGGCGAGCTTGGCCTTCTCCTCGCGCTCGTGCTCGAGCTCCACGGTGCGTGAAGCGAGCGCGGTGGCCAGCTCCTGCCGGCTGCGCACCACGGTGGCCGCGCCCCAGACGGCGAACAGGATGCCCCCGATGAACAGCGCGTCTCCGGCCACGTCCTCGCCGATCGAGACCGCCATCACCACGACCGCCACGCCGATGATCCCGGCCGCGATCCGGCCCTCGCGGCGGGTCGTGTAGGCGCCGCTGGCATAGACGGCGACGAGCAGACCGGCGAACGGGGCGCTCGCGTTGTTGCCGATGTCGTAGAAGGTGTCGGGGATCGCGATGGAGGCGAGCGCCACCGCGAGCACCACGAGCGGCGCGCGCCGGCGCCAGAACAGCGGGAGGGTCGTGCCGAGCGCGAACAACGCCGTCATCGGCCACGGCGCGTCGATGTCGCTACTCGTGGCCACCTCGGCCACCGCGGCCGCCGCGAGGGCGATCGGAAGGCCGATGTCGATCAACTGTCGCCGCGTCACGTTCTCGACCGTACACCGGACAGGGCGTGGCTTCCTCAGTCGAAGGGATGAGACTCAAATCGCCGTTTTGGCCGATGCCCGGCCGTCGATCCGAGCCTAGGTTTGCCCCATGACTACCACCGCACTACATCCAATGCAGGACGAGCGGCTGGCCGGCGGGCTGGCTCTGCTCATCACCATCGGCGCCCTGGCCGTCGCGAACTTCACCGGCAACGGTGACAACGGCGGCGTGGGCCCCTACGCGCTCTGCGTCGGCGTGTCGGCGTTGCTCGCGGCCGTGCTGTTCGGCCGCGTGCTGCCCAACGCCGCCGATCAGGTGCGCACCGGCTGGATCCTCGCCGCGCTCGCGATCGTCACCTGCGTGGCGTTCTGGAGCGGCCTGCCGTTCGTGCTCGGCATGGGCGCGGTCTACAGCGGCGCACGGGCCGGGCGGACCGGAATCGCGGTCGCCGGCGGTCTGGCGATCACCCTCGCCCTCGTCGGCTGCGTGATCGGCTGAGTTCGAGCTAGGGCCTCGGGGCCCGGGCGCGCGCGAGCCGATCGAGCAGATCGGCCAGCGCGTCCGGGTCCGCGAGCATCGGAAAATGGCCGCCGGGGATCTCGATCGGCTCGATCCCCAGCAGCTCGCGGGCCATGAAGCGCTCCCACTCCGGCTCGAAGAACTCGTCGTCAGCGGCGTACACGAGCTCGGTCGGCACGTCGGGGTGACCCGGCAGCGGGTACTCACCGGGCACGGGGGCCATCGGGCGCAGCCGTTCCGCGGCGACCTTGGCCGTATCCGCCGGCAGCCGGCCGTACATCGCGTCGATCGCCACCTCGGGGTCCCACACGCTGGTGCCGTCGGGACGGTCGGCGGGGAAGGGGATGCCCTCGCGGAAGAGGGCGGGCGCGCCGGGCGGCGGTTCGAACGGGCCCAGGCGCGGGCACAGGTGCACGAGCAGCGAGCCGGGGCTGGCGACCGCGACCAGCGGCGAGTAGGCCGACGCGAGCGAGTGGCCGACCACCACCACGGGACCCTCGAGGCCGCCGAGCGACTCGATCGCCGGCCGGGCGCGCTGCTCGAACCCGGCCTCTGGATCGTGGAGCGGCAGGTCGGGCGCCACGGCCTCGTGACCGCGCTCACCCAGGCACCGCACCAGCGGCTCCCAGCAGGACGGCTCGTGCCACGCGCCGTGAAGTAGGCAGAAGGCGGCGATGCCGCGGGTGTATCACGCTGCGCCCGGCGAGGACCCGTCGGGGCTCCACGGCGGCGTACCATTTGGTGTGCACCCGGAGGAAAGGCAGCGATGTCCAGGCTGATCAGGATGGACGGCACCGGCCACACGACGCTGGCGGAGTGGACCGCCGAGGACCAGGAGGCGTTCGACGCCGCCGTGGCGGAGTTCCGGGGCGCGCTCGACGAGGGCTGCATCGCCGTCGTGAGCGAGAGCGAGACCGAGGCGACCCAGGTGCGCGAGCTGCCGCGCGAAGCCGAGCTGGTGATCCTGCGGCGGCCGATCGCGGGAGGCTGAGCGCTGAGCCACCAGGCGGCAGCGGCGCCGGTCCTCGCAGAGCTGGAGAGCGTCCCCTGGCGAAAGCCCACCGACGCCCGCTTTCTGCGCCGGTTCGCGCGCGTGTGGACCCTCTGGACGGCCGGCTACACGGTGCCGTGGATCGCCGCCGGGGCCGGGCTGCTGATTCTCGAGCCGCTCACCTTCCCGGTCGCGGCGGCCAGCTTCGCGCACGCGTGGATCATCCCCGAGCTGTACGCGTACCGCGGCGCCAGCGTGCTGCGCCCGAAGGGCCCTCGCAACGAGGAGGGCGAACCGGTCGCGCAGGGCCTGCTGGGCGACCTGCTCGGCCACGACGCGCGCGAGCTGCAGCGCGATACCGGCCTGGCGCTGGAGCGCGCCGGGATGGGCGTGTGGCTGGTGGGGGAGGGCGGGGCGATCCTCTTGCCGGACGGGAGTAGCCGAGCGCACTGCTTCTGTGTCCGCACCACGGACACCGACCTTCCGCCGTCCGACCGGATCGCCCACCTGCTGCTGGCGCTGCGCACCGACGAGGAGGGCTTCGCCACGGTGGCGAACCACTCGTTCTGCGGCGCCGTGTGGCGCGTCCGGCGCAGGCTGCCGAAGCGGATGCGTCCGGCGCTGGACGCCGCCCGGGACGCACGCGCCGCTTCGCGGTAGCCTCGCGAATCACAGATGGCACACCACGTCGTGATCGCCGGTGGGGGCTTCGGAGGGCTCTATGCCGCCCGCCGGCTGGAGCGGCGCCTGCCACGCCACAGCGCTCGGATCACGCTCGTGTCCGACGTCAACTTCCTGCTGTACACGCCGCTCCTGCCGGGAGCCGGCGCGGGCTCGCTGGAGCCGCGCCATGTGGTGGTGCCGCTGCGCGAGGAGCTCGAGTGGACCGAGATCCGGCTGGCGCGGGTGACCGGCGCCGACCCCGCCGTGTCGGAGCTGTACATGACGACGCTGGACGGGCGCAACGAGGTGCTGCGCTACGACCAGCTGGTGGTGGCGCTCGGCTCGGTGTCGCGTGTCCTGCCCGTGCCGGGCCTGGCGGAGCACGGCGTGGGGTTCAAGACGCTCCCGGACGCGATCGCGCTGCGAAACCGCGCTCTCCTGAATCTCGAGATCGCCGAGTCGCTCGACGACCCCGAGCTCCGGCGCCCCTACCTCACGTTCGTGTTCGTCGGCGCCGGCTACGCCGGTCTGGAGGGGATCGCCGAGCTGCAGGACTACGTGGCGGACATCATCGACCGCTACCCGCGCTGCCGGCTGGACGGCACGCGCTGGATCCTGGTGGAGGCCGAGGACCGCGTGATGCAGGAGATTCCACCGAAGCTGGCCGAGTTCGCGACGCGTGAGCTGCGCGGCCGCGGGATGGAGATCCGCACGGGCACGCGGCTCGAGGAGGTCACCGAGGACACCGCGGTGTTGTCGACCGGCGAGCGGGTGCCCGCCCGCATGGTGTGCTGGACCGCGGGGGTGAGGCCGCCAGAGGTGGTCGCCAAGCTCGGCCTGCCGCTCGACTCGGGCGGGCGGATCCAGGCCGACGCCACCATGCGGGTAGCGGGGCGCGAGAACGTGTGGGCCATCGGCGACGCCGCCGCCGTGCCCGACCCGGCGCGCAAGGACAAGCCGTCACCGCCCACCGCCCAGCACGCCCTGCGCCAGGGCAAGGTGGTCGCCGAGAACGTGGCGGCCGCCATGGCCGGGCGCTCTCTGCGCAAGTTCAGGTACCGCACGCTGGGCGTGTTCGTCGACATGGGCCAGCACCAGGCCGTGGCGATCATGCTCGGCGTCCGCCTGCGTGGCTTTCCGGCGTGGTTCGCGGCGCGCACCTACCACCTGATTGCCATGCCCGGTACGGCCCGCAAGCTGCGGATCATGGCCGACTGGACCGTGGGTCTCTTCTTCGGCCGGGCATCCGCCGAGCTCGGCGGCCTGGGCCACCCGCGGCCGCTGGATCAGGCGGCCGAGTCCGAAGAGCGCACGGACGCGCCGGTGGGCGAGTGAGCGCAACCACAAGTTGTCCTACCGCGAGGGGCGGGCGAGCGACTTTCGCACCACGTTCGGGCTGGGCGAGCGCGTATGGCACGAGACGATCGGAGAGCCGGTCGACGAATCCGCGATCGAGGCCGAATGGCAGCTCAGTCGCGATCTGGTGGAGTTCGTGGCCGCCCACGAGGGCTGCTACTGGATCTGCTGGGAGGGCGACGAGCCGGTCGGATACGCGCGCATGTGCCGCTTCGGCGAGATGGAGGAGCTCACCCAGCTCGCGGTGGCGCCCACCCACAAGGGCCGCGGGATCGCGCGTGAGCTCCTCGAGCGCTGCTGGCCCGGGCCGCCGAACCCCAAGCTGGGGCGGGTGGTGGTGGCCCCCGGTGCTCCGCACGACCTGAGCCTGTACCTGGATTTCGCGGTGATGCCGATTGCGGGCCACTGGTTCATGCGGGCCCGTACGGACGAGTACACGGTGCACCGCTCCCAGGAGATCGACGCGTCCGAGCCCGCCGTGGTGGCGCTCTCCGCCGATCGCGCCGTTGCCGAATGGAAGCGCCTCGAGCCGCCGGCCATCGGCCATAAGCGCCCGCTGCTGCACGAGTTCTTCGGCCGCACCCGGACCTGCCTCGCGACGATGGACGGCGACGACGCGTCCGCGCTGTGCTGGATCGGGCCCCGGGGCGAGATCGGGCCCGCGGTGGGCGCCACCCCGGAGGATCTCGTGCCGGTCACTCTGCAGGCGCTCGACCGCGTGGCGCGGAAAATGGAGCCCGAGATGCTGAGGATCTACTGCTCGACCGACAGCTGGTGGCTGCTGCGCAGGCTGCGCAACCTCGGCTTCCGCGTGCGCTGGCCCAGCCACGTGATGTGCAGCGTCCCGCTGCCCGGGCTGGATCGCTACCTGCCCACCCGGCCGGCCCAGCTGCTGTAGCTAGGCTTGGAGGTGTGAAGGAAGCCGCCTCCGGCGCCGGTCAGAAGCTCCTCGCCCTCGGCGTCCTGCTGGTGGCCGCCTACATCCTCTTCAAGCTCGTGGTGGGCTTCGTCACCTCGATCGCGGTGATCCTCGTGGCCGTGATGGCCGTGGTCGCCGTGATCTGGGCGCTGCGGGTCCTCTGAGCGGCGCGCAGCCGTGGAGCTCATCGTCATCGCCTTCTTCTTCGGGCTGTCCGCGGCCACGATCGGCAAGATCAAGGGCTCGTCGTTCCTGCTCTGGTTCCTGATCGGCTTCTGCCTGCCGTTCATCGGGACGATCGCGGCGCTGCTGTGGCGCAACGAACGCGGCCAGCCCAAGCGCGAGTGCCCGGAGTGCGGCAAGGTCATGCCCGCCTACGTTCAGGTCTGCACTCGCTGTGGACGCGACCTGTGATGCTCAGGGCGCCGGGCTCTGCGGCGCACTGGTAGGACCGTCGACGACCACCGAGGTGTCGCCGGGGAAGCGCACGGGGTCGATCCGAAGCTGGCGCGGATTGGCGTAAGCTGCCCTGGCGGCCGTGATAGGCGAGCCAGGTGCCGCCGCGTGGCCCCGTCACGAGCGAGCCGCCGCCCACGCTGATCACGCCGTTGCCCTCGGCCAGCACCGGGTTCTCGGCGGCCTTGACGAACGGCCCGGTGGCGGAGCTCGAGCTGGCGTAGCCCATTCCGTACGCGCCGTTGAAGGCGCCGCCGGAGTAGAGCAGGAAGTACGTGGCACCCCGCTTCACGGGAGCCGGGTTCTCGACGACGGGTCCGAAGGACGCCAGCTCCCACCCGGAGTTGTTGGCGGCGAACAACGCCTGTCGGGGGCCCACCGCCGTGAGGAGATCCGGGGCCAGTTCGATCACGGAGATCCGCCGGCCGGGCGGGCACACCTCGCCCGGCTCCCTGCCCCGAGCACGTTCGCGTGGTCGACAGGTAGAGGTACGGCGTGCCGTCGGAGTCCACGAACGGCGCCGGATCGATGTTGCTGTACCCATCGTCGTCACCGCAGCCGGCCGGGCGGCCGCTTGCGTCGAGCGATCCGTCCTGGTTCGCGAGCGGCCCGAGCTCCGTGTAGGGGCCTCCGGGCGTGGGAGAGACGGCCACGCCGATGCAGTTGGTGGGCGGGCTGAGCGTGCCGTGCCGTGACACGTGGAAGAGCAGGAAGCAGCGGGTCCCCGACTCGCCCGGGCAGGCGCCCGCCCGCTCTATCACGCTCGGCGCCCATGGGTTCCATTCCCCGGCCTGCACGGCCCAGTCCGGCCGCTCCGTGAGGGCCGGTTGGGCCACGGTCCAGTTCACGAGATCGCTCGACCGCAGCACCGGGAACCGCTCGCCGGTCGAGAAGGCATAGAAGTCGTCGTGCGCGCCGCCCACGTCCAGCACCATGGGATCGGGCGCCCCTGGCGCCGCGAACACCGGGTTGTCATAGCCGGCCGGGGGCGGGGCGGGGCGCTGCGGCGTCCCCGTGGCCGGCGGGATGGGCACCCGCTGCGGAGTTCGCGAAGCGTCGCGTGCGCTGCGCCGTCACGACCACGTAGTCGACCAGCAGCCGCCGGCGGCACCGGCGGGTGCGGCGCGGGTTGGCCAGGGCCACGCGAAGCGTGTGACGCCCGGCACGACGACGGGCGGCGAGGCCCACCCGAAGCCACCGGCGAGCCCGCACCACCCGCAGCGTGACGCGGCGGCCGTCGAGAGCCACGCGCATGCGCGGACGGCCACCGCAGCGCACGCCGCGGGCGCGGACCGTGAGGCGGGCGATGCTCCGAGCGGTGGAGAAGCGCAGTCTGAGGGAGCCTGTGCCGGTGAGCGAAACGGCTCGCCGGCCGCGCGCCGCCCGGTCGGGAACCACCTTTCCCGCCGATGCGCGGATCGTGCCCTTCTCCAGCTCCAAGGTGCGCGCCTGCGCCGGCGTCGAGCAGGGGATGAGAAGGCAGAGAAGCACGGCTCCCAGGCTCGCCTTGCTCATGAGAGGACGGTAAACGCTGCTGGTAGGATCCCGCCCGGCCCCGGCGCACACCACGTCGCGGGACAGAGCGCAAGCCGGAAGATCCCGGAAAGGAGTGAGCGATGCGAGCAGTCGACGCCATCATGGAATGCCTCAAGGCCGAGGGCGTCGAGCACGTATTCGGGATCCCGGGTGGAGCCAACCTCCCCACCTACGACGCCCTCTACGACGCGGGCGTGCGCCACATCCAGTGCCGCCACGAGCAGGGCGCCGGCCACGCGGCCGAGGGCTACGCGAAGGCGTCGGGCAAGGTCGGCGTCGCGCTGGCCACCTCAGGCCCGGGCGCCACCAACCTGGTCACCGCGATCGCCGACGCGATCATGGACAGCGTCCCACGGTGTTCATCACCGGCCAGGTGCGCACCGACCTGATCGGCACGGACGGCTTCCAGGAGGCCGACGTGAGCGGCATCACGATGCCGATCGTCAAGCACTCGATCATGATCCAGGACCCGCGCGAGATCCCGAAGGCGATGCACGAGGCCTTCCACATCGCGCGCACCGGCCGCCCCGGCCCGGTGCTGGTGGACATCCCGCAGGACCTGTCCCGCGCGGAGATCTCCTACGAGCCGGTCGACTCGGTCGACCTGCCCGGCTACCAGCCCACCACCGAGGGCAACGCCAAGCAGATCCGCCTGGCCGCGAAGGCGCTGGCGAACGCGCGCCGGCCGGTGATCTACGCCGGCGGCGGCGTGATCAACGCCGAGGCGTCGAAGGAGCTCACCGAGCTCTGCCTGTCGGACAAGTTCCCGGTCACATGCACGCTGATGGGGCTCGGCGGGTTCCCCGCGCCCCACGAGCAGTGGCTCGGCATGCTCGGTATGCACGGCACGCGCGCCGCCAACTACGCGATGGACGAGGCGGACCTCATCTGCTGCGTCGGCGCGCGGTTCGACGACCGCATCACCGGCAAGCTGTCGGAGTTCGCGCCGCGGGCGAAGTTCATCCACATCGACATCGACCCGGCCGAGATCTCCAAGAACGTGCCGGCGCACATCCCGATCGTCGGCGACGCGAAGAACATCGTGGCCAAGCTCACCGCCGAGTACCGGGCGCTGGAGACCGACACGTCCCGCCTCGACGGATGGTGGGAGCGGATCGACGGCTGGCGCGAGAAGTACCCGCTCGGCTACGAGGACTCCGAGGGCTCTGAGATCAAGCCCCAGCGGATGATCGAGGCGCTGTACGAGGCCACCGGCGGCGACGCCATCGTCACCTCCGACGTCGGCCAGCACCAGATGTGGTGCGCCCAGTACTTCCACTTCAACGGCCCGCGCCGGTGGGTCAACTCCGGCGGGCTCGGCACGATGGGCTTCGGGCTGCCGAGCGCGATGGGGGCGAAGGTCGCCCGGCCCGACGACGAGGTGGTGTGCGTCGCCGGGCGACGGCTCGGTGGTCATGAACATCCAGGAGCTCGCCACCTGCGTCGACGAGGACATCCCGATCAAGGTCTTCATCATGAACAACGGCTACCTGGGCATGGTCCGCCAGTGGCAGGAGCTGTTCTGGGACAAGCGCTACAGCTCGGTGAAGATGGGCTCGAGCCCGGACTGGGTGAAGCTGGCCGAGGCGTTCGGCGCGAAGGGCATGAAGCTCGAGGACAAGTCCGAGCTGCTCGACGGCATGAAGTCCGTGCTGGCCGAGGACGGCCCGGTGGTGTGCGACGTGCGCGTGACGCCCGAGGAGAACTGCTACCCGATGATCCCCGCCGGCCAGGCCGCCCGGGACATGGTGGGCTGAGGCATGGGCGAGCCAGGCACCAAGGAGGTCCTCAACCTCGACGAGCTCGAGGCGTCGTCGGGCTTCCGCACCGGGCGCCGGCACGTGCTGTCGCTGCTCGTGGAGAACAAGCCGGGCGTGCTCGCGCGGATCGCCGGCCTGTTCGCGCGGCGCGGGTTCAACATCGACTCGCTGGCGGTGGGGCCCACCGACGACAGCTCCATGTCACGGATCACGCTCACGGTCGACGGGGCGAACCACCCGATCGACCAGGTCACCAAGCAGCTCCACAAGCTGGTGCACGTGATCAAGATCCGCGACCTCGAGCCCGAGGAGGCGGTGGCGCGCGAGCTGGCGCTGTTCAAGATCGCCGCCGACGGCGACAGCCGGGCGCAGATCATGGAGTACGCCGACATCTTCCGCGGCCGGATCGTGGACGTGTCCAAGCGGTCGGTGACCGTGGAGGTGACCGGCGGGGACGACAAGATCGAGGCGTTCGAGCAGATGTGCCGTCCGTTCGGGCTGGTGGAGATGGTCCGGACCGGCGAGATCGCTGTCTCCCGGGGCCGCTCCGCCACCTGACGTGCAGCTGCGCGGCGCGCTGAAGCGCCGGGTCAGGCGGGCGCGCTTCCGCGGAGACGCCGTGGAGTGCCCCTGCTGTGGGCGCACGTGGTCGGCGTTCGCGCCGGACTGGAACCGCGCGGACGCGATCTGCCCGGGTTGTGGCGCGCATGAGCGCCACCGTCTGCAGTGGCTCTATCTGCGCGACGAGACCGAGGTGGGCGCGAGCCGGCGCGGGTGCTGCACTTCGCCCCCGAGCACGCCCTGCGCCCGCGCCTGGAGGGCGATCGGCAGCATCGACTACATGACGCTGCGACCTCGACCCCGAGGGGGTGGACGTCGCGGCGGACATCACGGCAATGCCGTTCGAGGACGGCTCCTTCGACGCCGTGGTGTGCAGCCACGTGCTCGAGCACGTGGCGGACGACGGCGCCGCGATGGCGGAGCTGCGGCGGGTGAGTGCGCCCGGCGGGTGGGGCGATCGTGCTCGTGCCGCTGGACCTGACGCGTGACTCGACCTACGAGGATCCCCGCGATCGCGACCCCGCGGAGCGGCTCAGGAGCCTACTGGCAGGAGGACCACGTGCGCCTGTACGCGCTCGACATCGGGGACGGCTCGCCGGCGGCGGGCTTCTAGGTGACTGCGGACCACTACGCCGGGCGGCTCGGGCCGGAGCGCGATGCGCCGCCACGGATTGTTGGTCGAGGATGTGATCTTTCGCTGCGGTCGGTCATCCTCCAGCTGATGGCCTTGCGAACTCAAGCGGCGGGTCCGTTCGCCCTCGACACGTCGCCTCCGACCGGCTGGAGGACCGGGTCGTGCGCGCGCTGGCGCTCGCGCGCCGCGACGGGGCCCCGGCCTACGCGTCGGTCACGGTCGTGTCGACGCCGGTCATGACCCGGCGGCTGGGTGCTCGCTGCGCGTGCCGCGCGCGAGCGCTTCTTCTGCCTCGAGCAGCGGGAGCGGGCGGACAGGCCCTGTGCGGCCTCGGTGAGGCGGCGCCGTGGTCACCGAGAGGTGCCGGGCGGTTCGGCGAGGCGCATTGGCCTGCCGGCATCGTGGCCGCGCGAACACTGGCGGACGGCGCGGAGGCGGACCCGGCGAGCCCGCCGGGCGCGGGCCCGGTCTTCATGGGCGGCTTCGCGTTCGCGCCGGACGGCGGCGTCGCGCCGGAGTGGGCGGCGTTCGCGCCCGCGCTGCTGGTGCTGCCGGAGCTGTCGATGGCGAGGCACGGGGGCGAGGCGCGGCTCACGGCTGACGGCGGCGGTGCAGCCCGACGACGTGCCCGACGCGGCTGCTCGCGCGCGTGGCGGACGGCTGTCGGCGGTTCGCCCGCGATCGATGCCCTGCTCGACCCCGACCCGGTCACGCGCGCGCGGTGGCCGGCGCCGCGCCCCCGGCCCACTTACGAGGAGGCGGTCAGGCGCGCCGTGGAGCGGATCCGCAGCGGCCCCGAGATGCAAGGTCGTGCTCGCGCGCGAGGTACGGGTCCATGCGCCGTCGCCGATCGACCCGGCGCCGGTGTTCGACGGCCTGCGCGCGGCGTTTCGCGACTGCTACTGCTACTGCGTGGGCGGCTCGGCGGGACGTTCGTGGGCGCCAGCCCCGAGCTGCTCGTCCGCCGCGACGGCGCGCGCGCCCAGACCGTCGCCCTGGCGGGAACGACCCGCCGCAGCGCCGACCCGGCGGTGGACACTCACCTCGGCGAGCAGCTGCTCCAGAGCGCCAAGAACCGCGCGCGAGCAGGCGATCGTGGCCGAGCGGATCGAGCGCACGCTGGACCCGGTGAGCGTGTGGGTGGCGGCGGCCGAGCGAGCCGGTGCTGGTGAAGGTGCAGAACGTGCAGCACCTGGCCACGCCGATCCGGGCTCAGCTGGCGGAGTCGCGGTCGGCGGTCGAGCTGGCCGGGATGCTTCATCCCACGCCGGCGGTGGGAGGTGAGCCGGCGGCGGTCGCCGAGCCGCTGATCCCGGCGCTCGAGGGCCTCGACCGCGGCTGGTACGCCGGAGCGGTGGGCTGGACCGACATGGCGGAGGACGGCGAGTTCTGCGTGGCGCTGCGCTGCGCGCTGCTGCGCGGCCCGGTCGCCCACCTGTACGCGGGCTGCGGCATCGTCGCCGACTCGGTGCCGGCCGACGAGCTGGCGGAGTCCGAGGTGAAGCTGCAGGCGCTGCTGCCGCTGCTGGTGTAGGCCCGAGCGGCGCTCAGGCTTGAGTCAGGCGTCGCTGTCCCGCATTTGGTCCGCATAGCGGAACGAATCCGGGACAGCGGTTGGCTAGGTCGCGCCTCCGGGCGCGCTGACCCGCTCCACGAGCTCCCGGTGCATCCGGACGCTGTCCGCGCGATCGGTGCGGAACTCCACCAGGCCCGGTCCCGACGCCGCGGCCTCGGCTACCTCGGCGGCCGTCGAAGCCATGCGGTGCTCGATCCCCGCCAGCGCGGCGACGGCCGCCAGGTCCAGGCCCGCCGGCGTGGCGATGTGCTCTTCGTAGGCGCCGGGGTCCGCGGCGCCCGCCACCGGCAGGAAGTCGAAGATGCCTCCGCCCCCGTTGTTCGCGCACACCAGCGTCAGCGGGATCCCGGCGCGTGCCGCCGCCAGCAGGCCGCCGAGGTCGTGCAGCAGGGCCAGCTCGCCGAGCAGCACGGTCACCGGCGCGCCGGTGGCCCGGGCCGCGCCCGCCGCCGAGGCGATCGTGCCGTCGATCCCGTTGGCGCCGCGGTTGGCGAGGAAGCGGACCTGCGCGGCCGAGGACGGGAAGAACGCCTCCACGTCGCGGATCGGCATCGACGAGGCCACCCAGGCGATCGAGCCGTCGCCCAGCACGCCGTCCAGCGCCGCCCATGCCTTCGGCTCGAACGGGTCCGGCGCGGCCGCCAGTGCCGGGGACACGCGGGCATCGGCCTCGCGCCAAGACGTGAGCCACGCCGGGTCGCGCTCGGCCGAGAGCATCTCCAGCGCCGCCGCCAGCGCGTCGCACGCGGGGGCCGCCGCGCCGTGGAGCACCAGCTCGGCCTGCCTGGTGGGCTCGTGCCAGGCCGCGTGGGGGTCGATCAGCACCTGCGGCGCGCGCGCCAGCCACGAGCGCAGCGGCTTCGAAGTGGGAGTGTCGCCCACCCGCAGCACGATCTCCGGCACATGGGCGCCGGCGAACCGCTCGCCGCGCAGCAGCACGTCGTAGCCGGCCACCACATGGGAGCGGTCGTGGTCGCCGCAGCGCACCCCGGAGGTGGGCTCCGCGAGCACCGGCCAACCGCTCGCCGCCGCCACCCGCGACACGGGTTCGGCCACCTCCTCGGCGGTCGGCCCGCACACGATCGCCCCCCGGGGAGAGGTGGCCATGCGCGCGGCCAGCGCCTGGATGTCGTCCGCGTGGGGGGCGGGGGAGTGGGCGCGCAGCTCGGTCCACGGCCGGCCGTCCGGCCGTCCGGCCCAGTCCCCGGCGTCCATCTCCTCCGGCTCCGGCGCGAGCGGATCGCGCAGCGGCAGGTTCAGGTGCACAGGCCCGGGACGGTCGCCGGACGCCTCGGAGTACGCCCGGCATCCGAGCTGGCGGTGGTGCACCGCCGTGGCCCGCGAGGGCTCGTGAGAGCCGACCTCGCAGAACCACCGGACCGCGGAGCCGTAGAGCTTGAGCTGGTCGATCGCCTGCCCGGCCCCGACCTCGCGCAGCTCCGGCGGCCTGTCCGCGGTCAGGATCACCAGGGGCACGCGCGCCTGTGCGGCCTCGTGCACCGCGGGGGCGAGGTTGGCGGCGGCTGTCCCGGAGGTGCAGGTCACCGCCACCGGCCTGCCCGTGGCCTTGGCCATTCCCAGCGCCATGAACCCGGCCGCGCGCTCATCGATCACCGACACGCTGTCGAGCCCCTGGTGGGCCGCCAGCGTGAGCGCGACGGGCGCGTTTCGGGAACCCGGGGAGGTGACCGCGTGGGTCATGCCACAGCGGACCAGCTCGTCGACCAGCGCCTGGACGGGCGCGTAGGTGCGGTTGATAGGGATCATCTCGGCATGGCCTCTGCGCACCAGCGCCCCAGCGTCGTGTTCGTGCCCGGGTTCATGCAGCCGGGATCGGCATGGAACGCCGTGGCGGAGCGGCTGCCCGAACGCTATCCGAGCGTATGCCTCGAGCATTCCGAGCACACCTTCGAGGGGCGCCTGGCCGAGATCGCCGCCGCCGCCGAGGGCGCGGTCCTGTGCGGCTACTCGCTCGGAGGAAGGCTGGCGCTGCACGCCGCTCTCAGGGACCCGTCGCGCTATCGCGCGCTGGTCACGGTCGGCACCTCCGCGGGCATCGAGGCGCCGGCCGCCAGGCAGGCGCGAGCCGAGGCCGACGAGAAGCTGGCGGCGTGGATGGAGATCCAGGCGATCGACCAGGTGGTGTCGGTCTGGGAGCGCCAGCCGCTGTTCGCCGACCAGTCCGACGCCCTGATCGAGGAGCAGCGCCCCGGCCGGCTTGCGCAGGATCCACGCGCGCTGGCGCTGCTGGTGCGCACCGCCGGCCAGGGCTCGCTCGACCCGGTGTGGGAGAGGCTGCACTCCCTGACGCTGCCCGTGCTCGCGCTGGCGGGCTCGGTGGACGAGCGCTACTCGGAGGCCGCCAGGCGGCTCGCCCGCTCGGTGCCCGACGGGCGCGCGGCGATCGTCGAGAACGCCGGCCACGCAGCCCCAGCTCCAGCGCCCGGATGCGGTGGCCGCCCTGCTAGCCGACTTCCTCGACGAGCACCTCGGCCAGGGCTGAGTCCGGCACCTCCACGCCGATGCCGGGACCGTGCGGCACGGCCATCAGCCCGGTCCTCGGCGCGGGCAGCGCCCGTGCGATCTCCGCGTCGAACAGTTGAAGCGTGGCCAGCCCGCAGGCCAGCGACAGGCGCTCGGCGGAGGCCAGCTGCAGCGCGGCGCCGATGCCCCAGGGGCCGTCGAGCGTCGACGACAGCCAGGCGCCGATGCCGCCGTCCCGGGCCGCTCGCAGGGCGTCACGGGCCGGCCCGAAGCCGCCGCTGCCCGCCAGCTTCACGTTCACCGCGTCGCATGCGCGCAGCTCTATCGCCCGTTCGACGTCGGCCACGCCCGCGATCGGCTCGTCGGCGGCCAGCGGCGTCTCCACCCGGGCGCGGACCTCGGCCATCTCCTCCAGGGTCGCGCACGGCTGCTCCACCAGCTGGAGGTCGTGCTCGGCCAGCCCGGAGATGGCCGTCACGGCCTCGTCGGCCGACCACGCGCCGTTGGCGTCCGCCCGGAGCGCGGGCCACGGGCCCACCGCCTCTCGCACCGCGGCCACCCGCTCGTGCGTCGTCGGGCAGCCCCACCTTCAGCTTGAAGCAGGAGTAGCCGTCCCGGACCCCGCGCTCCGCGGCGGCCGCCACCTCGTCCGCGGGCCCGGCCGGCAGGGTCAGGTTCACGGGGATCGCGTCGGCCCACGGCTCGGCGATCGGCCGGTCCGCCCGGCGCATCTGCAGATCCAGCTCCGCCAGCTCCCAGGCCGCCCGGGCCTGAGGCGGCGCGCCCCGCTCGGGCGGCCCCTCGCGCAGCGCCTCGACCACCTCGTCCACGGTCACGCCGTCATAGGGCTCCAGCGGCGCGGCCTCCCCGAATCCCAGGCGGCCGTCGTCGTCCTCCAGGCGGATCACCGCCAGCTCACGCGCGGAGACGACGCCCCCGGCGGTCACGAACGGCTCCCGCAGCGGGATCGCGAGCCGCAGCAGGGACCGCCTCACGAGAGCAGGATCCCGGCCGACAGCAGCAGCGAGAACACGGCGAGCAGCCGGCCCGTGCCCGCCAGGGCGGCGTTCAGGGACGGGCCGTCGGTGCGCTGGGAGACGGTCCGCCACAGCGGCACGGCGAGCGGCACCGACGCCAGCGGCAGCAGGACCCACCAGGAGAGGCCTCCCGCGGCGGGAATGGCGACCGGCACGGCATAGGCCACGCCGAGCATCGCCGCGAACAGCGACCGCGCCCGCTCGCGTCCCAGCTTCACGGCCAGCGTGCGCTTGCCCGCCCGCCGGTCGGTGTCGATGTCGCGCACGTTGTTCACCACGAGGATCGCCGCGGCCAGCAGCCCCACCGGCACCGCCAGCGCCACCGACTCCCACGTGAGCTCTTCGGTCTGCACGTAGTAGGAGCCGGCCACGGCCACCAGGCCGAAGAACAGGAACACGAACAGCTCGCCGAGCCCGGCGTACCCATACGGCCGCGGCCCGCCGGTGTAGAGCACGCCCGCGGCGATCGACACCACGCCCACCGCCAGCATCTCCGGGCCCGGCCACCACAGCCAGGTAGCTGCCGGCCGCCACCGCCACCGCGAACGCGACGTATGTGCCCGTGAGCACCCGCTGCGGCGGCATCAGGCCACCGGCGGTCACCCGCACGGGCCCGAGCCGGTCCTCGGTGTCGGCGCCGCGGCGGGCGTCGGAGTAGTCGTTGGCCAGGTTGGTGCCGATCTGGATGAAGACGCTGCCGATCAGCGCGGCGGCGAATGCCAGCGGGCGGAACTCGTCCTCGGAGATCGCGAGCGCGGTGCCCACGAGCACCGGCGCCACGGCCGCCGGGAGGGTGCGCGGCCGGGAGGCCACGATCCAGAGCCGGAGTGGGCTCAAGGCCTCTTGGGAAACTTGCCGAAGTCCGGCTTGCGCTTCTCGCGGTAGGCGTCGCGGCCCTCCTGCGCCTCCTCGCTTCCGTAGAAGAGGAGGTTGGTGTCGTGGGCCAGCTGCTGGATGCCCGAGAGCCCGTCCTCCGCGGCGTTGAAGCTGGCCTTGAGCAGCCGCAGCGAGAAGGGGGAGAGGTCGAGCATCTCGCGGCACCAGCGCACGGTCTCCACCTCGAGCTCCTCGAGCGGCACCACCGTGTTCACCAGGCCCATGTCGAGCGCCTCCCGGGCGTCGTACTGCCGGCACAGGAACCAGATCTCCTTCGCCTTCTTGGGTCCGACCAGGCTCGCGAGCAGGCCGGCGCCGAAGCCGCCGTCGAACGAGCCGACCCTGGGGCCGGTCTGGCCGAAGCGGGCGTTGTCCGCGGCGATCGTGAGGTCGCAGACGATGTGCAGCACGTGGCCGCCGCCGATCGCGTAGCCGGCCACCATCGCCACCACGGGCTTGGGCAGGCGGCGGATCTGGATATGAAGGTCGGTCACGTGGAAGCGCCCGACCGCGCCGGGCTCGGTCAGATAGCCCGTGTCCCCGCGCACACGCTGGTCGCCGCCGGAGCAGAAGGCCAGCGGGCCCTCGCCGCAGAGCACGATCACCCCGACGGACGTGTCCTCGCGCGCCCGCTCGAGCGCGTCGGAGACCTCGATCAGCGTCTGGGGGCGGAACGCGTTGCGCACCTCCGGCCGGTCGATGGTGACCTTGGCGATCCCGTCCGCCGTCTCGTAGCGGATGTCCTCGTAGTCGCCGGCCGGTTGCCAGTCGGCGCCGGGTGCGATCGATCGGGCTTCCTGCTCGCGGGTCCAGTCACTGGTGGCCATGGGGGCGAAATACGATAGTCCGCCTGGAAGACCGGCTGACTTCAGCGGCGCGTGAGCGCCCGGACCACCCCGCCGTGGAGGCGGCGGCGGGCACGCTCACCTACGCGCAGCTCGACGCCGCCGCCGACATCGCGGCGCGCCGGCTGGCGGCACTCGGCGTGGGAGAGGGCGACCGCGTGGCCACCACCCTGCCCCCGGGGCTCGACTTCGCCACGCTGCTGCACGCCGCGCCGCGGATCGGCGCCGCGCTGGTGCCGCTGAACACCCGCCTGCCGGAGGCCGGGCAGCGGCGCCAGGCCGCCCTGGCGCACGCCGACGCCCTGGTGGAAGCCCCGCTCGACGGGTTCGAGGCCGAGGTGGAGCCGCGCCGCGACCTCGACCCCGCGGCCGTGCACACGGTGCTGTTCACCTCCGGCACCTCCGGCGATCCCAAGCCGGTCGAGCTGACGGTGGGCAACCAGGACGCCGCCGCGGCGGCGTCCTGGGCGGGCATCGGCTCGGATCCGGCGGACCGGTGGCTGTGCGTGCTGCCGCTCTTCCACATCGCCGGCCTGGCGATCCTCGTCCGCAGCGCCCACGCCGCCACGACGGCCGTACTGCACGAGGGCTTCGATGCCGGCGCCACCCTGGCCGCGCTGGAGAGCTCATCGCTGGTCTCGCTCGTGGCCACCCAGCTGCGCCGCCTGCGCGAGGCCGGGCTGGAGCGCCCGCCGCCCCGCCTGCGGGCCATGCTGCTGGGCGGGGGGCCGATCCCGCCCGATCTGCTCGAGTGGGCAACCGCTCAGGGCATCCCGGCCCGCTGCACCTACGGCATGACCGAGACCTGCTCCCAGGTGGTGGTCACCGAGCCCGGCGAGATCGCGGGTCCACCGCTTCCGACGGCGGAGATCGAGATCGCCGCGCGCGGCCAGATCCTCGTGAGCGGGCCGATGGTGGCGCCCGGCGCGCTGTCGCCCGACGGGCGGCTGCACACCGCCGACCTCGGCTGGTTCGACCGTCACGGCCGCCTGCACGTGGAGGGCCGGATGGCCGATGTGATCGTCACCGGCGGCGAGAACGTGGCGCCGGCCGCCGTGGAGGCGGTGCTCTGCGCGCACCCGTCGATCGCCGACGCCGCGGTGGCCGGCCGGCCCGACGAGGAATGGGGCGAGGCGGTGACCGCGTTCGTGGTCGAGCGCGCGCCGGTGAGCGACTACGAGCTGCTGGGCTTCTGCCGCGAGCGGCTGGCCGGCTACCAGGTCCCGAAGATCGTCATCCGGGTCGATGCCCTGCCCCGCAACCCGGGTGGCAAGCTGCTGCGCAGCCGCCTCGGGCGGCCATAATCCGCGCGTGGCCGAAGCCGACGTCGCAGTGGTGAAGAAGTTCCTTGCCGCGATGCCCGAGGACTGGGTCGTCACCTACGGCGATCAGGATGCGACCGAGCGCATGTTCGCGGAGATGCTTCCGCTCGCCCACGCCGACTTCGAGCTGCACGCCCCCTCGGAACTGATCGAGCTGGGCACCCCGGCGGTGGCGGACGGTCCGTGGTTCTCGCTGTTCGGCGAGTGGCTGAACACCTTCTCCACCTACCGGGAGGACTACACCGAGTACATCGACGCGGCCCCGGGCGTGGTCCTGGTGCTCGCGACGATCGGCGGCAGGACGGCCACGGGCGACGTGGAGATCCGGCGCGACGCCGCCGCCGTCTACCGGCTGGAGGACGGCCTGATCCGCACCGTGCACCTCTTTCTGGACCGGGACGAGGCCCGCGCCGCCGTCGGAGCAGTGCCCGCCGCGATGATCTACGACAAGGACGCCGACCTCGCGAAGCTCGACGGCAAGACCGTCGCCATCCTGGGCTATGGCTCTCAGGGCCATGCCCACGCCCTCAACCTCAAGGACTCCGGCGCGAGCGTGGTGGTGGGGCTGCGGCCCGACTCGCCCTCGGTCGCCAAGGCCGAGGGTGACGGGCTGGAGGTCGTGTCCCTGGCCGACGCCGCCAGCCGCGGCGACATCGTGATGATCCTTCTGCCCGACGAGCGCCAGGGCGAGCTCTGGCAGTCGGAGATCGCCGACGGGATCGCGCCCGGCAACCTGCTGATGTTCGCCCACGGGTTCGCCATCCACTTCGGCGAGATCGACCCCGGCCCCGGCGTGGACGTGGGCATGGCGGCCCCGAAGGGCCCGGGCCACCTCGTCCGCCGCCAGTACGCCGAGGGCCACGGAGTGCCGGGCCTGGTCGCCGTGCACCAGGATGCCTCCGGATCCGCACGGGACACGATCCTCGCGTACGCGAAGGGCATCGGCTGCACTCGCGCGGGCGTGATCGAGACCACCTTCAAGGACGAGACCGAGACCGACCTCTTCGGCGAGCAGGCCGTGCTCTGCGGCGGGGTCACCGAGCTGGTGCGCGCGGGCTACGAGACCCTCGTCGACGCCGGGTACGACCCGCGGATGGCGTACTTCGAGTGCCTGCACGAGCTCAAGCTGATCGTGGACCTGATGTACGAGAAGGGCATCACGGGCATGCGCTACTCGATCTCGAACACGGCCGAGTACGGCGACCTGACCCGTGGCGAGCGTGTGATCGGCGAGCCCACGCGCGAGGCGATGAAGAAGATCCTCGCCGAGATCCAGTCGGGCGACTTCGCCCGTGAGTGGATCGCGGAGAACAAGGCGGGCGGCGAGAACTTCACCCGCATGCGAGAGGAGGGCGGCAAGCACCCGATCGAGCAGGAGGGCAAGGAGCTGCGCTCGATGATGGACTGGATCGACACGGAGTTCTGACCGTGGCGGACGGCGGATTCCTTCCCCCCGAGCCCGGAGGGCCCGAGCCCGATCTCGGGACGCCGCCGCAGCAGCGGCCACCGCCACAGCCGCCCGCCGCCGCCGCCGCAGTACGCGGGCTATCCGCCGCAGCAGGGGTGGGGCCAGCCGCCGCCGCGCAGGGATGGCAGCAGCCGCCCCAGCAGCAGTGGGCGTGGCAGCCCGCGCAGCCGCCGGTGCCCGACAACGGGCCCGCCGTCACCGGGTTCGTGCTCTCGATGGTGGCGGCCGGGCTGCTCCTGGTCTCGGTCGGGCTGTCGAGCATCGTCTCGATCGTCTGCGCCGGCCTGGGCATCTTCTACTCGCGCAGGGGCCGTGAGCGGGTGGACAGGGGCGAGACCCCAAAGCATCGCGGTCTGGCCCAGGCGGGATTCATCTCGGGGATCATCACCCTGGTCCTGTCGCTACTTGCGACCGCGTTCTGGGTTCTCATCGTCGTGTTCTACGCAACCGACGACGAGTTCCGGCAGGACTTCGACGATGACCTCGAGGGCACCGAGACCTCACTGCGAACGGCGGGCCTGTGCATCCGATCAGCGGTGGCACTGCTCACGTGAGACGGCTGGCCGTGCTCGCCGCCGTGTTTGCGGTGGGAGCGATCGCGATGCCCGGCCAGGCGGCAGCGAAGCCGCGCACCCCGGTGGTGTTCGTGGTGCTCGACGAGTTCCCGGCCCACTCGCTGCTGGCCCGCAACGGCCGGCCCGACCGGTTCAGGTACCCGAACTTCGCCCAGCTCGCACGATCCTCCACGTGGTTTGCCAACGCCACCACCGCATCGGACGCCACGAAGTTCGCGATCCCGGCGATCCTCGACGGGCGCACCCCGCGGCGAGGCCGGCCGGCCACCTACCGCGCCCACCCGCACAACCTGTTCACCCTCCTGAAGCGGCGCGGCTACCGGCTGCAGGTGCACGAGGAGGCCACGGACCTGTGTCCCTACCGCAACTGCAGGCGCCGGTTCGGCGCGCACTACTTCCTGGCCAACGACCGCATCGGGCGCTTTCGCGACTTCATCGGCCGGCTGGCGCCGTCGAGCCGGCCGACGCTGTTCTACGAGCACGTGCTGCTGCCGCACGTGCCGTGGCTGTTCCTGCCGTCCACCCGCCGCTTCGACAAGACCGTGCTGGGCCCGATCTCCGGGCTGAACAGCAGCGAGCGCAGCGTGTTCGACCGCACGCTCGTGAGGCAGTCCTGGCAGCGCCACCTGCTGCAGGTCGGCGCAGTGGACACGCTGCTCGGCGAGATGGTGGCTCAGATGAGGCGCACCGGGCTCTACGACAGAGCACTCGTGGTGGTGATGGGCGACCACGGGGTCTCGTTCCGGGTGGGCGCCACGGATCGCCGCACGATCGTCAGGGGTAATGCCAGGGACATCGCGCCGGTGCCGCTGTTCATCAAGTTCCCGGGCCAGCGCCGCGGCCGGACCGACCGGTCGCTGTTCCGCACCTACGACGTCCTGCCCACGGTTCTGCGCCGGATCGGCGTGCGCGTGCCGCGCGGCATCAGCGGGCGACCGGCCGGATCGCGGGCCATCCGCCGCCGCGGCCGGATCTCCGTGCTCTCACGCGCGCGGATCGGCCGCGTCACGTTCTCGCGTGGCGGGCTGCTGCGGTCCAAGCGCACCGCGCTGCGGCGCAAGCTGGCGCTGTTCGGCCAGGGCCCCCGCAGCCTGTTCGACTTCGGGCCCAACCGCGGCATCCTGCTCGACCGGGTCACCCGCTACCCGGTCGCCGGGGCCGCGGGCATCCGTGCCGAGCTGAGCGACCCGGGGGACTACAGAGACGTGCGGCTGAGGGGCAACTTCCAGCCCACTCACGTGACCGGCCGCGTCATCGGCGGGCGCAGGGGCTCACGCCGCAATCTCGCCGTCGCGCTCAACGGGTACATCCGGGGTGTCACGCGCAGCGCACGGATCCGCGGCCGCTCGGGCGAGTTCTTCTCGTTCCTGGTCGCTGAGGGGGCGCTGGTGGAAGGCCGCAACCCAGTCGAGGTGTTCACCGTGAGCCGCCGCCGCGGGAAAGTGCTGCTCAGGCGCATCTACGGCAGGCCGTTTCCCGGATAGCTGCACCAGGAGCTATCCTCTCCCGCTCGCCGCGACTGGCGTTTCACAGGTGGAAGGGACCACCGGGGAGCGGCGAGGCAGCACCACCGCCGCGCGCCTGGGCAACCGAGATCCGCACCCGACCGGAGAGCCCATGACGTCGACCGCCCTGAAGATCCCCGCCGACCTCAAGCCAGCCGATGGCCGCTTCGGCTGCGGCCCCTCGAAGGTCCGGCCCGAGCAGCTCGAGAGCCTCGTCGCGCGACGGGGCCGCCGTGATGGGCACCTCGCACCGCCAGCAGCCGGTCAAGGACGTCGTGGCCCGCGTCCGCGCCGGCGTCGCCGAGCTGCTCGGCCTGCCGGACGGCTACGAGGTGCTGCTCGGCAACGGCGGCACCACCGCGCTCTGGGATGCGCTGGCCTTCGGGGTCGTGCGCGAGCGCGCACACCACCTCACATACGGCGAGTTCTCGGCCAAGTTCGCGAAGGTCACCGCCGGCGCGCCGTTCCTCGGCGATCCGGTGGTCACCGAGGCCGACCCCGGCGACGCGCCCGAGCCCGCCGCGGCGGAGGGCTGCGACGTGGTCGCCTGGGCGCACAACGAGACCTCGACCGGCGTGATGGTGCCGGTCACCCGGCCGGACGGCGGCGCCCTGGTGCTGGTGGACGCCACATCGGGCGCCGGAGGGCTGCCGCTCGACGCCTCCCAGGCCGACGTCTACTACTTCGCGCCGCAGAAGTCGTTCGCCGCCGACGGCGGGCTGTGGCTCGCGGCCGTGAGCCCGGCAGCGATCGAGCGCATCGCCGAGATCTCGGAGGGCGACCGCTGGATTCCCGAGTTCCTGTCGCTGGCGACCGCGCTCGACAACTCGCGCAAGGAGCAGACCTACAACACGCCGGCGGTGGCCACCCTGTGGCTGCTGGCCGAGCAGCTCGACTGGATGAACCGCGGCGGCGGGCTGGACGGCTTCTGCGTGGCGCGCACCCGCGAGTCCTCGGACCACCTCTACGGGTGGGCGGAGGGGTCGGAGTACGCGACCCCGTTCGTCGCCGACCCGGCCAAGCGCTCGCTCGTGGTGGGCACGATCGATTTCGCCGACTCGGTGGACGCCGCGGCGGTGGCGGCGGCGCTGCGCGCCAACGGGATCGTGGACACCGAGCCCTACCGCAAGCTCGGCCGCAACCAGCTGCGGATCGGGATGTTCCCGGCCGTGGACCCCGATGACGTGCGGGCGCTCACGGCCTGCATCGACTTCGTCGTGGAGCACGCGGCATGACGCGGGTACTGGTGGCGGAGGACATCGGCGCCAGCGGGATCGATCTGCTGCGCGAGAGCTTCGAGGTCGACACCGCCTTCGACGACGAGGGCTTCGACCTCGAGGGGCGCATCGGCGACTACGACGGGCTGCTGATCCGGAGCGCGACGAAGGTCACGGCCGACCTGATCGCAAAGGCCGGCCGGCTGCGGGCGATCGGCCGCGCAGGCGTGGGCGTGGACAACGTCGACGTGGACGCCGCCACCCGTCAGGGCATCGTGGTCGCCAACGCGCCGCAGTCGAACGTGATCACGGCGGCGGAGCACACGATGGCGCTGCTCACCGCGCTGGCTCGCAACGTGCCGCAGGCGCACGCCTCGCTCACCGGCGGCGCGTGGGATCGCTCGAAGTACAGCGGCGTGGAGCTGTACGAGAAGACGCTCGGCGTGCTCGGGTTCGGCCGCATCGGCCAGCTCGTGGCCCAGCGCGCCCGCGGCTTCGGGATGCGGGTGCTGGCCTTCGACGCCTACGTGGCCGAGGAGCGCTTCCGCGAGCTCGGCGCGGAGCGCGCGGAGAGCTCGGACCAGGTGTACGCCGAGGCCGACTTCATCACCGTCCACCTGCCCAAGACGCCGGAGACCGAGAACTGGCTCGACGCCGAGGCGTTCTCGAAGATGAAGGACGGCGTGCGGGTGCTCAACGTCGCGCGCGGTCCGCTGCTGGTGGACGACGACCTCAGGGCGGCGCTCGACTCCGGCAAGGTCGCCGGGGCCGCCCTCGACGTCTTCCGCGAGGAGCCACAAACCGACCACCCGCTGTTCAGCTACCCCAACGTGATCGTCACCCCGCATCTGGGCGCCTCGACCGCCGAGGCCACCGACCGCGCGGGCTACCAGGCGGCGGAGCAGGTGGTGGCCGCGCTGACCGGCGGCGTGGTCACGAGCGCGGTGAACGTGCCGGCCGTGGCCAGCGAGGACATGGAGGTGCTGGGCCCGTTCCTCGGCCTGGCCACCTCGCTCGGCCGGCTCGGCGTGGCGCTGGCGGCGGGCACCTCGGTCGAGGCGATCGAGGTGGAGTACCTGGGGCGGATCGCCGAGCGCGACACCCGCTTCCTCACCGTGCAGGTGCTCAAGGGCGCCCTGGCCGGTCACACCGAGGAGCAGGTGAACGACGTGAACGCCCCCGGCCTCGCGGAGGAGCGCGGGATCTCGGTGGCCGAGACCAAGCAGACGCACGCCCGCGACTTCTCCGATCTCGTGCGGGTGACCGTCGCGAGCGGGGAGGGGGAGCGCACCCGCGTGGTCGGCACCCTGCTGGGCCGGCGCGAGCGCCCCCACCTGTTGGAGGCGTGGGGGTCGCGCTTCAACGTCCAGCTGGAGGAGCACCTGGCGATCTTCCGCTACGAGGACCGGCCCGGCATGCTCGGCCGGATCGGCACCGCCTTCGGCGAGCGCGGCGTGAACATCAGGTCGGCCGCCGTGGGCATGGGCGCCGACGGCGATGCGCAGACGGCCAGGCCGTGATGCTGGTGGTGTCCGACGCGGTTCCGCAGGAGCTGCTCGACGAGCTGGTGGCCAGCGAGGGGTTTGTTGCGGGCCGGGCGGTAAGCCTCTAAGTTCACACACCATGAGGGTCCGGACGACTCTCGCTCGCGCAGTGCTCGTGGTGCTCGGGCTATCCGTCGCACCGGCCGTCGCCCTCGCGGTCAAGCCCGAGCCAGGGCAGTTCAACGGCTCGATCGCCATTCCCCGCTTCGAGGGCACGAGCAATGAGCTGAAGACCCAGTACCTCCAGTTCGCCGTGAGCGGCAGTGGCCGCAAGATCGCCGCGTTCGACATACCCAGCTGCACCGACAGCGCCGGCCGCTTCATCTACACCCGCAAGGTCGTGCGCCCGCGGGTCTCCAAGGCCGGGCGCATCAAGGGCAGGCTCGTCCACGAGCAGGGCGGTGGCGGCCAGACGATCAGGCGCTGGTCGGTGCGGGTCTCAGGCAGCTTCGTGGCCGCTAGGAGGGCCCGCGGGCGCGTGCGGGTCGTCGTCACGACCTTCCGGGTTCGTCCCGGTGAGCCTCGCCGGCAAATCAGCGAGTGCCGCGCGTCTGGCCGGTGGAAGGCGAAACGATGCGTGGGCATCTGCCGGTTCAAAGTGTCGGCTCGCGCGGTTCGTGGGCGCGACTAGAGGCCCGCGTCCCTGAGCGCCTGCGCCTGGTCGAAATACCGCTGCTCCCGAATGATCCTCCCGTTCTCGTTGAACGTCGCCAGGGCAGCCACGCGCTCGGTGACCGTGGCCCCGCTGGCCTCGCCGCGCGCCGTCATCTCCATCAGCACGAGGAACCGGTTTCCCAGGTCGATCAGGTCCGTCGGCTCGTAGCGGATCTCGGCCCAGTCGCCCAGCCAGTCCCGCTGGAACTCGAGCACGCCCTCGCGGCCCCGGTAGGTCGGCCGGAAGCCCAGCTCGCCCTCGTCGCCTCCCGTCGGAGCCTGCCGGACTTCCACCTCGGGGTGATAGGTCAGCAGCACGACCTCGAAGTCCTGCCTGTTGAGCGCGTGAAACGCGCCGAGGATCCCTCGGAGCATCAGCCTCTGCCGCAGCCGGGACGAGGGCGGCAGCCGCGCCATCAGCCGCAACCAGAGACCGGCGAATGCGGGAAAGCGCACGGCCATCCGCTGCTCCGGCGTCCTGCCGGACCATTCGGGCAGCGAGAGGTTGAGGCGAACCGCCTGAGGCATGCTCTCGAGTATCCACGCCGGTGCTGGCGTGGCGCTGGAAGTGGAAGGCCAAGCACGAGTGATCCTCAGTCCGGCAGCACCGGGGCGCGCGTGTACTGGCCGGTCTCGCGGTTGAGCGCCTCCTCGAGCTCGGCGGCCGTCTCCGGGCCTTCGGCGAAGTAGAGCAGGACGTCGTCCGGTGTCTGCCAGGCCGCGATGCCGGTCGACCCGGGCGCGGCCTTCGTCCAATAGGTGACCGATTGGGCGTTGAAGGGATGGCCCAGCCGGGGCTCGATCCGCGCCGTGACCCTCCGAGCGTTCTGGCCGCCCTTCAGGCCGTTCGCATCCTCGGCGTCCTCCACGGTCGCGATCCCGCGCCCGTCGCCGCTCGCCTTCCTCACCGCCTCCATGCGCAGCGCCAGGCGCTTTCGCCTCACGATCACGACCGCGGCGATGTCGACCGGGATGAGGGCCAACACGAGAAAACCGATGGGCCCCGCCAGGGCCGCCACCATCGCCCCGGCCACCACGGTGCCCGCGGCGCCGGCCATCAGCGCGTTCTCGACGGCCGGGCTGAGCTCGGCCCGCAGGCTGCTCGACCGGGCGTTCACGGCGCCTATCGTAATCGCCGCTCGAGAAACCGCGTGCGAGCTCAGCTTGCGCCGCAGCATCGCCGCGCGACACCGGGTGGGATGACAGCCGGAACGCCGGGCTTGAGCATCGCCGACTGGTAGTAGGAGATCAGCTGCACGCGCGGGTGGGTGCGCACGAAGCGGAAGAACAGCTGCAGGAAGCGCGGGCTCTCGGCGCCCCAGACGCCGTACTCGCCGAAGGCGAACGGCTTGCGCGCGCCAGAGGCGGTGGCGGTAGAAGCGGTCGATCGCCTTCACGGCCAGGTACGGCGAGTACCAGGTGGTGCCGACCCAGTCCACGTAGCGCGACCCGGGCCACCAGTGGCGCGGGTGGTTGCGGGCGATCTCGGGATTGCCGAAGGAGAGCGGCACCCAGAGGAACGCCACCTGCGGGGTGGCGAGCGCCGTCGGCGTCGGTGCGGACCGGCGGCATCCGCAGGCGCGCGCAGCCGCGCGTCGATGGCGGCCACATCGCCGCCGCGGATGACCAGCACGGCGCGCCGCCACGCGCGCTTGAAGGCGCCGCGTGGAGATAGGCCCGGCCGCGCGAGCGCCCGTTCAGGTCGTTGGCGGCGTAGGGGTTGGCGCCGTTGTTCATCTCCGACAGCAGCCGCAGATAGGTGGGGCGGTCGTGGTCGCCGAGCATCCGGTTCATGCGCCGAGGAGGAACCCGTCGCCGTCGCCGCGCGCGATCGCGGCGGGGGTGAGCGCCGGTGTCCTTGGTGGACACGTGCGAACATCGTGCGCGACCCCGCGGCCGTCGGTCGTAGCGCAGCAGCCGCTCCATGAAGTTCAGGTCGGGACTGGGCCGACTTCCACGAGACGAAGTACTGGTACACGGCCGGGTGCTTCCCGGACTGCTCGACCGAACGCATGGACGGCGCCGGGGCCGTAGCCGCCGATGCCGGAGTGGAAGACCTTCCCGGGCGGCGGCGCGTACGGCGCGCGGCCGCAGCCGTGCAGGGCACGAGCAGGCAGGCCAGGAGGATGCAGAGCAGGACGTCGGCGCACGCCTCTTCTTCGGCCGCGTGTGCTGTACGCTGAAGCCGATGCAGTTCCGGCTCGACCTCCTGCTTCTCCTGCTCCCTTCGGGGAGCTAATCGCGCGTGGCGGCCGCCTAAGCCGCAAGCACAGGAGAAGCCAGGTCGAGTAGGAAAGGAACAGCATGGGCAGCACCAGAGCAGAGGCGAACCGGGTCAAGATCTTCGACACGACCCTGCGCGACGGCGAGCAGTCGCCCGGGCATCTCGCTCAACAAGCAGGAGAAGGTGGAGATCGCGAGCCAGCTCGCGCGGCTGGGCGTGGACGTGATCGAGGCCGGCTTCCCGATCACCAGCCCGGGCGACTTCGAGGCGGTGGAGGCGATCGCGCGCGAGGTTCACGGACCCGTGATCTGCGGCCTCGCCCGCACCAGCGCCGCCGACATCGATGCGGCCTGGAACGCGATCAAGCACTCGGAGCGGCCCCGTATCCACACGTTCATCGCCACCAGCGACATCCACATCGAGCGCAAGCTGCAGACCACCCGCGACGACGTGAAGGGCCAGGCGCGCGCCGCCGTGGCGCAGGCCCGTGAGTACACCGACGACGTGGAGTTCTCCCCGGAGGACGGCTCGCGCTCGGACGTGGAGTTCATGGCCGAGGTGATCCAGATCGCGATCGACGAGGGCGCCACCACGATCAACGTGCCCGACACCGTGGGCTACACGATGCCCGACGAGTACCGGGCGATGTTCGAGCAGCTCTACGCGCTGGTGCCCGCCCTGAAGGACGTGACCGTCTCGGTTCACTGCCACAACGACCTCGGCCTGGCCGTGGCCAACTCGTTCGCCGGGCTGCAGGCGGGCTGCCGCCAGGTGGAGTGCGCCGTGAACGGGATCGGCGAGCGGGCCGGCAACGCGTCGCTCGAGGAGATCGTGATGCTGCTGCACACGCGCGAGTCCAGCGTGGATCTGTGGACGGGCGCGAACACCGAGGAGATCGCCCGCACCAGCCGGATGGTCTCGCGCCTGACCGGCTACCAGGTGCAGCCGAACAAGGCGATCGTGGGCCGCAACGCCTTCGCCCACGAGGCCGGCATCCACCAGGACGGCGTGCTCAAGGAGCGCACCACCTACGAGATCATGGACGCCACCACGATCGGGCTGCAGACCAACTCGATCGTGCTCGGCAAGCACTCCGGCCGCCACGCGCTGCGCAAGGCGCTCGAGGAGCTGGGCTTCCATGTGGACGGCGCGGCGCTGAACACCGCCTTCAAGCGCTTCAAGGAGATCGCGGACAAGAAGAAGCAGGTCACCGCTCTCGACCTGGAGGCGATCGCCTCCGACGAGATGCGCCAGGCCACCAGCGGCTTCCAGCTCGAGTCGTTCGAGATCGAGGCCGGCTCGGCGCGCGTGCCGTTCGCGCGCACGCGCGTCCGGATGCCCGACGGCGAGATCTCCGAGGGCAGCTTCACCGGCGACGGCCCGGTCGAGGCGCTGTTCAGCGCGCTGAACGCCGCCACCGGGCCATGAGGGCCGTTTACGGGAGTACCACGTGTCGGCGGTCACGGCGGGCCGGGACGCGCTCGCCGAGGTGACCGTGCTGGTCGAGCTCGATGGCATCGTCACCCAGGGCAAGGGCGTGTCCCCGGACACGCTCGAGGCCTCGGGCCGCGCGTACCTGCGCGCGATCGCCAACGCGGTGGCCACGGCGCAGGGCGCCCCCGAGCCGGTGCCGGCAACGCCCTAGTGGAGCGGGACTTCACGTTCCGCGACGGCGAGCGCGTCATGCGCTTCGCGGCCGGGGCGGTCGCCGAGGCGCCCGGCCTGCTCGCGAGCCACGGGTTCGAGGACTACGCCCTGCTCACCACCGAACGGGCCGCGGGCGACGCGCCGGCGGTCGTCGAGGGCGCGTCCGTGGTGCTGCACGTGCCCACGGGGCCGGTGCCCGACATCGCCGCGGCCGTTCGTGACGGGGTGGAGGGGAGGCCGATCGCGTCGCTGGGAGGGGGCCGCGTGGTGGACGCGGCGAAGGCCATCGCCAGCGCGGACGAGCTGCGCTGCGCGGCCATCCCGACGACCCTCGCCGGCTCCTCGTTCACCCCGTTCCACCGCCTCCCCAAGCCGCTGGAGGGCTACGGCTTCGTCCGGCCCGCGCTGGTGGTGGCCGATCCCGCGCTGATGGCCTCACAGGACGAGCAGGCGCTGGCGGGCACCGCCATGAACGCGCTCGCGCACGCGTCGGAGTCGCTGTACGCGCCGGGCGCGAACCCGGTGGCCGAGGGTGCGGCGCTACGTGCGGCCGAGCTGTTTGCGAGCGGGCTGGCGCCCGGCGAGCTGCGCCGCGAGGACCTCGCCCTGGCCGCCCTGCTGGGCGGTTACGCGGTGGGCACCACCGGCCTCTCGCTGCACCACGCGCTGTGCCAGACGATCGTGCGCACGGCGGGCACGCCGCACGCGCTCACGAACGCGGTGATGCTGCCCGCACACGCTCCGTTTCATGGAGGCGCGCTTTCCCGACGAGCTGGCGAAGCTCGCCGCAGCGCTCGGCTCGGCGAGCGCGCCGGACGCGGTGGCCGCACTCGCCGCCCGCTCGGGCGCGACCAGCCTGGGCGACCTCGGCCTGGACGCCGGCGCGGTGCCCGCGATCGTGGAGAACGCGCTCGCCCATCCCGGTATCGCCGCGATGGACCCGCCGCCGACCGCCGAGGAGCTGCGCCGGGTGCTCGAACTTGCGCTGGATGGGTAAACCCAGGAGATGCTGTTCGGACAGGAGCACGTGGATCGCTACCGGGCCACCGATGGCGAGGAGGGCCACGAGTGGCAGGGCACCGTCACGCTTCTGCTCACGACGACCGGCCGCAAGTCGGGCGAGCCGAGGACCATGCCGCTGATCTACCAGGAGCACGACGGCGACTACCTGCTGGTCGCCTCCAAGGGCGGCTGGGACAAGCCGCCCGCGTGGTACCTGAACCTGCAGGCGGACCCGGCGGTTCACGTCCAGGTCAAGGGCGACAAATTCGAGGCCACGGCGCGCGACGCAACTCCCGAGGAGAAGCCCGAGATGTGGGCGAAGATGGCCAAGACCTGGCCGGCGTACGACGATTATCAGGCGAGGACGGACCGCCAGATCCCGGTCGTGGTGCTGGAGCGCAACTCCTAGGTCAGGCGGGCTGGGCCAGGCGCTGGGTCTGGCGCTCCGGCGTGATCCGCACCACGTTCCACGCCAGCCCGATCCGCTTCATCGCGCGGATCACCATCCCGGAGATGTCCACCTCCCACCAGCGCAGCCCCTGCACGGCGGCGCGGGGGAACGCATGGTGGTTGTGATGCCACGCCTCACCGAGTGAGGGCACGGCGAGCCAGAAGACGTTCGTGGAGTGGTCGTCCGTGGCAAAGCGCCGGCGCCCGAAGAAGTGGCACACGGAGTTGATCGACCAGGTCACGTGGTGCCCGCAGAAGATCCGCACCAGGCCGCCCCACAGAAGCGCGAGCAGCCCGCCCGCGAGCGTGCCGCTGATCGCCAGGCCGAGCGCAAACGGGATCACCAGCCCGAGCACCACCCACCACAGGAAGTGGCGGCTGATGAAGCGCATCCCGCGGTCCTCCAGCAGCTCGGGTGCGTAGCGCTTGCCGTCTGAGATGCCGTTCTCCTCCCACAGCCAGCCCACGTGCGCGTACCAGAGTCCGCGCAGCCCGCTCCCGTGGCCCACGTGCGGCGAATGCGGGTCGCCCTCCTCGTCGGTGTGGGCGTGGTGCTTGCGGTGGTCGGCCACCCAGCCGATCACCGGTCCCTGCACGGCCATGGAGCCGAGCACGGCGAACAGGTACTTCATGGGCCTGTAGGTCTCGAACGCGCGGTGCGTGAGCAGGCGGTGGTAGCCGATCGTGATCCCGAACGCGCTGGCCAGGTACATGCCCACGGTGATGCCCAGCTCGGTGGTGCCGACGAGGTCGTTCCACAGCAGCGGCACCGCCGCCAGCACCGCGATGAAGGGGACGATGACGGCGCCGATGTTCGCGTTTCTCTGTAGCCGGGTCATGGTTCTGAAGGCTACGGAGCAGAAGCGGACCCGGTTTTGCAGTTGACTCAAGAGCGAAGGTCCAAATCTTGTAGGTTGCCCACAAGTGTCTGAGTCGCTTACCAGCCCCTGGAGCGCGCTCCCCAGGACCGCCGCGGAGGCACTGCGGCCGGAGCTGCCCGCATTGGCGGACGAGATCGTCGAGGCGATCAGCGAGGGCGTGCCGGCGTATGCCCATGATCTGGAAGGGCCGTTCGGCAAGGCACTGAGGGCCGGGGTGGAGGAGGCCCTGCGCCAGTTCGTGGACCTTGTCGAGCGCAGCGATCCCGCCCGCGGCGAGGGGCGGGAGGTGTATGTGGCCCTGGGCCGGGGCGAGATGCGGGCGGGCCGCGGCCTCGACGCTCTGCTGGCCGCCTATCGCCTTGGCGCGCGCGTGGCGTGGCGCCGGCTGGCGGCCGCCGGCGAGGCCGCGGGGCTGGCTCCGCGGACGATGTACCTGCTCGCCGAGTCGATCTTCGCGTACATCGACGAGCTGTCGGGCGAGTCGATCGAGGGCTACGCGATGGAGCAGGCGGCCGCCGCCGGCGAGTTGCAGCGGCTGCGCCGTCGCCTGGCGGCGCTGCTGATCCAGGACCCGCCGGCCGACGCCGCCGCGATCGAGGCCGCGGCGCTGGCGGCCGGCTGGACGCTGCCCACGCGGCTCGCCGCCGTGGTCACGGAGGACGTCGAGCCCGATCGGCTGGCGATGCGCCTGGGCCCGGACGCTGTGGCGGCGGAGTCGCCCCCGCGCGTGTGCGCCCTGGTTCCGGACCCCGACGGGCCCGGCCGCCGCGCCCAGCTCGAGCGCGCCTTCCGGGGGCGTCTCGGCGCGATCGGCCCGGCTGTCCCGTGGCAGCGCGCGGGGCTCAGCGCCGCGCGGGCGGGCGCGACGCTGGGGCTGGCGGCGGAGGGAACGATCGACGCCACAGACGGGCTGCTCGACGCCACGGAGCATTCGCTGGAGCTGCTGCTGAACGCCGACCGGCGCCTGGCTCACGACCTGGCCGCATCGGCGCTGGCCCCGCTGGACGGGGAGACCGAGGCCTCCCGCGCGCGCCTCACGGACACGCTGCTGGCCTGGCTGCGCGGACGAGGCCGGACCGAGCAGGTCGCCGCCGAGTTGCACGTGCACCCGCAGACGGTGCGCTACCGCCTCGGCCGCCTGCGCGAGATCTACGGCGATCGTCTCGAGGATCCGGACTTCCGCTTCGAGCTCGAGCTCGCGCTGCGGGCAGGCCGGTAGGATCGCCACATGCCCGGTCCCCTCGACGGTCGCACCGCCGCCATCACCGGCGCGTCGTCGGGCATCGGCGAGGCCGCCGCTCTCACTCTGGCCGGCGCGGGCGCGGCCGTGGCGCTGGGCGCACGCCGCAAGGACCGGATCGATTCCCTTGCGGACAGGATCAACTCCGAGGGCGGCCGCGCGGTCGCGATCGAGGTCGACGTGGGCGACGAGGCGGCCGCCAGGGCCTTCATCGAGGGCGCGCACTCCGCTCTCGGCGGCCTGCACGCGCTGGTCAACAACGCGGGGGTCATGCTGCTGGGCCCGCTCGAGGGCGCCGACACCGAGGAGTGGCGCCGGATGGTCGACGTGAACGTGCTCGGGCTTCTGTACTGCACGCTTGCGGCGCTGCCGCTGATCCGGGAGAGCGGGGGAGGGGACATCGTGAACATCTCGTCGGTGGCCGGCCGCACCGCCTCCGCGGGGGCGGGGGTCTACAACTTCACGAAGTTCGGGGTCACGGGCTTCTCGGAGGCGCTGCGCCAGGAGGCCCTGCACTCCAAGGTGCGCGTGACCTGCATCGAACCGGGCTTCGTGGAGACCGAGCTGCAGGGCCACAACAAGAACCCTGTGGTGCAGCAGGGCGTGGAGAAGATGCGCGAGCAGATCGGCGACGTCCTCCAGGCACAGGACATCGCGAACGCGATCCTCTACGCCGTCTCCCAGCCGCCGCACGTGAGCATCAACGAGGTGCTCGTGCGGCCGACAGGCCAGCAGCGCTAGAACTGCCAGGCCGTCAGACCTCAGACGTCAGACCTCAGGACCGGCACGATTCGCGCTGCAATCCTGAGGCCTGAGGCCTGAGGCCTGAGGCCTTCCGTTCGTCTACTTGATCCTTGTGTAGTCCCCGTACGCGCGGCAGTTCCTCGCCTGCCCATTCACCACGCCGTGCACGTTGCCGGAGAACGTCTTCCCCGACGGCGCCGTGGCGCTGAACCCGTCGGCGGCGGAGTTGGTGTGCTCCAGCCCGGCCTGCCCGGCGTTGATCTGGCGCACGATTCGCTGGCCCTCGGGCGTCGCGGGACCGAAGCTGCCGGAGGTGTCCTCGCTCGACCCGAACGCGGAGCCGTTCTCGGTGCTCGCGATCAGGACCCGCAGGCGCGTGCCCGCCGCTTGGGGCTGGCACTGGCCGACCACGGTGAACGGGCCGTATGTGGCCAGCGTGGCCTGGCCGCCGAGCCCGATGGCGATCGGGCCCCACTTGCGCACGGGCCGACCGGAGTCGCCAAGGTCGCGGCTCGAGAGCGTGCCGTTGCGAACGTCGCCTCCGCGGATGGTGTTGTTGCGGATCTCGCGGGTGTCGATCGAGCCCGTCGCCACGCCGTAGGACACTCCGCCGAGCGAAAGGAAGAGCGCGATCGCCGCCACCACCAGTGCGGGGGACGGACGTCGTGCGTAAAAGCGCCTCATTGATTCCTCCTGTGGTTGGACCTACCGACAGGCAACCCGCGCGCGGGGCGCACGTTGCGGTCGGCTAGAGCGCGAAGAGGATCAGCAGCGCGAGGATCAGCAGCGGAATGCCCACGGCTGCGGCCGCCACAAGCCGCGTGGAGTGCGCCGCCGTCTCCGGCGCTTCGGGCTCGGCCTGGGGGAGCGCCGGGCGCGGGACGCGCTGGACCCGGGCCGAGTCCCGCTGCGTGCGCGCGGCGTCGCGTTCGGCCTGTGCCGAGTCGCGCTCCGACCTGATCGCGTCTCGCTCGGCGAGGGCCGCCTCGGCCTTCTCCAGGGCCGAGTCGCGCTCGGCGAGAACATCCTCGAGCCGAGAGCGGGCATCGTCTCGCTCCGCCCGGATCCGTTCCGATGCGTCGGCGGCGCCCTTGCGGCTGGCGGCCGCGGCATCGCGCTCGTCGCGAAGCGCATCGCGCTCGGCGGCCGTCGCGTTCAGCGCCTCGCGCAGCCGCTCGATGTGGCCGCCCGCCTCGGTCACCCGTTCACGGCCGGCCTCGCGCTCCTCTCGCGTGGCTTCGAGATCCGCTCGTGCCTGCGCGAGGTCCTTGCGGGCGGTCTCGGCCTCCGAGCGTGCCTCCTCGAGCTCGGACCGTGCCGCCTCGAGCTCCGACTGTGCCGTTTCCAGGTCGGCCCGGGTGCGCGCGTGATCCGCCTTCTCGCCGGCGATGCCCTCCGCGGCGGCCTGGGTCTCGGCCGACAGCGCGGCGCGGGCCCGTTCGAGATCCCGGCCGGCCTGCTGCAGCCGTTCGCGATCGGTTGGCTCGCGGGCGGAGCCCTTGCCCGAGCGGGGGCGGGCCGGGCGCTTTCGCTTGCCACCGTTGGCGATGGGCACGCTAAGGCCGGCGCCCACGGCCAGCTCGGCCGCCTTCGGCTCTCCGGCCCCGTCCTCCCAGTTGAAGGCGGCCACCCACTCCTCGCCCTCCTCCGCGGTCCAGGGCTTGTGGTCGAGCAGCGCGAGCGCGCGGCGGGGCTCGCCGTCCACCTCGAACTCGAGCGTGGGACGCAGGAAACGACGGCCACGGACGCCGAACCAGCGGCCGGTCACCTCGAGGCGGTCGTCCGAGGTGGTGCCGAAGCGGGCGACCTCGAACGTCACCTCCTGCTCAGGTGGGGAATCCGCGGTTCGAGGCATTCGGCACCTATACCCATCAGGACACCCCGACAATCGTCCGTGATAACGTACATCGCTCCGATGGTGACCGCGATGCCCACCCGGGAAGCGCTCGATGTCGGCCCTCGCGTGCGCGCCCTGCGTGAGGGGATGAGCCTTTCCCTGCGCGACCTGGCCCTCCGCTCGGGCGTGTCCGCGCAGATGCTCAGCCAGGTGGAGCGGGGCGAGACCAGCCCCACGCTGTCGGTGGCCGGGCGCATCGCGTCGGGCCTCGAGCTAACGCTCTCCCAGCTGCTGCGGCTGGACGAGGACGCCGGGGTCACCGTCGTGCGCGTCGGCGAACGGCGCAAGGGCGGGGCCATGCGCAGCGACCATCGCTACGAGGTCGTGACGCCCGGTGCACCCGGCCAGCGCGCCGAGGTGGCGGTGCACACGCTCGAGCCGGGAGCGGCCACCGCCGGCCCGGACGATCCGCCGCTGCACGAGGCCGGCAGCCGGGAGACGGCCCTGGTGCTCGAGGGCCGGGTGCGCCTCGTCTGTGACGGCGTGCCCTACAAGCTGGGGGAGGGCGACGCCGTGACCTTCGACGCCGACCTGCCCCACCACTTCGAGAACCCGGGCGCGGAGACCAGCCGGTTCCTGGCCGTGGTCGCCGCCGGGTTGAGGAGAAGCTGATGGCCAGCACGCTGTTCGACAAGATCTGGCAGCGCCACGAGGTGTCGGAGGCCCTGATCTACATCGACCTTCACCTCGTGCACGAGGTCACCAGCCCGCAGGCGTTCGAGTCGCTCCGGCTCGAGGGCCGGACCGTGCGCCGCCCCGACCGCACGCTCGCCACCGCCGACCACAACGTGCCCACCGATGGCTCGAAGGTGGCGGCGCAGATCGCCGACCATCTCTCGCGCGTGCAGGTGGAGACCCTGGAGGCCAACTGCAAGGAGTTCGGCGTGCCGATCTACTCGATCGGCTCTGACCGCCAGGGCATCGTGCACGTGATCGGGCCGGAGCTGGGCGTCACCCAGCCCGGCATGACCATCGTCTGCGGCGACTCGCACACCTCCACCCACGGCGCTTTCGGGGCGCTCGCGTTCGGCATCGGCACCAGCGAGGTGGAGCACGTGCTGGCCACACAGACCCTGCAGCAGCGCAAGCCGAAGTCGATGCGCATCCTCTACTCCGGCGAGCTGGGCTACGGCGTGAGCGCTAAGGACCTGATCCTCGGCACGATCGGGCGGATCGGCGTGGAGGGCGGCGTGGGCCACGTGATCGAGTACGCGGGCCCGCCGATCGAGGCGCTGTCGATGGAGGGCCGCATGACCGTCTGCAACATGACGATCGAGGCCGGCGGCCGCGCCGGGATGATCGCCCCCGACGACACGACCTTCGAGTGGTTCGCCCGCCCTGCTGGCCGCGAGGCCGCGCCCGACCCGCTGCCGCTGGACGACTGGCGCGAGCTTCGCAGCGACGACGGCGCGAGCTTCGACACCGAGGTCGAGATCGACGCGTCGGACGTCTCTCCCCAGGTCACGTGGGGTACCACGCCCGGCATGGTCACCGACGTGACCTCCGCGGTGCCCGAGCCCGCGAGCGAGGGCGACCAGCGCGCGCTGGAGTACATGGCGCTGGAGGCCGGCACTCCCATGCAGGAGATCGAGCTTGACCGCGTGTTCATCGGCTCGTGCACCAACTCGCGGATCGGCGACCTGCGCGAGGCCGCCGAGGTGGTGAGGGGGCGCAAGGTCGCGTCCACGCTGAGCGCGATGGTGGTGCCGGGCTCCCAGCAGGTGGCCGCCCAGGCCGAGCGCGAGGGCCTGGACGAGGTGTTCAGGGCCGCCGGGTTCGACTGGCGCTCCGCGGGCTGCTCGATGTGCCTGGGCATGAACCCCGACACCCTCTCGCCGGGCGAGCGCTGCGCCTCCACGTCGAACCGCAACTTCGAGGGCCGCCAGGGCCGCGGCGGGCGCACCCACCTGGTCAGCCCGAAGATGGCGGCCGCGGCCGCGGTCGAGGGGCGCTTCGTGGATATCAGGGAGTGGCAATGAAAGACCTCAGGCCTCAGACGTCAGACGTCAGGACTTGGGCCCGGGCCCCGAGGCCCTGACGTCTGAGGCCTGAGGTCTCTGCGATGAAGCCCGTCACCGACAGATCAGCGGCGCCGTTTCCGTGCTTGACCGCTCGGACGTTGATACCGACCAAATAATCCCCAAGCAGTTCCTGAAGCGGGTGGAGCGGACGGGCTTCGGCGAGTTCCTGTTCTACGACTGGGCCAAGCAGGACGGCTGGGAGCTGCCGGCCAACCCGATCCTCGCGGCCGGGCGGAACTTCGGCTGCGGCTCGTCGCGCGAGCACGCCCCCTGGGCGCTCGAGGACTACGGCTTCCGGGCGATCGTGGCGCCCAGCTTCGCCGACATCTTCTTCTCCAACTGCACCAAGATCGGGCTGCTGCCCGTGGAGCTCGCCGAGGACGAGGTGAAGGGAGTGATGGCGGCCGGCGAGGCCCGCATCGACCTCGAGGCGCAGACCGTGACCTACGGCGATGCCACGGCGAGCTTCGAGATCGACCCCGAGATCAGGCGGCGCCTGCTCGGAGGGCTGGACGACATCGGCGTGACGCTCCAATCCGCCGCGGCCATCGACGCCTTCGAGGCCGAGCGCGAACGAGCGGGCCCCGTCACGACGGCGCTGTGACCAACCGCGACTGGGACGCCGCCGCCTACGACCGCGTCTCCGCGCCGCAGCAGGCGATGGCGGGCCCGGTGATCGAGCGGCTGGCACTGCGCGGTGACGAGACCGTGCTGGACGCCGGCTGCGGCAGCGGCAAGGTCACGGCCCTGCTCCTGGAGCGCCTGCCGCGAGGGCAGGCTGATCGCCGTCGACGCCGCGCCCTCCATGGTCGAGCAGGCGCGTGCCGCGCTCCCGGAGGCCGTGGACGTGCGCCAGGCCGACCTGGCCTCGCTCGACCTGGGCGGCGACCGCGTCGACGCCGTGTTCTCCAACGCCGTCTTTCACTGGGTGCCCGACCACGACGCGCTGTTCCGCAGCCTTCACGCCGTACTGCGCCCGGGCGGTCGGCTGGTGGCCCAGTGCGGTGGTGCCGGAAACGTCGACGGCTTCCTCCGGCTCGCGGGCGAGGTGGGCGAGCGGGAGCCGTTCGCCCAGTATCTGGCCGGGTGGATCGGCCCCTGGAACTTCGCCGGAACGGACGAGACCGAGCGGCGGCTGCGCCAGGCCGGGTTCCAGGATGTGGAGGTGTGGCTGGAGCCCCATCCGGTCGTGCCCGACCACACGCACGAGTACCTGCGCACGGTTTGCCTCGGCGACCACGTGCAGCGACTGCCGGAGGAGCTGCGCGACCCCTACGTGGCCGCTGTCGCGGCGCATTGCGGGCAGCCGCTCGAGCTCGATTACGTCCGCCTGAACATCGCTGCGCATGTGTGATTCCTGACGATTTTGGGTAGGGCCTTGTCCGCAGGGGAGGGGACAATTTCTATGTGGGAGGCAGTCAGCATGCAAAGAAGGATCTTTGCCGGACTCGTAGCGGCGCTCGCAATCGCCATCGCCGCACCGGCGTCGGCCTCGGCCGAGATACATCCGGGTGTTCAGACGGTCACCCAGGGCGCCCAGTGCACGGCCAACTTCATCTTCCAGGGGGGCGGCAACACCTACATCGGTCAGGCTGCGCACTGCTCGGGCACCGGCGCCGCCACCGACACCAACGGCTGCGACGCGGGCACGCTCCCGCTCGGCACCCAGGTCGAGATCGACGGCGCCACGCGGCCCGGCACGCTGGCCTACAGCAGCTGGATCGCGATGCAGCAGGCGAACGAGACGAACGCGGACGCGTGCGCGTACAACGACTTCGCCCTTGTGCGGATCGACCCGGCCGACGTCGGCAGTGTGAGCGCGTCGGTGCCGGGCTTCGGCGGGCCCACCGGGCTCGGTGGTCCGAGCGCCACGGGGGCCGACGTGTACTCGTACGGCAACTCCTCGCTGCGCGGCGGCGTCACCCAGCTCAGCCCGAAGCAGGGCAAGGTCGTCCAGACGGTCGGCAACGGCTGGAGCCGGACGGTCTACACGGTGACCCCGGGCATCCCGGGTGACTCGGGGAGCGGCTTCCTCGACGCCCAGGGCAACGCGATCGGCACCCTCAGCACCGTGGCCATCGCGCCGCTGCCGGCGTCGAACGGCGTGGCCGACCTCGGCCGTGAGCTGAACTACGCAGCGTCGAAGGGCACCTCGGTGTCGCTGGTGAACGGTGGCCCGTTCAACGGCGACGTCGTGGGCGCCATCCTCGGCTCCTAGTCCACAGAGCACTCGTGGAGGGCCCCGGCGCAAGCCGGGGCCCGTTCACGGCGCCAGGATGGCGCCGTGGTTCTCAAGGGGTGCGGGCGGGATGCCCGCACGGGCTATAACTCCCGCCGCAATGGCGGCGCGGATCGTTTGCCTTCCCGGAGACGGGATCGGCCCCGAGATCATGGGGGCCGCTCTCGAGCTGCTCGCTCAGGTCGGCGAGTTCGAGTTCGACGAGCATCCGATCGGCGGCGCGTCGATCGACGCCCACGGCACCGCCCTGACCGACCACACGCTCGCGGCGTGCGCGTCGGCCGACGCCGTGCTGCTCGCGGCCGTCGGCGGTCCCAAGTGGGACGCCGCCGTGGCCGCGGACCCGTCCGCGCCCCGCCCCGAGCAGGGCTTGCTGGGCCTGCGCAAGGGCCTCGGGCTGTTCGCCAACCTGAGGCCCGTGCGGCCCGCGCCGGCGCTGCTGGATGCCAGCCCGCTCAAGCGCGACCGGATCGAGGGCACCGACCTCCTGGTGGTGCGCGAGCTGACCGGCGGGATCTACTTCGGCGACTCGGGCCGCGACGGGCAAACGGCCCACGACGACTGCGCCTACAGCGTCGAGGAGATCGAGCGCATCGCGCGGGTCGCGTTCGAGAGCGCCCGCACGCACGTGACCAGCGTCGACAAGGCCAACGTGCTCGAGACCTCGCGGCTGTGGCGCGAGACGGTGACGCGGGTGCACGAGGCCGAGTTCGCGGACGTGCCGCTCGACCACCTGCTCGTGGACAACGCGGCGATGCAGCTCGTGTCCCGGCCCGCCGACTTCGACGTGATCGTCACCGAGAACCTGTTCGGCGACATCCTCAGCGACGAGGCGGCCATGCTCACGGGCTCCCTCGGGATGCTGCCCAGCGCCTCGATCGGCGGGGCCGGCCCGGGCCTGTTCGAGCCGGTGCACGGCTCGGCGCCGGACATCGCGGGCACCGGCAAGGCGAACCCGCTCGCGATGTTCGGTTCCGTCGCGCTGATGCTGCGCCACGGATTGGACTCTGGGGATGCCGCGGCTGCCGTAGAATCGGCTGTGGATCGAGCGCTCGACGACGGCCTCCGGACGGCCGACCTCGGCGGCGAGGCCACCACGGAGGACGCCACCCGGGCGGTCCTCGCGAACCTCTGAGAGGGGGAGCCGAGCACGTGAACACCGCGGACCTCATCTGGCACAACGGGGAGTTCGTCGCCTGGGAGGACGCCAAGGTGCACGTACTGACCCACGCCCTCCACTACGGCACGAGCGTGTTCGAGGGGGTCCGCGCCTACGACACGGACCGCGGGCCGGCGGTGTTCCGCCACTCCGACCACCTCGACCGCCTCGAGGCCTCGGCGAAGCTCTACTACATGGAGCTGCCGTTCTCGAAGGAGCAGCTGCGTGAGGCCACCCACGAGCTGATCGGCCGCAACGGCCTTCGCTCCTGCTACATCCGCCCGCTCGCCTTCCGTGGCCACGGGCCGATGGGCCTCGACCCCGAGGCCAACCCGGTCGAGGTGTCGATCGCCGTGTGGGAGTGGGCCCCGTACCTCGGCGAGGAGAGCAAGAAGAACGGCGTGCGAGCGAAGGTGTCGTCCTGGCGGCGCATCAGCCCGCAGTCGCTGGTGCCGCACTCCAAGGCCGGCGGCCAGTACCTGAACTCGGTGCTGGCGAAGATCGAGTCCAAGCGCGGTGGCTACGAGGAGGCGATCCTCCTCGACGAGCACGGGCGCGTCTGCGAGGGCTCCGGAGAGAACCTCTTCATCGTCAAGCAGGGCAAGATCGCCACGCCACCGCAGACCGCGAGCATCCTCGACGGCATCAGCCGCAGGTCGGTGATCACGATCGCCGCCGATCTGGGACTCGATCTGGTGGAGCGGGACGTCGCGCGCGCCGAGCTCACGCTCGCCGACGAGGTGTTCATGGTGGGCACCGCCGCCGAGCTGGTGCCGGTGCGCGAGATCGATGACATCGAGATCGGCCCGCCCGGCGAGATCACCCGGCAGATCCAGCAGGTCTACGACGACGCCCTGCACGGGCGGGACCCGCGCTACGCCGAGTGGCTCGACGTCGTGGCGGTACCATCGGAGGCGTGAGCGCCTCCGCGAGCGTGCGAATTACCTAGACGGCCGCCGGCCGTCTGACCTCGCACGTCCGCTCCCACCGAAAGGCGCTCACCCAATGGCTCACCAGGTCCTCCTCTACGACACCACCCTCCGCGACGGCATGCAGGGGGAGGGCATGTCGCTCACCGCGGACGAGAAGGTGCGTGTGGCACACGCCCTGGACGCGCTGGGCGTGCACTTCGTGGAGGCCGGCTTCCCCAGCTCGAATCCGAAGGAGGAGGCGCTGTTCGACCTGCTCTCCCGCGAGACCTTCGAGCATGCCGAGATCGCCGCGTTCGGGATGACCCGCCGCAAGGACGTGGCCGCGCCGGACGACGATGCCCTGCGCGTGCTGGCGGAGTGCTTCGCGCCTGTCTGCACGCTGGTGGGCAAGACCTGGTCGCTTCATCTGGAGAAGGTCACGCGGGTGGACCCTCAGGAGAACCTGCGCATGATCCGCGACTCGGTGGAGTTCCTCCGCGGCGAGGGCAAGCGCGTGATCTACGACGCCGAGCACTTCTTCGACGCCTTCGCCGACGACCACGAGTACGCGATCACCTGCCTCCGCGCGGCCGCGGAGGCCGGGGCCGAGAACGTGACCCTGTGCGACACCAACGGCGCCACGGTGCCGTCACGGGTCGCGGAGGTCACCGCCGTGGTGGTGGCCGAGCTGGGCGACCAGCTCCAGATCGGCATCCACACCCATGACGACTCCGGCTGCGGCGTGGCGAACTCGCTGATGGCCGTCGAGCAGGGAGCCCGCCTGGTGCAGGGCACGATGAACGGATACGGCGAACGGTGTGGCAACGCCAACCTGGTCACGATCCTGCCGAACCTCCAGCTCAAGCTCGGCTTCGACGTGGTCGCTCCCGAGCTGCTGGGCCGCCTGACCGAGACCGCTCATCTGGTGGATGAGATCTGCAACCTCACGCCGAATCCCGACCAGCCCTACGTCGGGGCCAACGCGTTCGCCCACAAGGGCGGCATGCACGTGGCCGGGGTCAATCGCGACGCCCGCACGTTCGAGCATGTGGAGCCCGGCGCCGTGGGAGCCGACCGCCGCGTGCTCGTGTCCGAGCTGTCCGGGAAGGGCACGGTCCGGGCGCGGGCGGACCAGACCGGCGCCACGCTGGACGAGGACGGCGCCGCGCGGGTGATCGAGCGGGTCAAGGAGCTCGAGCACCGCGGCTACCACCTGGAGGCCGCGGATGGCTCGTTCGATCTGCTGATCCGCCGCGAGACGGGCGACTACGTGCCGCTGTTCCGGCTGGAGTCCTGGCGCGTGATCGTGGAGAAGAAGGAGGACGGCGGCAGCGTGGACACCGAGGCCACCATCAAGATCTGGGTGGATGGCGAGCGCTTCGTGCGCACGCGCGGAGGGCAACGGCCCCGTGAACGCCCTGGACAACGCCCTGCGCGACGCCATCGGCGAGCGCTACCCGCACCTCCGCGACATCGAGCTGGTCAACTTCAAGGTCCGGATCCTCGACGAGGCAAAGGGCACGGGAGCCGTCACGCGCGTGCTGCTCGACTCCAGCGACGGCCACGACACGTGGGGCTCGATCGGCGTCTCCGAGAACATCATCGCCGCGAGCTGGGACGCGCTCGTGGACTCGCTCGAGGCCGGGATGCTGCCCGACCGGGCCGCGCGGGCGGAGGTCGCCCGCCGGTGACCGGCGACTTCATCCCGCTGGCCCGGCCGTTGATCGGGGAGCGGGAGAAGGAGCTGGTGGCTCAGACGCTGGACTCGCGGATGCTGGCGCTCGGCCCGCGGCTGCCCGAGTTCGAGCAGGCGCTGGGCAGGCGTGTGGGCGTGGAGCACGTGTCCGCGGTGTCGAGCGGCACCGCCGCGCTTCACCTGGGGATCCGCGCGGCCGGGGTGGAGCGCGGCGACCGCGTGGTCACCACGCCGCTGAGCTTCGTCGCGTCCGCCAACTGCCTGCTCTACGAGGGCGCCGAGCCGACCTTCTGCGACATCGATGCGCGCACGCTGAACATCGACCCCGATGCCGCCGCTGCGGCCGTGGACGACCGCACGACCGGGCTGCTGCCGGTCCACATCTTCGGCTACCCGGCCGACATGCCGGCCATCGAGGCACTCGCCGCCGACCGCGGCCTGTGGCTGGTGGAGGACGCCTGCGAGGCGCTGGCCGCCGCCCACGCGGACGGCCCCGCCGTGGGCGCGCGCGGCAACCTGGCCACGTTCGGCTTCTACCCGAACAAGCAGCTCTCGACGGGGGAGGGGGGCGTGCTCGTGAGCCCGGACGCCCAGACCAAGCAGCGGGTGGACAGCGAGCGCAACCAGGGCCGTGCGCCCGACATGGGCTGGCTCGACCATGACCGCCTGGGCTTCAACTACAGGCTCTCCGACATCGCATGCGCGCTGGGCCTGGCGCAGCTCGAGCGGCTGGACGCGATGCTCGCTGCCCGGGCGCGGGTGGCGGAGCTGTACGGGCAGGCGCTTGCCGGCCTCGAGGGCGTGACGCTGCCCTGCCCCGATTCAGGGGGCGACCGCCGCAGCTGGTTCGTGTACGTGGTGCAGCTACCGCCCGGCGTCGACCGCGACGGCGCCGTGCGCGACCTGCGTGCACGCGGGATCGACTCCAAGCCATACCTACCCGCCATCCACCTGCTCAGCTTCTACCGCGAGCGCTTCGGCTACCGCGAGGGGCAGTTCCCGGTGTGTGAGGACGTGGCCTCGCGCTCGCTGGCGCTGCCGTTCTTCCCGGAGCTCACCGAGGGTCAGGTCGCCCGCGTGGCCGAGGCCCTGGCCGAGCTCCTCAGCGCAGCTGCTTCCGCAGCGACACACCCCCCGGCAGCCCACTGACCGCCGGGGTGTACGCCACCTCCTCGAAGCCGGCGCTCAGGTAGAGCGCCCGGCCGGGGCGGTTGTCGATCCAGGTGTCCAGCGCCACCGAGCCCAAGCCGCGCTCGAGTGCCTGGCGCTCCGCCTCCCCCAGCAACGCGCGGGCCACGCCCCGCCGTCGCGACGACGCCTCCGTCGCCAGCGAATCGACGTAGAAGCAGTCCTGCGGCGGCTCGGGGGCCGTGCGGCCGCTCGCGCGGTAGAGCAGCAGGGCGGCCGGCCATCGCCAGGGCGGGATGCTTCGCAGGGTCACGCGCAGGAACCCGTACGCACGCGGGGTCCACTCGTCGAACGGCATCGCCGCCATCACCCCTGCGCCCTGGCCCGACGAGGTCCGCGACCCACACGACGTCGGCGCTGGCGGTGGTGCCGCTCCTGCCAAGAGCGCGCGAGATGGCGCGCTCCGCGTTGCGGCGGTTGCCGGCGTAGCGGTCGTACATGCCCCCGGAGCTCTCGTAGAGAAGGGCGGTGGTGAAGGCTTCGTCACCCTCGCGGAAGCGCCGTACGGAGGGCTCGGACATCGGCGAGACTCTATTGCCGCGCCCGGCCCGGGGGCATGAGATAATCCGGGCGTGGCGAACGTCAGCAGGGGCGCCCGCAGAAGGGATCTGTCGCGGCGCAACGCGCGATTGGTCGGCCTTGCCGGCTTCGTCTTCGCGGCCGCGCTGCCCGTGGTGCTCTGGCATCGCGCCATCGCGATCGTGGCCGAGGACTTTCGCTTCGATCTCGAGTATCTCAGCGGCTGGACGGGCTACGCGATGATCGCCGCCGGGCTGGCGTTCCTCGTGCCCGTGGTGATCTCCATAGGCCGCACGCCCGCAAGCCGGCTCTATCCGCGCAGCCGCAACGCCTACATCGCGTGGGGAACCTCGCTCTACATCCTGGGCTGCGCGATCGCCGTGCAGGTGGCCGCCGTCGCGCGCACCGCCGAGGCCTTGCCATAGCCTGAGCGGGCCATGTCCCGCTTCTCCGAGCCGCAGGACCCGCTGTTCCAGGCGCTGAACTCGTCGATCCCCTTCGACTATCGCCTCGCGCCGTACGACATCGAGCAGTCGCTCGCGCACGCGCGGATGCTGGCGCACAGCAACATCATCGGAGACGACGACCTGGCGGCGATCGAGCGTGGCCTCGGCGAGATCCGGGTCGAGGTGGACGAGGACCGCTTCGAGATCGAGCCGGGCGACGAGGACGTGCACATGGCGATCGAGCGGCGGCTCACGGAGATCGTGGGTGACGCCGGCGCGCGCCTGCACACGGCCCGCTCGCGCAACGACCAGGTCGCCACCGATGTGGCGATGCTGGTGCGCGCGCACAGCCTGACCGCGGTCGAGCTGCTGCACAAGCTGATGGCGACGCTGGTCGACCAGGCCGAGCGCCACGTGGATTGGCCCATGCCGGGCTACACGCACCTCCAGCGCGCCCAGCCGGTGTACCTGTCCCATCACCTGCTCGCGTACTTCTGGAAGTTCCGGCGCGACGTCCAGCGGTTTCGCTTCTGCATGACCGCCACCGACGACCTGCCGCTGGGAGTGGGCGCGCTGGCCGGCGTGAACTTCGATACCAGCCGGATGTTCGTGGCGCAGGAGCTCGGCTTCGGCGGGATCGCGGAGAACTCGCTCGATGCGGTCTCCAACCGCGACTTCGTGCTCGACTACCTCGCGGCCGCGGCCACCTGCGCGACCCACCTCTCCCAGCTCGGCGCCGAGATCGTGATCTGGTCCAGCGACGAGTTCGGCTTCTGCCAGGTCGCGGACCGCTTCGCGTCCGGCTCCAGTCTGATGCCGCAGAAGAAGAACCCCGATGCAGCGGAGCTGCTCCGGGCGAAGGCGCCGCGCGTCGCGGGCCGTCTGCTCACCCTGCACGGCGTGCTCCACGGCCTGCCGCTCACCTACAACAAGGACCTCCAGGAGGACAAGGAGCAGCTCTTCGACGCGATCGACACCGTCGAGCTGTGCCTGCAGGTGGCCGCGGAGATGCTGGCGAGCATCGAGTTCAACCAGGAGCGTCTGGCGGACGCTGCGGCGGACGAGTTCCCCGCCGCCACCGACGTGGCCGACCTCCTCGTGAAGGGCGGCACGCCGTTCCGCGAAGCGCACGGCGTGGTGGCGGGGCTGGTGCGCGCCGCGGTCGACGGGGGCAGCGCGCTCTCCGAGCTCACCGACGCCCAGCTCGCAGAGCTGGCCCCGCAGCTCGATGCCGCCGAGTTCCGGGCGCTGCTCGGGGATCGCGCGTGGCTGGAGTCCAAGGCCTCGGAGGGCGGCACGTCGCTCGTGCGGGTGCGCGAGCAGATCGGCCAGGCGCGCCACATCCTCGACGAGGCTTGAGACCCGCCTTCTACGACCGCCCCGTCCTCGAGGTGGCGCGTGACCTCGTGGGGTGCACCGTCCGTCACGGAGAGACGGCCGGCCGGATCGTGGAGACCGAGGCCTACCACGAGTCCGAGCCCGCGTGCCACGCCTTCATCGGCCCGCGGCCGCGGACCGAGGTGCTGTTCGGACCGCCGGGCCGCGCGTACGTCTACCGCTCCTACGGGATCCACGCGCTGCTGAACGCGGTCAGCGAGCACGATGGCGTGGGAGCGGCCGTGCTCATCCGTGCCCTCGAGCCCACGCACGGCATCGATCGGATGCGCGCGCGGCGGGGGCAGGCGCGGGTAGAGGACCTCTGCTCGGGCCCGGGCAAGCTCACCCACGCGCTGGGCGTCGGCCTCGACATGAACGGCACCTCTCTCGAGGGCCCGATCGAGATCCTGCCCCGCACCGGCCCGCAGCCCGAGCTCACGGCCGGGGAGCGGATCGGCATCACGCTGGCGGCAGACCTGCCCTGGCGCTTCTGCGACCTGTCCAGCGGCAGCGTGTCGCGGCCGTGGCCCTCAGCCGGGTGAGGCGCCGCCGGGAGGCGCCCCTCCGGGCGGCGTGGGCGCCGGTGCCGGTGGGGGCGTGGGTGTAGGCGCGGGGGCGGGGGGCGGCGCCGGTGTGCGTTGCGGCGGCGCCGGGTCGGGAGCGTCCGGCTCCTCGGGCGAGGCGCCACCGCCGCCCTCGGGCTCGGCCGGGGCGGACGGCCCCTGTGGGGCCGCCGGCTGGGACGGCACGTAGGGCGCGTCCTCGTCCTTGTCGTCGTCCTTCTTGCCGCTCTCGGCGTCACGCCGCTCGCGGATCCCGATCCACGAACGCATGAAGTCGTGCCAGATCTCGGTCGGGAACGTGCCGCCGGCCACGGGCCCGCCGCGGTACTCGGTCTTCATGTACTTCAGCTCGTCGGGGTAGCCGACCCAGACCGCCACCGTCAGCTCCTTGTTGAAGCCGACGAACCAGGCGTCCCCGTAGTTCTCGGTCGTGCCGGTCTTGCCGGCCGCGAACTCGCCTATCTGCGCCGCCTTGCCGGTTCCCGCGAGCACCACCCCGCCCAGCATGTCCTGGGCAGTGTCGGCGACGTTCGCGGGGAACACGCGGTCGCGCCGGGCCTCGTTCTCGTCATCGCGCCCGGCGCCGTCCACCTCCTGGATCGCCACCGGGCCGCCGTCGGAGGCCGCCAGCGAGCCCGAGACCTTGACGCCGCGGTTGGCGATCGTCGAGTAGGCGAATGCCATCTCGAGCGGGGTCACGCCCTCCTTGAGCCCGCCGAGGGTCATGGCCGGGTTGTCGGACACCCGCGTCCGCACACCCATTCGCTGTGCCAGCGCGGCGATCCGCTTGGTCTTCACCTTCAGCCCCAGCTCCGCGTACACCGAGTTGTCCGACTGCAACGTGGCGGACCGCAGCGAGGCGACGCCGGAGTAGTTGTCCTCGTAGTTGTTCACCACGAACTTCTCGGTGCCCCCGTTGGGCACCGGGAAGATCTTCTTCTGCGAGGTGAAGGTGGCCTCGGGGCTCACTCCGTCCTGAAGCGCCCGGACCAGGGTGAACGGCTTGAACGCCGAGCCCGGCTGGCGGTGCCCGTTGGTGGCGAGGTTGAATGGCTTCTTCTCGAAGTCGGTGCCACCCACCATCGCCTTCACCTCACCGGTCTTGTTCTCGATGGCCACGAGCGACGCGCTCGGGCCGACCCCCGCGAGGCGCCCGTTGATGGCCTGCTCGGCCGATGCCTGGAGCTCGGGATCGAGCGTGGTGGTCACCCGCAGGCCGCCGCTGAAGACCGCCGGCGCCTTGTAGCGATCGACCAGCTGCTGGGTGAGCCAGCTGGTGAAGTAGGGCTGGTCGGAGTCCGGTTTCGGCGGATCGATCTCGCTCTCCGTGGGCAGGGCGTCGTCGATCGCGTCCGCGTGCTCGCTCTTGCCGATCAGACCCTGCTCGAGCATCCGGTCGAGCACCTCGTTCCGCCGCTGCGTGGCGCGGCGGGGATTCTCGACCGGGTCGTACATGCTCGGTGACGAGATGATGCCGGCGAGGAACGCCGCCTCGGCCGGGGACACGTTCTTCGCCTCGTGCCGCTTGGAGTTGTCCTCCTCCTGCTCCGCGGGATCGATCCCGGTGGGGGTGTTCAACCCGTCGTCGCCGGTGTCGCCGCGGAAGTATGTCCTCACCGCCGCCTCGACTCCGTACGCGCCGTTGCCGAAGTAGACGCTGTTCAGGTACTGGGTCAGCACCTTCTGCTTGGTCCACTTCCGCTCCAGGTGGTAGGCGAGCGCGGCCTCGCGCAGCTTCTGGAACACCGAGCGGTTGCCCTGCGCCGTGAGCGCGTTCTTCACGAACTGCTGAGTGATCGTCGAGCCGCCCTGGGCGGCCCGCTGCTGGCGGAGGTCCTGGAACAGGGCGCGGCCGATGCCCTTGTAGTCCACGCCCTCGTGCTCGTAGAAGCGGCGGTCCTCGATTGCGACGACGGCGTTCTTGATGTTCGCGGAGATGTCGCCCTCCGAGACCAGAATGCGGTTCTGATTGCCCGTGAGCGTGGCCAGCGCGGCCTTGTTCTTGCCCTCGGGGAACACCTGCGAGTTCTGGGCGCGCTTGAACTCCGCCTTGTTCTCGAGCGCCGGCAGGTCGCTGGCGACCGCCATCATCATCCCGAACACGGTCGAGACCCCCGCGAGCAGCATAAGCCCGGCGAGGATCAGCGCAAGCCGGAGCTTCTTGACCTTCGGCTTCGGCCGCGCCGGGGCGCCGCTCGGGCGGGCCGCGCCCGGAGCGGGGACATGCGAAGGCAACGTTGTGGTAGGCGGCTCCGGCATTCTGATGGCGCCGCGAAGAGCTCCTAGGCGGACACCGCGAGAAAATCTCAAGGCGGCGGCGGCTTGCGGCCCGGTCTGCGACGGGGCGGCAGTCTAGCATTGGGCACATGTCGGCCGATGCGGGCGAGCAGGCCCGTTTCCTCACCCGCAACGCCGTCGACGCCCTTCCGGAGGGCGCTCTGGAGCGCCAGATAAGCGAGGGCCGGCCGCTGCGCGTGAAGTTCGGCATCGACCCGACGGCGTCGGACATGCACCTGGGCCACACCGTCGTGCTGCGCAAGCTGCGCGAGTTCCAGGACGCCGGCCACCTGGTCGTGCTGATCATCGGCGACTACACCGCGCGCGTGGGAGATCCGAGCGGGCGCTCGTCCACCCGCCCGGTGCTGTCCGGCGAGGAGATCGACGCCCACGCCAACACCTTCCAGGAGCAGGCGTTCCTGGTGCTCGACCACGACCGCACCGAGGTACGGCGCAACGGCGAGTGGCTCGACATGCCGATGGAAGACCTGTTTCGCCTGGCACGCACGTCCACGGTCGCCCAGCTGATCGAGCGCGACGACTTCGCCAAGCGCTACGCCGCGCGCGAGCCGATCTCGATCCTCGAGCTGCTCTATCCGCTGCTGCAGGGCTACGACTCCGTCGCGATCGACGCCGACGTGGAGCTCGGCGCCACCGATCAGAAGTTCAACATCCTGCTGGCACGCGACATCCAGCAGGCGTACGGAAAGCCCCCTCAGTCGATTCTCACGATGCCGATCCTGCCGGGGACCGACGGGCGCCAGAAGATGTCGAAGTCACTCGGCAACCACGTGGGGGTCACCGAGCCGCCCGCGGAGGTGTTCGGCAAGCTGATGCGAGTTCCCGACGAGGCCATGCCCGTCTACTACGACCTGCTGATGGACGAGCCGCTCGACGCCGCGGCCGCGCCCGTCGAGTCCAAGCGCCGGATGGCGCGAACGCTTGCCGCGAGGCTGCACGGCGAGGAGGCCGCCGCCGAGGCCGAGGCCCATTTCGACCGCCTCCACGTGAGCCGCGAGCTGCCGGACGAGATCGAGGAGCTGGAGCTGGCCGCGGGCAACGGCTCGGCTCACCTGCCGGCCGTGCTCAAGGACGCGTTCGGCATCTCGTCGTCGGAGGCGCGGCGGCTGCTGGCCCAGGGCGGCGTGAAGCTAGACGGGGAGCCGCTGGAGGCCGGGGAGCTCGACGTGCCGGCGGAGAGCCTCGACGGCCGTGTGCTGCAGGTGGGCAAACGCCGCTTCCGCCGCGTGCGGATCCGCTAGGCACGGCCTCTCCCGGGCGCTATACTCCTCGGCCCGCACGAAGAGACCATCTCTGGGGCCTCTCGCGAGAGGCCTTTTTTGTGTGGGAAAGCGATGTTCGAGGCGGAGTCCCCGTCTCACGAGGATCGCGGCGGTCTTTGAAAACTCAGCAGCATGTGCGACCGGCGAGCTCCTCGGAGCTGGCCAGTCGCGTCCAGGTTCGACCTCATGGCCTTCGGGCGCATGAGGCTTACTGAGCAGTAACCCGTCGAGTCCGAGGTGTGCCGCATCGTGTACGCGGCCACCAGAAGTTCGGAAATCGACAGCTTTCCTGACTAGACAGTGAATCCGGCATCTTCGGATGCCGGCTGACACGCCAGTCTTTCACGGAGAGTTTGATCCTGGCTCAGGACGAACGCTGGCGGCGTGCTTAACACATGCAAGTGGAGCGACGAACCAGGGCTTGCCCTGGGGCAGAGCCGCGAACGGGTGAGTATCACGTGGGTAACGTGCCCCGATGACTGGGACAACCCGGGGAAACCCGGGCTAATACCGGATATGCCCCCTCACATCAGTGAGGTGTGTAAAGGAAGCTTCGGCCTCCGCATCGGGATCGGCCCGCGGCCCATTAGCTTGTTGGTGAGGTAACGGCTCACCAAGGCCGCGATGGGTAGCTGGTCTGAGAGGACGATCAGCCACACTGGGACTGAGACACGGCCCAGACTCCTACGGGAGGCAGCAGTGGGGAATCTTGCGCAATGCGCGAAAGCGTGACGCAGCAACGCCGCGTGGGGGAAGAAGGCCTTCGGGTCGTAAACCCCTTTCAGTTGGGACGAAGGTCGGGCCGTTAATAGCGGTTCCGACTGACGGTACCTTCATAAGAAGCCCCGGCTAACTACGTGCCAGCAGCCGCGGTAATACGTAGGGGGCAAGCGTTGTCCGGAATCATTGGGCGTAAAGAGCGTGTAGGCGGCCCGGTAAGTCCGTTGTGAAAGTCGAGGGCTCAACCCTCGAATGCCGGCGGATACTGTCGGGCTAGAGTCCGGAAGAGGCGAGTGGAATTCCTGGTGTAGCGGTGAAATGCGCAGATATCAGGAGGAACACCAATGGCGAAGGCAGCTCGCTGGGACGGTACTGACGCTGAGACGCGAAAGCGTGGGGAGCAAACAGGATTAGATACCCTGGTAGTCCACGCCGTAAACGATGGGCACTAGGTGTGGGAGGTGTCGACTCCTTCCGTGCCGAAGCTAACGCATTAAGTGCCCCGCCTGGGGAGTACGGCCGCAAGGCTAAAACTCAAAGGAATTGACGGGGGCCCGCACAAGCAGCGGAGCATGTGGTTTAATTCGACGCAACGCGAAGAACCTTACCTGGGCTTGACATGTTCCTGACAGGTGTGGAAACACACTTTCCCTTCGGGGCAGGATCACAGGTGGTGCATGGCTGTCGTCAGCTCGTGTCGTGAGATGTTGGGTTAAGTCCCGCAACGAGCGCAACCCCCGTCGTATGTTGCCAGCATTTAGTTGGGGACTCATACGAGACTGCCGGTGACAAACCGGAGGAAGGTGGGGATGACGTCAAGTCCTCATGCCCCTTATGTCCAGGGCTACACACGTGCTACATTGGCCGGTACAAAGGGCAGCGATACCGCGAGGTGGAGCGAATCCCAAAAAGCCGGTCTTGGTTCGGATTGGAGGCTGAAACTCGCCTCCATGAAGTCGGAGTTGCTAGTAATCCCGGATCAGCAACGCCGGGGTGAATACGTTCCCGGGCCTTGTACACACCGCCCGTCACACCACGAAAGCGGGCAACACCCGAAGCCGGTGACCCAACCTTAGGGAGGGAGCCGTCGAAGGTGGGGCTCGTGATTGGGGTGAAGTCGTAACAAGGTAGCCGTACCGGAAGGTGCGGCTGGATCACCTCCTTTCTAGGGAGCTCCCATAACAATGGGGAGTCCGCGTACAGGACCTATGTGCCTGTCCGTGTCCTTAGCATGTCGACCGAACCTGGCCGTACGCCGGCGCGCGAGCGCCGGCCAGCGCATGCTGCTGAGTTTTGAGAGACCACCGCGGGAAGTCCTCCCGCGGCGCGCTCCTCGCCGGACCTTGAAAACTGCACAGTTGGCCGAAGCTCGGGATCGAGGTCCCGGGCTTCAAATGGGTATCACCGAGACCGGCCGCAAGGCCGGCCTCAGATCACCGTCAAGATAGTAAGGGCGCACGGTGGATGCCTTGGCATCAGGAGTCGATGAAGGGCGTGGACGACTGCGATAAGCCACGGTGAGGCGTTGAACAGCCTTTGACCCGTGGATTCCCGAATGGGGCAACCCAGCGCCGGTAATGCGGCGTTATCCCGGATTGAATACATAGGTCCGGGAAGGCAAGCGAGGGAACTGAAACATCTCAGTACCTCGAGGAAAGGAAATCAACCGAGACTCCCCGAGTAGTGGCGAGCGAAAGGGGACTCCAGCCCAAACCCGGCAGGTGTAAGCGGACACGCGTTGCCTGCTGGGGGTTGTAGGACGTCTGTTCCGAGCCGTGTCCGGCTCGGCAGGAGTTACAAAGTCACGTGCTAGCCGAAGAACAGTGGAATTCAGGCACCAGAGCGGGTAACAGTCCCGTAGGCGAAAGCGCGAGGCCTCCTGTCAGACGTTCCTGAGTAGGACCGCACCCGTGAAACGCGGTCCGAACCTGGGGGGACCACCCTCCAAGGCTAAGTACTCCCTGATGACCGATAGCGGACTAGTACCGTGAGGGAAAGGTGAAAAGTACCCCGGAAGGGGAGTGAAATAGTATCTGAAACCGCGCGCCTACAAGCGGTCGGAGCATTCTTCGGAATGTGACGGCGTGCTTTTTGCATAACGAGCCGGCGAGTTACTCGTCACTGGCAAGGTTAAGCGATGAGCGGAGCCGCAGCGAAAGCGAGTCCGAATAGGGCGACTCAGTCAGTGGCGGTAGACCCGAAACCGAGCGAGCTACCCATGGGCAGGTTGAAGCGAGGGTAAGACCTCGTGGAGGACCGAACCGACCTAGGTTGAAAACTGGGCGGATGACCTGTGGGTCGGAGTGAAAGGCTAATCAAGCTCGGAGATATCTGGTTCTCTCCGAAATATATTTAGGTATAGCGTCCGGTTATTGCGTACTGGCCGTAGAGCACTGCTTGGACTAGGGGCCCTACCAGGTTACCGACTTCAGGCAAACTCCGAAGACCATTACGTTTACCCGGGCAGTCAGTCTGCGGGGGATAAACTTCGTAGGCAAAAGGGAAACAGCCCAGACCGCCAGCTAAGGTCCCAAAGTTCTAGCTAAGTGGGAAACGATGTTCGAGTGCCCAGACAACCAGGAGGTTGGCTTAGAGGCAGCCATCCTTGAAAGAATGCGTAACAGCTCACTGGTCAAGTGTTCGAGCGCGGAAAATTCAACGGGGCTCAAGCTAGACACCGAAGCTGCGGGTGTACGGTCCTTCGGGATCCGTACGCGGTAGGAGAGCGTCCTCACGCCCGCGAAGCGGCGGCGAAAGCCCGCCGTGGAGGCTTGAGGAGTGAGAATGCCGGCATGAGTAACGAAAGAGGGGTGAGAATCCCCTCCACCGATTGTCCAAGGTTTCCTGAGTAAAGTTCGTCTGCTCAGGGTCAGTCGGGACCTAAGGCGAGGCCGAAAGGCGTAGCCGATGGCCAACGGGTTGATATTCCCGTACCACGTCGCGTCCGTTACGACCGAGTGGGAGATCGGGGAAGGCTAAGGGATCCCAGGCGAAGGTCGTCCTGGGGTAAGCATGTAGCCAGGGCTCTCAGGTAAATCCGGGAGCCCGTTACGGCGAGGTGCGATGCCAGCTGGCCGGAAGGCCGGCGAGTCCCTGAGGCCACGCCCCCAGGAAATGCTCTCTAGGCAGGATGCGCGTGCCCGTACCCCAAACCGACACAGGTGGACAAGTAGAAGATACTAAGGTGATCGAGATAACCCTCGTTAAGGAACTCGGCAAAATTGCCCCGTAACTTCGGGAGAAGGGGCGCCCCAGTAGGGTGAAGCGACGGCTTGCCGCTCGTGATGTGCCCGAGGGGGCCGCAGTGAATCGGTTCAAGCGACTGTTTACCAAAAACACAGGTCTCTGCTAAGTCGCAAGACTACGTATAGGGGCTGACGCCTGCCCGGTGCCGGAAGGTTACGTGGAAGTGTTAGCCGTCTTCGGACGGCAAAGCACTGAAACTAAGCCCCGGTAAACGGCGGCGGTAACTATAACCGTCCTAAGGTAGCGAAATTCCTTGTCGGGTAAGTTCCGACCTGCACGAATGGCGTAACGACTTGAACGCTGTCTCAACGAGGGGCTCGGTGAAATTGCAGTCTCGGTGAAGATGCCGAGTACCCGTGGCAAGACGGAAAGACCCCGTGAACCTTTACTACAACCTGATATTGGAATTCGAGGCACCTCGTTCAGGATAGGTGGGAGGCTTGGAAGCGCCGGCTGCGGCTGGCGTGGAGCCACCCTTGAGATACCACCCTTGGTGTTTTGGGTTTCTAACACTCCGCCGTGAATCCGGGGAGTGAACAGTGTCAGGTGGGTAGTTTGACTGGGGCGGTCGCCTCCCAAAATGTAACGGAGGCGCGCAAAGGTTCCCTCAGCACGGTTGGAAATCGTGCCCTGAGTGCAAGAGCATCAAGGGAGCTTGACTGCGAGACAGACACGTCGAGCAGGTGCGAAAGCAGGCTTTAGTGATCCGGCGGTAGCAAGTGGAAGTGCCGTCGCTCAACGGATAAAAGGTACTCCGGGGATAACAGGCTTATCGGGCCCAAGAGTCCACATCGACGGCCCGGTTTGGCACCTCGATGTCGGCTCGTCGCATCCTGGGGCTGAAGTAGGTCCCAAGGGTTGGGCTGTTCGCCCATTAAAGCGGCACGCGAGCTGGGTTCAGAACGTCGTGAGACAGTTCGGTCCCTATCTGCCATGGGCGTTGGAGAATTGAGAGGAGTCGTCCCTAGTACGAGAGGACCGGGACGAACGGACCTCTGGTGTACCAGTTGTCCCGCCAGGGGCACCGCTGGTTAGCTACGTCCGGATGGGATAACCGCTGAAAGCATCTAAGCGGGAAGCCCACCTCGAGATGAGTTCTCCCATCCCCTTGAGGGAGTAAGAGCCCTGGAAGACCACCAGGTGATAGGCCGGATGTGTAAGCACGGTGACGTGCTCAGCAGACCGGTACTAATGCTTCGAGGGCTTGACGGTTTGTACTTTTCGACCCGTCCATGGGTCGAGTCTGAGAACCACCGGACCATCCATGGCCGGGTAACCGGGCGGCTTCGCCGCCCTGTACGAGGTTCACTGAGATTAGGTGGTACCTGTAGGCCAACTGTGCGGTTTTGAAGGCCCGGTGAGGGGCCGGTCGCTCGCCCATTTCGGTGGCACTAGCGAGGGGGATACACCTCTTCCCATTCCGAACAGAGCAGTTAAGCCCCTCCGCGCCGATGGTACTTGGCCCGCAAGGGCCTGGGAGAGTAGGTCGCCGCCGGTTCTTTACAGATGTCGGCGGGTCGTCCAAACGGCGGCCCGCCTCGTTCTTTCCTTCGCGCCAATCTCAGCTTGTCGACTCTCGCAATAGTCCTGATCGCCTTCGGTGTCCTCGTGGTGCTGCTGTTCATCGGCGGGCTGGTGGCGCGCCGCCGCCACGACGAGCAGATCGCCCCGGATTACCTGCGACACATCGCAGAGGCGGACAACGCGCTCGAGCAGGCCCGCGCGGCCGATCGCGGCTGGGATCGCGAGGACATGGAGCGGACAGCGCGGGCAGAGCTCGCGCGCGCCCATCCGGGCGTGGACTTCGAGCGCCTCCATCTGGTGCTGGTGGACGATCAGCCAGGTGTGCACCAGGATCGCGCTCACTTCGAGGCATGGGCCGGCGACCGGTCCGTGCGCATAGTGCTCACCCGCAGCGAGGCGGGCTGGGCCGCAGAAGCCGGCGGTTGACCGCCGCGGCCGAGCTGGTCCGGGGCTTCGCACCGGAGTCCGAGCTAGAGCGCCGGCTGGCGGCAGATCCCGATCTGCTCGAGGGGCTGGGCTGGGGCCGGCCGAGGGAGGGCCATCCCGAGGGTTCCGTGGGCAACCACGTGGCCGACCTGCTCGAGACCATCGACGCGTGGGGCGAGACCGGCGTGCGCCGGGCGGAGCTGCGGTTCATCGCGATCGTGCACGACTCGATGAAGGGGCGTGTGATCGAGTGGCTGCCGCGGAAGGGGCCCAACCACCACGCGATGCGCGCGAGGCGGTTCGCGGAGCGATGGACCGACGACGAGCGGCTGTTGGCCGTGATCGAGCTCCACGACCGCCCGTACCACATCTGGAAGCGCTATCGGCGAACCGGCAGGCCCCAGGGGCGCGCGATGGCGAGGATGCTCGAACGGATCCCTGACCGGGACCTGTTCGTGCGCTTCGTGGAGCTCGACGCCTCTACAGAGGGCAAGAATCCCGAGCCGGTCGGCTGGCTGCGCGAGCAGACGGCCTGAGCTCGCAGTCGCCGCGGCCACGAGGGCCGGACGGGGACTCGACGGCAATGGGCCTTCCGTCCTCTGCAAGGCCGTACTCGCCGAGTGTGGTGACCTCGATGAGGAGGTCGAGCCGGTCCAGGAGGGCGGCGGATATGCGCTGTGACATACGCGGGAACATGTGTTCGTGAAGCTACGCAGGCGGCCGGACGGAAGGCCGCGTTTCCTGCAAGAAGCCTTGCAGATCGCTACCGCTTCAGGCGGATGACGCCCGAGTACCGCGCCGGCGTGCCCCATCGGTACCGGTAGTAGCCGCGCCTGCGCCCGCGCAGGCGGAAGCCGAAGTAGCCGCGGGAGTTGGTCAGCACCTGGGCGACCAGCCTGTACCGGCCACGGCGGGTCCGCTTGTGCTCTATGCGCACGCTATGGCCGGCGCCCGGTCGCACCTGGCCCCAGAAGCGGCTGCCCGTGATCACGAACGGGTTCGAGAACACGTGGTAGGCCGGCTTGTGACGCCGGGTGCGGAACATCAGGCCCGACTGGAACTCCTCGAACCGCCGCGCGCCCGAGCCCGTGATCCCGCCGTCGGTCAGGCGGAACTGGTTGATCGCCTTCACGCGGGGGCTGCGCCAGACCACGTAGGCGGCCTGCTGGATGAAGCGGCGCTGCGTGGCGAGCGACACGCCGGCAAACGGGTCGGGCGGGTTGGTCTGGTACCCGAACTCCGTGTAATAGAGGCTCAACCGCCGTCCCTGGCTCGGCCGCAGCGCCCTGACGCGCGTGAGCCGGTCGATCATCCGGAGCAGCTTGCGGCTGTCGTTGATCGCGGCGTCGTAGCGGTTGGTCGAGCGCAGGAACGGCGAGGTGAGCAGCTGATAGGGGTGGTGCCCGATCGCGTCGGCCGGGATCGGCTTGAAGTCCTTGCAGCGGCCCCGCCGCATGGGCCGGTTGCGCCGGTCCCTGCAGGCCATCTCGCGGTAGAACAGCAGCGGGCGGATGTTCACCGTGGCCCCGCGGCCCCTCCTGCCGCTGGACGCGAGCTCGCCGATCAGCACCGTCGAGCCGGGGTCGGCCGCCTTGATCCGCGGGTATGAGGCCAGCACCATGTTGCGGTAGTGATGCGGGGCGAACAGGCCCCGGCGATCGCTCTGCGGCTGCAGCCAGACGCCCTGGTTGGGCTCGTTGGAGGCGCCGTAGTGGTCCACCAGGGCCGCGTAGCGCTTCGCCACCGCCTCGCTGAACGCGGCGAACTCCGCCACGTTGGGCTTCCACAGCGGGTTGGGGGTGCGGGTCTGGCCGGTGGCCCAGATCGGGGCGGGCATGGAGATCGACACCATCACCTTCAGGCCGTGCCGGGCCGCCGAGTTGACCACCCGATCCAACGGCGCCCAGGCGTAGCGCGAGTCGGCGTGGTTGCTCCCGTTGAAGCCGGCGGGCTTGGTGCGCGAGTCGGCCGCCGGCGCGATCTGGCTCCAGAAGGCCGATACCCGCAGCCTGTCCACGCCCAGCGACTGGAAGATCCGCATCTCGCGGTCCACCCCCGCCTGGTTCTCGTTCAGCAGGAGCTGGTCGTCCATGATCGAGAGCTCCGCGGAGCGATCGGCCGACGCGGCGGCGGGCAGCGCGAGCGCCACCAGCAGCGCCAGAGGGAGGGCCTTGCGTAGTCCCATCGGGTACGTCAAACCGGGATGCGGGGTGAAAGTCGCGCCATGACCGGCGGGGGATGATGGCAAGTACCCTCCTCGCCGTGGCTCCGTTCCGCCATCGCATCCGTGTGCGCTACTCGGAATGCGATCTGCAGGGTGTGGTTTTCAACGCGAACTACCTCACCTACCTCGACGACGCGATGACCGAGCTGTTCCGCACCGCGCTGAACGGCGGGTACGGGGCGATGGTCGACGCCGGGGTGGACATGGTGGTGGCCGAGAGCACGCTGCGCTACCTCGCTCCGGCCCGCTTCGACGACGAGATCGAGGTCGAGGCTGTGGTGAGCCGCCTGGGCACCACTGGGATGAGCATGTCCCTGGTGATAACCCGCGCGGAGGAGACCCTCACCGAGGCGCAGCTGCGATACGTCTTCGTGAAGGCGAAGGAGGGTGGCAAGGCCCCCATACCGGACGTGGTGAGAAAGGCGCTGGAGCCATGGTCCACCTCCGGATAGTCGCGCCCGAGGACCGCTCCGGCCGCGTGATTGAGCTGCTGGAGGCGTCGCCCTCGGTGTGCAACGTGATCCTTCTCGCGGGCTCCGCGCGAAAGCCCGCCGGCGACGTGATCCTCTGCGACGTCGCCCGCGAGGACGCGAGCGTGATCATCGACGATCTGCGCGAGCTGCGGATTCCCGAGACGGGGTCGATCGCGCTGGAGTTCGTGGACACACAGATCTCGGATGCCGCCGACCGCGCCGTTGCCCACGCCCCGGGCCTGGCCTCGGACGCTGTGATCTGGGAGGACGTCGAGCACCGCAGCGAGGAGCTCACCGAGCTGTCGCTCTCGTTCGTGGCGTTCATGGTGCTGTCGATGCTGATCGCGTCGGTCGGCATCCTGCTCGACCAGCCGATCCTGATCGTCGGGGCGATGGTGGTGGGGCCGGAGTTCGGGCCTCTGGCGGGACTGTGCGTAGCTCTAGTCGAGAAGCGCGGGTCGCTGGTCCGGCGCTCCCTGTTGGCCCTGGCCATCGGGTTCCCGATCGGTATTGCGGTGACGGTCGTTGCCACGCTCCTCTTTGACGCCTTCAACCTCGTGCCGGAGGAGTTCAACCCCACCGAGCACCCGCTCACCAACTTCATCTCCAACCCCGACTTCTTCTCGTTCTTCGTGGCCTACGTGGCGGGGATCGCGGGTGTCCTGTCCCTCACCAGCACGAAGTCCGGCGCATTGATCGGGGTGCTCATCTCGGTGACCACGATCCCCGCGGCCGCCAACATCGGCGTGGCGGTGGCCCTCGGCGAATGGTCCGAGGCCGGCGGCGCCGCGCTTCAGCTCGGGCTCAACCTCGTGGCGATCGTGCTCGCGGGCGTCGGCACGCTCTTCCTCCAGCGGCGCTGGTACGTGAACCGGCGGCGCAAGCACCTGAACGACCCTGTTCGCGAGGCCGCGGGCCTGCCCCTCGGGCGGCGCCGCAGCCGCAGCAGCGTGATCATCACCATGCCGCCGTCAGACGGAGGTTCCGAGTGAGGACCACGCCTCGATCTTCACGCGCACGCGCGCGATCACCTCGTCGGTGAACTCGGTGGTGGAGGCGTGTCCGGCCAGGTCCGGCGTGCGCACCCCGGCCGCAACCGCCTCGAGCACGCCCTCGTAGATCGCGCGCGAGGCCGTCTCCGCTCCGGCGTAGTGCAGCAGCGCGGCCGCGGCCAGGATCATGGCCATCGGGTTGGCGATGTCCTTGCCCAGCAGCGCGGGCGCGGTGCCGTGGGGCGCCTCGGCCATCACCGCGGTGGGCTCGTAGTCGCTGTCCAGCCCGAGCAGCACGGACTCGGCCCCGGCGATCGAGCCGAACATCGGGAGCACGAAGTCCGACAGGCAGTCGCCGTCCCGGTTGAGCGCCGGGATCACCAGCGGGGCGTCGGGCGCGCCGGACACCAGGCCCGCGTAGGTGGCGTCGATCAGCACGGGCGAGTAGGGCACCTCGGGATGGCGCGCGGCGGCCGCGTCCATCTCCTCCTTGAGCATGCCCTCGTAGACCGGGCTCACCGTCCACTTCGGTCCGCCGTACACGCGCCCCCCGATGCGCGCGGCGGTGCGGAAGCTGTACTCGGAGACCGCGGTGCAGACGTTCCGGGAGATGCGCTCGGTGCGCCACGCGATCTCGTCGCCGTCCACCTCCTCGCGGCCCTGCTCGGCCCCGTAGGCATCGCCCACCGCCATCCGCACGACGGCGATCGGGTGGTGCACGCCGGCCACCGGCGTCACCCCGGGAATCCGGCGGCCGGTGCGGATGATCACCCGGCCGTCCAGCTCCTCGCGCAGGATCCTGTTCGGGCTGCCCACGTCGTCCTTGCCCTCGGGGGTGACGGTGGCCGCCTTGAGGCCGAAGCGCGCCTCGCGCATGGCGGCGGCGGCCTCGGACACGACCGCGTTGGACGTGGCGCGGCGGTGCTCCAGCGAGAGGTCGTAGCGGACCAGCTCCGCCTCGACCCCGGTCACGTCGGCGGCCAGCACCCGGACCGCCTGGTCGAGCAGCTCCTGGCCCGTCTCGTCCCCTTCCAGCACGATGATGCGCAGACCGGCCATGGCGGCTGACGATACATCCGTGAAGTGCAGCTGGTGCGGCGTGTCCGTGGAGGCGGACGACGGCTACCGGCTGGCCGAGCAGCCCGGCGCCCGGTCGGCCGCCTTCTGCCGGCTCGAGCACGTGGTGCCGTGGGCGATGCAGGGACCCCATTGGGAGCCCGACGAGGTCCTGCTCGACGCCGGCGAGGCCGACCGCTGCGCCCACTGCGACCAGCCGCTGGGCGAGGTGAGGCTGGTCCTGGTCCGCCACCGGGGCCCGCACCGCATCCCCGACGGGTTCTGCTCGGTGGACCACCTGCGCGCCTGGGCCGCGGCGGGTGGCCGCTGGCGCTAGGCGCCGGGCGCCAGGCCGAGCTCCTCGGCGTTCTCCTCCATCGCGGCGATCACCGTGCGCAGGTGCTCGTCGAAGTCCACCCCGAGCTCCTCGGCGCCCTCGCGCACCTCGTCGCGGTTCACCGCCGCCGCGAACGAAGGTTGCTTCAGCTTCTTCTTGACCGACTTCGGGGTCATGCCCTCGATGCCCGTGGGGCGGACGAGCGCCACAGCGGCGATGAAGCCGCTCAGCTCGTCGACGGCGAACAGCGTCTTGGCCATCTGCGTCTCGCGTGGGACGCCGAGGAAGGTGGCGTGGCCGGCCACGGCGTCGATCAGCTCCTGGGGGTAGTCGAGCTCCTCGAACAGCTTCAGGGCCACCCGCGGGTGGCCCGTCTCCAGATCCGGGTGCTTCTCGTAGTCGAGGTCGTGGAGGATCGCCGTGGTGGCCCACAGCTCCTCGTCCTCGCCGTACTTGCGAGCGTAGGCGCGCATCGCCGCCTCCACGCCGAGCACGTGCTTGCGCAGCGAGTCGCTCTCGGTCCACTCGCAGAACAGGTCCCAGGCCTCGTCGCGAGTGGGGGTGGGCATTGGGGCAGGGTATCCGCAGGCCGAAACGAAACCCGAGGTCAGATGGCCTTCGCTACCCTTGCGCAGCCGCTCACGGCCTCCGATTGGGCGGCATCACGCATGGAGAAGTTCGTCATCGAAGGCGGCCAGGCGCTGTCGGGGACCATCGTCCCGGCCGGCAACAAGAACGCCGCCCTACCCGCGCTCGCGGCCACGCTCCTCACCGAGGAGGAGGTCGTGCTGCGCAACATCCCGCGGATCCGCGACGTGGAGGCGATGGTCGACCTGCTTCGCGGCCTCGGCGCCGGCGCCGAGTGGCGCGAGGAGAACGTGGTCGCGGTTAACGCGGCCGGCGTGAACCACACCGACCTGGACCGCTCGCTCTCGGAGCGCATCCGCGCCTCCTTCCTGCTGGCCGGCCCGCTGCTCGCGCGCTTCGGGCAGGCGGACATGCCCCCGCCGGGCGGCGACGTGATCGGCCGTCGCCGCCTGGACCCGCACCTGGACGCGTTCCGTGCCCTCGGCGCCCAGGTCGAGGGCGGGCGCTCGTACCGGCTGACGGCCCCCGACGGCGGCCTGCGCGCCTGCGACTTCTTCATGGACGAGCCGTCGGTGATGGCCACCGAGAACGCTCTGATGGCCGCCGCGCTCACACCCGGCTCCACGGTGATCCACAACGCCGCGTCCGAGCCGCACGTGCAGGACCTGGCGCGGCTGCTGCTGCAGATGGGCGCACGGATCGAGGGCATCGGCTCGAACGTGCTGATCGTGCACGGCGAGCGCGCGCTGGGCGGCGGCGACTACGCCATCGGGCCCGACTACATCGAGATCGGCAGCTTCATCGCCCTTGCCGCGTGCACCGGCGGAGAGCTGCGGATCAAGAACGTGGTGTCGGACGACCTGCGGATGACCAAGCTCGGTTTCGAGCGGCTCGGCTGCGAGATCCACTACGACGGCGACGACGTGGTCGTGCCCGCCGGCCAGGCGCTGCGCGTGAAGGACGACGAGGGCGACGCCATCTCGAAGATCGAGGACGGCCCGTGGCCCGCGTTCCCCGCCGACCTGACCTCCATCGCCCTCGCCCTGGCCACCCAGGCCGACGGCATGGTCCTGATCCACGAGAAGATGTTCGAGAACCGGCTGTTCTTCGTCGACAAGCTGGTCTCGATGGGCGCTCGGGTGATCGTCTGCGACCCGCACCGCGCGGTCGTAAGCGGCCCGAGCCGGCTTCACGCGGAGCGCATGGAGAGCCCGGACATCCGGGCCGGCATGGCGATGCTCATCGCCGCGCTGTGCGCCGAGGGGATCTCGGAGATCGGCAACATCCGCCAGATCGATCGCGGCTACGAGCGGATCGACGAGCGCCTGCGGGCCCTGGGCGCGCGCATCGAGCGCGTGGCGACTGAGCCCCTCCCTGTCTAGGAGGGCGAAATGATCCACCCGATCCCCCCGGGCACCCGGGACGTGCTGCCCGACGAGATGCGGGAGCTGCGGGCGATCAGCCACGGGCTGCGGATCGCGTTCGAGACGGCCGGCTACGGCGAGGTGTGGACGCCCGCGCTCGAGTACGAGGAGGTCCTGCGCTCCGGCGACGAGAACGCCGCGGGCGCCGGCTTCCGCACCTTCGACGAGCAGGGCCACGTGCTGGCGCTGCGGTCGGACATGACGATCCCGATCGCGCGGGTGGTGGCCACCCGCTACGCCGAGCAGCCCGGTCCGCTGCGCCTGTGTTACTTCGCCCATGCCTACCGCGCGGTCGAGCGCGGGACCGGGCAGCAGCGCGAGTTCCTACAGGGCGGCATGGAGCTGATCGGCGTGGACGGCGCGGCGGGCGAGGCCGAGGTGATCGCGCTCACGCTGTCGGCGCTCGACGAGGTGGGTCTGGCGCGGCACCGCATCGGCCTGGGCGACGGCGCGCTGTATCGCGCGCTGCTGCGAGCGCTCGAGGTGCCCGAGGGGCCCTTGCTCGAGCGGCTTGCGCTGCGGGACCTCGTGGGGCTGGAGCACATGGTGGACGAGCTCGGGCTCGCCAAGGATGCGCGCGACCTGCTGGTGCGCCTGCCGGAGCTGCGAGGTGGGCCGGAGATCCTCGAGGAGCCGATCGAGGCGCTCGACGGGCTTCGCACGCTGTACGCGGAGCTGGAGGCACGGGGGGTGGCGGACCGCGTGATCCTCGACCTGGGCCTCGTGCGGATGCTGGGCTACTACACCGGCGCCGTCTACGAGGTGTACGACCCCGCGGTCGGGTTCACGCTCGGCGGCGGCGGGCGCTACGACGACCTGATCGGGCGCTTCGGCGCGCCGCGGCCCGCGTGCGGAGTGGCGCTGGACATCCAGCGCGTGCACATCGCGCAGGCCGCCGAGGAGGCGATGGCGTGAGCACCGGGCTGACGATCGCCGTGCCGCGCGGGGCGCTGTTCGCGGGCAGCCTCGACCTGCTCGACCAGCTCGGCGTGGACACCGCCGAGGTGCGCGCGAACGATCGCAAGCTGCTGTTCGAGGAGGCCGGGATCGTGACGATGCGGCCCAGCGACGTTCCCACCTACGTGGAGCACGGCGCGGCCGACATCGGGATCACCGGCAAGGACGTGCTGCTCGAGCAGCCGGAGCGCGAGGTGTACGAGCTGGTCGACCTCGGTTTCGGCCGCTGCGAGATGGTGGTCGCTGCCCGTCGCGGCGATGACGCGCTGGGCGAGGCACTGCGCCGCCTGGGCCGGGTGCGGGTGGCCACCAAGTACCCGCTGGTGGCCGAGCGGCACTTCGCCGGGACGGGGCGCCAGGCCGAGATCGTGGCGGTGAAGGGCTCCGTGGAGCTGGCGCCGCTCACCGGCCTGGTCGACGGGATCGTGGACCTCACCGCCACCGGCAAGACGCTCGCCGAGAACGACCTGGAGGTGGTGGAGGAGATCGTGACCTGCACCGCCCGCCTGATCGCCAACCCGGTGGCGCACAAGCTGAAGGTCGCGGAGATCGACGCGCTGGTCGAGAGGATCCGGTCGTGATCGACGACGTGCGCGAGCTGATCGACGAGGTGCGCCGCGACGGCGACGCCGCCGTGCTGCGGTTGACGAAGCGCTTCGACGGCGCCGACCTGGCGCCCGAGCAGCTGCGCGTGGCGCCCGCGGAGGTCGACGCCGCCATCGGCGTGCTCGCCCCCGACGTCCTGAACGGCCTGCGGGCCGCGATCGCGAACGTGAAGCGGGTCGTGGAGGCTCAGATGGGCCCGCCCGTGACCGTGGACTTCGACGAGGGCCACCGCGTTGAGGTGGTGGAGGTTCCGGTGTCCCGCGCGGGGATCTACGTGCCGGCCGGAAAGGCGCCGTACCCGTCGACCGTGGTGATGGGCGCCGTCACGGCCCGCATGGCCGGTGTGGACGAGGTGGTGGTGTGCGCGCCGCCCGGCCCGGGCGGCGAGGCGAACCCCGTGATCCTGGCCGCGTGCGCCCTCTGCAAGGTGGACGAGGTCTACCGGATGGGCGGAGCCCAGGCCATCGCCGCGCTGGCATACGGGACCGAGTCGGTGAAGGCGGTCGACGTGATCGCCGGCCCCGGGAACGCCTGGGTGCAGGAGGCCAAGCGGCAGGTGGTGGGGCAGGTGGGGATCGACGGGATCGCCGGGCCCAGCGAGCTGGTGGTCGTGGCCTCGGCCGGCGCCGACCCGGAGCTGATCGCCCTCGACCTGCGCGCTCAGGCCGAGCACGGGCCGGAGAGCATGCTCGCGGTGATCGCCACCGAGCAGGACCTGCTCGACGCCGTGGTGGAGCGGGCGGGTGACGTGCGGGCGGTGCTCGCCCCGGACGCGAAGGCCGCGCTGCAGGCGGCCGAGGAGATGGCCCCGGAGCACCTCGAGCTGGTCGGCGCCGATGCGGAGGCGCTCGCCGGCGAGGTGCGCCGCGCGGGGTGTGTGTTCGTGGGCCGCGACGGCGGCACCGCGTTCGGCGACTACATCGCCGGTTCCAACCACATCCTGCCCACCGGCGGAGCGGCGAGGTTCCAATCGGCGCTGTCGCCGTCCACGTTCCGGCGCCGCATGGCGCGCGTATCGTTCGGCGAGGGCGCGGCGGCACGCCTGGCCCCGCCCGGAGCGGCCCTCGCCCGGGCCGAGGGCTTCCCCGTCCACGCCGAGTCGATGGAGCGCCGCGCGTGACACGCAGCGCAGACATCTCCCGCACCACCAACGAGACCGACATCTCCCTGTCGCTGTCGCTCGACGGCGACGGGTCGGGCGAGCGCGCCACGGGAGTCGGCTTCTTCGACCACCTGCTCGACGCCGTGGCACGCCACGGGCGCCTGGACCTGGATGTCCAGGTGAGGGGCGACCTGGAGACCGGCCCGCACCACACGGTGGAGGACACCGGCATAGCGCTCGGCCGGGCGCTCGACGAGGCGCTGGGCGACCGCGCCGGGATCACCCGCTTCGGTCACGCCGTCGTGCCGATGGACGAGGCGCGCGCCTCGTGCGCCATCGACGTGAGCGGGCGCCCGTACGCCACTCTGGAGGGCGACCTCCCCGCGGAGGCGGTCGCGGACTTCGACTCCGACCTGGCCGAGGAGTTCCTGCGCGCCGTGGCGGGCACGGCCAAGCTCACCGTGCACGTGACGATCGAGTGCGGCACGAACACCCACCACATGGTCGAGGCGGCCTTCAAGGCGTTCGCGCGGGCGCTGCGCGACGCGGTGTCGATCGACCCGGACGAGACGGGCATCCCCTCGACGAAGGGGCTGCTGTGAGCCTCGCGATCCTCGACTACGGCATGGGCAACCTCCGCTCGGTCGAGAAGGCGTTCGCGCACGTCGGCGTGGAGGCGGCCGTGACCCGCGACCACGATCTCGTACGCGCGGCCGCCGGTGTGGTGCTGCCCGGCGTGGGCGCCATGCCGAAGGCGATGGAGGCCGTGCGCGAGCTGGGCTTCGACGACCTGCTTCACGAGCGCCGCGACGCCGGCGTGCCGATCATCGGCATCTGCATGGGCATGCAGCTGCTGTTCGAGAGCACGACCGAGCACGGCGGCGCGGCGGGCGTCGGGCTGCTGAGCGGCAGCGTGGAGGCGCTCGACGCGCCCGGCCTCAAGGTGCCGCACATCGGCTGGAATCACGTGAGCTGGCGCCGCTCCTCGCCGCTCACAGAGGGCCTCGACGACCCGACCGCGTTCTACCACGTGCACTCGTTCGCCCCGCGGCCCGCGGATCACGATGACGTGCTCGGGACCGCCGTGTACGGCACGGAGTTCGTGAGCGTGGTCGCGCGCGACGGCGTGTTCGGCGCCCAGTTCCACCCGGAGAAGTCCGGGCCGGACGGGTTGCGGCTGCTCGCCAACTTCGCGGCGCTCTGCGCCGTGGCCGCATGATCCTCCTGCCCGCGGTGGACATCCGCGACGGCAAGGCCGTGCGGCTGCGCCAGGGCCACTTCGACCAGGAGACCGTGTACGCGGACGACCCGCTCGAGGCCGCCCGCTCGTTCGTCGAGGCGGGCGCCCGCTACCTGCACGTGGTGGACCTCGACGGCGCCCGCGACGGCGAGCCGGCGAACCTGGATCACCTGAAGCGAATCGCCCGCGACGCCGGTGTGCCGGTGCAGTACGGCGGCGGCCTGAGGTCGCTCATGTCGATCCGCAAGGCGCTGACCGCCGGCGCGGAGCGCGTGGTGGTGGGGACGGCGGCCTACAAGGACGCGGAGTTCCTGGAGGAGGCGATCGCCACCTGGGGGCTGCGGGTGCTCGTGGCCGTGGACGTGCGCGGCGGCATGGTGTCGGTGTCCGGCTGGACGCGCGAGACCCAGATGCGGCCGGAGGAGCTGATCGAGCGCCTCCAGCGTCAGGGCGCGCACCGCTTCGTCTACACCAACGCCGACAAGGACGGGATGCTCGAGGGCGTGGACATCGACGAGGTGAGACGGATCTCGGAGGCCGTGCGCGGGCGCTTCATCTGGTCGGGCGGGATCGGCTCGCTCGACGACCTGCGCGCGCTGCGCGACCTGCGCCTGGTGAACCTGGCCGGGGTGATCTCGGGCAAGGCGCTGTACGAGGGCCGCTTCGGCGTGGCCGATGCCCGCGCCGAGCTGGAAGCGCGGCCGGGCTGACGTGGCGCTGAAGCGCGTCATCCCCTGTCTGGACGTGGACAAGGGGCGGGTGGTGAAGGGCACCAACTTCGTGGACATCCGCGACGCCGGCGACCCGGTCGAGCTGGCCGCGCGCTACCAGGACGAGGGCGCCGACGAGATCGTGTTCCTCGACATCACGGCATCGCACGAGCGCCGCGACACCGTGGCGGCGCTGGCGCGCCGCTGCGCCGACGAGGTGTTCATCCCGTTCACGATCGGTGGCGGCATCCGCTCGGTCGGCGATGCCCAGGCGGTGCTGGACGCCGGGTCGGACAAGGTGTCGGTGAACTCCGCTGCGGTCGACCGGCCGGAGCTGCTCACCGAGATGGCCGAGACCTTCGGCGCGCAGTGCGCGGTGCTGGCGATCGACGCCCGCAGGCGAGCGGATGGGGAGCGGCTACGAGGTGGTGGTGCACGGCGGGCGCACGGAGACCGGCCGCGAGGCCGTGGCATGGGCCCGCGAGGGCGTGGAGCGCGGGGCGGGGGAGATCCTGCTCACGAGCATGGACCGCGACGGCACCGAGGACGGCTACGAGCTCGAGCTCACCCGGCGCGTGGCGGACGCCGTGGACGTGCCGGTGATCGCCTCCGGCGGCGCGGGCACCCTGGACCACCTGGTCGAGGCGGTGAAGCAGGGCGGCGCCGACGCCGTGCTGTGCGCGTCGATCTTCCACTACGGGCAGTACACGGTCGGCGAGGCCAAGCGGGCGCTGGCGTCGGCGGGAGTGCCGGTGCGGCGGTAGCTCCGCCGGTGGTCGGTGGTCGGTAGTCGGTAGACCTTTGGATATGCGCGCGCATGAACTTCCGGGCATGGAGCGGCTGATCCCCGCGCTCGAGGGGCTGGATCCGGCGTACCTCGTGGGCGGCGCCGTGCGCGACCTGCTGCTGGGTGCGTCGTCGGTGGACCTCGACGTGGCCGTGGAGGGCGACGCGATCGCCGCGGCGGAGGAGGTGGCGCGTCGCGTCGGAGGCGAGGCCCGGACGCACGACCGCTTCGGCACCGCGACCGTGCGCGCCGACGATCTCGTGGTGGACATGGCGTCCACGCGGCGCGAGCGCTACGAGCGTCCCGGGGCCCTGCCGGTCGTGGAGCCCGCTGGACTCGACGAGGACCTCGGCCGGCGCGACTTCACGATCAACGCCATGGCCGTGCCGCTCTCGGGCGCGGCGACCGGCGAGCTGATCGATCCGCACTCCGGGCAGGCCGATCTGGAGGCCGGCCGGATTCGCGTGCTGCACGACGCGAGCTTCTCCGACGACCCGACCAGGCTTCTGCGGGCGCTGCGTTACGAGGCCCGTCTGGGCTTCGCCCTGGATCCCGAGACCGAGCGGCTGGCCCGGGCCGGCGCCGGGGCGCTGGACGGGGTGTCCGGCCCTCGGGTGCGCGACGAGCTGCTCGACCTGCTCGCCGAGGCCGAGGCCCCGCGGGCCGTGGAGCGCCTGGGCGCGCTGGGGATCGTGCCGGAGCTGCGGGCCGACGGCGATCTGGTGGCCGCCGCGCAGCTCGGCAGCGCCGAGACGGGAGCCGACCCGGTTCTGAGCGCGCTGGCGGCGCTGGCCTCCGATGGCGCGACCGGCTTCGTGGAGCGCCTGGGGCTGCCCGCGGGGCGGCGGGACCGGGTGGTGCAGGCCGCCCGGCGCGGCCGCGAGCTGGCCTCGGAGCTGGCGCGGCCGCTGAAGCCATCGGAGCTGTACGCGTTGCTCGACCCCGAGCCGCCCGAGGCGCTGGCGCTGGCGCTGGCGTTCGGAGCACCGGGCGAGATGGTCCTGACGTTCGTCGGGAACCTGCGCGGGGCCGAGCTGGCCATCGGCGGCGAGGACCTGCTGGCGGCGGGCGTCCCCGAGTCGCCCGCGATCGGAGAGGCGCTGGCGGAGACGCTGCGGCGCAAGCTCGACGGGGAGCTCTCCGGCCGCGAGGACGAGCTCCGGGCCGCGCTCGAGCTGGCCCGGAGGCCGGCGTGATCGAAGTCGAGCTGCCCGGTGCGCGGGTGGCGTTCTCGACCCGCAAGGGGGGTGTGAGCGAGGGACCGTACGAGTCGCTCAACCTCGGGATCCTCACCGACGACGAGCCCGCCAGGGTCGAACGCAACCGCGGGATCCTGGCGGGAGAGATCGGGCTCGACCCGGCGGCGGTCGCGATGGGCTGGCAGGTGCACGGCACCGACCTCAAGCGCTGGGACGCGCCGCCCTCCTCCGGCCACGACGGCTACGCCACGCCGGGCGCCGACGCTCGAGCAGGTCGACGGGCACGTGACCGGGCGAGAGGGGCTCGGGCTGCTCGTTCTGGTGGCCGACTGCCTCCCGGTGGCGCTGGCAGCCCCCGGGCAGGTGGCGATGCTGCATTGCGGATGGCGCGGGCTGGCGGGCGGGATCGTCGCCCGGGCGGCCGCCGAGTTCGGCGATGCGCCGGCGGCTGCCGTGGGTCCCGGGATCGGGCAGTGCTGCTACGAGGTGGGCGACGAGGTGCTCGAGGCGTTCTCCGACGTCCCGGATGCCGCCGACGGCCACATGCTCGACCTCCGGCGGGTGGCCGAGGCCAGGTTGCGCGCCGCCGGGGTGGAGCGGATCGAACACGTGGACCTGTGCACGGCGTGCCGGCCGGACCTGTTCTTCTCCCATCGCCGCGACAACGGCGTGACCGGTCGCCAGGCCGGCGTGGTGTGGAGGACCTCGTGAGCCTCGACGCGCAGGTGGTGCGCGCGAACCTCGAGCGGATCCGGGAGCGGGTGGGGGAGGACATGGAGATCCTCGCCGCGATCAAGTACCTCGAGGCGGACGACCTGCCGGCGCTGGCCGAGGGCGGGATCACCCTCGTGGGCGAGAACCGCGCCCAGCAGCTCGCCGAGAAGCAGGACGCCCACGGCGGCCTGTTCGAATGGGACTTCATCGGCGCGCTCCAGAGCAGGAAGGTGAAGGACGTGGCGCCGCGGGTGCGCCTGATCCACTCGCTCGCGTCCGAGTCCGCGCTGTCGAAGCTCGAGGCCCACCCCGTGGCCCAGGCTCTGGTCCAGGTGAACGTGGCCGGCGAGGAGGGCAAGGCCGGGATCGCGCCGGCCGAGCTGGGCGACTTCATCGCGAGGAGCCCGGTGCCGGTGACCGGCCTGAGCACCATGCCCCCGTTCGCCGAGGACGCCGAGGCCAGCCGCCCGCACTTCGCGCGCCTGGCCGAGCTGGCCGCCCAGCACGGCCTCGCGCGCCTCTCGATGGGCACGACCCAGGACTACTGGGTGGCCGCGGAGGAGGGGGCCACGATCGTGCGTCTGGGCTCAGCCCTCTACAGCTGACCGAGGAACCGCTGGATGGCGCGCGAGAGCTGCGCGCCCTGCCAGGCGAGCGGCGCCTTGCCCGGTTCCTCGACCACGAGCTCCGCGTGCGGCAGACGGCGCGCGTACTCCTCGGCGACGGCCAGCGGATGGCCGGGATCCGCCTCGTCGCGGCTTCCCACCACGAGCACCGGGACCTCAAGCCCGCCGAGCGGCTCGAGGCCGTCGAAGGCGCTGGAGCGCGGCACCTCCCGCAGGGCGTCGGCCACGGCATGCAGATGACGGTGGCGCTCGATCCGCTGCCTCGTGGCCAGCCGCGCGCCCTCCCTGAAGCGCTCCGGCAGGCGACTCACACCCGATCGCTCGACGAAGGCGCCCACGTCGCCGTCGTCCAGGGCCTCGGCGAGGGAGTCCCAGTGGTCCAGCTCGTCGGCCCGGGGCGCGCCGTCGTAGGCGGGGGTGATCTGGATCAGCGCCCGGACGCGACCGGGGGCGGCGAGGGCGTACGCCATGGCCGTCGCGGCGCCCATCGAGCTGCCGATCAGCACCGGATCTTCGATCTCGAGCTGCGCCAGCACGGCCTCGAGATCGGCGACGAGCTCCGAATAGGCGTAGGACGCGGCGGGATCGGACTCTCCGTGCCCGCGGGCGTCATAGGAGGCCAGGCCGTGGCCATCCCGGGCAAGCAGGCGCGAGCCCTGCACCACGTTGCGGCGGGTGGCCGTCAGGCCGTGCAGCAGCACCAGGGGGGCGCCGGTGCCGTCTATCTCGCCCCTCAGCACCGATCCCCCCGGCAAGCGGACCTCGAAGTGGCGTTTTTCGGCGCTGGGAACGGCCATAGGGGTGGTTGGTACCCGATAACGTTCCGCAAAGGGATTCCGGTCCCGCAAGCGAAAGAGCACCCCGATATGGCGATCTCAGACACATGGCACCGCGCGCTGGTGTATTTCGGCCTCGCCGAGGAGGGCGAGCGCCGCTATGAGGCCGTCCCGGACGACGAGCCCGAGCCCGAGCCCGAGGCCGAGTTGGAGGGTCGCTATCGCGAGCGTCCCAACGTGCGCCGCCTTCAGCGCCGCCGCAGGGACGAGTTCGATGACATCTTCGCCGACGACTCGCCCCGCGAGGGCGGGCGCGAGACCCGCGTGCTGCGGCCGGTCCAGACGAACGGGGTCGCCGGCCTCGACCAGGTGCACCTCGTGATCCCGAAGGCCTTCAACGACGCCCAGGAGATCGCGAATCAGTTCAAGGACTCGATCCCGGTGATCCTCAACCTCCAGGGCATCGACGTCGACCTCTCCAAGCGCCTGATCGACTTCTCCTCAGGCCTCACCTACGCCCTCGACGGGGGCATGCAGCGGATCGCCGACAAGGTGTTCCTGCTCACGCCGCGCAACGTCGAGGTCTCCGCCGAGGAGAAGGAACGCCTGATTCAGAAGGGCTTCTTCAACCAGCGAAGCTCAGAGTCCCGGTCCAGTGCGGATCGGGTTCATCGGCGCCGGCAGCATGGCCTCGGCGCTCGCGCGCGGGCTGGGCGAGCCCGCGCTCGTGAGCGACCCGGACACCCCGCGAGCCGAGGCCCTCGCCGCTGAGATCGGCGGCACGGCGGTCGGCTCCAACCGCGAGCTGGCCGAGGGCAGCGACCTGGTGATCCTGGCCCACAAGCCCAAGCACACCGAGGAGGCGGCCGAGCAGACCGCCGGCGCGGCCAAGGCGGTCGCCTCGATCGTCGGCACGGTGCCCACCACCCGGCTTGAGGCGGCCTATCCGGGGGTGCCGGTGTATCGCTTCATTCCCAACATCCCCGCGGAGGTGGGCCGGGGAGTGCTCTGCTACGCGCCCGGCTCGACCGCGGCCGACGGCCCGGAGGACGAGATCCTCGCGCTGTTCGGACGGGCCGGCTCCGTGATCCGCCTGGACGAGGACCAGATCGACCCGGCGATGGCGATCATGAGCTGCGGCCCCGCCTTCCTGGCGCTGGTGGTGGACGCGATGGCCGCGGCCGGCGCCCGCCACGGCATCGATCGCCCCACGGCCACCAGGCTGGTCACCGAGACCATGGCCGGGACCGCCGCATACCTCGAGGCGAACGAGCTCGACCCGGATGGCCTGATGTCGCGCGTCGCCACCCCCGGAGGCGTAACCGAGAAGGGCCTGAAGGTGCTCGAGGACACCGGGCTGCGGGACTCCTTCGACGGCGCGGTGGACCTCGTGGTGGAGGCGTCCCGGTGACCCTGCTCGCCATCACCCGTGGCGACGTGGCCGACTACGTCTACACGCTGGCGCTGGTCTACGTGGTGCTGATCTTCATCCAGGTGATCGTCAGCTTCATCCCGCGCATGCCCTACAACCGCTTCCTGAGCGCGTTCCTGGGCTTCGTCGGTGACGTGGTGAACCCCTACCTCAGCTTGTGGCGGCGCGTGTTGCCGATGGTCCGTATCGGGCCGGGGGCGCTGGACCTGAGCCCGATGGTCGGCACGTTCGCGCTGCTGATCGTGGCGGGGATCGCCGAGAGCGCCATCCGCGGTTGAGATGACGCGCGGCCAAGGGTGGGCGCGCGCGCTGGCCACGGTCGGCGTGGCGTTCACGCTCGATCAGGTGACCAAGCAGCTCGCCGACTCGGGGCTGGACCGGGGCGAGAGCGTGAACGTGTTCCTCGGCATCGACCTGACGAACACCCGCAATCGCGGCGTCGCCTTCGGGGCGCTCGACGGAAGCGGCGTGGTCGTGGGCGCGCTGATAGGCATCGCGCTGGTGCTGCTGCTGGCCTACTTCGCCGCCAACGCGGCCAAGCCGTGGCTGTGGCTGCCGGTCGGGATGCTGCTGGGCGGGGCGCTGGGCAATCTCGCCGACCGGGCGCGGGAGGGGGCGGTGATCGACTTCATCGACCCGATCGCATGGCCCGCCTTCAACGTAGCCGACGCGCTGATCGTGGTCGGCGTGCTCGGGCTGCTGTACGTGATCGAGGGAAAGCCGGCGTGAGCTTTATGGCCGGGCCCGACGAGGCCGGCATGCGGCTCGACGCCGCCCTGGCCGCCCGCGGGGAGGCCGCCTCGCGCGCCGAGGCGCAGCGGCTGATCGACGCCGGAGCGGTGACCGTCGACGGACGACGGCGGCCGAAGTCCCACCGCCTGGTGGAGGGGGAGTCGGTGGCGAACGCCGGCATGCCGCCAGAGGAGCCCGCCGGGGAGGCGGCTGCGCCCTTCGACGTGGTGATGGAGGACGAGCACCTGATGGTGATCGACAAGCCCGCGGGCGTGGTGGTGCACCCGGGCGCGGGCCGGCGCACGGGGACGCTCGCCCAGGCGCTGCACGGGCGTGCGGCCGGCGGGCCGGATCCCGGCCGCGCGGGGATCGTGCACCGGCTCGACAAGGACACCTCCGGGCTGATCGTGGTCGCCAAGTCCGATGAGGCCTACGCGGCGCTCACCAAGATGATCCGGCGACGCGAGGTGGAGCGCCGCTACCTCGCGCTGGTCGACGGAAGGCCCGGCGCGCGCTCGGCCACGATCGACGCTCCGATCGGGCGCGATCCGTCACGCCGGACCGCGATGTCGGCCGGCGCGGGGCGCGCGGCCGTGACCCATTTCGAGGTGCTCGAGGGCGGCCGCGTCGAAGCCGGCCGCGTCGGGGAAGGTCAGCCTCACGTGCCCGCCGGGCACGAGGCTCTTGAGCTCGTCGGCCGTGCCGGCGGCGACGATGCGGCCGTGGTCGAGCACCGCGATGCGGTCGGCGAGCTGGTCGGCCTCCTCGAGGTACTGGGTCGTGAGGAGGACCGTGACGCCGGTCGCGGCGAGCTCGCGGATCATCTCCCAGAGCGCGCGCCTGCTGCGCGGGTCGAGGCCGGTGGTCGGCTCGTCGAGGAAGAGCACCTGCGGGCGGCCGACGAGGCCCATGGCCAGGTCCAGCCGCCGGCGCATGCCGCCGGAGTAGGTGGCGGCGGGCTTGCGGGCGGCCTCGAGAAGGTCGAAGCGCTCCAGCAGGTCGCGGGCCCGGCGCCGGCCCTCGGTCCGGTCCAGGTGGTGCAGGTCCGCCATCAGGACGAGGTTCTCCTCGCCCGTGAGCAGCCCGTCGACGGCGGAGAACTGGCCGGTGACGCCGATCGCCGCGCGGACCGCGTCCGGGTCGCGGGCCGGGTCGTGGCCGGCGACGCTCGCACTCCCGCCGTCGGCGGCGACCAGCGTCGAGAGGATGTTGACGACGGTGGTCTTGCCTGCGCCGTTCGGCCCGAGCAGGGCGAAGATCGAGCCGGCGGGGATGTCGAGGTCGAGTCCGTCGAGCACGACCTTCTGGCCGTAGGCCTTGCGCAGGCCGCGCACCGTGATCGCCGCTGACATGTCGTGTCTCCTCATCGGGTCGTGCGGGGCTCGGGGCGCCGGATGACGACGTCGCCGAGGGAGGTGCGGGCTCGGACGGTGGCGATCTCGTCGGAGCGGTCCGGGCCATCGGCCGCGTCGAGTGCGTTTCGCACCCGGCCGAGGCGGGAGTGGACATCGAGCTGCGCGGCCGTGCCGGGGCGGATGCCGATCTCGATGCGGCCGTTCGCGGTTTCGAGGGAGATGTCGCCGCGCACGACCTCGTCCACGCGGACGTCGCCGTTGGAGGTCGTGGCCTCGACGTCGGCCAGCGCGGTGTCGACCGAGATGTCGCCGTTGGCGGAGCGGCAGGTGAGCGTGCCGCCGGCCGTGCCGACCTCTGTGACGCCGTTCAGGTTCTTGATCGTGGCGGTACCGGCGATCTCGCCGATCCGCACCGCGTTCGCGGACTTGATCTCGGCCGCTCCGCCGATCCGGCCGACGCTCACCCGGCCGTTGGTGGACAGGGTCGCGGGCCCGGTGCGGTCGAATGTGAGGTCACCGACCGAGGTCGCGAACTGGCAGACCCCGAGCTCTCCCGCGGCGTGCACCTCGGCGATCGACGCCTCGCCGCGTACCTCCGAACCGGCCGGCAGCTCGATCTCGATGTCGAGAGCGCCGCCCGTGCGGAACGGGCTGATGTCCCGCCAGGAGCGGTGGGCGCGGATCTCCAGGCGACCGTCGGCGAACTCGGTGCGGGTCCGCTCCGCGAGCTGGACGTCCTCGGAGTTGGAAGGGTCGCGCGGCCCGATCGTGACGACGGTGTCGGCGCGGTCGCCGGCCCGCAGCCGGACGTCGGCGATCACGAGGTCGAGCGTGACGGTGATCGGTTCCGGGGTGGCGAAAGTGGGCATGGCAAAGCGCTCCTTGCAGGAGTGGTGGACGCCCCGGCGGTCCGGGACGGATGGGTGAAAGGTGCGGGTGTTAGCGGACCCAGCCGCTGAGGCTCTGGCCGCCGCGCGGCTTGCGGCGCGCCGGCCGGGCGGCATCGCGGTCGTCGGGCGTGAGCGCAGCGGTGGCCGCGCGGACCAGCCACGCGTTCACCGAGAGGCGCTCGCGCCCTGCGGCCTCCTCGACCCGCGCCTTGAGCGTGTCGGGAAGCCGAAGGTTGATGCGGGTCATGGCGCCGTCTTCGACCTCGGACGTGATGTCACGAGGCGTGACGCCGCCGACGCCACCCCCCATTGCGTCGGCGGCGTCACGGTCGGTGGGGACGGCGTCGTCCTGCGGCGCGGGCGTGACGGCGAAGCCGGGCTCCCGTCCGCGCAGCCGCATCTCGACGGATCCGGGTGCGAGCTCCCGGGTGATCTCGTCGGCGGCCTCGGAGAGGGCCTCCAGCAGCACCAGCCGGACGGCGGACTCCAGCGGCGCGGTGAGCCGTTCGGCGAGCGCCCGGGCCTCCTCGCCGCCGGCGGCCGCGGCGATCCCGAGCTCGTAACGCAGCCGCTCCACATGCGGCGTCAGGTCCATGGGCACCACTGTGGCACCACAGTGGTGCCATGTCAAGCCATGGTGGTGCCAAGGTGGCTCGGGGTCGCGCTCCGGGAGCCCGCTTCCCCACGCACCCCTTCTCGGCCCTTGCGCTGACGCGACCCGGCTCCGTCCACGTGGCCCGTCGACGGGGCGCGTGGGCGCACAAGGGGTGCGCCGGCTGACACGGGGTGCGTGAGCTCCGCCTCGGCGGCCGACGAGTCGCTGATCTCGGTGCCGAGCTCGGCGGGCAGACTGGCCCCGTGTGGATCGGGCTGCTCGGCGCCGTCGAGGTGCGGCCGGACGGCACGGGCTGCGCGCCCGTCCCGCTCGGTGGGCTGCGGCTGCGCGGGCTGCTGGCCCGGCTCGCGCTCGACGCCGGCCGCCCGGTCCCGGTGCCGGCGCTGGTCGACGACCTGTGGGGCGACGCCGCCCGGCGGCGCCGCCAACGCGCTGCAGGCACTGGTGTCCCGGCTGCGCCGGGCGCGTCGGGACCGACGTGGTCGGCACGGTGCGCCGGCGGATACCGGCTCGCGGTGCGGCCGGACGCGGTGGACGCGGCGCGGTTCGGCGAGCTGGCTGGCCGCCGCGACGGGGCGGGCGACCCGCGGGCGGGCACGCGCTGCTCGGCCAGGCGCTCGGCGCTGTGGCGCGGCCCGGCGCTGGCCGACGTGCAGCCGAGCTGCCGTTCGCGGGCGCCGGTGGCGCACCGGCTCGCCGAGCGACGCGCCGCGCCGTCGAGGAGCGGGCCCGGCTGGCGCTGCGGCTCGGTGAGCCGGACGCCGAGCTCGACGCGCTCGCCGCCCAGCTCGACGCCGCGCCGCTGCGCGAGACCACCGCCGTGCTGCTGGCCCGGGCCCTGCACGCCGCCGGGCGGCAGGCCGACGCGCTCGCCGTGCTGGACCGGACGCGCGGCCGGCTCGCCGAGGAGCTCGGCGTCGACCCGGGCGCCGAGCTCGCGGCGGCCCGGCTCGCCGTGCTGCGCAGTGCGCCCGGCGCGGCACGCCGTCCGGCCCCGGCCACCGGCCCTGACCAGCTTCGTCGGCCGCGACGGCGACCTGCGGCGGATCCGCGAGCTGCTCGCCGACCGCCCGGCTCGTCACGCTGATCGGTCCCGGCGGGGCGGGCAAGACCCGGCTGGCGCGCGAGTCGATCGCCGGCCGCGCCGAGCGAGTCGCGGTGGCCGAGCTCGCCGCCGCTGACCGAGCGCCGACCAGCTGCCGGCCGCGGTGCTCGCCGCGGTCGGCGGGCCGGCACTGCTGGTCCGCGGGCGCAGGACCGGCTGAGCGCCGGACACGATGGCCGGCTGCGTCGCCGCGCTCGACCGGCGCGACGCTCGTGCTCGTGCTGGACAACTGCGAGCACCTGGTCGACGCGCGCGGCCGCCGCTCGCCGAGACGCTGCTGGACGCGCTGCCCGCGGCCTGCGCGTGCTGGCGACCAGCCGGGAGCCGCTCGGCGTGCCCGGCGAGGTGCTGCACCCCGTCGACGCGCTCGCGCCCGGCCGACGCGCGTGCGGCTGTTCGCCGACCGCGCCGCGGCCGTGCGCCCGGCGTTCGCCGCTCACCCCGGACGTGGCGCGGCGGTCGAGCGAGATCTGCCGCCGGCTCGACGGCCAGCCGCTCGCCGATCGAGCTGGCCGCGGCGCGGCTGCGCACGCTCGTCGCCCGGCCGAGATCGCCGCCCGCCTCGACGACCGGTTCCGGCTGCTCACCTCCGGGGCGCGGACCGCGCTGCCCCGCCACCAGACGCTGCGCGCGGTCGTCGACTGGAGCTGGGATCTGCTCGACCGAGCCGGAGCGCGCGGTGGCCCGCCGGCTCGCGGTGTTCGCCGGCGGCGCCACGGCCGAGGCCGCGCGAGCGGGTCTGCGCCGGCGCCGGCCCGCGCCGGACGACGTGTTCGACCTGCTCGCGGCGCTGGTCGACAAGTCGCATCGTGGTCGCGGTCACCGCAGCCGAGCGGCGACCCGCTACCGGATGCTGGAGACGATCCGGGAGTACGCCGGCGAGCGCCTCGACGAGGCCGGCGAGCGCGCCGCCGCCGAGGCCGCGCACGTCGCCGCTGCTGCTCGAGCTGGCCGAGGCCGCCGAGCCGCACCTGCGCGGCGGCCGACCAGCTGCCCGTGGCTGGCCCGGCTCGCGCCGAGGCCGAGGAGATCGACGTCGCCGCTGCACCGGGCGGTCGCGGCCGGCGACGCGGCGAGCCGCGCACCGGCTGGTGGCCGCGATGGCGTGGTCGTGGATCGATCCGCGGGCTGTTCGACGAGGCCGACGCGCTGGCTCGACGCCGTGCACGCGATGGACGGCCCGGCCCCGCGCGCGGCCCGCGCGCTCGACCACGCCTACGCGGCGCTCGACGCCGGCTGGCGCGGCGAGGACTTCCCGCGGGTGCGGCCGCGCGGTCGAGGCCGCGCGAGCGCTCGCCGGCGAGCTCGACCGGCCCGGCCACCCGCTGCTCGAGCTGCTCGGGCCGGTCTCGCGCGCTGTTCGCCGGCCGCCGACCGCGGCGCCGCGTCCGGCAGCTGGCCGGTCGACGCACCCGACCCGTGGGTACGCGGCGTTCGCCTGGTCAGTGCTGGCGCATGGTCGCGGAGAACGACGGCCGAGGTCGACGAGGAGCGTCGCACTGCTGCGCGCGGCGCACGAGCGAGTTCCGCGCCGTCGGGCGACCGTTTCGGGCTGGGCATGGTGGTCCACTCGCTCGGCGAGCTGGAGGACATCGCGGGCCAGCTACGACGCCGCCGCCCGGGCCTACGACGAGGCGATCGCGCTGGCCACCGAGCTGGGCAACGACGACGACCTGCCGCTGTTCCTGGCGCGCCGCGGCGATGCTCGACGCGCGGCGCGGCGATCTCGAGGCGGCCCGCGACCTGGCTCCGACGAGGCGCTCGAGCTGCCACGCGCCGAGCGGCTCGGCAACGACGGCGCGCCTGCGGATCTCGCTCGCGCCACGGTCGAGCGGCTCGGCCGGCGACCTGGACGCGGCCCGGCGTCAGCTGCGCGGCCGCCGCGGTGGGCGACGCGGAAAGGCCGGCGCCCGCAGCCGGCGGTCGAGCGCTGGCCGCCGCGGCCGCCGCCGTCGAGCTGGCGGCGGGCGACCGCGGCCGCGGCCCGGCGCACCTCGCCGCGGCCGTCGCGAGCTGCGCGTCGAGGCGCGCGACGGGCCGGTGATCGCGGTGGTCGCCGAGGTGGCGCGCGACGCTGGCACTGCGACGAGGGCGACCCGGAGCGGCCGGCCCGCTGCTCGGCGTCGCCGCGCGGCCAGCGCGGCGCGCCCGACCTGGGCAACCCGCGAGGTGCTCGCCGCTGGACGACGCGGCCGCGCGCGCTCGGACGACACCGGCGACGAGTGCGGTCGCGGCCGGGCGCTGCCGCCGCGAGCCGGGCGGCCTCGCCGACCCGCGTCGCGTACCGTGGGCTGATCGCCGCTCAGGTCCGGCGCTGGTAGAGGCCACCGCCAGCGGCGCGAACATCGCGATGATCACCGCGGCGCAGCGATCGCCGCCGTCGCCGGACCCGCGACCGGGCCGCCGGTGAGCAGCCCGCGCACCGCGTCGGCGACGCTTCGACACCGGGTTGATCTCGACGAACCCCCGCAGCCAGCCCGGCATGGTGTCGGCCGGGACGAACACGTTGCTGCCGAAGGTGAGCGGCAGCATGATCAGCGCGCCGAGGCCCTGCACCGAGCGCGGCTCGCTGGACGACCATGGCCAGCGCGGTGAACACCCAGCACAGCGCGAAGGCGAACAGCCATGCACCAGGCCGAGCGCCGCCAGCACCGCGAGCGGGCCGCCGGCGAACCGGAAGCCGAGGATCACGCCGAGCACCAGCATGATCAGCCCGGACGCCAGGTAGCGGACGAGGTCGGCGGCGATCGCGCCCGAGCAGCGGGGCCGACCGGGCGATCGGCAGGCTGCGGAACCGGTCGAAGATGCCGGTCTTCAGGTCGTCGGCGAGCGCGACGCCGGTGCCGGCCGAGGCGAACACGATGGTCTGCACGAGCACGCCGGGCAGCGCGAACTGCAGGTAGGTCGCAGGTGTCGCCGGAGATCGCGCCGCCGAAGACGTAGACGAACAGCAGCAGGAAGATGACCGGCTGCAGCGTGACGTCGATCAGCGCCTCGGGCGAGTGGATCGTCTTGACGATGCCGCGCCAGGCGAGCGTGCCGCCGTGGCGCAGCGCGGCGGCTGCCGGCGGTCGCCGCGGCGTCAGCGGCGTGGGCGGGTCGGTCGTGGTGCATGCGCGGTGCTCCTGCGCCTCCTCGGGCTCGGTCGGTCTCGGCGCGGTCGGCCGGTGAGGGTCGAGGAACACGTCGTCCAGGCTGGGCAGCCGCAGCCCCAGCTCGGCGACGGCGATGCCGGCCTCGTCGAGGCGGGCGCCGACGCGGTGCAGCAGGCGCCGGGTCGGCGCGCCGGCACGATCGAGCTCGCCCCCGGAGCCGACGATCTGCTCCGCGCCCGGAGCCGCTCCGCGACCAGCGCGGTGACCAGCGGGAGGTCGCCGCGGTACAGCGGGCGCACGTGCAGCCGGCTGGCCGCCGACCTCGGCCTTGAGCGTGGCCGGCGTGCCGGCGGCGATCACCCGGCCGCGGTCGAGCACCACGAGGTCGTCGGCGAGCTGGTCGGCCTCCTCCAGGTACTGGGTGGTGAGCAGCACGGTGACGCCGTCGGCGGCGAGCGCGCGGACGCTGTCCCACACCTCGTTGCGGTGGCGCGGGTCCAGCCCGGTGGTCGGCTCGTCCAGGAACAGCACGTCGCGGGCGGCCGACCAGGCTGGCCGCCAGGTCGAGGCGGCGGCGCATGCCGCCGGAGTAGGTGCGCACCCGCCGCCCGGCGGCGTCGGTCGAGCCCGAACCGCGTCGAGCAGCTCGGCGGCCCGGCCGCGCGCCGCGCGGCGCGGCAGGTCGAGCAGGCGGCCGACCAGCACCAGGTTGTCGGTGCCGGTCAGCGCCTCGTCGACGGCGGCGTACTGGCCGGTGAGCCCGATCCGCCGGCGGACGGCCTGGGGCGTCGGCGACGACGTCGTGGCCGAGCACGCGCGGCCCGGCCGCCGTCGGGGCGCAGCAGCGTGGTGAGGATGCGGACGGTGGTGGTCTTGCCGGAGCCGTTGGGGCCGAGCAGGCCGAGCACCGTGCCGCGGCGGGCGGCGAGGTCGACGCCGGCCAGCGCGGTGGTCTCCCCGAAGCTCTTGACCAGGCCCTCGGCCTGGATGACGGATTCCATGCCCGAGAGGTGCGGCCCGGCGCTGACAGCGCGGTGATATTCCGCTGACAGCGCCGGCGCACCAGCGAGGCGGTAGAAGCGGAAGAACATGTCGTCCACCGGAAGCACCTCGATGTCGGCGAACCGGCGTCCCGCGCGTAGCGGCGCAGGGTGTCCGGCCGCATCACCGTGCCGGTGCCGACGGAGCCGGGGTGCGCGAGCCCGTCCGGCAGGCAGCAGGTGATGCTCCAGCCGTACATGAGCTGCTCGACCTCGTCGCCCGGCGCGGTGAACGTCTCCGCCACCCGCTCGTCGACGACGAGCACGACGCCGTCGGGTGCGGCGATCCGGCGCATCGTCGCGAGCACCGGGACGGGGTCGGACATGTCGTGGACGCACTCGAACGCGGCCACCAGGTCGAAGCGGCCCTCTGCGGTGGCGGCGTCCGCGCAGTGGAACCGCACCCGGTCGGACACCCCGGCTTCGACCGCGTTCTGCCGGGCGATGTCGATGGACGGAGCGTCGACGTCGTAGCCGTCGACGGTCACGCCGGGGTGGGCGAGCGCGATGCCGATCGACGACCAGCCGTACCCGCAGCCGACATCGGCGATCCGTCCGCCGCGCTCCAGCACGGCGCGGATC
>CAVXGW010000010.1:0-53249 GCA_963761505.1 uncultured Thermoleophilaceae bacterium
AATCCAGCGCCTTCGCGGTGGCCGAGCGGCTCTCGCGGCTGCGCGTGAGGCTGGGGATCGCGACCGAGCCAGTCGGTGATCTCGAAGGACGAGATCCGCCGAGGCCCTCGACGAGGACTAGATCCGGATGGCCGTGCCCGCGTCCTGGGGCGGCGGCATCGCGCGGCGCTCGCGCCGTCGCCGCACGCGCGGCGTTGAGCCCGCGCAGCGGAGCGGTGATCTGCCAGGAGGCGGAGCCGAGCGCCTGCTCGAGCTCGCGCTCGAGGCCCAGCACCCGGGCGTCGGAGGACAGCTCGAGGCTGTAGGCGATGGTGCGAGCTCGCCTCGCGCTCGGCCTCGGCCCGGCGGGCGCGCCTCTTCCAGTCCGGGCTCGCTGGGCTCCACCCCGGGCATACGGCCCTCCCACTTCTCGGCGACCTGAATGTGGGCCTCGGCCCACAGCTCGAGGTCGCTGATCAGCTCGAGCGCGCGATGGTGAACACCCTGAATCGGCCGTCTCGACCCTCTTGCCCTGTTCACGGACCTGGAGGCAGTAGTCCAGATCGAAGCCGTGGCCGAGGGCCAGCGCTTCGTCGAAGCGCACGTTGCGCACCGCCCAGGGCGAGAGCACCAGCAGGAACCCGTCAACGGTGTCCACTGGACCCGGAGCCAGCTCGTGCTCGGCCCACGAGAAGGCCGGGTCTCCCCGCCGCCATGCTCGCCGTAATGCTGCGACCACGGGAGCGGCCGCACCTTGCCCTCCCACCACGCGATGCTCGCGCCCCCCGTAGCCCGGCGCAGCCACCACGGCCACCTCGGGATCTCGCAGCGCCTCTCTGACCTTGCCGCAGAAGGCCGGGTCCGCGATCTCGACGTGAGAGTGAACGAGCACGAGCGCCTCGAGCTCCTCGTGGGCCGCGGCCGCGTCGAGCATCAGATTGTACGTGCGCGAGATGGGCCCGGACGCCGCGAAGCGGTAGATCTCGGAGCCGGGCTCGGCGGCGCGCAGGATGCCGGGCTCTGCGTAGTCGTGAAAGGGCTCCACCTCGCCTATCGAGGATCCGAAGGCGATCATCGGGCGCGGTCCCGCAGTCGCTCCAGCAGACGCAAGGGCGCCGTGATGCGCCATGAGATGCTCGCGTTTCGTCTCGGCGATGGCCCGCTCCAGGTGGCGGATACGAGCTTCGGTGTCGAGCACGCCGGCCAGATCCACGGCCCGCGCGGCGGCGCGCTCGGCGTCGGCGCGTCGTGCCCGCTGCTCCCAGGCACCCGGCCCGGCCCACCACCGGCATGCGGCCTCCCACTTGTCGGCGATGGCGATGTGGGCCTCGATCCAGTCCTCGGGTTCGGAGAAGGGCTGCAGCGAGTGGTGGTGGATGGCTCTGAAGTCGGCGGTCATCACCTTGCGCCCCGCCTCGCGCACCTGAAGACAGAAGTCGAAGTCGTACCCGTGCAAGCTTCCCAGCGACTCGTCGAAGCGGATGTTCTGCACGGCCCACGGCGACAGCACGAGCAGGAAGCCGTCCAGGGTGTCGACCTCACCCAGCCGCGCGTAGGGCGGCGCGTCGGCCCAGACCCAGGAGAAGGCGGGCAGGTCGCCGCCTCCGTGCTCCTCGTAGCGGTGGATGAACGAGGCCAGGGAACCGATCCCTCCCACCACGCCAGCTGCGCACCCCGATCGCGCCCACACAGCCCACGACGCCCACGGCCGGGTCGGTCAGCGCTTCACGCACCTTCTGGCAGAAGTCGGAATCCATGATCTCGGCGTCCTGATGGACCAGGACCAGGGCCTCGAGGTCCTCCCGCGCCGCCGCGGTCTCGATGATCTGGTTGTAGCTCTCGAAGATCGAGCCCACCGTACGAGGCGGCCACCTCCGAGTCGGTCTCGGCCGCACGTTGATGCCCGGTTCGGCGCACAGGCGGTAGACGTCGGGCTTGGTGATGGAGGAGCCGAAGGCGATCAGGTCGGCGGCCGAGGCTCCTGACGGCGCGAGATCGGCCGCTCCAACCTCGGCCCCGATCGACCTATGTGGAACGGAAAAACAGTCTCCGTCGTGCTCATGACCTACGCAGAGCGCGACTCGATCCGCGAGGTGATCCACGGCTTCCTCGACACCGGCCTGGGTGGACGAAGTGCTGGTGGTGGACAACAACGCCCAGGCCGGCACGAGGGACGAGGTGGCCAAGACCCCCGCGCGCGTGGTGGAGGAACCTCAGCAGGGCTACGGGCACGCCACCCGCCGCGGGCTGCTCGAGGCTCAGGGGGAGCTGATCGTCCTCGCCGAGCCGGACGGGACCTTCCTGCCAGAGGACCTCCCCAAGCTGCTCGTCTACAGCAACGAGTGCGACGTGGTCTTCGGAACGCGCACGACGAGGGAACTGATCTGGGCCGGCGCCAACATGCCGTCGTCGCTGCGCTGGGGAAACTGGGCGGTCGCGAAGATGGTCGAGGTGCTGTTCAACACGAGCCATCTCAGCGACGTGGGCTGCACCTACCGGCTGCTGCGCAGGGACATGGCCGAGCACGTGGCCGCCGAGATGACCGTGGGCGGAAACCACGCGGGCGCGGAGATCATGATGCTCACGGTCGCGTCCGGACGCGCGCTTCATCGAGGTGCCGGTGAACTACCTCCCGCGCGTGGGCGTCTCGTCGGTGACCGGCAAGCGCATGGCGGCCATCGAGGTGGGCCTGCGGATGATCGGCTATGGTTCGCGCAGTACCGCCGGCGGGCGCCGCGCTGGCCCGTCCGTCCGCCGGGGAGGGCGCCCGTGAGCACCTCCCACTTTGACCCGATAGCCGCAGGACTACGACGAGTCGCTACCGGCCCACGTGGTCGAGCACTACCTCGCCAAGCGCACGGCTTCGTGGTCGAGCGCTGCCCACCGGGCACGGGCTGGACGTGGGCTGCGGCACCGGGAGTCTGGCCGCGCGGCTGGCGGCCGAAGGGTTCTCGATGACCGGGATCGATCCCTCCGCGGGGATGCTGGACGTGCTGCGCGGGCGCTGCGCCCGGAGGTGGACGCGGTCCAGGGCTCGGCCACCGAGCTCCGTTCGAGGACTCGAGCTTCGACCTGGTGATGAGCGTGGCGGTGATGCACCACGTGGCCGATCCGGGCGCGGTCGCGGACGCTGGCGAGATGGTGCGCGTGTCACGCCCCGGTGGGCGCGTGCTGCACTGGGACCACAACCCGCGCAATCCCTACTGGGGGCGGCTGATGGCCAAGGTGCCCCAGGACACAGGCGAGGAGCGGCTGGTGAGCGAGGAGGAGGTGATCGCGGGCCTGCGGGCCGCCGGCGCAGAGGTCCTGCAGTCGGTCCAGCTGGGCTGGGTGCCCGACTTCGTCCCGCCGCGGGCGCTCGGAGCCGCCGCGGTGGCCGAGCGGGTGGCGGAGCACACCCCCCTGGTCCGGCGCCTGGCGGCGCACAACGTGATTCTCGCTACGAAGCCGGAGGCGCGTACACCCGCACCTCGATCCCGAACAGCCCGGGCCAGCGGCGCGACGCCACCTGCCGGTAGCGGCCAAGGGGGCGCCTGGGGGGCGCGCGGGTCACGTCGGTGGCGAGGAAGATGCGCCGCTCCCCCTTGGCTCCGGCCAGCGCCCGGCGGGCGGCCTGGTCGATGCTCGGCACCCGGTCGGCCACCGAGAACGGGCGCACCCGCTGCTGGGGCTGCAGCGAGCGGAACACCGGTCCCTTGCGCTCGAGGTAGGGATCGATCGAGCTGAGCGGGCCGGGGCTGATCACGGCGGTCTCGTCGATGATCACGTCGCCCGGCCGGCCCTTGGCGTTGAGATACTCCGCCATCTCCTCGTAGGGCGGGCGCTGGCGCTGGTCGTCGAGTAGCTTCACCGCGCCGATCGCGAGCGCGAGCACCGCCAGGCCCGCGGTCGCGTAGCGAAGGCGCGGCCCGGCTGACACCAGCAGCAGCGCCACGGCGAGCCCCAGGCCCGGCCATGACGCGGCCAGGTTGCGGGTGCTGAACAGGTTGTCCCCGATCGCGCTCCCAATCGCTGCGCCCACCGGAACGGCCAGCGCCAGGCCCCACCAGCACGGCGTCACGATTGGCAGCGGCCAGCCACGGCCCGCCGGCGCGGCAGCGCGCAGTCAGGACGGCGACAAGCGCCGACGTGCAGGCCAGCCCCAGGAGGACCAGGGCCGGCGTGCCGGGCACGTCGCGGAGGGGCAGCAGCGCGTAGGGGTAGCCGATCGACCAGTGGCCCAGGCTTGTGCGCACGGCTTCGCCGGTGAACGGCTGGAGCGCCGAGAGGATGTCGGTGGTGGGGGAGTCCAGGTCGGCACGCAGGCCCGACAGCCACGGGATGTAGGCGATCGCCGCCACGCCGTTGGCCACCAGCGCCGGCTTGCGAGCAGCGGGGTGTGCCCAAAGCAGCCAAGCAGCTGGAACGCGAGCACGAACACGCACGTGTAGTGCGTGTAGGCGGCCGCGCAGGTGGCGACCGCGTACGCCGCCCACCAGCGCCGCCGGCCGTCCTGCACGGCGATCAGCATGAAGAGCGTGGTGAGCGCTACGAACAGCATCATCACCGCGTAGCCCCGGGCCTCGGTGGAGTAGAAGACCATGAAGGGCGCGAAGGTGCCGAGGCCGGCGGCGGTGAGGCCGGCCGCGGCCGGAGATGCGCTTACCCGTGAGGTAGAGCACGGGGATGGTGGCCACGCCCGCGAGCAGCGAGAAGGCCCGCACCCACTCGGGCTCGGCGCTCACCTTGAGGCCGGTCCACGAAAGCATGAAGGACAGGGGCGGGCTGATCTCGGCGTCGGAGTGGATGGTGTCGAGCAGGCCGCTCAGGCTCCGGCCCGAGATGTCCCAGTAGGTGGCCAGCTCGTCGGAGAGGAAGCTCTGGCCGACGAGGCCGAGCCGCAGGGCCGCGCCCGCCGCGCACAGCGCCGCGAGCGCCAGCGCCGGGCCCGCGCGGAGTGCTCGTGCGCGCATCCGGCGAACCCTAAAGAATGACCTTATGCCGCCGGTAGTGATCGAGACGCGGGGAATCCACAAGTCCTTCCGGCTCCCCGAGCACCGTATGGACTCCTTCAAGGAGCGCGCCACCCATCCGTTCACGCGCATGGAGTACCGCGAGCTACGCGCCCTGCGCGACATCTCCTTCGACGTCCACAAGGGGGAGTTCTTCGGCATCGTCGGGCGCAACGGCGCCGGCAAGAGCACGCTGCTCAAGGTGCTCGCCAGCATCTACCGGCGCCGACGCCGGCACCATCCGGATGGCCGGTCGCCTCGCTCCGTTCATCGAGCTGGGCGTGGGCTTCGACCCCGAGCTGACCGGCCGTGAGAACGCGGTGCTCAACGGCGTGCTCATGGGATTGAGCCGGCGGGAGGCTCACCGGCGGCTCGACGCGGTGCTCGAGTTCGCGGAGCTCGAGGAGTTCGAGGAGCTCAAGCTCAAGAACTACTCGTCGGGAATGATGGTGCGGCTGGCGTTCGCGGTGATGGTGCAGGCCGACGCCGACATCATGCTCATCGACGAGGTGCTGGCGGTGGGCGACGCGGCGTTCGCCAGCAAGTGCATGGACGTGTTCCAGGAGCGTCGCAGCGCCGGGAAGACACTGGTGCTGGTGACCCACGACATGGAAACCGTCCAGAACCTCTGCGACCGGGCCATGCTGATCCACGACGGGGAGATGTCACACATCGGCGACCCCGAGGAGGCCGCCCGCCAGTACCTGCGGCGCAACCTCGTCGACACCATCCCATCGGCGGTCAGACGCGGACCGCACCGCGCCGACGTGAACGTCGAAGGTGGTCGAGGCTCACGACGGCTCGGGGCGCGACGTGGCGCAGGACGAGCCGATCCGGCTCGACGCGTTGCTCGAGGCCCGCCGCGACATCGCCCGGCCGAGCTTCACCCTCCACGCCCGCAATGGCGCCGGGACCGTGGTGTTCGGCCTCACGCACGAATTGAGGCGACCTCACCGCCGGGGGGCGCGTCCGGCTCTCCGGCACCATCGAGAACTCCCTGGTGCCGGGCCCCTACACGTTGGACTGCTGGGTGCGTGGCGAGAGCGAGGGGGACTTCGCGGTTCAGGGCCTCCGGCTGCTGGAGTTCGAGGTCCAGGGCGCTCGGCGCCCTCGGGCTGATCTCCGTCCGGACCGATGTCCAGGCGGTGCACGAGCCATGAGCGTCGAGGTGAGCGACAGCCTCGAGCTGCGCCCGGTGCGCGGCCCGTCGGCGCTGGGCGGCGGGTGGCGGCGGTCGTGGGAGCTGCTGCGGCTGATCGCGGTCACCGACTTCAAGAAGGTCTACTTCGGCACGGCGCTCGGCTATCTGTGGTCGCTGGCTCGGCCGCTGATGCTCTTCGGCGTGCTGCTGGCCGTGTTCACCCAGATCTTCCGGATCGGGTCCGAGGTGCCCGAGTATCCGGTGCTCCTGCTGTTCAACATCGTGCTGTTCGGCTTCTTCGCGGAGGCCACCAACACCGCGGTCCAGTCGATCGTCGGCCAGGAGGCGATCGTGCGCAAGACCCAGTTCCCGCGCCTGGTGATTCCCCTCGCGGTGGTGCTCACCACGCTCTTCAACCTCGGGCTGAACCTGGTGGTGGTGTTCGCGTTCATCCTCGCGTGGGGGATCGCCCCGGAGTGGAGCTGGCTCGGCTTCCCGCTGATCGTGCGGCGCTGTTCGTGCTCACCACGGCGGTGTCGATGATCGTGTCCTCGCTGTATCCGCGCTTTCGCGACACGGCCATCATCTGGGGCGTGCTGGCCACCGTGCTGTTCTACGGCACCCCGGTCCTCTACCCGCTGGAGATCGTGCCGGAGACGCTGCGCGACGTGATCGAGGTGAACCCGCTCGCGCCGCTGTTCGAGCTGGCCCGCCTGTGGGTGATCGATCCCACCGCGCCCGGGCCCGGCGGTGCGGCCGGGGATTCTGCACCTCCTTCCGGCGATAGGGATCTACGTGGCCGTCTGCGTGTTCGCGGTATGGGTGTTCCGCCGGGAGGCACCGCGGATCGCCGAGCAGCTGTGAGCTCCGCGGTCGCCCCGGGCGGCGACCCCGGCAAGGAGGCGCGCGCCGCCTCGGGCATCCCGGTGGTGCCCGCGTTCGACGGCTATCGCGCGTACGCGATCCTGGCGATCGTCGCGCTGCACCTGCTCTTCTTCGCGGGGGGTCACGCGCCGCTCGTCACGGATGAGCGCGTTCGGGCACGGTCACTGCCACGCTCGGCCAGGCGATCGACATCCTGTTCGTGGTCAGCGGGTTCGTCGTCTTCCTGCCCGACGGTGGCACGTGGCGGCGACTTCGGCAGCTTCGGCGTCTATGCGATCCGGCGCGCCGCTCGGCTGGCGCCCGCCTACTGGCTGCCTCGCTGATCGGCTCGTGCTCATCGCCCTCGTTCGCTCAAGCCGCCGCTCGACTACCCGCCTATCGGGCGTGGTCGTGGCCCACGTGCTGTTCCTGCAGACGCCGGCCCAGATGGTCGAGCCGAGCCCCATCGGGTTCGGGGTCAACGGCGCGCTCTGGACGCTGTCGCTCGAGGTCACCTTCTACCTCCTGCTCCCCCTCGTGGCGGGGTGGTACGCCCGCCAGCCGTTCCTCGGGTTGGCGCGGCGGCCGCGATCACCGCCGGCTGGCACCGGGCTTCACCAACCTCGATCGGACCGCGTTCCTCGGGCGTCGACATCTCCGGCGGAGACCTCGGCCCGGATCCGGGTCGCCGGTTTGAGTCAGTTTCCGTTCTTCGCGGTCTCGTTCGCGGCCGGGATGACCGGCGCCTGGGCGTACGTGAGGGCTGCGCGAGGGGGACGCCCACGGGCGATCGTGGCGGCCCGCCGTTGCCGGCGCTCGTGGTCTGCCTGGCCGGATTCGCGTGTTCACTCCTGGTCGGGCTCCGCCGGCGCGGACTTTCGCCGGCGGCGCGGCATCGCCGATCACCTCCATCGGCTACTCCGTCTTCCTGGCGGCGGCGATGGTCGCCGGCGCGCTCGCGCCCGCGGTGCTGCAGGCACCTTCGCCAATCGCCCGGCCCGCTGGCTCGGCGACATCAGCTACGGCGTGTACCTCATCCACATGGTCGTGGTCACCTTCGCGGTGCGCGCGCTGCCGGTCGCGCCGACCGGCGGCTTCCCGGCGTCGACATCGCCTCGGCTTACCGCCGATGGCTCGGTCGGTACCTGCTCAAGCTCGCGCCGTCGTCCTGCCGGTATCGCTCGCGTACGGCTGGGCATCGGCGCGCTTCCTCGAGCAGCCGATCCGGCGCTGGGCGCGCCGCTACGGGCGCCGGCGCGAGAGCGTGTCCGCCTAGGCCAGGAGCCCCTCGACCCGCTCCATCAGCCCGTCGCCGAACGAGTCGTCCCAGTCGCGGCTCCAGTCGACGCGGCTGCCCGCCACCCGGCGCTCGGTGTCGTCGCACGGCGGCCGCGGCGTCGCACAGCGCGGCGGCGATCGCGTCGATCCCCGGCTCGGCGGCGATCAGGTTCGGTGAGATCGCCGCCATCGCCTCCGGGGTCTTGTTCTCGAAGCTGTTGGTCACGGCCAGCTGTCCGGCGGAGGCCATCTCGATCGGCACCAGGCTGGGGTGGGGGGTGTGCATCAGCGCCAGGCCCACGTCGTGCTCGCGCAGCAGCTCGGCGTAGTCGGCCTGCGCGGCGCGGGGGAGCATGTCCAGGCCGCTGCCACCGCCCAGGGCCACGCGCCGGCCGGCCTCGACGGTGCCGATGCCGTGCAGCTCCCAGCCGCGGAAGGCACCGCGCTCCAGCGCCCGGTCGATCGCCAGCAGGCCGAGCTCGAACATGTTCCGCGCCGCGTGCGGCTCGGGGCGGGCGTAGAACAGCAGCCGGCGCGGCGAGCGTGCGGCCAGCTCCGCCGCCGCGGCGGCTCGACCGCCGTGATGGCGTTCTGGAACGCCGCCGACGCGTCGTCGCCGGCCTCGGCGCCCTCGGCATAGACGCCGATCGCGCGCCGGCGGAACCAGTCGCGCAGCAGTTCGGTGGAGAACAGCGCGGCGTGGTCGAAGCGGTAGGACTCCTCGGCCAGCGCCGCCCACGTTCCCATCGGGAACGTGAACGGCTCGTACTCCTGGATCAGGTAGAGGAAGCGCTTGCCCTCCAGCGTCCGGCGCGCCGCCTGGGCCACGTGGGCGCTCCACCAGGTGGTGGCCACGAAGCGGTCCTCGCGACTCACCTCCAGGCCCTGGCACTCGCGGCCGAACGCCACCTCGACCGACTCGAACAGCCCGCCGAGCCCCTCGTAGGACTCCACCCGCCGCTGCCAGTCGCGCGGCAGCGGCCCCACCGGGTCGATCGTGACGATGCGGACCCGGCGGCCGCGTTCCGCCAGGCGCCGGGCCAGGTTGAACTTGGCGATGTAGCCGCCGAAGAAGTGCTTCAGGTCGATCGTGGGCAGCAGCAGGTTCAGCCGCTCGGGCACGTCGTCGCGGACGGACAGCTCCAGCGGGGCGATCTTCTCGGCCACGCTGCGCGGCCCGCTGCTCGGGGGAACCCGGTGGCCCGGCCGCGGGGCGAGGTTCGGCGGCGGCACCGAGTCCAGCCTCAGCCTTCTCGCGGGCCGGGCGCTGCGCCCGGCCGACAGCGGCAGCAGCCGCCGCCACAGGAACGCGAAGAACAGGCCCACCTCGGCGCCCAGGGTGCGCGACGTGCCCATGAGCTCCCTCACTGCCGCGCAGCCCCAGCCGCACCAGCGCCGTCAGCGAGGGTCGGCGCGCGTGAAGCGCTCCAGCGCCCGGCGCTTCGCCCGCGCCATCCGGTGGCCGCAGCGCATCTCCAGCACGGTCGTGAACTGCTTCAGCCGGCAGTTGTCCACGTAGAAGTGCATCCGCCACCGCCGCACCCGCTCACGCGGGTCCTCGCCGAGCTTCGCCATCCGCTCGCGCATCTCGGTGCGGCGGTTGGCCGCGGCATGACCCAGCACGGCCGCGCCGTGCTGGGTGTAGTCGTACAGCGGCCGGTCCACGAACTCGATCTCCCCGAGCGCGAGCGCGGTGAGCGCGATCCAGTGGTCGTGGAAGTGCGCGAACTGGGCGGGAGGGAAGGGCAGCGCGTAGTCGAGCACCTCGCGCCGCAGCAGCGAGGCGGCGCCGGTCACCGAGTTCGCCATCAGCAGGGACTCGATGTCGTCGTGGTTGGTGCGCCGCAGGGACCAGTAGGTGTCCGCCAGCAGCTCCCCGTCCGGGCGTACCAGCCGGGCGTCGCTGTAAGCCAGCTGGGCGTCGCCGATCTCTTCCAGCAGGGTGGCCAGCTTGTCCTCGTGCCAGAAGTCGTCCTGGTCGGCCATCGCCACGAAGGGCGCCTCCGCCGGCGCCATCGCCAGGGCCCGCTCGAAGTTCGAGTAGAACCCCAGCCGGCTCGGTGAGCGCGAGACCACGAACCGCGGATCGCCCGCCAGCTCGGCCTCCAGCTCGGTGAAGCGGCCGGGCGCCGTGCAGTCGTCGCTCACCACGCAGACCCAGTTGCCGTGGCTCTGCGCGCGGATCGACTCGATCTGGCGCCGGAACAGCTCCATCGAGGCTCGTGCGTGGCCATGCAGATCGCCACCAGCGGGCCCGCGTCCGGTTCGGGCGCCCGCACGGCGGTCGCCGTCCGGCAGCTCGTGGACTCGAGCTCGTCGAGCGCGGTCGCTCACGCCGGAGCCGTCGCTCAGCCGCGCCCGCAGGCCCAGCCGGCGGACGGCGCCGTTGGCCCCGGGCCCACCCGCACCGTGCCCCAGAAGCCGCTGCGGTAGCTGTTGCCCGACGGGTCCTCGGGCGTGCCGCCCACGGCCTCGAACAGATCCAGCCGCGGCATCCCGTGCTGGTCGACCGGCTGGGCCTCGCCGTCGAGCGTGAACTCCAGCGACTCGATCGGCGCGCGCGGGGAGAAGCACGACCCGCAGACGAAGACGGCGGTGCCCATGCCCACGCCGAGCCGGCGGGGCAGCGGCGAGTCCAGGCGCACGTCGAGGTCGGCCGACACCGCCGGGAAGGTTACGGTCCCTAGTGATGAGGATCGGGGAGTGGACGGCAGCGGGCGGTCGTGGGCGTGGCTCGGAGTCCGGGTTGCGCCAGGCGCGGGGGATCGGCCGCTACGCGAACTCCCTGCTCGGCGCGCTGCGGGAGCGCCACGCCGGCGACGACTGGATCGTCACGGCGCGGCGCGGCCGGCTCGTGAACGTGGCGGCCGCGGTGGCCGGGGCGACCGCGGCTCGGTGGGGTGGACGTGGTCTGGCTGCCCGCGCCCGTCCCGGTGGCCGTGTCGCCGGAGGTGCCGTACGTGCTCACGCTCCACGACCTGTCGCCGGAGCTGCGGCCGGGCGACTTCGGGCTCTACGGCGCGATGTGGAACCGCGCGACCGGACGACCGCGGCTGGCCCGGGGGGCCGCGCGCGTGATCACCGATTCCGAGGAGACCCGCGGGCTGGCGGTGGAGCGCTGGGGGCTGTCGCCGGAGCGGGTGACCGTCGTGCGCCCGGGCTTCTGGCGCCCGCCGCCGCCCGCCGACGGCGCGCCCCCGCGGCTGCCGCCGTCTCCTATCTGCTGTACGCGGGCGCGCTGGAGCCGCGCAAGGGGGTGGACGTGCTGGCCGGGCGTTCGCCGAGGCGCGCGAGCGGGGCCTCGAGGCGGAGCTGGTGCTGGGGGCGAGGGCCCGCTGGGCGATCGCCTCGGCGGGCCGGGCGTGCGGATGCTCGGGCGGGTGGACGACGCCGAGCTGGCGGCGCTCTACCACGGGCGCGCGCGACCGTGCTGCCCTCGCACCTGGAGGGCTTCGGCTTCACGCCGCTGGAGTCGCTGGCCGCCGGCACCCCGGCCGTGGTCGCCGACCTGCCCTCGCTGCGCGAGACGCTCGGCGACGCCGCCCTGACGGTGCCGCCCGGCGACGCGGGCGCCCTGGCCGACGCGCTGCTGCGGATCGACCGCGACGACGAGCTGCGCGCGCGGCTGGTCGAGGCGGCGGCCCCGCGCCTCGCGGGGCTGAGCTGGGAGCGCGCCGCGGACGAGGTCCACGCCTTGCTGGCGAGGCCGCCGGTGCCTGAGGCGCCGTTCACCGCCGTGGTGGTCACCCACGACTCGGCGCGCGAGCTCACGACGCTGCTCGACTCGATCGACCGCCATCTCGCGTTCCGCCCCAGGTGGTCGTCGTCGACACCGCCTCGAGCGACGGGAGCGCCGACGTGGCGCGCGGAGCGCGCCGAGCTGGCGGCGCTCGATCGACAACCCCGGGTTCGGCGCGGCCTCCAACGAGGGCGTCGCGCGGGCCGCCGCGGACGTGACCGTTCTGCTCAACCCGGACACCGAGCTGCTGGACGACGGCCTGGCGCGACTCGCCGAGCTGGCCCGCTCGCGGCGGGCGCTGGCGGTTCCGCGGCTGCTGAACCCCGACCGCACGCGTCCAGCGCAGCGCCCATCCGGTGCCCGGCGCGCGGGAGCGCTGCTGCCGGCGCTGGTCCACCCGCGCGCGTTGCCCGCGCCGCTTCGGGTGCGAGCCGACCCGTGGCGGTCCGAGCGGCCGCGCGAGGTGGGGTGGGCGATCGCCGCGTGCGTGGCGCGCCCCGACCTGCTGCGCGGCTCGGCCCGTTCGACGCGGGCGACTTCCTCTTCTTCGAGGACATGGACCTGTGCCTGCGCGCCCGGCGTGAGGGCGTGCCGACCGAGCTCCACCCCGACGTCGAGGTCGTGCACGCCGGCGGGCAGTCCATCGGGCCCTCCTACGGCACCGAGCCGTTCGACCTGCTCGCCACGCGACGACGGGAGGTGGTGGGTGCGCGGCGCGGCCGGTGGGCGCTGATGCTCGACGACGCGGCGCAGGTGGCCACGTTTGCCAGCCGGGTGGCGGGACGCATGCTGCTGGGGCGCGACCGGCAGCGGGAACGCGCCCAGCTGGCGGCGGTCTGGCGGGCCCCCCGGCGGAGGACATAGACTCGCCCCGTGGCCTTGCAAGGAAGCGGAGAAGCGCCGAGGGTCGCCCTCGTGCATGACTTCCTCCTCGGGCTCCGTGGAGCCGACCGCGTCTTTCTGGAGATGTGCCGGCTGTGGCCGGATGCGGACATTTTCACGCCCGTGTACGACGGCCGCGGCACGGAGGGGGTGTCGCCACCGCAACGATCCAGACTTCGTTCCTCCAGCGCGCTTCGCCCCACCCGGCGTAACTTCCGCACCCTGCTGCCGCTCTATCCGGCGGCGATCGAGAGCTTCGACCTCTCCGGATACGACCTGGTGGTGTCCAGCTCGAGCGCGTGGGCACACGCGGTGATCTGCGACCCCGGCGCGGTGCACGTCTCCTACTGCCACAACCCGTTCCGGTACGCGTGGAACGAGCGCCACAGCACGCTGGCCGATCGCAGCGACCCGCTCACGCGCGCGGTCGCGCGGGGGCTGTTCCGGCGCTGGCGCGAGTGGGATTGGATCGCCGCTCAGCGGGTGGACCGCTACGTCACGAACTCGAGCGCCACCCAGGCGCGCATCCGCACCTACTTCGGGCGCGAGCTCGCGCGTGATCTACCCACCGGTTGCCGTGGACCGGTTCGAGATCGCCGAACCGCGCGACCACTATCTGATGGTTTCGGAGCTGGTCGCCCACAAGCAGATCGACGTGGCCGTGCGCGCGTTCTCCGAGCTCGGTTGGCCGCTGATCGTGGTGGGTGACGGGCCGGAGTTGCGCACGTTGCGCCGCCACGCCGCGCCGAACGTGCGCTTCGCCGGGCGGCTCGGCGATCCGGAGGTCGAGCGGCTGATGGCCACCTGCCGCGCCTTCGTCGTCACCGCGAACGAGGAGTTCGGCATCGCCGCGGTCGAGGCCCAGGCGGCGGGCCGCCCGGTGATTGCCCGCAAGGGCGGTGGCGTGCTCGAGACGGTCGAGGAGGGCGACGACCGGGGTGCTCTGGGAGGGCGGGCCTGCCGAGCTGGCCGCGGCGGTGCGCTCCTTCGACGACCGGCCGTCGATCCCCGGCGCCTGCAGTGCGAAGCCCGCTTCCGGAGCCGACGTGTTCAGGAGTGAGCTGCCGCGAGAGGTCGCAAGGCGGTCGCGGAGTCCCCCGCCGAGCCGGGCGGAGGCCGAGCCCGGCGGCGGCTGCGCGCGGCCCGCGGCCTGCGCATCCGGACGCGGGGGTCCGGACACCTACCCGGAGGTGAGCATGCAGGAGCAGCGCTGGTTCGAGCCCGAGGAGCTGGGCGAGATGTCGCGGCCAACGATGGACCGGGCGATCGAGGCGATCGAGGCGGGCGACCTCGACGCGGCCAAGCGACTGTGCGGCGAGATGAAGCACGAGTGGCTGATGCTGCACGACCTGATGGCGGAGTCGATACTCGGGCTGATCTCGTTCGTGCAGGACAAGCTCGGGGACGACGGCGTGGCGGAGGCGTGGGAGGTGACCTGCGAGAAGGGGTGGAAGCGCCACCACGCCGCGATCGAGTCGCTCGACCGGCGCCAGATCGTGGACCTGCTCGCCGCCACCTGGCGCGCCCATTCGGGCTCGGGCGTGGGGGACCACCCGGGCTCGTTCACCGTGACCGAGGACGACGAGAAGATCACCTTCACGATGAACCCGTGCGGGTCGGGCCAGCGTCTGGTGCGCAAGGGCCTGTACGAGAGCAACGACTACGGCAGGACCCGGGACGCCCACGACTGGTCGTATGGGCGCAAGGACTTCCCGCTCTACTGCACCCACTGCTCGTTCATGAACGAGTCGATGCCGATCCAGTGGTCGGGCTACCCGGTCTACCCGTCCGATCCGCCGGAGGACTACTCGACCGATCCCTGCACCTGGTACTGGTACAAGGACCGCGAGGACATCCCCGAGCGCCACTGGAGGCGCTACGGGGCCACCAAGCCGTCTTGAGCCTGGAGCAGGACGCGGCGGCCCTGGTCCAGGTGCCGTCGGTGACGGGTGACGAGCGGGCGGCGATGGAGCGGCTCGCGGAGATCGCGGCCGGCCTGGGACTCGCGGCGGAGCTGCGCGAGCACGACCTCCCCTCGCACCCCCCCCTAGGAGCCCCCCTACACTCTCCCTTCTCCCCCCCCCCCCCCCCCCCCCCTACCCCTCCCTCCCCGGCCCCCGGCCCCCCCCCCCCCCCCCCCCCCCCCGTTCACGCAGCTTGTGCTCGAGGCGTTCCCCGGCTCGCGCCCCGTCGGCGTTCCGTACGGCGCCGACATGCGCCTGTTCTGCGAGCGCGGGATCCCCTGCGTGATGGCCGGCACCGCCGGCTTCGAGCTCGCGCACGCGGTCGACGAGCGCGTGGCGCTGGACGACCTGACCCGCCTGCGGGACGGCATCCGCCGCGTGATCGAGCGCTTTGGGTCTACCCTCAGCGGGTGAGGCGTCCCCTCTTCCTGGTGGCGCTGGTCCTGTGCCTCGCGGCCCCGGGAGCGGCACCCGCCGCCACGTCCGCCGGATTGGACGTGACCGCCACGATCCCCGAGCCCGGCATCGTCTCCGCCCGCGCGCGGGGAAACCTGCTCTACACCTCCGGCACGTCGGGCGTCTCGATCTACGACATCTCGAATCCGCGCCGGCCGGCGCGGATCGGGCGGCTGGAGCTGCCCAACGTGCAGAACGAGGACGTGGACGTGGGCAACGGGATCCTGCTGGTGAGCGACGACCCGTACGGCGGTCGCGGGCTGCTGTACGTGATCGACGTGCGCAACCCGCGCAGGCCGCGGCTGCTGTCGACCTACTCCACCTGGGTGCCGGGCCTGTTCCTGACCGAGGACTCGCGCCCCACCCGCCGCCGGCGCGGGGGCATCGGGCACACCGCCTCCTGCATCCAGGGCTGCCGCTACGCGTGGCTGGCCGGCTCTCCCGACGGCATCGAGGTGGTGGACCTGCGCGATCCGTCCCGGCCGCGCCTGGCCGGCCGCGTGCGAGCCGGCGCCGCGTCGGGCTTCTCGAGCCACGACGTGCAGGTGGACTCGCGCGGCCTCGCCTGGGTGGCGGGAGCGAGGGGCACCGCCGCCTACGACACCGCGAACCCGGCGCGCCCGCGGCTGGTCACCCGGACCAACCGCAGCGGCTCGCGCGGCCCCTTCAACGACTTCATCCACCACAACTCGCTGCGCGTGTCGGACGAGACGCTGCTGGTGACCGAGGAGGACTTCGGCGACGGCTGCCGCCGCGCGGGCTCGTTCCAGACCTGGCGGATCCGCGGCCGCACCACGAGGCCGCTCGATCGCTTCGCCGTGGAGCGCGACGACCGCCTGCGGGTGGCCTGCTCCGCCCACTACTTCGACCACAGCGGGGGGCTCGTGGCGGCCGCCTTCTACGAGGCCGGCCTGCGGCTGCTGGACGTGCGCAACCCGCGCCGGATCCGCCAGGTGGGCATCCACATGCCCAGGCGCTCGATGTTCTGGGCCGCGCTGTTCGCGCCGGGCGATCCCTCGGTCGTCTACGCGATCGACCACGCCCGCGGCATCGACGTGATGTCGGTCGACCGGGCGGCGCTGCGCCCGGTGCGGCGCCGGCCCGTGCGGCGCAGGCGCAAGCCCCCGGGCCGCGTGGACCTCGGGGTCGAGGTGAACGACGGCCTCGAGCGGGTCCGCCCCGGCGCGAGGATGACGATCGAGGTGACCGTGGGGCTGCTCTCGGGGGGCGGCGCGCGCAACGTTCCCGTGGAGGTGCAGCTGCCCGACACCAGGCGCGTGCGGTTCACGGTCCCGCGCCTGCGGCGCCGGCCGGCGGTGCGGCGGTTTCGGCGTGCGGCTCGACCCGGCCATGCGCGTCGGTTCCGTGGCCGAGACGATCGCCTGGGTGCGTCGCGACGATGCGTTCCTGGTGACCAACCGGGGGGTCGACCGGACGCTGGTCGCACGCCGCTCGCGCCGGGCGCTGCGCTCGGCCGTCACAGCTTCCGCCTCCCGCGGCCTGCTGTGCGTCTATCCTGCCTCGCGTGGATGAGCGCGCTCTCACCGAGCGCCTGATCACCTACGACACCTCCACCCTCGAGGGCATGCAGGCCGCCGCCGCCTTCGTCTACGGGTGGCTGGAGGCCCGCGACGTCGAGGTGAAGGGCAAGACGCACAACGGCCGGCCCGTGCTGGCCGCGACGGTTGGCCCTGACGCGGGCCCGACCGTGGTGCTGCACGGGCACCTGGACGTGGTGCCCGCCAACCCGACCCAGTACGAGCCGGTTACCGACGGCGACCGCCTGATCGGCCGCGGCGCCTACGACATGAAGGGCGGGCTCGCGTCGATGATGCTCGCGGTCCAGGACCTGGCGTCGCAGAACGCCGTCAAGGTCCACTTCGTGGTCGTGTGCGACGAGGAGTCCGACGAGCAGGAGCAGCGGGCCTCCGACTTCCTAGTGGAGCGCGGCTACGTGGGCGACTTCGCCATCACCGGCGAGCCCACCGACCTCCACATCGGCGTGCAGGCCAAGGGCGTCCTGGTGCTGCGCCTGCACGTGTCCGGCCGCTCGGCGCACGGGTCCACGCCGTGGCTGGGCGACAACGCCGTGGTGAAGGCCGTCGACGCCTTCCGCAGCATCGAGTCCCTCCCGTTCGCGCGCGAGTCCTCGGACCTGTTCGACCGGCCCTCCATCAGCCTCGGCAAGATCTCCGGCGGCGACGCGGTGAACCGCGTGCCCGACTCCTGCACCATCGACCTCGACATCCGCTACCTGCCCGGCCAGGACCCCGAGGACATCATCGGCGCGGTGGCCGAGCAGCGCGACACCGAGGTCACGAAGGTCTTCCATCGCGACCCGATCGTGGTGTCGCGCGACGAGCCGTACGTGAAGGTGCTGGCCGAGGCGGTGTCGAAGGTGAGCCCCGGAAAGTCGAGCATCGCAGTGGGTCGTGACGGCACCTCCGACGTGATCTCCTTCTTGAACGCCGGCGTCCCGGGCGTGGAGTTCGGACCCACCGGGGACGGCCACCACGGGCCCGACGAGTGGGTGTCGATCCGGTCGCTCAGCGAATATCGCCAGGCGCTGGTCGAGTTCGTGAACCTGATCCCCGCAGCCCAGAGCAAGCCCGATCTGCGGATCGCATGAGTCCCTCGTTCGACGACATCCCCCGGCCCTCGATGTGGAAGCGGTTCCTGCTGGGAGCCGCGCTGGTGGTGTTCGCCACCGCCTCGGCCACCTCGGTGGCGGCCTTCCGCGAGGTGGACCGGGTGGTGGGCGCGCTGGAGGGCAAGGGCAAGGACCTCGAGCTGGGCCGCGCGGGCCTCGCGGAGACCGATCCCGGCGATCCCCAGACGATCATGCTGCTCGGCTCCGACAAGCGGCCCAAGAACGCGAAGGACGGCGGCGCCGGGATGGGCGGCCGCTCGGACACGATCATCCTCATGCGCCTCGACCCCGACAAGAACGCCACGGCGCTCATGTCGCTGCCGCGCGACCTGAAGGTGCAGATCCCGGGCCACGGCACGGACAAGATCAACGCCGCCTACGAGCTCGGCGGCCCCAAGCTCACGCTCCAGACGGTGAAGGCCACCACCGGGCTGTCGATCAACCACGTGATCAACGTGGACTTCCAGGGCTTCCGCCGCGCGATCGACGCCATCGGCTGCATCTACGCCGACATCGACCGGCGCTACTTCAACGACAGCCCCGGATACGCCTACATCGACGTGCCCGCGGGCTACCAGAAGCTCTGCGGCGAGGAGGCGCTGGAGTACGCGCGCTTCCGCCACGAGGACTCCGACCTGGTGCGCGGCATCCGCCAGCAGGACCTGTTGCGCGCCGCCAAGCAGCAGGTGGGCGTGGGCAACCTCGTGAAGGACCGGGGCAAGCTGCTGGACATCTTCGGCAAGTACACGACCTCCGACCGGGGGCTGAAGAACAGGGGCGAGATCCTGAGCCTGATCAAGCTCGCGGTGTTCTCGGTGGACCAGCCGATCCGCGAGGTCCACTTCGAGGGCGAGATCACCGGCGGGGACGTGAACACGGGAGCGCCGAGCTACGTGACCGCCAGCGCGCCCACGGTGAAGAAGCTCACGCGCCAGTTCCTGGGCGTGGAGGAGAGCGAGGGCCCGCGCGGCGAGCTGCTGCCCAAGGACCGCAAGAAGCGCAAGCGCGCGCGCAGGGAGCAGGGCGACGGTGGCCTGGAGAAGGCGCCGGCGCTGGGCAGGGAGCAGGCGATCCAGGCGATCCAGCAGGGGGCCGGCGGCCAGCTGCCGGTGTACTTCCCCACGGTGCGCGTGAAGAACTCGCTGTTCACCGGCCCGCCGCGCTACTACAAGATCGTGACCCGCAGCGGCGAGCGCCACAAGAGCTACCGGATGGTCGCCAAGCGCGGGCTGGTGGGCGAGTACTACGGGATCCAGGGCACCACCTGGAAGGACCCGCCGATCCTCGCCGACAAGTCCGAGAAGAAGAAGATCGGCAAGCGCACGTTCGAGCTGCACTACGACGGCGACCGCCTGCGCCTGGTGGCCTGGCGGACGCCGAAGGCGGTCTACTGGGTGTCCAACACCCTCCTCCAGACCCTCTCGGAGCGCCAGATGCTGGCGATCGCCCGCTCCACGCAGGTCCCGTAGGCTGCCGCGGTCGATGACCGAGCGCAACGAACCCATCGGGGTGATCGGCGTGGGCTGGGTGGGCCTGTGCACGGCCGCCTGCTTCGCCGAGCTGGGCCACGACGTGGTGGCGCGCGACATCCTGCCCGACAAAGTCGAGTCGCTCTCGCGAGGCGAGGTGCCGATGCACGAGCCGGGCCTGCCCGAGCTGGTGGCCAAGAACGCCGACCGCCTCACGTTCACCACCGACATGGGCGAGGTGCTGGACCGCGCCCGGCTGCTGTTCTGCTGCGTGGACACCCCGCCCACCTACTCCGGTGACGCCGATCTATCGCGCGTCGAGGCGGTCGTCGACGAGCTGGGCGACTCGAACGAGCACGCGATCGTGATGAAGAGCACCGTGCCCGTGGGCACCGGCCGCTCGATCCAGCGCAAGCGCGAGGGCCTCGGCTACGTGTCGAACCCCGAGTTCCTCAAGGAGGGCTCGGCGGTGGATGACTTCATGAAGCCCGACCGCGTCGTGGTGGGCGCCGACGAGCACTCGGAGGCCTTCGCCGACCGCGTGGCCGCGCTGTACGAGTCGCTCGGCGGCCCGATCGTGCGCACCGACGTGGCCAGCGCGGAGATGATCAAGCTGGCCTCCAACGCCTTCCTGGCCACGAAGATCTCGTTCATCAACGAGATCGCGAACGTGTCCGAGGAGCTGGGCGCGGACGTGAACGAGGTCGCCCGGGGGATGGGGCTGGACGCGCGGATCGGAGACAAGTTCCTCAAGGCGGGGTTGGGCTTCGGCGGAAGCTGCTTCCCCAAGGACGTGAGCGCGCTCAAGCAGCTCGCCGGCAACTCGGGCTACGCGTTCCAGCTGCTCACCTCGGTGATCGAGGTGAACGACCTCCAGAAACGCCGCGCCGTCGGAAAGCTGCAGAAGCACCTGGGCTCGCTCGTGGGGAAGGAGATCGCGCTGCTCGGCGTGGCCTTCAAGCCCGACACGGACGACATTCGCGAGGCCACCAGCCTCGTGCTGGCGGCGCGGCTCCAGGGCGAGGGCGCCAACGTCCGCGTCTACGACCCCGTCGCCGCGAACGGCGCCCGGGACATGCTGGGTGGCGCCGTGGTCTGCGCCACTGCCGCCGAGGCTCTCGACGGCGCCGATGCCGCCGTCCTCGTGACGGAGTGGCCCGAGTTCGCCGAGCTCGACTGGGCGGGCGACGTGAAGAGCCGGATGGCGCACCCGATCGTCGTCGACGGGCGCAACTTCCTCGACCGCGACGCCCTGCGCGCCGCGGGCTTCACCTACGAAGGCATAGGCAGGTAGCCCGTGCAGGCGCTGGTCCTCGCGGGCGGCGAGGGCACGCGGCTACGGCCGCTCACCCTCACCACGCCGAAGCCCGTCATGCCGCTCGCGGGCCGGCCCTTCCTCACGTTCATGCTCGACTGGCTCGCGTCCCACGACGTGGACGAGGTGATCCTGTCGTGCGGCTTCATGTCGGACGGGGTGCGCGAGGTCCTCGGCGACATCCATGGCGGCATGCGGCTTCGATACGTGGTCGAGGACGAGCCGCTGGGCACCGCGGGGCCGATGCGCCTCGCCTACGACGAGGGGCTGCTCGACGACCGCCTCTTCGTGCTCAACGGCGACGTGCTCACCGACATGGACCTGACCGCGCAGCTCGCCCAGCACGAGGGGAGCGAGGCGAAGGCCACGCTGGCGCTGATCGAGGTGGAGGACACCTCGAGCTACGGGGTGGTGCCGACGGCCGAGGACGGCCGGGTGGAGGCGTTCCTCGAGAAGTCCGATGGGCCGGCCGCCCACCAACCGCATCAACGCCGGGGCGTACGTGCTGGAGCGCGCCGTGGCCGAGTCGATCGAGCCGGGCCGGGCGGTTTCCTTCGAGCGCGAGATCTTCCCCGGGCTGGTGAAGGAGGGTGCGCTGTTCGGTTTCGCGGCAGCTGGATACTGGGTCGACATCGGGACTCCCGAGCGCTACCTGGAGGCGACGTACGACCTGCTCGCGGGCCGGGTCGGCTCCACGCTGCCGCCGCGCGACGAGACCGGCTCGCTGATCGGCGAGGGCTGCCTCATCAGCGGCGCTCACATCGGCCCGCAGTCGGTGCTCGGTGACCACTGCTCGGTGGGCAGCGACTCGGCCGTGGAGCGCTCGGTCCTGCACGATCGCGTGATCGTGGGCTCTGACTGCTCGATCCGCGAGGCCGTGCTGGCGCGCGGCGTGCGCGTGGGCGATCGGGTCCGCATCGGCGAGGGCGCGATCGTGGGAGAGGGCGCGGTGATCGGTGAAGGGGTGGAGATTGCGGCCGGCGCGCGCGTCCAGCCGGAGGAGTCGCTCGCGTGAGCTCGGACCCGATGCTCGCCGACGTGCTCGCGCAGCCGCAGCAGATCGGCGACGCGCTGTGGCGCGTGGAGGCGGCGGCGGTGCCGCCGGCTTCGCTGCCGGGGGGCCTGGTGGTCTGCGGCATGGGCGGGTCGGCGATCGGCGGCGACCTCGCCGCCGCGGCCATCGGTGAGCGCGCGACGGGGCCCCTGCGCGTGGCGCGCGGGTACTCGCCGGGACGCGTTTCCGCGGAGACGCTCGTGCTCTGCGCCTCCTACTCCGGTTCCACCGAGGAGACGCTGGCGTGCTTCGAGGCCGCCGGCGCCGGCCGGCGCTCAGCGCGTGGCGCTCACCACCGGCGGCGAGCTGGCCGAACGGGCTCGTGAGGAGGGCGTGCCGGTGATCGGGGTGCCGTCGGGCATGCAGCCGCGGGCCGCGGTCGTCTACATGACCGTCGGCGCGCTGGAGTGCGCGGCCGCGGCGGGCGCCTCGCCGTCGCTCAAGGATGAGATCGAGGGCAGCGAGGGGGTGCTTTCGTCGCTTGGCGAGGATCCCGAGCCGGCCGATGTGGCCGGCGCGCTGCTCAACACGATTCCCGTCGTGCACGGCGCCGGGCTCACCGCCCCGGTCGCGCGCCGCTGGAAGACCCAGTTGAACGAGAACTCCAAGGTCGCCGCCTTCGCCGGCGAGCTGCCGGAGGCCAACCACAACGAGATCGAGGGCTGGGAGCACGGCCGCGAGCTCGGATCCCTGTCCGCCGTGTTCCTCGAGGACCCGGACGCGCACGAGCGGATCAAGCGGCGCACCGAGCTCTACGCGGACACGCTCGGGCGCCTGGGGGCCCCGGTCGTCCACGTGACGGCGCGCGGTGACACGCCGGTGGCGCGTGTCCTGTCGCTCGTGATGCTCGGCGACCTGATGAGCGTGCACCTGGCCGAGCTGAGCGGCACGGAGGCCACCCCGGTCACGGCGATCGAGGGCTTCAAGAGGCAGCTCTAAGCACCGCCGTCCCGGATCTGGTCCGGTATGCGGACCAAATGCCGGACGGCGCCGGGGGATACGCCTCGACAAACCTTGACACAACCGTGGTAAGGTTGGTCGCCGATGGACGGCCTGACCATCAACGAGGCGGCGGAGACCACCGGGTGGTCCCCGCGAATGCTGCGCTACATCGAGCGTGAGGGGCTGATCGAGCCCCGCCGCTCGGAGTCGGGCTACCGCCTCTACGGGCCCGGCGAGCTGCAGCGGCTGCGCACGCTGCGCGAGCTGCTCGCCGAGCACGACATGAGCCTGGGCGACGCCGGCTTCGCACTTCGCCTGAACCGCGACTCCGATCTCAACGGCGCGGTTGAGGCGTGGCTGCAGACCAGCCCGTCCCGGCCCGAGGGCGTCACAGCGTCCCAGTGGCTGCGGTTCGAGCAGGAGAAGCACCAGCGCCTGCTCGCCGAGGCCGCCGAGCTGACCACACACCCATAAAGGAGCAAGATGAGCACCGCCACCACCACGCAGGACTTCAAGGTCGCCGACCTCTCGCTGGCCGCGTTCGGCCGCAAGGAGATCGAGCTGGCCGAACACGAGATGCCGGGCCTGATGCAGACCCGGGAGGAGTACGCCGCGGCCCAGCCGCTCAAGGGCGCGCGCATCATCGGCTCGCTGCACATGACGGTCCAGACCGCGGTGCTCATCGAGACGCTCACCGCGCTCGGGGCCGAGGTGCGCTGGTGCTCGTGCAACATCTTCTCGACCCAGGACCACGCGGCGGCCGCCGTGGCCGTCGGGCCGGACGGGACGCCCGAGGACCCGAAGGGCGTGCCGGTGTTCGCCTGGAAGGGCGAGACGCTCGAGGAGTACTGGTGGTGCACCGAGCAGGTCGTGAACTGGCCCGGTGAGCCGGCCAACATGATCCTCGACGACGGCGGCGACGCCACGATGCTGATCCACAAGGGCAGCGAGTTCGAGAAGGCCGGAGCGGTGCCCAACCCCGCCGACGCGGAGTCCGAGGAGTTCCAGGTGTTCCTGGGCCTGCTCGAGCGCTCGCTCGCCGAGGACTCCGAGCGCTACACCAAGATCGGCCAGGCGATCAAGGGCGTGACCGAGGAGACCACCACCGGCGTCCACCGGCTGTACGAGCTGGCCAAGACCGGTGACCTGCTGTTCCCGGCGATCAACGTGAACGACTCCGTGACCAAGTCGAAGTTCGACAACCTCTACGGCTGCCGCCACTCGCTGGTGGACGGCATCTTCCGCGCGACCGACGTGATGCTCGCCGGCAAGCACGCCGTGGTCTGCGGCTACGGCGACGTGGGCAAGGGCTCCGCCGCCTCGCTGAAGGCCCAGGGCGCCCGCGTGACCGATCACCGAGATCGACCCGATCTGCGCGCTGCAGGCGTGCATGGAGGGCTACAACGTCCAGACGCTCGAGGACGTGCTCGACACCGCCGACGTGTTCATCACCAGCACCGGCAACAAGGACATCATCGGCGCCGATCACATGGCGCGGATGAAGCACAACGCGATCGTGGGCAACATCGGCCACTTCGACAACGAGATCGACGTGGCCGGCCTTCAGAAGGTCGCCGAGCGGATCAACATCAAGCCGCAGGTGGACGAGTACAAGTTCTCCGACGGCCACTCGATCATCCTGCTGTCCGAGGGGCGCCTGCTGAACCTCGGCAACGCGACCGGCCACCCGTCGTTCGTGATGTCGAACTCGTTCACCAACCAGACGATCGCCCAGATCGAGCTGTGGACCAAGAACGACGACTACGAGAAGCAGGTGTACGTGCTGCCCAAGCATCTCGACGAGAAGGTGGCCCGACTGCACCTCGACGCCCTGGGAGCGAAGCTCACCGAGCTGCGGCCGGATCAGGCGGCGTACATCGGCGTCACCGTCGAGGGGCCGTACAAGCCGGAGCACTATCGGTACTAGGCCTCAGGCCTCAGGCCTCAGGCCTCGGGCCTCGGGCCTCAGGCCTCGGGACGAACGTGAGCGATATCTCTGATCCGGGCCTCGCCTCGCAGGGTGAGGCCCGGATTCGCTGGGCCGCCGGGCCAGATGCCGGTGCTCGAGCGGATCGGGGAGCGGTTCGCGCGAGGAGCAGCCGCTCGACGGGGTGAAGGTGGCGGTCTGCCTGCATGTGACCGCCGAGACGGCCAACCTCGTCAGGGCGCTGCGCGTTGGCGGGGCGGAGGTCGCCCTGTGCGCCGCCAACCCGCTCTCCACCCAGGACGACGTGGCCGCCGCGCTTGCGGAGGAGATCGAGGTGCACGCCGTGGCGGGCGAGGACCTCGACACCTACGCAAGGCACGTCGGCGAGCTCGCGAAGGGCAAGCCGCAGATCACGATCGACGACGGTGCCGACCTGCTCACGGTGATCCACGCCGGCGGCGCCGCGGACGATCTGCTCGGTGGCACCGAGGAGACCAACACGGGCCTGCTGCGCCTGCGCGCGCTCGAGGCCGAGGGCGGGCTCAAGTGCCCGGTGCTGGCGGTGAACGAGTCGCTCACCGAGCGCACCTTCAACGACCGCTACGGCACCGGCCAGTCGGCCCTCGACGGCATCCTGCGCGCCACCAACCTCCTGCTGGCCGGCCACACGCTGGTGCTGTTCGGGTTCGGCTTCACCGGCAAGGGAATCGCCCAGCGCGCCCGGGGCGCGGGCGCGGCGGTGATCGTGTGCGAGGTCGATCCGCTGAGGGCGCTCGAGGCGCGGATGGAGGGCTACGAGGTGCTGCCGGCGCTCGACGCCGCCGAGCGCGGCGACCTGTTCGTGACCGTGACCGGCTCGCGCGACGTGCTGCGTGCCGAGCACTTCGAGCGCATGAAGGACGGCGCGGTGCTGGCCAACGCCGGCCACTTCGACGTGGAGATCAGCCTCGCCGACCTGTCCGTGGCCGGCGAGCCCGAGTCCGTGCTGCCGCTGGTGGACCAGTACACGCTGGCGGACGGGCGTCGCCTGAACCTGCTCGCCGGAGGCCGCGTGGTGAACCTCGCGGCCGGGGAGGGCCACCCGGCGGCGGTGATGGACATGAGCTTCGCCACCCAGGCCCTGGCCGCGGAGCACCTGGTGCGCGAGAAGGACTCCCTCGACCCGAAGGTGCTCCCGGTCCCGAAGGAGATCGATGAGGAGATCTCGCGCCTGAAGCTCGACTCCCTCGGCGTCGCGATCGACACCCTCACCGCCGAGCAGCAGCGCTACCTCACCTCCTGGCAGCCGGAGGCCTGAACGGCGAAAGGGCCGCCCGTGGCAGAACGCCACGGACGGCCCCATGCCGAGCGGACTACTCGTAGGCCAGCGCCTCGAGCGGGTCCAGCCTGGCCGCCCGCCGTGCGGGCAGCACCGCGGCCAGCACGCCGGCCACCGCGGCGACCACGGTGAACGTCACGAGGGCGCCCACCGGCACGGCGAACCGCAGCCCCTCGTCGCCGAGCGCCGTGCTCACGATCGCCGCCAGCACCAGCCCGACGCCTATGCCGAGCGTGGAGCCGATCAGCGCGGTGATCACCGACTCGTGGCGCACCATCCGCCGCACCTGGCGGCGGGTCATGCCGATCGCCTTGAGCGTCCCGATCTCGCGGGTGCGCTCGACGACCGACAGCGCGAGGGTGTTCACGATCCCGATCAGCGAGATCAGCACCGCCAGCGCGAGCAGGACATAGAAGATCCCGAGGATCATGTCCACCCACGCCGCCTGCGCGGCGCCGAACTCCGAGCGGGACTGCAGCTCCACCTCCGGGAACCCGGCGAGCGCCTGCTCGAGGGCCGCCCGGTCGGCGGATCCGGCGTTCACGAAGCCGTAGCGCTCCCGCTCCGCGGTGAAGGCGGTCTCGAAGGCGTCCTTCGAGATCGTCACGTCACCGAGGTAGAGCGGGTTGAAGCGATCCGGCTTGGAGATGCCGGCCACCTCGACGCGCAGCCGCTTGCCCGTCGGGCCAGTGACCGCGAACGACTCGCCGGTCTCCAGCCCGTGCTTCTCGGCGTACTCGTCGGTCACCACGGCGCCGCCGTGGTTCAGCCGCGAGAGCGCCGAGTCGGAGCCGTCCTTCCACTCCCACCCGAACACGCTCGCGATCGCATCCGGATCCACGCCGTCCACAACCGCCTTCTGGCCGAACGCGCGCGCCCGGTCCTCGACGATGCCGGTGGCCGTCTCCACGCCGGGCACCGCCGCTGCGGCGCGGGTGGAGGCGGGGTCGATGGGCGACCAGTCGTCCTGGGCGACCACCACGTAGTCGGCCCGGACCGCCTCCTCCAGCGATCCCGTGGTCGACTCGCGCAGCCCCTGGCCGAGCACGGCCACGAACGCCACGAGCGCCACGCCGATCATCAGAGCGGCGGCCGTGAGGGCCGTGCGACCCGGGTTGCGCCTGGCGTTCTCGCGCGCCAGCGCGCCGGCGGAGCCGCCGAAGCGGCGCGCCGGGCGGCCGAGCACCGAAGCCAGGGCGGGCACCATCCGCGGCGAGGCGAGCCCCACCGCGAGCAGCACCAGCAGCGCGCCGGGCACGACCGTGAGCAGCCTGCTCTCGGCCTCCATGCCCGGTGCGAGCACGGCCACGGCGAGGATCGCCGGCGCCGAGGACGCCCGCCACCGCTGCGATCACGGTGGCGCGCCGGCCCACCCGCGACTGCGGCAGCTCGGCGCCCTCGCGCATCACCGCAACCGGCGACACGCGGGTGGCCCGCAGCGCGGGGCTGAGCGACGCCGCCAGCGTCACGATCATGCCGGCCGCGAGCGACACGACGATCGTGCGGGTGGCGAACACCGTGTCCACGGCGGGCAACTCGATGCCCGTCGCCGCGAACACGCCCGCCAGCCCCTTCGCCAGCAACAGGCCGGCGAACAGGCCGATCAGGGAGCCGATCGCGCCCATCGCGGCGGCCTCCGCACCACCGAGCGCAGCACTTGGCGGCGCGTGGCTCCGATGGCGGACATCAGAGCCAGCTCACGCGAGCGCTGGGCGACGGTGATCGACAGCGTGTTCACGATCGTGAACGCGCCCACCACCAGTGCGACGATGCCGAAGACGAGCAGGAACGTGTGGATGAATCCCACGAACTCGTCCAGGCCCTGCAGGTTGAAGCGGTCGTGCTTCGCCGCCGTCTGCACGTTCGCGCTGTCGCCGAGCTCCGATGCCAGCCGCGCGCGCAGCTCGTCGTCGCCGGTCCCGGGCGCGGCCGTGACGAGGATCTCGTCGAGCTTGCCCTGCTTGGCGAACAGCTGCTGCGCCGCGTTCAGGTCGAACACCGCGTAGGTGGCCACGCCGACCGACTCGACCTCGCCAAAGTCGGCGATGCCGCTGATCTCGAACGGCTTGGCGCCCACCGCGCGTCTGGATCTTCACCGTGTCGCCCACGGCCCACTTCTCGTCCTTGGCCATGGCGGTGCCGATCACCACCTCGCGGGCACCGTCGGCGAAGCGCCCGTCGGTGAGCCGGAACGGGCTCACCTTGTCCAGGTCCTTCGCCTTCGGGTCCAGCCCGGACGCGAAGTACGGGCCGCCGCCCAGCACCTTGCCGTCGCGGCCCACGATGCGGGCCTCGTCGGAGATGCTGCCGACCGCCGAGCCGACGCCGGGAACGGCCCGGACGTCCGCGATCCTGCTCTCGGCGATGCTCGGCTTCGCGTTGTAGTCGTCGTTAGTGGACACGTCGAAGGCGGTCTTCGCAGAGACCACCGCGGCCGTGCCGGAGTACGACGACGTGGACAGCGAGTCCGAGGCCGCCTTCATCGTGTCGGTGAGCGTGTAGGCGCCGCTCACCATCGCCACCCCGAGCACGATCGCCAGGGCGGTGAGCGCCGTGCGCAGACGGCGGCTCGTCAGGCTCTTGATCGATACGCGGGTCATGACAGCTCCTTCATGGCCGCGAGGACCTGGTCCTCGTCGGGCCGGTCGAGGTCCTCCACGATCCGCCCGTCCGCGAGGAACAGCACGCGGTCGGCCGTCGGCGGCCGCATGGGAGTCGTGGGTGACCATGAGGGTCGTCTGGCCGTAGGCGTCCACGGCCTCGCGCAGCAGCGCGAGCACGTCGGCGCTGGTGCGCGAGTCCAGGTTGCCGGTGGGCTCGTCGGCCAGCAGGACGGTGGACTCCGTGACCAGCGCGCGGGCGATCGCGACGCGCTGCTGCTGCCCGCCGGACAGCTCCGCCGGACGGTGGTCGCGGCGATCGGTGAGGCCCACGCGCTCGATCACCGACTCGACCCAGGCCCGGTCGGGCTTGGCGCCGGCGATGGAGAGCGGGAGCGTCACGTTCTCCTGCGCGGTGAGCATCGGCAGGAGGTTGAACGCCTGGAACACGAAGCCGACGTGCTTGCGGCGCAGCAGCGTGAGCTGCTTGTCGGACATCGCGGTGATGTCCTCACCGCCGATCTCGACGCGCCCCGAGCTGGGCCGATCGAGCCCCGCCAGCAGGTGCATCAGGGTCGACTTGCCCGAACCCGACGGTCCCATGACCGCCGTGAACTGGCCGGTGGGAACCTCGAGCGAGACGCCGCGAACGGCATCAACCGCAAAATCGCCCTCGCCATAGCGGCGAGAGACGTCATGAGCAACGACGGCGACGCCGTTGGCGGTGGGGGCGACCGGAGCAGATCCGTTCCGGTTTCTGGTGAGCGTGATCATTGGTTTCCTTTCCTTGGTCTGGGGTCGGGTCTGAGTCGGTGGTCGGTGGTCTGTGGTTCAAGCGGTTGCGGCCGCCCGGGCGATCCGCCCGGCGGCTCCGTCGAGCGCCCCGGCGGACAGCAGCGCCGCCGTGGCCTTGGACAGCACGCGGCCGGTGATTCCGCCGGCCTTCTTGAGCGAGACGGACGCCGCGACCTCGCTGCCCCGCACGGCGGGGGCGAGCTCGTAGCGCACGTCGATGCCGATCGGACCGTCCGCGGTCAGCTCCAGGCCGCGCTCGTCGGCGGCGTGGACCTCCACGTCGAAGCCCACCCGCAGGCCGGCCAGCGAGCCGCTCACGCGCGCCTTGCTGCCGGTCGTCAGGCGGGCGCCGTCCAGGTCCTCGACGTCGAAGGCGATCGGCGACCAGGTCGCGATCGCGTCGGGGTCGGTGAGCACCTGGAGCACCTGCTCGGGGCTTGCATCGGTGGTTGTGCGAGTCGTCCATTCGGCCATGACGCCACGGTCCCATCGCGGGGCCGCCGCGTCGTCGGCCTCAGCGCCGATCTTGCGGTGGGCAATTGGGACGATCTGGATGCGGGCGGGTCCTCCTCAGGGATGACCCCCTGTCCTGCCCTCGGCGGATGCCGGATCGCGGGCGCCGGGCTACCTTCTGACGCGTGAAGACACGCTTCAGCGCTCTCTCCGCACGCGTGCGCGGCGCCGACCCGTTCAGGGTGGACATCGCGCTGGCCGCGGGGTTCCTCGTGGCCGGGCTGCTCGAGTCCGCGTTCGTGGACACCGACGGGAACTCCCGCGCGATCACCGCGGTCGTCTGCGTGTTCGCGTTCGTGCCGCTCGCGTGGATGCGCCGCAAGCCGCTGTTCGCGATCGGGGCCTTCGTGGCGGTGTGCGTGGCCCAGACGCCCCTGGACAGCTTCTTCTTCGTCACGCTCACCGCGCCATTCGTGGCGGTGCTGCTCCTCGTCTACCTGACGGGGCGCCACGCGGACGATCGCCGGATGTGGCTCCAGGCCTGCCTGCTTTACGGCGGCATCTGGCTGGCGATGCTGCTCGACCCCGGCCAGGCGGAGATCCCCGCGGATCTCATCTGGATCTTCTTCATGTTCACGGCCGTCCTGCTCGCCGGGCGCGGCGTGCGCAGCCGGGTGCTGCTCCAGCGGGAGATGCGCGAGAAGGCCGAGCGCCACGAGGCCGAGCGCGATGTGCATGCCGCGCGGGCGGTCGAGGACGAGCGCAACCGCATCGCCGCCGAGCTCCAGGCGGTCGTGGCCAACGGCGTGAGCGCGATGGTGGTCCAGGCCGAGACGGTTCCCCGCTCGATCGCCGCGGGTGACACCGCCGGCGCCGGCGACGCTCTGCGGGTGGTCGAGGAGACCGGACGCGACGCCCTTGCCGAGATGCGCCGGCTCCTGGGGGTCCTGCGCCGCGAGGGAGAGGGGCCGGCGCTCGCGCCGCAGCCCTCGCTGGACCGCGCGCCCGCCCTGGTGGAGCAGGTGTCCGGCGACGGCCTCGTGGTGGCGCTGCAGGTCGAGGGACAGGCGGTGCCTCTGTCGTCCGGCGTCGACCTGGCCGCCTACCGCGTGCTCCAGGAGGCGCTCCATTGGACCCGCGAGGCCGACGGCACGACATCCGCCACGGTGAGCATCAGCTACGACGACCGCGACGTCAGGGTCACCGTCCGCGACGACCGCGCGGGCGGCCGGCCGCCGGACTCGACGTCGATCCAGGCTCTGCGAGACCGGGTCGGGCTCTACGGGGGCGTGCTGCGCACCTCGCCGGGCGGGGACGGAGTGGGGTTCAAGCTCGAGGCCCGGCTCCCGCACGAGGGGCGCGGATGAGGCGCCGGCTGCAGGGACTGACCGAGCGCGACTGGCGGGTGATCGACCGCGGCCTGGTCGCGGTCATCCTCGTCGTGGCGTGGATCGAGGTCTCGGTAACGGATGCCCGCGAGGGACCTCTGGCGCTCAACCTCCTGCTGTTCACCGCGATGGGCCTGAGCCTGTTGTGGCGGCGGTCGCATCCGCTGGTCGCCGTCTGCGGGGTCGTGGCGTGGGGCGGTGCTCGGGGAGGCCGTGCTCACCGGGCCGCCGGACCTGCTCAGCGTCGTGCTCATGATGATCACCGCCACCTACTCGGCCGGCGCCCACCTGCGCTTCCGGCGCGCGCTGATCGGCCTGGCCCTCGGCGCCGGCGCGGTCATCGCGATCTGCCATCCTCGAAGACCCGGCGGACATCTTCTTCCCCGTCCTGTTCTTCTCGGTCGTGCCGTGGCTCGTGGGCCGGATGATCCGCAACCAGACCCGGCTCGCGCAGGGAGCTGGCGGAGAAGGCCGAGCGCGCCGAACACGAGCGGGACGAGGAGGAGCGCCGCGCGATCGCCGCCGAGCGCCGCCGCGTGGCGCGCGAGCTGCACGACGTGCTGGCGCACGACCTCAGCGTGATGGTGGTCCAGGCCGCGGCCGCCCGCCGCCTGGTCGACGCCGACCCCGATCAGGCGGTCGCGTCGGCGGACGTGATCGCGCGCACCGGACGCGAGGCGATGGCGGAGCTGCGCCACCTCTTCGGCGCGGTGCGTCGTGACGAGGGCGAGCCGCTGGGCGGCCTGCCCAGCCTCGACCGGCTCGACCGGCTGGCCGACCGCGCCCGCGACGCCGGGCTGCCCGTGCAGGTGGACGTGGAGGGCGAGCCGGTCGCGCTTCCCACGGGTGTCGACCTGACCGCCTACCGGGTGGTGCAGGAGGCGCTGACCAACGCGATCCGCCACGCCGGCGAGGCGAGGGCGACGATCACGGTGACCTACGAGCCGCGGGAGGTCGTCGTCGCGGTCGAGGACGATGGCGTGGGGCCCGCCGGCGGCGGCGAGCTCGCGCTGGGCGACGTGGGCAGCGGCAACGGCCTGCTCGGGATGCGCGAGCGCGTGGCGGTCTACGGCGGCGTGCTCGAGGCGGGGCGCCGCCGCGGCGGCGGCTTCGCCGTGCGCGCGCGGCTGCCCATCGTGTCGACGCCGTCGAAGGAGGCCGTGCGATGAGCGTGCGTGTCCTGCTCGTGGACGACCAGGCGCTCATCCGCGCCGGCTTTCGCATGATCCTCGACGCCGAGGAGGACATCGAGGTGGTGGGCGAGTGCTCCGATGGCGCCCAGGCGCTGGACAGCACCACCCGCCTGGCGCCCGACGTGGTGCTGATGGACATCCGGATGCCCGAGGTGGACGGGATCGAGGCCACCCGGCGCATCGTCGCGCGCGCCGCCGAGCAGGGCTCGCAGCCCGCGCGGGTGCTGATGCTCACCACCTTCGACCTGGACGAGTACGTCTACGACGCGTTGCGCGCGGGCGCCAGCGGCTTCCTGCTGAAGGACGTGCCCGCCGACCAGCTGGTGGACGGGATCCGCGTGGTGGCGGACGGCGAGGCGCTGCTCGCGCCGTCGGTCACCCGCCGCCTGATCTCGGAGTTCTCCCGCACACCGCCGTCGCAGCGCGGGGAGGCTCCCGAGCTCGCGGACCTCACCCCGCGCGAGCGCGAGGTGTTCGCGCTGCTGGCTCGCGGGATGTCGAACGCCGAGATCGCGGCCGAGCTGGTGGTGAGCGAGACCACGGTGAAGACCCACGTGGCGCGGGTGCTGATGAAGCTGGGGGTCCGCGACCGCGTGCAGGCGGTGGTGGTGGCCTACGAGTCGGGCTTGGTGGCGCCCGGCGATCCCGCTCCGGCGTCGAGGGAGTAGTCGAGCCACTCCGAGCGCCTGCCGCCCACCCGGTCGTACACGACCTGGGCGCGGTGGTTGTCCTTCGCCGTCTGCCAGCCCAGCGACGTGGCGCCTCGGGCACGGCAGCGATCCAGGCACTCGCCGATCAGCGCGTCCGCGAGCCCGCTCCCGCGGGCGTCGCCGGCCACGAACAGGTCGTTCATCACGCCGATCCGCGACGCGCTGAGCGTCGACCACGTCCAGAAGATCGTGGCGAACCCCAGCGCGCGGCCGGCGTCGTCGCGAGCGATCAGCTGGAGCCCCTCACGCTCCGGGTCGGCGATCAGCTCGCGCGACATGGCCAGCAGGGCGTCGTCGGACGGGGTGACCTCGTAGAAGTCGCAGTAGCCGCGCATCAGCGGCAGCAGGTCCGGGAGGTCCCGCTCGGTGACGATGTCGATCGCTGCGCCGATCCGGCCAGATTACGCCGCGTGCGCCGGAGCGGCGAGCAGAGCGAGCAGCGCGTCGACCACGGCGGGGTCGAACTGGCTGCCGGCGTTCGCGCGGAGCTCCGCGATCGCCGCCTCGGATGACATCGGGTCGCGATAGGGCCGCTGGGTGATCATCGCGTTGTAGGCGTCGCAGGCGAGGATGATGCGGCTGCCGACGGGGATCTCCTCGCCGGACAGCCCGTCGGGGTAGCCCCCGCCGTCCCAGCGCTCGTGCTCATGGCGGACCAGCGGCGCGATCGGCTCCAGCTCGGGTGTGCGGCGCAGTATGCGCTCGCCGATCACCGGGTGCTCGCGCATCACCTCCCACTCGTCGCGTCCAGCGGGCCGGGCTTGAACAGGATCTCGTTCGGGATCGCGACCTTGCCCACGTCGTGGAGCATGGCGCCGTCGCGCACGTGCTCGATCTGCGCCGGATCCAGCCCCAGCCGCGTCGCCACCTCGGTCGCCAGGCTCACCACCTGCTCGGAATGGGCGTGCGTGTAGTCGTCACGGGCGTCGATCGCCGCCGCCAGCGCACCCACCGCCGAGCGCGACGCCCCGCCCGTCTGGCCCAGGAGAGCCGTGACCGCCTGCCCGGCGATCAACTCGGACAGACGCAGCGTGGCGAGCGGGAACAGGTGGGAGGGAGACCGCAGCACGAGCAGCCCGTAGGCGGTCCCGTCGCGCGCGAGCGGCACGGCGGCCCATCCGCCGTCGCCGCCCGAGACGGGCAGGTCCATGGCGCCCAGCGCCTGGCGCAGCGCGAGCATGCTCGGCCTGGCCACGCCGGTCCCGCCCAGGCGGCGCACCTGCTCCGCCAGCGCAGGGTCCTTCGCCGCGTCCACGAATGTCGCGCTTTCCAGGCCGAGCGCGTCGCGCATGAAGTCGGGCAGGCCGAGGAGCACCTCGGACGGGCGCTCACAGCGGCTCACCATGTCCCACAACGCGGCGAGCACGCGGTTGGGCGTCCCGGCCGCCGCCTCGAGGCGGGCCAGCTCCTCCTCGGTCTTGTCGGTGGACAGCACCGCCCGGTCCTTGCCGCTGCGCTTGGCCACGAGCAGCGCCCGGTCGGCACGGTCGATCAGCTCCGCCGCCATCAACGGCTCGTGCCAGCGCGCGATTCCCACGGAGGTCGTGAGCGCGGCGGCGTTCCCCATCGGCCTGGCCGCGGCCACCGCGTCCTGGAATCGCGCGGCCGCCTGATCGGCCTCCTCCTCGGTGAGCCCGGGCAGCACCACCAGGAACTCGTCGCCGCCGAAGCGCCCGATGCCGTCGTAGGCGCGGAACTCCTCGGTCAGCTTCGCGGCGATCTCCTTGAGGATCCGGTCGCCCGCCAGGTGGCCGTGCTGGTCGTTGATCGGCTTGAAGTTGTCGAGGTCCGCCAGCAGGCAGCACAGCGGCTCGCCGCTGCGCTGGGCGCGCGCGATCTCGTCACGCGCCTTCGCGTGCACCGCTCCGTGGTTGAGCAGACCGGTGAGCGAGTCGGTGCGGGCGGCCGTCTGGATCTGCTCGAAGGCCTGGGCGTTGGTGCAGGCCACCCCCGCCAGGTCGGCGAGGGCCTGGAGGGCGGCGATGTCCTCATCGCTCACCTCGCGCATCGAGCAGAACGCCACCGACAGCGCGCCCTTCAGCTCGCCGTTCCAGCGGAGCGGCACCGACACGGCCGTCTGGACTCCCTCGAGCGCCTCGTTCGCGGGTACCTGGACGTCGCGGCGGTAGTCGTTGGAGATCGCGGGCCGGCCGGTCATCAGCACCTGCCCGCCGACTCCTTCGCCGGGCCGGATCACATAGTCGAACCAGCCCGAGTCCTTCGGTATCCCGTGTGCGGCCACCGCGCGACCGCCGTCGTCGGCGTCGCCGAGGTAGACCCCGGCCAGGTCCGCCCCGAGGGCCTGGTCGGCCTCGCGGCAGAGCGTCTCGAGCACGGTGTGGAGGTCGAGGCGCGCGTTCAGCGACCGCGCGGCGCGCGCGAGCGCCGCCTCCTGGCCGGCGCGCGCGTCTATGTGCGCGCGCAGGTCGAGCATCCGGATGGCCGCGGTGGCCTGGTTCACGAGGGTCTGGGCCACCTGCACCTCGTCGTCACCGAAGACGCGCGGCGCGGTGGGCATGCAGCCGACCACCACCCGCACCTGGTCGTCGTAGGCGAGCGGCAGGAACAGGCCCCCGGGCTCGCTGACGGGCTCGCCCGAGGTCGCGACGCTGCGGACCGCGGAGCCCTCATCGAGCTCGAGCTCATACTCGGCGCCCATCTCGGCCGCCTCGCCGGGGCCGGGGAGGTAGGCGTTGCCCCGTCCGGTCACGAGGTCCTGCAAGACCCGCGAGATCTGCACCTCGTCCACGTCCAGCGCGCCGAGGATGGCACTCGCCAGCTCGTGATAGACGGTTGCGTGATCCCCCGCCCCGAGCACGGCAGAGGACAGCCGCCTCACGGCGGCCAGCGCGTCGGCCATCCTGGCCCCAGATATCTCCGGATTGTCGATGGGTCGTTTCCCTGGCGCTCGTCCGGGACCGTTATCGGCCGCGCGGGGGCTGGGCTTGAGGCTGCTAGCGTGCCCGCGCCATGAAGGCGATGGTCCTCGCAGCGGGTCTCGGTACCCGCCTCAAGCCGATCACCTTCGAGGTCCCCAAGCCGATGGTCCCGGTGCTCGACCGGCCCGTGATGGCCCACATCGTCGGGATGCTGGAGCGCCAGGGGTTCGGCGAGCTGATCGCGAACCTCCACTACTACCCCGACACGATCCGCGACTACTTCGGGGACCGGCTCGAGTACCGCTTCGAGGAGGAGTTGCTCGGCACGGCCGGAGGGGTCCGCAACGTGGCCGACTTCTTCGGCGACGAGCCCGTGGTGATCGTCTCCGGCGACGCCCTCACCGACGCCGACCTGAACGGTCTCGTGGAGCGCCACCGCAGCGCCGGCGGAATCGCCACCCTCACCGTGAAGAAGGTTCCGGACACGCGCGAGTACGGCGTGGTGATCCACGACTCCGACGGGCGCATCCAGGGCTTCCAGGAGAAGCCCGATCCCGCCGAGGCCCTGTCGGACCTGGGCAACTGCGGGATCTACTGCTTCTCACCCGAGATCTTCGACTACTTCCCCGAGCGCCCGTTCGCCGACTGGGCCCAGGACGTGTTCCCGGCGCTACTCGACGGCGACGTGCCCTTCCACGTGCACGAGATCACCGACTACTGGAACGACGTCGGCTCACTCGACGAGCTGCGCCAGGGCACCTTCGACGCCCTGGCGGGCGAGCTGCGGATCGACGTGTCGCCGGGCGAGCCGCCCGAGGAGGTGGAGGTGATCGGCGACGACCCGGTGTGGGTGGGCGCCGACGTGGAGTTCGGCTCCGGCGTCCGGCTGATGGGCCCCGTGGTGATCGGCGACGGCTGCAGGATCGGGCGCGACGCGTCGCTGCGCGAGACGATCGTGTTCCCGGGCACCGACGTCGCCGAGGGCGAGATCCTGATCGGCGCCATCCACGGCGGCGCCGGGATCACCCAGCGGCTACGGCCGCTCAGCCAGCTCTAGCTCCTCCAGCCGCTCCCGCCGCAGCTCGTCCCTCTCGGACTGGCCCAGCATGCGCGCGAACAGCACCACGAGCGCGATCACGAACGTGAGCGACTGCTCGACCATCATGATCGCCCCGCCGGCGTTCTGGTCGTCGATCGCGGACAGCCCCCAGATGCGAGGCAGCCCCTCGTAGTAGTCGTAGAGCACCGTTCCCGACCAGGTGAGGTAGAGCCCCAGCGCCGCAAGGCCGAACTTCGCGGTCCCGATGTAGGCCACGGTCGACAGGCCTCTCAGCGGGCGCCGCATGGGGACGGGCTCGACCAGCGGCCACCAGACGGCGACACCCGCGGTGAAGAAGGCCACGTGCTCCACCAGGTGCACCACCGGGTTCTCGATCGCCGCCTCGTACAGCGCCGGCACGTGCCACAGGTACATCAGTCCCAGCCACAGCGCGATCCCGGTCCACGGGCTCGCGAGCGGGCCGAGTGCCCTCTCCACTCCCATCAGGCGCTTCGTGACGGGCCTCAGGATCACCCGCGAGAGCGACAGCAGCAGCAGCGCAGGGGCGATGTCCCCGAGCAGCACGTGCTGGAGCATGTGAGCGGAGAACAGGTAGTCCTCGCCCAGGCGGTCGAGCGGGCTGGCGACCGCGACCAGCAGGGCCAGCGTGCCGGCGGCGAACGCCGCGGCCTGTGCCACGCCGGCGCCGCGCCCGCCCTCCTCCGCCCGCGCCTTGCGGAAGCGGAGCACGTAGACGGCCACCAGCACCGCGATCGGCGCGAGCACGAACGGGTCGGGAAGCCAGTGCAGGTCCGGGCTGTCACTCGGCACGAACGCGATTGTCGCAAGCGCGTGCTGACCGGTTACGCGGCCTGCGGCACTCTCGCGACATGGCCTCGCTCGCAGCCCGCGCGCTCGCGCTCGTCGTCCCGCCGTTCTGCTGGGATTGCGGCGGCGATGCGCGGATCGGGGAGCCGCTGTGCGCGGACTGCCGCAGAGCGCTGCGCTGGCTCGGACCGAAGGCGGTGAGGGTCGACGGCGTGGACGTGTGGGCGCCGGTGGCCTACGAGGGCCCTGGCCGTGCGCTGGTGCGTGCCCTGAAGTACCGCGGCGCCGCGGCGCTGGCGGAGCCGATGGCGGCGGCCATCTGCGCCGGCGCGCCGGCGCTCGAGGGCGCGCTGGTGCCGGTGCCGCTGCACCCGCGGCGGCGCAGGCAGCGCGGCTACAACCAGGCGGAGCGCCTGGCCGCGGCGGTCGGGCGCCGCTGCGGCCTGCCCGTGGCCGACTGCCTCGTGCGGGGCGGCCCCGCCACGGCGCGCCAGGTGGGCCGCGACCGCGTGCAACGGCTGGCCGGCCCGGACATCTCGGCCCGCGGCCCGGCGCCTCGAAGCGGCGCTGTTGGTGGACGACGTCTGCACCACCGGCGCCACGCTCGCCGCCTGCGCCGCCGCGCTCCGGACCGCCGGCGCGCGCTCGGTCACCGCGGTGGTCTACGCCCGGACAATCGGCCGATGACGGCGAGTTGGCAACGGCCACCGCAGCCCCTACTATCGGCGCGAGACCTCATCCCGACAAGGAGAGACGCATGCGCATCAGCGTGAAGGGGCGCAACGTTCCGGTCGACGACGAGCTGAGGAGGCGGGTGGACAAGAAGTTCGCCAAGGTCGAGAGGCAGGTGTCGGATCTCGCGGACCTGGAGGTAGAGCTCTCCGAGAAGCGCAACCCCGCGATCCGCGACTCGCAGATCGTCGAGCTCACGCTTCATCTCAAGGGAGTCACGCTGAGGGCGCGCGAGGCGTCCGAGGACATGGTCAAGTCGCTCAACATGGCCGCGGACGACCTGTCGCGCCAGGTCAAGCGGCACCGCGAGAAGCGCCGCAAGCGCCGCGAGGCGCATCGCGCTTCGCCTCGTATGGCCTAGGGCTCGGGGCGCTGGTGTCGGGGGGCGAGATGGACTTGCCCTTCCGGGCGACAGTGAGCACCCTCCAGGGCAAGTCCATCTCGCCCCCTCGCAAGCGCCCCCCGGGCGGACCGCTCGCTGCGACCGGGTAATGGCAGCCGGTCGGCCAGTGGGGGATACTGGGGGGTATCGCGGGAGAACTCGAGAGCGTGTGGTGCCCTACGCCGCCTTGGTCCACAGGTCGTCGGCCGCGAGGTTGAGCGAGGAGGGCGAGAACCCTGACTGAGACAGTCTCCACAAACAGCTCGGGAGATGTGACGCTCCGAGAGGTCGAGCCTGGGGACGTTGAGGCGTGCGCTCAGATCTGCTTCGACGCGTTCGGCGGCTTTCACGACCACCACCGCTTCCCACGGGACTTCCCGGTGCTCGAGGCCGCCGCGGGAATCATGGGGATGTGGATCCCGCATCCCTCGATCTGGGGGGTGGTGGCAGAGCTCGACGGCCGGATCGTCGGCTCAAACTTCCTTGACGAGCGGGACCCGATCCGGGGTGTGGGACCGATCACCGTCGACCCGGAAGGTCAGAGCGCAGGTGTTGGCCGAAAGCTCATGCTCGCCGTGATGGAGCGCGGCGAGGGAGCTGTCGGCATCCGGCTCTTGCAGGACGCGTTCAACATGCGCTCCCTCGCGCTGTATGAGTCGCTCGGCTTCGACGTGAAGGAACCCGTCGCGGTGATGACCGGCAAGCCTCGAAGCGAACCGGTCGAGGGCGTGGAGGTGCGCCCGCTCGAGGAAGCCGACCTGGACGAGTGCGAGTCGCTTTGCAAGCAGGTGCACGACTTCGAGCGCACGAACGAGCTTCGTGACGCGATCCAGGCGTTCGCCCCGTTCGTCGCTGTGAGGGATGGACGCCTCGTAGCGTACGCCTCGGCGGTCACATTCTGGCCGATGAACCACGGTGTCGCCGAAAGCGAGGACGACATGAAGGCCCTGCTGCTAGGAGCGGCCGCCGCCGTCGAGGACCCCCTCGCGGTCCTCGTGCCGCTGCGTAGCGGCTTGTTTCGATGGGGACTCCGAGAAGGCCTGCGACTGGTGAAGCCCATGAACCTGATGGCGATGGGCGAGTATCAGCAGCCGCGAGCCTCCTGGTTCCCATCAGTCCTCTACTGAGCCGCCTCACCGCCGACGCAAGGCTTCACCGCCGGCCGTGACGGTGCGGGGTCGCCATGGCTCGCGCTCGTGCGTGAGCCAGACGAGCTCGGGGTCGAGCGCAAGGACCCGCTGCCGGCCTTCGGTGGGCGGCTCGTCGAACTCGCCGAACCACACCGCCACGTCGCCGCCAACGATGACCGGGCGCCCGCCAGTCTCGACGACGACCATCTGCATGCCGGGTGTGTGGCCCGGCGCCGGGACGAGCTGGAGCCCGGGCAGCAGCTCGTGCTCGCCGTCGACCGGCACGTACTGCGCGCCGGGCGCCTCGACCCACTCGCGAATGGTGTAGTCGTCCTTGCTGCGCGCGTCGTCGAGCTCCCGACGCTGGACATAGATCGGCTTGCCGGCGAAGAGGTGGTTGCCGCCGCAGTGGTCGGCGTGCAGGTGTGTGTTGACGACGATGTCGATGCCGGCGAGATCGAAGTCCTGCTCGCTCAGCGGCTGGAGGCGGGGATCCATGTCGGCCATCGCCGGGTGCAGCTCCGTCATGCCGGTGTCGACCAGCACGCGCGCATCGGGATGGTCGATGACGTGCACGTAGACCGGCATCCGCTCGCCCTCGACGGAAAGGTCGGCAACGAAGACTGGCGTGATGGTGATCGAGCCGGGGGCGTTCATCTCGTACCGACCGCCGCGCTGAGCGTGGCCGGGAGGTCGAAGCGCTCGAACACCGCGCCGTCGAAGGTGACGATCTCGGTGACGACCCCGTCCTGCACCCGCAGGACGTCGATCGCCAGCGGTTCGTACGCGGCGTCGCCCGGCTTGCGCACGTAGCCCGCGACCGCGGGCTGACCGTTGGCGCGGGTGACCACGCACCGCATGCTGCCGAACGCCTCCGATCCGAACCCGCCGTCGATCCAGCTCTGCATGACCGTGCTTCGGCCGGTCCAGACGCCGGGCGTCGGCGGCATCGAGAAGCGGACGTCCTCGTGCATGAGCGCGGCCAGGCCCTCGGCGTCGGCGCGCTCGCTGCACTCGACGTAGCGGGCGAGCAGCTCCCGCTCGGCGGCGGTCGGCTCGGCGGCGTGTTGCCACGCCTCGCGGTCCTCGGGCAGGCTCTCCCGCAACCCAGCCCGCGCGCGCTGCAGCGCGGAGTTCACCGACGCCTCTGTCGTCTCGAGCAGCCGCGCGGTCTCCTTCGCCGAGCAGGCGAGGACGTCGCGCAGCACGAGCACGGCCCGCGGCAGCGGCGCGAGGTGCTGGATCGCGGCGATGAACGCCAGCTCGACGGTCTCCTTGGCGAGCGCCACGTCCTCCGGGCCCTCGCGCCGGTCGGGCAGCTGCTCGAGGAGCTCGTCGGGATAGGGCTGGAGCCACGCGACCTCGCCGCTCGCGCTCGGCCGCCGCGGGCGCTTGTCGAGCGCGTCGAGGCAGGCGTTCGTCGCGATCCGGTACAGCCACGCGCGAACCGACGCGCGGCCCTCGTACGTCTCGCGCCGGCGCCACGCGCGCAGGAACGCCTCCTGGACGAGGTCCTCGGCCTCCTCGAACGACCCGAGCAGGCGGTAGCAGTGGACGTGCAACTCGCGGCGGTGCGGCTCGACGCGGGCGCCGAAGGCCTGCTCGTCGAGCGGTCGGAGGTCGTCGGTGATGGAGCTCATGGTATGTGTGACGGCGGGCGGCCCGAAAGCTCATCACCCGCCCCCAAGACCCCGCCCGAACAAGACCCCATTGCTGGTCTCGGCCAGCACATGGCTCTCTTCGACAAGAGCCCTGCGATTGGGTGAGGGCAGGTGAGGACTGCCATTGACCGCCGCATTCCGCCCTGAGACAGTTGGCCGAGCGTATGCCAAGCAGTCGGCGGGCGAGAGGCGAGCGGTGAGCGGAATCCGGATAGACGGAGTCGACCTGCACGTAAGTGAGGTGGGCGAGGGCAGCCCGGTCTTGTTGATTCACGCCTCGGGGTTCGACGGTGACTGGCCGCCAGCCCTCCTGGACGAGCTTGCCCGCGATCACAGGGTGATCGCCTACGACCGCCGCGGCTATTCGCGCTCGTCGCACCCCCCGATCCGCGACTTCCACCGGCATGCCGAGGACGCCGCCGCTCTTCTGCGCGAGCTCGACGCCGCGCCGGCCACGGTGGTCGGCTACAGCGCCGGTGGTCTCGTGGCGCTCGATCTCGCCGTGGGCCACCCGGACCTCGTGACCTCGCTCCTGCTTGTTGAGCCGCCGCTCTACGGTCGCAAGCACATCGACTTCTCCTTGGCCCGCGTCTTCTTGGCGGTGCAGGTGCTACGACGCTTAAAGGGCGACTCGGCGGCGGCAGAGCGCTTCGTCCGGTGGACGAGCGGCTACGCGACCGGGGGTACGTTGTGGGACGAGTTCCCCGAAGAAACCAGGAACAGGGTCCGCTCCAACGCAACCGTGCTACTGGAGGAAATGCGCGCGCCCGACACGCCCAATCTCGCTCGCGACCGGCTCGCGACCATCACCTGCCCGGTGACGTGCGTCAGTGGAGAACTCAGCCAGCGCTGGTTTCACAAGACGACCCGTGAGGTTCAAGAGGCCATCCCGCAGACGAAGGTGCGAACGATGAGCGGAGTCAGTCATGCGCTCGCTGCCGCGAAGCCTGCGGACTTCGCGCGCCTGGTTCATGAGGCCGCAGTTGCCTCCGCGTGAGCGCCATCGCTAATCGCCGAGAGCCGGTAGGAAACCGGGCTAGCAAGGGGGTCCACCATCAACTGTGGGAGCACGGATTTTTCGATGCTCTGAAGGGTGCTCGCTGTCGCCCGGAAGGGCATCGAAAAATCCGTGCTTGAGGCAGGCCCGGCGGGCAGCAGCCCATTGCTAGTCTCGCCAGGACATGGCTCTCTTTGAAAAGGCCCTAAGACTCGGCGAGGGCAAGAAGTTCAAGCAGTTCGAGAAGAAGGTCGCGCGCATCAACGACTACGAGCCCGAGATGGAGCTCGAGTCCGATGAGGAGCTGCGCGCGCGCTACGAGGCGCTGCGCGAGCGGGCGCTCGAGGGGGAGTCGCTCGACGAGCTGCTGTTCGAGTGCTTCGCGATCACCCGCGAGGCCGGCAAGCGCACGCTGGGGCAGCGCCACTTCGACGTCCAGATGATCGGCGGCATGGTGCTGCACGACGGCTCGATCGCCGAGATGAAGACCGGCGAGGGCAAGACGCTCACGTCCACGTTGCCGATCGCCCTGAACGCGCTCAGCGCGCGCGACGCGGACGGCAACCCCGTCCAGGGCAACGGCGTGCACCTGGTCACCGTGAACGACTACCTCGCGCGCCGCGACGCCCTCTGGATGAAGCCGATCTACGACCTGCTGGGCATCACCGTGGGGATCCTCCAGTCCGACGATCGCGACTGGGACGCCAAGCGCGGCGCCTACGAGGCCGACGTGACCTACGGGACCAACTCGGAGTTCGGCTTCGACTACCTGCGCGACAACCTCGCCACCGACATGGCCGAGAAGTCACAGCGCGGCCACGGCTTCGCGATCGTCGACGAGGTGGACAACATCCTCATCGACGAGGCGCGCACCCCGCTCATCATCTCCGGCGCCCCCGAGCAGGCCGCCGACCTCTACTACAAGTTCGCGAAGCTCGCCCCGATGATGGAGCCGGGCAAGAAGCCCGACGGCATCGAGGCCAAGTCGAAGGACTGGGTGGCGGACTTCGATTTCGAGCCCGACGAGAAGCACAAGACCGTGGCGGTCACCGAGCAGGGCGTCGAGAAGGCGGAGAGGTTCCTCCGCATCGACAACATGTACAAGGCCGAGCACGGCAACCTCGTGAACCACCTCCAGCAGGCGCTGAAGGCGCAGTCGCTCTACAAGCGCGGCGTGGACTACGAGGTGATCGACGGCGAGGTGAAGATCATCGACGAGTTCACCGGCCGCATCCTCGAGGGGCGGCGCTGGTCCGAGGGCCTGCACCAGGCCGTCGAGGCCAAGGAGAACGTGGCGATCCAGGAGGAGAACCAGACCGTCGCCACGATCACCTACCAGAACTACTTCCGCCGCTACGACAAGCTCGCGGGCATGACCGGCACGGCCCTCACCGAGGCCACCGAGTTCATGAAGATCTACGAGCTGCAGGTGGTGGAGGTCCCAACCAACATGCCGATGGTGCGGGACGATCGCAACGACCAGATCTACAAGACCAAGGGCGGCAAGTGGGCCGCGGTGGTCAATGAGATCCAGGAGCGCAACGACAAGGGCCAGCCGGTGCTGGTGGGCACGATCTCCGTCGAGGTGTCCGAGCTGCTGTCCGACCAGCTCGACCAGCGCGGCATCAAGCACACGGTGCTGAACGCCAAGCCCGAGCACGCCGAGCGCGAGGGTGAGACGATCGCCGAGGCGGGCCGCCCCGGCGCCGTCACGATCGCGACGAACATGGCCGGCCGCGGCGTGGACATCAAGCTCGGTGGCAATCCCGATCACCTCACCGAGGTGGCGCTGCGCGGCGAGAAGCTCGAGCCGGGGACTCCGGAGCACGAGAAGGCCTGGGACGCCAGGTTCGGCGACTTCGAGGCGCAGGTGGAGCGCGACCGCGAGCATGTGATGGAGGCCGGAGGCCTGTTCATCCTCGGCACCGAGCGCCACGAGTCCCGCCGGATCGACAACCAGCTGCGCGGCCGCTCAGGGCGCCAGGGCGACCCCGGGGAATCGCGCTTCTACCTCTCCGCGGAGGACGACCTCGTGCGGCTGTTCGCCGGCGACCGCATCTACAAGATCCTCGATCGCCTCGGCACCACCACCGAGGAGGGTGAGGAGGAGCCGATCGAGGCCGGCCTGCTCTCCAAGCAGATCGAGGGCGCCCAGAAGAAGGTCGAGGAGCAGAACTTCCTCATCCGCAAGCGCGTGCTCGAGTACGACGACGTGATGAACCAGCAGCGCGAGATCATCTACGAGTACCGCGACAAGATCCTCCAGGGCGAGGACATGTCGGACACGGCGCGCGAGCAGCTCGCCGAAGTGGTGGAGCGGATGACCGGCGAGTACCTCCAGGGCGACTTCCAGGAGGAGTGGGACCTACCCGGGCTCTACACGCAGCTCGAGCAGATGTACCCGGTCGGGATCGACTTCGACGAGCTCGACCCCAACCGCACCGATCGCGCCTCGCTGATCGGCGAGCTGCGCGAGGACATCGTGGACGCGTACGCCGACCGCGAGGAGGAGCTGGGCTCCGAGCTGATGCGCGCGCTCGAGCGGTTCATGCTGCTTCAGATCATCGACGAGCGCTGGCGCGAGCACCTGCACGACATGGACTACCTGCGCGAGGGCATCCACCTGCGCGGGTTCGCCCAGATCGACCCGCTCGTGGCCTACAAGAACGAGGGCTTCGAGATGTTCACGGGCCTGATGAACGCCATCTGGGAGGAGTTCGGCCGCTACATCTTCGTGGTGGAGGTCGAGGTCGAGGGCCAGAACGGCCAGGAGGCGAACCAGAACTGGGGCGGCGTGTCCAACACCAGCTCCACGGCCGCGTTCTCCTACGCCGGCGGCACCGCCGAGGACCAGCCCAGCGCGCTGCGCGACCAGGCGGCCCAGGAGGCTGCCGACTACGCGGCCGACGAGGTGGTCGCGCCCGTCCACGTGGAGACCCGCACCGTGGCCGAGGAGGACCGCATCGGCCGCAACGACCCGTGCTGGTGCGGCTCGGGCAAGAAATACAAGAAGTGTCACGGTGCCTAGCGCCGGCGACCTCCGCGACCGGCTGACGCTGCTCGCGGAGTACCTTTGACCCCGCTCAGCTAGAGCAGCGTGCCACCGCCCTCGAGGCGGAGATGGGCGCCGAGGGCTTCTGGGACGACCAGGCGAACGCCGCGAAGGTGTCCGCCGACCACGCGCGCGTGCAGCGCCGGCTGGAGGAGTTCCGCGCGCTCGAGTCCGACGTGGACGACCTCGAGGAGCTCGAGACGATGGCGGCCGAGGACGATTCGATCGCCGCCGAGGTGGAGGAGCAGCGCCGGTCGATCGACTCCCGGCTGGCGGCGCTGGAGGAGGCACGGCTGTTCGCCGGGGACTACGACGCCGGCGACGCCGTGGTGACCGTGAACGCCGGGGCCGGCGGCACCGACTCGCAGGACTGGGCCGAGATGCTGCTGCGCACGGAGATGCGCTGGGCGGACCGGCGCGGGATGAAGACCGAGCTGAAGGAGGCCTCGGCGGGGGAGGAGGCCGGGATCAAGTCGGCCACCTTCCTCGCCAAGGGCGAGAACGCCTACGGCCTGTTCTCGGCCGAGAAGGGCGTGCACCGGCTGGTGAGGATCTCGCCGTTCGACTCCGCCGCCCGCCGGCACACGGCGTTCGCGGGCGTCGAGGTGGCCCCGCTGGTTGAGGAGACCGCCGACGTCCAGATCGAGCCCGAGGACCTCCAGATCGACACCTACCGCGCCTCGGGCGCCGGCGGCCAGCACGTGAACAAGACCGACTCCGCGGTGCGGATCACCCACAAGCCCACGGGCACCGTCGTGCAGTGCCAGAACGAGCGCTCGCAGTCGGCGAACAAGGACACCGCGATGGCGATGCTGCGCGCCAAGCTCGTGGCACTCGAGGAGGAGCGGCGGCGCGAGGAGATCGCGAAGGAGAGGGGGGAGGCGCAGGACGTGGGCTGGGGCTCACAGATCCGCAGCTACGTGCTGCACCCCTACACGATGGTCAAGGACCACCGCACGAACGTCGAGGTCGGCAACGTGCAGGGTGTCCTGGACGGCGACCTCGACGAGTTCGTGCGGGCCGAGTTGCTGCGCCGGGCGGGCGACGGCGACGGCGGCGGCTAGTTCACCACCAAGGGCCCCTGCTGACCCGCCTGCCAGTGGCCGGGGTTGGCGCACAGGAACCAGTACTTCCCGGCCTTCAGGTCGAGGGTCGCTGACGCGTTCGTCTTGCCGGCGCCGAGCGCCCGGCCGATGACCTGCGTGCCCCCGAGGTCCTTGGAGTCGCGCCCGAAGCAGCACTTCTTGCCGGTCTGGACGCGCACGTTGTGACCGAGGTCGGACGGGTTGTGCAACCTGATCGTGACCTTGCCCGCCTTCGCCTCCAGGCGCTTCTTGTCGAACGACCAGTCGCCGGGCGTCGAGGTGTCGGTGATCTTCAGGACCGTCTCCGGCTCCGGCGGCTTCGAAGCGGCCGCCGCGGGCTCGGATTCGTCGTCCCCGCCTCCACACGCTCCCAGCGCCATCGCCGGCAACGCCGCCACGCACAGCCATGCTCTCGCTCTCATCGGGACCCTCCTTCGGTGGCCGGAGCCGCCTGCGGCTCGATCGCTTCCAGCACCCGGTCGCACTCCAGACCCGCGCGCCGGCTCACCTCGCGCACGATCTCGGGCGAGCTGGCGTCGAACAGCAGGACGCACATCTCGTCCTCGGGCACGAAGGTGCAGCGCACGTGCCGCACGTCGGTGCCTTCGTGGGCCAGGGCGTCGGCCGCCGCCCGGGCGCGCGCCGCTATCTGCGACGCGCGATCCCGCTCGGCGCGGGGTAGATATAGCTCGACCAGGTATCGCAAGGCGTGTCTCCGGTGGTTCGCGAATCGACGCTACGACGGCGGCCGTGGCCCCGAAACGTGGAAACCACGGATCTTTGGTGGCGGCGTCTAGGAGACGCGCTCGTACCGGCGGGCCAGCTCGGTGCGCGAGCGCACACCCAGCTTGCGGTAGATGTGCGACAAGTGGGACTCGACGGTCCTGACGGTCACGACCAGGGCCGCGGCGACCTCCCTGTTGGTGTGCCCGTCGGCGACCAGCTCCGCCACACGCTCCTCCGACGGCGTGAGCTCATCGGGCGACGGCGCCCGCCCGCCGATCTGCTTCAGCTCGCGCTCGACCTGGTCGTTCCATGGGCGGGCTCCGAGCGCCGAATAGGTCTCGCGGGCGGCTTCGAGCGAGCGCCGGGCATCCCGCAGGTGCCTCGCCCGCCGCTGCGCCGAGCCGAGCGCCTGGAGCGTGCGCGCGCGCTGGAAGGGCAGGGTGACCTCCTCGTGAAGCTCCATCGCCGCGCCCAGCTCCTCCAATGCCCCGTCCGAGTCGCCGGACGTCCCGGCCACCAGGCCGCGACAGCGTGCGGCCACCGCGAGCACGGCCGGCCGCCCCAGCTTGGCTCCGCGGCGCTCGAGCTCGCCGGCCACCTCCGCGGCCTCGTCCAGCCGTCCGAGTGCCACCAGGGCCTCCGCCAGGTCGCCGGCATATCGGTTCTCGCCCGGCTCGACGATCCCGAACTCGAGGCTGTCGCGCCACAGCGCCCCCAGCACTCGCTCCGCCTCCTGCACGTCGCCCAGCGAGAGAGCCAGTAAGCCCAGGGACCAGCGGCCCAGCCTCGCACCGATGCCGTCGCCGCTTGCCTCCGCCCGGTGGAGCCCTTCCTCGCCCAGGGAGCGTGCCTCCTCCACGTGCCCGAGGTGCGCGGCAAGCAGCGCCCGCGTGCAGCACAGGGCGCTCTCGATGGTGTGGTGCGCAGCCTGGATCGCGCTTTGGTGGCCGCTCTCCGCGCGCTTCAACCGCCCGCGCCCAGTTGCCGGCGAAGAGCTCCACGTGGCTGAGGCGCATCAGGATCCAGGGCATCGCGCTCTCGTCCCCCTGGGCGACCGCGCGTGTCTCCAGCCGCTCGTAGTTCGCGCGGGCCTCCTCCAGCCGGTCGGCGCACTGCAGCATCAGAGACCAGTGCATCTCGGGCAGGCGCATGATGCCGACCTCCTCGAAGCCTTCCGGAGTCATCCCCAGTGCGCGATCCATCGGGGCGCTGGGGAGCCCGCCACCGAGGAGGAACTCGCTCTGCCCCTGCACCGAGAGCGCGTCGCGCAGGAGGGCGAGGTCATCGAGCTGTTCCGCCAGCCCCACGGCCGTGCGGGCGTGGCCGGCCGCGCGCTCAGGCTCGTCGCGCTTCAGGCTCAGGTCCCACGCGAGCGCCTCGTGGATGTACGCCTCGATGAGCGGGTCGCCACCGGCCTGCGCGAGCGCCGCCTGGCACAGCTCCGGCACCGCTCTCCGGTCGCCCCAGTGACCCTCGACCCGCGCCAGCTTCTCGAGGGCCCTGGCCCGGACCGGACCCTCCGGCGCCGTGGCCGCGGCGTCGCTGAGCAGCCGGTGGGCCCGCGTCCCGTCGCCCGCGAGCCAGGTGAGCCAGGCCGCGTCGATCGCGCGCTCGAAGCGCTGTTCCCGGGGGGTGGCCGGGGTCAGGGCGCGCGCCTGCTCGGCCAGCTCCGCGGCTGCCTCCCAGGCACCGCGAGCCGCCACCGCCTGCGCCGCCTCCGCAAGTGCGGCCGCGACGGACTCGTCGGGCCCCTCCGCCGCCAGCGCGAGATGGCGCGCCCGCTGCTCCGGCTCCTCGACCAAGGCGGCGAGCGCCCCGTGCGCCCGGCGCCTCCGTTCAGGTCCGGCGCCGTCGACGACGGCCGAGGCGAGCAGAGGATGCAGGAACCGAACGTGCTCGCCGTCGACCCGCACGACTCCCGCCTCCGTGGCCAGGTTCAGCGCGGGCAACGGGTCGGCCGCGCCGGCCGCCTCCAGCAGCGCGACGGTCGGCCGCCGGACCAGGGCCGCGGGCAGCAGCACCGTGCCGGCCTCAGGTGGCAGGTCCGCCAGCCGCTGTCGCACGAGGGCACGCAGCTCATCCGGCACGGGCAACGGTTCTCCCGGGACATAGGGGTGGCGCTCCAGCGCATGGGCCAGCTCGAGCCCATAGAACGGGTTGCCCGCCGAGGTCTCGTGGATGCGGCGGAGAGTCGGCCGCGGGAAGAGCGCTCCCAGGCGGTCACTGATGAGCCGCTGGAGCGCGGCCAGGCTGAGAGGGCCGACATCCATGCGGGCCACCCGCAGGCCGGGCGGTGGACGGTCCAGCCCGAGTGCGGGCGGCTCCCCCGGCTCGGCCCGCTGAGCGAACAGGAAGTCGATCCGCTCTCCACCGAGCCTGCGCAACGCGTAGGCCACGGCGGTCGCCGAGGGGGCATCGAGCCACTGGACGTCGTCGATGGCGATCAGCACCGGCCCCCCTGCGCGAACGACCTGAGTGCACCGAGGAAGCCCGCCGCCACGGCGCGGCGCTCGGGCGCGCGGTCACCGCCCGGCTCGAGCAGCAGCGCCACCTCGAGCGCCCGGCGCTGGGGAGCGGGCAGATCGGCGAGAGTCCAGTCGACGGGGTCGCAGAGCAGATCACCCAGGCCGGCGAACGAGAGCTCCATCTCGGCTTCCGCGGGCCGCGCGGTGAGGGTTCGATGCGAGCGCTTCGCGGCTGTGAGAGCGGCCTCCCAGAGCGTCGTCTTCCCGATGCCGGGCTCGCCTTCCAGCAACAGGACTCCCGGCTCCGTGCGGACCTCGCCCAGGAAGGCCTGGAGCGAGGCGAGTTCCTGCTCCCTTCCGATCGGGTCGGCCATCTCGCGTCCTCTGGGAAGCAGTCTGGACCACGTCGGCCACCGTGTCGAACGCCTACGTCCGGCGTCGGGCAGGTAGGGGGCCTTACAGTTCTTCCCGTGGCCGACGAGAAGCGCCCTTCCGACCCGAACTGGCGCGTGGACCCCGCGCCCGACGGCCGCGGCACACCGCCCGAGAAGAAGCCCCCGATGGTGCCGTTCAGCTTCCGGCGCTTCCTCACGATCGTCGTGGTGCTCCTGGCGGCCAACTACCTCTTCGTCGCCATCTTCGCCCCGGAGGAGGACCGCAAGCGCGTGCCCTACACGCCGCTGTTCGTGCAGCAGATCGAGAAGAAGAACGTGAAGGAGATCTCGTCAAAGGGGTCCACCGTTCAGGGCGAGTTCAAGAAGGACGTGAAGGGCTCCAAGAAGTTCGAGACCGAGGTGCCCACCTTCGCCGACACCGACGAGCTGTCGGCGGACCTCGAGCGCGCGGGGGTCACGGTGAACGCGAAGCCGGCCGAGGACCGCTCGCTGCTCGAGACGCTGCTGTTCTCGTTCGGCCCGACCCTGCTCCTGGTGGGCCTGTTCATCTTCCTCATCCGCCGCGCCTCCCGGCAGGCGGGCGGCGGCGGGGTGCTCGGGCAGTTCGGGCGCTCGCGCGCCCGTCGCGCGGAGGGCGGGGAGGACACGCGCGTGAACTTCGGCGACGTGGCCGGGATCGATGAGGCCAAGGAGGAGCTGTCGGAGATCGTCGACTTCCTGAGGACCCCCGAGAAGTACGCCAAGCTCGGCGCCCGGATCCCCAGGGGCGTGCTGCTGTCGGGCGCGCCCGGGACCGGCAAGACGCTGCTCGCCAAGGCCGTGGCCGGCGAGGCCGGCGTGCCGTTCTTCTCCATCTCGGCCTCCGAGTTCATCGAGGCGATCGTGGGCGTCGGCGCGTCACGCGTGCGGGATCTCTTCAAGCAGGCCAAGGAGGCCGCGCCCGCGATCATCTTCATCGACGAGCTCGACGCCATCGGCCGGTCGCGGTCGGGCGGCGGCGGGTTCACGAGCGGCGGCCACGACGAGCGCGAGCAGACCCTCAACCAGATCCTCACCGAGATGGACGGGTTCGAGACCGGCGACGGGGTGGTGGTCCTGGCGGCCACCAACCGGCCGGAGATCCTCGACAAGGCGTTGCTGCGCGCCGGGCGCTTCGACCGCCGCGTGACCGTGCCGCCGCCGGACAAGGTCGGCCGCCAGAAGATCCTGGAGGTGCACACCCGCTCGATCCCGCTCGCCGACGACGCGGACCTCGAGGCCCTCGCCCAGGCCACCCCCGGCATGGTGGGCGCCGACCTCGCCAACGTCGTGAACGAGGCGGCGCTGCTGGCGGCCCGCCGCGGCCACGACCGGGTCGCGCAGGCGGACCTCACCGACGCGATCGAGAAGATCGTGCTCGGCACCGAGCGCAAGGTGGTGCAGTCCGAGGAGGATCGTCGCCGGATCGCCTACCACGAGGGCGGGCACGCGATCGTCGGCATGCTCACCGCGGGAGCGGACCCCGTCCGCAAGGTGTCGATCATCCCGCGCGGCCAGTCGCTCGGTGTGACCCTCTCGGCCCCGGACGCCGACGTGTTCAACTACTCAGAGGCCTACCTGCGCGGCAAGATCAAGGTGGCGGTGGGGGGCCGGGTCGCCGAGGAGGTGGCCTTCGGCACGATCACCACCGGCGCCGAGTCCGACATCCAGCAGGCCACGATGCTCGCCCGCGGGATGGTGGGGCGGTGGGGGATGAGCGAGGACGTCGGCTTCGTAGCCGTGGAGCCCATGGACGGCCAGAGCCCCTTCCTGCCCGGCGCCTCGCCGGTGTCGGAGGCCACGCGCCGGCTCATCGACGGTGAGGTGCGCCGCATCATCGACGAGGCCCAGGACGAGGTGCGTGGCCTGCTCGATCGGGAGCGCGAGAAGCTCGACGCGCTGGCCGAGGCGCTCCTGCGCGAGGAGACGCTCGACGAGGCCGACGCATACCGCGCCGCGGGCATCGACCGCGCCGCGGCGCCCGCGTGAGCGAAGAGCTCGGGACGCTGGTCGCGCGCGCCCTGGCCGAGGATCTCGGATCGGGCGACCTGACCGCGGCGGCGGTGGTGCCCGAGGACGCGCGGGCGGTCGCCGTCGTCGAGCAGCGCGCGCCTGGGGTGGTCTTCGGCCTCGACGTCGCGCGGGAGGTTTTCGCGCAGGCCGGGGAGGGATTGGCCTTCAAGGCGCTCGCCCCCGAGGGCGAGTGGCGCAACGGGGGCGAGGTGGCCCGCATCGAGGGGCCGGCTCGGGCGATCCTCGCCGGCGAGCGTGTGGCGCTGAACTTCCTCGGCCGCCTGAGCGGCATCGCGACGCTTACGGCGCGCTACGTCCAGGCCGTGGAGGGCACGGGCGCGCGCATTCTCGACACGCGAAAGACCACGCCCGGCCTCCGGGGCCTGGAGAAGGCGGCGGTGGTGGCGGGCGGCGGCGTTTCGCACCGCGCCGGCCTGCATGACGCGATCCTGGTCAAGGAGAACCACGCGGCGCTCGCCGGGGGAGTGGGGGAGGCGGCGCGGCGCGCGATCGCCGGCCGGGGCCCTGCGAAGTTCGTCGAGGCCGAGGTGGAGAGCCTCGCCCAGCTCGACGAGGCGCTGGACGCCGGCGTCGACCGGATCCTGCTCGACAACATTTCGCCGGCCGACATGGCCACCGCCGTCGAGCGCGCGGCCGGGCGAGCACAGCTCGAGGCCAGCGGCGGCATCACCCTGGACTCGGTGCGGGCGGTCGCTGAGACGGGCGTGGACTTCATCTC
>CAVXGW010000011.1:0-18140 GCA_963761505.1 uncultured Thermoleophilaceae bacterium
AGTTGAGGACGAACGGCCCGCAGGCGGTGGCCCCGTTGGCGCCGCCGTTCGGATCCTGCGTGACCGGCCGCCCCTGGATGTTCCTGGGGGTGATCGTGAGCCGGTTGCGCGTGGCCCTCACGTGCCCGTAGCTGAAGGTCTTCAGCTCCGAGCACTGCATGCCGGGCCCGTTGGGCGGCTGCTGCTCGAGGAACGCGTCGTCCGCCAGGCGCCCGTTGCCCTTCCCGACCGCGCCGTCGATCTCCGACTCGAAGTTCTCCGTCGCGGCAGGTCCGACGGTGATGTCGAGGATCCCCGAGTTGCGCGGGCCTCCGGACTCGAGCGTCTGGAAGCGGGCGTCGTTGACCAGCGTGGCGTGCACGTCGGTGGTCAGGAACACCACGTTCTTGACCTTCCCTGACAGAGCCCTCAGGATCTCCTGGCGCTCCGCCTCATATCCCTCCCAGCGGTCGTACGGGAAGGATGTAGTACTGCTGGATCGGCAGCTCGTTCATGATCACCTTGAACCGAGCGGTCGAGCTGCGAACCGCCGACAGGAACCGGTTCACCTGGCGCCTGCCGAGGTACGTCCGGTTGGGATCCCTGATCGCCGCCTGGCACGCCGGCGGAGCGGGGTTGCTCAGCTGCGGGATGACCAGCCCGAACACGCTGCGTACGGACTGCGGCGCGGTCGGTGCCAGATCCTGGTTGCCGCTGCCGGGCGGGTTGTCGCACCTGCCGCCGGCGTCGGCCTTGGCCGAGCGGAACGAGCGCTGGTCGAGGAAGAACAGCTCCACGTTCGCGCCCCAGCGCCGCGTCCGGTAGATCCCGTCGCGGCGGGAGTAGCTCACCGGCGCGTAGTCGCGGAACGCGCGCACGCCGGCCTTGTAGACGGCCTCGCCGTTCACGTTGGGGGCGCTCGAGAACGAGTTCTCCTTGCGGGAGAAGTCGTTCACGAACTCGTGGTCGTCCCAGTGCGAGTAGAAGCCCGCCGAGCCGCGCAGGTCCTGGAGCTTGCGCTGGCCGAGGTTGGTCTTGTACTTCGCCCACTTCTGCCTGACGGTCAGCGCAACCGGGTTCAGCCGGCCCGGAACCTCGCTGTCCGAGTAGATCGTGTCGCCGAAGTGGATGTTGAAGTCGTTGCGCTCGGCACGCATGCGCCGGAACACGTCGAAGTTGTTCCAGTGGGGCTGCTTCTGGCCCTGCAGCGTCGTCGCGTCGGTGTCGCCGGTCCAGGCGAAGTCGACGGTCGCGTTCGCGTTGCGCCGCGGCGCGGTCGTGAACGTGCCCCGGCGGCTCCTGCGCCGGCCCTGGATGAACCGGAACCAGTAGCGGCGGCCCGCCCTCAGGCGCGAGACCTTGCGCTGCACGGTCAGGTCCCGGCTGCGCCTCGCGCGCAGCGCGTACAGCTTCATCCCCCTCGTGAAGCGCCTGTTGCGGGCCACCTGAAGCGTGACCGAGCCGCTCCTGTCCGCGCGCGTCCACAGCATCGCGCTCGAAGAGGTGACCTCGCCCACGGTCACGCCGTACCTGAAGGCGGACGCGGATGTCGGGATGACGGCGCCGAGCACGAGCACGGCGCAGAGCGGCAGCAGTAGGCGTTTCACTGGACTCCTGGGGTTCGGGGGATGGCGCGCACCGTATCGAGGCCCGCGGCCACGGTGCAAACGTTGTTTGCATGAAGATGTGAAGCGTGATTCACTTCTTTGCGATGGCATACCGCGCCACCAAGAGGACCGAGGCCCGCAAGGCGGCCACACGCGAGCGGATCGTGGCGGCCGCGCTCGAGCAGGTGGCCGAGGGCGGCTACGCGTCGGCGCCGGTCAGCGCGGTGGCGGAGCGCGCCGGCGTGGCCGTGGGCACGGTGTACCGCCACTTCCACTCGAAGGCGGATCTGTTCGCCGAGGTGTTCCGGCGTGCCTCGCAGCGAGAGCTCGACGTGATGGCCGAGGTCGCCCTCCCGGACGGCCGCGCGCGCCGGCGAGCGCGCCGGCGCCGCCACCGAGGCCTTCAGCCGCCGCGCGCTCGCCGGGCCCGTGCTGGCGTACGCGCTGATCGCCGAGCCGGTCGACCCGGCCGTGGAGAGCGAGCGGCTGCGGCTGCGCCGCGGCTACCGCGACGTGTTCGCGGGACTGCTCGAGGAGGGCGTGGCGGCGGGCGAGCTGCGCCCGCACGACACCGCGACCGTGGCGGCGGCGCTCGTGGGCGCCCTCGGCGAGGCGCTGGTGGGCCCCCTCTCCCCCGGTCGCCGGCAGCCACACGACGAGGCGCTGATCGCGGCGCTCGTGGACTTCACCCTGAACGCACTACCGCGAAAGGAGCGCGCCCATGAAGGTGCTCGACCAGCGCAGCACGCATGAGGTTCTGAACCAGGCCCCGCCGTTGGAGCCCTACAACGTCTTCGAGGCGGACACCTCCGCCCGCGAGGCGGTCGAGCGCGAGGGCGCGGACTGGGGGCTGGATCGCCTGAGCGACATCGGCGCCCTCGCCGGGTCGGTGGAGGCGCACGAGCACTCCGAGCGCTGCGAGCGCAACGAGCCGGTGCTGCGCACCCACGATCGCTACGGCAACCGCGTCGGCGAGGTCGAGCTCGACCCCTCCTGGCACTGGCTGCTGCGCGAGGCGATCGAGCGCGGCATCCACTCACTGCCGTGGCGGGATCCCCAGCCCGGCGCGCACACCGTCCGCGCCGCGCTGATGTACGTCTGGAACCAGGTGAACGGCGGCGTGATGTGCCCCGTGTCGATGACCTACTCCGTGATCCCGGCGCTGCGCGAGAACCCCGACCTCGCCGAGGAGTGGGAGCCGCGGCTGGTGCTCGAGGACTACGAGGCCGGCGCGCTGGCGGGCATGGCCATGACCGAGAAGCAGGGCGGGTCCGACGTTCGCGCCAACACCACCCGCGCGGAGCCGCAGTCGGACGGCACCTATGAGATCACCGGCCACAAGTGGTTCTGCTCGTACCCGCCGTGCGACGTCTTCCTCACGCTGGCGCAGGCGCCCGAAGGGCTGTCGTGCTTCTTGATCGAGGGGCGCGACCCGGGCTTCCGCGTGCAGCGGCTGAAGGACAAGCTCGGCACCCGCTCGCTGCCCAGCTCCGAGGTGGAGTTCATGGGCGTGCGCGGCCGACTGGTGGGCGAGGAGGGCCGGGGCGTCCCGACGATCATCCGGATGGTCAACCACACCCGGCTGGACTGCCTGATCGGCTCGGCCAGCTCGATGCGCTGGGGCACCGCCCAGGCGATCCACCACGCCCGCCACCGGTCCGCGTTCGGCAAGACCCTCGTGGAGCAGCCGGCCATGCAGAACGTGCTGGCCGACCTGGCGATCGAGTCCGAGGCGGCCACCACGCTGGCGCTGCGGATGGCGCGCGCCTACGACGAGGACGACTCCGCCTTCCGCCGCCTGGCCACGGCGGTGTCGAAGTACTGGGTGTGCAAGCGCGCCTCGGGCCACGCCAACGAGGCGCTCGAGTGCCTGGGCGGCAACGGCTTCGTGGAGGAGTCGGGCATGCCCCGCCTCTACCGCGACGCCCCGCTCAACTCGATCTGGGAGGGCTCCGGCAACGTGGCGGCGCTCGACGTGCTGCGCGCGATGGCCAAGGAGCCCGAGGGCGTGCCGGCCTTCCTCGAGGAGGTCGAGCTGGCCGCCGGCGCGAACGAGCACCTGGACGCGCACGTGACCCGGCTCAAGGCGGCGCCGATCGCGGAGGACCCCCAGTTCGGGGCCCGCAGGACGGTCGAGGACATGGGCCTGGCCCTCCAGGCATCCCTCCTGGTGCGCCACGCCCCAGCCGACGTCTCGGATGCCTTCTGCGCATCCCGTCTGGGCGGCGGGGGCACTGGCCTACGGCACGCTGCCGAGCGGCGTGAACGCGGCAGACCATCATCGACAGAGCCCTCGCCCCTGAGGCCTGAGGCCTGAGGCCTGACGCCTGAGGCCTGAACTGCGACGCGAACCACCGCCCCCGCGCTAGCTTGCCCGCATGGCAAACGGGCGGGAGGGGATCTCCAGGCGCGAGCTGGTCGGGGCTGCTGCTGCCGGCGGCGCCGGGCTGGCACTGCCGGAGGCCGCCGATGCCGCTCGCCGCAAGCGCAAGCGCAAGCGGCTGCGCAGGGCGGACGTCGTGGTCGTCGGCGCCGGCCTGGCGGGACTGGTGGCCGCGCGCGAGCTGCGCCGCGCCGGAAAGTCCGTGATCGTGCTCGAGGCCCGCAACCGCGTGGGCGGGCGCTGCTACAGCCGCTCCCTCGGCCCCGGCGCGAGTGACGTCGCCAACCTCGGCGCGACGTTCGTGGGCCCCACCCAGCGCCGGATCATCGACCTTGCGAAGGAGCTCGGCATCGGTGTCTTCCCGACCTACAACACCGGCAAGAACGTGCTCTTCTTCAACGGCAACCGCGACACCTACGAGGGCGCGATCCCGCCGGTGAGCCCCGCCGCGCTGGTCGAGGCGCAGCTCGCCATCACCCAGCTCAACGAGATGTCGAAGACCGTGCCGCTGGACGCGCCGTGGAAGGCCCCGCGCGCCGCCGAGTGGGACGGCCAGACGTTCGAGACCTGGAAGCTGGCCAACACGGCGACCTCCGACGGCCGCAAGCTGCTGGACCTCGGCATCGAGGCGGTCTTCTCGGTGGAGCCGCGAGACGTCTCGCTGCTCTTCATCCTCTTCTACATCCACTCCGCGGGCAGCCTCGACGAGCTGATCAACACCGCCGGCGGCGCGCAGGAGTCGCGCATCGAGGGCGGCGCGCAGCTGATCGCCAAGGAGCTGGTTCGCCGGCTCGGAAGGAAGCGGGTCGTGCTCAAGGCGCCCGTGCGGCGAATCCGCTCGAAGGGCCGCCACGTGGACGTGATCTCCGACCGGGGCACCTTCCGCGCGAAGCAGGTGGTGGTGGCGGTCCCACCGGCGCTGGCGGGGCGGATCCGCTACTCGCCCGCGCTGCCCGCCCTGCGCGACCAGCTGACCCAGCGCGTGCCGCTGGGCTCGGTCACGAAGACCTTCGCGGTCTACGACACCGCCTTCTGGCGCGACGACGGGCTGACCGGCCAGGCCACGAGCGACACCGGCCCCGTGAAGGTGACCTTCGACGGGTCGCCCAAGAGCGGGCGGCCGGGTGTCTTGCTGGGCTTCGTGGACGGGGACGACGCGCGGGTGCTGAACGCCAAGTCCCACCGCGAGCGAGCGCAGCTGGAGATGGAGTCCTACGTGCGCTACTTCGGCCCGAAGGCCCGCGATGCGCGGGCGGTGTTCGACTACCCGTGGGACAACGACCCGGTGTTCCGCGGGGCCCCGATCGGGTTCATGCCCCCGGGCGTGATGCTCTCCTTCGGCGAGGCCGTGCGGGCCCCGGCCGGCCGGATCCACTGGGCGGGCACCGAGACCGCCACGATCTGGAACGGCTACATGGACGGCGCCGTGCAGTCGGGCCAGCGCGTCGCGCGCGAGGTTCTGGCCGCCCTCTGACGCACGGGCGGCGCTGCAGCGCGGCTTGCAGCGCTCCGTAACTCCGCCGTTCGCGCAGGAGCCCCCGGCCCCCGCCAGAAGAGCGGGTTCCTCCCCTCAGGCAGGGGGGTGAACCCGACACGAGGAGATTTCCTATGACCTTCCCGCGAAGGAGGCTTGCGGGTGGGCTCGCAATGGCTCTGATCTGGACCGCGCCCGCCTCGGCGGGCGTCCCCCACACCGTGCAGCGCGGCGAGACGCTGTGGTCGATCGCCGCGGCCAACAACTTCACCACCCGGTCGCTCGCGGCCGCCAACGGCCTGTCCGAGAGCTCGAACGTGGTGCTCGGCAGCACGATCACGATTCCGTCGGAGTCCGAGGCGGCAGGGGCGCTGGGTCAGGCGGCCGCGCCCTCCGGCACGGCTCCGCAGCCTGCCGGCGCCTACACCGTCCGGCCCGGCGACACGCTGAGCGGGATAGCCGCCCGCGCCGGGGTGAGCCCCGGCCAGGTGGCGTTCATGAACGGCCTCTCGCCCGATTCGCATGTGATCGCGGGCACGCCGCTGAACCTGCCGGCCGGCTCGGCGCCCGCGGCGGCACCCGACCCGCCCCCCACCCGGCCCGCGCCGGCGGCCGCGCCGGAGGCGTCTCCGGGACGTGTGACCGCGGGCCAGGTCGGGCAGATCGCGGCCGACCACGGGGTATCCCCCTCGCTCGCGTCGGCCATCGCCTGGCAGGAGAGCGGGTTCAACAACGACCTCGTCTCCTCCGCGAACGCCCGGGGGGTAATGCAGATCCTTCCCGGGACCTGGTCCTGGGTCGAGGGCAACATCGCGCGGCGGCGGATCGACCCCGACTCGCCGCAGGAGAACGTGCACGTGGGCGTGATGTACCTCGACCGGCTGATCCGCGACGCCGGGGGCGACGTGGCCCGCGGAGTGGCCGGCTACTACCAGGGGCCGGCATCGGTGGCTCGCAAGGGAATGCTGCCTGACACGCAGCGCTACGTGGACAACGTGATGGCGCTGCGCTCCCGCTTCGGCGGCGGGTGACCGCCCGGCGCGCCGTGGCGGTCCTCGCGACCGCCACGGCGCTCACCGCCGCGGCGCCGGCCCAGGGCGCGGGTCGCGCGAACGTGGCCGCCGTACAGGTGGCGATGCGCGCGCTCGGCCTCTACGGAGGCACCGTCGACGGGATCTCCGGCCCGCGCACCCGCGTTGCGGTCTCGTCGTTTCAGCGCCGGCGCGGATTGCTGAGGGATGGCGTGGCCGGCCCGCGCACCCTCCGGGCGCTGGGACGACGCGGCCGCCCGCGGCTCGGGCGGCGGGTGATCCGCGTGGGCGCGGCGGGCTTCGACGTCGCCGCCCTGCAGTTCCGGCTCGCGTGGCGCGGGTTCCCCTCCGGCCCGATCGACGGCGGCTACGGCCAGCGCACCGCCGCCGCCGCGCGCCGCTTCCAGCGCTGGGCCGGACTGGGCGCCGACGGGGTTGTCGGCCCGGCCACCATCGCCGCGCTCAGGCAGCGCATCCGGCGCTCCCCGCTCGCGCTGGCCCGCCCCGTGGCGGCACCGCTCGGCGACCGCTTCGGTCCGCGCGGCAACCGCTTCCACACCGGCCTGGACTTCCCCGCCTCCTACGGCCGCAACGTGCGCGCCGCGCGCTCCGGCACCGTGATCGGGGCGGGCTACGACGCCGGCGGCTACGGCAACGTGGTGCACGTGGCCCACGGCTACGGCGTCACCACCTTCTACGGCCACCTGAGCCGGATCACCGTCCGCCGCGGCGAGCGCGTGGCAGGCGGCGAGCGGATCGGCACGGTCGGGTCGACCGGGTTCTCGAGCGGCCCCCATCTGCACTTCGAGCTGCGCCTGCGCGGCGCCATGCTGGACCCGCTGACCGGCCTTTAGGCTTCGCCCGTGGACACGCTCACCTACGAGGTCGACGGCCGGATCGCGCGGATCACCCTCGACCGGCCCGAGCGGGGCAACGGCATCACGCTCGCCATGCCGCGCGAGCTTGCCGAGTGCGTCGAGCGGGCGAACCTCGACCCGGCGGTGCACGTGATCGCGCTGGCCGGCAACGGCAAGGGCTTCTGCGGCGGCTACGACCTGGTCGCCTCCGCCGAGGGAGACATGTCCGGTCTGGCCGGGGAGGCGGTCGACGGCTCTCCGCTCGACGCCTCGGTCCAGGCGGCCAACCACGACCCCTCGGGCACGTGGGACCCGGTGGTGGACTGGCAGATGATGAGCCGCAACCTGCGCGGGTTCATGTCGCTGTTTCACTCCGACAAGCCCACCGTCTGCAAGGTCCACGGCTTCTGCGTGGCCGGAGGCACCGACATGGCGCTGTGCAGCGACCTGCTCGCGATCGCCGGCGACGCCCGCATCGGCTACCCGCCGGCGCGCGTCTGGGGCGTGCCCACCTCGATGATGTGGGCCCACCGGATCGGCCCCGCGCGCACCAAGGAGCTCCTGTTCACCGGCGACCTGATCGACGGGAAGACCGCGCACGAGTGGGGCCTCGCGCTCTGCGCACCGCCCGCCGGCGAGCTGGACGAGCGCTTCGAGGCGCTGCTCGAGCGGATCGCGCGCACCCCGATCAACCAGCTGGTGATGATGAAGCTGGCGGTGAACCAGGCCCTCTACTCGCAGGGCCTCCAGGCCACCCAGACGCTGGGCGTGTTCTTCGACGGGATCGCCCGCCACACGCCGGAGGGCTACGCCTTCCAGGCCAAGGCCGCGGCCGAGGGCTGGGAGGCCGCGGTGCGCGAGCGCGACCAGCCCTACGGCGACGCCAAGGCCTAGACGTTTAGTGCTGTTTCGCACGAGTTCGGTGCGTCGTTCCGCATGACCGGCTGCTACCTTCCTGGCGTCCAGATGGTCAGCCGAATCCGTGTACGTCCGCGTACGCGGTACGGGGGAACCGAAAGTTGGGGCGAGTCGGCCGCGAGCGGCCGTAGCGCACAGCGCGAGCCCGTCAGCTAACCCCGGAGGCGCGAACAAACGGGGTATCAAGGTCTTGACGCACGCGCCTGCGCGCGCCACAGCCATAGCCGTTCTCACCATGCTCGCCGTGCCGGGCGCCGGATCCGCTGCCACCGGCAGCGGAGGCGCCGACGTGCCCGGACAGCCGGTGCTGCGCGGCGTGAAGTGCAAGCCGTCGGCCGAGCTGGCCTGCGCCTCCTCCACCCGGCTGGTCCGCGGCGGCACCGTGCGGATCACGGGCAGCGGCCTCGATCAGGCCGCCAAGGTCGTCTTCCTCGGGCGCCGTACCCGTCGTGACAACGCCTCGGTGCGCGCGCGCCGGCCCCGCTCCACCCGGCTCGACGTGATCGTGCCCTCCAAGGCGCGCAGCGGGCGAATCCTCCTGGTCGACAAGCTCGGCCGGGAGGTCACGACGCACCGCTCCTACCGCGTCTCCCGCGCTCCGGCGATCGATGTTGCGCCCGGGTCGGGGTTCTACTTCGGCGGCAGGCGCAAGCCCAGCGTGAGCTTCGACGCCCGCTCGGCCGGCCCGACGAAGATCGAGGTCGTCCGCCCCTCCGACGGCACGGTGATCACCTCGTTCGAGCACGCGGCCACCAGCGGCCGCAACACCGCCACCTGGAACGGCCAGGTCGGCCGCCGCCCCGCGCCCAGCGGCGCGTACTCGTTCCGCATCGCAGGCGTGGCCATGGCCTCCCAGACGGGCGCGACCTTCGCGATGTACGACCACCTGTTCCCGATCCGCGGCCCCCACGATCTCGGCCAGTCCGAGACCAACAACTTCGGCGGCGGCCGCGGCCACCAGGGCCAGGACAACTTCGCCCGCTGCGGCACGCGGCTCGCGGCGGCCCGTGGCGGCAAGGTCCAGTACGCGGGCTACCACGGGCGCGCCGGCAACTACGTGGTCATCGACGGCGCGGGCACGGGCATCGACTACGCCTACATGCACCTGCGCAAGACCCCGCTCGTGAGCACCGGCCAGCGGGTGTTCACCGGCCAGAAGATCGGCGAGGTGGGTCAGACCGGCCGCGCCAGCGGCTGCCACCTGCACTTCGAGATGTGGTCGGCCCCGGGCTGGTACGAGGGCGGCAGGCCGTTCGACCCGCTGCCGTCGCTGCAGCGCTGGGACGCTTACAGCTAGCGACGCTTCGCCTTTGCCGCTCCCCTAGCGCTCCCCTAGCCTGTCGGCGGATTAGGATCGCCCCATCCGACACCAGGAGGGGCGATGAGCGACGAGCAGCGGGCTACCGGCGGCGAGGAGCAGTACGACCCGCCGCACGTGGAAGAGATCCCCACCGGCGACGGCCCGGCCGTCACGGCCGCCGGCGACTCCCCGCCGCAGGACGATTTCGGACCGGAATGGCGCCCGAGCGACCCGCCCGCCAAGGACTGAGGAGGCCAGCCATGAGCGACGAGAAGCGCACCAGCGGCGAGGAGCAGTACGACCCGCCGCGCGTGGACCGGATCCCCACGCCCGACGGGCCGGCCGTCACGGCCGCCGGCGAGTCCGGGACGGGCGACAGCACCAGCGACATCCCGACGGGGCCGGAATGGACCCCGACCGAGGAGGAGCGATGAGCGAGGAGAGGCACGTCGGCGAGGGCGGCGAGCAGTACGACCCACCGCGCGTGGACGAGATCGCCACCGGCCACGGCCCGGTCGTTACCGCGGCGGACGGCTCCGCGCCGCCGGACCAAGACTGAGGGCCGCCGCCTGCCACGCCTGATAGACGAGAGCTTCACGCTGCGCCGCATCGCCCGCCGGGTGGGGTGGCGCTCCAGCCACGACCGCTCGCGGCCGCCTGAGCGGCCGGTTGGGGCGAAGCTGGAGCTGACGCACGCCTGCAACCTGCGCTGCGGGTTCTGCTACACCGACTCCCCGCGCCACACTCTGCTGCGCACGCCGGACCTGCCCGACGAGGCGTGGCACCGGATCGCCTCGGAGGCGGCGGACCTCGGGGTGATCGAGCTCGTGCTCACCGGCGGCGAGCCGTTCCTGCGCCGCGAGCTGGTGCTCGAGCTGCTGGAGTCGATGGCCCACCGTGACGTGGGCCTGACCCTGAACACCAACGGCTGGTTCGTGGACGACGAGGTGGCCGACCGCCTTGCGCGGGTGCCCGGCGTGGGGGTGCACATCTCGATCGACGGCGCCACCCCGGCCCTCCACGACGCGTCCCGCGGCGTGCCGGGTAGCTGGCGGCGGGCCGTGGAGGCAGCAGCGCGACTGCTCGATCGCGGCGTGCGCGTGCAGGTGGTGCACGTGGTCACGCCCGAGAACGAGGGGTCGTTCGAGGAGATGCTCGAGCAGATGTGGACGCTCGGCATCAGGTCCCTGCGCTGCACGCCGGTGGTCGAGCTCGGGGCGGCCGCGCGCGACGGACAGTGGATGGTCAACCGGGACCGCCTGCGCCGCACCATCCGCAGGTTCACCAAGTCGCACGGGAACGGCATGCGGGTGGTGCTGCAGCCCGGCAACGCGGGCGTGCTGGCCATCCACGACCACGCCGCGCCCGTGGCCATGCTCGTGCGCCCGGGCGGCGCCGTGCTCACCGACTCCCTGCACCCCTTCCGGTACGGGAACGCGGCCGAGGAGGGCCTGGCCGAGTGTTGGCGCCGGATCGTCGCGAACTGGCGCGACCCGGAGGTCTCGCGCTGGGCACGCTCGCTGAAGAAGTCGGGCGACCTGGCCGGGGCGAGCGTGGTGCCCTACCTGAACGACGAGGTCGCGGTGGGCGAATCCGGCACCAGCTCCGCGTCCCACGCCGCCGACCCCGTGCCGGAACGGTCGCAGCCCCGCGACGACACGGGCGACCCGGCCGAGAACCTCGCGCGTGCCCGCGATCACGTCCGCGAGCTGGCGCTGAGCCGGCGCTACCGCATGGGCACCGCCCGCATCGGTGGCGGCCCCCACGAGCACTTCGTCCGCCAGGCGGACAGCGGCCGCGTGGTACGCCTCAACGCCACCGCGGCCACGATGCTGCAGGAGCTGGACGGCCACACCCCCTCCGAGGCGGTGGCGCGGCTGGCCGAGCGCTACGCCGGGATCGAACGCTCGCGTCTCGAGGCCGACGTGCTCACTACCGGCCGGTCGCTGGTGGGAGAGGGGATCCTGGTGCCCGAGCGGGCCCAGGTTCCCGGGTAGCCGCGCCGGCGAGCTGCTCGGCCAGCCCGGCCGCGTTGTGCGCCCCATCCCAGCCCGCGAGCCGGCGGGCGACCGCAGCGCTCCTGCGCGCATGCGCCGGCTCGGCCAGCACCCGGCGGACGGCCGACCGCACCCCTCCCTCCCGCCGCGGGGGCGGCCACACGGCCAACCCCACTCCCAGGCGCTCGGCACGGTTCACACGGGCCATCTGGTCGACCCGGTGGGGCAGCACCACCATCGGCGTGCCCGTCGACAGCGCCTCGCAGAAGGTCAGGTGACCGCCATGGACCACGGCCACGTCGGCGGCCTCCATGGAGGCGCGCCCCGGCAGCAGCGCGGCCGCCTGCACGCGCGGGCCCAACCGCGCGAGCTCCTCCGGCTCGCACAGCCCGCCCGTGGCCACCAGCAGATCGAGGTCCTCCCGCGACAGCTCGGCGACCGCGCGCCTGAGCAGATCGGGGTCCCCGGTCGAGCCCTGGGTCACATAGACCAGAGGGCGCTCGCGGCGGCCGGCCGGCGCCCGGGGGGCCGCGTCGGGCGCCGACCATGCCAGCGGGCCGACGTAGCGCCAGTGCGCCGGCAGGCCGTCGGCGGGGTCGATGAACGGCGCGCTGGTGATGGCGACGATCGTGTCGCGAGCGCCGCTGAAGTCCCCGGGACCGGTCGGGGGCAGCCCGAGCGCCGGCCGGACGGCTGCCACCACGTCCGTCGTCCTGGGCCCGGAGGGCGTGCGCCGCGCCCGGCGTGCACGCGCTCGCAGCACCCGAGCCGCGCGGCGCGGGTGGCGTGCGTCGCGAAGGCGGTCTCCCCAGACGATCGCGCGGCGACCGAACGGCGTCGTCTGCAGATAGTGCATCAGGTACAGCCGCGGCACCCCCGCGCTCTCACAGGCCAGCCGGCCCGCCACTCCGGAGCTGGTGACCACCACGTCCGGCCGCACCCGGTCGATCACCGCGGTGTGAGCCTCCACGTGCGAGCGCAGCTCCTGCTCGGAGGCGTACCACCCGGCCGGGCTCCACTCGCGCTCGGCGGCGACCTCCGGGACCGGATGCCGGGGGAAGCCCTCGGCGTCGACCACCTCCGGCCGCGAGCCGCCGTAGGCCATCTCCACCTCGTGCCCGCGCTCGCGCAGCCGCCGGCCGACCTCCATGCACGCGCCCACGTGCGCGAGCCCGGTCGTCGGTGCGTGCGGCACCAGCAGGACGCGCGCCATCAGTCGCCGCGGATCGGCCGGTCCAGGCGCTCGATCTCCAGCAGGCGCGGCTCGCGCTCGTGCTCGACCTGGAGCGTGGCGTGCTCGATGCCGAAGCGGTCGACAAGCATCTGGGCCAGCTCGCGGCGGCGCGAGTGACAGTCGTCTCCCGGAGGGACCATCACGTGGGCGGACAGCGCCGTGAATCCGGACGTGACCTCCCAGATGTGCAGGTCGTGCACCTCCTCGACGCCCGGGTGGGCCGCCATCGCCGCGCCGATCTCGCGCGCGTCCATCCCCTTCGGCGCGCCCTCCAGCAGCACCCTGCCCGAATCGCGCAGCAGCCCGAACCCGCCCCACAGCATGAGCAGGCACACGCTCAGCGCCGCGATCGCGTCCGCCTCGTCGAAGCCGGTGGCCACGATCACAACGCCCGCGGCGGCCGCCGCCAGCGAGGAGAAGAGATCCGCCAGGTTGTGCAGGAACGCGCCCTCCACGTTCAGGCTCTTGCGGTTGGCGCGCGCCAGCGCCATCGCCGCGGCGCCGTTCGCCACGGCCCCGGCGAGGCCGACCACGATCACGAACCCGCCGTCCACATCGACGGGATCTCCGATTCGGCGCACGGCCTCGAAGCCGATCACGCCGGCCAGCACGAGCAGCGCGGCGCCGTTGATCTGCGCGCTCAGGATCTCGCTGCGCCGCAGGCCGAAGGTGAAGCGCCCGTCGGGCGGGCGCTCCGCGAGCTTGACCGCCGCCAGAGCCAGGGCGATCGCGCCCGCGTCGGTGAGCAGGTGGGCGGCGTCGGAGATCAGCGCCACCGAGTTCGCGATCAGGCCCGCCGCGATCTCGACCGCCATGAAGCCGAGGTTGATCCAGAGCGCGACCCACAGCCACCGCGGCGCCGCCTGTGCGGAGATCGCGTGGCCATGATCGTGGTGCGCGCCCATGGATCTCAGAGGCTAAAGCCAAGCCCGGCCCCTCTCCCGGCCCAGAAGCGCTATCCTGCCGCGCCCGCCGGTGTGGGCAGCGGGTGCCCGCCACCATCCGGATCCAGGCTGGGATCGCGGTGATCCCAACCGAACGGCCCCGCGTAGTACGCCTTGGCCGTTTTGACGACGGCGCACGCCCCGATCCGCGCCATGCGTGCCGCGCCGTACCACAACTTACGAAAGATTAGCTATAATAACAGCCGTGACACAGACGCCAGAAGTAACCACCGATTCAATCCAGCTGTTCTTCAACGAGGCGGCCCGGCATCCCCTGCTCACGGCCGCGGAGGAGATCGAGCTCGCCAAGCGCATCGAGAAGGGCGATCTCGCCGCCAAGGAGCGCATGATCAACGCGAACCTGCGGCTCGTGATCTCTATCGCTCGCAAGTACCAGGGCCAGGGCCTGCCGCTCGGCGACCTGATCCAGGAGGGCATGCTCGGGCTCATCCGCGCGGTCGAGAAGTTCGACTGGCGCAAGGGCTTCAAGTTCTCCACCTACGGAACGCTGTGGGTGCGCCAGGCGATCGGCCGGGGGCTCGCGAACTCGAGCCGCACGGTCCGCCTGCCGGTCCACATCGCCGCCCAGGCGCGCAAGATCCGCGACAAGGAGCGCGAGCTGGGCGCCACGCTGCTGCGCGACCCGACCGACGAGGAGCTCTCGGACGCCCTCGGCCTGACCGCCGAGGAGATCCATGACATCCGCGCCGCCGACCAGGGGCCCACGAGCCTCGACAAGGGCGTGGGCGCGGACGAGGACACCTCGCTCGGCGCGCTGATCGCGGACGACTCCGTCGGGCCGGCCGAGGAGGCCGAGGTCAACGAGCACGACCGCACCGTCATGCGAGCCGTGAGCGATCTCCCGGATCAGGAGCGCGACGTGCTCAGGCTGCGCTTCGGGATCGGCCGGGCCGAGCCCGTGGCCCTGCGCGAGACCGGCCGCCAGCTCGGGATGTCCGCCGAGAACGTGCGCCAGATCGAGGACCGGGCGCTGCGCCGCCTGGCCGACCGCGAAGAGCTGGCCGCGCTGCGCGAGGCCGCTTAGCGCTTTACTGCGCCGGCTTCTTCGGAGGAGGCCGGCGCGGCGCCTCCTGGCCCGGCGCACCCGGGTCCTTGAGCGCGGTGGCGGCGGCCTTCGCCTTGTCGCCAGTGCTCCCCTTGCCCTTCACGATCTCGCTCAGCTCCTGCGCGTCTTCCTTCAGCGCTCCGGTGCCGCCGCGCTTGTCGATCAGCCGCTGAGCCCGCTTCGCCAGTCGTCCTAGGTTCATGTGTCCGACCCTAGCGGCCCAGGGTCTATAGGCGGGCGAAGCCCGCCGTTCGGGGGGTTGCAAAGGGGGGCATGTTTGCCCCCCTTTGAGGCTCTCTATCCCTCGATCGCCAGGAACGCCTCGGCGCGGGCGATGTCGCGCCGGTGCCGCGCCGCTTCCTCGGAGTCCTCCTCGGCGTTGCGCAGGCCCTCCTCGGCCTCCTTGAGGCGCGACTCCAGGGCGGAGCGGTCCAGGTCCTCCGGCTTGATCGCATCCTCCACGATCAGCAGCGCCGAGTTGTCTACCACCTGCAGGTAGCCCTCCCCCTGGGCGAACGTGATCGCATCGCCCCCTGGCGCCTGCTCGGACCCCGACTCGTACAGCCTCAGCTCGGTCGGCTCCAGCATCGCCATCAGCGGCGCGTGGTTGGCCAGCACGCCGATCGAGCCGACGGACGTGCGAGTCGAGACCATCTCGACCTCGCCCTCGAACACCTGGCCCTCAGGGGTCAGGACCTCGACGGGGAACGTGTTGCGGGCCATCAGCCCTCGCCGTCGTCCCCGTCGCCCGAGTCGGAGTTGGATTCGGAGTCGCCCTCGGCTTCAGCCTCGGGCTCCTCGTCCTTCTTCTCCTCCTTGCGGCCGGACTTCTTCTCGCCCTCGAGCACCTCGTCGATCGAGCCCTTCATGTAGAAGGCGCGCTCGGGCAGGTCGTCGTGCTCGCCCTCCACGATCTCCTTGAACGAGCGCACGGTGTCCTCCACGGACACGTACCGGCCCTCGGTGCCGGTGAACGCCTCGGCCACGAAGAACGGCTGGGACAGGAAGCGCTCCACCTTGCGTGCGCGCTGCACCACCTGCTTGTCCTCGTCCGACAGCTCGTCGATGCCGAGGATGGCGATGATGTCCTGCAGCTCCTTGTAGCGCTGGAGGATCTCCTGGACCTGGGTGGCGACCCGGTAGTGCTCCTCGCCCACGATGTCGGGCTTGAGGATCGTGGACGTGGAGTCGAGCGGGTCGACAGCCGGGTAGATGCCCTTCTCGGAGATCGACCGCGACAGCGTGGTGGTTGCGTTGAGGTGTGCGAACACCGAGGCCGGCGCCGGGTCCGTGAGGTCGTCCGCCGGCACGTAGATGGCCTGGATCGAGGTGACCGAGCCCTTGCGGGTGGAGGTGATCCGCTCCTGTAGCTGGCCCATCTCGGTCTCGAGCGTGGGCTGGTAGCCCACCTGCGACGGCATGCGGCCGAGCAGCGCCGACACCTCCGAGCCCGCCTGCACGAAGCGGAAGATGTTGTCGATGAAGAGGAGCACGTCCTGCCCCTCCTGGTCGCGGAAGTACTCCGCCATGGTGAGGCCGGACAGCGCGACGCGCATGCGCGCGCCGGGCGGCTCGTTCATCTGGCCGAACACGAGCATGGTCTTGTCGATCACGCCGGACTCGGTCATCTCCAGCCAGAGGTCGTTGCCCTCACGCGAGCGCTCGCCCACGCCGCAGAAGGCCGACAGGCCGCCGTGCTCCTGGGCGAGGTTGTTGATCAGCTCCTGGATCAGCACGGTCTTGCCCACGCCGGCGCCGCCGAACAGGCCGACCTTGCCGCCCTTGGCGTAGGGAGCCAGGAGGTCCACGACCTTGATGCCGGTCTCGAAGATCTCGTTGGTGGGCGTCAGGTCCCCCACGTCCGGTGCGTCGCGGTGGATCGGCCAGCGTTCCTCGAACTCGACGTCACCCGCGTTGTCGATCGGGTCGCCCAGCAGGTTGAAGATGCGTCCCAGCGTGCCCTTGCCCACGGGCAACGCTGATCGGCCCGCCGGTATCGCGGATCTCGGCGCCACGGCGCAGGCCGTCGGTGGCGTCCATGGCCACGCAGCGCACGCGGTCGTCGCCCAGGTGCTGCTGCACCTCGACCACCAGCTTGGTGGGCTCGCCACCCTCCTCGGCGGCCGGGATCTCGGTCTCCAGCGCGTTGTAGATCTCGGGCAGGTGGTCCTGCTCGAACACCGCCTCCATCACCACGCCGGTGATCTCCTCGACCCTGCCGACTTTTTGGTCTGTCTTCGTCGCTGCTTCCATTTATCTCCTTAGCTCAAGCCTTCAGCGCCGGCGACCACTTCCATGATCTCCTGGGTGATCTCCGCCTGGCGCACTCTGTTCATCTCGAGGGTGAGGTCCTCGATCATGTCTGTGGCGTTCTCCTGCGCGTTTCGCATGGCGGTCATGCGCGCGCCGTGCTCCGACGCCGTTGACTCCAGCAGCGCCCGGAAGATGGTGATCTCGATGAAGTCGGGGATGAGCCGGGCGAGGATCTGCTCCGGGTCGGGCTCGTAGAGCCATTCTCCCTTGATCTCGCCGGACTCCTCGCTCGGGTCGACCTCGTCGTCGGATCCCTCCGCGTCCTCGGCCTCCGCCTCGGCCACTAGCTGCGCCATGTCCTGAAGCGGGAGCAGCACGTCGGTGCGCACGATCTGGGTGAGCGGGGAGACGTAGCCGTTGAAGATGATCTCGACGCGGTCGACGCCGCCGTCGATGTACTGCGTGGCCACCTCGGAGGCGATGTCGCGCGCGTTGGAGAACGCGGGGCGGTCGGTGAAGCCCTGCCACGAGCCCGACATGTCGCGGCCGCGAAACTGCAGCGACGATACGCCGCGGCGCCCGGAGGCGTACCAGAGCACCTCCTTGCCCTCGGCCTCGAGCTCCTTCGCGCGATTGTTGCCCGCGCGCAGGATCTGCGAGTTGAAGGCGCCCGCCAGACCGCGGTCGCCGGTGATGAGCAATAGGCCGACCTTGTTCTCGCTGTCGTGCTCCTCGAGGAGCGGGAGGTTGGGGATGTTCTCCGCGGCCTCCACCGTGCGGCGCGTCATCCTGCGAACCGCTCGGGCGTAGGGCCGCAGCGCCTCGATGCGCTGCTCGGCGCGGCGCAGCCTGGCGGCGGCGACCATCTCCATCGCGCGGGTGATCTTCGCGATGTTCTTCACGCTCCCGATGCGGTTCTTTACGTCCTTCTGAGAAGCCATGCGCTAGGCGGGAGCTGCCGCTTCCTCCTGCTCTTCGGAGGGCTCTGAGGAACTCTCGTCCTCGTCCTCCGAAGCCGTGCGGGCCTGCGCGTCGCGCTCCTCCTCCGACATGATCCGGTCCGGCTCGCCCTCCTCGATCGGCTGCAGCTCTTCGTC